>NZ_CP118259.1:0-1468750 GCF_013337045.2 Agrobacterium vitis
ATGCAGATGAAGATGGTAACGGCAAGTGCGGCAGCCGGTGGGGACGAGGCGCGCACGATCGATCAGGCCGTTAGCCCTGACGCGACAGGCGGCCCGAATGCGGTGGTAGACGATACGGTGGCAGGCGATGAAGTTCGATACGATGCGCTGTTCGAGCGGTTCAGTGCCCGACTGCGGGCTCAGGTCGGCCCGGATGTGTTTGCCAGCTGGTTCGGCCGGTTGAAACTGCATTCTTCCTCGAAGAGCGTTATTCGGCTCAGCGTGCCGACGACCTTTCTGAAGTCCTGGATCAACAATCGTTACCTCGATCTGATTACCTCGATTTTCCAGGCGGAAGATGCCAGTATCCTGAAGATTGAAATCCTGGTGCGCAGCGCCAGCCGCAATAGCCGGGCGCCGATTGTCGAAGAGCGGACCGTCGAGCCTTCCCTGTCGTCTTCCCAGAAGCGTCAGGTGCCACAGAGCATTGGCCAGATGGCTCCTGCCATCGCCAATGCCGCAGCGCCGCAGCGCACTCCCGTACAGGGACCGTTGTTCGGATCGCCGCTCGACAGCCGCTATACGTTCGATGGTTTCGTCGAAGGCGCGTCCAACCGAGTTGCGGTTGCCGCCGCCAAGACCATTGCTGAAGCCGGTGCAGGTGCGGTGCGCTTTAATCCGCTGTTCATTCATTCGTCGGTCGGTCTGGGCAAGACGCATTTGCTCCAGGCGATCGCCAATGCAGCCATCCATAGCCCTCGGGCTCCGCGCGTCGTCTATCTGACGGCGGAATATTTTATGTGGCGCTTTGCCACGGCCATCCGCGACAACGATGCTCTGACTTTGAAGGACTCGCTGCGCAATATCGACCTGCTGATCATTGACGACATGCAGTTCCTGCAGGGCAAGACCATCCAGCATGAATTCTGCCATTTGCTGAACATGCTGCTCGACAGCGCCAAGCAGGTCGTCGTCGCCGCCGACCGGGCGCCGTGGGAGCTGGAATCGCTTGACCAGCGGGTTCGCTCGCGTCTGCAAGGCGGCGTTGCCATCGAGATGGAAGCGCCTGATTACGACATGCGTCTCGACATGCTGAAGACAAGATTGGCGCTGGCCAAGAAAGAAGATCCGAGCCTGGAAATTCCAGCCGAGATCATCGCCCATGTCGCACGCAATGTCGCCAGCTCAGGCCGCGATCTGGAAGGCGCGTTCAACCAACTGCTGTTCCGCCGCTCGTTCGAAGCCAATATGACCATTGAGCGTGTCGATGAGCTGTTGGCCCATCTGGTCGGTGCTGCCGAGCAGAAGCGGGTGCGCATCGAGGACATCCAGCGCGTTGTTGCCCGCCATTACAATGTCTCGCGCCAGGAACTGGTGTCCAACCGCCGCACCCGGGTCATCGTCAAGCCGCGCCAGATCGCCATGTATCTGTCCAAGACCCTGACGCCCCGGTCCTTCCCGGAAATCGGCCGTCGTTTCGGTGGCCGCGATCACACCACGGTGCTGCATGCCGTGCGCAAGATCGAGGAACTGATCTCCGGCGACCAGAAATTGTCGCAGGAAATCGAGCTACTGCGCCGCCTGATCAACGAGTAATCGGATCGTCGCCTCGCTTGGCCCCCTATGATTTTTGTAGATCACAGCGCCATTTGTCTTAACGGACGAATGGCGCTGTTTTCTTGTCATTGGCAGAGGGATGGGTTGTAAATCCGCAAGAAACGGGTGGCGACCCTGCTCCAAAAGAGCAATAACCATCTCCGATAAAGAGACATGGTGAGAGGCCGGTTATGCAAAAACAGATGGGTGCCCAGGAATGGGCGATGCTGCTGGTGCTTTCAGTGCTATGGGGCGGCTCCTTCCTGTTTATCGGCATTCTGGTAAAGGTTTGGCCGCCGCTAACCATCGTCACCGCCCGTGTGGCGCTTGCCGCAATGGCGCTGTGGATCATCGTCCGCCTGTCGGGCCAGCCGGTTCCGCGCAGCGCCAAGGTCTGGCTTGCCTTCCTCGGCATGGGCCTTCTCAACAATGTTATCCCCTTCACCCTGATCGTCTGGGGCCAGACCCATATTCCGGTCGGGTTGGCGGCGATTTTCAACGCAACGACGCCGCTGTTCGGCGTCATCATCGCGCATTTTCTGACCATCGATGAGAAGCTGACCGCCAACCGGTTGGCTGGTGTGCTGATCGGGGTTGCGGGTGTGGCGGTTATGATCGGTCCCGCCGTACTCGGACATCTGGGTGCTGATCTCTGGGGCGAATTGGCCGTGATGCTGGCGGCAATTTCCTATGCCTTTGCCGGTCTTTTCGGGCGGCGCTTCAAGGCAATGGGTCTGGCTCCCCTCTTGCCCGCCGCGGGCCAGGTGACGGCGGCAACCGTTGTGCTCCTGCCGATCACGTTGATAGTCGACGCCCCCTGGACCTTGCCCGTTCCCGGTCTCGACAGCATTGCGGCTCTGGTGGGACTGGCATTGCTGTCCACCGCTGTCGGCTATGTGCTGTTTTTCCGGATATTGTCGACGGCTGGTGCCACCAACCTGATGCTGGTCACCATCCTCATTCCCCCCAGCGCCATTCTGCTGGGCGCCCTGGTGCTGGGAGATCAGGTCGCCCCACGCCATCTGGTCGGCATGGTCCTGATCGCGCTCGGGCTTGCCGCCATCGATGGCAGGCTATGGCGTCGGCTTCGCCGGCGGGCAGTCGCCTGACAATCCGGCCCATCCCGCCTCAGACGCTGGCGATTGCAATGATTTCCGGGCTGGTCGGGTCAAAGCTGCGGCCATCCCACCAGCCGAGCATGTCGATGCTCGTGAAGCCGGCCGCCTTGAACAGCTGTTCGATCTTGCCGCTACCAGGGAAACGCAGGCAACTGCGACTGATCCGTTGTTCACCGGTCTCCAGCAGCGTGAAGGTCGCGTCAAAGGTGACATGCTCCCCTTCGGTCCTGTCGACCTGATAGAAAACCTCGACAGAGCCGATACCAGGCACCTGCGCTGTGTTGCGGGTTTTGGCTTCGGTCCATCCTTCCCAAGCGCGCAGCAACGGATTGCGGCTCTCGATGATCATCTGTCCACCCGGCGCAAGATGGCGACGGGCATTGGTGAGTGCCAGAAGGGTTTCTTCATCATCGAGAAAGACCTGAAAGACATGGCCGGTCATGATGATCAGATCGAATTGCTCTCTATCGAGATTGAGATCGAAGGCATTGGCGGCAATCCAGCGCACCAACCCTTCCTTGTCTTTGGCTTTTGCCAGAGCCAACATGCCCGGCGCGGGATCGATCCCTGTCACCTGATGGCCGCGTCTTGCCAGCCTGAGTGTCACCGAGCCTGTGCCGCAGCCGATATCGAGAATTCGGCAGGGCGTTTTTGGATAGGCCTCGTAGAAATCTCCGTCTTCGCCATGAATGTTGAAGCTGTCATAGAAAACGGCCATGTCATGCAGCGCAAAGGCATCATCTACGGGCATTGACGCTTCTCCCTCTATCCTTGCGTCTGTGTATGGTCGCTCAGCAGGCGAGATCCGCCACGACGGCATCCAGAACCAGCATGCCTTTTGGTGTGCAGCGCAGCCGGGAATTGCCGAGACGTTCGATAAATCCGTGTTCCAGTAAAAATTGTTCGCGGACCGGGTCCGGATCGCGGCCGGACAATTGCTGCCAGCGGGCGAGATCGACGCCTTCGCGCAGCCTGAGACCCATCAGCAGCAATTCGTCGGACTGTTCTTCGGAACCCAGCGCGTCCTGGATGACCATGCCGTGGCCGTTCTGTTCTACCGCCGAAAGCCAGGTTTCCGGGTGCTTTTCGGTGGCGGTCGCCAGTTTTTCATGGCCGCGTGTCAGCCGTCCATGGGCGCCAGGGCCAATACCGGCATAATCGCCATAGCGCCAATAGGTCAGGTTGTGACGGCTCTCGGCGCCGGGCCGCGCATGGTTGGAAACCTCATAGGCGGGCAGGCCCTCGCGCTCGGTGATTTCCTGCGTCGCCTCGTAGAGCTGGGCCGCATGTTCCTCATCCGGGGTAATGATCTTGCCAGCCTTGTGCAGGCCAAAGAATGGCGTGCCTTCCTCGATCGTCAGCTGATAGAGCGATAGATGGTCAACCGCATAGGAAATTGCCAGCTTCAGTTCGGCATCCCAATCGGCAATCGTCTGATTGGGACGGGCATAGATCAGGTCGAAGGACATGCGCGGGAAAATCTCGCGTGCCAGCCGGACGGCTTTCAGTGCATCCTCGACCGAATGCATCCGGCCCAGAAATTTCAGATCGGCATCGTTGAGCGCCTGCACACCGAGCGACACTCGGTTGACGCCAGCCGACCGATAGCCGCGAAACCGCTCCGCCTCCACACTGGTCGGATTGGCTTCCATGGTGATCTCGATGCCGCGCGGCACGGTCCAATAGCGGGCGATTCCATCCAGGATGGCGCCGACCGTGGCCGGGTCCATCAGTGAGGGCGTACCGCCACCGAGGAAGACGCTGGTGACGGTCTTGGGGCCGCTCATGGCCCGCATCGTCTCCATTTCCTTCAGGAAGGCTTGCGTGAAGCGCGGCTGGTCGATCTTCTGGTGGCGGACATGGCTGTTGAAGTCACAATAGGGGCATTTGGCCGCGCAGAACGGCCAGTGAATATAGATGCCAAAGCCCGGTTCGCCGGTGTCTGGAAGGAGAAGCGACGTTGGCTCGGCCATAAATCCTCAGGCGTTCAGGCAGGTTTCGACGAAGAGCTTGAAAGCGCGCGCCCGGTGCGACAACGCTTGCGCATCGCCCGGCTTCCAGCCGTGTTTTTCTTCCGAGGTCATTTCGCCGAACGTGGTCGAAAATCCTTCTGGCTGGAAGATCGGATCGTATCCGAAGCCGGAGGTGCCGCGGGGCGGCCAGGCGACCACACCTTCCACTTCACCTCGGAAAAACTCGGTATGGCCATCGGGCCAGCCCAGACAAAGCACGCTGACAAAACGAGCCGTCCGGCTCTTAAGTGTTGCCGCGCCTTTTTCCTGCAAGGCATGCTCGACCTTTTCCATGGCCATAGCGAAATCGCGGCTGCCATCCTCGCGTTCGGCCCAATTGGCGGTATAGACGCCCGGCGCGCCATCCAAGGCATCGATGACCAGACCGGAATCGTCTGACAGCGCCGGCAGGCCGGAGGCTTTTGCCGAAGCCAGTGCCTTGATGGCAGCGTTTTCTTCGAATGTCGTGCCGGTTTCGTCCGGCTCAATGAAGCCGAGTTCCTTGGCCGATTTTGCAGCAAAGCCGAAGGGGCCGATCAGGTCGGCAATTTCAGCGATCTTGCCGGCATTGTGGCTGGCGACGACAATGGTTCTGGTCTCGAGTTTGCGCATCATCCGATCCTATTCAATCTGCCAAAGCCGGGCTTCGGCGCATTCCAGACTATTGCCCGCTGGGTCGCGGAAATAAATCGAACGCGCACCATTCGGCCAGAGAAAATCAGCCTCAATGGCGACGCCATGGCTCAACAGCCGTGACGCCATGCCATCCATTGCCGCACCGTCCATCCGAAAGCAGGCATGACCTGGCCCGACGGCACCATGGGCTGGTACTGGCAGAGCGTCGGGCTCTGCGGGCTTGACGGTTTCCGCTGCATTAAACAGCAGCAGAACGCCCGGCCCACAGCGCAGGAACAGATGACGCCCCGGCTGGGTGACGATCACCTCAAGGCCGAGCAGGCCGGCATAGAAACGCTCTGCCGCGTCGAGATCATCGACATACAGTGAGGTTTCCAGAATGCCTTCAATGCTTGTGGCCATGGTGATGCTCTCTTTATCCGGCAATCGCCTGTTTTTGCAGGTCCACCAATTCGGCAATGCCGGTCTGGGCAAGGCCGAGCAGGGTCAGGAATTCTTCCTGGCTGAACGGCTTGCCTTCGGCGGTGCCCTGGATTTCGACAATACCGCCGGTGCCGGTCATAACGAAATTGGCGTCGGTTTCGGCGGCAGAGTCCTCCAGGTAATCCAGGTCGATGACCGGCTGGGCGGCGAAAATACCGCAGGAAATCGCCGCGACATGATCCTTCAGCACCCGGTCTACCTTGATGATATTGCGCGATTCCATCCATTTCAGGCAATCGTGCAAGGCAATCCATGCGCCGGTAATCGAGGCTGTGCGCGTGCCGCCGTCGGCCTGGATCACGTCGCAATCAAGCGAGATCTGCCGTTCGCCCAAGGCTTCCAGATCGACCACGGCGCGCAGCGAACGGCCGATCAGCCGCTGAATTTCCTGGGTGCGGCCGCTCTGCTTGCCGGAAGACGCTTCACGCTTCATCCGCTCGCCAGTGGCGCGCGGCAGCATGCCGTATTCCGCCGTCACCCAGCCTTTGCCGGTATTGCGCAGCCAGGGCGGGGTGCGATCTTCAAGGCTTGCCGTGCACAGGACATGGGTATCGCCAAACTTGACGAGACAAGAGCCTTCGGCATGTTTGGAAAAATTGCGCTCGAACGATATCTTGCGCATCTGGTCGGTTTTTCTGCCTGAAGGTCGCATTCCCGTCTCCTCGGTCGAGCAGTCACTGGTTGGCACGCCAACCTCTGTCCGCTTATTTTTGTTTCAATGCCTGTCCGGGGCCGGTCTTGGTCCGGTCTGGCCCGGACATTTGCCCGGAAGATGCCAGCCCTGCGTGGCGTCCTGGCTGCCTTCTACGAGTGGTTTGACGGTTTTGCAAAGGAAAAGCCGGTATGGTGCGCTCAAACCGGCGCTTCCTCACCAAAAGCCGTTGTGATTGGTCAATCAGCAGCTATATTAAGGATAGGTGCAGCAGCAAACATGAGCGAAATGGGGAGAAACCCAATTACCGCAGGCGATGTGTCAATGGCACTGGATGAGCGATCCAGGGAGATTTTTCGCCGCATCGTCGAGACCTATCTGGAATCCGGTGAACCGCTTGGCTCGCGCAATCTGTCGCGCATTCTGCCGATGTCTTTGTCGCCCGCCTCCGTGCGCAATGTGATGAGCGACCTGGAAGAACTGGGTCTGATCTATTCCCCCCATATCAGCGCCGGGCGCTTGCCGACCCAGACGGGGTTGAGGTTCTTCGTCGATGCCTTCATGCAGGTCGGTCGCCTGTCGGAGGAGGAGCGCGGCTCGATTGAGCGGCAGATGCGCTCCTCGGAAGACCAGCCGATGGAGACGCTCTACAACGAAGCCAGCCGTATGCTGTCTGGCCTGTCGCGTGGTGCGGGCCTGGTGGTGGCGGCGAAATCTGATCCGGTGCTGAAGCATGTCGAATTCATCCGTCTGGAGCCGACCAAGGCACTGGCAGTGCTGGTCGGCGAGTTTAACCAGGTCGAAAACCGGATCATTGAACTCCCGGCGGGCATCACCGCCTCGCAACTGACCGAGGCTGCCAATTTCCTCAATGCGCATCTGTCCGGCCAGACGCTGCATGAAGTGCGTGGCCAGCTCGTCCAGTTGAAGGATCAGGTGGCCAGCGAGCTGGATGTCCTCTCGCAGGATCTTGTGCAGCGTGGGCTGGCGGTCTGGTCCGGTGGCGAGGGCGACAAGCCGACCCGGCTGATCGTGCGCGGCCGCGCCAATCTGCTGGAAGGTCTGGCTGGCGTCGAGGATGTTGATCGGCTGCGGCTGTTGTTTGATGACCTGGAGCGCAAGGAAAGCCTGATCGAGATCCTCAATCTGGCGGAAAGCGGGCCGGGAGTTCGAATTTTCATTGGTTCGGAGAACAAGTTGTTTTCGCTCTCCGGGTCGTCACTGATCGTCGCGCCCTACCGCGACGGCGACGACCGGATCGTCGGGGCCGTCGGCGTGATCGGTCCGACCCGCCTCAATTATTCCCGCATCGTGCCGATGGTGGATTACACCGCCCAGGTGATGGCCAAGATGACCCGCAGCGGCCACTGACCTTGGCAACACCGCATGAGATCATCACTCTACCCTTGATTTTTTGCCGCCGAACCCTGATATCGGGGCCGGACGAGAAACAGTATTTCGGAGAACGTCATGACCGACGAAACAGCTAAAAACGGACCTGACGCTGCCGCAGACGCGCAGATTGAACCCCAGGTACAGGAAGAGACCAATTCGACCGCTGAGGATGCCGGGCAGGATAATGACCCGACAGCAGCCCTGCAGGCTGAAAATGCAGAGTTGCGTGATCGCTTCCTGCGTCTGGCGGCTGAAATGGACAACCTGCGCCGCCGCACCGAGCGCGATGTCAAGGACGCCAAGTCCTATGCGGTAACCGCTTTTGCCCGTGACATGCTGGCCGTGTCCGACAATCTGCGACGCGCCATCGACGCTGTCCCTGATGAAGCCAAGGAGGAGGCGCAAGCCGGCCTGACGGCCTTGATCGAAGGTGTCGAGATGACCGAGCGGGCGATGTTGTCGACGCTCGAGCGCCATGGTGTCCGCAAGATCGAGCCGGAAGGTCAGAAATTCGATCCGAACTTCCATCAGGCGATGTTCGAGATCCCCAATCCGCAAGTTCCCAACAATACGGTCGTGCAGGTCGTGCAGCCCGGCTACACCATTGGCGACCGGGTCCTGCGTCCGGCTATGGTTGGCGTTGCCAAGGGTGGCCCTAAGGCAGAGGCGGCGCAGGCTTCCGATGCGGAAAGCAAGGCCTGACCCTTTCTTTTACTGGAAAAAGAAAAAGCGCTGCGCAGTGATGCGCGGCGCTTTTTGCGTAATACCATACGTTAAATAGAAAGCGGTCAGGCTGCGTTCGAGGCCTGGTCCTGGTTCAGGAATGTATAGATGGCGGTGGCGCTATCGCTGGCGCGCAGCTTGGCAACCAGGTCCTGATCGCGAAGCACGCGGGCAATGCGTGATAAGGCTTTCAGATGATCGGCACCGGCCCCTTCGGGCGCCAGAAGCAGGAAGACCAGATCCACGGGCTGCTCGTCCAGTGCTTCAAAATCGATTGGCGTTTCCAGACGGGCGAAGACGCCTTGAATGGTGGAAATGCTGGTCAGCTTGCCATGAGGAATGGCAATGCCATTGCCGACGCCGGTAGAACCGAGCTTTTCCCGTTGCAAAATGACGTCAAAGATTTCCCGTTCGGGAATACCGATCAGTTTTGAGGCTTTGGCAGCCAGTTCCTGGAGAAGTTGTTTCTTGGAATTGACCCTGAGGACGGGCAATATCGCATCTTGCTGTAGCAAATCTGCCAAGGCCATTTCGAAAAATCCTTATACCCGCCGACACATGAAGGGGAAAGCGGTGGTCGGCCACCGCTTTCCGAGGGCGTGTCAGCCCTTGATTGCGGCGGAATCTATCCAACCAATATTACCGTCATTGCGGCGATAGACAATGTTCAGCTCGTCCTTGCCAGGGCTGCGGAACAGCACAATGGGCTCATCCGTCATATCCAGCGCCATGACAGCGGTGGCCACGGACATGGTTTTGACCTTCTTGGTGCTTTCGGCCACGATGGTCGGGGCGAAATCCTCCGGCACATCCTCATCGTCTTCTGAAACCGGGTCCATGACCGTATAGCCAATTTCGATATTATTGGCCGGGACGTGATGGTCCTTCAGCTTGCGCTTGTAGCGCCGCAGGCGCTTTTCGATCCGCTCTGCAGCGGTGTCGAAGGCGACTTGCGGGTCGACGGCAGTGCCGGTTGCATGCAGGTTGATACCGGTATCGAGATGCAGGGCGCAGTCTGCGGAAAACCGCGAGGCTGATTTTGTCACCGTGACCTGACTGGAATACCCTCCGTCAAAGTATTTGCTTACGGCGTCAGTGATCTGGACTTCTATCCGTTGCCGGAAAGATTCGCCGATTTCCATATGTTTGCCGGTTACGCGTACACTCATGGAGTTTCCCTTCTTATCGTGATTTGCAGGGGGAGTTTACGCCAAGCGCGGGGCGCATCCAAGCGTTTCCATAGTCCAAGATAAAAGCTCGACCATATGCCGGGGCAATTTATCCTATCGGGCCGGGCCAAAGCGGAGAGTCTGTCCGTTCAGGCCTGGAACAACCCGCATGTCAAGGGCGGACTGGGGTGAAAAAATCGTGCAGGATAAGACTAAGTCTCTGATTTTGTACATGTCACTATCCCAAAATCGTTCCCGTGTTTTGGCGGTATCCTCTAATTGGCGCGGGCGCCAATGTCAATGTTTTGTTAAGGATTATTGCAAAGAGCTGATATCAGCTCGCATTCCGCGCCAGGGCGCGCTTTTCCCGACGCCTCTGGACGGAGGAGGCGATGTTCATCGCTTCGCGATATTTGGCAACCGTGCGGCGGGCAAGCTCGACACCGCCGTTTTTCAGGCTTTCGACAATATCGTCGTCTGAGAGGATATTGTCCGGGCTCTCCTGGGCAATCAACATGCGGATACGATGACGAACCGCCTCAGCCGAATGGCTGTCGCCGCCCTCTGCCGAGCCGATGGAGACGCTGAAGAAATATTTCAGCTCAAACAGTCCACGCGGTGTCAGCATATATTTGTTGGATGTGACGCGGCTGACGGTGGATTCGTGCATCTTGATCGCGTCGGCCACGGTCTTCAGGTTCAGCGGACGGAGATGATCGACGCCATGGCGCAGGAAGGCGTCCTGCTGGCGTATGATTTCGGTTGCCACCTTCATGATGGTCTTGGCGCGCTGGTCGAGGCTGCGGGTCAGCCAATTGGCGGTTTGCAGGCAATCCGTCAAGAAAGCCTGCTCGCCCTCGGCCTTGCTCTGGCCGGTTTTGCCATTGCCACTTTGGCCATTGGCATTCTTCATGGCGCCTTCCCGCAGGCTGCTGCGGCGGATCTCTGTGAAATAGGCATTGTTGACCAGCACGCGCGGCAGGGTTTCCGCGTTCAATTCCACCAGCCAGCCACCTTCGAGCGAGGGCGCCACCAGAATATCGGGCACGACTGTTTCCAGTGCATCGGTTTCGAAACCGGCGCCCGGCTTGGGATTGAGCTTGCGGATTTCGGCCAGCATGTCGAGCAGGTCTTCCTCATCCACGCCGCATAACCGCTTCAAGCTGGCAAAATCACGCTTGGCCAGATAATCCAGATTGTCGATCAATGCGGCCATGGCTGGATCCAGCCGGTCGCGCTGGCGCAGTTGAATGGCCAGGCATTCGCCAAGATTGCGTGCAAACAGGCCAGCGGGCTCCATGGTCTGAAGGGCTGCCAGGATCCGTTCCATATCGTCTTGGGACGCCCCCATCTGGGTGGCGACCTCATCCATGTCGGCACGCAGATATCCGGCCTCGTCCAACTGGTCGATCAGGGCCAGCGCAATCATCCGATCCGATGCGGAAGAGAGGACGAAAGGCAATTGCTGGCCGAGGTGGTCGCGCAGCGAGACCTTACCAGCGACGAAATCGTCCAGGTCATAGCCCTCGCCATCTCCCTGGGCGCCGGGCATCGATTTCCACTGGCCAAGCATTTCGGGTGCATCGGTCTTCGGGTTGGCGCCATCATCGGAAAAGGCCGTGCCGAAATTGGCGTCCAGACGCTCGTTCAGATCGCCATCGCCACCATGTTCATACCAGTCACTCTGCAATGTATCGGAGGAGGCTGGTGCTGGCGGGGCTTCGCTATCCGTGCCTAGCTCGCTGCTGCCTGTTCCTTCGTCATTTGGCGCAAATTCAAGCAGTGGATTCTTCTCGACCTCTTGCGCAATGAATTGCACAAGCTCGAAATGGGTCATTTGGAGCAGCTGAATCGATTGCATCAGCTGCGGCGTCATCACCAGCGACTGGTTTTGGCGAAGGAAAAGATTGGCTGATAGGGCCATGGCGGACGAAAAACTCCCCTACTATTCCCTCTCGGACCCCTTTTGTTCCTGTTTTGGATTTTCCGAAGTTCCAAGTGGCCCAAAAATTGCTTTTTTATAAGGTTTGGTCAAGCCGCAGAGGGGCTTCCGACGCAAATAACCTGAAAACGCCAGGCTCTTTGCGGCACAGATGCCGTTTTCACTACAGCATCCCATCGAATTGCGCGTGTTAGAGGCTGAATTTCTCGCCAAGATAGAGGCGCCGCACATCGGGATTGTTGACGATGTCGTCGGCCCGTCCATGCGTCAACACTTCACCTGCATGGATGATATAGGCGCGGTCGATCAGGCCCAGCGTTTCGCGGACGTTATGATCGGTGATCAGCACGCCGATACCGCGTGCCGTCAGATGCCGCACGAGGTTCTGGATATCAGACACGGAGATCGGATCGACGCCGGCGAAAGGCTCATCCAGCAGCATGAAGGTCGGGTCGGTTGCCAGCGCCCGGGCGATTTCCAGGCGCCGCCGTTCGCCACCCGACAAGGAGACGGCTGCGGCTTTGCGCAGTTTCTCGATGTTGAATTCGGCGAGAAGCTCGTTCAGTTTCTGCTCGCGCTTGGTCTTGTCGCTCTCATGCAGTTCCAGAACGGCGCGGATATTGTCCTCGACCGAAAGGCCCCGGAAAATCGAGGCTTCCTGCGGCAGATAGCCGACACCCAGCCGGGAGCGGCGGTACATTGGCATCGAGGTCACGTCATTGCCGTTGATGGCGATCGTGCCCATGTCGACCGGCACGAGGCCGGTAATCATGTAGAAACAGGTGGTCTTGCCAGCGCCATTGGGACCCAGAAGGCCGACAGCCTCCCCCCTGCGCACGACGAGCGAAGCGCCATTGACCACGCGGCGGGTATTATAGGTTTTCGTCAGCCCATGGGCGATCAGCGTACCTTCGTACCTGTTCTTCTCGCGCACTGCGTCTGATGGCGCGGCGGCGCTCGCGTCCTGATGCTTGGATGTCAAACCGGGAACTTTCACGTTTGCGTTCGCAATCAGGGTTTCTGCTTGGACTTGGGATCCAGCTGGATTTGCACGCGCTTGCCACAGCTGTCGAGCTTGGCTTCGCCCGTCGTCATGTGGACGGTGAGCTTGCAGCCGACGAACACATTGCCGCCTTCCGACAGAACGACCTTGTCGCCATCAAGCGTGAAGATCTGGGTGTTCATGTCGAAATGGCCCCTGTCGGCCGTGGCCTGCTGGGTTTCGGTATTGAGCACGACATTGTCGGCCACATCGATCGTATCGATCTTGGCGTCGCCGCTGGTCACCGCCGCGCCCTGGCCCTTATATTTCACCACCATCGTGCCGGAACGCATCGTGGTGGTTCCCTGAACCACCTTCACATTGCCGTTGAAATTGGCTTTGTTCTCTTGCTGATGCACTTCCAATGCATCGCTTTCGATCTGGATCGGCTTGTCGCCGGACAGTTTCAGGCTGTTCATGTTGCTGGTGGCGGACTGGGCAAACGCGCCGGTTGCGGCTGCGGTCGCGACAAGGCCTGCGGTCAGCGTGGCGCAAGCAACGCGGAAGGAAAGGCGACGGTGGCTTTGCGTCATGATCTGTTCTCAGTTGCCCGGTTTCTGCAGGGCGGTCGGTGCGATATTCAATCGGACCGCGCCCGTCAGCGTGATTGTCTGTCCCTTATCGGTCATATCCATCGACTGTGCAACGATTGATGAATCTTTCGTCTTGATGGAGACCGGTTGATTTGTCTTAAGCTTTCCCGCTTTCACGTCAAGATCGGCGGATTGAAACTCTGCGTCCACGCCGCTGGAGAGGTGGATCGTGAAGGGCCTGTCCAGCACCATCTTGTCGGAAGAGCGGTCATAGGTGCCCCTTTGTGCCTTGATATCGGCGGAGGTGTCATCATTGACCGGCATGGTCGCGGTAATCGTTTCCAGGGTGATGAGGTTGGGGTTCTTGATATCTTGCAGTGCTCGCACGGCATTCATCGAATAGGGCGCACCATTGGAATTGCGCCCGGATATGGCCGGCTTGGCCATGACCACCTTGCCATCCTCGATCTTGGCGCCCTCGATCTTGATATTGTCAGGCAGATAGGCCCTGACGACGGAGACAGCAACAAAGCCGAGCGAGAGCACGACAGCCAAAGCCGGCAAGGCGATACGCAGCCGCCTGACGCGATGCGAGTGGCCGACCGCCTTGCGATAGGAGGTGTCGGGGGCAGGTGGGCGCGGCTCTAGGGCACCTTTATCTAAACGCTTGAGCATGCTCGATAATCCGTAGAGCCGATCGGTTATTTTGTCACCCGTCTGCCGGGTGAACCGCTTCCAGCTACCATTCAATACAGTTACTGGCTCGAAATATGGATTTTTTCAAGTCTCTTACAAGCTTTCCGCCTGCGCCTTTTTGTGGGACAGCGGCGCTATCCCTCGTCTTTTGCCGATGCTCGACCCGCAATAATCTCCGTGCGGAGATCTGTCTCGTGCATGCCGGATGCTGTGAGTGTAGGTCATTTTTCAGTTGCGTTCGACGATTTTACAATCCGAATTGGCTCACATTGGGCCGGGGATATGAAATCGTCAGCGACATGTGGGCTTAAGCGATTGATTAATCCAATTTTTTATGGTGTTTTACACCCGAACAAGCTGGCGGTCGTTGCTCTGCCGCTTTTAAGGCGGGCTGGGCCCCGCGAACTGATTTTCAGTGAACTGTCTAGACCGAACAGGGGGTTAACGTGATCAAATCCGAGCTGGTGCAAATCGTTGCGGCCCGCAATCCGCATCTTTATCACCGCGACGTGGAAAACATCGTCAACGCCGTTCTGGATGAAATCACCGATGCGCTCGCGTCCGGCAATCGTGTCGAATTGCGTGGCTTCGGCGCTTTTTCGGTGAAAAACCGCCCCTCGCGGACCGGACGCAATCCTCGTACGGGTGATACGGTTTTCGTCGAGGAAAAATGGGTGCCGTTTTTCAAGACCGGCAAGGAGTTGCGCGAGCGCCTCAATCCCGGCATGGACGACGAGGATGACGGCGACGCCGACTGATCGGATCTTCAGCCGTTCGGCGTTGCATTCCGGCGTGTCGTGACGCTGCAAATGATATCGGGCGAATTATCCGGGCCGGCCTTGCATGAGCCCGGCCCCTTTCCATATGATGACGCAATTCGTGGTGAAGAGGCCGTTGGACTGTGAGTTGCAGGGTTGTCGGTTTTTCGTCGTGATGACAGTAATCGGCAACGATAAAACCCGGCGGCGGCAAGATCCGGCAGGAGATGCGTGATGGTGGTCAAAAAGATTTTCAATATCGTCATTCTGGTGCCGCTGGCGGTGGTGCTGATCGTGCTGTGCGTTGCCAATCGGCAATGGGTGACGCTGGCGCTTAATCCATTCCGCCCTGATGACCAGATGCTGTCGGCTGGCGCGCCCTTCTTTGTCTTCCTGCTGATCACTTTTTTGCTTGGCGCTTTGGCAGGCAGCTTTGCCACCTGGCTGACCCAGGGCAAGCACCGCAAACGCGCCCGGCATGAGGCGCGTGCTGCGGTAAAATGGCGTGGCGAGGCCGATCAGCAGAAGAAGCGAGCCGAGCAGATTGCGGCATCCGGTCACGTGAGCCAGTTGCCATCGCCTTGACGCTAGAGTTCTAATGGCTGCTGGAGCTTTACCTGCTCACCACCCTTTTCTCCGCGCCGTTTGAATGATAAAGGCCCGCAGCCTTTGCCGCGCAGGATTTATGTTTTCGATGTCGAGCATAATTTGCGCGGGCAACTGACTGCATAATTCCTTACATCGGACCGATGTGAGGAATTATGGCTAGAGCCAATACCACGCCTGAACCGGAGACGGCCAGGAGACCATGACGTCGTTATGAAGCGTTACCATAGAACCGCGCGAGCAATTCCAGGCTCGTCGTGGGGGCAGGGCGCTGTCATCGGAAAGCCGAGCCGATTGTGAAAGACAAATCCCGCCGACCACCCAGCAAGAGTGCTCCCGGCACGGCTTCCGCCGGCAAGGGGCGTTCCTCGTCTCGCCCCGCCGCATCTCTCCCAGCCAAGTCTCACCCCGATCGCAATGGGGGAAGCCCTTATCGTGGTACTGGGCAAAAGCCGGTGCGCAATCAGCCGGGAACGGATGCTCGGGAAACGGCAAGGGTTTCTGCACCATCGCCCCGCATGGAAAAAGATCCTGTGCAGGATGCGGCAGTACCCGCCAATGCGCCGTTGGCGCTTCGCCCAGGCCCGATGCCCCGCGAGAACCTGCCGCTCATTCTGGAATCGATGGGGGCTGGCGATTTTCATCTGATTGACAGTGGCCATGGTCTGAAACTCGAACAATACGGCCCCTATCGGATTGTTCGCCCCGAAGCACAGGCCCTGTGGCCGCCGGGCCTCGCTCCGCATGTTTGGGAAAAAGCCGATGCGGTGTTCTCCGGCGATACCGACGAGGATGGCATGGGCCGCTGGCGCTTTCCGCGCGAGGCGCTGGGCGAAACCTGGCCATTGTCGCTGCTGGGCGTCGATTTTCTCGGGCGCTTCACGTCTTTCCGCCATGTCGGCGTCTTTCCCGAACAGATCGCCCATTGGACCTGGATGAAAGACCGGGTTGAGAAAGCCAGGATTGCGAACGCAGAGCGGCCTTTGAGGGTGCTCAATCTTTTCGGCTATACCGGCGTCGCCTCGCTGGTTGCGGCGGCGGCTGGTGCCGAAGTCACCCATGTGGATGCATCGAAGAAAGCAATCGGTTGGGCGCGGGAAAACCAGACGCTCAGCCGGCTCGACCGCGCTCCGATCCGATGGATCTGCGACGATGCCATGAAGTTTATCCAACGGGAAGAGCGGCGCGGCAGCCAGTATGACATCATCCTCACCGACCCGCCAAAATTTGGCCGTGGTCCGAACGGCGAGGTCTGGCATCTGTTCGAACATCTGCCGCTGATGCTGTCGCTGTGCCGGGAAATCCTGTCGCCGAAGGCCGAAGGCCTGGTGCTGACGGCCTATTCAATCCGCGCCAGCTTCTACGCTATCCATGAATTGATGCGGGAGACCATGCGCGGCAAGGGCGGTCTGGTCGAGTCCGGCGAACTGGTCCTGCGCGAGGCAGGGCTGGATGGCAAGACACCTGGACGGGCCTTGTCCACATCGCTGTTCAGCAGATGGGTTCCAAAATGAGCAACGGTTTCAAGGACGGCGCCAGCAGCTTCGCCGATAAGGGGATGCAGGGCAAGGTCGGGCAGGTGAAGGAAGTCACCAGCCTCGCCAACCCGATCGTCAAGGATATCAAGGCGCTTTCCCAGAAAAAGACCCGCGACGAGACACGGACGTTTCTGGCCGAAGGCCTGAAGCTGGTGATCGATGCGGTGGAACTGGGCTGGAGCCTGCGCTACCTGATCTATTCCAAGGCAGCCAAGGGCAAGCCCCAGGTGGAACGGATCGCGGCGCGCACTGTCGCCCATGGCGGCATGGTGCTTGAGGTCAGCGAAAAGGTCATGGCCTCCATTACTCGCAAGGACAATCCGCAAATGGTGGCGGGTGTGTTCGACCAGCGCTGGAAGGCGCTGAAGGATGTCAGCCTGACAGAGGGGGAAACCTGGGTGGCGCTCGACCGGGTGCGCGATCCCGGCAATCTCGGCACGATTATCCGCACCGCCGATGCGGCGGGCGCCTCTGGCGTCATGCTGATTGGCGACAGCACCGATCCCTTTGCCATGGAAACGGTGCGCGCCACGATGGGTTCGATTTTCGCGCTACCGCTGGTCAAGACCACGGTTGCCGATTTTCTCGGTTGGAAGTCGAAAGCTGGTGTCAGCGTCGTCGCCACCCATTTGGCCGGCGCGGTGGATTACCGCACCGTGGATTACAAACGCCGCCCTGTCGTGGTGCTGATGGGCAACGAGCAATCGGGCCTGCCGGAAGAATTGGCCAGCCGGGCCGACATGCTGGCGCGCATCCCTCAGGCTGGATTGGCCGATTCCCTCAATCTCGCTGTAGCGACCGGCGTCATGCTGTTTGAAGCCCGGCGCCATCTTCTCACCCTCGACGAGGCCAAATGACCCGTTCCGCTGCATTGTTTTGTCGCCCGGTTCCGGCAATCCTGTTCATTCTGGCGCTGCTGATCCTGGACCAGGCGATCAAATATGCGGTTGAGGTCAGCTTGCCCATGCATGAACTCGTGCCTGTTGTGCCGATGCTTGGCCTGTTTCGCACCCACAATCTCGGCGTGGCCTTTTCCATGCTTTCACATCTCGATGCCTGGGTCATCGTCGTCATGCGGCTTGCCATCGTCGCTTTTGTCGCCTGGCTCTGGCGTCAGACCAGCCGCGATCACCAGTTTGCGCATCTGGGTTATTGCCTGATCATTGCCGGCGCTTTCGGTAACATCATCGACCGCTTCACTTACGGCTATGTGGTGGACTATATTCTGTTTCATACTGAGACATGGTCGTTTGCGGTCTTCAACCTGGCCGATAGCCTGATTACGATCGGGGCCGGCTTCATCCTGCTGGAAGAACTGCTGGTTCTGCGCCGCTCAAAAGGGTAGAGGCGAAATTTCCCGCTCGACCACGACGAACTAGTGATGGAAATTTTCCACAAAAGGTGTAGCATGGCATGAAACAAGATTGCTCACATGCTGTGAGCCGCTCGCCCCAAGCGGTTTTTTCACACGGCATTGAGGGTCGGTTTACCGAGATTGAACGTGGTGTGCCGGTCGTAACAAAACATTGACGGGGCTTTGCTACTGCATAATTCATCAAATCGGCCTTGGTTTAATGACAAAGTTATGCAGCGGATTTGAAGCACCATAGCGTACCTGACGTTTCTTGCAGGATGCTGGTGGTGTGGCCAGATAAATGTCGTGATCTTGGTGGGCGCACCGGATGACGGATGATGGAAAACACCGAATTGGTGGGTTTCGCCTCCTCTTCCGAAAGGCTTTGCCGGACAGCTGCCGGAGTAGGCGCAGATGCTATCGAAGACGCAGAGCCCTGTCCTCCCATCCATAGCGAGTGCGGAACTGGTGCGCACGCGTCTGCTTGCCACCGTCAGTCATGAAATGCGCACGCCGCTGAACGGCATTCTCGGCATGAGCCATCTGCTGAGCCGAACCGATCTGTCCCCAGAGCAGCGCAATTATCTTTCCGGCATCGTGCAAGCGGGCGAATCCCTACAACAATTGATTGCTGACCTTCTTGATTATACGACCCTTGAAACTGGCCATTTCGAACTTCACAATCAACGTGTTTCCCCCAGACGTCTGATCGAAGGCGTGGTCGAGATGTTGTCACCGCGCGCCCATGCCAAGGGCATCGAGATCGCCGCGACGACACAGTCCGGCGTTCCCGAGGAAGTCGATATCGATGTCGCTCGGCTGCGGCAGGTCCTGTTCAATGTCATCGGCAATGCGGTAAAATTCACCGTCGAGGGCGGAGTGCTGGTCTCGGCTAGCTGCATTGGCGACGAATTGGTGGTGCGGGTCCGCGACACTGGCCCTGGCATGACGGAAGAGGAACGCACCCGTCTGTTCGTGGAGTTTTCGCAAGGCGGAGATCCAGTGCAGCGCAGTGGCGGCACGGGTCTTGGCCTGTTCATTTCCCAGCGGTTGATGATGGCGCTCGGCGGTTCTCTGTCGATTATTGAAACCGTGCGCGGACGGGGAACGTCGTTCGAGATCCGCTTGCCAACCAAGGCGATTGCGCAGGATCGAACCGTTTCCCAGCGACAGTCGCTGTTGTCAGGGTCCAGCGTCCTGCTATTGGCCCCCGATGGTCCGGCGGCTGAAGGCGCGTCCATGACTATTCGCACGCTTGGCGGGTTTTGCCATTGGGCAAAGAAAACCGAAGAGGCGCTTGACCTTTTGGATCGGGTCGAGAGGCAGGATGCGACGCTGACGGATCTGATCGTCGATCATCGCTGCATTTCCGATTACGATGCCAATCTCGCCAGACGGCTGTCCGGCCTTGGAAAAATTCGGCGCATCTATCTGGTCAATCCGGAAGAGCGGCCTGTGCGGCCGCTGACCGGTTTCGATGCCTGGCTGATCCGACCGCTGCGTGAGCAAACCTTGAGCGACGTGCTGCGGGGTTTGATGAGTGGTGTGGATGCGGCCCATGTCGATGAGCAGGATGCCGATGTTTCCCATGCAGATGTCCTGCTGCCGGGGGAAGGCGTGGAGCCGGGCAAACAGGTCCCTGATGTGCTGAATGTTCTGGTCGGAGAGGACGATTTCGTTAATGCAACCCTGTTGCGGGCCGTTTTGCAGAAAGCTGGCCATATGGTCGGCGTGGTCAATGATTTCGATGCCCTGCGGCGTGAAGTGGCTTTGGAAGAGGCGGTCAAACTGGACCTGATCATTACCGATCTCGGCATGCCCGGCGGTGATGGCAGCTCAGTTCTGCGCTATGTGCGGATGATCGAGCAACTGAAACGCCGCCCGCGCTGCCCCATCCTGGTCTTGACCGGCGATCTCAGGGATGCTGCCCGGGCCGAGGCGCTGACCAGCGGCGCGGATCTGGTCTTGCAGAAGCCGGTCAATCCCGAGCGCCTGCTGAATGAAATTGCCTCGTTGATGAAAACACATCGTACAAAACTGTACGGCTAGATTCCGGGAAAGTTTCCTATTATTATCCTGGAGTTTCCATTGATTTTATGGGAAAAATCGCCATAAAAATCGCAAACAGCGTATCCTGTGTCAACATCTTGTCGCATATCCGTGTTTAACAGGTCATGTTTGAACAGAGCCGGATGAACCGCCATGACAGTCGAACTTCTTGATCGTGCAGTCACACCTGAAACGGAGCGTTCCTCCGGTGCGGTGTCCGGACCTGCTGGTGATGTGCTGGGCCGGATCGGTACGCTGGAAACCAGGCTTGCCCGCAACGCACGCGAGATCGATGCGGCCCAGGCGGTGCGCTACCGGGTGTTCGTCGAAGAGATGAATGCCATGCTGCCGCCCGATGCGATGCGGCAGAAGCGCGATATCGATGCGTTTGATGAGATCTGCGACCACCTTCTGGTGCTAGACCACGCTATCGAGGGCGATCCGGAAGATCAGATCGTCGGCACCTATCGGCTGTTGCGCCATGAAGTGGCGCTGGCCAATTTCGGCTTCTATTCCGCCTCGGAATTTGCGCTGGACGATCTCATCGCCCGCCATCCCGACAAGCGTTTCATGGAGCTTGGCCGCTCCTGCGTCCTGCCGAATTATCGCACCAAGCGGACAGTGGAATTGCTCTGGCAAGGAAACTGGGCCTATGCGTTGCGCCACAATATGAGCGCGATGATCGGCTGCGCCTCTTTCCCGGGCGTGCAGCCAGAACAGCATGCGCTGGCTCTGTCCTTTCTGGCGCAAAATGCCGAAGCCCGCGGTGAATGGGCGGTTCGCGCCCGCCCGGAACTGTTCTGCCCCATGGACCTTATGCCATCTGAAATCGTCAATGCCCGCAAGGCGCTGTCCGCCATGCCGCCTTTGGTCAAGGGTTATCTGCGCCTAGGCGCGATGATCGGCACCGGTGCCGTGGTCGACCATGCCTTCAACACCACCGATGTGTTGATCGTCCTGCCAATCACCAGCATTTCCGATCGCTACGTGAATTATTACGGTGCCGATGCCGGGCGGTTCGCGAGCTAGGCTATATTAGGAAAGCCGATCCCGGCTTTCTCGAAAAGATCGCTTTCAATAAAAGAAGCTGGTAACTGTCTGGTTCAGGTTGAATCTGGTACCTTCTGTGGAAGTTGTCTGTTTGCTGAAACGCAGGACGCTGTAGATTTTGCCAGCGATTCATCGTTTGGCATTTCCAGTGGTTGCTCGGGCGGGATGACGAGGTCGGCCAATTGCCGTTGCGATAGACCCACCAAATCTGGATGCAGAAGTGGATCTTTGCTCACCGCGCAATTGCAGGCATCCGAAGATCCTGACCTTGAGAAAAACCTCCAGATAATCTTCATGGTTACATCCTTTGCCGTGCTGTGTCAGGCCTTCAAAGGCTAGAGAGTTCTCTGCTATCGGCAATTGAGATTTTTAGGCGGAGCCTATAGATTTCCTGGATGAGCAAACTCAATTTGGTGCATCTCAATGGATTGCGGGCCGTGGAGGCTGTCGGGCGACTAGGCTCTCTGCAAGCGGCAGCCGGAGAACTTGGCGTTTCGATCGGTGCCATCAGTCAGCAGGTCATCAAGGCTGAACAGCAGTTGCAGTTGCAATTATTCGAGCGAACCAGCCGCGGCATGGTGCCAACAGATGTGGCGGAGCCGGTGCTTGACCGTTTGAGTGCGGGCTTTCGGCATTTGTCGGGGGCAGTGGCGCTTGCGCTGAAGAGCGATGATACGGTTTTAACGATTTCGGTGGCTCCGGTCTTTGCTGCACGCTGGTTGGTGCATCGCATTGGTGCGTTTTCAGAACGGTTTCCGACGATCCGTCTCAGAATGGAGGCAAGCGACCGGTTAATCGATCCATCGAGTTCCGATGTTGATCTGTGTATTCGGGTCGGCCGTGGTGACTGGCCCGGTGTGCGGGCCGAGTTACTGCTGGAACAGAAGGTTTTTCCGGTCTGCACACCTGCCATGGCAAAGCGCCTGCAATCACCAGCCGATCTCCTGGACTTGCCGATTGTGGAAGATGGCCGGGCGATGTTCAGTTGGGATATATGGCTGGCCGCTGCCGGACTTCCCGGACGAACTGTCCGCACACGGCACGTCTTTAGCGAAGCCTCTCTGTGTCTGGACGCTGCATTGGCCGGGCAAGGCATATTGCTGGCCTGGCAAACCATTGCTTCGCAGCAATTACAGCAGGGGCAGTTGGTGGCACCCTTCGGGCCGGCAGTCGCGACAGGGCTCGCCCATTATTTCGTCAGTGCCGAAGGCGCGCGCCGCAATGACAAGGTCGATGCCTTCAAGCGTTGGCTGCGCGGTGAACTTCATGAGGATATGACCCGCCTCGCCAAGGCAATCCCTTTTCTGGGCGGGCCTTTTCTGGAAGGCCCATTTCTGAAAGGCGAGTGCAGTTGATCTTTGTGTGACCGCAGCTTTTTGTGGGCAGGTAGGCAGCTTGCCGCTGCATCGGTTGTCATTGTGGCTTGAACATCGTTAGATGTCGTCTGGACGATCCCCCGTGTCCCGATACCCTCAATTTTGCAAAGCGTGAACCTGTGATCATCGACAAAGCTGCCGAACCGGATGTGCTCAACACCGCCGCCCTGACGTCGCAAGAAAGCCGTGCAACGGCGACCCCGATGATGGAACAGTATATTGAAATCAAGGCGAACAATCCCGGTTCGCTGCTGTTTTACCGGATGGGCGATTTCTACGAGCTGTTTTTCGAGGATGCCGTCGAGGCGTCGCGAGCACTTGGTATCACGCTGACCAGGCGCGGTCAGCATCTGGGCCAAGACATTCCGATGTGCGGCGTTCCCGTGCATGCCTCTGACGATTATCTGCAAAAGCTGATCACGCTGGGGTTCCGGGTCGCCGTTTGCGAACAGATTGAAGATCCGGCGGAGGCAAAGAAGCGTGGCTCCAAATCCGTGGTCAAGCGCGACGTGGTGCGGTTGGTCACCCCCGGCACGCTGACGGAAGAAAAGCTGCTGTCGCCGTCGGAGACCAATTATCTGATGGCGCTGGCACGGGTGCGCGGCAGCGGCGATGAACTGGCGCTGGCCTGGATCGATATTTCCACTGGCGTCTTCCGCCTGGCCGAAACCAATCCCACCCGTCTGCTGGCCGATATTTTCCGCATTGATCCGCGTGAAGTGATTGTCGCCGAAACGCTGATGCAGGACCCGGACCTGAAGCCGGCCTTCGATGTGCTTGGCCGAGTGGTCGTGCCGCAGCCATCGGTGCTGTTCGATAGCGCTTCGGCAGAAGGGCGCATCACGCGCTATTTCAACGTCAAGACGCTCGACGGTTTCGGCGGGTTTTCACGGCCGGAAATGGCCGCGGCTTCGGCGGCGATTGCCTATGTCGAAAAAACCCAGATGTCCGAGCGTCCTCCGCTGGGCTTGCCTGAGCGGCAATCCTCGTCTTCGACCCTGTTCATTGACGCGGCCACCCGGGCCAACCTGGAATTGGTGAAGACCCTTTCCGGCCAGAAACAGGGTTCCCTGCTCAATACCATCGACCGAACCGTAACCGGCGGCGGCGCTCGGCTGATGGCTGAGCGGCTGATGTCGCCTTTGACGGAGGTGGTGGCGATTGCGCAGCGGCAGGATGCGGTCGCCCATCTGTTGACGGACGGTTTTCTGTGTGAGCGGCTGCGTGACCTTTTGAAACGCGCCCCGGATATGCCGCGTGCCCTGTCGCGGCTGGCCCTTGACCGGGGTGGGCCAAGAGATCTGGCGGCAATCCGGTATGGATTGTCCACATCAGGCGATGTGGCTGGGTTGCTGCGGGGGGCGGTGCTTCCGGATGAGCTTGCCTCGGCGCTCACCGATCTCGAAATGCTATCGCCATCGCTCGAAAATCTACTGGCCTCGCAACTGGCGGAAGATCTGCCGCTGTTGAAACGCGATGGTGGGTTTTTGAGGGAAGGCGCGAATGAGGGGCTGGACGAGGTACGGGCGCTGCGCGACCAGTCGCGCCGGGTGATTGCCGGACTGCAATTGCAATATGCCGAGGAAACCGGCGTCAAGTCGCTGAAGATCAAGCATAACAATGTGCTGGGTTATTTCATCGAAGTGACCGCCGGCAATGCTGGGCCGCTGATTGAGGGTGAGGCCAAGGCCCGCTTTATCCATCGCCAGTCGATGGCCAATGCCATGCGCTTTACCACGACCGAGCTGGCCGATCTCGAAAGCCGGATCGCCAATGCGGCGGGACAGGCGCTGGAAATCGAGCTTGCGGCGTTTGAGCGAATGCGTCAGGCGGTCGTGACCGAGGCCGAGGCCATCAAAAAAGCAGCGCGCGCGCTGGCAGTCATCGATGTGGCCGCCGGTCTTGCCGTGCTTGCTGAGGAGCAGGGCTATTGCCGGCCCCTGGTCGATGACAGCAGGATGTTTTCCATTGTCGCCGGGCGTCATCCGGTGGTCGAGCAAGCCTTGCGCAAACAGGCGGCCAGCCCTTTCATTGCCAATAATTGCGATCTTTCACCGGTAGGCGATCAGAAGCACGGCGCGATCTGGATGCTGACCGGTCCGAACATGGGCGGTAAATCCACCTTTCTGCGCCAGAATGCGCTGGTCGCCATTCTCGCCCAGATGGGATCGTTCGTACCCGCCGGGTCGGCGCATATCGGTATTGTCGACCGGCTGTTTTCCCGTGTCGGTGCCTCCGACGATCTGGCGCGGGGCCGTTCGACATTCATGGTCGAGATGGTGGAAACGGCGGCCATTCTCAATCAGGCGGGCGAGCGGTCTCTGGTCATTCTCGATGAGATCGGACGTGGTACGGCGACATTCGACGGTCTGTCGATTGCCTGGGCGACCGTCGAGCATCTGCATGAGGTCAATCGCTGCCGGTCGCTGTTTGCCACGCATTTTCACGAGCTGACGGCTCTGTCTGAAAAGCTTGTCCGGCTGTCGAACGTCACCATGAAAGTCAAGGAATGGCATGGCGACGTGATTTTCCTGCATGAGGTTGGGGCCGGGGCTGCCGACCGCTCCTACGGTATCCAGGTGGCGCGATTGGCTGGGCTGCCGGGCATGGTGGTGGAGCGCGCCCGCGCCGTGCTGTCGCAACTCGAAGATGCTGATCGAAAAAATCCGGCCAGCCAGTTGATCGATGACCTGCCGCTGTTCCAGGTCAGTCAGAGGCGGGAAAGCCGGACGGGGGCAGGGGCGCAGGTGTCGGCGGTGGAAGAGGCGTTGCGAGGCCTCAATCTGGATGATTTGACGCCAAGGCAGGCGCTCGATGCGCTTTACGACCTGAAAACCACCCTGGCAAAATCCTGATCCAGGATCGTGCTGCTTTTTGGTTTTGACTCAGTCAACGGATTTTAGGAATTATCGGCTATCCTGTTGCCCGCAGCGCCTTAAAAACGCTAAACCCGTTACAGACAAAAGCCGCCAGATTCCGAGCGGCAGGGAACAGATAACCGGACGATTATGACAAAGCACGATCCATCAGACGCAACCCTCCCCGATTTCAAGGCATTGGAGGCGGAATGCATGTCCATCGTGCTCCAGAATGGCAAGGTGCCGGAAACGCGGGCCGCCATTCTCCCCTTGCTGAAAAAGGCGAGCATAGATGGCCGGGAAGCGGCTTTGCGCCATCTGACCGCCAATGGCAGCGGGTTGGAATGTGCCGGGATGATTTCCAATCTCCAGGACAATCTGATCGCGCTGGTGCATCGCATGGTCACCCAGTCGGTTTATCCGACCACCCAGCATGAATTTGCGGTGGCTGCTGTCGGCGGGTATGGACGCAGCACCCTGGCTCCGGGGTCCGACATCGATCTCCTGTTCCTGCTGTCGGTCAAGGCCGGGGCGGATGCCCGCAAGGCGGTGGAATTCCTGCTCTATATTCTCTGGGATCTGGGTTTCAAGGTTGGCCATGCCACCCGTCTGGTCGAGGAATGCATCCGGCTGTCGCGCACCGACATGACTATCAGGACCGCCATTCTTGAAACTCGTTTCATCTGCGGGGAAGCGTTGCTGGTTGGCGAATTGCAGAAACGATTTGATGCCGAGGTGGTTGAAAAGACCGCGCCTGAATTCATTGCCGCCAAGCTGGCCGAACGTGATGAGCGGCATCGCAAGGCGGGCGATACCCGGTATCTGGTCGAACCGAATGTGAAGGAAGGCAAGGGCGGATTGCGTGATCTGCACACGTTGTTCTGGATCGCCAAATATTATTACCGGATTTCCGATCCCGCCGATCTGGTCAAACTGGGTGTTCTGTCGCGCCAGGAATGGCGGATGTTTCAGAAATCCGACGATTTTCTCTGGGCGGTGCGCTGCCATATGCATTTTGCCACCGGCAAGCCGGAAGAGCGGCTGTCCTTCGATCTCCAGCCGGAAATTGCCCGCAATCTCGGCTATAATGCCCGTCCCGGCCTTTCGGAGGTCGAACGTTTCATGAAGCATTATTTCCATGTTGCCAAAAATGTCGGCGACCTGACCCGGATCGTCTGTGCGAGCCTTGAGGACAAGCAGGCGAAGGCTGCTCCAGGACTGACCGCAGCCATCGGACGTTTTGCCCATCGGCCCCGGCGCATTCCCGGCACGCCTGAATTCATCGAGGACAGGGGCCGGATTGCTCTATCCGGTCCGGATATTTTCAAGCGTGATCCGATCAACGTCATGCGCTTCTTCCATGTCGCCGACCTGCATGGGCTGGAATTCCATCCTGATGCGCTCAAGGCGATTACCCGCTGCCTGCCGCTGATCGATCATGATTTCCGCGAAAACGAGGAGGCCAACCGGCTGTTCCTCTCCATCCTGACCTCTAAACGCGACCCGGCGCTGATGCTGACCCGGATGAACGAAGCGGGCGTGCTGGGCAAGTTTATCCCGGATTTCGGGCGGATCGTTTCGATGATGCAGTTCAACATGTATCATCATTATACCGTGGACGAGCATTTGATCCGATCGGTCGGCATTCTGGCCGAGGTCGATCAGGGGCAGCATGCCGATATCCATCCGTTGGCCGTCAAGCTGATGCCGAATATAGAGGAGCGCAGCGTGCTGTTCGTCGCGGTGCTGCTGCATGACATCGCCAAGGGCCGTCAGGAGGACCATTCGATTGCCGGCGCCAAGGTTGCCCGGCGTCTCTGCCCGCGTCTCGGTTTGAACGACAAGCAGACCGAATTGGTGGTCTGGCTGATCGAACAGCATCTGCTGATGTCGATGGTTGCCCAGACCCGCGATCTGCATGACCGCAAGACCATTACCGATTTCGCCGAAAAGGTGCAGTCGCTTGACAGGCTGCGCATGCTGCTGGTTCTGACGGTCTGCGATATCCGCGCCGTCGGCCCGGGCGTCTGGAACGGCTGGAAAGGCCAATTGCTGCGCACGCTTTATTATGAAACCGAATTGCTGCTATCGGGCGGTTTTTCCGAGAGCCCGCGCAAGGAGCGCGCCAAGCAGGCCGCCGAGCAATTGGCTGAGGCCCTGTCGGACTGGAGCCAGAAGGACCAGAAGACCTATACCAAGCTGCATTATCAACCCTATCTGCTGACGGTGCCGTTGGAAGACCAGGTGCGCCATGCCCATTTTATCCGCCAGGCTGACAAAGCCGATCAGGCGTTGGCAACCATGGTCCGCACCCATTCCTTCCACGCGATCACCGAGATTACGGTGCTTGCCCCCGACCATCCGCGCCTGTTGTCGATCATTGCCGGCGCCTGTGCAGCGGCAGGCGCCAATATTGCCGATGCGCAGATTTTCACCACTTCCGATGGCCGGGCACTCGATACCATTCTCATCAACAGGGAGTTTCCCATTGACGAGGATGAGATGCGACGGGCCAATACGATCAGCAAGATGATTGAAGACGTGTTGGCGGGCAAGAAGCGCCTGCCGGAAGTGATTGCCACCCGCACCAAGGGCCGCAAACGTAACAAGACCTTTACCGTTAAACCGCATGTGACGATTTCCAACAGCCTCTCCAATAAGTTTACGGTGATCGAGATCGAATGTCTCGACCGTATCGGTCTGCTGGCCGAGGTCACGGCAGTCCTGGCTGATCTGTCGCTCGATATTCACTCGGCCCGTATCACCACTTTTGGCGAAAAGGTCATCGATACCTTTTATGTCATTGATCTGGTTGGCCAGAAGATCACCAATGAAAACCGGCAGGGGTCCATTTCAGTTCGGCTGAAAGCGGTGATGAGCGAGCAGCCCGACGAATTGCGTGAACAGATGCCCTCGGGCATGATCGCGCCCGCCGCGACAAAATCCCCGGCTGCTGAAAAGAAAGCCCGCGTCTGATATGTCCCTCGTCAAGAAGTTCATGACCGTTGGCGGCGCCACGCTTGGCAGCCGATTGTTCGGTTTTGCCCGCGAAACCCTGATGGCGGCGGCGCTGGGCACCGGGCCGATGGCCGATGTCTTCTATGCCGCCTTCCGCTTTCCCAACCTGTTTCGCCGGTTGTTTGCCGAAGGCGCCTTCAACGCTGCTTTCGTGCCGCTGTTTTCCAAGGAGATCGAGGCAAACGGACTGGATGGCGCCAAGCGGTTTTCCGAGGAGGTCTTCGGCGTCCTCTTCACCGTCCTGTTGCTGATTACCATCGCCATGGAGCTTTCCATGCCGCTGCTGGTGCGGTTTGTCATCGCACCGGGTTTTGCCGATGACGCCGAGAAGTTTTCGCTGACCGTGCGGCTCGCCGTGGTGATGTTTCCCTATCTGATGTGCATGTCGCTGACGGCGATGCTGAGCGGCATGCTCAATTCGCTGCATCACTTTTTCGCCGCCGCCGTCGCGCCGATCTTTCTCAATCTGGTGATGATCAGTGCGCTGTTTTATGCGCTCTACCATGGTGTCGAGCCTGTGGTAACGGCCTGGTATCTGTCCTGGTCGGTGCTGGTGGCGGGGATTTTGCAGTTGCTGGTGGTCTATATCGGCGTGCGCCATGCGGGGATCAGGCTCGGTTTCAAATGGCCGAAGATCACTCCGAATGTGAAACGGTTGCTGGTGCTGGCCGTCCCTGCGGCGGTGACCGGCGGCATTACCCAGATCAACCAGTTGATCGGTCAGGCGATTGCCTCCTCCAAGGATGGAGCGATTGCCGCCCTGCAATATGCCGACCGTATCTATCAATTGCCCTTGGGCGTGGTGGGCGTTGCCGTTGGCGTGGTGCTCTTACCGGAGCTGGCGCGGGCGCTGAAATCTGATCATCAGCGCGAAGCCTTGACCATCCAGAACAGGTCGATCGAATTCGTGCTGTTTCTCACTCTGCCTGCGGCAGTCGGGCTTTGGGTCCTGTCTGATGATATCATCCGGGTGCTTTATGAGCGCGGCGCGTTTACCGCGCATAATACCGCCATCGTCGGGGCAATCCTCGCCTATTACGGCTTGGGCCTGCCTGGTTTTGTGATGATCAAGGCCTTGCAGCCGGGTTTTTACGCCCGCGAGGATACGAAAACCCCGATGCGGTTCACCGGCATTTCGGTGGTGGTCAATTCGACGCTGGCCATTTCGCTGTTTCCGCTGTTGCAGGAGCGGGGCATCGCCATTGCGGAAGCGACGGCGGGCGCGATCAACACGGTTCTGTTGTTCACCATGCTGGTACGGCGCGGACATTTGCAGGTGGAATGGGCGTTGGTGTCCCGGGCGCTGCGGCTTCTGCTGGCGGCGCTGGTCATGGGCGCGGCGCTGATGGCGCTGTCGGGCTTTTTCGCGCCTTATATCGGCACCGGTTCGCCCTTCCTGCACAAGGTGCTGGTGCTGTTCATCCAGATCGGTCTGGCGATGCTGATCTATTTCTCGCTGGCCTTCCTGATCGGTGGTGCGGATCTCGGCATGCTCAGGCGCAATCTGAAGCGCAAGAGGCGGGCGACGACAAGCGAGGCCGCCGATGACGCAGAATAGGCCGGTAAAACGCATCGCCACCGTAACGCTTGTTGTGGACGATTATGATCGGGCGCTGGCCTTTTATTGCGGCAAGCTGGGCTTTGCCTGCAAAGCGGATATCGACCTGGGCGATGGCAAGCGCTGGGTGATGGTTTCTCCCGCTGAAGACGGTGCCGGGCTGCTTCTGGCGCAGGCGGATGGAGAAAAACAGCTGGCGGCAATCGGCAACCAGGCCGGTGGCCGGGTTGCCTTCTTTCTGGAAACGGATGACTTTGCCCGCGATCATGCGGTGTTTATCGCTGATGGCATCGCCTTTCAGGAAGAGCCGCGTTACGAGCCTTACGGCACGGTTGCCGTGTTCGAAGATCTCTACGGCAATCTCTGGGACCTGATCGAGCCAAAATTATAATCGCGCCTCAGCCGTTCCCCGCTTGATCGAAAACGTCTGCCTGTGCATAAGCGCTGTAAATCCACACGAGGTATCAGGCCCTCCACAAGCCTGCTGAGGTCAATCATGAGCGAATTTCAGCCGCTGGTTTTCTCCGGTGTTCAGCCCACGGGCAATCTCCATCTTGGCAATTACCTCGGCGCGATCCGCAAATTCGTCGCGCTCCAGGAGAATAACGACTGCATGTATTGCGTCGTCGATCTGCATGCGCTGACGGCGCAACTGGTGCATGAGGACATGCGCGGCCAGATCCGCTCGATCACGGCGGCTTTTCTCGCGGCGGGTATCGACCCCGTCAAGCATATCGTTTTCAACCAGAGCCAGGTGCCGCAGCATGCCGAACTGGCCTGGATCTTCAACTGTGTCGCCCGCATCGGCTGGATGAACCGGATGACCCAGTTCAAGGACAAGGCGGGCAAGGACCGTGAGCAGGCCTCGCTTGGCCTGTTTGCCTATCCGAGCCTGATGGCTGCCGACATCCTTGTCTACCGCGCCACGCATGTGCCTGTGGGCGATGACCAGAAGCAGCATCTGGAACTGACCCGCGATATCGCCATGAAGTTCAACCTGGATTTTGCCCAGCAGATCCGCCCGACCGGACTCGGCATCGATATCACCGTCGGCAATGAGCCGGTGCATGCCTATTTTCCGATGGTCGAACCGTTGATCGACGGTCCGGCCCCCAGGGTGATGAGCCTGAAGGATGGCACCAAGAAAATGTCGAAATCCGATCCATCGGATCTGTCGCGCATCAACCTGATGGACGATGCCGAGGCGATTGCCAAGAAGATCCGCAAGGCCAAGACCGATCCGGATGCCCTGCCAAGTGAAACGGATGGACTGGCCGGACGGCCGGAGGCCGATAATCTGGTTGGCATTTATGCAGCCCTTGCCGACAAGGCCAAAGCCGAGGTGCTGGCGGAATTCGGCGGGCAGCAGTTCTCGGTGTTCAAGCCTGCGCTGATCGAACTTGCTGTCGAGGTTCTGTCGCCGATCACCGGTGAAATGCGCCGTTTGACAGGAGATCCTGCGCATATCGATGCTGTGTTGCGCGATGGTGGTGAGCGGGCGCGGGTGCGGGCGGAAAAAACCATGACGGAAATCCGCGACATTATCGGTTTCGTGCGCTAAGCTTTGATGATGATGCGTGGCAGGTGTCACGCGTCATCAGGTAACGGTTATCGGGGCCGGTCGATCCGGTCCGACGAACAGGGCAGGCCATGGTATCGAAACGTCTATCGCGTCTTGACGGGCATCGTCGGAAATTTCTGACGGTCATCGACGATACGCCGGAATGCTCCCGCGCCGTCCATTATGCTGGAAGGCGCGCCAAGAATTCGAATGGCGGGCTTGTTCTGCTCTATGTGATTCCCGAGGGCGATTTCCAGCAATGGCTGGGTGTCGAGGAAATCATGCGGGCCGAGGCCCAGGAAGCTGCCGAAGCCGTTATGGCGAAATCTGCCCAGACGGTGCGTGAAACCATTGGGCTTGAACCGGAAATCGTCATCCGCGAAGGCAGCGCCGCCGAGCAGATCCAGGCGGTGATTGAAGAAGATCGCGATATCGCCATCCTCGTTCTGGCCGCAGGTTCTGCCAAGGACGGGCCTGGCCCGCTGGTCTCGATGATCGCCGGGCGGGCGCAGGCGTTTCCCATTCCGGTGACCGTGCTGCCGGATACGCTGAGCAATGAAGAAATCGATGCGCTTTGCTGATTGATGACGTCATCAGGTGATTTGTCTTTATTTGCAGCCAGTGCTTGAAGCAGGACATACGAAGAGTTATTTTTGAAGCATTCTAAATCGGACCCGGCTTGACCGGTTCGCAAGGAGTTTGTGATGTTCATTCAGACGGAATCCACCCCCAATCCGGCGACTTTGAAATTTCTGCCGGGCAAGGTGGTGATGGAAAGCGGCACGGCTGAATTCCGCGACCGGGAAGCGGCCATGGCCTCGCCACTGGCTGAAAAGCTGTTTGCCATACCCGGCGTCACCTCCGTGTTCTTTGGCTATGACTTTGTGACCGTGACCAAGGATAGCGCCGAATGGCCGCATCTGAAGCCGGCCATCCTCGGTTCGATCATGGAGCATTTCATGAGCGGTGCGCCAATCATGGGCAGCGCCGTTGCCGGAGATGAGGCGTCGGACGAAGAGTTTTTCAACGAGGGTGACGAGACCATCGTTGCCACCATCAAGGAACTGCTGGAGACCCGGGTGCGTCCGGCCGTCGCCCAGGATGGCGGCGATATCACGTTCCGTGGTTTCCGCGATGGCAAGGTGTTTCTCAACATGAAGGGTTCCTGTGCAGGTTGCCCGTCCTCCACCGCGACGCTGAAGCATGGCGTACAAAACCTGCTGCGCCATTTCATTCCCGAAGTGCAGGAAGTCGAAGCCGTTTGATGCGGTTTGGGGCGGCGTCCTTCAGGTCGCCGCGCTTTCGAGACATGTGAAACGTCAGGCTATGAAAAGCGAGCAGGCATGATCCTTTTGGCAATCGACACCGCTGGCGTTGATTGCGCCGTTGGCCTGTATAACAGCGCTCTCGACCGGATGCTGGCGTCCAGAAGCGAGACGATTGGCCGTGGTCATGCTGAAAAGCTGATGGGGATGATCGATGCGGTTCTGGATGAGGCATCAACAGCGCTAACCAGTGTCGAGCGGGTTGCGGTCACCATTGGTCCCGGTTCCTTTACCGGCATACGTGTCGGCCTTTCGGCGGCGCGTGGCCTTGCCTTGGCGCTGGGTGTCGATATCGTCGGCATAACAACCCTTGCCGTTCTGGCGGCGGCAGAGCGCAGGCGGGGTGGCGCGGTTGCGGTGCTTGCTGCGATGGATGCCAAGCGCGATGAAGTCTATGTTCAGGGTTTCAGTGCTGATGCAGTGGCGCTGGATGGTGCTCGATTGCTGTCGGTGGACGCATTTCGGGCGATGGCGGCCGAGTTTGTCAGGCATGGTGCAGGGCGCGTCACCGGTTCGGCATGCCGGCTACTGGAGAAAGACGCGGCAGGGGAGAGTGAAGAGGCCGCAACAGTAGAAGCCGATCACTTTCCGATGGAGGATATCGCCAGGCTTGGAGCGGTTGCGCAGGCCTCGGGCAAGCCAAAACCGCTTTACTTGCGGGGGCCGGATGTCAAGCCGCAGGCTGGTTTTGCCGTGGCGCGGGCCTGATCCCGTTTTGGAGCAGGATGGGCTGGTGGGTTTTTAGACGATAAACGCAATAAAGTTAAATCTGCTGCGTATTTTCACCATAAATCCCAGGTGATCTTAGGAATTATCGGGTAATCTGTACCGTGAGCATGTCGGAATAAACATATTTTATCCTGACTCTGGGGAGGGTCTTATGCTTGAAACAATTTTTGCCCGTAAAGCCGAGTTTGAAATCGTCGCCATGGAGCTGGACGATTGCCATGACGTGTCGGAATTGCATGGCCAGCGGTTTTCGCAGCCATGGAATGATGGCGCATTCGAAAGCCTGCTGTTGCAGCCCAATGTCTTCGGTTTCGTGATTCGCCAGACCAATACGCTGATGTTCAAGCCGCAGCTCAGCGGTTTTGTGCTGGCACGCGAAGCGGCGGGCGAAGCGGAAATCTTGACGATTGCCGTGCATGAAAAGGGCGCCCGAAACGGTCTTGGCTGGCGGCTGATGCAGGGCGCGATGCGCGAAGCAAGAGTGCGCGGCGGCGAAATCATGTTCCTCGAAGTGGATGACGGCAATCACCCCGCTATCAATCTCTACCGCAAGCTGGGCTTTGAAAAAGCTGGCGAAAGACCCGCTTATTACGCCGATGCCAACGGTCGTCGCAGTGCGGCGCTTGTCATGCGGCGCGATCTTCGCTAACTCGTGACTATCGAAATTCACGAGCAACCGGACCATCATGACGGAGACGCCGAAAACGCTGGAAGAGCTCTGCGCGGAGCGTGGCATGCGCATGACCGAACAGCGGCGGATCATCGCGCGCATTCTTGAAGGCTGCGACGACCATCCAGATGTCGAGGAGCTGTACCGCCGCTCCTCGGCGATAGACGCCAAAATTTCGATCTCGACCGTCTATCGCACCGTCAAGCTGTTTGAGGATGCCGGGATCATCGCCCGCCACGATTTTCGCGATGGGCGCTCCCGTTACGAAACGATGCCGGAAGAACACCACGATCATCTGATTGATTTGAAGACGGGCGTGGTCATCGAGTTCCGCTCACCTGAGATCGAGGCGCTCCAGGAGCGAATCGCTCGGGAACATGGCTTCCGGCTGGTGGATCACCGGCTGGAACTCTATGGCGTGCCATTGGCGAAGGACGAGCCGTGAGCAGGGCAAGCTTTGGCTGTTCGTGGCAGCCATGATCATCACCATCCGAACTGTCTTCATGCTGGCGCTGCTCGTCGCCGTCACGCTGATTATGTTGCCGCTGCAATTGCTTGGCCTGGCGTTTGACCTGAAAATACGACGGTTATTGCCGCGCTACTGGCACAGGTTTGCCTGTCTGGTTCTCGGTATCCGCGTGCGGGTGCATGGCCTGCCGGAACGGCAAAGGCCTTTGATGCTGGCCGTCAATCACTGTTCCTGGACCGATATTCTGGTGCTGAGTTCCATTGCCGATGTGGTGTTCATCGCCAAGATGGAAGTGTCCGAATGGCCGATTTTCGGGACATTGGCCAAGCTGCAAAAAAGCATTTTCATTCGCCGCGAGGAAAAGCGTTCTTCCGGTGAGCAGGTCAATGACATTGCGGCCCGCATGGCGGATGGTGAAATCGTTGTGCTGTTTCCCGAAGGCACGACGTCGGACGGCAATCGGCTGCTGCCGGTCAAATCCTCGCTGTTTGGCGCTGCTTCCATGGCAGTGCCGCTTGCTCCTGAGGGCGTGGTCTATGTGCAGCCGGTTGCCATTGCCTATACGGGAATCCATGGCATGCCGATGGGCCGCTTCCATCGGCCATTGGTCAGTTGGCCGGGCGATGTCACGCTTGGACCGCATCTGGCCGGTCTGCTCAAGGTGGCGGCGGTGGATGTCGATGTCTGCTTCGGTGCGCCGGTTGCCTATACCAAGGACAGCAATCGCAAACGGGTGAGCGCTACGGTGGAAGCGGAAATCCGCCGTATGCTGCTGTCAAAGCTGCTGGGACGGACGATCGAATAGCAGACTATAAAACAACGAACTGTCTGCCGCTTTCCATTGGGATGATGCGGTACTCTTTGCTAATGCCGATCATTGGTATAAAAGCGCGCCATGACCCAGGAAATTTCAAGCCTTTCAGCATCGGTAGAGCCGGTGTCCGCCATGGTTGAACATACCTCTGCCCAGCAAAATCCTGCGCCGCAGAAGAAGGTGTTCATCAAGACCTATGGCTGTCAGATGAATGTCTATGACAGCAGCCGCATGGCCGATGCGCTGGTGGCTGAAGGCTATCAATCGACCGAGGATATGGAAGAAGCCAGCCTCGTGCTGCTCAATACCTGTCATATCCGCGAAAAGGCCGCCGACAAGGTTTATTCGGCGCTTGGGCGGTTGCGTGAAATGAAAAAGATCCGCGCCGCTAGAGGCGAGGAATTCATGATCGGCGTGGCCGGTTGCGTCGCCCAGGCCGAGGGCGAGGAAATCGTCCGCCGCGAACCGGGCGTCGATGTAGTTGTCGGTCCGCAGACCTATCACCGCCTGCCGCAGGCCCTAAGACGGGCGCGAAGCGGGGAGCGGGTGGTCGATACCGACTATGCCGTCGAAGACAAGTTCGAGCACCTGCCTGATCCAACCAAGATCGCCGGCAAGCGCCGGATGATCACGGCGTTTCTGACCGTGCAGGAAGGCTGTGATAAATTCTGCACGTTCTGCGTGGTGCCTTATACCCGTGGGTCCGAGGTTTCCCGCCCGCTTGCTCAATTGCTGGGTGAAGCCCAGAGGCTGGTGGAAAGCGGTGTGCGCGAAATCACTCTGCTTGGCCAGAACGTCAATGCCTGGCATGGCAAGGGACCGGATGGGCGCGAGATGGGCCTTGGCGATCTTCTTTACAAGCTTGCCGAAATTCCGGGTCTTGCCCGGTTGCGCTACACGACCAGCCATCCGCGTGACATGGACGAGCGGCTGATCGAGGCGCATCGCGATCTGCGGATGTTGATGCCCTATCTGCATCTGCCGGTACAGTCGGGTTCCGACCGAATCCTGAAAGCGATGAACCGTCGGCATAAGGCTGCCGACTATATTGCGCTCGTCGATCGTATCCGCGAGGCGCGTCCCGACATCGCCATATCAGGCGATTTCATCGTCGGTTTCCCCGGCGAAACGGATGCTGATTTCGAAGACACACTGAAATTGGTCGAGCGGATCGGCTATGCACAGGCCTTTTCGTTCAAATATTCGCCACGTCCAGGCACGCCCGGCGCCGACATGCCCGACCATGTGGCCGAGGACGTGAAGACCGAACGGCTCGCCCGGTTGCAGGAACTGTTGTTAAAACAACAGCATGACTTTGCCCGTTCGCTGGTGGGCCAGACCATGGACCTGCTTTTGGAAAAGCCGGGCCGGATGCCGGGGCAGATTATCGGCCGGTCTCCTTGGTTGCAGTCTGTGAATGTTGATGCAAAACCTTCGCAAATAGGCGACATTATTCAGGTACGAATCACGGATATCGGCCCAAACAGCTTGTTTGCCGAGGTGGCAGAGAGTTAGAGTGAGGGCAGGGACTGAATTCCGATAGGGAGCCTGATCGCTTGAACGCACCAGAAGTGGTAACCTCACCCTCGCGCAACACCAAAACCGCCGCGACCGACGCCAATCACTTCATCTTGACGTTCGAGAACAACCGGCATGCCAGCGAGCTTTTCGGCCAGTTCGAACAAAACCTGAAGTTGCTGGAGCAGCGCCTGAATATCAATGCCAGCGCGCGCGGCAATTCCGTCTCCATCTCCGGCGATATCATGGCCACCAACCAGGCGCGCCGGGCGCTAGATTTCCTCTATGCCAGGCTGCAAAGCGGCGGCAGCGTAGAGGCCTCCGACGTGGAAGGCGCGATCCGCATGGCGGTAGCCGCTGACGACCAACTGACCTTGCCGACGCTGGAGCGTAAGGCCAAGCTCAGCATGGCGCAGATTTCTACCCGCAAGAAGACCATTGTTGCTCGCACGCCCACCCAGGATGCCTATATGCGGGCGCTGGAACGGTCCGAACTGGTCTTCGGCACTGGCCCGGCGGGCACAGGCAAGACCTATCTGGCCGTGGCGCAGGCCGCGCAATTGCTGGAACGCGGCGCCGTCGACAAGATCATCCTGTCGCGCCCGGCGGTCGAGGCGGGCGAGCGTCTGGGCTTCCTGCCCGGCGATATGAAGGAAAAGGTCGATCCTTACCTGCGGCCGCTCTACGACGCGCTCTATGACATGATGCTGGGCGACAAGGTGGAGCGGGCGATTACCGCGGGCGTGATCGAAATTGCCCCGCTCGCCTTCATGCGCGGACGCACGCTGGCCAATGCCGCCATTATCCTTGACGAAGCGCAGAACACCACATCCATGCAGATGAAGATGTTTCTGACACGTCTGGGTGAAAATTCGCGGATGATCATTACCGGCGACCCGAGCCAGGTGGACCTGCCGCGTGGCGTCAAATCCGGCCTGGTCGAGGCCTTGGATATTCTGGCGGGCGTGGAAGGTGTGTCCTTCGTGCGCTTCAAGGATGTCGATGTTGTGCGTCACCCGCTTGTCGGGCGGATCGTCAGGGCCTATGATGCCCAATATGCGCAGCCTGAGCCTCACTATACGCAGCCTCAAGAAGGCGAGAAGTCGGAATAACCTGTTGCTGTGTCCTTGGTTGAGTGCGTGTCATTGATGAAGAAACTTGACGTTCAGATCGCTATCGAAACCGATGGCTGGCCGGATGAGGCGGAACTTGAGGCGTTGAGCACACGGATTTTGGATCATGCGGCGGATTTCATCGCTGCTGAAGGCCAGCCTTTTGCACCGATGCCAGCGGAGGTTTCTCTGGTCTTTACCGGGGATACCGAGATCCAGGCGATCAACAGCGAATGGCGCGGGCAGGACAAGCCGACCAATGTCCTGTCCTTTCCGGCGTACCCGATAGAGCCCGGCGATAAGCCGGGACCGATGCTGGGCGATATCGTTATTGCCCGCCAGACCGTGGAGCGGGAAGCGGCGGAGCTGGAAAAAACATTTACGGACCATCTGACGCATTTGATGGTCCATGGATTCCTCCACCTTTTCGGTTATGATCACATGACCGAGGATGAGGCGGAGGAGATGGAGGGACTGGAGACTCGCATTTTGGCCGGTCTTGGCTTATCTGATCCTTATGCGGGTCAAGTCCCGGTTTGATAGAACGGTAAAATGAGCGATTTTTCGACACGATCGGCCAGTGAGGCCACGAAGGAGCAGGACAGCTCCTCCTCTGAAGAGGGGTCTAGTCCGCAGCGAAGTTCCGCGGCCCACAAGCCGCAATCATCTTTCTGGGCGCGTGCCGCCCGGATACTGAAACCCACCAGCGCCAGCCTGCGTGAGGATATCGCCGACGCGCTGATGTCCGACAGGGCCGCTGAAGAGGCCTTTTCCGCTGAAGAGCGGGCGATGCTGCATAATATCCTGCGCTTTCGCGAAGTGCGCGTCGAAGATGTCATGGTGCCTCGCTCCGATATCCATGCTGTCGATGTCGAGACCAGCATCGGCGAATTGATGACCCTGTTCCAGCAAACCGGCCATTCACGCATGCCGGTCTATTGCGACACGCTGGACGATCCGCGCGGCATGGTGCATATCCGCGATCTTCTCTCCTATATCACCCTGAAGGCACTGAACGGCAACGGCCTCGATCTCGCCTGCGTCGATCTGGGGGTGACGCTGGAAGACGCCGGTATCATCCGCTCCATCCTGTTTGTACCACCGTCCATGCAGGCTTCCGACCTTCTAGCCCGTATGCAGGCTGCCCGCACCCAGATGGCGCTGGTGATCGATGAATATGGCGGTACCGATGGCCTGGTGTCGCATGAAGACATCGTCGAAATGGTGGTTGGCGACATTGAAGACGAGCATGACAAGGAAGAGGCCCTGGTCACTCGCGTCTCACAGGATGTCTATCTGGCCGATGCCCGTATCGAACTGGAGGAAATCGCCGAGGTGATCGGTCCTGATTTCGATATCAGTGCGGAAATCGACGAAGTCGATACGCTGGGCGGATTGCTTTCCACCGCGATTGGCCGGGTGCCGCAGCGCGGTGAGGTGGTGCAGGCGGTGGCGGGCTTCGAGCTGCATATTCTCGACGCCGATCCGCGAAGAGTGAAGAAGGTCCGCATCACCCGCATGGCGCCCATTGCCAAGCGCTTGCAGGAAGGCGTCGATTTGCAGACAGTCGGATCGGGTCGGGATAAATAGCGGACCACTACAGAGCCGTGCGCCATATATGGCGCACAAAGGTTCGCTGTAGCTCTTTATATCTGCTGCATAATTTTCTCCTTAAATCGAGTCCGATTTAAGGAATTATGCAGTAGCCGATCACATATGGTTTGAGGCAGGGCGGTAGTTTTCAACAAGAACTGCCGCCCTTTCGATTCACGCAGGCAGGGCTGTGGTAGGGCCTTGCATTATGCAGCAAAGTCTTGAGGGCGAAGATGGAACGGTTGGCGGCAAGGATCATGCTTCTGGCGGGATGGCGGCGTGCCCTTCTTGCCATTGCGTCAGGCGCGGTCGGGGCACTGGCATTGCCGCCGGTTGGGTTCTTCGCGGCTCTGTTCTTCTCCTTCTCCATGCTCGTCTGGCTGCTCGATGGTGTGAGCGGCAATCCCGACCGGAACTGGTCGCGGGGACTGCGGTCTGCCTTCTGGATCGGCTGGTTGTTCGGCTTTGGTTATTTTGTTGCCGGGCTCTGGTGGCTGGGCAATGCATTGATGGTGGAGGCTGATGAATTTGCCTGGGCGCTGCCGCTGGCAGTGCTTGGTCTGCCGGCGGTGTTGGCGGTGTTTTATGGCCTAGCTTGCCTTGCCGCCCGTCTGCTGTGGTCCGAAGGCCTTGGCCGGATTGCCGCGCTGGCGGCGATGTTCGGTATAACCGAATGGCTGCGCAGCTTTGTTGCCACGGGCTTTCCCTGGAATGCCATCGGCTATGGCGCCATGCCCATCCCCCTGATGATGCAATCGGCTTCGGTGCTGGGTCTTTTCGGGGTTTCGGCCCTTGCCGTCTTCGTCTTTGCTGCCCCCGCTCTTCTGGGAACCCGCTACGGGGCAAAGCTCGGTCTGGGGCTGGCGGGATTATTGATCTGCGGCCATCTCGGCTACGGCGCCTACAGGCTGTCACTGCCGGAGCCGGAAGGGCGCAAGGTGACAGTGCGTCTGGTTCAGCCCAATATAGACCAGGCAGCGAAGATGGATGATACCGACCGTGTTGCCATTTTCGAGAAACATCTTCGCCTGACGGCGGTGCCGACACCGCCAGATCAGCCACGCCCGGATGTGATTGTCTGGCCGGAAACCACCATTCCCTTCATCCTCACCGAAAATCCAGACGCCTTGCGGCAGATTGCCGGGACGTTGCAGGAGGGCCAAGTGCTGATCACCGGCACAGTGCGCTCGGAAGATCAGGGCGCCGGCATTGCCCCGCGCTATTATAATTCGATCTATGCAATCGATAGTCATGGGCAGATCATTGCCGCCGCCGACAAGGTCCATCTTGTGCCATTTGGGGAATATGTCCCATGGCAGGACATCCTCTCGAAGCTCGGAATTACCAACATTATCGACCTGCCGGGGGGCTTTTCTCCAGGGGCGTCACGGTCCCTGATGACCCTCCCGGGCGGACTGAAGCTCTATCCGTTGATCTGTTACGAGGTCATTTTTCCTGACGAAATGGTTAAGGGATTATCCGGGGCCAATGCCATTATCAACGTCACCAACGATGCCTGGTTTGGAGATACGCCAGGTCCATTTCAGCATTTTCAACAGGCCAGATTACGCGCCGTCGAGACTGGACTGCCAATTATTCGGGTCGCCAATAATGGCATTTCTGCCTTAATTGATGGACGGGGACGGGTGTTTTCGGGTTTGCGATTGAACGCTGAAGGCGTGGAAAATGCAACTTTTACGCTATCTGTTGCGCCCGAAACCGATGTAAATCATAATAAATACAACTTACGGGCGGTAACTGCTTTGTTATTATCTACGGCTGTAATTTCTCGTTTAGGTTTAATATCGAGAGTGAATTGACGAAAAACCCCTAAAAATGCATAGTGCTGTAGCTTGGTAGTGCTTGTAATCCAGCGCTTGAAGCGCTGGCGTGTGCAACGTAACGTTATATGAAGTTGCAAGCGCTACGGGTTAAGATCAATTTCAACTGTCTTTAGGATCGTCACATGCTCGAAAACAAAAAGAAGCCTAACCCCATCGACATTCATGTCGGTAGCCGGATTCGTCTTCGCCGCACCATGCTCGGAATGAGCCAGGAAAAGCTGGGCGAAAGCCTCGGCATTACGTTTCAACAAATTCAGAAGTACGAAAAAGGCACAAATCGCGTCGGCGCCAGCCGCTTGCAGAATATTTCAAGCATTCTTAATGTACCCGTCTCGTTCTTTTTCGAGGATGCACCGGGCGAGCAGGTTGTAGCAGGCGCCAATGGCTTTTCCGAGGCGGCTAGCTCCAACTATGTCGTCGACTTTCTCTCGTCTTCCGAAGGCCTGCAACTGAACCGCGCTTTCGTAAAGATCAACGATCCGAAAGTGCGTCGTAAAGTCGTCGATCTGGTCAAGGCGCTTGCCGCCGACGCAGACACGGAATAACCGGGACCCTCAGGGCTCGAAAAAAAAGCGGCGATTAAGCCGCTTTTTTTATGTCTTGGTCATCTCTCAGAAAGGCTTGCTGACATAAAGATATATTTATGTCGTTGTGTCCTTGTTTTTAAGGCGTCGAGCCTTTATCACAGGAACATCTGGTTCATTGAGGGGAATCCCGCATGCGCTCAAACTATCTGTTTACGAGTGAATCCGTTTCGGAAGGTCATCCGGACAAGGTCTGCGACCGAATTTCAGACGAAATCGTCGATTTGGTCTATCGTGAAGCGGCACGGACCGGGGTCGATCCCTGGACGGTGCGCATCGCCTGCGAGACGCTGGCGACCACCAATCGGGTTGTCATCGCCGGTGAGGTTCGCCTGCCGCCGAGCCTGATGAAGACCGACAAGAATGGTAATGACGTCATCAACCCTGCCAAGTTCAAGGCTGCGGCGCGCAAGGCAATCCGCGACATCGGCTATGAACAGGACGGCTTCCATTGGAAGACCGCCAAGATTGACGTTCTCCTGCATTCCCAGTCGGCTCATATCGCCCAAGGCGTTGATAAGGCTGCCGACCACGAAGGCGGCGAAGGCGCAGGCGACCAGGGCATTATGTTCGGCTATGCCTGCGGCGAAACGCCGGACTTGATGCCGGCACCGATCTATTATTCCCACAAGATCCTCCAGCTTCTCTCGGCAGCCCGCAAAAAGGGCGAGGGCGACGTGGGCAAGCTTGGCCCCGATGCCAAGAGCCAGGTCACTGTCCGCTATGTCGACGGCAAGCCTTCGGATGTCGCTTCCATCGTGCTTTCCACGCAGCATCTCGACGAAAGCTGGGATTCGGCCAAGGTCCGTTCGGTCGTTGAACCCTATATTCTCGAAGCGTTTGGCGACCTGAAGGTTGCCGATGACTGCAAGTGGTACATCAACCCGACCGGCAAATTCGTGATCGGCGGTCCCGATGGCGATGCAGGCCTGACAGGTCGCAAGATCATCGTCGACACCTATGGTGGTGCTGCCCCCCATGGTGGCGGCGCATTTTCCGGTAAGGATACCACCAAGGTCGACCGCTCCGCTGCCTATGCAGCCCGCTATCTGGCCAAGAATGTGGTTGCAGCCGGCTTGGCGGACCGCTGCACCATTCAGATCGCGTATGCGATCGGCATTGCCCAACCTTTGTCGATCTATGTCGATCTGCATGGCACCGGCAAACACACCGAGGATCAGATCGAGGCGGCAATCCGCAGCGTGATGGATCTGTCCCCGACCGGCATTCGCCGCCATCTCGATCTGAACAAGCCAATCTATGCCAAGACGTCCGCTTATGGCCATTTTGGCCGCAAGGCTGGCCGCGACGGCTCCTTCGCATGGGAGAAGCTTGATCTGGTCAAGCCGCTCAAGGAGGCCTTGAAGGGCTGAATACGATGACCACAGACCGCCGTAGCCGGGCGACCGAAGCCTTTTTCGGTCGTCGCAAGGGAAAGCCGCTTCGCGATCAGCAAGTCGAGCGGATGACCCATCTCCTGCCCGAACGCAAGTTGGACTTGGGTTCGGCAGCACCTGGCGATTTGACGACACTGTTTCCTGTGTCGGTGCAGCGCATCCGCCTGGAAATCGGCTTTGGTGGTGGCGAACATCTCGCCCACCGCGCCAGACACGATGCCGCGACCGGCTTTATTGGCGTCGAGCCCTTCGTCAATTCCATGGCCAAGCTGTTGGCCGTGATCGAGGATGAGGGCCTGCCCAATATCCGGGTCTATGACGATGACGCGACGCAATTGCTGGACTGGCTGCCTGCCTCATCGCTCGATCAGATCGATCTCCTCTACGCTGACCCCTGGCCAAAGCGCAAGCATTGGAAGCGCCGTTTCGTCTCGCAGGTCAACCTGGAGCGGTTTCACCGGGTGCTGAAACCAGGCGCAAATTTCTGCTTCGCCTCCGATATCGATACCTATGTGAACTGGACGCTGCTGCATTGCCGCAACCATGGCGGTTTCGACTGGCTGGCCGAAAGTTCCGCCGATTGGCTGACACCTTATGAGGGTTGGCCAGGCACGCGCTATGAGGCCAAAGCTCGCCGCGAAGGCCGCTCTTCAGCCTATCTGACCTTCCGCAGGACATAATACAAGGCCTTGAAGACGTTCGAGGACTCTCCGAAGGTCGCTCTCATTTTTATCCAAAACGCGAATCAAAACACCCTGCGCAATGCCTGACGCAGGGTGTTTTCAGTCAATCATTATCGATCAAAGCTCAGTGCAGGCTGACGGTTTTTAGCTCGTCTTCTGCGGCCTTGAAGAAGGTGGAGGAGCGGTTATCGGTGAGCAGGATGGGTGTGCCGTCGGCGGCAAACAGCGCCCAGAGATCCGTGCGCGGGTCGATTTCCGGGGCATCGGGAAAGCAGCGGGACACTTCGTCGTAACGGATCTTGCGGATATAGCCCACTTCGCCGGAGCCAAGATGTGCCAGCTCATTTTTCGAGAGCTTGGAGGTGGCTTCTTTAATCAACATTCCGGATCTCCGTCATTGAGGGAGGGGCGGCACAACAGCCTTCACCAGGACGCGCGAAATCTGCTGTAACACCCTATATCTTTTGCAGGATATGTACCTGAAACCGATCCGGTCGAAGGGACTTGTGCAAAAGCGCCATGATCCTAGTCTGAGGCGGAAATATTAATTTTCCTTACCATTTGCTGCGTATCAGGACGAATTAGTTCGACCAACAGTAGGCCGTTCCGCATCCGTGCGCGCGAAACGTCCATTCCGTCCGTTAACAGGAAACTGCGCTGAAAGTTCCGTGCTGCTATGCCGCGAAACAAATAATCGGCATCCGGTCGTTCGTTTTGGGAGCCTCGAATGATCAGCTGGTTTCCCTCGACTACAACCTCCAACTCGCTCTCGGAAAAGCCCGCCACGGCAAGGGTAATCCGCAGCCGGTCGCCTTCATGGTCGCTCGTGCGGCGAACAAGCTCGATATTATAGGGCGGATAGCCGTCGCTGGTCCGGGCCAACTGGCTCAACACGGCATCGGTGATGTCGAAACCCAGCAGCAGGGGTGTGGTGATGGATTTTGTCCGTCGCATTCTGTCCTCGTCTGGCCCCTCCGCTGGACGACAAGTCGGTCCTTGCCTGCCAGTTGTTGCGGGATTGTGTTTCCGGTGGTCGGGATGTCTCCACCGGCTGATCGCTTTGGTTAGGATATGGGAGCCCCGAGGGCGGGAAACAAGCATTTGATCGGCACGATAGATCTTGACAATAGCCCGGCTGCCCGTTCATCAAACCCCATCAATCCAAGGATAGGCCCGCATGGAAAAGTCCAGAAAAATCATCATCGATACCGATCCCGGTCAGGACGATGCCGCAGCCATCATGCTGGCGCTTGCCAGTCCCGATCAGTTGGAGGTCCTTGGGCTGACGGTGGTTGCAGGAAATGTTCCCCTGTTGATGACCAGCCGCAATGCCCGCATCGTCTGCGAACTGTCGGGACGATCAGACCTGCCGGTCTATGAAGGTGCGTTAAAGCCTCTGGAGCGGCCTCAGGTGACGGCGGAACATGTGCATGGCAAGACCGGGCTGGACGGGGCCGAGGTCGATGAGCCGCTCATGCCGGTTCAAGACCAGCATGCGGTCGATTTTATCATCGACACCATTCGCCGCGAACCAGCGGGCACCATTACCCTCTGCACACTCGGACCGCAGACCAATATTGCCCTGGCCCTGCAAAAGGCCCCGGATATTGCACCGCGCATTCGCGAGCTGGTGATGATGGGCGGTGGCTTTTTCGAGGGCGGCAATATTACCCCTGCGGCGGAGTTCAATGTCTATGTCGATCCGCAGGCATCCCGGATCGTGTTCGATTCGGGCATCCCGATCGTGATGATGCCGCTGGACGTCACCCACCAGCTTTTGACCACCAAGGCCCGGGTTGCCCGCATTGGCGCCATCGGTACACGGGTGGCCGAGGTCATGGTTGCCTGGCTGGAGTTTTTCGAGCGTTTCGATATCGAGAAATACGGTTCGGATGGTGGGCCGCTGCATGATCCCAGCGTGATTGCCTATCTTCTCCAGCCGGAGCTGTTTTCCGGGCGTGATTGCAATGTAGAAATCGAAACCGCATCCGAACTGACGGTCGGCATGACGGTGGTGGACTGGTGGGGAGTGACCGGCCGCACGCCCAATGCCAAGGTAATGCGCGATGTCGATGCTGATGGGTTCTTTGCCTTGCTGACGGAACGGTTGGCGCGGCTTTAAACCTGGTGCAAATTCTCCTTATCCTTCTTTGTGACTTGGTCCGGCCATTTTCTTTTGGCCGGGCCTGTGGCACATCTGAGGGATGAGCACACCGAAAACGTCACCAGAGCCCGCCGATTTTACCCATATCCGTGATTGGGTCTTCGACCTCGACAACACGCTTTATCCGCATCACATCAATCTGTTCGCCCAGATCGATCGCAACATGACCACCTATGTTGCTGATCTGTTGCAGATGGAGCCGGATGAAGCGCGGGTCCTGCAAAAGCGCTACTATCATGAGCATGGTACGACGTTGGCAGGCCTGATGGCCCATCACGGCGTCGACCCGAACGATTTCCTGGAAAAGGCCCATGCCATCGATTATTCCGCCCTGTTGCCGGATACGGCTTTGGGCGAGGCGATCAAGGCTCTGCCGGGACGAAAGTTTATTTTCACCAATGGCACGGTGGAGCATGCCGAGGCGGCGGCGAGGGCGCTCGGCATTCTCGATCATTTCGACGACATTTTCGATATCGTTGCTGCGGCCTATCTGCCGAAACCGGCCAGCCAGACCTATGACACATTCACTCGGCTGAAGCAGATTGATACCGGGCAGGCAGCGATGTTCGAAGATCTGCCGCGCAATCTTGTCGTGCCGAAGGCGCTGGGCATGAAAACCGTGCTGCTCGTGCCGCGCAATCTGGAAACCGTGGTGCTGGAAAGCTGGGAGCGGATGGATAGTGACGAAGGCCATGCGCATGTCGATTACGCCACCGACGATCTGGCGTGCTTCCTTGGTTCTCTTTTGGCAGGTTCAGAGTGAGTGAGACAGGCCTTGAGCATCGGACCATTGCTCTAGATAGTTATTAACTACAACATTACAAAAAAGTAACCAGCATTACAGAACCTTAAGTGGCCGCCGCAGGGGCGAGTGCCTATCCTCCCGATATTGCAGAACGAAGTCTGCCTCAGGCCGACCGTCTTCTGCAACGTTTATAAGGCTGCATCGTTCGATCACAGAACCGATTTCCGGTCTTGAAACGATGTGGCACCGAGGAAAGGAAACTCCATGAGTGCGAAGAAAACGACCATTGCGGCCCTGGCGGCTACCCTGCTGGTCAGCGCGTCATCCGGTGCCGTATTTGCAAAAGACGTTAAGGCACCGCCTCCGCCGCCACCACGGCCTGAAGAGATGCGTGACGCCTGCGGTCCCCGTCCGATGATGATGCATGGACCGGCAGCGATGTTCATCTTTGCCCTCCAGCAATTCGACACCAACAAGGACGGCAAGATTTCCAAGGAAGAGGCCAAGGCTGCTGAAGACAAGCTGTTTACGGCCATTGATACCGACAAGGACGGCGTTCTGACGCCGGGTGAATTGCGCAAGTTCCATGAAGCACGCATGGAGGCCATGCGTGCCGAGATGCCGAAGCCTCCGGCGCCTGAGGGTGCTGCGCCAGCAGATCCCAACGGGCCAAAGCCTGACGAGGCCATGGATAAGGCGACCCCGCCGCCGCCAGGTGGCCCCGGTGCTGAAGACGACGCGATGGGACCGCCTGATGATGGTATGGCCGATTGCGGTCCGAACCGTCCAGGGCCTGAACGCTGGGCGAAGGAACGCGGTCCGGAGGGCGAGCGAATGGGTGGACCCAGGGGTCCGCATGGCCATCGCCCGATGATGGCGATGGGGCCAATGGGTGGTCCAATGGGTGCGATGCGCCTGCTGGAGAAAGTCGATACCGATGAAAATGGCCAGATCAGCAAGGCCGAAGCCGATGCGGCACTCGATAAGCTGTTCACCCGTCTGGATACCAATAAGGATGGGTTCATTTCGGCCGATGACTTCCCGAAGGGACCATCGATCCTGCCTTGATTGTCTGGCCATGATCGCCCGAGCCTGATTGCATGGCCCTCATTGCGTGCGCTTCGATAAGCCAGGTGCGGATGTGCAAGACGGTCTTAAATGAAAAGCGCCGTGCGTTAGAGACGCACGGCGCTTTTTTGAGTTTATTGATCAGGCAGAGGCGAACCCGGCATCCCTGGCGAAAATCAGAATTCCTCCCAATTGTCGCGGCTGACGGCGGCATTGCCATGGCTTACCGGAACAGACTGCTGGGCTCTGCGCGGCGGCTGTGCTCTTGGAGCAGGCGCAAGTGAGGCCTGTACTGAGCGCACTGGTTGGGCGACATCGTTTCCGGTTCTAAATTGCGCGAGCAGATCCGAAAGGCGACGGCTTTCCTGATTGAGACCAGCCCCGGCGGCATTCATTTCTTCCACCATCGCGGCATTTTGCTGGGTCGCCTGATCCATGTGGTTGACGGCGGTATTGACCTCCGCCAGACCGCTGGCCTGCTCCTGGGCGGCCGTCGCAATGGCGTCCATATGCTGGTTCATGTCTTCGACCACCTTGGAAATGGTCGTCAGGCCTTCGCCGGTATCGTTGACCAGCTTGACGCCTTCACTGACAGCGGCTTCCGAATTGCCGATCAGCGACTTGATTTCCTTGGCGGCATTGGCAGACCGCTGCGCCAGTTCGCGCACCTCCTGGGCAACGACCGCAAAGCCCTTGCCTGCCTCGCCAGCGCGGGCGGCTTCGACGCCTGCATTCAAGGCCAGAAGATTGGTCTGGAAGGCAATCTCGTCGATCACGCTGATGATCTGGGTGATCTTGCGCGAGGCATCCTCGATCCGCTCCATGGCGGCGACGGCATTGTTGACCACGGTCGCCGAATGTTCGGCATGCTGGCGGGCATTACGCACCAGATTGCGGGCTTCGCCAGTCCTCTTGGATGTTGCCTGTACGTTGGAGGTGATCTGCTCCAGTGCGGCGGCGGTTTCCTCCAGCGAGGCGGCCTGCTGTTCAGTGCGCTTGGCCAGAGTGTCGGAGGCCTGCGAGATTTCACCACTGCCATTGGTGACGCCCCTGCCGACCTGACCAACAGCCACGAGCGCCGAACGCAATTGGTTGACCGAGGCATTGAAGTCGTGGCGAAGCGGTTCGAACTGGGCGGCAAACTGCTGATCGATTTCGCAGAGAAGGTCGCAGGAGGCTAGCCGTTTCAGGCCGGCGGCCAGCGCGCCCGTTGCTTCGTTCAGGCGGCGTTCCGCATCTTCCTCGGCGCGGCGCTGGACATCCTTGCGTTCCTGCTCCGCATTGAGCCGGTTCTGTTCGGTCTGCGCTTCCAGCTGAACTTTCGCCAGGGCCGACTGCCGCATCACTTCAACGGCACCAGCCATTTCTCCGATTTCGTCCTTACGGTCGGCGTCGGGTACGGTGACATTCAGCTTGCCATCGGCAATATGCAGCATCACCTTTGCCATGCGGGTCACAGGGCGCGACACGCCCAGGATGATCCAGCCGGTCAGGATGCTCATCAACAGCACGCCGAACAGAATGACGCCTATGGTGACATAAGAGGACTGCGTATAGGCTGCCTCGGCCGCTGTGCTTGAGGCAGCAGCGCCACTATCGTTAAGCTTGATGATTTCGCCAAGCGCGATGAAGCTGTCGACCAGCGGTTGGCGGGCCGGTGCGATCGCCGCAGTCGCAGTGGCCTGATCCTTCGCGGCGACAGCGCTCATGATCTTCTTTTGAAATTCCAGATAGCGGGTCCATTTGGCTTCGAAATCGCCCCACAATTTCTTCTCAGCATCGTTGCGCAGGGTTGCGCGGAAGTCCGCATAGGATTTCGGAATGGATGCATCCATTTCCGCGAATTCGTCATCCAACCCTTTGATTTCGGATGGATCGACGGCAATGGTCTTGCGAATCGTCGTCGTGTGATAGCGCAACATGGTGAACTGAATGCCATCCAGTTTCGCCATCCGCGGCATCCACACCTGTCGTGTATCGGAGGCTGCCGAAAAGACCACGGACGTCTGCTTGTAGCTGAACAGGCCGAGGAGGATGACAAGCATGAGAGCCGCCCCCGCCATCACCATTAATCGCGTCGAAATCCTTAAATTCATTACTATGCCCCCCAGGCTGGCATCCCAATATTTGGCCGCCTGAGAATTGATCCAAATTGATAAATTAAAAATGAAGGTATCGGTCATATACGTAATGTGAGGGTGAAATTTACCCCCTATGATTGCGCTATGGCGAGAGACATCTTGTCACTGAAAGCAAAAATGCGATGGGATGGTTTTCAAGCCGCATCGCCGGACTGAGTCGGCACAGCGAAAAATCCAGCTCCCTGTGGGCCAGATCGGTAAGCATCTACAGACGCACATGTTGAGCTAATAAACTCATGCGCGTTCAGATGAACAATAATTTTAAAATGAGAAAATGGCGCACCCGAAGAGATTCGAACTCCTGACCCCCAGATTCGTAGTCTGGTGCTCTATCCAGCTGAGCTACGGGTGCGTCTGACGCCGTCGTTTCCGTTGGCGTGCCGATCCTCTAAAGCGAGACGTGTTTGATTGCAAGCAGAATCGGTAAAAAAATCCGGTTTGATTTCCAGTTTGTCTTTAACGGTCTGAAGAGGTTCGGCTTTTCGACATGATCCTTGAAGCCGACTTCATTATGCTCGAAGCCGGAAGGTGTCGAGCGCCACCGGCCTGTCTGGAATTTCGATCCGGAACTGTGTGCCGGAGGAGGGTTTTTCCATCAGCGCGATCGTTCCGCCGTGCGCCAGCACGATTTCGCGGGCGATGGCGAGGCCGAGGCCTGTGCCGCCGGATCTGGCCGAGCCGCGAAACGGCGTGAACAGGTTTTCGCGGGCCTTGCGCGGCAGGCCAGGGCCGTTGTCGTCAACGGTGATTGCAACGACGCTACCGATGCGGTGGGCCGATAGCATGATGCGAGGTGTTGCGGTGGTCATTTCCGTCATGGCGGATGAAAGCGCCTGGGCAGCATTGCGGCAGAGATTGTGAATGACGCGGAACAATTGCTCGCTGTCGGCGTCGATTTCTATCTCTGGTGCAATCTGATCGACAAAGTCGATGCCCTTGTCCAGGGCGAGAATATCCTGCACTTCCTGACTGAGCGTGGAGAGCACAAACCGGCGCCGGCGGGGCTCGGCTTCCGAAGCCTGTCCATAGGCCAGCACTTCACTCGTATAACCGACGGCCCGGTCGATCGTGCGGACCAGTTTGGGCGCAAAGCTCTTCACCATCGGATCGTCGACATCCACCAGCCGGTCGGACATCAACTGGGCGGAAGCAAGGATATTGCGCATGTCATGATTGATCTTGGAAACGGCAAGCCCGAGATCGGCCAGGCTTTTCTGTTGCCTCAAGGTCTTTTGCAGATCCTCCTGCATCGTGGCCAGATGGCGGGCGACAAAGGCCAATTCGTCGCGACCGCTGATCACTTCCATCACCCGGTCAGGATTTTCCGGGTCGCTGGCAAATCCCTGTATATTGCGGCTCAGCCGACGAATCGGATTGATGAGCATCCGGTTCAGCGTCACGAACAGCAGGAGGCCGGTGATCACCGAAATGATCAACGATACGACGGCAATGCGCGTTGCATAGGCCAATAATCCGCGATGCAGAGGCGCATCGGACATCACCACTTCCACCCGCATCGACGTATCGCCGATTGGGCCGGAAACGCTGATCAGCCGATTGCCGCCGAATAGCAGCGTATCGACTGCGTCCTTGATGGCCATCAATGTCCCCACATCGGAAATGTCATATTGACCGTCCACTTCCTGTGGCATGTCCGCCATGGCCAGCAGCCGCGTCGTGCCATCCTTGGTGAGCGCAATCGCCTTGGTTCCGGTGGCAAGCAGGGTGTCGGCCTGGACGTCCTTGGGAAGTTCAGGTGGCTGTAGCCCATCGATCACCACTGCGGCGGCTGCTGCCTTGTTGATATGGTTTTTAAGCCAATTGAGGCGCATCGTGGCAATCGACGGTGCAAAAATCAGCACCTGCGCCGCCAGCACGAAAACCACGGTCAACACCAGCAGCTTGCCGGACAGGCCGCGCAACCGGCTTGGCATCGACGCTGCCTGCGCCTGCTTTGCGTCCTGTGCCTTTCGCCTGCCCATCGACTAGCCTCATTTTGCCGGGCGATACTTTGGTTTTCTGTACCGTTTGCCAGCTGTGCCGTATCATGTCGACCACAGCATACCATGCCTCATGCATCCGGTAAAATGCGGTGCAGCAAAGATTTCGGTTCTCAGCGGAGCGCCAAACATGGTGTAGTTAGGTTCGCTCCGGCATTTTATGCGAGAGATGGATGATGGGTCTGACAGTCGTTAGCCTGAATGACGACAAGCGAAAAAACGCCCGCTTCCGCTAGATTTTGTCAGGGTTCTGAACCCGGGAAAGCCCTGGCAAGATTGACTCTCGCCTCTATCCTCCGTATAAGCCGCGCGGCTTGCATAGGTTTCCCGTTCTGCGGGCCCGTAATGCTTGCCTTAATCCTAACGCTCTTGCAATTCGTTGCAAACCCAAGAAGGGCCGCACACCGCGGTATTTAAAAAAATGAAGCGTACCTATCAACCGTCCAAGCTCGTTCGCGCACGTCGTCACGGCTTTCGCGCTCGCATGGCAACCAAGGGTGGCCGTAAGGTTCTGTGTGCTCGTCGCGCTCGCGGCCGCGCACGTCTTTCGGCTTAAGGCCGGGTTGGCCCGATGAAAGCGCCGGGCTTATGACGTCACTTAAGACATCCAAAACTGTCGGGCGGCTGAAAAGCCGCCCGCAGTTTCTTGCTGTTCGCGCCGGCGAAAAGCGCAAGGGGCGCTACATTCTCCTAGAAGTGCTGGATCGGGCCGAACCCGATACGCCTCCTCGCGTCGGTTTCACCGTCACGAAAAAGCATGGCAATGCTGTCGAGCGCAATCGTATGCGACGCCGGTTAAAAGAAGCTGTGCGGACTGGCGTGGGCTTTGCAATGCAGCCCGGACATGACTATGTGATCGTTGCGCGACGCGACGTGCTGGCGGCTCCTTTTAGCGAGCTTCGGGACGTGTTGCAGCGCCGTATTCAAGAAAAATCCAATGTTCGGCGTCAAGATACGGCCCGTTCCAGGAAAGTATGATGGAAAACAACCGCAATTATCTCATCGCGATTGCACTGTCGGTGATGGTCGTCCTGGGCTGGCAGTTCTTCTACATGAACCCGCGGATCGAGGCGCAAAGACAGGCTGAACAGGCCCAGCAGGCCCAACAGGCGAAGACCCCGGCCACTCAGGCAACGCCGGGCGCAGCCGTCAATGGCGCCCTGCCGGGTCAGACCCAGGCCAGCGCCACGACAAGCCGCGAAGACGCTGTCGCCAAGTCGGCTCGGATTGAAATCAATACCGAAGCGCTGTCCGGCTCCATCAATCTCACGGGTGCACGGCTCGACGATCTTCGCCTGAAGGGCTATCACGAGACCGTCGACAAGACGAGCCCGATCATTACCCTGCTCAATCCGGCCGATACCAAGGACGGCTATTTCGCCGAAATCGGCTTTATCGGCGGCGAAAAATCCGGCAGCGTTCCAGGGCCATCGACGGTCTGGACGGTCAAGGATGGCCAGAGGCTGACCGAAACCACCCCGGTAACGCTGACCTATACCAATGAAACCGGTCTGACCTTCAGCCGCAAGATTTCGGTCGACAAGCATTACATGTTCACGATCGAAGACACGGTTGCCAATGCCGGGGGCGCTGACATCAGCCTTGCCCCCTATGGCCGTGTTACCCGCTACAACAAGCCCGCCGTTGCCTCCACCTATGTGCTGCATGAAGGCTTTATCGGCGTGATGGGTTCGGGCGATGGTAAGTTTGCCTCGGTCGAAGCAAAATATGCGGCTATCGAAAAAGAAAACGAGACCAATGCCAAGGCAACCGGTGGCTGGCTCGGGATTACCGATAAATATTGGGCCGCGACCCTCGTGCCACCGCAGTCGCTGGCTTATGATTCCCGCTTCTCGCATTTTACCGATGGCCAGGCTCGCTTTCAGGCAGATTACAAGAACGATCCGGTGACGATTGCACCGGGTCAATCGACCACACTGAAGACGCTGCTGTTTGCTGGCGCCAAGGAAGTGCCAGTTGTCGATGGCTATGCGCTCGACAAGTCCTGGTTCGGACAGGCGTTCACCAATCTGTTTGCTGGTGCCAAAGACACGGTGCAACAATATGACATTCCACGTTTCGATCTTCTGATCGATTGGGGCTGGTTCTATTTCCTCACCAAGCCGATGTTCAAACTGATGGACTTCTTCTTCCGTCAGGTTGGCAATTTCGGCGTGGCTATCCTGCTGACGACGATCGCCGTCAAGCTGTTGTTCTTCCCGCTGGCCAGCAAGCAATATGCGTCCATGGCCAATATGAAGCGCATGCAGCCGAAGATGGAAGAGTTGAAGGCCAAGCACGGCGATGACCGTATGGCCCTGCAACAGGCGATGATGGAGCTTTACAAGACGGAGAAGATCAATCCGGTCGCCGGTTGCTGGCCGCTGCTGTTGCAAATCCCGGTCTTCTTCTCGCTCTATAAGGTAATCTATATCACCATCGAAATGCGCCATGCGCCGTTCTTCGGCTGGATCAGAGACCTGTCGGCGCCCGATCCGACCAGCATTGTCAACCTGTTCGGCCTGCTGCCGTTCGAATCGCCTGCCATGCTGCATCTCGGCATCTGGCCGATCATCATGGGCATTACCATGTTCGTGCAGATGCGGATGAACCCAACGCCGCCAGACCCGACCCAGGCCATGCTGTTCAACTGGATGCCGCTGGTCTTCACCTTCATGCTCGGGTCTTTCCCGGCTGGTCTGGTGATTTACTGGGCCTGGAACAATACGCTGTCGGTGTTGCAGCAGTCGATTATCATGAAGCGCCATGGGGTGAAAATCGAACTATTCGATAATCTCAAGGGGCTTTTGCAGCGAAAATCCGCTAAGACGAAGTAATCAGGCCAGATGACAGCAAAGCCCCGGCCTCGCGCCGGGGTTTTTGTTTGATCGGTGGATCAGGATCTGCCGCAGGAGAGAAGACGATGACTGCAACAAAGGCAACGAGCGACCAGCCGCTGTTTGGCCGGCCATGGATTTTTATCCGCGGCGTGCCATCGATGAAATTTCTGCCGCCGGAAGGCCCGCTGGAGATCGCCTTCGCGGGGCGCTCCAACGTGGGGAAATCATCGCTGATCAATGCGCTCGTCGGCCAGAAGGGCTTGGCGCGCACGTCCAACACGCCTGGCCGCACCCAGGAGCTGAACTATTTCGTTCCCGAGGGCTATAGCGGCGAGGGCGATGACCTGCCGCCGATGGCGCTGGTCGATATGCCGGGCTATGGCTATGCCAAGGCGCCCAAAGACCATGTGGATGCGTGGACCAAGCTGGTCTTCGACTATCTGCGCGGACGGGCGACGTTGAAGCGGGTCTATCTGCTGATCGACAGCCGCCACGGCATCAAGAAGAATGATGAGGATGTGCTGACATTGCTCGACAAGGCAGCGATGTCCTACCAGATTGTGCTGACCAAGACGGATAAGATCAAGGAGGCGGGCGTGCCGCGTCTGATCGAGGAAACGCTTGAGAAAATCCGCAAGCGTCCGGCAGCCTATCCCTTCGTGCTTTCGACGTCCTCGGAAAAAGACAACGGATTGAAAGAATTGCGTGCGGCGATTTGCGAAACCGTCGGGCATTTCGGCTGATGTAATGTACCTCCCGGCCTTGGCGTAACCGCTGGGCTTGCTGTTGGAGGCTTTGTCTTCTGGTATTTGGCTGGCGAAATAGCAGAAAAAGCCCGGCGGTAGGTGGCACTCTACCGCCGGGCACTGCCGAAACTGCCAGTCTTTACCAGAAAAGTGGCCCGCCAGCCGCTCTTCCAGCTCGGACTGTGAGGGGGTTACATCTTCGGCAGCAAGACCTTGTCGATGACATGGATAACGCCATTCGACTGTTTCACATCGGCGATGGTCACATGGGCAACGCCGCCGGTCTCATCCGTCAGGGTGATCTTGCCCTTGGATTCCTTGGCCTTCAGCACGCAGCCGCCAACCGTCTTGACGTCATGCTCGCCACCATCGTCCTTGATCATCTTTTCGATGGCCGTGGACATGGCATCGGCGGCAACCACATGGCAGGTCAGCACCTTCGTCAGCTTTTCCTTGTTTTCCGGCTTCAGCAGGGTTTCCACCGTACCTTTCGGCAATTTGTCAAAGGCTTCGTTGGTGGGCGCAAAGACCGTGAACGGGCCTTTGCCCTCCAGTGTTTCGACCAGGCCAGCCGCCTTGACTGCGGCGACAAGGGTCGTGTGATCCTTGGAATTCACGGCGTTTTCAACGATATTTTTGTTTTCATACATGGCGGCGCCACCGACCATCGGGTTCTTGGCAAAGGCCACGGCGCTTCCGGCCGCAATGATGGAAACGGCGGCCAGCAGGCGAAGGGTGGTCTTGGTCATGGGTCTAGGTCCTCTTCCCGGTTGATTATGTCTTTGGCTGGTATGGCCGCAGGCCGGATCGGCCAGAAACCATGCAGCAGATTGAAAACCGTTACAGCAGCCTTGAATGTCGTCGTCAGACGCAGGCCGTTGTAACGTCCCCGCGCAATGGCGGGGACAATGGTAAAGACGGAGGTTCGGGAAAAAGAGTTTCAGGTTCGGTGCAGAAAAATGAAAATGACTTTTAATATTTTGATTTTAAAGCGCTATTTCTCTTAAGGGATATGAGTTTTGCCTGAAGCGATCACCGGCCCTGTCGCCGTCCCCGTCGGCGAACCACCGAAAGGCTCAATGCTGACGGCGAGCGTCACGCCATCCTTCAGACGTGGGCGCATGCTGTCGGGAACCAGGAATTCACCCTCGCCGGATTGCGGGAGCACGCCAAGCGAGCGCGGTGGCTTATTGGCCTCGACCATCCATAATTCCAGCGATTTCTGTCCCTCGGCACGCGACGCGACCGGCGTGACGCGCAACCGTCCGCTTTGCCGGTCATAGCTGGCAACCAGCGACAAATCTGCATTTTGAGTTTCCAGATCCGCCACCAGCGGGCGTGCGCCGTAACGGCTCTCCCAGACGCCGAGCTCGACGCCGATCAGACTGGCGACCGCGATCAGACTGGTCAACGACAGGCCGCGCCAGAAGGGGACGGAATGCCAAAGTCTTACCCAGGGACCAGCGGGGCCGGTGCTCTTCTCGGTAAACAGCCGGGCTTCCAGCTTCTGGAAACTTTCCGGTCGAGGCAATTCCACGCCATAATCGTCATTGAACTGTGAAAGGTTCTCCTCCCAGCGCTGAACGATGGCGGCGAAGGGCCTATCCCGCTTTAGCCGGGCCTCCACCTCAACACGGCCTTTGGCCGAAAGCACGCCGAGCACATATTCCCCCGCCAGAACCTCGTCCCTGGAGCGGTCTCCCTTGCTCTGATCCGGTGTCGTCATCTTTCCAAGCACTCTCTCAATGCCAAAAGGCTGCGTCGCAGCCATGTCCTCATCGTGTTCAACGGTACATTGAACTGCTCCGCCAACTCCTGGTAGCTAAGCCCCTCCACATAGGCCTGCCGCACGGCGGCGGCGCGGTCAGCTTCCAATGCTTCCATGCAGCTGTCAATCCGCTTTCCTTCACTGCGTATGCTGGCTGCCTGTTCCGGGTCTGGTGCGCTGTCAGCAACATGCCAGGCCTCGTCGAGTTCGATCACAACCGGTGTCCTCATGCGCAGACGGTCTATGCAGTGATAACGGGCGATGGTTCCAAGCCAGCCCATGGCATTATGGCCTGTCGCGGCAAAGCTTTGAGCCCTCTGCCAGATTTTTACGAAGATTTCCTGCATCGCGTCTTCCGCCTCGCCTCTGTCTTTGAGCAGACGGAGACAGATGCCAAAAAGTTTCGGGCTGGTGCGCCGATAGAGCTCCGACAGGGCCATGCGGTCCCTGAGCGCAATTTTCCCCAGCAATATCCCGATCTCATCGCTCATCCATGCATCCACTTCGCGTAATGGTCCAGGGAAGCTGCGTTCATTGCAGTTTCCCCATATCATTTCGATCAACAGTGCCGTCTGGATTATTCCATCTGCCGTATTCTTGAGGTAAAAGGCGCCGAACCAACCGAAGGGATCCTCAATGAGCGCCTCCGAAAGCCAGACCCAGGCCCGCCTTCTTGCGCAGGCGTTGCCCTTCATGCAGCGCTATGAAAACAAGACGATTGTCGTGAAATATGGTGGTCACGCCATGGGCGATGCCGAGTTGGGCCGGGCCTTTGCCGCCGATATCGCACTGCTGAAACAGTCCGGTGTCAACCCGATTGTCGTGCATGGCGGCGGCCCACAGATCGGCGCGATGCTGACCAAGATGGGGATCGAATCGAAATTCGAGGGCGGCCTGCGCGTCACCGATCAGAAAACCGTCGAAATCGTCGAAATGGTGCTGGCCGGATCGATCAACAAGGAAATCGTCGCGCTGATTAATCAGACCGGCGAATGGGCGATTGGCCTTTGCGGTAAGGACGGCAACATGGTGTTTGCCGAAAAGGCCAAGAAAACCGTTATCGATCCGGATTCCCATATCGAACGCGTTCTGGACCTTGGCTTTGTCGGTGAAGTGGTCGAGGTTGATCGCACGCTGCTCGATCTTCTGGCGAAGTCGGAGATGATCCCGGTGATTGCCCCTGTGGCTCCGGGTCGTGACGGCCATACCTATAATATCAATGCCGATACCTTTGCCGGTGCCATTGCCGGTGCGCTCAGGGCTGACCGGCTGCTGTTTCTGACCGATGTCCCCGGAGTCTTGGACAAGAATGGCGAGCTGTTCAAGGAATTGTCAGTGGCCCAGGCCCGCGCACTGATCAAGGATGGCACGATTTCCGGCGGCATGATCCCCAAGGTCGAAACCTGCATCGACGCGATCAATGCTGGCGTACATGGCGTTGTCATCCTGAACGGCAAGACGGCGCATTCCGTTCTGTTGGAAATCTTCACGGAACATGGCGCGGGTACGCTGATCGTGCCCTGAAACTATGCAGTCAGGCCTTCGGCGCCGCGCTGATCAAGCACGGCGCCGATTCGGCATCAGAGTCTTTCCGTGACGGCGTCTGCCAGCGGAATAGCGGGCTGCGCGCCAGCTTTCAGACAGGCCAGTGATCCGGCGACGGCAGCGCGATGTAGCGCCTCCTCGAAGGCAAGACCCGCATCGAGACCAGCGGCCAGATAGCCGCAGAACGTATCCCCGGCACCGACCGTATCGACCGGCTCGATGGTCAAGCCGGATGCCCGCTCAATCTTGCCGTCGCGGATGGCGATGACGCCTTCGGCGCCAAGCGTCACGATCAGGATCTGTCCGGTTTCGCCATGCAGGCGGACAAGGGCGGCCTCGCGTTCCGCAGCTCCCATATTTGTCTCTCCGGCCAGCCGCTCGAATTCGGTTTCATTGGCGATGACGATATCGGCCATTCGTCCGAGGCGCGCGGCTTCATCCGTCAGCGGCGCAATATTGAGGATGGTGCGGATACCGGCGGCCTTGGCCTCATGCAGAGCGGTTTCGACGGCTGCGGCTGGAATTTCGAGCTGGAGCACCAGACTGTCGTTGCGGGTCATGGTCTTGATAGCGGCGCTGGCATCGGCGCTGGTCAGGCTGCCATTGGCACCTGGAACGACAGCAATCATGTTTTCGCCGTCACCGCCGACGAGAATGAGTGCGGTTCCCGTTGCTTCCGCTACGGTCTTGACGCTGTCGAGATCCGCTCCGCTTTCCTCCAGAAGTGCCAGTGCAGGGGCTGCGAACCCATCCTTGCCGACCGCGCCAGCCATCCGCACCTGCGCGCCCGCACGGCGTGCGGCCAAGGCCTGATTGGCACCCTTGCCACCGGCTGCTGTAGCAAAGCCGTTGCCTGCCACCGTCTCACCCGGCTTGGGCAGGCGGCTGGTGGTCGCGATGAGATCCATGTTGATGGAGCCGAAAACGGTAATCATGGGCGCACTCCTGACGATGCTGCTTGAATGATGCGGGCCTGAAGGAAACCGGTCCGACTGATTCGGGCTCTGTTTTGCGGCAGGGATCAGTCTTCGTCAACAAGGCGCAGTTTGAGAAGACCTGTCCGGCTCTCGACGCTCGCGTCCGATTGCGGTGCTGGCTTTGCCGTCGCGTCCGGCGCACTGGCAAAATCCATTGCCTCTATTCTGGCGCTGCGCCGATTGAGCTTATCGGTCGAGGTCAGGATCATCTCGACATCTTTCTGGGCGGCCAGGAAATGGCTTTGCAGCTTGCGGGTCCGCTCGTCAAGCCGCCCGAGATCCTCCATGAGATGGATGACCTCGCCCTGGATCAGGTGGGCCTGTTCGCGCATGCGCTGATCCTTCAGCACGGCCTGGATGACCTGGATCGACAGCATCAGCAGGGAGGGTGAAACGATCACCACCCGGAGCTTATGGGCGCGCTGGACAATGCCCTCGAAATTCTCGTGGATCTCCGCAAAGATCGATTCGGATGGCACGAACAGGAAGGCCGTATCCTGCGTCTCGCCGTGCATCAGATATTTCTCGGAAATATCCTTGAGATGCACCTCCATATCGCGTCGAAACTGCTGGCCTGCCAGCTTTTTCTGTTCCGGCGTCGCCCCATCGCGGATGCCGTTCCAGGCTTCGAGCGGAAATTTGGCGTCGATCACCAGCGGCGGCTGACCGTTCGGCATCCGGATGGTGCAATCGGGCCTTGATCCGTTGGAGAGCGTATCCTGAAAGGCATAAGCGCCCATCGGCAAGCCATCGGCAATGATGGTTTCCATTCGTGCCTGACCGAAGGCGCCGCGTGTCTGCTTGTTGGACAGAATGGCCTGCAATCCGACCACATCCTTTGCCAGGGACTGGATGTTGTTCTGCGCGGCATCGATCACCGCCAGCCGTTCCTGCAGGATGCGCAGATTGTCATGGGTGGATTTCGTCTGTTCGGTAATCGTACTTCCCAAGCGATGGGTCATGCCGTCCAGTCGCTCGTTGATACTGCGGTTGAATTCAGATTGTCGGGCGCCGAACAGATCCGCCATGGTGGCAAGCCGACCCTGCATTTCGGCTTGCGCCTGCATGAGCGCCTCCAAACGGCGATCCTCGCTCGCCTGCCGCTCGGCGGCAATCGCGGCTTCGAGGTCGAAATCTTCCTTTTGGCGAAGTTTTAAACGCAGACGCAGCCAGAGAGCAGCGAGCACAACCACGGCCAGGATCAGCGCCAAGGCACCGAAACTGAACTGGTTTTCACCATAGGCGAGTGCGGGCCTGCTGAGGGCGGAAAGCAATTGGTTCATAGGCGCAATCTAGCAGGTTTGTCACCGAAGACCAGATCAAATCATGAACAAAATCTGCGATGCCGGCCAGTTTTTCGGAAAGGGCATCGGCAGGAATTCTATCAAATATTTCGAAAAGCGAAATGACTGGAGGTGCGAGGCCTTCATTGAAGAGACTGAGCAAGCCTTCCCGAGCGCGTTAACGCCAATGGTTTCGTCTGTTCCAGATGCCCCGAGGGAGGGTAGGGCTGCCAGCCATCGCCCATCTTGCCGTACCCATTTCATTCCCTCGATTCGCCGGGTGCGCAGCTGCATGGCCAAGCATTCTCCAAGGTCGTTTCAACCCACGTGAATTCGCGGTTGAATTTAAAATATGGAAATAAAATCAAACGAATAGAAAAGCCGTAAGCCTCGCACAAGTTTTTATAGACATCAATTCGCTACGACAACAATTATACAGAAAGACCGTTATATGTCTCTTGCATCTGCAATGAACTCATCGGTATCGGGGCTGACGGCGCAGTCCAATAAACTCACCTCCATCGGGGATAATATTTCCAATACGAGCACGACCGGCTACAAAGGCACGGAGACTGCTTTTTCGAGTTTGGTGAATGGCGGAACGACTTCGACGACCACCCAAACAGTGTCCCAGTCGGGCGATCTGGAATCGACCTCGTCGGAGACGGATCTGGCGATCGACGGTGACGGATATTTCGTTGTCCAGAACGATGAGGGTGATGTTTTCCTGACCCGTCAAGGCGACTTCGAAATCGACGAGGATGGTTACCTTGTGAACTCATCCGGTTACACGTTGCTGGGCTATTCCTATGACAATGGCGAACCGGCTTCTGTCATCAATGGTTTCGACGGTCTTGAACCGGTGAAAATTGACACCAGCGAGGTCACGGCAGCGGCCACGACCACCGGCGAAGTCAGCGGCAATCTGGAAAGCGATGAAGAAGTCGTTTCTGGGGATACGCCGTCTTCGAACTCGGCGGATGCCACCTACACGGCGAAGTCTTCGATCGTCACTTATGACGAGCAGGGTGCCTCCACCCAATACGACATCTATTTCACCAAGACCGATGACGATGAGTGGGAGGTTTCGATCTACCGCAATGACGAGGCTAATGACGATGATGACGGAACCAGCTTCCCCTATGATAATGGTGAGCTTGGCTCGACAACATTGACCTTCGATAGCACAGGGGAGTTGGAAGACGGCAGCACGAGCACCCTGTCCTTCACCGATTCCGAGACAGGCCTTACGATTGATCTGGATTTTTCGGATATCACCCAGACGGCCACCTCCACCAGCATAGAGGGTAGCGCAAACGGCAGTGCTGCCAGCAGCTCGTCCGACTACACGATCGGCAGCGATGGCGTTATCAGCACCGTCTCTTCCGACGGAACCACGACAGATACCTACAAGATTGCTCTGGCTACCGTCGCCAGCCCTGACAACCTTGAGGAAGTCGATGGCACTGCCTATCAGGTGGATGCAGATTCCGGTACCGTCGTCGTCGGCTTTGCTGGCACAGGCAGCTTCGGCACCATCGAATCCAGCACACTGGAAAGCTCAAACGTCGACCTGGCATCGGAACTTTCGGACATGATCGCCGCCCAGCGCGCCTATAGCGCCAACTCCAAGGTGTTCCAGACGGCAGCCGACATGCTCGACACCGTGATCAACATGGTCCGGTAACGGATCGCAGATCTATCGGCTGTCATCTCTTCGGACTCATGGAAAGATTATGCAGCAGATATAAAGCGTTACAGCGCCGTCGCCCTATATGGCGCACGACGCTGCAAGGGGAGCAAAGGAGAGGCCCATTCCTTCACCAGCGCGCCACGCTTGAACGTCACCGCTCATTCCGGTGACGTTTCCCGAAAAACCTGCCGTGTGCCCGCACGGCAGGTTTTTCGTTTTCTCCATATCGGTCGTACCGTGGATCACGCGGTTTCAGCCGTTTCGATTTCATACCGCCGGGCGATAATATCCCAGGCCTCGTCAGCGGTTTCGACAAAGCTCAATAGCTTGACATCGTCGGGTGCAATCGTTCCGAACTCTGCCAGGCTGTCGAAATCAATAATCCTGTGCCAGAATTCCCGACCGAACAGGATGAGCGGGATTGGCGCCATGCGCTTGGTCTGGATCAGCGTCACCGCCTCGAACATTTCATCCAGCGTGCCGAAGCCGCCGGGAAAGACGACGATTGCCTTGGCCCGCATCAGGAAATGCATCTTGCGGATGGCGAAATAGTGGAAGTTGAAGGACAGGTCCGGCGTCACGAACGCATTGGGAGCCTGCTCATGTGGCAACACGATATTCAAGCCGATTGATGGCGCGCCAACGTCGGCGGCACCGCGATTTCCCGCTTCCATCACGCCTGGCCCGCCGCCGGTGACGATCACATATTCCTGATAGTTGAACCGTGCCGCATATTGGCTGCATTGCCGGGCAAAGGCGCGGGCCTCGTCATAAAATACTGATGCGGCTTCGAGATTGCGCCGCTGTATGTCGTTGCGCGCCGCCCAGGCGGATTGGCCGGGTGCCGGAATGCGCGCACCGCCGAACATCACCACGGTGGATTTGATGCCCCGTTCGGAGAGCACCATTTCGGTTTTCAGCAATTCCAGCTGCAAACGCACGGGGCGCAATTCTTCCCGGCACAGGAAATCTTCATCGGCATAGGCCAGACGATAGGATGGCGACAAGGTTTGCGGCGTTTGCGGCACGATCCGGGCATTCTGCCGGTCCGTCTGGTTGTCCTTCAGCGGCGCCCAGCTGCCATCCGTCTTTCGCCGTTTTCCATTGCGCATCTTCGCCATCTTCGAACCTTTCATCTCTTGCCGAACCGCTGCATGATCCCGTCAATCGAGTGGGATTTATGACGGCGGAGGCGCTTTCTGCCGACGGACTTCTCGCATCCGCGCTGTGATCAAAGCTACGGCATTGCCTTGGAAAACATGCGTCTGAGAGGACGCTGAACGGTTCCCAAGGGCAAGCCAATGCGCTAGAGAAAATTACCAGTTTATCAACGCAGGACCGATGGCATCGGGACTTGACGTTAGCCAATGAAGTTTAAGGAATCCTCATGAGTGCCATGGACCTCTCCTCTTTGCAGACTGTCATCGATACTGCATTCGACAATCGCGACACCATTACCCTCTCGACCAAGGGCGAAGTGCGCGATGCTGTCGAGCAATCGCTTGCCCTGCTCGACCAGGGAAAGGTGCGGGTTGCCACCCGTGGAGAGGATGGTCAATGGACCGTGCATCAATGGCTGAAAAAGGCTGTGCTGCTTTCCTTCCGCCTCAATGACATGGAAGTCGTCAAGGGCGGGCCGGGGGCTTCGACCTGGTGGGACAAGGTGCCGTCCAAATTCGAAGGCTGGGGTGAAAACCAGTTCCGGGCCGCCGGTTTCCGTGCCGTGCCCAATGCGGTCGTGCGTCACTCGGCTTTCATTGCCCCCAATGCCATTCTGATGCCGTCCTTTGTCAATCTCGGCGCTTATGTCGGCGAGGGCACCATGGTCGATACCTGGGCGACGGTAGGGTCCTGCGCCCAGATTGGCCGTCATGTGCATCTGTCGGGCGGCGTCGGCATTGGTGGCGTGCTGGAACCGATGCAAGCCGGGCCGACCATTATCGAGGACAATTGCTTCATCGGTGCGCGCTCCGAAGTCGTGGAAGGCTGCATCATTCGTGAAGGTGCGGTGCTCGGCATGGGCGTCTATATCGGCAAATCCACCAGGATCATCGACCGCGCCACCGGCGAGGTGATGTATGGTGAAGTGCCGCCTTATTCCGTGGTCGTCGCAGGCGCGATGCCATCGCCCAATACCATGCCGAACGGCTTGCCAGCGCCTAGCCTCTATTGCGCCGTCATCGTCAAACGCGTCGATGCCCAGACCCGCTCCAAGACCGGTATCAACGAGCTGCTGCGGGACTGATCTGCGGCTGACTTTCCGGGCAGGAACACGGCGATCCTTGGCCGTTCCTGCCCCTTTCAGTCGCGATTGCGTCCGCCCTTTCCCCTTGCCTCGTTCTCAAGATCGATATGTCAAAGCATCCAGCCAATTCATCCGCCACCGATCCCGTTGAAAATCTCCAGACCCTGATCCGCTGCCCCTCCGTGACGCCTGCCGAGGGCGGGGCGCTGTCGGCGCTGGCCGCCATGCTGGAGCCGTTGGGCTTTACCGTGGAACGGATGGTGGCGCGCGAAGACGGCACGCCTGATGTCGAGAACCTCTATGCCCGGTTGGGGACGGAGGGGCCGCATCTGATGTTTGCCGGGCATACCGATGTCGTGCCTGTCGGCAATGAGGCGGACTGGACCTATCCGCCGTTTTCCGCCGAGATCGCCGGAGGCGAGCTATATGGGCGTGGTGCGGTCGACATGAAGGGTGGCATCGCCTGCTTTGTCGCAGCCATTGCCCGCCATATCGAAAGCCATGGTGCGCCGAAAGGCTCGATCTCCTTCCTGATAACAGGGGATGAGGAAGGGCCCTCAATCAACGGCACCACCAAATTGCTGGAATGGGCCGCCGCCAAGGGCGAGCGCTGGGATGCCTGCCTGGTGGGTGAGCCGACCAATCCAGATCAGCTTGGCGATATGATCAAGATTGGCCGACGCGGTTCGCTGTCAGGCGAGATCGTCGTCAAGGGCGTCCAGGGCCATGCCGCCTATCCGCATCTGGCCGACAATCCGGTGCGAGGCGTGATCAAGCTTGCGGAAGCGCTGATGCATCCGGCCTTCGATGCGGGTACCGAGAATTTCCAGCCTTCCAATCTGGAAGTGACGACGATTGATGTCGGCAATGCTGCTACCAATGTCATTGCGGCCCGTGCCAGCGCCAAATTCAACATTCGCTTCAACGATACTTGGACCGCCGAGACGCTCAGGGCCGACATCATTGCCCGCCTGGATGCGGCCAGCGCCGACCCGCTGCTGCGACCGGGCCGCCCGCCGATTGCCTATGAGCTTGTCTGGGCCGACCGGCCAAGCCAGGTGTTCCTGACCCGCAACAATGCGTTGATCTCCTCCTTGAGTGCGGCCATTGAAAAAATGACCGGCAGAACGCCAGCCCTGTCGACAACAGGTGGCACGTCTGACGCCCGCTTCATCAAGGATTACTGCCCGGTGGTGGAATTCGGCCTTGTCGGCCAGACCATGCATATGGTCGATGAGCGGGTCGCCGTCCCGGACCTGGAGGCGTTGACCGGCATATATGGCGCCTTCATCAGCAGTTGGTTTGCCCATGCCGGGGCTTAAGGAGGTTGAAATCTACCTGACCGGGATCTGGCTGTTGCTGAAGGGCGACCGCCAGGGGTTCAGCTATCTCGATCTGTCCGACCGGGGCGTCAACCGCTCCTTCTGGTCCATCGCCTGGTCCTTGCCGGCCATGATATTTTCCTGGGTGTTCTGGTACAGGGCATTGCTGGAGGATATCCCGGTCTATCAGCAAATGCGGACCCTGTTTTTCCTGCGCATGTCGATGATCGATCTGGCTAGCTGGATGCTGCCGCTGATTTTGGTTGGCTTCATCTGCCGCTTCTTCTCGATTGACGACCGCTTCAACGCCCTGGTGGTGACATCCAACTGGCTGGCGCTGCCGATTGCCTATGCCAATGCGCTGCTGATCGCCATATCCGTCCTGATGCCGGGGCTCGGGCAGGTGGTGATCTTGCTCTGGCTATTGCTCTTGCTTGGCTTGGTCGGCGGCGTGTTCCGGTTGACATCGGCGGTACTGGATGGCCAGACTTTGTTGGTCTCGACCATCACCGTGGTCATGCTGGTGCCGACGACGCTGCTGTCGGAGTTCCTGGAACGCTATCTGGACGTCGCACCGCTCTAAAAAGCGGTTTTGGATTGCCGCGGCACTTGCTTGCGTTGTTCAGCGCTTGACCGATCGCCCTGCGCCGGACACGAAAATTTTTATTCCGACCTGCAAGACCCATGATAGTTTGCACTCACAATGGGGATTCTGTGATGATCAAACGCCGGACACTGGTTGCCGCTGCAGCCGCCTGCCTCGCTATGCCTGGTTTGCTGAGGGCCAAGGAGCTCGGTCCGCAGGAGATTTTCTTCGATAAGGATATTCCCGTGCTGGGAAATCCAAAGGGTGATGTCACCATTGCCGAATTCTTCGATTATCAATGCGGCTACTGTAAAACCTATCACCCTATTGTCAGCAAAGTGGTGAGGGACGACGGTCATGTGCGGCTGGTGATGAAGGATTGGCCGGTCTTTGGTCCGGCCTCAGTCGTCGCGGCCCAAGCTGTTCTTTCCATTCCCGACCTCGGCCAGTACAAAGCGGCCCAAGATGCCCTGCTGGATATGAAGGGCGGATTGACGCCCGATAGCGTTTCCCAGGCGCTTGAAAGTGTTGGTGTCAACATGACTGCCGTCAAGGCTGCCGCCAACAAGAACAGCGACAAGATTTCTCGCCTGCTCGACCGCAACTGGCTCCAGGCGCAAGCGCTGAGTTTTCGCGGCACGCCATCCTTCGTGATCGGCACGACGCTCTATCCCGGCGCGCTCGATGAAAAAGCGTTGAAGGAGGCGATTGCCAAGGCGAGGGCTGCATAAGTTTGGTGATAGCTCCTCTGACGCTTGCCCCCCGTTCCTTTCTGGCCTCACTGTTTGCTGCCGCCGTTGCCGCGGCCGATCCGCTGAATGGTATCCGAACCCATTTGCCCGCAAGGCCGAAAGGCCGCACTGTGGTGGTTGGTGCCGGCAAAGGCGCTGCCCAGATGGCCGCTGCACTTGAAACGCTATGGGATGGCCCGCTGGAAGGCGTTATCGTCACCCGATACGGTTATGGCTGCCCGCTTGCCCGGCTGGAACTGCTGGAAGCGGCGCATCCGGTGCCCGATGCCAATGGCCTCGCTGCGGCTGAACGGCTGAAGCGCGCCATTGCTCCGCTTGGCCCGGATGATCTGGTGATTGCCCTGATCTGCGGCGGCGGCTCGGCACTGCTGCCCGCTCCTCCGACAGGTATGACGTTGGAAGACGAGATCTACCTTAACAGGCAATTGCTGGCCTGCGGTGCGCCGATCAGCGCGATGAACGTGGTGCGCAAACATCTGTCAACGATCAAGGGTGGAAGACTGGCGGCCTTAACCAGAGCGCCGGTCATCAGCCTGATCGTTTCCGATATTCCCGGCGACAACCCGGCGCATGTTGCCTCTGGCCCGACCGTGCCGGATGCCTCAACCCGTCATCAGGCGCTGGAGATTGTTCGTACCTATGGTTTGCGCCTGCCGCAGACGGCATTGGATCACCTGAATTCTCCAGCCGCCGATGCGCCTCATCCAGATGATCCAGCCTTTGCGCGCGACCGGCATCATATCATCGCATCAGCCAGCGTCTCCCTTGAGGCAGCAGCGCTTGCCGCAGAAGCAGCTGGCGTGCGCGCTGCAATCCTGTCCGACAGTATCGAGGGGGAGGCGCGCGATGTGGCTGGCGTTCATGCCGCGCTGGCCCGTGAAATCGCGGCCAAGGACCGGCCATTTCCCAAGCCGGTCGTATTGCTGTCCGGTGGCGAAACCACGGTCACCATGAAAAGCCAAGGAGTGCAACCCACAGGGCGCGGTGGGCGCAACGGCGCTTTCGCGCTCGCCATGGCGCTGGGTATTGCTGGTCACGATATTGAGGCTGGTCACGGTATCGAGGTACTGGCCGCCGACACCGATGGCATTGATGGCACGGAAAACAATGCCGGTGCCTTTGTCGATGGCACCAGCATTATCAGGTTGAAACAACTGGGGTTGGATGGTGCGGCCCTGCTGGACGCCCATGACAGCTACAGCGCCTTTGAAGCGCTGGGCGACCTGTTTGAAACCGGCCCGACTGGCACCAATGTCAATGATTTCAGGGCAATCCTGATCCTTTGAGCGCTCGCAAGTTATGCGGGCGTCACTTCATCAGCCTCGTATTTATAGGTGGTCGAGCAGAATTCGCAGGTCACGGAAATTTCGCCTTCTTCTTCGCTGGCGGCGATTTCTTCGGCGGTGAAGCCCTTGAGCACGCCCTTGATCTTGTCACGCGAGCAACTGCACCGGTCATGGACGGCCTGCGGTTCATAAACCCGGACGCCGCGCTCATGAAAAAGCCGGAACAGCAGCCGTTCGGTGCCGATCTGGGGATCGGTCAACTCGTCGCCATCGATGGTTTCCACCAGCATCCGGGCTTCCGCCCAATTGTCATCATCCGGACCGTCATAGTTGTTATCGTCGCCATCGCCGCCCGGCAGGTCGCCCTGATGCATGCGCTCAGGGGCTTCCGGCAGGAATTGCGCGATCAGCCCACCAGCGCGCCAGCTGTGGCGCGGCTTGCCGGAACTATCTCGATCAAACAGCTCGGCCACGGCCAGCCGCACCCGCGTCGGGATCTGCTCCGACTGGCGAAAATAGAAACCGGCAATGTCTTCCAGCGAGGAGCCATCCAGCGGCACGATGCCCTGATAGGGCTGCATGTAATTGCCCTGATCGATGGTAAAGGCCAGGATGCCCGCGCCGAGCAGGTCGGTCGGTGTCGATTTGCCGTCCGCCAGTGCCTGCGCCAATCGCTCTTCGTCAAAGCGGGCATAGGCGCGGACATTTTCTGGCGTGGCAAAATCACAGACCAGCAAATCGACCGGGCCATCGCTCTTGGTCTGCACGATGAACTTGCCTTCGAATTTCAGCGAGGTGCCGATCAGCACCGTCAGTGCAATCGCCTCGGCCAGCAGGCGGGCAACAGCCGGTGGATAGTCGTGCCGATCCAGGATCGTGTTGAGCAAAGGCCCAAGCTGGACCGCGCGGCCCCGCACATCCAGACCATCGACCTGGAAGGGCACGACCCGGTCATCGCCGGCAAAGCCGAACTCGCCCAACGCGCTCAATTTGTCTGTCATGGCACAACTCCTGGCACGAATGCATCCCTGGATGAATGCAGGGCAACGCCATGCATCTACCGCACGGCGCTGCAATCTAAAATGACTGCATGACGATTATTTGGTCAAGGTAGGTTCACAGCGACCTGTCCGAACCGAGGAAAAGCCCATGCCTCGAAACAAGACGGACAAATGGTATCTTACCGCTTCAAGATCAAGCGGTAAAATTGCGCATCAGCCATGCTCTCGCAATCTCGCGGGGCAGCGCATCCTGCAACCCCGCTATTTAAGGCTTTCAACAGCCTGAAACCGTCAAACCGCGCCAAAGCACCAGGCGAGAATGGACTTCTGGGCATGCAGCCGGTTTTCCGCCTCGTCGAACACGACCGATTGTGGCCCGTCGATCACTTCATCGGTCACTTCTTCCCCGCGATGAGCGGGTAAGCAGTGCATGAACAATGCATCGGGCTTTGCCTGCTTCATCAGGGCGGGATTGACCTGGAAGGGCTGGAATACGTTATGGCCGCGTGCCTTGTGCTCCAGGTTCATCGATACCCAGGTATCGGTGATCACGGCATCGGCACCGGTCACGGCCCGGTCGGCATCGTGGCACAGCATGATCTCGCCGCCATTGTTGCGCGCCCAGTTGAGGATCTGGTCTTCCGGCTCAGAGCCCATTGGCACTGCCATGTTCATCCGGTAGCCGAAGCGGGCAGCCCCTTCGACCAGCGAATGCAGGACATTGTTGCCATCACCCGTCCAGGCCAGCGTCTTGCCCCGGATCGGGCCGCGATGTTCCTCGATGGTCATGATGTCAGCCATGATCTGGCAGGGATGGGTGAGGTCAGTCAACGCATTGATCACCGGAACAGTGGCGTGCTCGGCCAGTTCCAGCAAGCGGTTGTGATCGGTGGTGCGGATCATGATCGCGTCGACATAGCGTGACAGAACCTTGGCCGTATCGCCAATCGTCTCGGCGCGGCCAAGCTGCATTTCCGTGCCGGACAAAAACAGCGTTTCGCCGCCCAGTTGGCGCATGCCGACATCGAAGGAGACGCGGGTGCGGGTCGATGGCTTTTCGAAGATCATCGCCAGCATCTTGCCGGCCAGCGGCTTATCCGCTGTTCCGGCCCGGGTCCTGGTCTTGCGCTGATGGGCGTCGGACAGAATAGAGTGAAGGTCCTCGGACGTCATGGCCGAGAGATCGAGGAAGTGTTTCGGGGATGCCATGGTGTTACCTGTCGTTCATGCCTGAGCGATTTTGAGGGCGGCCTGCGCGGACAAGGCCTCGGCGGCCTGTTCGATGCGCTTGAGGCCTTCTCGGGCCTGTTCGGCAGTCAGCGTCAGAGGCGGAAGCAGGCGGATGACGTTATCACCAGCCGGAACGCCCAGGATATGCTCTTGGCGCATTGCATGCAGCAGGTCCGAAGACGGCACCGCGGCCTTGATGCCGAGCATCAGGCCTTCGCCGCGTACGTCTTCGATCACGCCTGGAAAACGGTCTTTCAGACCGGCCAGACCCTGGCGGAAGACCAGCGCCACATCCCGGACATTTTGCAGGAAGTCATCGGCCAAAACCAGATCGAGAACGGCATTGCCGACCGCCATGGCCAGCGGATTACCGCCATAGGTGGTGCCATGCACGCCAGCCGTCATACCGGACGCAGCCTCTTCTGTGGCAAGGCAGGCACCGAACGGGAAACCGCCGCCGATACCCTTGGCCACCGCCATGATATCGGGGGTGAGGCCAGCCCATTCATGGGCGAAAAACTTGCCCGTCCGGCCAACGCCCGACTGCACTTCGTCGAGAATGAGCAGCAGGCCCTTTTCGTCGCAGATTGCCCGCAATTCACGCAGGAACTCGGTCCCAACGACGCGGATACCGCCTTCGCCCTGGATCGGTTCGATCAGCAACGCAGCCGTGCTGTCGGTGATCGCCGCCTTCAAGGCGTCGAGGTCGCCGAACGGCACCTGGTCGAAGCCGGGCGCCTTGGGGCCGAAGCCTTCAAGATATTTTTCCTGGCCGCCCGCCGCGATGGTGGCGATGGTGCGGCCATGAAAGGCACCCTCGAACGTGATGATATGGAATTTTTCCGGATGGCCCTTGCTATAGTGATAGCGGCGAGCCGTCTTGATGGCGCATTCCAGCGCTTCTGCACCGGAGTTGGTGAAGAATACCTTGTCGGCAAATGTCGCCTCGACCAGCCTTGCGGCCAGGCGTTCCTGGCCGGGAACTTCGTAAAGGTTCGAAAGATGCCAGACTTTCTCCGCCTGGCTTTTCAACGCCTCGACGAGATGCGGATGCGAATGGCCGCAGGACGTCACGGCGACGCCGCCGGCAAAGTCGAGATATTGCTCGCCTGTTTCGGTATAAAGCCACGGGCCCTCGCCTCGCTCGAAACGCAGCGGCGCACGTGAAAACGTGTTGAACAGCGGCGTTGATGTCTGAGCCATGACGGAAAATCCTTTCGAGCGGCTTTTTGAAGTCTGAACGATGTTGCATGCCAACCACCGAAAAACCGGTGGAAAAATCAAAAATGCCGCCTTTCGGCGGCATTTGCACTATTCCGGCTTCCGCCAGCGTTGTCAACAAAACATAGGGGCAAAGGTATTGCAACCGGATCGTACCGAGATGTTCTTGGAAACCCTCTTGATGAGATCGCATCGATAAAAAATCGGTGGATAGCAAGTTGGGGAAAAGCCTGAAATTCGATTCACGATGATTCGGCGACTCTTGTCACGGAGTCAGGCTCACACTAGGTTAATGACGAATTACTACACTGCATGCGGCGGAAACAGTCACCGACAACACGAGGAAAGTTGGGTTCCGGAACCTTCTGGGACATGGATGATGGATTCCGCGTCAAGCGCGTGCACCAGGCGGAGATTGCGGCATGAACTGGACGGACGAGCGAGTTGAAAGACTCACGAAATTATGGGCCGAAGGCCTGAGCGCAAGTCAGATTGCGACACAGCTTGGCGGCGTCAGCCGGAATGCCGTGATTGGCAAGGTGCATCGGTTGTGCCTTCCGGGCCGCGCCAAGGCAGGCGGTCCTACTGCCACGCCAGCGCGCACACCCAAGCGGCCAGCACCGTCCACGCCCCGCGCACCGAACTTTGCCGCACGCACGCCTTCGAGCGCGCCGCGTCCAGCCGCGCGCACTGCGGCGGCGACCGCGCTGAACGACGATCTCGACATGGATGTCACCGAGAACATGGCTGTCCTGCCGGTTCTCAACACCACCATCCTGCCAGCCTCGCGCCGTCTGTCGCTGACTGATCTCACCGAGCGGACCTGCAAATGGCCGGTTGGCGACCCGATGACCGATGAGTTTCACTTCTGCGGCTGTGACAGCCAGGATAACTCGCCCTATTGCAAATATCACGCGAAGCTCGCCTACCAGCCGGTAAACGAGCGGCGCAGGGCTGCTGCGAACGCGCGCTGATTTCTACCCGTTGATCTCTGATCGCATGTCATAAAAAAGCGAGCCGCCCGGCTCGCTTTTTTCGTTCCACTGGGTTTTCGGCCAAAAAACCGTGCAACTAAGCTTATGCTTCCATCGAATAGCCAGCACCGCGCACCGTGCGGATCACGTCCTGCATGTTGGAAAAGTTGAGCGCCTTGCGCAGCCGTCCGACATGGACATCCACCGTGCGCTCGTCCACGTAAATGTCATGGCCCCAGACGCCATCCAGCAGTTGAGAGCGCGAAAACACCCGACCGGGTGAGGTCATCAGGAATTCCAGCAGCCGGAATTCGGTCGGCCCGAGGCGTACTTCGCGGCTCTTGCGATGGACACGGTGGGTTTCGCGATCAAGCTCGATATCGCCGCACCGCAGCAGGCTGGAGAGAACTTCCGGCTTGGCGCGGCGCAGCATAGCCTTGACACGGGCCATCAGTTCCGGCGTCGAGAAAGGCTTGACGACATAATCGTCGGCACCGGTGGCAAGTCCACGCACCCGCTCGCTCTCTTCGCCGCGCGCCGTCAGCATGATGATCGGCAGGCGCTCGGTATCGGGCCGCATCCGCAGGCGACGACATAGCTCTATGCCGGAAACACCCGGCAACATCCAATCGAGGATCAGCAGATCCGGTACCCGTTCCTGCAGGCGAAGCTCGGCTTCGTCTCCCCGCAGAATGGTTTCGACCTCATAGCCTTCAGATTCCAGATTATAACGCAAAAGGACGCTCAGGGCTTCTTCGTCTTCAACGACGGCAATTTTCGGCAGCATTCGATCCCATACCTTCAATGAGAGAGTCTTCCCGCAAGCCTTTCCTTGTCCGCTCTGGCGAAAAAGAACATGGCAATACGAGAATTTCGATGTTTACAGCATGTTTGCGCTTTATGATGGCGCTCTACTGTGACTGGAAGGCTGGCCTGTCGCCACAGGTCGAACCTTCGGGTGAAGCCCCCACCCCATTTGGCGTCAGACGCTGAGCTGTCCGATGCCAATCTCCGTCATGGTTTCATACCGGCAGCCATAGACCATGGCTCCTGGTATGCTTTTCTCTGATATCTCAAGATCTTGACACCTTGAGATATCAGCATGTCAGTCAACGCGAGGATGAGTCACTATCCTCGCACTGTCATCTCAATCGGCGACCCCGAAAGCGGTCGTCGTATCGTCCTTCGGGCGCTCGCCTTCGGGCTGTGCGCCAGTGGCCATGTAATAGATGGTCTCGGCGATATTGGTGGCATGGTCGCCGATACGCTCGATATTCTTGGCGCAGAACAGCAGGTGCGTGCAGGTGGTGATGTTGCGCGGATCTTCCATCATATAGGTCAGCAATTCGCGAAACAGCGAGGTGTAGATCGCATCGATCTCCTCATCGCGGTCGCGGATCGACTTGGCCTTTTCCGCCGAGCGGGTGGTATAGACATCCAAGACTTCCTTGAGCTGGGTCATCGCCAGTTCCGAAAGATGCTCAATGCCACGGGCCAGCTTGCGCGGCACGCCAGTGCCCTGCACCGCCATCACCCGCTTGGCATTGTTTTTGCCGAGATCGCCGACACGCTCCAGATCCGAAGCGATCCTGAGCGCACCGATGATTTCGCGCAGATCGGCGGCCATGGGCTGACGTTTTGCAATGGTGACAATTGCCTTGTCACCCACTTCACGCTCGGCATTGTCCATGATCACGTCGTCGGAGATCACCTTCTGGGCGAGGGCGGCATCGGAATTGACCAGGGCGCGAACGGATTCACCCACCATTTGCTCGGCCAGACCACCCATTTCCGAAATGCGGCGCATCAGATATTTCAGTTCCTCGTCAAAGGCGGTGTAGATATGCGCTGTCATGTTCTGATCCTTTAAAAAGATGCATTTTCAATCAACCGTCGGATCAGCCGAACCGGCCCATGATATAGTCCTGGGTCCGCTGGTCGTCCGGGTTGGTGAACATCTTGTCGGTATCGTTTTCCTCGACCAGCTGGCCGAGATGGAACATCGCCGTGCGTTGGGACACGCGGGCGGCCTGCTGCATCGAATGCGTGACGATGACGATGGTGAAATTGGCCCGCAATTCGTGGATCAGCTCTTCCACCTTGGCCGTTGCAATCGGGTCCAGGGCCGAGCAGGGCTCGTCCATCAGGATGACTTCGGGGCTGACGGCAATGGCGCGGGCAATGCACAGACGCTGCTGCTGTCCGCCGGACAGGCCCGTTCCCGGCTCCTGAAGGCGATCCTTTGCTTCGTTCCAAAGACCGGCGCGCTGAAGGCTCTTTTCAACGATCTGGTCCATGTCCGCCTTGTTGCGGGCCAGACCATGGATGCGCGGGCCGTAGGCAATGTTTTCGTAGATCGACTTGGGGAAAGGGTTCGGCTTCTGGAACACCATGCCGACCCGGGCGCGAAGTTCCACCACGTCGATGGACGGATCGTAGATATCCATATTATCGAGAGTGATGAGGCCGGTGACCCGGCAATGATCGATGGTGTCGTTCATGCGGTTCAATGTCCGCAAGAAAGTAGACTTGCCGCAACCCGAAGGACCGATCAGCGCCGTGACGGTATTTTCGCGGACATTCAGGTTTACGTCGAACAGGGCGCGCTTTTCGCCGTAGTAAACGGACACATCCTTGCCGACCATCTTGGTGTTCACTTCGGTCATCTTCTGATCCAAGGCCTTTTCAACTGCTGCTTCAGACATCATGTTCATGTTCTTAACCCTCCGGCCTGTCTTTTCGCAATCGCTTGACGTAGGCCCGATGAACTTTCCTGGACGTCATCGCCCAGGACCATGCTTCGGCTGGTTTCTACCACCGCCGCTCAAACCGCCGGCGCAGCAGAATGGCACCGACATTCATGATCAGCAGGAAGATCAGCAGAATGATGATGGCGCCGGACGTCCGTTCCACGAATGCGCGTTCAGCTTCATTGGCCCACATATAGATCTGCACCGGCAGCGCTGTCGACGGATCGAGCGGCGTGCCCGGATAATCCGCCACGAAAGCCACCATGCCGATCAGAAGCAGCGGCGCGGTTTCGCCCAGCGCATGGGCAAGGCCGATAATCGTGCCGGTCAACACGCCAGGCATGGCCAGAGGCAACACGTGGTGGAAAACCGTCTGCATCTTGGACGCGCCCAGACCCAGTGCCGCAGCGCGGATCGACGGAGGCACGGCTTTCAAGGCTGCGCGGGTGGCGATGATGATCGTTGGCAAGGTCATCAAGGTCAGCACCAGGCCACCGACCAGCGAGGCCGAGCGCGGCAGACCGGCAAAGTTGATGAACACCGCCAGGCCCAGCAGGCCAAAGACGATTGAGGGAACGGCTGCGAGATTGTTGATATTGACCTCGATCAGGTCGGTCCAACGGTTCTTCGGGGCAAATTCCTCAAGATAGATCGAGGTTGCCACGCCGATCGGCAGAGCCAGGATCAACACGGTCAGCATCATATAGGCAGTACCGATCAAGGCCACGCCAACGCCTGCGGCTTCCGGGCGGCTGGATGCGCCGTTGACGAAAATACCGGTATTGAAGGACTTGGCCAACGCGCCGCTTTCAGCCAGCGCATTCATCCAGCCGATCTGCTGGTCGGAAATCTTTCGGCTGCTTTCATCGACCGTCAGGTCGAATTGTCCTTTGAAGGCCGTGTCGACCGTGGCACTGGCCAGGACCGAGACCGGAACCGTCTTGCCGACAAGCGATGGATCAGCAACGACCATGTTGCGCAATTGGACGCGGACATTGTCGGACACCATCTCGGTCAATTGCTTCATGGCCGGACGGTTCGAGGTGTCGATCTTCAATTTTGCAGCAAGCGCGTTGCGCACCAGAACCGGATAATTGGCCGCAACCAACACGTCCGGGTTGGTGGCGCGCTGGTTGCTGGGGTCGATCAGCTTCTCGCTGAATTCAACCGGCACGGTGATCGTTGTCTGCAAAAACGCCGTATAGCCTTTGGAAACCACGGAAGTGAGCAGCAGCAGCAAGAACAGCAAACCGAAGCTGATGGCGACAATGCCATAGGCCCGGAAACGGCGCTCGGCGGCATAGCGACGCTTGATGCCGATGTCCCGGCGAGGACGCGATACAGGGGCAAGGGTGCCAGCGCCGTGGCCTGCCGCAGCGGGGGAGAGGGTCTCGCTCATTCGTACTGCTCCCGGTATTTGCGCACGATGTAAAGCGCATAGATATTAAGGCAAAGCGTGATGGCAAACAGGGTAATACCCAGCGCGAAGGCCACCAGCGTTTGCGGCGAGGTGAATTCAAGGTCGCCGGTCAATTGGTTGACGATCTTGACGGTGACCGTTGTCATCGGCTCGAAAGGATTAAGCTGGATACGTGCTGCAACGCCTGCGGCCAGCACCACGATCATGGTTTCGCCGATGGCGCGTGAGGCGGTCATCAACAGCGCACCGACAATACCCGGAAGCGCTGCAGGCAGGATCACCCGCTTGACGGTTTCAGACCGTGTGGCGCCCAGGCCGAGCGAACCATCCCGAAGCGAGCGCGGCACGGCGGTGATGATGTCGTCTGACAAGGAGGAGACGTATGGGATCAACATGATCCCCATGACGAAGCCTGCCGTCAGAACGCTTTGGGCCTGAATGAAGCTGGCGAAATCACCGGTGGCGATGCCGTTGATCTTGGCGGATATGTCACGCAGGAACGGACCGACCGAGGTCAGCGCGAAGAAGCCGTAGACGATGGTCGGAATGCCCGCCAGAACTTCCAGCAGCGGCTTGGTGATGGCCCGCAGCCGTGGCGAGGCATATTCGGCCATGTAGATGGCTGCGAACAGGCCGACGGGTACGGCAAACAACATGGCGACCACGCCGATATAGAGTGTGCCGAGCAGAAGCGGGATCAATCCGAACTGGCCGCCGGTATCGGTGGCGCCCGCGGCGGCAAATCGTGGGTCCCAGACCGTGCCGAAGAAGAACCGCCAGGCCGATACCTCGCGGAAGAAGTGGGTTGCTTCCGTCAGCATCGACATGATGATGCCGACTGTGGTCAAAATTGCGATGGAGGAGCAGATCACCAGAGCGGCCTGAATGGCCTGTTCAACCCGGTTGCGGGCGCGAAAACGCGGGGCGATCAACCGAAGTCCGAACAAGGCACCGGCCAGTGAGGTGGCGATTACCACGACGGTGAGCGCCATGTCATTGACGGCGCGCATGCTGTTCAAGGCCTCGGCGGCTACAATCATGTAGGGCTCAGGCTCACCGGCCAGCGGCACGCCCTGTTCGGCCAGCATGGTGCGGGCGGTCGTGGCATCGGCGCTTTTCAGCTTGGCCAATTGCTCGTCGTCAAGGCTCTTCAGGCCGCGCGCGATTGCACCGATCGTGCCATAATTGAGGTTCTGGGTGGCTCCGGCCTGCGCCTTGACCGTATCGGGCATCGCCTCGCGTACCCGGGTTTCGATCAGCGACGGCGCAATCGCCATCCAGAGACCAAGCACCAGGAAGGCAGGCACAACCGCCAGAATGGAAACGAAACTGCCATGATAGCCATAGCGGGAATGCAGGGCGGATGCGCGGCCTTGCGCGAGCGACTGCGCCCGTGACGAGCCCAGCAGGTAGCCGATGATCCCGATAGCAATGACGATAAAAATTAGGATTGACGTACTCATTCTACCATCCCCGGCCTCTCCACGCCCTGCCGCCAAGGGCTGGGCCGCATGTTACGTCATCAATAAACATCAACCGCAACATCATGATGAGGCTGGCGCGGACACTGTCCGCGCCAGCCTCAAAGTCTTACTTGCCAGCGGTGAACTTGGCGCGGAACTCTTCACGCTCCTTGTCGGGAGCTGGAACCAGGCCGTAATTGGCCAGCGGGCCGTCAGGGCCGATCATCTGCTCGGACAGGAAGAAGTCGACATATTCCTTCATGCCAGGAATAACGCCGAGATGGGCCTTCTTGACGTAGAAGAACAGCGGACGCGAAACCGGGTACTTGCCGGTGGCAACCGTTTCAACCGAAGGCTTGACGCCGGAAACGGTGGCGACCTTCAGCTTGTCGGCGTTGTTTTCATAGAAGGACAGGCCAAACACGCCAATGGCGGTCTTGTTGGCAGCGATGCGGGCCAGCGTTTCGCTGTAATCGCCATCGATATCGACAGCCTTGCCATCCTTGCGCACGGCGATGCACTTCTTTGCAGCGGCCTTGTCATCGTTCAAAGCAGCCTTGATCGCGTCCAGCGATTTGGTGTCCTTGCAGCCTTGCGTCATGATCTTCTCTTCGAAGACTTCGCGCGTGCCGTGCTTTTCGCCCGGAATGAACGCCATGATATCGGTGTCCGGCAGGTCCTTGTTGACTTCCGACCACTTCTTGTAGGGGTTGGCAACGAGCTTGCCGTCAACCACGACTTCCGCAGCCAGACCCTTGTAAAGGTCGGTCGGGACCAGAGCGAGGTCCTTGTTGGAGCTGTCGACGGCGAAAACGATGCCGTCATAGCCGAACTTGACTTCCTGGATGTCGGTCACGCCAGCTGCCTTACAGGCTTCGGCTTCAGCCTTGTTGATCGGACGCGAAGCATTGGCGATATCGATGGTTTCCGGACCAACGCCCTTGCAGAATTCCTTCAGGCCAGCGCCGGTACCGCCGGATTCGACGACCGGGGTCTTGAACTTGGTAAAGGTCTCGCCAAAGGTTTCAGCAACGATCTTGGCATAAGGAAGAACGGTGGAGGAACCAGCGATCTGGACCTGATCACGCGCAGCGGCGGCGCCAGCAAAGGCGACTGAGGCGACCAGAGCCGCTACGGACAGTTTCAGCATATTCATTTATCTCTCCCGAGAATGAGCTTTCGTGTGGGATGCAAGCGTCTGTCGCTTACAATCGCCGTGCTCCGGCGGCTTGTTCTTAAGCCCCGACAGGCTCTGCTTTTATGTCAATTAGGTGAAACATTTGTGACAGTTCAACTGCTTGATATATCTATATAAATATTCCGGGAGTTAACAAGAGACGCGAAATCTGTCAAAATCGGACGGTAAAATCGGTCCCCTGGCCCAGTTCCGAGCGGATGATCAGCCGTGCCCGGTGGCGGGTCAGGATATGCTTGACGATGGCAAGCCCCAATCCGGTCCCTTTTTTTGAGCGGCTATCGGCAACACTGACACGATAAAAGCGCTCCGTCAGGCGCGGTACATCTTCGGCAGGCACGCCTGGCCCCTTGTCCACCACGCTGACTTCCACGCCGCTCGCCTTCTGGCGCAGAAAGACATCCACCTGCTTGCCTTCCTGGCCATATTTGCAGGCATTTTCGATCAGGTTTTCGAACACCTGGATCAGTTCGTCGCGGTCGCCGGTGACCTCGATGCTCTCCTGTGGCAGATGCAGGCGCAGATCCACATCCAGCTCCGCGGCAAGGGGGGTCAGGCTGTCACGCACATGGCTCAGAACGGGCTGTAGCGCCACTTTCTGGTCGGGCGCCAGATGGGCTTTCAGCTCCAGCCGGGACAGGGACAGCAGATCGTCCACCAGCCGGCTCATCCGGTTGGCCTGATCCAGCATGATGCCCAGAAAACGCTCCTGCGCCTTCAGGTCGTTGCGGGCTGGGCCCAGCAGGGTCTCGATGAAACCGCGCAAGGAGGCAAGCGGCGTGCGCAGTTCGTGGCTGGCATTGGCGACGAAATCAGAACGCATTCTGTCAATGCGGCGCAGTTCCGAAATATCGCGAAACGTCATGACGAAAAGGGCTGAATCCCTCTTCAGCTGCGGCAGGGACAGGGGCGCGACCCGCACCGCGAAGACCCGCTCGGAGGGCAGCACCTCGGAATGTTCAATCTGGTTGGGCAAACCATTGCCAACGGTCTCGCGCACCATGTCGAGAATGCCGGGCGACCGCCAGCGGGCGGAAATATGCATGCCGGTTTCCAGTTTGCCAAAGGCCTTTTCGGCGGCGCCGTTCTGGAAGACGACGCCTCCATCCGAGCCGAAAACCACGCAGGGCAGGTCGATGGCCGCGATTGTCGCCTGCACAAGCCCCTCGACTTCCTCGCCATGCGGCAAGACGGGCGAGGGCGCCATGGGCAAATGCACTGGCGGATCTTTGTCTTCGGTGCCTTTATAGAGCAGGATGACGATCAGCGAAAACAGCAGCAAGACGACGCCGAACTCGCTATCGGCACCGGCCAGCACTGCTGAGCCGGAGACGAGGATTGTCATTAGGATAAAATCCCAACGGTCGCGCAATCGCTCGCCAAAGCGCCGCCAGGATGGAAATAACTGCTTCAATGAAAACCTCCGGCGGCGGTTTGGGTGGGCTGGAGAGATAGCCTATTCCTGTTGCATGACAGGATTTTACCGCCTACGCACGAACGAATGTCAACGCACGGGCGGGAACGAAGCGTCGCACTCCCACGTTTCGAACAGGTTGTTGAAGAATTTGACAGTTTCATGGTCAATATACTCAAATCAGACAGTGCGGCGACAGGGAGAATGGAATGGATGACGAGCAGCAGGCAGGCAGCCGCGGCGTAACTTTGCGGATCAGGGGTGAATTGCGCGCCTTTGATATCGACGATCCGGCTCTGCCGGACTGGGTTGAAAAGGAAGCGCTGAGCTCTGGCGGTCATCCCTATGACAAGAAGTTGAAACGAGAGGTCTATGAGGAGGAGTTGAAGAAACTTCAGATCGAACTGGTCAAGGTACAATTCTGGCTACAATCGACCCGCAAACGGGTGATGGCCCTGTTCGAGGGGCGGGATGCGGCTGGCAAGGGCGGCACCATTCATTCTATTCTCGAATATATGAATCCCCGCTCGGTCCACAACGTCGCCTTGACCAAGCCGTCAGAAACTGAACTCGGTCAATGGTATTTTCAACGCTATATCACCCATTTTCCCGGCGGAGGCGACATGTCGCTGTTCGATAGATCCTGGTATAATCGCGCTGTGGTCGAGCCGGTCATGGGCTTTTGCACGCCCGACCAATACGAACACTTCCTGGAACAGGCGCCACGGTTTGAAAAACTGATCCGGCAGGAGGGTATTTATTTCTTCAAATTCTGGCTCGATATCGGTCAGGAAATGCAGATCAAACGCTTTCACGACCGCCGTCACGATCCGTTGAAGGTCTGGAAACTATCGCCCATGGACATCGCCGCCCTGGATAAATGGGGCGACTATACCGAAAAACGCGACCGGATGCTGAAGGAAACCCATACCAAGCATGCCCCCTGGGTTGTGGCCAAGGCCAATGACAAGCGCCGCGCCCATCTCAATGTCATAAGGCACATGCTGCTTTCCCTTGACTATGAGGGTCGCGACATAAAGGCGATCGGCGAGATCGACAAAAAGATCGTTGCCGAGGCGCCGGATATGCTCTGACGGCGGACGGTGTCCGCAAGGTATTTCTCAAGCAGATATTCAGCAGATTTGGCTTGCGGCAGTATCTTTTCAAATTTCGTTCGAGAAAAAGATACTGTCGCAGCGATCACTTGCCGGGAAGAACACGCACAGCGTAAAGATTGATGCCGTTGCCCTGGCCGCTGATATCGGCATTGATCAGAAGCTGCCCAGGCGCATTGGGGGCGATGCCATTTGGCAGGTTCACCCGAAACAGCAGGTCGGCTTTTTCGGGATTGGCTGTGAAGCGGTGACGGGCGCAGTCGCCCAGACGATCGAATGCACAGCTCAGCGAAAACTGAACCGGCTTTTCACCAAAGGACTGCACCGTCAGGGCGATGGTCGAGGTTCCTCCAGCCATTTGCCGCAACAGATCCGGTGAAATCTCGATTGCGGCCGTCCCATCCATGTCGGTGCTGCGTGAAACGATATGGACAGCCTGGCCATCACTGGCGCCAATCAAATCCACCGTGGCGTTTGGCCGCGCCTTGATTTTGGATGCATCGCCGGGTTGGAAGGCCTCTATCCAATCATTGGAAAATCCACGTTGCGGATCGATGGTCTTTGGCTCGTTTGCCGCTTCGCCGCCGGATTGATCGGTGGGCTGGTCGCCGTTGAAGTCTTCCGACGACACAGTCGGCGTCGGGGATGGCGCGCCCGTCTGCCGCTGGTCAGGAGACAGCAACAGGCCGGTGGAATAGACCCACCAGGCCGCAATGCCGATGGAAGACAGGAGGGTGACGGAAATCAGCAGGCGCGACAGCACGCCCCGGCGGCGGCGTGGCTTTGCAACGGGCTCCGCCCGCATGCCATGGACAGGCTCTTCGTCATACTCGTCTTCCGCGTTGCCTTGCTCTGCGACCTCTGGCCGGGCCGAAAACGAAGCAAAACTCGCCATGCCCGCCGGATCAGCCCGGTCATGCCGTTCGGCTCGTACATCATCGAGGTCAAGGCTTGGTTCGGCAGGCCGCCCGTGATCCCGGTCGACGCCGAAGGACAGCGAGGCTGAATCATCGCCCGGAGCCTTCGCATCGGCTGAGACCGATGGCCCTCTTGGCGGCGTTGATGTCGAGAGAGGTGGCGACATGGGTGGTGGAACCGGAGCGCGTGACACAGGCTCAACTGCGGCTTCGGCTTTCAGCCGTGCCCGCTCCTGCTGCTCGATCGCATGAATGGTCGCTTCCAGACGGTGCCGCTGCTCGGCCACGGTCTCCGGATCGTTGACATTCTGCTTCTTGAGACCTGCTTCCAGAGCCTGGCGCGCAGACTGGTAAATTCTGGCCCGAACTTCAGCCCGCGATCGCTCCGACCGGTCGAGGGCGCTTCTGATGGCCGTTTCCAATCCGCTCACGCGAGACCTTTCCACATTGATGGCCCGTGACGAAATGTATCGGGCATTCTTCTTCCCTTGAATCGGTAATCGGAGACTAGGCAAACCGCAAGCCCGCAGCCCATCCCCCGACAGATCGATAGTGGAAAAACATCATTATAAAGCCCAGCGAGCCGCTCGCGACGGTTCTGGTTCCAGTTCGGTCCACCCTTTCAGCCGGATACACATCGCCGTCTTCTCAGCGCGGCGGGCAGCGTTGCCTGCTCTTTTCAACCGGCGACAGGTCTGCTAACCTTTTGACGTTTACGCGAACGTCAATTCTTCGAGGCCCAAATGGCTCTTCCAGATATCCTGTCTCGTCACCTCAGACTTCCGGTGATTGCATCGCCTTTGTTCATCATTTCGCATCCGCGCCTGACGCTGGCGCAGTGCAAGGCAGGTGTGGTTGGCGCGTTCCCTGCGTTGAACGCCCGGCCTGAAGCGCAGTTGGACGAATGGCTGGATGAGATTACGCAGGAGCTTGCCGCCCATGACCGCGCAAATCCCGAGCGTCCGGCAGCGCCGTTCGCCGTCAACCAGATCGTTCATGGCTCCAACAAACGGCTGGAGCACGACCTGGGCATGTGCGTCAAATACAAGGTGCCGATCGTCATCTCTTCGCTGGGCGCCGTGCCGGAGGTGAATGCTGCCATCCACTCCTATGGCGGTATCGTGCTGCATGACGTGATCAACAATCGCCATGCCCATTCGGCGATCCGCAAAGGCGCTGACGGCCTGATCGCGGTTGCCGCCGGGGCTGGCGGCCATGCGGGAACGTTGTCACCCTTCGCGCTTATCCAGGAAATCCGCGAATGGTTCGACGGGCCTTTGCTGCTTGCCGGTTCGATCTCGACCGGCGGCGCCATTCTTGCTGCTCAAGCAGCCGGTGCCGACATGGCCTATATCGGTTCGCCCTTCATTGCCACGCAAGAGGCGCGGGCGCCGGATGCCTACAAGCAGGCTCTCGTTGAGGCCAGTGCCACCGATATCGTCTACTCTAACTATTTTACCGGCATTCACGGCAATTACCTGCGCTCCTCCATCGTAGCCGCAGGTCTGGACCCGGACAAGCTGCCGGAGGCAGATCCCAGCAAGATGGATTTCGGCAGCGCCGTCACCGGCGCCAAGGCCTGGAAGGACATCTGGGGCTGCGGTCAAGGCATCGGTGCCATCAAGGCCGTGGAGCCTGTTGCTGCATTGGTGGATCGGCTGGACACGGAATATCGCGCCGCCCGGGACAGGATCTGCGGAAAAGTGTAACACATACCAAAAGGCATCTTGAAATCTGCGATATTTGCCTGTATCCACCCGCACACATCGCAGGCCGGTCTTCGGCCTCGCGTGCCGCTTTAGCTCAGGTGGTAGAGCACATCATTCGTAATGATGGGGTCGCAGGTTCGAGTCCTGCAAGCGGCACCATTTTCCCTAATGAATTCATAGGGCTATGGTGTTTGCGAAGACGTATGTCTTCGCTTTCCAAATTGGCGCAACCACAGCGGAACCTATAGAAGGCGGCCAGGACCGCTTTGTGTCCTCGGGTGACGGTGGAGGCTGTGACCTGGTAAACCTCAGGAAAACCAGTGCATAGATCCAAACGGAGGCTTTAGCCGAGTTTGGAAAAATCGATGCATAAACAAAAGACGAGTGAACGACAGCATGAGCGAAGTGAATGCGTCAGTGCACTAGGAGAGTTCTTGGCCGCTCGTAAGTGGAACTTTCCATCAGTGATGCAGCTGTCCTGCGGTCAGGTTGTTCCACGCCCACCAGCGGTCATGTTGGTCGTTTGCGCTCATGTCGACATCATTTCGGAACTTTACGACCTCCAGCGCGGTTATTTTTTCAAATCAGCAAAAGGAGATGTTTCATGCCCCGTGGTGACAAATCCGCTTATACCGACAAGCAAAAACGCAAGGCCGAACATATCGAAGAAAGTTACGAAAGCCGTGGCGTGCCCGAAAAGGAAGCGCAAAGCCGCGCCTGGGCGACGGTGAACAAAGAAAGCGGTGGCGGCAACAAGTCTGGCTCAGGTCGGGGCCACCCCGAAAGCCACGCAGCCTCGCAAAAAGGTGGACGCGAGGGTGGCAAGGCGTCTGCTGCAAGAACCAGGGAAGAACGATCTGCCTCCGCAAAGAAGGCCGCAGCGACCCGTAAACATAATGAGCAGCATGCCCATCATTGACCGTCACAGCGCCGTGCGTTTCAGGAAGCGAACGGCGCTTTAACCATTTATAGTTGTTGCCTAATTTATCCTTGAGTCGAGTCTGATCTCAGGAGTTGTGCAACAGAGCCTGTCAGGTTGCAATCGATCTTGCAGCCTTTTCAAAAGCCTCGGCCCAGAGACCAAGCGCTTCCTCCTTATGCCGGGCGGAAAGATAATACCGACCGAACTGGCTATACATCGACATCACGCCGTTGCGCCGCAGTTCTGTATGAAGTCTGGCGGTAAAATTCTTGTCGGACCGCTGTGCCGCTTCCTGGTAGGTCGAGGGCGGCGTCTTGCCGCGCCAGAGGGTAAAGACGGTGCCATAGCCGCTCGCACAGATGTCGATGCCTGCATTGTTGAAGGCATGGATCGCATGCGCCTGCAGGTCTGTTCCCACCTTTTCGAGCGCGCCGTAATCGACGGTATCGATGACGCTCATCGCCGCTTTCACGGCCGCACAGGCGACCGGATTACCGTTATAGGTGCCGGCGCGGTTGACGCGACGGTCCTCAAAGGCTGCCATGACCTCCGGCGTGCCGAGCAAAGCTGCGACGGCAACGCCGTTGCCAATTGCCTTGCCCACCGTGGCAAGATCCGGATGGATACCCATCAGATGGCTTGCCAGGCCACCGTGGAGCCGAAAGCCCATCAGCACTTCGTCCATGATCACTAACGCACCATGCTGGTGGGCAATCGAGGCGACGTGTTGCAGATATCCGGGATCGGCGAGAATACATCCTGCATTGGCCATCATCGGCTCCAGGACGATAGCGGCGATGTCATCACATTCCTCAAACAGCAGTTCGACATCCTGCCGATCGTTGAAGCGAAGCAGTAAGGTATTACCGTTCGATGGCCGCTCATTCGCCGCCATCTTCGCTTCGGGCGCGCCAGCATTGCCGAAAGCCACGTCGTCAAACCAGCCGTCATAACCGGCAGCCATCTTGACGATTTTTTGCCGGCCGGTCAGCGCGCGCGCCGTCCGGCAGGCGAGATGCACCGCCTCGCTGCCGGAGTTGAGAAAGATGACCTTGGTCAGATCCCCGCTATGGGCAGCAAGGGCTGCTGCCGCTTCCTCTTCAAGGGCGTGGGCATAGGCTGGCATCGAGCCTTTGCTCAAGGCTTCGCGGATGGCTTCGGTGACGATGGGATCGGTATGTCCGAGGAACGTCGCGCCAAAACCAAGGGCCGTATCGACATATCGCCGACCGTCTTCGTCCCAGACATACGGCCCCTGTGCGTTGGCAACGAGAAACCTCTTCCCGTCCAGATCGGGAACTTCACGTCCGCCGCTGGATATACCGCAAACCAGATGTTGCATCATTAAACTCCAAACAGGCTTGGAAGCCATTCGGTCAGGATGGGGAAAGCGACAAGCGCCGCGACACAAACCACGCTGGCAATCCAATAGGGAACCAGCCATTTCGAGACCGACCACATGTCGATTTTTGCGACATTGCAGACGACGAAGATGTTGGTGCCAATCGGCGGGGTAAACAGGCCGATGCCAAGCGTCATGGTGAAGACGATGCCGGTCTGATAGGGCGTCATGCCCGCCGCCAGGGCGATCGGCACCAGTATAGGCGCCAGAATGATCAGCGCTGGCCCAAGATCGAGCCAGAAGCCGACGACTTTCAGCAATACCAGCACCAGGATAATGGTGACGAGCGGTGTCGTATGCAGGCCGGTAATCCAGGCTGCGGCATTGGCCGGCACCTGTTCGACCGTCAGAATCCAGCCAAACGGTGTGGCGAGCGCCATGATCATCATGATCACGCCGGTTGTTGCCACGGCAGCCGACGCCGCTGAATAGAGCGACCGCAGTGGAAGCTCCCGGTAGACGAAGATTCCAACCAGGAACGAATAGACGACGGCAAGCGCCGAGGCTTCCGTGGCGGTGGCGATGCCGCCGATGATCGAGCCCAGCACCAGCACCGGCATCAGCAGGGCGGGGAGAGCGCCAAGCGCATCCCTGCCAATTTCACCCCATTGCGCGGGTGTTTCATTGCGCGGAAAATTATGGCGCTTGGCGACAATGTAGGATGTGACCATGAATGTCACCGCGATGAACAGGCCTGGCAGCAGGGCTGCCACCAGCAGGCCGCCGATGGAGGTGTTCGTCAGCACGCCATAGAGGATCAGAATGACGCTCTGCGGTCCGATAATGCCAAGGGTTCCCGAGGCGGCGGTGACGGCTGCGGCAAAGGCTTTCGGATAGCCACGCTCGGCCATGGCGGGGATCATGATCGATCCGACCGCGCCGGTATCGGCGGTCGCCGAGCCGCTGATGCCCCCATAGACGAGGGCCGTTGCAACATTGACGAGGCCAAGGCCGCCGGTAATGCGACCGAAAACATGTTCCGCGACCCGCATGATCCGGGTGGTCAACCCACCGCGATTCATCAATTCCCCGGCGAAGAGAAACAGAGGAATGGCCGCGAGCGTGATCGCATCGGCACCGCGGATCGTCTGCTGTGCAAACCAGGCGAAGGGCAGGCCGAGATGGCCGGCATAGATCGTCAGCAGGCTGGCTACGCCCATGCACCATGCAATGGGAACGCCGATCAGCAGCAGAAAGGAAAAGCTGAGGATAAGGACGGCAACGGTCATCGCAATGATCCCTCCTGTGGCTTTTCCGGCAATGGACGAACCCTGTGGGAAAGGCGGTAGAGCGCAATGCAGACGGCTGCGACACCAAGAATGAGGATGGTCGCGGTGATCACCCCGGTCGGCATGCGCAGGACGGATGTCGGCACCTTCCACGAGCGCTGCCAGACTGCCCAGCCACTGATGACGAAAGCCAGCCCCATGGTCAGAAGCGCCAAGTTGGCGATGGCATTGAAGGCGGCCCGCAGACCGGGCGGGGCGCTGTGCTTAAAGGCTTCGAAAGCGACGTTTTCACCGCGCACTTCGGCATTGATCAACCCGATGAAGATGATCCAGATGAACGCGATCCCCGCGACTTCAAAGGACCATTCGAAACCGCCCAAACCGAAATAGCGGGCAATCACGCCAAGCAGGGTTGAGACGAACATGACGATGAAGGCCAGCACACCCGCAAACTCGAAGATGCGCTTCAACCACCCCCACCCGCCGGGTGAGGGGTTTTCTGAAAACTGATCCATGGATGGACCTCAGTTCGCGCTTGCGGCTTGTTTCACTGCCGACACCAGATCGCTGCCCCATTCTTTCGAGAATTGGGCGTAGACCGGCGAGACCAGCGCGACAAACGGTGCGGTATCCACTTTCGTCACCTTGACGCCCTTGCCCTCGAGCTTCTTCTGGGTGTCGGCATAGGCCTTGTCTAGCGCGCTGCGATACCAGATGACGGTGTCTGTCGCCGCCTTCTTCACGGCGGCCTGTTCGTCAGGCGTCAGCGAATCCAGCTTGTCCTTGTTCATGTACCACCAGTTGGCGGTCCAGATGTAATTGGAGATCGACAGGTCCTTGGCGACCTCGTACCATTTGGAGTCCCAGTAATCGCGCATTTCAGGCTCAACGGCAGCAACGACATGCGATTGCAGCGCTGTATAAACCTGACCGAAAGGAATGGATTCCGCCAAGGCGCCAAGCTGCTTCATGGTGGCCAGAATGACGGGATTGGGAGGCGTGCGAATTTTTACGCCGGCCAGATCCGCAGGCTTTTCAATGGGCTTGCTGGTGGCGAACTGGCGAAAGCCGGAGTCGAGCACGCCGAGCATCACATAGCCGCGCTCCTCGCCGAGGCGTTGGATCTTCTGGCCTTGTTCGCCATCGAGAAATGCGTGAACGTTTGATGCGTCCTTGAACAGGAACGGCAGCGACAGCACGTTGAGGCGTGGATCGATGGCATCGACCGCACCGCCAAGACCGATGTCGATCGAGCCTGCACCGACGCCATCGGCGATTGGCCCTTCGTCGCCCAGTTGGGCGTTCGGGAAGATCTGAACCTTGACCGATCCCTTGGTATTCTCACCAACTTCCGTTGCGAATTTTTGAACTGCTTCATTGATCAGGCTTTCAGGCGCCGAAGCATGCGCCAGCCGCAATGTTGTTTCAGCATTGGCGGTGCTGGACCAAAGGCTGGAAAGACCAAGTACGGTGCCGAGCATGATGGCGTGCAGCCGGCTGCTTTTGTTGAGAGTGAACATGAATTCCCCTTTACGTTCTTCTTGTGTTGACGCAGCATGAGAATAATTGTCATTGCGCGGCTGAAAATGACAATTTTATTATTGATGCATAAGCGCCGCTGATAGCAGCCGTTTTCTGGAGCGGTTGCGCCTTGAGAGATAGGAAGCGTTTCGACGGTCGACTGGTCAATGGCGGAGCAGAATGCGCAATCTCGATAGCGACGCACTGGCAAGCTTTGTAGCTGTTGCCGAGACAGGCAGTTTCACGGCGGCGGCGGAACGGCTGGGGCGCACGCAGGCAGCGGTCAGCATGGCGATCGGCAAATGGGAGGAGCGTCTTGATCTGCGGTTGTTCGATCGCGGGCATCGCCGGGTCACCTTGACGCCGATCGGGGAAAGGTTGCTTGGCTATGCGCGGCGCATACGGGCAATCGAGGATGAAGCCCTGGCCACGCTGCTTGAAGGCCGCAATGAAAGCCGCGTTCGGCTCGGCATGCCCGATGACTACCTGACACTGTTCGGCACGGCGCTGATGCAGCGTTTTGCGCCACAGCATCCCAAGGTCAATCTGGACCTGCAATATGATTTCTCTCACCATCTGGAAGGCATGGTTGAAAGCCGGGAGCTGGACATTGCCATCATAACGCAAAGTCCGGCCGAGCCTAAGGGGGAGTTGATCCGCCTGGAACGGCAGGTTTGGTGCGCGGCCCCAAACCGTTACCCGGAACAGAGCAGTACGGTTCAACTGGCGCTTTTTCCGGACGGCTGCCGGTCCCGGCCACAGGTTCTGGCAGCGCTGGATCGTGCAGATCGTCGCTGGCGGATTGTTTATTCGTCATCAGATATCGCTGGAATTCAGCTGGCGGTTCATTCGGGAGACCTGTTGACGGTCCTGCCGGAGACGGCGGTGCCTGCGAACTGGCGCAAGCTGGGGGTTGATGATGGTCTGCCGGAACTGCCGATCTTGCGGCTGGCAATGGTTCTGCCCCAGCAACCGCGCCTGCCGGTCAGGCAATTGGCGACGTTCCTGCGTGCAGAATTCCAGCATTCTCTTTCTACCGCATAATGCCTTGAACCAGCGTCACCTTGGAACAACCAAATGATCTCCAATGCACTTGCCTCCATGCTGGCACGGCGCAACATCCACTATGGCTGGATCGTTGTCGCAGCAACCTTTCTCACCATGCTGGTCACGGCAGGTGCCATGGGCGCCCCAGGCGTGCTCATCAAGCCACTTCAGGATGAGTTTGGCTGGGAGACCTCGCAGATTTCTTCAGCGCTTGCCGTACGGCTGGTGCTGTTTGGCTTGATGGGGCCGTTCTCGGCGGCGTTCATGAATTATTTCGGCGTTCGCAAAGTCATCGTTTTCGCAATGATCCTGATTTCCAGCGGCTTCATTGGGTCATTGTTCATGACCAAGATCTGGCAGCTTCTGGTGCTTTGGGGCGTGGTCGTCGGCCTTGGTACAGGACTGACGGCCATGGTGCTCGCCGCTACCGTTTCGGCCCGCTGGTTCACCAGGCATCGCGGCCTCGTCGTCGGCATGCTCTCGGCAAGCTCTGCTACCGGTCAACTGGTTTTCCTGCCGCTGATGGCGCAATTGACGGAAAGCTATGGCTGGCGAATGACAGTGTTTTTCGTTTGCGGCATGATCTTGCTGGCTGCACTCGTCGTGCTGGCGGTTATGCGCGACCGTCCCTCCGATCTCAACCTGCCCTCTTTTGGGGAGGAGCAGGTGATACCGCCACCGCCACAGACCGGCGGCCTGCTGACAATGCTGGCAACACCCGTTTCCGTGCTCAGGGAGGTGTCAAAGACGTCCACCTTCTGGATTCTGTTTGCGACATTCTTCATCTGCGGTCTCAGCACAAATGGCCTGATCCAGACGCATTTCGTCACGCTCTGCGGCGATTTCGGCATTCTGCCGGTGGCCGCCGCCAGTGTGCTTGCGGTGATGGGCATTTTCGACTTCTTTGGAACGATCGGCTCCGGCTGGCTCTCTGATCGCTTCGACAATCGCTGGCTGCTCTTCTGGTATTATGGCCTGCGCGGCCTGTCTTTGCTCTTCCTGCCGTTCAGCGATTTCAGCTTCTACGGACTGTCGATCTTTGCTGTCTTCTACGGCCTGGACTGGATTGCCACCGTGCCCCCAACCGTGAAGATCGCCGCCGACCGCTTCGGTCGTGAAAAAGCAGGTATCGTTTTCGGCTGGGTCTTTACCGGTCATCAATTGGGCGCTGCGACCGCAGCCTATGGTGCCGGTCTGTCACGCACGCAGTTGCAGAGCTATTTACCCGCTTTCTTCATCGCCGGAGCTTTCTGCTTGCTGGCCTCGATCCTGGCGATTACCCTGGAGAAAACCGGTCGTTCAGCGCCCTCGGCAGCCCATTGAGACGAGGAGCCATTGTCAGGGAAAAGGAGAGGCTGTTTTCCTGAAAGGACAAATGGCAATAAAAGATCCAGAAGCTCTCCGTTTCAAATAGGCCGGTCGATAAAAATCGAATCATTGATTTAGCTGAATGCATACCTGGCTATGATAAATTCCTCCCGGATAGAGTGTGAGGATCAAGTATGATTGTTCAACTTAATACCTCGGTTCCTTCTGCGGGGGCGGCAAAAGAAGATACGGCCAGCCCATTTCAAGAGGGAGCCGTGTTGCCGGAGACCCTAAGTCTTGCCGAGCGGGAGACCTATAATCTGGCGATTGATGCGCGAAATGGCGACAATGTTCTGGATAAGGTCATTCTGAACGTCGTACAGCCTCCCGCTCTCGTGTTGTTTGCCCTCCTGGATGCGGGCCGGGTCTTCCCGGATGTGCCTCTGCCCCAGGCGCAGGATGCGTATGATCGCATGGCTGATACGACGGAGGTCGAGGCGCCTGATGTTGGCGACAGCTCGAAAAATCAACAGGGAGCCAAAACCGCCAAGACTGACAGCGGCTTTGCCGCCAGTGGAAGCAATGCAATCGCCTCGCCCATTGCTGCCGGGACATCCTCCGCATCATCGACTGTCTCGACCTCGGCACCGTCGATTACCGCCTGATCCCACAGGTCCGACTTAAGGCCCGTGCGCCCTAACGTTAACATGCGCCCTAACGACAGTATTCAGGTCTCTGTACCTGGATGCTAGATCGTCCGTTTGGACGCTCTCCATCTTGCATGGATGGCAGCGCTTGATAGCGCAAGCACCGCGCCTCGCACAATTTCCCGACTTGAGATATGTCAATGCCGACCACCCGGCAATCGCGTTTTATCGCCCCGACGTTACCCCAGTATTCACCGGTGAGTTTGGTGCCATGGGGGTAAATTATGAAAATAACATAAGATGTTACAATTGACGTGTTTATGCCTGACCGGGCGAAAAAGCGTTGGTGCGGGCCAAAGTATCCCTTCCGGGCAAGCCTGACGATAGAGGAGATGGATTTCCGATGTTGCGTGATCGTATTCGCTACAGGCCTCTGATGGACAAGCTGGTCACAGCCGACGAAGCCGCCGCCATGATTGAAGACGGCATGACCATCGGCATGAGCGGCTTTACCCGCGCCGGTGAAGCCAAGGCGGTGCCGATGGCGCTGGCGGAGCGGGCTCGCAAGCATCCTTTGAAAATCACCCTGATGACCGGCGCGTCGCTGGGCAATGATCTCGACAAGACGCTTGTCGAAGCCCATGTTGTGTCGCGGCGCATGCCGTTTCAGGCCGATCCGGCGCTGCGCAAGGCGATCAATGCCGGCGAGGTGATGTTCATTGATCAGCATCTTTCGGAAACGGTCGAACAATTGCGCACCGGTCAGATCGCGCCGGTCGATATTGCCATCATTGAGGCGGTGGCCATTACCGAGCATGGTGGCATTGTGCCGACCACATCGGTTGGCAATTCCGCCAGTTTTGCCATCCTCGCCAAGAAAGTGATCATCGAGCTGAACCTGTCGCAGCCGATCACGCTGGAAGGCCTGCATGACATCTATATCCCGTCGCGGCGCCCGGCCCGCATGCCGATCCCCGTTGTGACGCCGGAAAGCCGTGTCGGACTGCCCTATATTTCCATTCCTCCGGAAAAAATTGCCGCCATTGTCGTCTCGGAAAAACAGGACAGCTCGGCCCCCATTCAGCCGCCGGACGAGGATACCAAGGCCATTGCCGGCCACCTGATCGAGCTTTTGCTCAACGAAGTGCGCCAAGGCCGGATGGGCTATGATCTCCAGCCCTTGCAGGCCGGGATCGGCACCATTGCCAATGCCGTCTTGCATGGCTTTATCGATACACCGTTTCATGACTTGAAGATGTATTCGGAGGTCTTGCAGGATTCGACCTTCGAGTTGATCGATGCCGGCAAGATGACTTTTGCCTCTGCCTCGTCGATTACCCTGTCGGCGGAGATGTATCAGAAAGTCCTGCCAAAACTGGCTGAATACAAGCATCACCTCGTGCTGCGTCCGCAGGAAATCAGCAACCATCCGGAAGTCATCCGGCGGTTGGGGCTCATCTGCATCAATACGGCGCTTGAATTCGACCTCTACGGCAATGTCAATTCCACCCATGTTGGCGGCACGCAGATGATGAACGGCATCGGCGGATCTGGTGATTTTGCCCGCAATGCCTATCTGTCGATTTTCGTTACCAAGTCGATTGCCAAGAATGGAGCGATTTCCTCGGTTGTTCCGATGGTCAGCCATGTCGATCACACCGAACACGACGTCGATATTCTCATCACCGAACAGGGGCTGGCCGATCTGCGGGGCCTGGCGCCGCGCGAAAGGGCGCGGCTGGTGATCGACAATTGCGTGCATCCAGATTACCGCGACCAGCTTGCCGATTATTATCAGAGGGCGCTCGAGCGTGGCGGTCATACGCCTCACATTCTCGAAGAAGCGTTTTCCTGGCATCAATCGATGCGTGAGACAGGAACCATGCGCAGATAAATTTGACTGGTATCAAACTTCTAATGACGATAAACCGGTTTCGACACCAGAGCCGGGCTGCATGATGCTGACCCGGGACGGATATAGACCGGACCCGACCATGATCAAGCCGCATGCCGACCTATCCGCCCCATCTCTTCCTGAAAAGCAGAACATCACAGTTCTTCCCCGCCGCTCAAGGCGGCGTGGCCTCTCCATTTCCATGCGCTCAGTCACCCGGCCGCTCGCTATTATCATGCTCGGCGTGCTGTTGGTGGGCTGCGCGTCGCGGGCGGTGGGCGTGATGAAGCCGGTCGGCGCGGCGGTTAAGGCCGCCAATGCCAGCGAGGTCAATCTCCTGGCTGCGACGACCCGCGCGCCCTCCGAGGATAAATCGATCCTGTTTAGCGGCGAGCGCGGAACGGGTCTGTTGATTGATGCCGTCACCATTTCGATTCCTCCCGCCGCAAACCGCAAGATCGGCGAGGTTCAATGGCCAAAGAAACTGCCGCCGGATCCGCGTAAGGATTTCACGACTGTTGCCGTCCAGCCGATTCAGACCGACCAGCAGCGCCGGGCCTGGCTGAACACCCATGCAAAGGGCAAGCATCGCGTGCTGCTGTTTGTGCACGGGTTCAATAATACCTACGAGGATTCCGTCTATCGCTTTGCCCAGATCGTTCACGATTCAGGCACGGATGTGGTGCCGATGGTGTTTACCTGGCCGTCTCGCGCCAGTATTTTTGACTATAATTATGACAAGGAAAGCACCAATTATTCCCGCGATGCCCTGGAAGAGATGCTGACCCGCATGACCAGCGACCCGCAGGTCTCAGATGTGACCGTCATGGCGCATTCGATGGGATCGTGGCTTGCCGTCGAAGCGCTGCGGCAAATGGCCATCCGCCATGGCGGCGTCAATGCCAAGATTACCAATGTCATTCTTGCGTCTCCGGATCTGGATGTCGATGTGTTCGGCAAGCAGTTTCAGGCCTTGGGGCCAAAGCCACCACATTTCACCCTGTTCGTTTCGCAGGATGACCGGGCGCTGAGTATTTCCCGGCGCATTTCCGGCAATGTCGACCGGTTGGGACAGATCAATCCGGCCAATGAACCGTATCGAAGCGTGCTGGAAAAGGCTGGCATCACCGTTCTCGACCTGACCAAGCTGAAAACTGGCGATAGGCTGAACCACGGCAAGTTCGCCGAAAGCCCGGAAGTGGTGCGGCTGATCGGCGGACGGCTGATTGCCGGACAGACCGTCACGGATTCGCAGGTGGGTGTCGGCGAAGCCCTCGGTGCCGTCACCATCGGCGCCACCAACACGATCGGCCAGGCCGCCAGCACCGCAATCAGCGCGCCGATCATGATCTTCGACCCCCGGACCCGCCGAAACTATGGTGACCAGCTGAAAAAGCTTGGCGAAAGCGCTGGCTCGACGGTTACCTCCGTCGGTGACACAGTGCCACGGTGATGTCCGCCCTATAATTACCACCTTGAATCGATTTCGGTTTCAGGAATTATGCAGTAGATCGCCTTTTGCTTGAGGGACTGATCAGCCACGAACTGGAGGATGCCGCGATGAGATGGAAGCGGATGATGCAATTGTTCGATGTGCATTGCGAAGGCGAAATCGGCAAAGTGGCGATTGGTGGGGTTCCGAAAATTCCCGGCGATACGGTGGCCGATCAATTGCATTGGCTGAATACGGACCCGAAAGGCCGGGAGCTGCGGCATTTTCTGGTGTTGGAGCCACGCGGTGCGCCAATCGGCTCAGTCAATCTGCTGCTACCGGCCAAGGACAGCCAAGCGGATGCCGCCTTCATCATCCTTCAGCCGGATCAGGCCCATGCCAGTTCCGGCTCCAACTCGATCTGCGTCACCACGGCCCTGCTTGAAAGCGGCATGATCGAGATGCAGGAACCGGAAACGGTGGTGATGCTGGAAACCGCCGCCGGACTGGTCAAAGCCGTAGCTCAATGCAGGGACGGGCACTGCGACAGTGTCACCTTGACCATGGTGCCATCCTTCGTTCACGAACTGGACGCGCAGATTGCCACGGAGAGTTGGGGCGAGATTCGATTCGATCTCGCCTATGGCGGTGTGTTTTATGCGCTGGTGGACGTCCGCCAACTCAACCTGACCATCGAGCCGGGCAATGCCCGCCGTCTGGTGGAGGCGGGCATGCTGTTGAAGGGCGAGATTAATCAGCGCATACAGGTCGTCCATCCGGATATTCCGGCCATCTCCGGCGTCGCCTATGTGATGTTTCGCGATGAGGACCCGGACGGTGCCGTGCGGACCTGCACCACCATGTGGCCGGGCCGAGTGGACCGCTCCCCCTGCGGCACAGGCAATTCGGCCAATCTCGCCACATTGCATGCGCGTGGCCGGGTCAAGCCGGGTGATAGCTTTCTATCGCGTTCGATTATCGGTTCGCAGTTCACGGTCGGCCTGCAAGGCCTGACCACCGTTGCCGGTCGCTCCGCGGTCATTCCAACCATTACCGGACGCGGCTTTACCTATGGCATCCACCAGGTTGCCTTGGATGCCTTCGATCCGCTTGGAGGTGGCTTTGTGCTGACGGATGTCTGGGGTGCTGCGGCCGAAACCATCAAGATTTAAGAGCTGTGATGGTGCCCAGCTGGGGTCCTCCCGACATCGGGAATCTTAAAATGTGAGGGAGCGTCACAAACCCATCTATTCTTAAGGTTGTCAATTGTATTGAATACACCGTACTACAGTCTGCCAGCTTCATACTGAACTGGCTATCGCGTCACTTCTGTTGTTTTAGTTTGTCTTTTAGGGAAAGCCGGGCTGCAATTTTTCTAACAGTCTGTTCAAGAATTGCTGCTGGCCTGGCGAAAATGGTGATTTCGAGAACCGGAACGGAGCGTACTTAACGTACGTGAGTACCGGAAGCGCAGAAATTGCCATTTGCAGACCGCCAGCGGCGATTCTCGGACGGACTGTAAGGCAAGCTTTCTAAGTCTAGGGTTTTGGGTAGAGCAGCGGCAACCGGTTTTGGACACGATGCTACACCGTGGCAAAGCGAATTTCGGACGATTGGCAAAGCACATGGCGCTTTCGGCAAGGGGACGCAATGACATCGCAAGACACTGGTGATACTGGCATGTTTCTGGCCAAGGCGGATATTTTCACCAGCCTGACACAGGAAGAAGATAGGGCATGGTCGCAGCGCTGCACCATTGAGAGCGTTTCGGGTGGCACGATTGTCCTCGATTATGGCATCAGACCCGAAATTGTGCTCGTCGTCCTGTCTGGCGCTCTGCGTGCCACGCTGCGTGTTTCAGCCGGAAAGGAATTGTTTCTGGATATGATCGGCCCCGGCGGCACCATGGCAGAAATGGATGCGATACGCCCTGAAGGCTATAATCTTTGTCTGATGGCCACCACCGATGCGACGCTGGTTCGAATGCCTGTGGACGTCTTCAATGACATTATCGCTCAAAAACACACGGTCTGTTTGAGCCTGCTGTCCGTCTTGGTCCAGCGCATGCACGTCCTGCATGCCAGAATATGCGAGTTTTCTTATCTCGATGTCCGGCACCGCCTTTACACAACCTTGCTCCGATTGTCGAAACCCTGTGAGGACAAGCCTCAGCAGCGCATGATCTCTCCGGTGATCATTCATGCGGCTTTAGCCGAACATGTTGGCGCACGACGCGAAACCGTCTCACGCGAGATGTCGCGTCTGGTGCAGGATGGCGTGATCCAACGCACCCGCACTGCGATTGTCATCCGTCAACCCCATGAGCTATTGCGGCGCCTGTCGCAATTCGATTTTGCGTAAATTATTATTTTTCCCAATGGTTTAGGTTGAAATTCAAGGCGACGGTCCCTCCAGGATCTTGCCAGTTGCTCTAAAACAAGAAAAACTAAAATTTTAGCTTATTGCTTTAGTCAATTTCAGTGTGCTCCTGATACAAGCAAGGGCAATCGCTGAGACTTGGAGCGCTGACTTGGTTCTGCATGATGCAGACGGCTCCCTGCAAGGTCCAGCATGGAAAATGCAATCCTGACATGATGCTGCCCGAATGCGACAGTCCGCCCGACCGTTGCGGACGTGTTGTCATCAGGTCTGCCTGAGCGCTTGCGGATATCTCATGTCTCCCGGCTTTGAGATATTACCTTGCAAATTGAGTGGGTTACAGATTTTTGTGCACGTTTGACAAAGCATACAATTCTGTAACCAAGTGATGCGGTCCAGCGACAACCCTCAACGGAGGAAACCATGAGCATTCTGATCGTTGAAGACAATGCCACCAACGCGATGATCCTGAAACATCTGGCACGCAAGGTCGCCGATGATGAAATCATCGTGCAGGCCGATGCCAATGAGGCGCTGGTTCTGTGTCATCAAACGCTGTTCGATCTGTTGATCGTCGATCAAATTCTGCCGGGTATGAGCGGTTTGCAATTTGTCACCATGCTCCGCCAACTCGGTCGTTATGACCAGGTGCCGATCATCATGGTCACCGCCGACAATGAGCCGGGACTGCGCCAGGCCGCCCGGCAGGTCGGCATTACCGACTTTTTGACCAAGCCGGTTGAAGCCCTGGCCTTCCGCCAGTTGATCGCCAATTATCGCGGCGGCAGCGTGGCGGGTGAAGCGCGGGGCGCTGTGGTCCGATGAAAGGATATATCCTCGCCATCGCCCTGCTTTTTGCCTTGGCACCACGCGCCGAGGCACTCGACACGCCCAAGGGCGCAGTCATCCTGACCGTCGAAGGCAAGCTTTCCCACTCTAATAGCGGAGACAAGGCACTTTTCGATCTCGCCATGCTGGACGCCTTGCCAGGACGGACCGTGACGCTAGAGACGCCCTGGACGAAAAAAGCAGCCACCTATTCCGGTCCCTTGCTGCGCGCCGTTCTGGATGCCGCCGGCGCTGGACGGGGAGCCGTGACCATACGGGCGCTCAATGACTATTCGGCAGTCATTCCCCCAGAGGATGTAAACGCGCTCAACATTATCCTTGCTACACGCATGGACGGCGAAACCATGCCGGTGCGCGACAAGGGCCCGATGATGGTGATCTACCCATTCGACGAAGACAGCAGTCTCTATACGGAAACCTATTTCGCGCGCTCAGTTTGGCAAATCAAATCGCTCGAGGTTAGGTGATGCTGCTCGCTCCAGCCACGGCGCAAAAACGTCAAACGCAGCCAAAGACGACCATGATCCTGTTGATCCTGTCGGGTGTCTTGCTTCTGACATTTCTTCTGCTGTTCAAAGATCTATCGGACCGCTATCGCCTGCTGTTTGATGACATCAGGGAAAATGCAGTCTGGTCGATCTACCAATTGGACCGGGAAGCGCGCGCCCTCGATTATGTCCTGGTGGAAGCCAGCAACCAGGGTGCCAGCGACGAGAAGACTATCGCGCAAGTGTCTATGCGCTACGATATTCTCCTGTCCCGGATCAAGTTGGTCAATGATTCCAAATTCGGTAGCTATTTCAACAGTGACACGACGATATCAGGCCATTTGCAAAGCATCGGCGACATCATTCGGAAAATACAACCGGCTTTGGATAGAATTCAAACCGGCGTCGTGCCGGACACTCGACAGATTGAAGAGGTTAAGCGGGACCTGGATGTCTTGTGCGCGCAAACCAACGACCTGTTGATCTACACTAATTCCTACGTTGGCAATGAGCGTTCCACCATCCGCAGCGCCATGTTCGAGATGGAAAAGACCTCGGCCATTATGCTCGGTCTGTTGATGGCATCGGTGATCTTTCTCGTCGTCACGTTGCACCGCCAGCTCAAGTCGGTCCGCGAGACCAGCCGTCGCTTGGAAACCATGACCAGGGAACTATCGGATGCCTATGAGGCCGCCGATTCCGGCAACCGGGCCAAGTCACAGTTCATGGCGACCATGGGCCACGAAATCCGCACACCGCTCAATGCCATCCTGGGCATGGCCGAATTGCTGGAATATTCGCAGCTGCCATCCGATGCCCTGCAAAGTGTCAAGACCATCCGCTCATCCGGCGAAGCGTTGCTGGAAGTGATCAACGAGATCCTGGATTATTCCAAGATCGAGCATGGCAAGCTGGAGCTGGAAGAGCGCGCCGTCGATATCTCCAGCCTGGCGGAAAACACCATCAGCATCATGCAGGGTCGTTCCGACGATCAGGACAACCAGTTGGTGCTGGATATTCCGGTGTCTCTCGATGCACTTTACGTACGCACCGATCCAACCCGCCTGCGCCAGGTTCTGCTTAATCTGCTCAGCAATGCCATCAAATTCACCCAGAACGGTGTCGTGACGCTGCGGCTGCGCGAATTCTATCGCGGTAGCGCGTTGATGTTGCGGTTCGAGGTGGAAGATACCGGCATCGGCATCGATGAGACGGGGCTTGCCAAATTGTTCAAGCCATTTTCGCAGGTCGATGCCAGCATCAGCCGCAAATATGGCGGCACCGGGCTCGGGCTGACAATCTGCAAGCAGATTGTTGAGAAGCTGGGTGGCGAACTGGGCATGAGCAGCACGGTTGGGGTTGGCAGCATATTCTGGTTCGAATTGCCGGTCATGGCAGCTGGAAAGGACGATGTCCGCCAGAATGCCCGCCACAGCAGTGCGGATCTGCCCCGCCTGAAGATCCTTCTGGTGGAGGATAACCGGGTCAACCAGCAGGTTGCCAGCCGTTTCCTGTCAAAACTCGGCCAGGATGTGGTTGTGGCTGGCGATGGCGCCCAGGCGGTCGCCCGCACCGAGCGGGAAGTCTTCGATCTGATCCTGATGGATATGCAAATGCCGGTCATGGACGGTATCGAGGCGACCCGCCATATCATCGAGCGCGGCGGGGCTTCCGCCTTGACCCCTGTTGTTGCCATGACCGCAAATGCTTCTGACGATGATCGCCGTCGGTGCCGCGCTGCCGGCATGGTGGGATTTGAATCCAAACCCGTGACCATGAACCGCCTGCGCGACCTCATTCTCAGCTTTGCACCGGTGGAACGTGAGCAGGCCTCGGCTGACGGGCCGGTTGAGACCAAGCCTCAGCAAGACAGTGTGTTTGACCATAGCCCACTGACGCTGCAACAGCATCTTGACGAGATGAACGGGCTTGATGAAGCGCGCCACGACGAACTGGTCGAAGCTCTAGGGGAAGAGGTCTATCAGGAGTTGATTGAATCATTCTTTGACGACGCCGCCCAGCTGCTAGGCGAATTGCACAATGCCATGGCCCAGCGCAATCCCCGCGAAATTGATCGCGTGCTTCACACAATTAAGGGCGCGGCCGTTAATGTCGGATTGAACGATATTGCTGGTTTTGCCCATGCGTTGAGAGTTCAGCAGCCAACGCCGGACGCTGTTCACAGGTTGACGCAAGAGGTCGATTCGATGAAGCTTAAACTGGTGGGAGCATGAAACGACGTGATACTCTACAGCAAAGTCGATATGCTGAATACCTTATATACGTTTGATAAAACATACGATGCTGTAACGCCCCGAGAGAATGCTTGGGGAAACGTACGGGGCGCATTGAACCCCGCGGACAATTGAAACAAGTGGCCTGACGGTCGCGGAGGCTATAATGCGTATATTGCTGGTTGATGATAACAATACCAATTTGAAACTGCTGACGCGCCTGGTCAAGAAAATCGACCATTGCGAGCCCGTGGCCTTTTCAACCCCGGAAGAGGTGCTCTCCGCGCTGCCGGAGCTGGATTTCGATATTGCCATCATCGATTACCAGATGCCGGTCTATAACGGCGTCGAGCTTTACACAGAGATTGTCCGTTTCGAGAAATATGCCCAGGTGCCGGTCGTGTTCATCACCGCCGACAAGGATATGACAACGCGCATGGCGGCGTTGAATGCCGGGGCTATCGACTTCCTGACCAAGCCGGTCAACCCGATCGAATTCCAGGCCCGCATCCACAATATCGTCAGTCTGTCGATTGCCCGTCGCCAACTGGCCGACCAGGCCGAATGGCTGCGGCGCGAAGTGGACAGGGCTGTGGGCGAGCTGCGGCAGCGCGAACAGGAAATCATTGAGCGCCTGACGTTGGCAGCGGGCTACAAGGACCCGGATACATCCCGTCACACACTGCGGGTTGCCGCCTATGCGCAGGCCATCGCCCGCGAAATGGGATTACCGGAACAGTTCTGCACCGATCTGAAGCTGGCAGCGCCGATGCATGATATCGGCAAGGTCGCCATGCCTGATACGGTTTTGCTCAAGCAGGGCCGGTTGACCGAATCCGAATATCGCCAGATGCAGTCTCATGCCCAGATCGGCAGCGACATTCTCGCCCAATCGCATTCTTCGCTGCTCCAGCTTGCCGCTGAAATCGCCGCCAGCCACCATGAACGCTGGGATGGGCAAGGCTATCCCAATCGCCTGGTAGGCGACGCCATTCCCCTGTCCGGCCGGATCGTTTGTATTGCCGACAATTTCGACGCCCTGACCACCGAGCGCCCCTATAAGCCTGCCTGGTCCTATGAACGGACTGTGGAACATGTGCTGGCGCGGGCTGGAAGTCAGTTTGATCCGGCTTGCGTTGCCGCATTCGAACGGGCGCTACCGGCAATCCGCGAGATCATTGAGACGGACCAGCGTGAACAGGCCGAGGAAGCGGCCAGAAAGGCCGCTGCCCCGCCATTGGACAAAATCGCCTGACGGCATTGCCGCGCTTGCCTCCAACGCTGAACATGGTATTTCCAGCACAGATATAGGGCGCAAGCAGTTTGCAGCGCCGCCAAGCCTGATACTCGCCGGAGATCTGCCATGCGCTCGCTTACCATTCGCCGCCCTGATGACTGGCACCTGCATCTCCGCGACGGCGCCATGCTGGAAGGTGTGATCGGCGATACCAGCCGCCACTTTGCCCGCGCCATCATCATGCCCAACCTTGTGCCACCGGTGGTGACGACAGCGGATGCAGAGGCTTATCGGCAGCGTATTCTGGCTGCCGTGCCGAAAGGCGATCGCTTCGAGCCGCTGATGACCCTTTACCTGACCGAGCAGACCAGCCCTGATGATGTCGAGGAGGGCAAGACAACCGGACTGATCACGGCGGTGAAGCTCTATCCGGCTGGCGCCACCACCAATTCGCATGGCGGGGTGCGCGATCTCGACAAGGCGATGCCAGTTCTGGAGCGGATGGCGAAAATCGGATTGCCGCTCTGTGTGCATGGTGAGGTCACGACGCCGGAGGTGGATATTTTCGATCGTGAGGCGGTATTTATCGACACCGTGCTTGATCCGCTACGCCGCCGTCTGCCCGAGTTGAAGGTGACGATGGAGCATGTCACCACATCCGACGGGATCGACTATATCCTCAGTGCCGATAGCAATCTGGCTGGTTCGATTACCACCCATCACCTGATCATCAACCGCAATGCTATTCTGGTTGGTGGCATCAGGCCGCATTATTATTGCCTGCCGGTTGCCAAGCGCGAAAGCCATCGCCTTGCCTTGCGCCGCGCAGCGACCTCCGCTGATGGCCGGTTTTTCCTTGGTACGGATTCGGCCCCGCATGTCGATCCCTTGAAGGAATGCGGCTGCGGCTGCGCGGGCATTTATACATCCATCAACACGATGAGCTGCCTTGCCCATGTGTTTGAGGAGGACGAGGCCCTCGACCGGCTGGAAGCCTTTGCCTCGCTCAACGGTCCGGCCTGGTATGGGCTTGCACCAAACGACGAGACAATAACCCTGGTCAGACGTGACGCACCTGTCGCCTTTCCGGCGAAGATCGAAACGGGTGCTGGACCGGTCACCGTTTTCGACCCGATGTTTCCAATCCATTGGGACGTCGAGGCGGCAATACAGGCTTGACCCGATGCGGATCATCCATCAAGTTGACGGTTATGATGGAGTAAGGAAAACTGAAATTTATCCTCCGCGACGCTTTTAAGGCGAATATTGCCGTAAAAACCTATTCCTGGACTGGGTCCGGGCAGAAACGCGATCTGGGTATTTGATTGGTTTTCTGCTGTATGTCTCTCGAAATTGCGCAGTGGTTTCGGGAAAAAGGCATGTGAAAGCAAAGTCTTGTAGCATGTCAGGTGATCTCTCATCACGCGATATGCTACAGGGGGCGCCGGGTTCCACCTTATCCCCTCATACTCACGCGTTTCAGGGCAGACATGATGGTGGATTTCAGTTCTTTACTTCTCGCCCTGGGCGTTTCCACACTGTGTCTTCTTTTCACCTTTCTGGGAACGTGGATGGCCCGGCGGGAAAACTCTTTCCTGCTCAGCTGGGTTATCGGACTTGCCCTCACCATGTTGGGAATTCTTGCCTACGGCCTTTTCACCTTGACCCCTTCACGAGGCCTGGGCGCGCTCGCCATGTCCTCGATCATCACCGGTTTCTTCATCCTTTATGCCGCCGCCCGGCAGTTTCGCGCAGGGAATATACCCTTCAAGACGCTGATCGGTGTCTCCTGCATTGCCGTCATCATGCTGAGTGCGGCCTTCCTATCGGGATATGGCGGCATCGGCTTTATCCTGTTCAACACCGGCACCGCCATCGTGATGTTGGCAATTGCCCATCAATACTGGCTTGGACGGGCGGAATCGCCCGGCGTACTTTCTGGCATGGCCGTGCTTTATGGCGCCACCAGCCTCTCTTTTCTCGCCTGCGCACTGGCTTTGATCCAGCGTGGCGAGTGGCAACTGGCGGTAGCGCCGACCGGCTGGACGGAAGACATCAATATTGCGGTCTGCATTGCTGGCATGAGCGGCATCGGCGCTTTGTCTCTCACCTTGCATCAGGCCCGGATCACAGCCCGGCACCGGCTGGAGGCAATGACCGATGCATTGACAGGTCTTTGCAATCGTCGGGCGCTGTTCAATGCACATGGCACCAAAACCTTCCGCGAGGATATGGCGATGCTGGTCTTCGACATCGATCGTTTCAAAACGATCAATGACCGCTATGGGCATGCTGTGGGCGATGAGGTGATCCGTAATATTGCTGCGGAGCTGAAAGCAGCCATTGGTCTTTCCAGCGTCACCCGCCTGGGAGGCGAAGAATTTGCGGCCGTGCTGGAAAATGCTGCGCCAGGGCGGGCCGAATGGATCGGAGAGCGGATCCGGCGCCAGCTTCAGGATCGGGAAGTCGTGGTGAATGAGGACAGTTTCTTTGCAACGACCAGTGTCGGCATTGCCTATGGCACGGCATCCGGCCTGACCTTCGATGAGATTCTCAACCTGGCGGACAATGCGCTTTACAATGCCAAACGGCTCGGTCGCAACCGGGTGGAAACGGCAGTGGCGACCTGGGACAGTGGCCGATCGGTGGAAGCCGACAGCGCCTAGAGATTGTCAGGGAAAAGTGATCGCCGGTTTTCCCGAAATGACAAAATGCCGCCGAAAACAAAGGGTGGTTCGGTCCCTAAATCATACGCGCTTATCCCCGGATATATCCTCTGGCCTGCCTTCCAGCTTCCTGCTATGGGCATGGATGCGTTAAAGCCGCGCGGTCAAAGGCAAGGACATGTCTACCCCGCCGCAGCCTCGCCATGTGATTGCCGGAGCGACTGCGGTCATCCCGGCTGAGCCATTTGCGCAGAAGACAGGAGCACCGATGACCCAGACTTCCTTTTCCGATCCGGCCGTCATGGCGGAGCTGCTGGCAAAAATGCTCTGGGAAATCAAGGCGGTGCATTTCAATGCTGCGGAGCCTTACAAGCTGGCTTCCGGCATGCGCAGCCCTGTCTATATCGATTGCCGCAAGCTTCTCTCCTATCCGCGTGTCCGTTCTGCCGTGATGGATTTTGCTGTCGCCACGCTCTTGCGCAATGCCGGTTTCGAGCAATTCGACTGCATTGCCGGCGGCGAAACCGCTGGCATTCCGTTTGCCGCTCTGCTGGCCGATCGCCTGGCGCTGCCAATGATCTATGTGCGCAAGCAGCCCAAGGGCCACGGTCGCAACGCCCAGATCGAGGGCCATATGCCTGACGGTGCCCGCGTGCTTGTCATTGAAGACCTGACGACGGCAGGCGGCAGCATGTTTACCTTTATCGATGCGGTGCGGGCCGCAGGTGGTGTGGTGGATCACGGCATCGCTTTGTTCTTCTACGGCATCTTCCCGGAAGCTCATCAGCGTTTCGAAAACGGCAACGTCAAACTTCATTATATCGCCACCTGGCGCAATGTCCTGGCCGTGGCCCGCGACCAGAAGTTGTTTGATGACAAAACCTTGTCGGAAGTGGAAGCGTTCCTGGATGCGCCGCTACAATGGTCCGGTCGTAATGGCGGGGTCAGCGCGCTGGGCTGAACCAGTGGTGAAGATTTGCCGACAAGGCTGGCATTTCTTCAGTTTCTGCCTTAAATCGATTGAAGTTTATCCGAAAGCCCGTTTGGGAGGCCAGAATGATCCTGTGTTGCGGTGAAGCCCTGATTGACATGTTGCCACGCGAAACGACGTTGGGCGAAAAAGGCTTTTCGCCCTATGCAGGCGGCGCGGTCTTCAATACCGGCATTGCGCTTGGACGCCTGGGCGTTGCCTCCGGCTTCTTCACAGGCCTTTCCGATGACATGATGGGTGATATCCTGCGTGACACCCTGCGTGCCAGCCATGTGGATTTCAGCTATTGCGCCACCTTGTCGCGGCCCACTACCATTGCCTTCGTCAAGCTGGTCGATGGCCATGCCACCTACGCCTTCTACGATGAGAACACCGCTGGACGGATGATCACCGAGGCCGACCTGCCAGCCCTGGGCGAGGATTGCGAAGCGCTGCATTTCGGTGCAATCAGCCTGATCCCGGAGCCCTGCGGCTCGACCTATGAAGCGCTGCTCAACCGCGAGCACGAGACCCGGGTGATCTCGCTTGATCCCAATATCCGCCCCGGCTTCATCAAGGACAAGGCCGCCCATATGGCCCGCATCCGCCGCATGGCGGCGCTTTCCGACATCGTCAAGTTTTCCGATGAGGATCTTGCCTGGTTCGGCTTGGAAGGCGACGAGGACACGCTTGCCCGCCATTGGCTGCATCACGGCGCCAAACTGGTGGTCGTCACCCGCGGCGCCGATGGTGCGGTCGGCTATACAGCCGATCACAAGGTCGAAGTGCCGAGCGAAAAGGTCACAGTGGTCGATACGGTTGGCGCTGGCGATACATTCGATGCTGGCGTGCTTGCCTCGCTGAAAATGCAGAACCTGCTGACCAAGCAACAAGTGGCAAAACTGACGCAAGAACAGATCGCCAAAGCCTTGGCGCTCGGCTCCAAGGCCGCAGCGGTGACGGTATCGCGGGCAGGCGCCAATCCGCCCTTTGCGCATGAAATCGGGCTTTGATTTCCAAGGGCATTTCTACAGCGCCGTGCGCCATATATGGCGCACAAAGGTTCGCTGTAGCGCTTTATATCTATAACGCCCATGCAGAATTCTGGAGAACGACCCGGTAACCATCCGGGTCTTCGAATGTCCGGCCGAGGTTATCTCAATAGGGATTGTAGGATGTAATACGAAGATTCATTGAAAATGACTCTTCGTATTCCCCTTGAAAATATCTCAAGCCTCTGATGCATTTGAGATATTTTCAATGTCTTCAAGTCGAGGATGCGTGAGCATCTTCGAGACTTGGTGTAACAGGTCGAAAGCCGGCATCCCGCATTCGGTTGACAGCCGCCTGCCACGCATCCTCCTCCGGCAGATAAAAGACCAGCAGATTGTCCTGCGTCGGTGCCCGTCCGACTGAATGCCCGATATGATGGGTGAATTCCAGGTGATATGGCCAGCGCTTATGGCCGAACATCACGCCGTTAAAGCCATTATGGTCGCGGAACGAGGCAATTTCCTCAAAGCCGAGGCCGGATTGATGGAAGGGCCGAAGCCCTTCTATGTTGTCAGTCGGTCGTGCCACCCGCAAAATTGGGGCGGACATGATTATCGATCCAGATGGCTCAACGCAGCCACCAGACCTGCCGTGGATGCATCTTGCCCATCGGTGCCGGCCTTGCCCTGTACCACCGGCAAGAGGCCGGTTGCCAGTTCCTTACCCAGCTCCACGCCCCATTGATCGAAGGAATTGATGCCGAACAGCACGCCTTCGACAAACACCCGGTGTTCGTAAAGGGCGATCAGGCGACCGAGCGCGAAAGGGGTCAACTGTTCGTAGACAAAGGTGATCGATGGGCGGTTGCCGGTAAAGACCCGGTGCGGGGCGATATGATCGGCCTTGGCCTGGTCCATGCCGGATTTCAGCAGCTGTCCTTTGGCCTCATCCAGCGTGCGGCCCTTCATCAGGGCTGCCGATTGGGCCAGGCAATTGGCAATCAGCAAATCGTGCTGATGGCGCAGTTCTGGCTCGAAGCCCTTGGCGGCAATCATAAACTCGGCTGGGATCACGCTCGTTCCCTGATGGATCAGCTGGTAGAAGGCGTGCTGGCCATTGGTGCCGGGTTCACCCCAGACCACTGGCCCGGAATTGCCCTTCACCGGGCTGCCATCAATGGTCACACCCTTGCCGTTCGATTCCATGTCGAGCTGCTGGAGATAGGCCGGGAAGCGCGACAGACGCTGATCGTAGGGCAGGATGGCGCGGGTCGGGTAATCCAGCACATTGCGATGGTGATAGCCGATAGCGCCCAGCAGCATTGGCAGGTTTTCCCGGAAAGGCGCGGTGCGGAAATGCATATCCATGGCATGGGCGCCGGCCAGGAATTCTAAGAAATTATCGGCGCCGACAGCAATCATCAGCGGCAGGCCGATGGCCGACCAGATGGAATAGCGTCCGCCGACCCAATCCCAGAAGCCGAACACCCGATCTGACCCGATGCCGAAGGCCGCGACCTTGTCGAGCGCCGTCGAAACGGCGGCAAAGTGATCGCCAACGGCATTTTCGCCCAGCGCCGAGGCAATGAAGGCCCGTGCCGTTGCGGCATTGGTCATGGTCTCGATGGTGGTGAAGGTCTTGGAGGCGACGATGAACAGTGTCGTTTCCGGCTCCAGCAGCTTCAGCGTATCGGCGATATGGGCGCCATCGACATTGGAGACGAAATGCAGGCGCGGGCCGTCGTGAAACGGTGCCAGCGCCAGCGTTGCCATGGCGGGGCCGAGATCCGAGCCACCAATGCCGATATTGACCACATCGGTGATCTGGAGGCCGGTCGAGCCGGTAATCGTGCCTTGGCGCAGGCCTTCCGCAAACGCCGACATGGCGTGCAGCACGGCATTGACATCCGGCATGACGTTCTTGCCATCGACTACGACAGGCGTGTTGGCCCGGTTGCGCAGTGCCGTATGCAAGACGGCACGGCCTTCTGTAAAGTTGATGGCCTCGCCGTTAAACATCGCTTCGCGCTTTTCAGCCACGCCACCTTGCGTGCAGAGCTTTTCCAGCAGCGCCATGATCTCGTCATTGACGGCGCATTTGGAGTAATCCATCAGCAGATCGTCAAAGCGGGTGGAAAACCGCTCGAAACGTTTGGGATCGCTTGCAAAAGCGCTGCGAATATCAGTGGCGGCGGTGGCCGCGACGGTGGACTTCAGCTGTTCGACGATAGCGTACATTCGCATACTCCAATCCAATCACGGACGGGAACCTACTGCATAATTCCCAAAACAGGAATGTTTTAAGGGGAAAAATAATCCGATAAAACTGAGGGATGATTGCCCTTTCTCCCCCGCAAGGCAGAGAAGACTGACGAGGGGGCGGAAAGCCCCATCTCGTCCTTGTCTGTCCGGAGTCTTTAAGGTCTCAGATCCTTGCGCAGGATCTTGCCGACGTTGGATTTCGGCAATTCCTCAAGAAAGGCCACATGGCGGGGTCGCTTGTAATTGGTCAGGTTTGTGGCGCAATGATCCTTGATCTGCTGCTCCGTCAAGCTTGGGTCCTTGCGCACCACGAACAGTTTGACGGCTTCACCGGAATGCGGGTCAGGAACACCGATCGCCGCTGCCTCCAGCACGCCGGGATGCATGACCGCGACTTCTTCGATCTCGTTGGGATAGACATTGAAACCGGAGACCAGGATCATATCCTTCTTGCGGTCAACGATCTTGGTATAGCCGCGGGCGTCCATGAAGCCCATGTCGCCGGTGCGGAAAAACCCATCCTCGGTCATGGCCCGGGCCGTTTCTTCCGGCCGTTGCCAGTAACCTGCCATGACCTGCGGTCCACGAATGCAGATTTCTCCGACCTCTCCCAAAGCCAGGCTTTCGCCCTGTTCATCACGAATATCGACATCGGTGGAGGAAATCGGCATGCCAATGCAGCCGCTGAAGTCCTTGTCGTTCATGCGGTTGGCGGTTGCCACCGGCGAGGTTTCCGACAGGCCGTAGCCCTCGGTGATCGGGCAACCGGTAATCTGGTGCCAACGCTCAGCGATTGGTCGCTGCACAGACATGCCACCGGCAAAGGTCAGTTGCAGATGGGAAAAGTCCAGCTTACGGAAGGCCTCATTGTTCATCAGCGCGTTGAACAGCGTATTCAAACCGATGATGATATTGAAATCATGCCGGGACAGCTCCTTGGCAAAGCCTGGAATGTCACGTGGATTGGCAATCAGGATATTGTGGCCGCCGCTGGCAATGCCCATCAGGGCGTTCACGGTCAGCGCAAAGATATGATAGAGCGGCAAAGCGCAGATGAAGGTCAGCGTTTCCGGTCTTGGGCGCGTATCGAAAGCTGACCCCAACCACAGCGACATCTGCATGGTATTGGCAATGAGGTTGCCATGGGTCAGCACCGCCCCCTTGGAAACGCCTGTCGTGCCGCCGGTATATTGCAAAAAGGCGATATCGTTGCGCGAAAGAGTTTCAGGCCGCAATCGGGCTTTTCCACCTGCGGCCAACACCGATGCGAAGCTTCGGGAATTGGCAATCGACCAGGCCGGCACGAGCTTCTTCACCTTGCGAACGATGAAATTCACCAGATGGCCCTTGAGGCCAAGCATGTCGCCCATGCTGGTCACGACCACGTGGCGTAGGGACACCTTGTCCATCACCGCCTGTACCGTGTGGGCAAAATTCTCGAGCACGAAAATCGCAACCGCGCCGGAATCCTTCAGCTGATGCGCCAGTTCGCGGGGAGTATAGAGCGGATTGACATTGACGACGATCATTCCGGCCTTGAGGATGCCAAACACAATAACCGGGTTTTGCAAGACATTGGGCATCATCACGGCGATCCGGTCGCCTTTGCTGAACCCTTCCGCTTGCAGCCAGGCGGCAATTTTCGTCGCCTGCTCACCAAGTTCCTGGAAGGTCATGGAGCGACCCATGCTGGTGAAGGCCTTGCGGGAGGCATAGGTCACGCAGTTTTCATCAAACAGTTCGGGTAGCGATTCGTGATCGAGGGGCGGTAGTTCCGCAGGCACCGAGGCAGGATAGGATGCAAGCCAGATGCGGCGCGACGCAAAATTGCTTTCAGGCCTGGACAGAGTATTCATTCCTCACTCCCTTTTTCGACTTCCTGCCCCTCCCTCCTCAAGGTGATGACAGTGCGCCCGACCACGCACTCCAAATATGGAGCTTTGAGCTCCAGGAATGCAAGTCCAACGTTATAGTAACTTTGACGTAAACGTCAATTAATCCCCAACGAAAATAATTCGGAATCATTTTGTTCCACGGCATCGAAGATTTTCACGCACCGGCAGCTTCAACGACAACTGCATGGCGACCAGTTTCGCATTGAACCAACCTGTCGGTGATGCGTTAGCTCTTGTGAAACTTCACGCAAACAAGGAGGAAAGTGTCATGGTCTTCAAACCGGCTAAAACTTTCGGGGAGGCCCCTGAGATCGTTGAGGAAAATCCGCCTCTGGCAGAGCTGGAAACGGCGGTGGCCTCTCAGCTTGCTGGTTCCGACGGTATCGATGCCTCTGATATTGAGGTGATAGCGCTCGGTAATGAAATTTGCTTGCGAGGCCTTGTCTATTCCGAGAGCGAAGTCGACCGGGCTATTGAAGTCGCTCTTTCAGTTCCCGGTGTTTTCAAGGTTTCCGTCGATCTGGAAATTGTTGAACGCACGATCCATTGACGCGGGCCTCCACACGCGGCGCGTGGGCGTATGGCACCACTCCATAAACAATAAAGGCCCGGGAAAAACCCGGGCCTTTATCACTTCAGTTGCCATCGCAGATCAGGTTTGAATCGTCCGCAAAAGCGCCATGCTGCGCGGCAGCAATTTGAATTTTTCGCCTTGCTTGACCTTCTCACCCTGACGCTCCGGATCGCCGGTGATTAGTTCGAGCACCCGTTCTCCGCCGCTCTCCTTGGGAATGGTGAAGATGGTATCTTCATCGAGCGGATTGAACAGCATCATGATATCCGACCAGATGCCTTCTTCGACCTGAAGGTCTTCGCGGTGAAGACGTGTGATCAGCGCATTGCTGTTTTCCCAGTTTTCCGAGGTTTGACGGCCGCCGCTGACGCTGTACCAATCGATCATCATGCCATCGCGCCAGTTCTCCCGCCGCAGCAATGGCTGCTCCTTGCGAAGTGCGATCACCCGCCGTGTGAAATCACGCAGGGCATCGGCGCTGTCGGGCAGATTTTCCCAATGCAGCCAGCTGATTTCACTATCCTGGCAATAGCCGTTGTTATTGCCCATCTGCGAACGACCGAATTCGTCACCGGCCAGCAGCATCGGCGTGCCATGGGAAAACAGCAGGGTGGCCAGGAAATTGCGCTTCTGGCGCTCGCGCACCGCATTGGTGCCTTCGTCATCGGTCGGACCTTCGTGGCCATAATTATGGCTGCGATTGTCATTGTGACCGTCGTTATTATCCTCGCCATTGTCTTCGTTATGCTTGCCATCATAGGAGACGAGGTCATTTAGCGTGAAGCCATCATGGGCGGTGATGAAATTGACGCTGGCCCAGGGGCGGCGGCCGCGCTGGTCGTAGAGATCGCCGGAGCCCAGCAGACGCGCCGCGAAATCCGGAGCGCAATTGTCACCGTTCAGCCAATACTCGCGGCAACTGTCACGGTATTTGTCATTCCACTCCGCCCAGCCGGGCGGAAAGCCGCCAACCTGATAACCACCTGGACCAATATCCCACGGCTCGCCGATCAGCTTGACGCCGGCAAGGGTCGGGTCCTGGGTAACCGCGTCGAAAAAGCCACCGCGCTCATCGAAGCCTTCAGGCTCGCGGCCCAGAATGGTGCCGAGATCGAAGCGGAAACCATCGACATGCATGTCATCGGCCCAGTAACGCAGCGAGTCCATCACCATCTGCAGAACCCGCGGATGGGAGGTGTTCACCGTGTTGCCGGTGCCGGTATCATTGATGTAATAGCGGTGATTGTCCGGCAGGGTGCGATAGTAGGAAAAGTTGTCGATGCCCTTGAAGGACAGCGTCGAGCCAAGCTCATTGCCTTCCGCCGTGTGATTGTAGACCACGTCGAGAATGACCTCGATGCCGCCATCATGGAAAGCGCGCACCATGTCGCGGAAGCCCTGGATGCCGTTGGCGCCGTAATAACGGTGCGCAGGGGCAAAAAAGCCGATGGTGTTATAGCCCCAGTAATTCTTCAGGCCCTTGTCCAGCAACGGGCCGTCATCCGGGAAGGCGTGGATGGGCAGCAGCTCGACAGAGGTAATGCCAAGGCTCTTGATATAATCGACCGCCGCCTTGTGACCCAGGCCTTCGAACGTGCCGCGCAGCTCCTGCGGAATGGCCGGATTGAGCTGTGTGAAGCCTTTGACATGGGTTTCGTAAACAATCGTATCGGCCCAGGAGACCTGAGGACGGCGATCATTCCCCCAATCGATCTGGTTCGGATCGACGACCCGGCATTTTGGCATGAAGGCTGCGCTGTCGAGATCGTTGAAGGACAGGTCCTTGTCCGCATCATCGAAATGATAGCCGAACACTTCCGGCGACCAACGGATATCGCCCACCAGTTCGCGGGCATAGGGGTCGAGCAGCAGCTTGTTGTGATTGAAGCGATGGCCGTTCTCCGGCTCGAACGGTCCATGGACACGAAAACCGTAGAGCGCGCCGGGCTTCAGCCCCGGTACGAAACCATGCCAGATCTCATTGGTGTAGTCAGGCAGATCCATCCGGGCGATCTCAATAGAGCCACTGGGATCATAGAGACACAGTTCGACGCGATCGGCATGGGCGGAAAACAGGGCGAAATTAACCCCTTCACCAGTGTAGCGGGCGCCCAGCCGTTGCCACTCGCCGGGAAGAATTTTGAAGTTACTTGTTTTGATATCCATGGTCGCTCTCAGGGCTTGTCGCTGCGGTGCAACAGTAATTCCCTCGCCATGGCTTTGTTCCCATGGCGTGTTCGGTAAGGCGTCAGGAACAATTACCGGCTTTATCTGTTCGTCATTTCCATTGGTCATTTCGGCAACGCCCGTCGGCTTGCCGGTGCAGTCAGTGCCGGTGCGGTCAGTGAATGGGCTGCCAAGTGCCGCGCAACGACACAGAGGGTTGCATGCATCGGAATAAAATGGATGACAGTAAACGTGTGGCGCTGGTCACCGGCGCGGGTTCCGGCATTGGGCGAGCAGTTGCCCTGAGACTTGCCCAGGATGGCTGCGCCGTCGGGTTACTGGGCCGCACCAAACATGAGTTGGAACAGGTTGCCGAAGACATAAAGCACTTGGGTGGCAAGGCTATGGTGCTTGTCGCAGATGTCGCTGACAGCTCTTCCATGCGGGCAGGGGTCGAAACATTGATCGCATGGGGTGGCCGGCTCGACATCGTGGTGGCGAATGCCGGGGTCAATGGCGTCTGGGCGCCAATCGATGAATTGCAGCCGCAGGAATGGGACCAGACCATGGCCATCAATCTGCGTGGCACCTATTTGACTTTGCATCTGACAGTGCCGCATTTGCGCCGCAACGGCGGCGGCAGTATTGTCGTTGTCTCTTCCATTAACGGCACGCGCACCTTCACCTCTCCTGGTGCCACAGCGTATAGCGCCACCAAGGCTGGACAATTGGCGATGGTGCAGCAATTGGCGGTGGAATTGGGTGCCGATCGCATTCGCATCAATGCGGTTTGCCCAGGCGCCATCGAGACTGAGATCGATGACAATACAAACAAACGCTCTACTGAGCGGCTCGACATCCCACAGCCGCCGCCGCATCAGGCTATACCGCTGACGCGGGGTATGCCGGGCACAGCCCAGGACGTTGCCGATCTGATTGGTTTTCTGGCGTCCGATGCAGCCCGCCATATCAGTGGTACACCCGTCTGGATCGATGGGGCGCAAAGTTTGATCCGATAGAATGCAACCGGTTTATTTTAATCGAAATAAGTAAAAGGGGAGTTTAATGATGCAATTGTTTTAACTGTCGTTAAGTTTTGCGTATTTTAATTATTTGTTAAGCATGACTTACTCTTTTTGGCCCAAAGTTGAACAAAGACCGCTTTGGCGCGTTAGCGGCTCAGACAAGGAGACAATGTCATGAAGCCAGAGCCTGAAACGATCCTGATTGTGGAAGACGATGCATTCATTTCGATGGATGCGGCCGATTGCGTTGCTCATACAGGGGCCAATGTGGTGACCACGGAAACGGTCAGCGATGCGCTTATCTGCCTCGAAGCCAACCGTATCACCGCCGCCATACTGGATTTCCAAGTGTTGGACGGAAAGATAACGCCAGTGGTGGAAAGACTCTGCCGCTCCGGCATTCCTTACAGGGTCGTCTCGGGGTCACCGCTTCAGGAAATCGTTGCCTGTGGCATCCCCGCAGACCGGATTATCGCCAAACCGGCAGATTATGTGAATGTCATGGTCCAATTGGTGCGCGAGCGCCCGTGGTCGGCACTGAGAGCAACCAGCTATTAATATCGGTTTCCCGAACAAAAGCATAAGTCAGGTTTTCGAATAAGGCCGCCAATTGCCATCGGTCGGGTAGTCGACCTGCAAAAAATACAGGCCCTGTGGCGGCGCCACCGGGCCGCAGGCCTTGCGGTCGCGGGCCTCCAGTGCGGCGCGGACATCCTGCGGCGTCATCTTGCCTTCTCCCGCCATTTTCAAGGTGCCGGCAAAAGATCTGATCTGGTTGTGCAGAAAACTCTGGGCGGAGGCGCGGATCTCGATGAGATCGCCGTTGCGGCGGACATCCAGCCGGTCCAGCGTGCGCACCGGGCTGATTGCCTGACAATGAACCGAGCGGAAGGTGGTGAAATCGTGATTGCCGACCAGCATTTGCGCCGCGGCATGCATGGCCTCGTGATCCAGCGGTTTCGATACCCACCAGGCGCGATTGGCCTCCAGCGCCAGCCGGGACGGGCGTGACATGATCCGATAGAGATAATGCCGTTTCAGCGCCGAAAACCGCGCATCGAAGGCGTCAGGAACGGCTTCGCCAGCCAGAATAGAGATTGCTTGCCCAGCCTGCGCCAGATGCGCGTTCAGCGCATTGCGCAGCTTGTAGGGTACCCATTGGCGCAAAAGATCGACATGTGCCACCTGACCACTGGCATGAACGCCGGAATCGGTGCGGCCCGCACCCCGGATCGCAACTTTTTCCCCGGTCAGGCCAAGCACAGCCGCTTCCAACGCGCCCTGTACGGAGGGCCCATTGTCCTGCCGCTGCCAGCCGACATAGGGTGTGCCGTCATATTCCACGATCAGCTTGTAACGTGGCATCAGGTTCCGGCCTTTGCCGAGGCAAACACCGTGCCTGAACCTATGGGCGTGCCACGTAAGAATTCAATTGCATCTAGCGGCTTGCCACCGGCCTTTTGCAGCCGGACAAGGCGGACCGCACCCGTGCCACAGGCGATGGTCAGGGCGTCGTCCAGCACGGTGCCAGGCACCTCCGCGGTTTCGGTGCCTTCTGCCAGCTTGCTGGCCAGAACCTTGATACGTTCCGGCTTGCCGTTGATGTCCGCCTCGAACCAGGCGCCTGGAAAAGGCGACAGGCCGCGAATATCGTTGTGAACCTGCGTGGCGGGCTTTGAAAAGTCGATGCGGGTTTCGGCCTTGTCGATCTTGGTGGCGTAAACGACGCCATCTTCCGGCTGGGCTGTCAGCGGCAGGTCGCCCGCCTCCAGTTTGGCCATGGCCTCAACCATCGCCTCGGCGCCGATCTGGCTCAGGGCGTCGTGCAGTTCACCGGCGGTCATGTCGGGGGTAATGGTCACGCGGCGCGTCAGGGCGACGGGGCCGGTGTCCAGTCCCTTGTCCATCTTCATCACCATCATGCCGGTTTGCGTATCTCCGGCCATGATGGCGCGCTGGATCGGGGCCGCACCCCGCCAGCGGGGCAGCAGCGAGGCGTGGCCGTTATAACAGCCCAGCCGCGTGCCGCTCAGAATGGCTTCTGGCAGCAACAGGCCATAGGCCACGACCACGGCGACATCGGCCTGATGGGCGGCGAAGGCATCGCGATCGTCCTGCGCCTTGAAATTTAGCGGCGTCAGCACTGGCAGTCCGAGCTTTTCGGCCTGCTGATGGATGGGAGATTTGGTCAGATCCAGCCCCCGGCGCCCGGCCGGGCGCGGCGGCTGGCTATAGACCGCAACAATCTGATGGCCGGCGTCATGGAGCGCGTTCAGGATCGGCACCGAAAAATCTGGGGTCCCCATGAAAATCATTCGAAGAGCCATGGATCAAGACCGATCTTCTAGAGGTTATCGGGGAGGACGTGGAAACTGGATTTTCCCAAAAACACACTCCAGGACGATAGGGCCTGCAATCTGCAGGGTTCAGCACGAACCCGTCAGATTCTAGACCGTTACTTTTGATTTCGCCGCCTTGGAGAATTTCTTGATTACCATTTCACGTTTCAGCCGCGAAATATGGTCGATGAACAGCGTGCCGTTCAGATGGTCGATTTCATGTTGCAGGCAGGTGGCAAGCAGGCCATCGGCCTCGATCAGCTGTTCTTTGCCGTGGCGATCCAGCGATTTCACCGTGACGGCTGCCGGGCGCTCTACCTCTGCATAGTAATCGGGAATGGACAGGCAGCCTTCCTCATAGGTGGATCGGGCCTGCGAACTGCCAATGATTTCCGGGTTGATGAAGACCAGCGGCTGCTTGTCTTCACCTTCCTTCGAGACATCGATGACCAGAAGACGGCGAGGTACGGCCACCTGAACGGCGGCGAGGCCGATGCCGGGCGCATCATACATGGTTTCGAGCATGTCATCGATCAGCCGCTCAAGGTCGGCATCGATCCGCTCAATGGGTTGGGAGACCTCGCGCAGCAGCGGGTCAGGCAAAATGATAATCGGCTTTGTCGTCATGAATCTCCCCATAAACCATCCCGGTTTTCAAGGAAATCAAAAAAATGCGCGAAAAGCCATGCCTGTGACTGGGAGAAGGTGGCGGATCAGTTCAGGACGCGACGCAGATCCGGGGTGTCCAGCGAAAAGGCGGGAATGGCGACATCGAAGGTTTCGGCATCGTCGGTTTCCATTTCGTAACGACCGAACATGATGCCGGAGGGCGTGTCCAGGGGACAGCCTGAAGAATATTCAAAACTTTCCCCAGGCGCCAGGCGCGGCTGTTCGCCGATTACGCCCGGTCCGCTAACCTCATCGACTTGGCCATTCTGATCCGTAATATGCCAGTAACGATTGATCAGCCGGACGGCCGCATTCGACCGATTAACAATGACGACCTTGTAGCCCCAGACATAGCGGTTGTCTTCCGGGTCGGACTGTTCCGCCAGATAAAATGGCTCGACTGTGACCTCTATATCCCGTGTCAGCGCGCGATACATGAAAGTTGACTTCTTGACGCCTTGGTAAGCATACATTTTCAAAAACCGATAGGGTTATGGTTTATGGCAGTGTGGTCGCAGTGAAATAATCCTGCGTTAATAAAGACCATTAACAGACTTAATTTCCAGTAAAAAATAAGGGTAATGGAATTTTTTTTAGAGTTTTAAAAACTCGTCGCGGCAAGCTTCAGCAAAGAGTGTTGCTACTATATCAGGTTTCTCCATGAAGGATATGAATGCTTCAGATGGAGCTACAGCGCCGCGCATTTTATAAAACGTATTCATAAAATGTATAATTTATAAAGGACGCCGTTGCACTTTATATGTCTGCTGGATCTTCATGCGCTTCAGGGGGCGCGTCACGCCACCTGAAATCTTACGGCTTGAGAACGGGCTCAAGCCTTTCCGGCCATCAAGCGGAAACGGCTTCCAGCGCCTGAGCGAAGTCCTCTACCAGGTCTTCGGCGTCTTCAATGCCGCAGGATAGGCGCAATGTGCCGCCGGACATGCCGAGCGTTGCACGGGCTTCGTCCGTCAGGTTCTTGTGGGTGGTGGTGGCCGGGTGGGTGATCAGGCTCTTGGCATCACCGAGATTGTTGGAGATCTTCACCACTTGCAGAGCATTTTGCAGGGCAAAAGCCGCCGCCTTGCCGCCCTTCATTTCGAAAGCAACCAGCGTGGAGCCGCCCTTCATCTGCTTGGCGACGATGTCGGCCTGCGGATGGTCGGCGCGGCCTGGATAGATGACGCGGGCAATTTTGCTGTTGTCTGCCAGGAAATCGGCGATACGACCGGCATTTTCCGTCTGCTGCTTGACGCGCAGCGGCAGGGTTTCGACGCCTTTCAACAGGGTCCAGGCATTGAAGGGGGACATGGCCGGACCGGTATGGCGGAAGTAATCCTGGAGCTTTTCCTCAATCCATTGCTTGGACGATAGCACGATACCGCCCAGGCATCGGCCCTGGCCGTCGATATGCTTGGTTGCCGAATAGACAACGACATGGGCACCAAGTTCCAGCGGGTTTTGAAAGAGCGGGGTAGCGAAGACATTGTCAACCACAACGGTCGCGCCGACCTGGTTGGCAAGCTTGGCGACGCCGGCAATGTCCACCACTTCCAGGGTAGGATTGGTGGGGCTTTCCAGGAAAAACACCTTGGTATTCGGGCGGATGGCGTCCTCCCAATTCTTCAGGTCCCGGCCATCGACCAGGGTGAAATCCACGCCATATTTGGGTGCCAGCGTCTCGATCACCCAGCGGCAGGAGCCGAACAGGGCGCGGGCGGCGACAATATGATCGCCAGCCTGAACCTGGCAGAGAATGGAGGCCGCGACGGCAGCCATGCCGGAGGCCATGGCGCGGGCATCTTCGGCACCTTCCAGCAGGCACATGCGCTTTTCGAACATGTCATTGGTCGGGCTGCCATAGCGGGCGTAGATATAGCCTTCGGTCTCGCCGTTGAAGCGGGCTTCTGCCGCTTCCGAGCTGTCGTAGACGAAGCCCTGGGTAAGATAGATGGCTTCGGATGTTTCGCCATAAGGTGAACGCAGCGTGCCGCCATGAACGAGTTTGGTTGCTGGGCGCCAGTTGTTTGCCATGCTGTATGAGCCTTTCGAACACAAAAAAACCGGTCGCGAAATACGGACCGGTTTGCACGTGTCCGATCTTTTTAGCCAATTGTTTAACGTGGCTGCAAGCCGACCGGCCAAATCACCACGGGATAAGATTTGCTTACGCCGTTCTTTTGCTTGCGTCAATTCCCGGAGTTTGGTTTTGTCATATACTATATGCCGAGGTTTTACAGGCTGCGGCATGTTGCGCGCGCATGGCTCGGCGTCGGCGCTGCAAGGAAGACATAATGAAGCGGAATGCGGGCATATTGGCGGATCGCGCCATCGGCGACTTGTTTGGCTCGGGCTCGCTTTTGAGCGAAACCATGCTTGATCACGACCAGATCCAGCCGGCGAGTCTTGATCTGAGGTTGGGCTCCAAAGCGCTCAGGGTGCGTGCCAGTTTCATGCCCGGCCCCAACAGCACCGTGGCGGATAAGCTGCAACGGTTGACCCTGCACGAGATCGATCTGGAGCACGGCGCGGTCCTGGAAACCGGCTGTGTTTATATCGTGCCGCTGATGGAGAGCCTGGATCTCCCGGCGGATCTATCGGCTTCCACCAATCCGAAAAGCTCGACCGGTCGCCTCGACATCTTTACCCGGGTGATGGTCGATTACGCCCAGGAATTTGACAAGATCCCGGCAGGCTATAAGGGCCAGCTTTATCTGGAAATCAGCCCGCGGACGTTTCCGATCATCGTGCGGCGTGGCTCTCGCCTGTCGCAGATCCGCTTCCGCATCGGCCATGCGCTTCTGAGCGATAGCGAACTTCTGGATCTGCACAAGGCCGAGACGCTGGTGGCCAGCGAGACGCCCAATGTCTCGGGCGGCGGCATCGCGCTGTCCATCGATCTGAAGGGGACGGGACCGGATGGGCTGGTCGGCTATCGCGGCAAGCACCATACGGCGGTGATCGACGTTGACCGCAAGGCTGCCCATGATGTGCTGGACTTCTGGGAACCACTCTACAGCCGTGGCCGTGACGAATTGATCCTCGATCCCGACGAATTCTACATTCTCGTCTCACGCGAGGCCGTCCATGTCCCGCCACTCTATGCGGCGGAAATGACCCCATATGACCCGCTGGTTGGGGAATTCCGCGTTCATTACGCCGGTTTTTTCGATCCGGGCTTCGGCCATGCCGGGGCCGGCGGCACCGGCAGCCGCGCTGTGCTGGAAGTGCGCAGCCACGAAGTACCGTATATTCTCGAGCACGGCCAGATCATCGGCCGCCTAGTCTATGAACATATGCTCGAGCATCCCCAAGGCCTCTACGGCACAGGCCTCGGCTCCAATTACCAGGCCCAGGGACTGAAGCTCTCCAAGCATTTTCGCGCAGCCTGACCTGCGCTTTCATGCTTGACATCAACGCCCAAGTGTAGGAACTCTCGGGCATCAGGCGGGTGTAGCTCAATGGTAGAGCAGCAGCTTCCCAAGCTGAATACGAGGGTTCGATTCCCTTCACCCGCTCCAGCAAGCTTTTTGAATGCTCTGATCCCCAAAAACTGGACCGTTCATAACTGGAGTTTTCCGCGGTAATTTCCCGGCTGGGAAAAGGAGCGGAAGTATGAAGGCATCGAAGTTTTCGGACGCCCAGAAGGTGTTCATTTTGAAGCAGGGCGAGGGTGGTGTGCCGGTAGCCGAGATCTGCCGGAAGGCGGGGATCAGCCAGGCTACGTATTTCAATTGGCGCAAGAAGTATGCAGGCCTGTTGCCGGACGAAATGCGACGGCTCAAAGCTTTGGAAGATGAGAAGTCATGGCAGTGAGTTCATCTCTCGATGACCTCGATCTGTGGGCCTATGCCAACAATGTCACCCTGGACTTCTCGCGACCTGGCAAGCCGGCCGATAACGGCTTCATCGAAGCGTTCAACAGCAAGCTGCGTTCGGAATGCCTGAACGCCCACTGGTTCTTGACACTTGCGGATTCCCGCGAAAAGTTGGAGACTTGGCGTCGATACTACAACGAGGAACGTCCTCATTCGGCGATCGGATATAACCTCCCCTTTGCCCTGCAAAATCCCGGTGGCTAAACCAGCCCGTCACCGTGATCGGAGCCGGAAAACTCTAATTCCCGGCGGTCCAAGGTTTGGTCCCAGAGCATAATAGGCCGGACTTTAATTCATTCTAACGGAATTCGCAGTGGCGGATCACTCTATGGGCCAACTCAAATTGACCCCTCCTGACCTTTCTGGTTTAAAGGCATACGCTTGATAGTAAGCTTTTTTCTTCAAACCAGCAGTCCTAAAAAGAGTGATCGCAGCATGGGTGAATTATTTAAACGTGAATTTCCTAAGGGCAACCTGGACTTCACAGGGGAAAGGTTCACTTCGGCTGTCACGGGGCAGACGGCAATTGAGCATCTGCACCGCACGGTTATCGCCAGGAGCTTTTGCAAGGGTAAAGCCGTATTAGATATAGCGTCCGGCGAGGGGTATTGTTCCGCGATCCTAGCTCAGGTTGCGGAGCGAGTGACTGGTGTCGATATTTCCTCTGAAGCGGTTGATTATGCGAATCGTGAATACGCTCGGGAGAATCTTGTCTATAAATGCGGTAGCGCCCTGGATATCCCTGTTGACGATCACTCGGTAGATGTTGTTGTCTCTTTTGAGACTATAGAACATTTTACCGGCCATCAGCGTTTTATCGATGAGATCAAGAGGGTCCTAAAGCCGGGAGGTTTATTGATAGTCTCGACGCCGGATCAGGCTGTTTACTCACCTGAAGGCGAGCCAGCAAACCCTTATCACGTACACGAAATGTCGCGTACTGAATTCGTTGACCTTGTATCAGGGTCATTTGCCCATTTGGCGCTGTTGGGACAGCGTACTTTGATAGGGTCAATTGTAGCTCTAGATGAAGTCGCTCTAGCAGGCGCTGGACGCACTTTTTACACCTATGAACAGCGCCCGGGCAATGCTTTTGAACGATCAAAGGGCTTGGCGAGAGCGAAATATCTCATTGCGCTTGCATCGGACGATCCCATCAATCTCCTTGACATTGAAGAAAGCGTATTCGTTTCGACTAGTGAAATCGATCGGGCGTTAAATGCATGTGTGGATGTGAGAGAGGAATTGGCGGAGACCAAAACGGCACTTGCCGAAAGTCTTGGTTCAGAGGCGCGGTGGCGTGGGGACATTGAGACTATTGCAGGGAGGCTTGAAGCAAGTAAGGTCGAAAATGCCAACCTGACCAACAATTTAAAGCGCGTCGAAAGTGAATTGAGTCATCAATTACAGAATGTTGTTCCCGCAATTGAGGCGACGGTTGCTGAGCAACGTCAAGATGCTGAAAAATTAAGTCTATATTTGCGGGAGTTAGAAGAGCAGGTTCAGTATCTAAAAAATTCCTTGCAAATGGCGAGCCAGCAAAGAGACGACATAATTTCTGAAAAAGCGGAACTCGAAAAAATCGTTACTGAAATAGGTTTTTTCCAAAATAGCATAGAACAGTTGGAGGAAAAATATAGAATTACGAGTGAGAACCTCCATCAAGAACAGCAAAAACAGGAGGATAGTTATAAAAAACAGCTTGCCGAGTTGGAGTGCTGTCTGCATATTGAGCGCGAAAGCCTCTCTAAGCTAGCAGTCGATTACGACAAACTTCAAGTGGAATTTCACGCCTTGAAACGGCGTGAGCCTGACATTGCTCTTTTTGACTGTATGGCGGCGGGCGCACCTGGAGATGCCAGGCTTGTGGAGATGACCGCTAGGTTGTTAAATGTCCCGCAAAATTCTGGAAGCGCTCTCACTTTAGAAAATAATTGCCGTATTGGGGTCATTGTAAAGCCAGATGCGTCTGAACGCTGGGAAGAATACGCGCGAGCGCTCCACCGAAATGCACGGTATCAAGCGGCACTTGGAGCCTGGAATCGTGCGGTTTTCCTGGCCCCTGCCAGCGCGTCCGCCCTTAGTGGTCTGTCTGGTACGCTTAAGGCTCTCGGAAATCTCGAAGAAGCCAAGATCATGGCTATGCAGGCCTTTGCCCTCAATCCTGCTTCTCCAGCAATTGAGAAACAATTGGATGATGAGGATATTGATCTGGTTGGAAAGGCAGATATCGTATTAAAGTCAGATCAGCCGTCATCGCACTTTAATATGAAGGAAGCTCCGAAGGGGATTCGTCCGTTTGTCATAACGCAACTTGCAAAAAAAGCAGAGAGAAGTGGGCGCAACAAAATTGCCGCGAAGTATTATAGCGAACTTGCCCTTTTATATTCAAAAGACGTTGAGGCGCTTATTCGCCACGGTGATGCGGTCGCGAGAAATAGAGGGCTGCTGGCAGCTTCGACCTTTTATCTCCAGGCTTGCGCAATAGCACCGGAACTTCCCTTGGCGCGGCGGCGAGCGCTTGACGTCAAGCACCAGAATTTCGGTTTCAAACCTTATATAAAGGCGGGCATTGTTCGGGACGATGACGGCGTATTTACGAGTGTATCTGATGATCCTCAACTGATTTTTGATCCCGATCATCGAATTTTACCATCCGGACCCACGCTTTTTTCTTTTTCTATTCAGGTGATGTCTAAGGAAATACGTCCTGTTGTCTACGTTTGGCATGGGAAAAATGGTGAAGAGGTGTCGGCATTTACGTTGCCCATAATGAGAGGGGACGTAAACCTGGATATTCTTATTCCCCTTCCTGACCATATAACGGGAATTCGTTTTGACCCGGATGCCTCTGTCGGAGCCAAATTTTTAATTGGAAGAATGGGCTGGCTTTCAGGCCCGTCGTTGGAAGGGCGTTTCTTTAAGCTCGCCCCCCCTAGCTACTGCTTTATGGGTGACGGAAATCCAATTCAGCAGGACGTAGCTCGTCCTCAATCAGAGCGCATCTTAACGGCCACTCCGAAAAACGACCTGCAGTCCGTCAGAGACAGTTTTTGGATTAGTACAGATATAGATCCGCAATTTGACCTTGGTCACAAATCGGAACTTCCGTCTGGATGGGTTTGGCTTGATTTGGAAATTTCTGGAGTGAACCGCCAAATCGATCCGATACTTTATATTTGGACTGAGGGCGAGATTGTTGAAGTTCCCGTGCCGCTGTCGATATGTGATGGCCGGTCGGCTGTGTTGGTGTACCTTCCGAATAATATAAGCCAGATGCGGCTTGATCCAACGTTTCATAGCGGTATCGAATTTAGGCTCGGTAAGATTTCGTGGCGTGAATTTCAGCGTAGTTCCGCAGTTTTTCTGCCTCTGACGAGCAAAATTGATGAGGCTAATGATGAGCACAATATAGCGGATTCCAAGTCTCAGCTTGGATTGCGACCTTTTTCTATTGATTTTCAACCAAAGCCAAGCACGGGTTTGAACCGGATAGACGAGACGATATTTGAGACCATTAATGACGATCCGCAATGCATTTTAGAAATCGCAGAGTTGCACAAGATTGAGGGCTTGTTAAAAATTACAATCGAAACCGGAAGCAGCGACAGGGTTTTAAACTCATCGCTTTATGCTTGGTCCGGTGCTGCGGACAAACCAGTTGAATACTATTTCGATCATCTCGAAGCTAATCGGCAATATGAATATTTAATTATATTGCCCAAAAACACGACATCTTTGCGCTTTGATCCTGCTGACATGTCCGGTATCACGATGTCATTGCCGAAGATAACTTTGACAAATGACATAGATGAAAGCGACAGTTACCAAATCGCAAGAAACGGTGTTGCCGACAATTCAATATTGGAGCAGCATGTTGAATTAGTGCCTCTTCAACATTTGGAAAAAATATCAGACGGTTATTGGACGACAGGAAGCGATCCTCAGTTTTCTGTGTCGCTTGACAAGGGGGTGCCTTCGGGCTGGACTCTTGTATCTATCGACATGAGTGTCCAAGGTGTCGTAGCGCGACCATATTTGTACATATGGCAAGGGGAAAACATCCATACCATCCCACTGGCACCTATTGATGGTACTATGGTTGTGGAGCAATTAATCCGGATGCCAGACCAGATAACGGCTATCCGTTTTGATCCTACTGATGCGGAAAATGTGAGGTTTTCTGTTAACAGACTGAGTTTCGTACCAGTTGTCGATATCGCTGGCGCCGATGTGTATCGCATACGTGGTGGAGATCGTGGAGTTGATTATGCGTTGTGGAGTGAGCGTTTTGATACTCTGACTGCCACGGATCGATCTTTGATTGTTTCGTCTGTTGCGCGGCTTTCGTACCGCCCGCTGATTTCGATAGTTATGCCGGTTTACAATCCGGAGCCTCGGTTTTTGCGTCGTTGTCTTGATACGATTGTTGATCAACTCTATCCGTATTGGGAGTTGTGTGTCGCGGACGATTGCTCCCCCAATCCGGCAATCCGGTCCATTCTTTCAGAGTATGCAGCGCGCGATGAACGCATAAAGGTCATTTATCGCTCCGAGAATGGTCACATTTCTCGTGCATCCAACTCTGCAATTGAGCATGTGACTGGTGAGTTTGTGGCCCTCATGGATCATGACGACGAGATCCCTGCACACGCCCTGTACATGGTTGCTTGCGAGCTAAATCGTCACCCTGAGGCCGATATCATCTATACGGATGAAGATAAGATCGATGCGTCAGGCCGCAGACACGATCCTCATTTTAAAACGGACTGGAATCAGGAGCTGTTCTATTCGCAGAACATGGTTGCCCATCTTGGGGTCTACCGTACCAGCCTTGTCAAAGCTGTAAATGGTTTCAGAGTTGGCTTCGAAGGAAGCCAAGACTATGATTTCACTCTGCGGCTTCTCAAACTGACGTCACCTGAGCGTATTCGCCATATTCCTTTCGTTTTATACCACTGGCGTATTTTTGAGGGCGTCCGTACCTTCTCAAGCAACAATCCTTCTCGTTCAATCGACACGGCACGGCGGGCAATGGAGGAATATTTCGCTGATGTAGAGCCCGACAGTACTGTTCTTCCGATTGAAGCCTTCCCGAGTTGGTGGCGGATCAAGCGGCCTCTGCCGCAGGAGTTACCTTCGGTGACGATTGTAATTCCGACCCGTGACAGAGTTTCCCTTGTGCGCAATTGTGTTAGTGGTGTTCTCGACGGCACCGACTATTCCAATTTGGATGTGATAATCATTGATAATGGAAGCACAGAGGATGATAGTCTTGCCTATTTCGAACTGATTGGCAGAGATCCACGCGTCACGGTCTTGCGTGACGACGGGCCGTTCAATTATTCGAGATTGAATAATACTGCCGTAGCGATGGCCAAAGGCGATTATATTTGCTTTCTCAACAATGACATCGAGGTCATTGAAGCTGGTTGGCTGAGTGAGATGATGAGCCAGGCGGTTCGCGACAAGGTCGGTGCGGTCGGAACGCGCTTGCTCTATGGCAATGGCACGCTTCAGCATGCAGGCGTCACTTTAGGTATATACGGTGTCGCGGCCCATGGTCACCGCCACTTCCCTGGCAATTCCATAGGGTATTTTGGTCATCCTCAGCTGGTACGAGAAACCTCTGCCGTCACTGCGGCGGCCCTCGTTATGCGCAAGGATTTATTCACGGCAATTGGAGGCTTTGATAGCGCCAATCTTGCCGTCAGTTACAATGATGTCGACCTATGCCTGCGTGTTCGAGAAGCTGGTTACAAAGTTGTCTATACGCCATTTGCCCCGCTGCGCCATCTTGAGTCCGTTAGCCGAGGTCCAGATGTAACTCCAGAGCAGAAAGAACTGCAGCGCATCGAGCGAGGTTACATGCAAGCTCGTTGGGGCGCCCTGCTCAACAAGGATCCGCACTACAGCCTTAACCTTTCCCTTGACAATGAGGACTATCGACTGGCGTTTCCTTCTCGCGCCGTCAAGCCTTGGCGTCAGGAGGCAGATGTCGTTGAGCAGATTGTAAGAGATGCGCAGAGCAAACTTGCTGCCGCATCAGATGTCGATCTCTTCGATGTTCGCGAACTGGCGATATTGGCTGCTCAGACCAGTGTCATTATAGCCGCAGCTCAACCCTTTGCCGTTCTCGACGCACTCAGCGACGATTTTGAACAAAGCGGTCTTTCTCCGGCCTATATAGCCGTTGTTGATAATACGGGTGCAAAAGAGCGATTTGTGAAGGAAGGAAGCCTGGCCCGATTTAAAATAAGGCACCCAAATATAGCTGTTATTCTCATCACAGATACAGAGCAGGATTTTAATGCATCACGCACAGTGAATCTTGCGCTTTCAGCCATAACCGCCACGCCTTACCTTCTCATCATGACCGAGAATTGCAGCCTTTCCAGCAGTTTCCTCTCGGCTGTGCTTGCGTCATATCGGGCAGCAAGCAATCCCCAGGCAGTTATCGTGCCACGTGTTTTCGTGCGTGAGAATGAAGCACGTGATGGTGTCTTCACTGACGGCTATATCGATATGCCTGTGTCGCAGATTGCTCCCAGTCTCGACGCGATGTCTCCGGTAGGTTCTGATCTGGAGGGCCTACAACTGGCTGATCGACTTGCGCCGAATGATGTCGTCAAACGTCCAGCTATAGAGACAACGGATCTCATGGCAGGTGGCATTCTTTTCGCACAACGAAGCCTATTAATCCCACAGACTCCGGAGCAACAGAACGCAGAGGGCGACAACTCTTCATCTGCGTTGTATGATGCACTGTTTTTAACGCAGCCAGCGCGACTGGAGGATGTTGGGCGAAAGTTGAAGGCGCGTGGCGCTGATATTTACGCGACAACAGCAGCGCTCAGTGTTTTCGCTGCTCCTCGACTCTTGGATATTGTCCATGTTTGGCAATATTGGCATGATTACATTTGGTTGAATCAAAAGGCTCATGGTATCGCAGACACTGGCCGTATCGAATTTGTTTGCCCATTCCATCGGGGCGACGTGTTGATCGGATTGCAGGTCGCTTTTACCGCATACAAGGCAGGTAAAAATCTGCGTTTTCACGTTGCCGAAAGCTTGCTGAGTTGGGTTCAGGATTTCCATCCGCCTTTCCCTGTCGAGAGCTTGCCAGTTCCAGTTCCTTCCGCCCAGGAAACATCTCTGTATTTGCTCCGATCCTATGAGCATCTTCTCAAGAGAGGTGATAGCAGTCCTATGATTGCTCGTTCGCATCCCTTCCGCGGTCTGGATGCCATGGATAACAATTTGGTTAAAGCAATGCTGGGGTCTGTGGGCTTAGCCCCAGATACGCCAATCGAAAGCCTTCTCCCAGTTTCGAGCGTCGAGCAACAACAAGACATTGATAAGCTGCTAGCACCTTTTGGCAACAAGGTTATCTTACTCCACCGCTCTGGGGGGTGGGGCCTGAAGACGATACCTGATACCATTCTGCAGGAGTTGGCCGAAGTTGTTAAAGAGAAAGGATTTAAACTCGTCCAGATCGGTGGACCGGGCGATGCTAAATGCGCGCAGGCCGACGGTATCATTGCTCAAAACCTATCCGCCGGCCATTGGGCGGCTCTCTTTAAGAAGGCGGCCGCAGTCTTCGGTGTAGACAGTTGGTCCGCGCATATGGCCGCTATTCTCGACGTTTCACAAGTTACATTCTATGGGTCAACTCAGCCTAGGCATGTCGCTTCAAAACCGTTCTTCAAAAAAAATAATGCACCTGCGTTGATGGTAAGCCCAACAGTCGCATGCTCTCCATGCAACTCGCTAACATGTCTCATCGCTCCAGTGCCGTTCTGTGAAGGCTATAATATCTCAAAATCAAAAATCGGAAGCTTCTTAGAGGAGATAGATGTGGCTAAAATCGGCAATTAAACAATCAAGAGTAACGTCCTATATAATGTAGTAAGACGAGTTTTACCTTATATCAAGGGTCGTTGAAAGTGACGCTTGGTACTAGTCATGCCGCAATTGCCGAAGGAAATTTCTTTGTTAACTGAACACCAAAAAGATTTAATTCGGCATGGTCGGCGTATTTATAAACAAAGTGGTCTGGCTGCAGTTGCTGGCGCAGGCCTTAAAGAGCTTGCTCGGTCCATAGACGGGTCTGCTGCTAACAGGGCAACCGAAGCCCCTTGGTGGAAAAATGTACTCCGTGCTTACAAGGAGTACGGAAGAAAAGCTGCGGCTACGACATTAATTGTATATTTGGGTCGGGCTTTGGACCGAGGAGTAAATTTACGCAGCATACGTGGTGGAGATCGTGGAGTTGATTATGCGTTGTGGAGTGAGCGTTTTGATACTCTGACTGCCACGGATCGATCTTTGATTGTTTCGTCTGTTGCGCGGCTTTCGTACCGCCCGCTGATTTCGATAGTTATGCCGGTTTACAATCCGGAGCCTCGGTTTTTGCGTCGTTGTCTTGATACGATTGTTGATCAACTCTATCCGTATTGGGAGTTGTGTGTCGCGGACGATTGCTCCCCCAATCCGGCAATCCGGTCCATTCTTTCAGAGTATGCAGCGCGCGATGAACGCATAAAGGTCATTTATCGCTCCGAGAATGGTCACATTTCTCGTGCATCCAACTCTGCAATTGAGCATGTGACTGGTGAGTTTGTGGCCCTCATGGATCATGACGACGAGATCCCTGCACACGCCCTGTACATGGTTGCTTGCGAGCTAAATCGTCACCCTGAGGCCGATATCATCTATACGGATGAAGATAAGATCGATGCGTCAGGCCGCAGACACGATCCTCATTTTAAAACGGACTGGAATCAGGAGCTGTTCTATTCGCAGAACATGGTTGCCCATCTTGGGGTCTACCGTACCAGCCTTGTCAAAGCTGTAAATGGTTTCAGAGTTGGCTTCGAAGGAAGCCAAGACTATGATTTCACTCTGCGGCTTCTCAAACTGACGTCACCTGAGCGTATTCGCCATATTCCTTTCGTTTTATACCACTGGCGTATTTTTGAGGGCGTCCGTACCTTCTCAAGCAACAATCCTTCTCGTTCAATCGACACGGCACGGCGGGCAATGGAGGAATATTTCGCTGATGTAGAGCCCGACAGTACTGTTCTTCCGATTGAAGCCTTCCCGAGTTGGTGGCGGATCAAGCGGCCTCTGCCGCAGGAGTTACCTTCGGTGACGATTGTAATTCCGACCCGTGACAGAGTTTCCCTTGTGCGCAATTGTGTTAGTGGTGTTCTCGACGGCACCGACTATTCCAATTTGGATGTGATAATCATTGATAATGGAAGCACAGAGGATGATAGTCTTGCCTATTTCGAACTGATTGGCAGAGATCCACGCGTCACGGTCTTGCGTGACGACGGGCCGTTCAATTATTCGAGATTGAATAATACTGCCGTAGCGATGGCCAAAGGCGATTATATTTGCTTTCTCAACAATGACATCGAGGTCATTGAAGCTGGTTGGCTGAGTGAGATGATGAGCCAGGCGGTTCGCGACAAGGTCGGTGCGGTCGGAACGCGCTTGCTCTATGGCAATGGCACGCTTCAGCATGCAGGCGTCACTTTAGGTATATACGGTGTCGCGGCCCATGGTCACCGCCACTTCCCTGGCAATTCCATAGGGTATTTTGGTCATCCTCAGCTGGTACGAGAAACCTCTGCCGTCACTGCGGCGGCCCTCGTTATGCGCAAGGATTTATTCACGGCAATTGGAGGCTTTGATAGCGCCAATCTTGCCGTCAGTTACAATGATGTCGACCTATGCCTGCGTGTTCGAGAAGCTGGTTACAAAGTTGTCTATACGCCATTTGCCCCGCTGCGCCATCTTGAGTCCGTTAGCCGAGGTCCAGATGTAACTCCAGAGCAGAAAGAACTGCAGCGCATCGAGCGAGGTTACATGCAAGCTCGTTGGGGCGCCCTGCTCAACAAGGATCCGCACTACAGCCTTAACCTTTCCCTTGACAATGAGGACTATCGACTGGCGTTTCCTTCTCGCGCCGTCAAGCCTTGGCGTCAGGAGGCAGATGTCGTTGAGCAGATTGTAAGAGATGCGCAGAGCAAACTTGCTGCCGCATCAGATGTCGATCTCTTCGATGTTCGCGAACTGGCGATATTGGCTGCTCAGACCAGTGTCATTATAGCCGCAGCTCAACCCTTTGCCGTTCTCGACGCACTCAGCGACGATTTTGAACAAAGCGGTCTTTCTCCGGCCTATATAGCCGTTGTTGATAATACGGGTGCAAAAGAGCGATTTGTGAAGGAAGGAAGCCTGGCCCGATTTAAAATAAGGCACCCAAATATAGCTGTTATTCTCATCACAGATACAGAGCAGGATTTTAATGCATCACGCACAGTGAATCTTGCGCTTTCAGCCATAACCGCCACGCCTTACCTTCTCATCATGACCGAGAATTGCAGCCTTTCCAGCAGTTTCCTCTCGGCTGTGCTTGCGTCATATCGGGCAGCAAGCAATCCCCAGGCAGTTATCGTGCCACGTGTTTTCGTGCGTGAGAATGAAGCACGTGATGGTGTCTTCACTGACGGCTATATCGATATGCCTGTGTCGCAGATTGCTCCCAGTCTCGACGCGATGTCTCCGGTAGGTTCTGATCTGGAGGGCCTACAACTGGCTGATCGACTTGCGCCGAATGATGTCGTCAAACGTCCAGCTATAGAGACAACGGATCTCATGGCAGGTGGCATTCTTTTCGCACAACGAAGCCTATTAATCCCACAGACTCCGGAGCAACAGAACGCAGAGGGCGACAACTCTTCATCTGCGTTGTATGATGCACTGTTTTTAACGCAGCCAGCGCGACTGGAGGATGTTGGGCGAAAGTTGAAGGCGCGTGGCGCTGATATTTACGCGACAACAGCAGCGCTCAGTGTTTTCGCTGCTCCTCGACTCTTGGATATTGTCCATGTTTGGCAATATTGGCATGATTACATTTGGTTGAATCAAAAGGCTCATGGTATCGCAGACACTGGCCGTATCGAATTTGTTTGCCCATTCCATCGGGGCGACGTGTTGATCGGATTGCAGGTCGCTTTTACCGCATACAAGGCAGGTAAAAATCTGCGTTTTCACGTTGCCGAAAGCTTGCTGAGTTGGGTTCAGGATTTCCATCCGCCTTTCCCTGTCGAGAGCTTGCCAGTTCCAGTTCCTTCCGCCCAGGAAACATCTCTGTATTTGCTCCGATCCTATGAGCATCTTCTCAAGAGAGGTGATAGCAGTCCTATGATTGCTCGTTCGCATCCCTTCCGCGGTCTGGATGCCATGGATAACAATTTGGTTAAAGCAATGCTGGGGTCTGTGGGCTTAGCCCCAGATACGCCAATCGAAAGCCTTCTCCCAGTTTCGAGCGTCGAGCAACAACAAGACATTGATAAGCTGCTAGCACCTTTTGGCAACAAGGTTATCTTACTCCACCGCTCTGGGGGGTGGGGCCTGAAGACGATACCTGATACCATTCTGCAGGAGTTGGCCGAAGTTGTTAAAGAGAAAGGATTTAAACTCGTCCAGATCGGTGGACCGGGCGATGCTAAATGCGCGCAGGCCGACGGTATCATTGCTCAAAACCTATCCGCCGGCCATTGGGCGGCTCTCTTTAAGAAGGCGGCCGCAGTCTTCGGTGTAGACAGTTGGTCCGCGCATATGGCCGCTATTCTCGACGTTTCACAAGTTACATTCTATGGGTCAACTCAGCCTAGGCATGTCGCTTCAAAACCGTTCTTCAAAAAAAATAATGCACCTGCGTTGATGGTAAGCCCAACAGTCGCATGCTCTCCATGCAACTCGCTAACATGTCTCATCGCTCCAGTGCCGTTCTGTGAAGGCTATAATATCTCAAAATCAAAAATCGGAAAATTTCTAGAAATTAGCTCTGGACCAGATTTTTGACACAAGGGTATTGCATTATAAAATGCTGAATTGAAGAGGAATATTAGAAAGTGTTAAAGCTTGACTGAACGGACAGAGTGATTCTGATGCTAGCAGACGAACTGAACGAGACGAAGCGTCGCCTAGGCGTTGAAAAAATCAAATCGCGCTGCAAAGTTATAGGGGCCCTTATTCTGCGGGATATGCGGACGCGTTTCGGTAGATCCCATTTAGGATACCTTATCGCAATCGCGTGGCCACTCGTTCATCTGACTGTAATCGTCTGCATGGTTTCTTTGGCAAACCGGGTGATGCCTCTTGGAACGGAACCATCAGTTTTCGTTGCGACAGGAGTAATTCCTTACATCTTGTGTCTTTATCCAGCCCGTATGATGTGTTTTGCAATTGATAGCAATAAATCTCTTTTTCTATTTCCAGTAATAAGGCCAATTGATATGATTGTCGCTCGGGCAGTTGTTGAGTTTCTGACGGCTTTTACTGTTGTTTTAATTTTTTGTATAACGTTGTATGCATTTGGAGTTGATATAGTGCCACCTAACGTCGCATTGTGGGCAAGTTCGCTCTTGGCGACTGTATATTTTTCTATATGTTTTGGTGTTTTGAATACTGTTTGCTTTACTTTATTTAAGATGTGGAATGCGATTTTTATCGGTTGCATTTTAATAATGTACGCATCTTCTGGAACGTTTGCGTTGCCCCAGACGTTTTCGCCTGAGGTGCGTGCAATTATCTGGTTTAATCCTCTTTTGCACTGTGTTGAATGGCTGAGGTCGGCTTACTATGAGGGGTACGGTGATGATATGCTTTCTAAGGCATATCTTTTATGGTTCTCCACTTTCCTGCTGTTTTTAGGATTGACAGGCGAACGATTTTTGCGCGGGAAATTGATGTCGTCATGATCAAGTTGTCGAACGTTTTCAAATTTTATCGAATAAAAGGAGGAATGAAGATCATACTTGATCATGTATCTCTCGATTTGAGGCCGGGGATATCCTACGGCATATTGGGGATAAATGGTGCTGGTAAATCAACCACAATGCGTTTGCTTGCTGGTACCGAGCTTCCAAACTCAGGCACCATTCGGCGTACATCGCGTATATCTTGGCCACTCGGATTTGGGGCTGGATTGCATCCAGAGATGACCGGAAAAGAAAATATCCGTTTTGTTGCTCAAATATATGGCCAAGAGCCGAAACGGGCAGTCGAGTTTGTGGAGGACTTTGCGGAGATTGGGGCTTACATTAATGAGCCCTATAAAAACTACTCATCGGGTATGGCTCAGCGTTTGGCGTTCGGTTTGTCAATGGCGATTGATTTCGAATGCTACCTTATAGATGAGGTCACGGCGGTGGGGGATGCGCGGTTTCAAGCCAGGTGCCACGAGGAGTTTGCTAAACGGCGCGCAAGGTCTGATATCATCATGATATCACATTCTATGGATACTGTTCGGGATTATTGTAGCAGGGCTATTGTGCTCGCGCATGGCGTGATGCATGAGTTCACGAATGTCGATGACGCTATTGAGATATATAAAAAGCTCAATCAGTAACCTGTGGTATGGCCGTCGTTTTGCCGCATTAAATATCACCAATTAGGTCAATCGACGGACCTTAGTGGACAGTAGCGAAGCTGGTTTGGCAAACGTAAAGTTCCGCAGTTATGCAAACCTACTGGAACCTGTCATTAAACAAAACTGAGAGATATGAGCGAACTCACCCATCCAAAAGCCAATGACACATCAGAAGTCATCAATGGCGAGGTCTTTGCGGCAGCAATTTCTATTGAATTGCGGCGAGTTGCTCGGCGCGCGCGTGTTCCGAAGCCTATAAGCTCAGGCGGTGGTGGATTTCGAGCTCGACGCTCTGAAAAAATATTCAAAGCTTTGTTGGTAGGATCTTGCGTTTTCATTTTTATAATACCGACGTTCATAACGGCAGTTTATCTTTATTTTTTTGCTGCAGATCAATATGTGGCAGAATCTCGCTTTGTGGTTAGTTCCTCTCAGCAGTCAAGCCTGGAGGGAATGGCTAGCATCTCAAGCATTCTGAGTGGCACAAAAGGACAAGACGGTTTAATCGTTGCCGACTACGTCAGTAGTGGCGCAATGTTGGACGCTCTCAATTCTAAATTCGATGTACGAAAGATGTTCTCCCCTGGAACGCGCGATTTTATTGCAGAGTTACCAGCTGACAGTTCACGCGAAAAGGTCCTCAAATTCTGGGAAAGTCACGTTTCCGTGTCGGTCAACCGAACGTCTGGTTTGGTGACAATGAAAATTAGAACCTTTTCACCGAATGATAGCCTTACACTTTCCAATGCGATTCTCGAGCTGTCAGAGGGTATGGTTAATAAATTGACGCATCGCAATGAGGTCGATGCTTTCGGCCGGGCTGAAGACGAGATGCATTTAAGCAGAGAGAAATTGGAGCGCGCGACTGCCAGTTTGCGCGATGCACGCAATTCTGCTGGTGTGCTCGATGTCACCATAACCGCCAAAGCCTATGCGGACGTTGTTTCGCAACTGCGCTTAAATCTCTCAAAGATAGAACAAGATATTGCTGCGATGACGAAAGTTGGGAGCGCAACAGCACCTCAGGTAATAGCATTGAGGAATCGCGCGTCGGCACTCAAGGATCAGATCCAGCAATACGAAAACAGCATTGCCGGTGGGGCAATCAACATAAAAGACCCAAATCAAAATCTTGCTCAACGTGCTTTGGAACTTAACCAAAAGGAACTAGAGCTCAAAATTGCACAAGAGGAATATGCCTCGGCTGTTGCTGAGTTTGAAAAAGTACGCCTTACATCACAGCAACAGCAGGCCTATCTCGTGCCTTACATTACTCCGAATTTGGTAGAGGAATCAAACTATCCTAAAAGAGGTTTGGTTCTCTCCATAACCGTTGCAATTTCTCTGTTGATCTGGTCCGCGTTTGCCGGTCTTGCGACACTCGTACGGGACCATATGGCATAGGCGGATAATCATGCTTTTCAATATAGACACTGATATGGGAAATACAGTCGGTGGTTGGTTGGTTCTTGATAATCCAAGTGACATCCCCGTCTTTCGTTTCTCCGTGGCCGGTCGTCAAGATCTAATTTTCAAATCAAATGTTTTTCGGAGAGATCTACAGGATATCGGAATACATACAACGGGTATGGCCGGTTTTCACATTGACGAGCAAATTGTTCCAGATTTGTCTAGTCTAAGCGAATTCGTTTTAAGGGAGGCAACAACTGGGCTGCCGCTCTACGCTAGATATAATCCAGATCGGCATCTAGCGCAGAAACTAATTATAATTGACACCGGGCTTTTGCCGCAAATGAGGTCCATGCATCTTCTTATGGATTTTTTCGCAATTCGCTACCCAATGATTGAACGGTTTTCTCTTGAAACCGTGTCTTCTGTTCTCGGTCGAAATTTTTTTCAATCTGTTGTTGTGTCTGGAGATGTAAACTGGACAAGATTATCGGATATAATTGAGAAATCGGGGTTTAAGGCAATAACGTTGCTTCGAGATCCGTTTGAGGAGATGGCGGAGAAATTTATTTTTCTCAAAAGAATGGCTGATCATCCTCCGAGCGCATCGTCAATGCCGTTGATTGAAAAATATAACGTTCTGCTTCCATTGGTTAAGGATATGGATTTCGGAAATCCGAAGTCGGTTCTATCTTCATTGCGTGGTTTAACGCGCGAGCAACGGCGATTATTGAGGTCTCCTGTAACCTATGCCTTTGGGGCATCACCAGACGAAGAGCTCCAACGGCGCAATGTAAGCATTGCGTTGGATAATCTGGCGAAGCTTAATCTAGTAGGTATTCGTCCGCGTTTTGAGCAATATGTTACATCCGCTTCATATTTGCTTGGCGCCCCAATCTTTGAGGGGGTCGAGTTGAAGTTTTTGCCTTTTACCGGAGATTTGGCTGCCACACTAGCGGGTATCGGCATTGCCTGCGATCTTTTGGATGAGGATATTGCGTTGTATTCGTTTGTCCGAGAAGCCGTTGAAGCTGCCATTGAAAATAACTGTAAAGTTCAACCAAGCGAAGATTCAATTCGTGGCGGGATAGCCTGAACAATGAAAATCGTAGACAGGTTCCGTAACAGGATCACATATCTAAGTTCTCGTGCACCCGATGTGTCAGACCAAGAGCACGATCAAAAGGAAATTCAGTCGAACGAAATTATTGGACGGGTTCTCGCCATATTGCCTGCTCGGTTAATGCGGCGACCTATCAGCGATAGCAATGTTCCTCGTATCGTCTATCCATCTGTACCGTCAACGGGGCGTGGAGGATTTTTTTACTATTCATTCCTGTTATTTGTTGTGCTTCCGTCTTTTGCTACTTTGATTTTTTCTGCTTTTTGGGCATCAAATATTTACGTGGTTGAGACCAAGATGACGGTCCGCCAAGCGATCGATCCGGAAACTAATGGCACCTCTTTAAGTGGTACTGCATCGTCAATTCTCAGCAGTTTTGGTCTTTCTCAATCATCTGGAACGGCTCAAGACACGTTGATTGTTTTAGACTATCTCAAGAGCCGCGCGGTAATTTTAGATGTTGGCGGGCGAGATACGATGGAGAAATTCTACAACCGCCCGACGCTGGATTGGTTGTCAAAATTAGGCTCTTCAATTGATCTTGAAGCACTTTGGTCCTATTGGCGCAGCCACGTACAAGCTTCTGTTGATACGCAATCTAATATTTTAACACTGAAGGTGGAAGCGTATACTCCACAGGATGCTTATGATTTGTCGTCTTCTATTCTCAAAAGTAGCGAAAATTTAATTAATCGGATTTCGTCGAGGAACCGTCAGGACGCTCTCAACCGTGCAAAAGAAGAAGTAGATAGAAGCATCGGCCAGTTGGCAGATGCCCGCTCTGAAATGCTGGCTTTCCAACAAAAAATCAACTCTCTTGATCCGGTGGAAACGGCAAAGCAGATTATGTCACTGACATCTTCTTTATCTCTAAAAAAAATAGAGCTTGAAACAGGTATAGCTTCTTCAAGCCTTTCTGGAGCGACTGATCGTCCGGGTGATCGATATGCTAAAACTCAGTTGGAGGTCATCAATTCACAAATCGAAAATCTAAAGGGATTGTTAACGGCTCCGGATCAACCCTTATCAGTGTCGCAACAGCTTAAAGAGTTCGAAATCCTTAAGCTACGCCAAACTTTTGCCGAGCAGATGTACACTTTGGCTCATACTAGCTTCGAAGAAGCACGCCGTAAACTTAGCAAACAACAACTCTATGTAGTGGTCGTGGTGCCGCCATTATTGCCCGAAGAGGCGCTTTATCCGCAGCCATTTATAAATATGGCCCTCGTCTTTTTCGCTTGTTTTATAACCTGGTCTATCATGTCGTTGGCCATAGCTGCGATAAAAGATAGTGAATGATGTTCTACTGACTTGACCTTGCTTTGACTTTGCCCCGTTGAGATAATCCATTTTGAGGTAAGCTCTGGCCCATTGAGAGGACCAGAGGAACGAAGCGCAATCGTTTCACGGGCGAACAGATTATCGGCATGACCTGCGCCCCTAAACTTCCTCCAAATTTTGGTAGAGTCCGTCACAAGCATGAGACGGACGAATGAAGCGTTCACGGTTCACGGAAGAGCAGATCATCGGGATCTTGAAGGAGCAGGAAGCGGGTGCGAAGACGGCCGATGTTTGCCGCAAGCACGGCATCTCGGATGCAACCTTCTACAAATACAAGGCGAAGTATGGCGGGATGGACGTGTCCGATGCCCGCAAGTTGAAGGCACTTGAAGATGAGAACGCCAAGCTGAAGAAGCTTTTGGCCGAAGCTATGCTGGACAACGCGATCCTGAAGGATGTCGCGTCAAAAAAATGGTGACGCCCGATGTGAAGCGGGATGCGGTGGTGCACGTCTGTGCTCAGCACGGGGTGAGCCAGCGTCGGGCGTGCGAGGTTCTGTCTGTGGATCGGTCGAGCATACGATATCGCAGTGTGCGGCCTGACGATGCGGCCATTCGGGAGGCCATGAAGAAGGTGGCGTCGGAGCGGCGTCGCTTCGGCTATCGCCGTATCCACGTGATGCTTGATCGACAGGGGATTGTCATGAACCTGAAGAAACTTCGGCGTCTCTATCGGGAGGAGAAGCTGACGGTGCGCAAGCGTGGCGGCCGAAAGCGGGCCTTGGGCACGAGACGTCCTCTGGCTTTGCCGTCGCGTCCGGGCGAGCGCTGGAGCCTGGACTTCGTCAGCGATGCCTTCACCGACGGTCGCCGCTTTCGGATCCTGGCCGTCGTCGACGACTTCACCCGCGAATGCCTATGCCTGGTCGCCGATACATCCCTGTCAGGCGCAAGGCTTGCTCGCGAACTGGATAGTCTCATCGCTAGACGCGGAAAGCCGAGGACGATTGTCTCGGACAACGGGACGGAGATGACCAGCATGGCCATCCTCAAATGGTGCCAGGAGACCCAGGTCGAATGGCACTACATCGCACCGGGCAAACCGATGCAAAACGGCTTCGTCGAAAGCTTCAACGGCAGCTTTCGCGACGAGTGCCTCAACGAGACCCTGTTCTCGTCGCTCACTCAGGCCAGAGCCGCCATCACCGCATGGAACGAGGACTACAACAGAAACAGACCGCACTCGTCGCTGGGCAACATCACGCCCAGCGAGTTCGCAATGAAAATGGCTATGGAAAAACTGGCCGCATGAGGCCAGATTGGAAACCAAAGACTCTCCCGAAAACTGGAGGGAAATTGGGTCTCAGGTCAGGAGTCATTGAAAATGACTCCTCGTATTCCTTTTGAAAATATCTCAAGCCTCTGACGCATTTGAGATATTTTCAATTTGTTCAAGTCGAGGATGCGTGAGCATCTTCGAGACTTGGTATGACACGGCTTGCTGGGATCAAGGCTGAAATCGGTTACAAGCGTCGTCCCGGCAATATATCCGGACCTGCGAGGGCTTCGCCTACCTTGCTGCCGTCATCGATCTCTATTCCCGCCGGGTGATTGGCTGGTCAATGCAGAGCCGGCAAACCACTTATGTCGTGCTGCAGGCCTTGCTCATGGCGGTTTGGCGACGCAAGCCAAAGGGTCAGGTTGTGGTCCATTCGGATAGTCATATGATTGATACCAGTTTTCAGGTGGTTTGACTCAAACACCGTTTGACCATCCTCTGGGCTGGTGCCGCATGGCTTCCCGGTATGATCTGACCCTCATTCCGATCGACCCAATATGTGTCTTTCCGCGGACCTGTCGATCATCCGGGAACGCCCTGCGGTGAGGTCTTGCCTCGAAGGTGCTACGGTGACCCAAGAAGGGCATGACCCTCAGGTCCCATGACTGTCCTGTCCCCGCATCCTTCAGGCAAATAATTCTCATGCCGCAGGAGAGGACAATTAGATGGCTGAACACCGAGCAGAAACTCACGTCATTGGTGGCGTCGATACACACAAGGACTTGCATGTCGCGGCAGTCGTTGATCATCGCGACCGCGTTCTCGGTACCGAGAGCTTCCCGACAACCCGACACGGCTATCGCTTGATGCTGGCTTGGATGCGATCATTCGGGGAACTCCAGCGGGTCGGGATCGAATGCTCTGGCAGCTACGGCGCGGGGTTGCTGCGCTACATGCAAACCGCAGGTGTCGAGATTCTGGAGGTCACCGCACCTGACAAACTCGACCGCCGCCGGCGCGGCAAGAATGACGACTTCGACGCAGAAAGTGCGGCCCACGCAGCCTTTGCGAGACGGCACACCGTAACGCCACGCAGCAGGGACGGCATGGTAGAAAGTTTACGCGTCCTAAGGGTTTGCCGCAAAACCGCTATTCAGGCGCGCCGCATTGCCCTGCAGATGATCCAGATGACCATCGTCTGCGCACCGGACAAAATCCGCGATCCGCTACGCAGCATGACGCGGATGCAATTGATCCGTACGCTCGCAGCCGGTAGACCTGACCTCACTGCGTATCGCCAGGTCGAGGAAGCCTACCGCATCTCTCTCAAGTCTCTGGCGCGGCGTTATCTCGAACTCCATGACGAGATCGCCGACCTCGACGACATGATTGAGGCTATCGTCAAGGATCTCGCTCCTGAACTCCTTGCTCAAACCGCAATCGGCGTGAACAGTGCGGCGCAGTTGCTGCTCACGGCGGGCGATAACTCTGACCGGTTGAAGTCCGAGGCGAGCTTCGCCGCATTGTGCGGCGTTAGCCCAGTCCCCGCTTCTTCCGGGAAAACGGTCCGGCACAGGTTGAACAGGGGTGGGGATCGCGCAGCAAACAGCGCCATCCACATCATCGCCATCGGGAGGCTTCGATTGGAGGCACGCACGCAGGACTACGTCGCCCGACGGATCGCAGCCGGAAATTCGAAGCTCGAGGCTATTCGTTGCCTCAAACGCTACATTGCCCGCGAAGTCTTCGCCATCATCATGCGGCGGCACAGGGAAATCAACCAAAGCCAAATTGCGGCTTGACTCTTAGAAGGGCGTCCAGGGCTCGCAGTTCACCAGCATGGACTGGGCCTCGTTCTTGAAGCATCACAATCTGGTTCACTCCATGAGCCGTCGTGGAAACTGCCACCACAACGCAGTCGTAGAAAGCTTCTTCAACCTTCTGAGGCGTGAACGCATACGCCGCAGGCTCTATCGCTCACGTGACGAAGCCCGTCAGGACGGGTTCGATTACATCGAAATGTTCTACAACCCGAAACACAAGCACGTAAGGAACGGGATGCTGTCGCCTGTCGAGTTCGAGAAACAGCAGAAAACGTAACCCGAGGGTGTCTACGAAACTCGGGGCTATTCAAAGAGAGATCGGTGACGATCCGCTTCAGTTTGGCATTTTCTTTTATTGGGGGCACGTGAGCGCATCATGCAAGATCCATTTGCCAAAATTTCTTGATGGCATATTTGTACAAAATCAAGTCAAGATTGATGCATTTTCTGATTTCGTGGTTGACCTCCCTAAAATCCATGAGCTCACGCTCAATCAAATCCGGAGTGACGTTTTCTTCTCTGTACCTCAGTGGAAGTCCGAAAATTTTGCTGAACATTTGAAAACTTTGACGCGACCGTTCCGCCAACCCAATGAAGGAGAAATGTTTATCAATATTCTCAATGGCTGTTTGCAAATCTTCTTCCGTTACCGGTGCTTCAGGGCTGACACCAGCAATTGTCCGTGTATAAAAGTTATCGAATTCCAGTCTCTTCACAGTATTCACAGCATCGACAATATTTTCCGCAACCAACATATTATGGTCACGCTGCACATATTTAGCGAAGAAATACAATGAAATTACGAAATCATAGGGATTGCGGAGAACCGTCATATAGGTGACAGGCCGCGCAATCTGATCATGAATTCCGTAACGAACATGACCATAAGCAACATCAAACCTATCCATTGAGAGTGAAGACAAGTTTTTGATCTGCGAAAAATCGCGATGATAAAGCGGCAGCAAAAATAGATTCTGTCGATGCTCTTCAAGTGCCAGGCGAAGACTGGTCCCGCCGGTTTTTGGCATATGTAATACGATCTTCAGAGGCTGTGTTGTGGTTTCCAACCGATCCTTATACCGGAAGTGACCTTGGGCGACTGTTTGCGTTCTGACCCGGACATCAAAAACGATAGCATGACCATTATCTCTGGCGCTTTGCCCGATATCACAGACCACATGCCAGCCAATCGCGCTCCAGCCAGCCCCAAGGGCCTGCTCTACATCCGACCGAGTGACCAAATGTATGTCATCGACTTTATCATCGTTAAGATAAATACCGAAACTATCCCTTTGGCCGAGAAACGCCACCCACCCATGAAATTCCACAACCGGCCAAACCAGTGCCTCTTGTGGTGTATCAATCCTCGCTTGGACGAGCATATCGTCTATTCTATAACTTGAATCCAAAGACATCCCGAAATTAGTCCCCCTAATCCTAGCGATTAAAGACGCTTAACCAGCCCTTACATCTGAAATCTCAATTATGTCAAATGGCCGGTGTATTGCAGAATTGAGCTGAAAATCAACTTCCCTTTATTTTTCAGGAGAGGCTTTGGTTTTAACCTGGCCTCTTATCGCCTCTTTTTCCATAGCTATCTTCAGTGCGAATTCGCCGGGCGTGATGTTCCCAACGATGAGTGCGGTCTGTTTCCATTGTCGTTCTCCTTCCATACTGTGATTTCCGTCGGCAATCATGCCGGCGATGAGAACACGGGTTCGTGGAGACATTCGTCGCGTATAATGCCATTGAACGTAATAACGTCGTTAAATAGCAAATTTGCAAGCGCCTTTTTAGCTGTGATAGGATGTCTGCCGATAGTGACGTGGTAATCATCCCGGCAATTAACGGGCTTCAAAAGTAGAAAATTCTCGGCAATATGGTCGAGGAGATTTTGATGAAGACGAGCAGATTCAGCGAACCGCAAAATTCTTGCCATCCTGCGCCAGGCAGAAGGTGGCGTTCCTGTGCCTGAGTTATGCCGGGAGCACGGGATGAGTACTGCGTCCTTTTGCAAATGGTGCTCCAAGTATGGCGACAAGAACGCTTCTATGATCAGCCAGATGAAGGCTTTGGAGGACGAGAACCGTCGGCTCAAGAAGATGTATGCCGAGATGAGCATGCAGACCGAGCTTCTCAAGGAGGCTCTAGGCCCTGTTGACAAAGTCTCGACTGGATAGTCTTGATCGCCCAGTTGGGAATTGAGGCATAAGGGTAACCGATGATAGTGGGCGACCACCGCATTTTCGCAATCGAAAGCGGGATCACGGAAGCGGTGGAAAGCGTCTCCCAATTAGCTTTGGGCTATTTCGTAATCCACGTCGGTGGGCGAGCGTTTGGAGTCAGGCAACCCGATGCGTCCATGCTTGGATGCTCTTTCAACGAAGTTGAACATAGGTTGCGACGGCGGGGAATGCATGTGCCTCCTATCCCGCTCCATGTTCCAGCCACTGAGGTTGCTACAGCTTACCTCGATGCTTTCTATCGAGATAGTGCACGCACGGATTACTTCGGACTTTCGCAGGACCAATTTGTCGATGCCCTACAATCCAGTGGGGCAATATGGGCTCCGGATGGGGACGAGGCCTTTGATGATGGAAGCCACGTTCTGCAGTTCGATGTGGACGGCCGCGTGCGCATTATCGCGTTTTTGAATACGGAAGAGCCTGACGATTCTCCTCAAACCATCATTGAAGAATGGATGGACGCCGACCTTTTCTACGCCATTGTTTCTGGCTGGAAGACATTATTCGCTATAGAGCGAACAGGTCTGCTGCAGGCGAAATCCGATCGCTCGCCTGCTACTGAAGGTTGGATTCCCAAATCGACTGAATAATGATTCAACGCTGCTTTTTGGAGGTGGCGTTGGCACGTGGCGATTTGAGTGATGCGGAATGGCGGATCGTAGGACCCCTCCTGCCAGCAGAGCATGGGCGCAAGTCTCGTCCCTCCCACGATAATCGACGATACCTGAACGGCATGCTGCATGTTCTCCGGGTCGGATGCCCTTGGCGCGACATGCATGAGCGCTACGGAAAATGGAATTGGGTCTATGTGCGCTTCCGCCGTTGGGCCGAACAAGGCGTTTGGGACGCTCTGCTTGAGACCCTCGTTGAACTGGGCTGACGGATGACTGGCAGCACATGATCGATAGCACCACGGTTCGCGGCCACTCTCAGGCTGCGGGCGCTAAAGGGGGACCTATCAGGAGGCTTTTGGTCGATCACGCGGCGGCTTTACGACGAAAATCCACGCCCGCGCAGACGGTCAGGGCCGCCCTCTTGGCTTCGTTCTGACAGGCGGGGAGGCTTCGGACTACAACGCCGTTCCGGACCTGCTGGCGATACCAGTCGGCAAGCCGAGGCTTTTCCTTGCTGACAAAGGTTATGACGGCGATTTCCTGCGAGAGGAACTCCTGATCCATGGGATCAGACCAGTCATTCCGCCGAAGGCCAACCGCAAGAACCCACCTGCCTGCGACTTCCGAGCATACAAGGATAGAAACCGCATCGAACGGATGTTCAACCGCCTCAAGCAGTTCCGTCGGGTTGCGACCCGATACGATAAGACGCGAAAATCCTTCTCAGCATTCCTTGCCCTGGCAGCCGCAAAGATATGGCTGCCATACTTTGTCAACAGGACCTAAATTTCAAATTATTGGGTGAGAGTTATGATTGCCTTCACTTTCTATTTTCGAATTGTCTGCGGTTGTCCATTGCGGCAGGCTTCACAGTCGATCCAGGTGCCGGCTAAATAATATCCTTCTAGGATTGCACTTTTCAGTTTCGCTCGCCGCCTCTTGGTGCATGCGGGGTCTTGTTCCAGAAAAACGGTTTGGTTTTCAGCTCGATCATCGCCCGCCAGGCGGCCACGGATGTCATCAGCCAATAGATCGGAATGAACAGGTAGCGTTTGCCGATGCGGCGGCGTTCGAATTCGGTCATGGCGGCACGGCCAAGTGCCAGGAAAATCAGGTAGCTGCCGAGAATATTCACCAGGTCGATCCAGAAGACCGTCAGGTCGCGCAGGGGAATGCCCGTGGCAGGCGGGTTGGCCATGCTGTAGACGGTCATGGTCAGGAACAGCAGAAGGGCGGGATGGCTCAGCGATGATAGCAGCATGCCGCCAATCATCAGATGAAAGACGGCAAAGGCCGATCCCCCCATTTCCTTGCAGGCGATACGCGGTTCGCGCATGACGATCAGCCATGTCTGTAGCCAGCCCTTGAACCATCGGCTGCGCTGGCCCATCCAGATGCGGCTGCTGACCGGTGCGTCCTCCAGGGTTTGCCGGGTAATCGTTTCACAGCGATAGCCGGCTCGGAACAGCCGCAGGCCGAGATCGGCGTCCTCTGTGACATTATAGGGGTCCCAGGCACCGACATCCTTCAAGGCCTCGATACGGAAATGGTTGGATGTCCCGCCGAGCGGCAAGGGCATGCCGTGATAGGCAAGCATTGGCAGAGTGCCGCGAAACAAAGCCGCATATTCGAGCGCAAACAAGGCGCTGATCCAGCTTTCATCGCCATTGGCGATGATCAGCGGTGCTTGCAGGCAGGCCACTTCGGGTGGGCGGGACAGGAAATGGGCATAGGCCTCCTTGAGTTGGGCGGGGTGCGGGCGATCCTCGGCGTCATACAGCACCAGAAAGTCGCCGCGTGCGCCTGACAGCGCATAGCTGAGCGCCTTCGGCTTGGTGCGCGGCCCAATCGGTGGGGTCGGGACGATCTCGATATGGGCTGGTATGTCGGCGTCTGCCAGCGCGCCCAGCGTGTCCAGGTCGTCGGCTTCGCAGACAAGCTTGATATCCAGCCTGGAAACCGGCCAGTCCAGCCGCCGCAGCCCGTCTATCAATTGCGGGATCATGCTGCTTTCCCGGTAAAGCGCCACAAGAACGGTATAGACCGGAAGCTCCACCGAGGCGGGCAAGGTGGGCGGAGGGTCGGCCGCTCCGATTCGATAGGCGAGCGTCGCGGCTCGAAAGGCGAGCATGCAAAGATAAAGCAGCGATGTCAGAATATGCATTGCCGCCAGCGCGTCATAACCGAAGGTGGAACAGGCGGCGAGTGTTGCCGTCAGCAGAGATCCTAGCCAGAAGCCTTGTTTACCGGTCAAGACCATGCGCGCCGAGGACAGTGGTGCGGTATCGAACAGATGCGCCGTGGCTTTTTCCACGCGGTGCCGGGCGCCAGCCTGCCAGATCGCACCGGCAAGGGCTCTCGGCGTGGTGATGGCAAGCGATCCGCGCAAATCCGGGGCATGCGCGAGCCGTTCCTTCAAGACATGGAATTGCCGTGCCTCGGGAACGATGACGGTTATCGGCGCGCGGACCTTGTCATGCAGCCGCAACAGGCCCGGTTTGCGCAATTGGCTGTCCATATGGTCGGAATAGAGGACCTGCTCCACCGGAAGCACCGGCAGAAAGGGCAGGTCGAGATGCCGGGCGAGGGCCGCGTAATAGTCCTGCGCCTCCATGTCGCCAGTGGCCAGCAATTCCTGCTCTATTGACGTGCCATGGGCAAGCGCCTGGTGAATGAGACGCGACAGGAGCGGCTTTGGAAGCCCAAGTTGCTTCAGCACCAGCACTTCCTCGCCGAACCGTTCGACCAGATCGACGGAGGATTGCGGCAGTGGCGGTTCAGGCGCGGAAAGGGAAAATGAAAAAGAGGATATATGTGAAAATGGCGCGGCGCGTTTCCTCGCCGCGATTCCTTTGCTAAACAATAACCGTACCTCACACCCCATTTGCCTGCCCGAAAGCGATGATAATGAGCCGGTTGAAAGTTACATCCCTGAAAACCAAGGGGCGCATGAAGGCAATCACTGTATTGGCTGCTTTGACCTGTGGTGTGGTGCCTTTTCTATCCCTTGGTCTCGCACCCTTGCCCGTTCAGGCACAGGCGCTTCCGTCCGAGCAATCGGTGCCGGTCCTGTTCGATGCGCGGGCGCGGTTGCCGAAGCCGGATCTATCGGTGCTGCTGCGGTTGCGGTTTCTGACCACGGTGGATTTTCCACCCTTCAGTTTTCTCGATCAGACCGGCCATTTGACCGGCTATAATATCGATCTGGTACGGGAGATCTGCCGCGAACTGGATGTCGAGGCGAAATGCGAGGTTCAGGCCGTGCCATTTTCCGATATGGAGATCGCGCTGCTCAGCAAGCATGGCGATGCTGCGGTGGCGGGCATGGCGGTGACGGCAGGATTGCGGCGGGATTTTGCATTTTCCAGACCCTATCTGATGTTGCCCGCCCGTTTCATCGTGCCGCGTGACACTCTCGGCAAGGCCGATACGCCTGCGGCATTGGCCGGAAAGCCGGTCGGCATCGTCACCGGCACGGCGCAGGAAGCCATGCTGAAGGCATTTTTCCCGGCGATCGTGCCGGTAGGTTTTGCCGATCAGGCCGCTTTGATGGAGGCGCTGAAACAGAAAAAAATCCAGGCGGCCTTTGCCGATGGATTGCAGCTCTCCTTCTGGCTGGCCAGCACCTCATCCGCCCAATGCTGCGCTTTCCTCGGCGGTCCTTTTCTATCGCAGCAGTTTCTCGGCGAAGGCATGACCATCATGGTGCGCAAGGAAGACGGCTTTCTGGCCGCCGCTTTTGATTATGCGCTGGTCTCCCTGTCACGCAAAGGCAGGCTGGACGAATTGTCCCGCCGGTATTTTGCCGAGGGATTTTACTGAAATATCTCAAGCAGGTGTTTTATGGCTTGCGATAGCGCGCAATGGCGCTGCGCTCGATGGCCGCGCAGGTCAGCTTGTCCAGGCCAAGACGATCACGCAGCAATTGCAGCAGGCGGATTTCCTCCGGCAGAACGGTATGATCGACGGCGGCGACTTCGACGGCCAGCGCATAGGCGGTATCGTAAAGCCGCTCCGGCAGCGCGTCGCGGATGGTTTCCAGGGTGATGTCCAGTCCCTCCGGCCCGGCCAGCATGGTCGCGCAGCGTCGGGCCACATCCAGGACGGCGCTTTTATCGAAGCCTTCAAAGACCGGCGTGCTGGAGACCAGATTGCCGATCCGCTCAAGTTCCCGGTCATCCATGGCATTGTCGACGGCCGAGGTCATCACCATTGCGAAAATCAGGGCATCCTGAAGGGTCACCTGGGGGATCATGGAAATTCTGTTCCTGTCATTTGCTTTATCGTATCGGGCTTATCTTATGGGCCATCTGGATATGGCCGAAGACTGGTTCGTCTTGAAGAATGGCGATTGCCATCAGCCGTTTCAAGAGGCTGGCATTCTGCCTGAGCAGGCCCCTGCAAAAAATTGAGGAATGGCAAATAATTCCTACTGGCTGACCCAGATGATTCGGGCGATCCATTCGACGTCCTGCATATCCAATACCCGGTTCGGATGGTCGGGATTGATCGAAATGAGGTCGACGGCCCGTGCCGTCTGACGGCCCAGCACCTTTGCCATGACCTCGCCATCGCAGGTCTTGACGACAACCCGGTCGCCCCGGCGCACAGGCGCACCCGGCTCGACGATCAGAATGTCGCCATCGCGATAAAGCGGCTTCATGCTGTCGCCCTGAATTTCCAGGGCATAGACGCCCGGCTTGGCGGAGGTCGGCAAATCCACCAGATCCCAGCCTTGTCCGGCTGGAAAGCCGCCATCGTCGAAGAATCCGCCCGAGCCCGCCTGGGCCAAGCCAAGCAGCGGAATAGTGCCGATCTGCGGCGGAAAATTGCCATCCGGCAATATGTCGTGAACGGAATTGCCCTGATGGTTGTCGTTGCCGATCAGCGTGACGAATTGATCGATCCGCGCACCTGTTGCTTCCAGCACCTTGGCGATGGATTCGGTCGATGGCCAGCGCATGCGCCCATCCGGCCCGACCCGCTTGGACTTGTTGAACGAGGTTGGGTCCAGACCCGCTTTTCGCGCCAGCCCGGACGGCGTCAAATGATACTGCTCGGCAAGCCGGTCAATCGCATTCCAGATTGTCTCGTGTGAAAGCATATCCCGCCAAACCCCGGCATTTGTCAGCCGTCGACAAACGGCTTCGACCCACCTCGCCATATATCGGCCAAATGTGGTCGAGAGTAAAGATCTTGGAGGAATAAAATCCTCGATTATTGCCGTTTCCGCGCCCAAGCCCCAACTCTCCCCATGCTATGGCGATGCGGACGGAGGACAGTGGGCAGATCGGCTCCGGCGTGGAGGATTAACGCCAGTCCTGCCCTCAAGCGACCATGGCCATATTAAGCCGTCCCAATTGGATCACCGCCTGGGTTCGGCTATCGACCTTGAGCTTGAGCAGGATGGCGGAGACATGTGCCTTGATCGTGGCTTCGGACACGCTGAGCTCATAGGCGATCTGCTTGTTCAGCAAGCCTTCGCATAACATGCCGAGCACCCGGTTCTGCTGAGGGGTCAGTGTCCGCAGCCGTGCCATGATATCGGCCAGTTCAGGGTCTTGTTCCTGATCCTCGACATAGGATGAAGGCGTGAAAATATCGCCGCTCAGCACGGTCTGGATTGCCGTACGAATGTCATCGATGCCGGAGGATTTGGAAATGAAACCCGAAGCGCCAAGTTCCAGCGAGCGGCGGATCGTGGCGCAATCGTCGGTGGCCGAACAGATGATGATCGGCAGGCTGGAAAACTCCGCACGCAAGGCCATCAGGCCGGAAAAGCCGCTGACGCCGGGCATGGCCAGATCGAGCAACAGGACATCGGCATCCGGATGCTGATCCGCCGCCAGTCGTGCCGCCTCGAAATCGCCAGCTTCGACAATGTCCTGCCTGCCGTCCATGCCGCTCACGGCTTGCCGAAGCGCGCCGCGAAACAAGGGATGATCGTCCGCGATAATGATTGTTTGCTCAGCCATCGTCTGCCCCCTCCCAAGAGCTTTCGTTGTGCAGCACCGCCCGCGTCTGTCGCCGGGGCATGTCATTTTAACGTTTGTTTCGCTCTTTGTGCAAGCGAGAACGCCGTGGTACCTTCCGATCACCCAATCCTCTGCTTCAATACCCAGCTAAAGGATGCAGGATAGTATTGTAGCCATAAGGATAGGTCGGATCTGGCATAACACCATAGATTGCTTTAGGCGAATAATAAATCAAGCCGAAAATGGCGATGGCGAAACATAACGATGGACTGAGCGTGCTCTGATATATCGATATCAGTCGCTCCAGGAGTGTTGTTTAAGGCCAGCGCCATGCCCCTGTGATGAATTCGGTTCATTTCCACCGCCCGATGCTGTCTGGCGTGGACAAGTCGCTGATGTTGGGGCAAACCGGCTGAGCGCTCGTGTCCCAAGATCGCGATAAGGATGACATCATGGCAAATGCAATTTACAAGATCGTGGCCGACGCCCTCTGGCAAAAGGCCCGTGCCGATGGTGTGTTTGCCGGTGCGCCAATCGATCTCCAGGACGGTTTCATCCATTTTTCCACCGCTGCCCAGGCCAAGGAAACCGCAAGGTTGCATTTTGCCGGACAGCAGGACCTGTTGCTGGTCGCGGTCGATGGAGAGGCGTTGGGGACGGCCCTGATATTTGAACCCTCACGCGGCGGCACGCTGTTTCCGCATCTGTATGCACCCTTGTCGCTCTCCGCTGTTTTATGGGAAAAGCCGCTGCCGCTTGGAGAAGACGGCCTGCACCAGTTTCCGGAGGAGATGGCATGATCGATCCGTTCAAGCGCTTTGCCCGCCCGGGCCTGTTTCTGTTCGATGCCGAAACCGCCCATGGCCTGTCGATTGCCGGGTTGAAAACCAGCCTGATGCCGAAATGCCGCCTGCCGGACGATCCCCGCCTGGCGCAGACCGTCGCTGGTCTGCATTTTCCCAACCCGCTCGGCATGGCGGCAGGCTATGACAAGAATGCTGAAGTGCCGGACGAATTGCTGGGTCTCGGCTTCGGCTTTGCTGAAGTGGGAACGCTGACGCCGAAGCCGCAGGACGGTAATTCCAAGCCCCGGATTTTCCGGTTGGTCCGCGATGAGGCCGTCATCAATCGGCTCGGATTTAATAATCAAGGGCATCAGGCTGCCTTTGTCAGGCTGTCGGCGCGAGCTGGCAGGCCGGGCGTGGTCGGCATCAATATTGGCGCCAACAAGGATTCCGAGGACCGGATTGCCGATTATGTCGCGGGCATTCGGCGCTTTTATCCGCTGGCCAGCTATTTCACCGCCAATATTTCCTCGCCCAACACGCCTGGCCTGCGAGATTTGCAGGCAAAGGATAGTCTCGGTCACTTGCTGGACGCGGTGCTTGCCGCCCGCGCCGATGAAGCGGCCAAGGCGGGCCGCCGGGTGCCGGTTTTCCTGAAGATCGCCCCTGATCTGACCGAGGAAGGCATGGATGACATTGCCGAAGTGGTTCTGGCCCGCGATCTGGATGGGTTGATCGTCTCCAACACCACGCTGTCGCGTGATGGCCTGACGGATAAAAGGCAGGCGAGCGAAGCGGGTGGATTGTCGGGCAAGCCCTTGTTCGAGAAATCGACGGCGGTGTTGGCGCGCATGCGTCACCGGGTTGGACCGGCCCTGCCGATCATTGGCGTTGGTGGTGTTTCCTCGGCGCAGACGGCGCTGGAGAAAATCAAGGCCGGTGCCGATCTGGTGCAGCTCTATTCCTGCATGGTGTATGAAGGGCCGGGCCTGCCCGCCGCCATCGTCAAGGGCCTGTCACAGGCGCTGGACCGCGATGGCGTTGCCTCGATTGCGCAGCTGCGTGACAGCAGGGTCGATTACTGGCGGGCGCTGAAGGTCTGATCGCGGCGGCTTTTGAGCCGCAGCAAAAGAAACAGGCCGCGAAATGCCAGAAACAGGTTGAGCGCCAGCCATAGTCCATGGTTGCCAAGCAGCGGCACGAACAGCGCCAGCGCGATAAGATAGCCGGCAAAGGCCGCCAGCATCATATTGCGCATGTCGCTGGACCAGGCGGCCCCGATGAAGACCCCGTCCATCTGGAAGGCCAGTGCGCCTGTCATCGCGGTCATGGCAGCCCAGGGCAGAAACTCGCGCGCCACGCGGCGCACGTCTTCCGCCGTCGTCATCATGTCGATGATCGCCCCACCTGCGCCGAGGAAAAACAGCAGGCTGGTGAGCGCCAGTCCGAAGGACCAGAGGCTGGTGAGCCTGACGGCCTGGTCGAAGGCGGGGCGATAGCGGGCGCCGACGGCCCGACCGACAATCTGTTCTGCGGCATTGGCAATGCCATCCAGATAGAAGGAGGCGATCATGAAGAAATTCATCAGCAGCGCATTGGCGGCAAGGGTCACGGCGCCAAAGCCGGTGCCGATCCGGGTCAATACTGTGAAGGCGGCCAGCAGCACGAAGCTGCGGATCAGGATATCACGGTTAAGCGCGAACAGTTGTGCGAGCTTGTTGCGATCCAGCAATTCGGTGAGGGATGGAAACAGCGCCTTGTCGGTGCGGGCCAGAATGATCGCCAGCCCCGCCAGCGTGGCGGTGGCTTCCCCGGCCACGGCCCCCCAGGCGACGCCGGACACGCCCCAGCCAAGGTGAAGACCAAGATAGATCGAAAGCAGGATATTGACGCCGTTCAGCGCAATTTGCAGGCCAAGCGCCAGTGAGCCTTTGCCGCGCCCCAGAATGAAGCCCATGATGGTGAAATTGGCGAGCGTCAGCGGCCCGGCCAGGATGCGGGTGGAAAAATAGATCGACGTGACCTCCGCCACCCGTCCCTGTGGCCCCATCAGCGCCAGCCCGGCTTTGAGCAGCAAGGGAGATAGCAGCAATAGCAGCAGCCCTATCGCCACCGACAGGATCATGGAGCGACAGAACACCGCCACCTGGTCGCGCGTATCTTGACGGCCATGGGCCTGGGCCACCAAGGCGGTGGTGGAGGCGCGCAGGAAGTTGAGGCTTGCAAACACCAGATCGAACAGCACGGCGCCAATTGCCAAGCCTGCAAGCGCTGCCGCTTCGCCGGTTCGGCCAATCACGGCGGTATCGGTAATGCCCAGAAGCGGTGTGGTGATGTAGCCAATGGTCATCGGAAGGGCGATGGCCAGCACGCCGCGATGGGTCACACGAAAAGCGCGGTCAGGGGGATTGGCGATGGTCATGAAAGGCTCCAGCAGGCGAGGAACGGCCCGCCGAAGCCCTTTATCACCCGATTCTTAAGCGAATGCCAGTTGGCGGCGGTCCCATTTCGCTCTCCGGCCGCGGCGTGCCGGACAGAACCATCGCCCAATAGGGCTTGTTGCCGCGCGACGGTATGCGCGCCACGGCCACGCCCAGCCCGTGATAGGGGCCGAGCATGTTTTCCAGATGATGGGACGAGTTGATCCAGGCCTGCATGGCGGCATCTGCCGTCTGCTGCAACATGGCGACATTTTCAGCGGCTGGAAGCTGGACATTGCCCGAGCGCATCCGCGCCCCGAAACTGTCGCCCATGCCGATCAGATGCGCCATTTTCTCGGCTTGCGCCATGCGATTGGCCTGGAACATCGCGGCCTTGGCGGCCTGCGGATCGCTGACCAGCGCCGGCTTGCCGTTTTTCTGGCGCAGTGCGTTGACCATCGGCAGGAAAGCGGCGGTCTCGTCCTCAACATCTGAAGGGGAGGATGGCTTGAGCGCCGGCGTGGCGCAGCCGCTCAGCAGGGCAGCAAGGCCAAGGCCGCCCAGCGCCAAAAGCTCACGGCGACCTGACTGTGGCATAGAGACAGGCTGCGGCATCGGATTGGATATGGATCGCATGTTATTTCCGCAGATTGAGAAGCCGGATCAGGATGAAAACCGGAATGACGATACTGGCGCCCAGCAGCAGATAGTCTCCGAACTGGCCTAAGGCCGCAAACCCCTTGTGCCAGATATCCAGGACGAAATGCCGGATACCCTCGATGATATCATAAGGGTAAATGCCGAATATCCGCATGACAAAGCCGACGATCACCGAAACGACGAGCAGCTTGATGATCGTTCGGCCAATCGAATCGCCCAGAAATCTGTTCACGCCATCGGTCATGGCCTAGTCTCCTGTTTCCCGCTCCTGTGAGCATAGGCCCACATAAGCATTGGATTATGGCGGTGCAAGCGCGATGAAGGCTGTTGTTGGCGGTGACAAGATTCCGCTTGCGTTTTTCAAGGCTTGCTCCATTGCTCCGCAATCGTATTTTGAGGATCGTTCGACATCCATGCACGGCATTCAGCCCGCCTTTGGTCATCTCTCTCCTGGACAACGCTCTTCCGGCGATATCACCGCTGACCGCCGCGCTGATTATGCCCGGATGCTCTCGGAAAGTGGCGATCACGCCGCTGCCGCAGAGCTGATGGAACAGGCGCTGGAACTCGCACCGGCATGGGTGGCGGGGTGGTTTCTCCTGGGGGAATACCGGGCTAAGGCGGACTTGATCGAGACGGCAGCGGATGCCTATCGGCAGGTGCTGGCACTCGACCCCGAGGATATTTTTGCTGCCGGGCTGAAACTGGTGCTGATCGGCGCGCAAGCCATGCCCGAAAAGCCGCCAAGCCGCTATGTGGCAGCGCTGTTTGACGATTATGCCGACCGCTTCGACACGGCCCTCCTGGACAAGCTGGACTACCGGGTGCCGAAAAAGCTGGCGGCGATGATTTCACGGATCGGTGGCGCGGACCGACGCTATCGCCGCGCTGTGGATTTCGGCTGCGGCACCGGCCTGCTGGGTATCGAACTGCGGCCATGGGTCGAGCACCTTGAGGGTTACGATCTATCCTCGGCCATGCTGGCCAAGGCACGGGAAAAACAGATCTACGACGATCTGGCGGTGGCGGATTTGTCGCTTGATGCGGACGCCTGCGGTCTGTTTGGACCCGCAAAGGGCGAGGGCAGGGGACGAGCAGATCTGGTGACGGCAGCCGATGTGCTGATGTATCTTGGCGCTCTGTCCGGCGTCTTTGGGCTGGCGGCGGATCTTCTTGAGCGGGGCGGCTATTTCGCCTTTTCCGTCGAAAAACAGCTGGGCGAGGAGAGCTTCAGCCTGGCGCAATCGCTGCGCTACCAACATAGCGAGGCCTATGTTGTTTGCGAGTTGGAAGCCAAAGGCTTTACCCTGCTTGAAAGCCAGCAGGAGATCATTCGCATGGATGGCGGAAAACCCATTCAAGGCATTCTGTTTATTGCGGCCAAGACGGGCTGAAAGACCGAATATTGCGATCTTGTCGATAGGTCAGTCTTGCTGACGCAACCCGCTTGAAACCTGCCGGATTTCAGGCATCTTGATGGACGAAGCTGCGGAAAAATCCGCCTGTCCGGATGGAGAATGGTGATGGCATTGATGAGCAATCTGTTCGGCATCTGGAACGACAATCCCGCCCGTCACAACCGGGCCGAGGATATACAGGGTATTATCTGCGGAACGATGATTTCGGCGCTCGGCCTCTTTCTCATTGCCAAGATAGGCCTCGTCACCAGCGGTATGGCGGGGCTTGCCTTCGTCATCCATTACTGGACCGGCTGGAGCTTTGGCCTGGTGTTCTTCCTGCTGAACATGCCTTTCTACATTCTCTCCATCAAGCGGGTCGGCTGGGACTTTACCCTGAAAACGTTCGTCGCTGTGGCGCTGACCTCGTTTCTCGTCGAAATCGAAAGCCGCTTCATCGTCATCGAGAGCATCAATCCGGTCTGGGGCGCCATCCTCGCAGGTCTCCTGCTCGGCTTCGGCCTGCTGGCCCTCTACCGCCACCGCGCGAGCCTTGGGGGTATCGGCATCCTCGCGGTCTTCGTCCAGGACCGTTTCGGCATCCAGGCGGGATTGGTGCAACTGGCCTTTGACGTTGTGGTCATGGCCCTCGCATTTACCGTGGTCAGCCCATGGGTGGTCGGCTGCTCGATTATCGGGGCTGTGGTGCTGAATGTGTTCGTGCTGATCAACCATCGGTCGGATCGGTACATTGCTTTGCGGTGATATGAAAAACAGGATGCACTACTCCGCCTTCCGTCTTGACCTCGTCCTCTAAATGTCGTGACTACCAGTCCAGGGTTGTGGGTCGTGTTGGAGGGGTGCCATGAGGGTTGGGAGATTTCTGCTTGCTGCGGTGCTTATTTTGACCGCTGGGCAGGCGAATAGTGCGGGTTTGAAGTCCTTTGAGATTTCGGCCGACGCAGAAGGCCCAATGCTGAAAGCTGTTGAGTGGTCCCCCTGTGCAAAGCCAGATGGAGAGATCAAGGCTGGCCCCTTTGTTCTTCCAGGGGTTCGAGACTGTCCGGTTGAGGGAGAAAATCGACCACTGATCGTAATTTCCCATGGCTTCGGCGGCACCAATCTCAGCCATCATGACACAGCAGAGGCGCTGGCGGATGCGGGATTTGTCGTTGTGGCGATCAATCATCCTGACGATACCGCTGCAAATAAACAGAGACAGCATAATCTCAAGGCTCTGATCAGTCGCCCAGTGGACGTGAAGCGGGTCATTGACTTCATGCTTGGTTCTTCCCCGGACGCGGCCAGGATTGATCCTCAGTCTATCGGCTTTTTCGGATTTTCCCGAGGCGGATATACCGGGCTTGTTCTGGCAGGGGCTAACCCGGATTTTCGAAGCTTGCCTTCGCAGTGCCAAGATCAGAATGCAGCATCCTGTGATCACGCAAACCAGAATTCATTGCCAAAACAGGCCTTGCAACATGACCCGCGTATCAAAGCTTTTGTGATCGCTGATCCACTCAGCAGTTTTTTTTCAGCGCCAAGCAGCGTGCAGAATGTCACTGCACCCATCCAGATGTGGGGCTCTCAATATGGCGGAGATGGTGTGTCGCCGGAAAACCTTCTGACTGTTGCTAGCAATTTGCCTGACAAACCTGACTTTCATACCGTGCCAAACTCTGAACATTTTGCATTTTTGACCATCTGCCCCGCAGAACTGGTCAAAAGCCTCCCAGAGCTTTGCACGGATAGACCGGGTTTTGATCGGGCAGCTTTTCATCAGGACCTGAATAAGCAGATTGTGGCCTTCTTTAAAGCACATCTGTAGAGAGCGGGCGTTGCTGGCTGGCGACCGAACCAGTTATAAAAATGGACCGGCGTTGCCGCCAGCCCTTATCGTTTTGAGAGTAAGCCCTTTACCTCAAGCCGCTGTCTTCACAGCCCCATAGGGATCAAACCGCCCGTAAAAGGTCTCGCCCTTCTGCGCCATCTCCTTCAGCAGTGGCGTGGGTGCAAAATGCGGGCCGTAGTCCTTGGCCAGCCGTTCGCAGAGGGCCACGAAGGTCTTCACGCCCATGCCGTCGATGTAGGACAGTGCGCCGCCGGTATAGGGGGCAAAGCCGAAGCCGAGGATAGAGCCGACATCGGCTTCGCGCGGATCAACCACGATGCCCTCTTCCATGGTGCGGGCCGCTTCCAGGGCGATGGTTGCCAGGAAACGCTCTTGCAGGGTCTTGACGTTGACGTCATCCGGCTTTTGTTGCGGATAAAAGTCCTTCAGGCCCGGCCAGACATGCTTTTTGGCAGGCTTGGCGGGGTAGTCGTAAAAGCCCTTGCCGTTCTTGCGGCCAAAGCGTTCTTCCTTCTCGACCATCCGGGCCACCAGTTCCATATGGCGCGGGTCCACGGCCTTCTCACCGAGATCGGCAATGGTCGCCTTGAGGATCTTGTAGGACAGATCGATTGCCACTTCATCGTTGAGGGACAGCGGCCCAACCGGCATGCCGGCGAATTTCGCGGCATTTTCAATCATCACCGGTGGCACGCCTTCCAGCAGCATGTCGTAGCTTTCCGCCATATAGCGCAGCACGCAGCGGTTGACGAAGAAGCCACGGGTGTCATTGACGACAATTGGCGTCTTCTTGATCGCCGCCACATAGTCGAGAGCCACCGCCAGTGCCTTGTCACCGGTCTCCTTGCCAAGGATCACTTCCGTCAGCATCATTTTCTCGACCGGCGAGAAGAAATGCACGCCGATGAAATCAGCAGGGCGTTTGGAGTTCTTGGCAAGACCCGTGATCGGCAGGGTCGAGGTGTTGGAGGCAAAAATTGCCCCTTCCGGCAGGACGGCCTCGACCTTTTCGATCACGGCCTTCTTGACATCGCGGTCTTCAAACACCGCTTCGATCACCAGATCGGCATCCGACAGCGCGGAATAATCGTCGCTGGGCGTGATCAAAGACAGCAGCTTTTCGCCGTCTTCCTTGCTCATCTTGCCCTTGCCGATTGCACCCGACACCAGGCCTTCAGCCACGGACCTGCCCTTGTTGGCAGCCTCCATATCGCGGTCGATCAGCACGACGGGCAGGCCTGCGGCGGCGGTGACATAGGCAATCGATGCGCCCATGAAACCAGCACCAACCACGCCAACCTTCTTGAGGGTGCTTTTCGGCTGGCCAGCTGGGCGGCGCGCGCCTTTGCCAAGCTCCTGAAGCGAGATGAACAGTGAGCGGATCATCGAGAAGGCTTCGGTGGTCTGGACGATTTCGGTAAAATAGCGTTGCTCAATGCGAAGGCCGGTGTCGAACGGCACCTGCAAGCCTTCGTAAACGCATTTCAGGATCGCCAGGGCGGCTGGATAATTGCCGGAGGTTTCACGGCGCAGCACAGCCGGTGCCGCTGGCCAAAGCTGGGCCGATGCCGGTGTCCAGATGCCGCCGCCGGGCGCCTTGAAGCCCTTTTCATCCCAGGGGGCAACTGGCTTCAAGCCATCCTTGATCATCTGCTTTGCGGCTGTAATGAGCTGATCCGGCTCAACCACCTGATGCACGAGGTTCATGGCCTTGGCGCGTTGCGGCGTCAGGGTCTGGCCGGTGGTCATCATTTGCAGGGCGTCCTGGGCATTGGCCAGACGCGGCACACGCTGCGTGCCGCCAGCGCCGGGGAAAATGCCAACCTTGACTTCCGGCAGCGCCAGCTTCACCGATTTGCCGTTGGAGACCACGCGGCCATGGCAGGAGAGCGACAGCTCAAACGCGCCGCCCATGCAGGTGCCGTTGATGGCCGAGACCCAGGGCTTACCATTGGTCTCGATCTTGCGCCACAGCCAGCTCATCCGGCCAGCGGAATCGAACAGTTTTTGCACGGCATTGGCCGGGTCCTTGGCGCGTTCTTCCTCCACCATGGAAAACATGCCGCGGATCATGCTGAGATCGGCACCGCCGGAAAAGGCGGATTTGCCTGATGTGAAGACCACGCCCTTGATGGCGGTATCCGCGACAGTGGCATCCACAATCGCTTCGATTTCGTCCATCACCTCCATGGTGAAGACATTCATGCTCTTGTCGGGCATGTCCCAGGTGACAAGGGCAATGCCGTCTGCATCGGTCTCAACGGTAAAATTCTTATAGGTCATTGTCATCCCTCCCGATCAGACTCGTTCAATAACGGTTGCCGTGCCCATGCCGGCCCCGATGCAGAGCGTAACCAGCGCGGTGTTCAGATCGCGCCGCTCCAGCTCATCCAGCACGGTGCCGAGGATCATCGCGCCGGTAGCACCCAGCGGGTGGCCCATGGCAATCGCGCCGCCATTGACGTTCATGACATCATGCGACACATCAAAATGCTGCATGAAGCGCAGAACCACGGCGGCAAAGGCTTCGTTCAGCTCAAATAGATCGATGTCGGCCAGCGTCATGCCGGTCTTCTTCAACAGCTTTTCCGTTACATCGACAGGGCCGGTCAGCATCAAGGCCGGATCGGAGCCGATATTGGCGAAGGCGCGAATGCGGGCGCGGGGCTTCAAGCCCATGCTCTCGCCGCCGGTCTTGGAGCCAAGAAGCACAACACCGGAGCCATCGACGATGCCGGACGAATTGCCCGCGTGGTGGACGTAATTGATCTTCTCGATTTCCGGATGGGCCTGAATGCCGACGGCTTCAAAGCCGCCCATTTCACCCGGCATCTGGAAGGAGGGGTTAAGGCCTGCCAGCGACTGCATGTCGGTGCCAGGGCGCATATGTTCGTCGCGGTCCAGAATGGTCAGGCCATTCTGGTCCTTCACGGCGACGACCGATTTGTCGAAATAGCCCTTTGCCCAGGAATTGGCGGAGCGTTTCTGGCTTTCCACCGCATAGGCATCCACATCATCGCGGGAGAAGCCATATTTGGTGGCGATCAGATCGGCGGACACGCCCTGCGGCATGAAGAAGGCCGGGAAGTTGACTGAAGGGTCCATGAACCACGCGCCGCCCGACATGCCAAGCCCAACGCGCGACATGCTCTCCACGCCACCGGCAATGACAATGTCATCCGCACCCGTGGCAATCTTGCCTGCGGCCAGATTGATGGCATCAAGACCAGAGGCGCAGAAACGCGAAATCTGTATGCCCGGAGCCTTGGTGGAATAACCAGCCTCAAAGGCCGCAGCCTTCGGGATCACCGCGCCCGCATCCATGACAGGATCGACGCAACCCATGATGATGTCATCGACGGTGGATGTGTCGAGGCCGTTGCGGTCGCGAATGGCTTCCAGCGCCTTGGCGGCAAGCCGCACCGATGGCACTTCATGCAGCGCGCCATCCTTCTTGCCGCGGCCGCGCGGCGTGCGCACGTGGTCGTAAACATAGACTTCAGTCATTGTCTCTCTCCCCGGAGCGCAAAGCTCCTGATTTTTTTCAATGGTTTATCCCCGGTGGGGAGAAGCCAGATTCAATCAAAATGCCTCGGCAGCCATCGCCATCACGCTGTCAGCACCCGCTTCAATGCGTGACTTGCGCAAGGCGGTTTCCGGCATGATCTTTTCCATGAAGAAGCGACCGGTCAACAGCTTGTTGTTGTAATAATCGGTGTCGCTAGCCCCGCTTTCAAGCGCCTCATGGGCGGCCTTGGCCATTTTGGCCCACATATAGCCAAGAACAACCAGACCGAAGAGATGCATGTAATCGGTCGAGCCAGCACCGGCATTGTCGGGCTTGGCCATGGCATTTTGCATGAACCACATGGTGGATGCCTGCGCGTCGTTCAGGCCCTTCTTCAACTGCTTGGTGAAGAAGGAGAGCTTTTCATTCTCGCGGTTTTCCTCGCAGAAGGCACCGATCTCGTTGAACAGTGCCATCACGGCCCGGCCACCGTTCAAGCCCAGCTTGCGGCCGACCAGATCCAGCGCCTGAATGCCGTTGGCCCCTTCATAAATCATCGCAATGCGGGCATCGCGCACATACTGGCTCATGCCCCATTCTTCGATATAGCCATGGCCGCCATAGACCTGCTGGGCCATGACAGCATGGTCAAAGCCCTTGTCGGTCAACACACCCTTGAGGATCGGCGTCATCAGACCGAGAATGTCATCGGCGGTCTGCTTTTCAGCCGCATCACCGGCGCGGTGGGCAATGTCGGATTTCAACGCCGTCCAGAGCGTGAAGGCGCGGCCTGCCTCGTTGAAGGCCTTGATGGTCATTAGGGCGCGGCGAATATCGGGATGGACGATGATCGGGTCGGCCTTTTTATCCGGCGCCTTGGCGCCAGACAGCGAGCGGCCCTGAATACGCTCCCGCGCATAGGTCACGGCGTTCTGATAGGCGACTTCGGCAATCGACAGGCCTTGCAGGCCGACACCCAGACGGGCTTCGTTCATCATCACGAACATGGCCGAAAGGCCCTTGTTCTCCGCGCCGATCAGATAACCGGTGGCCTCGTCATAGTTCATGACGCAGGTGGCATTGCCGTGAATGCCCATCTTGTGTTCGATGGCGCCGCAGGAAACGCCATTTCTGGCACCCAGCGTGCCGTCTTCACCGACGATGACTTTCGGCACGATGAACAGCGAAATGCCCTTGGTGCCCTCAGGCGCACCTTCGATACGGGCGAGAACCAGATGGATGATATTATCGGTCATCCCGTGTTCACCAGCCGAGATGAAGATCTTCTGGCCAGAGATTTTATAGGTGCCATCACCGTTCGGCACGGCCTTGGTGCGCAGCAGACCAAGGTCGGTGCCGCAATGGGGCTCAGTCAGGTTCATGGTGCCGGACCAAGTGCCTTCGACCATTTTCGGCAGATAGGTGGCCTTTTGCGCGTCAGACCCATGCGCCAGAATGGCGGCAATCGCCCCTTGCGTCAGGCCCGGATACATCATCAGGGCCATGTTGGCCGAGGACATATATTCACCAACGGCAGCATGCAGCACGTAAGGCAGGCCCTGGCCGCCATATTCCGGTGGGACAGCGAGGCCGCTCCAGCCACCGGCGCAATAGGCGTCATAGGCTTCCTTGAAACCCTTCGGCACGGCAACGGAGCCATCCGCATTGCGGGTACAGCCTTCCTGGTCGCCGGACAGATTGAGCGGAAACAGCTGCTCTTCGGCAAGCTTGGCGGCCTCGCCGACAATTGCCTCGATCATGTCGGGCGTCGCGTCTTCAAAACCGGGCAGGTTGTTATAGCGCTCCAGGCCCAGCACTGTGTTCAGGATGAAAAGCGTGTCCGCGACAGGTGCCTTATAGACGGGCATGGTCAATGTCCTCCAGATTGCGGCCGGCGTCCTCCCCGGCGATGTTCTGTCTTACAAAATATTGACGTGCGCGTAAACGTCAATACGCAAAAATGTGAATTTGAAGAATGCGTCCTGCCAACGGATAGGCCAGAGTAACAAGGAATTTGTACAGCAGAGACCAAAGGGGCGATGACCGTCGTGCATATATCACGCTGCAGTTCCCGTTTGGCGACACAATAGGAGGCCCAAACCGAAAAGGTTAAAAATCTCAGCCATTCTTAACGGGTTGTTTACCACGTTTCCCCGATTCTGCTGCGGAATGATTTGCGCCGCCTCAAGATGAGAATTGCAACCTCCAATCCCGGGTTTGGGGGAGGGGAGCAGCTCTTGGGGCAGGCCCGAAACGCGAAGCGAGTTTGGAATATGAACGGACAGCGGTCTCCATCGCAGAGCTATAGAGCTCCCGGCCAGACGCCGCCTTACCAGGCGGAGACCCGTCAGGCCGACCCTCGTCCCGCAGGCGCTTCGTCGCTTGATGCCCTGAGCCGCACGATCGAGGGGTTGGAGGCGCGGATCGAAGGTCTGATGAATGGCATCTCCGGCGGCGTTGCCAGGGACGTTCGCCCCGCAGCCAGCGCTTTTTCCGATAAGCCATTACAGGTTTCGACAGAGCTGCCACTTGGCGCGACCTCTTCTGTTGCTGGCGATCGGCTCGATCCGTTGGCCGAAATCCGCGCCCGGCAACGGGCGCTGGAAGCGGCACGTCCCCTTGCTCCGGGACGCGCATCGCTCCGCGACAATGATCCGAAACATCTCGCGCCTGAGAGTGTTTCAGTGCGTCCGCCGCAAGTGCTGGAACTGGCGCCGCAACTGATGGCGGGCGGGAGTGCTGCGCCCCTGCCGGATTTCTATAAGGCCTTGTCTACTCTGCGCGCCGACCTGCGCCAGGATATCAGCGAGAGCCTTGCTGGTGAAATCGGTGCTTTGCGCTCCGATATCCAGGACATCAGGGTGATGGCTGAAGAAAGCCGCGAAGCCGCTGGCCTGCGTGAGGATTTCATGCGCATGGCCGACAGTCTGGAGCGGATCGGCCATCCCGCCGCGCCCGAAACCGAAGCATTGCGGGCCGATTTCGAGGAATTGCGCTCTTTGATGGACGGACTTGCCCGCGATAGCGGCACGCAGACCATGGAAACCCGTTGGAGCGCGCTCGAAGCCCGGCTCGATACCATCGCGCCTGAGCGCATCCAGCAGGACCTTTTGCAGCTTGCCTACCGGCTGGATGAGATCAAGCAGCAATTGGGCACCATCGGTGATGTGCGCTCCGTGCGGCTGCTGGAAGACAAGCTGGTTGCCATTGCCAAGGCGCTTGAGCATATCGGCCAGCATCTGGAGCCCAACAGCCAGGCGATGCTGGAACAGTTCGGCCAGCTCGATCACCGTCTGGACGAGATTTCCCGCGCCATTTCCGTTGCAGGCCGTCATGGCGGGCAAGCCACCGATCCGCGCCTGATCGAGCGTCTGGAAGACCGGATCGCCACCATTGCCCATCATCTGGAATTGATTTCCGAGCAGACCGCAGGCTTTCCGGCTGGCGATCTTGACCGCCGTCTCGAAGCGCTGTCGCTGAAAATCGAGGATTTGGCCCACCAACAGGCCGCCCAACGGCTGGAAGAGCGGCTGGACGATCTGACCCGCATGTTGGAAATGTCGCAGCGTGAAAGCCTGCAACCCGAACTGACCGGCTATCTCTCCGATATCTCCCGCAAGATCGATGCGCTGGATCATGCTTCGCTGAGCGACAAGCTGGCCGAGCAGATCGCCGTGATCGGCAGGCGAATCGATCAGATTGATGCTCAGCCAGTGGCATCATCGGTGGATGAAAGCCTGCTGCGCAGCCTGGACGACCGGCTGTACTCCATCGCGGCTCGCCTGGATGAGACGAGTGCCTCGCCATCCGGCGATGGCTCCGCCATTGCCGGGCTGGAACAGCAGATCGCGCATCTCTCGGCGCTGATCAGTGCCTCACCCTTGACGGACAATGGCCAGGGTGAGCGTATCGAAGGTCGGATGGCGGCCCTTGAAGATTATCTGGCGACCAGCGACGAATATATCGTCGAGGCTGCCCGCCAGGCCGCCGAAGCGGTGATGGACAATTATGCCCGCCAGAGCCCGACCTCCGTTCAGGTGGCGGGACAGGACCAGATTGCCGAAACGCTTGGCGTTCTGGCCGATCACCTGCGCCACCTGGAAGAGATCAGCCGGGGCGGGGAGGAGCGCAGCCACCGTACCGTCGAGGCTTTGCACCAGACCCTGGTGCAGATTGCCGAAAAACTGGACCAGATGGATCGCCGGACGGCAACGACCAGCAGTGAGGAAGACTACGCCGATCCGACGGTTGCGGCTGCGCAGCGGACCGCGTCCATTGAGACCGACGTGGAACCGGTTGTTGACCTTCTTCCGGCTGGAGACAATATCGATGCGCCCGCTCATGCCGAGGCTCGTCCGCAGAGCGATGATGGGAAGGTAGCGAAGCCCAGCTTGATCGCCGGTTTGAGCCGGCGCCTGAAGCCGAAGATCAAAAAAGCGCAGGCCGAGACCGCGACACCTGCAAAGGCTGCCGCTCCGCACCCGCGTCAGATGATCGAGGACGCGCCTTCCATCGACCCCGTCGATATTCTGCCGCCGGAAGAGGCCAATGAATTGCTGGAACCCGGTTCCGGCAAACCGGATGTGCGCAAGATCCTGGAAAAGGTCCGGGCGCGTCAGCAGGCCGGGACCGCTTCGGCTGAACCTGCGCTTGGCGCGGCAAGCGTAAAACCGGCATCAGCGGATGACCGGATGGATTTCATTGCCGCAGCGCGCCGGGCGGCGCAGGCAGCAGCCCAGGAAACCGACCGGGCCAGCCGCCCTAGCCGGACCGCCCTTGCCGACGAAGTCGCTGGAGGCTCGGCTTTCTCCAGATATCGCCGTCCAATCCTGATGGCGGTCGGTGCGCTTTTGCTGGCGGCCCTTGCTGTATCGGCAGTAAAGACGCTTGGGGGCGGCAATGCCCAGGCTCCTGCTGAGCAAGCGCCAACCACATCGGCACCTGCCAAACTGGCACCTTCTGCGGCCATTGAGGCACCCTCCATCCAGCAGGCACCGCAACAACCGGTTCGGGCCGTCGAGATCAAGGCCGAGGCACCGCAATCCCAGCCCGCCGTGGAAAGCACGGAGGCGGAGCCATCTTCCGCGCCGGTCATTCCGGTGACGTCACCGACAGGCCAGGCCAGCCTTTCCTCCACCCCGATGGATGGCAGCCAGACGGTCGCCGGTCTCTCGTCTCAACCGCCGATGCCGGATGCGGCTCAGGCCGGATTCTCTGCCCCGAAGACTGAGGCTGCCAAGCCGCTGTTCGAGGTGCCCGCCGATCTCTCGCCCGCTTCCCTGATGACGGCTGCCAAGGCGGGCGAGCCCGCTGCCCTGTTTGAAATCGGTTCGCGCTATATGGAAGCGCGCGGCCTGCCGGGTGATGTCTCGCAGGCAGCGGTCTGGTTCCAGCGCGCCGCCGATCTGGGGCTGGCGCCTGCTCAATATCGTCTGGCTGGGCTTTATGAAAAAGGCACTGGCGTTCAGCGCGACTTGACGCGGGCAAAAGGGCTTTACAGCCAGGCCGCAGAGGCGGGCAATGCCAGCGCCATGCATAACCTCGCCGTGCTCTATGCCTCCGGTGGCGATGGCAAGCCGGATATGGACGCTGCTGCCAAATGGTTTGCCAGAGCTGCCGATCTCGGCGTGACGGACAGTCAGTTCAATCTCGCTGTGCTCTATGCGCGCGGTACGGGCGTGAAGCAGGATCTGGAAGCCTCCTATAAATGGTTCGCGCTGGCCGCAAGCCAGGGTGACAAGGACGCCGCCGCCAAGCAGGAGGAAGTGGCAAGATCCTTGCAGCCTGCTGCACTTGCCCGCGCCAAGGCGAGCCTCCAGCAATGGCAGGCAATGCCTGTGAATGCCGATGCCAACACGGTCAACCTGCCGGATGAATGGGTTGGCAAGAGCCTGAAGACCGGCAGCGTCGACATGGAAAAGGCAGTCCGCAATATCCAGGCCATTCTCAACAAGAACGGTTTCAATGCCGGTGAGCCGGATGGCAAGCTCGGTGCCCGCACTGTTGCCGCCATCAAGGCCTTTCAAACGTCGGTGGGCCAGGAGCCAAGCGGCAAGGTTTCCAACGAGTTGGTCAAGGCTTTGCTGGCCCATAACGGTTGATGCGGGGTCGAGGTGGTGGAGTTTAACCTTGCAGGCGAACGAAATCCTCCTACAATTGTCCAGGCACACCTACTTAAATGATCATTATTGCCGGGTACCGGGTGAGCGTCACGATTTTAGAATGCGTGACGCTTGAGAATTTTTTGGGCAAGCTCCCCTAAATCTACCGGGATTTAAGGAATGATAGCGTAAGGATTGACGGGCATCGTCATGGGCATTCCGGCCATGACGGCGGAATTTGGCATTTCGGGCGCATTTCGAGGACAGCCGTGACACTTTACCTGCCGATTGCGGAACTGTCGGTGAATATTTTCATCATCCTCGGCATGGGCGCGGCTGTTGGTTTTCTCTCGGGCATGTTCGGCGTCGGCGGCGGGTTCCTGATCACCCCCCTGCTGATCTTCTATAATATTCCGCCCGTCGTCGCTGTCGCCACCGGTGCAAATCAGGTGGTGGCCTCTTCGGTTTCCGGCGCCATGAGCCATTTTCGGCGTGGTTCGCTGGATTTGAAGCTCGGCTGCGTGCTGCTGGTCGGCGGTTTGTTCGGCGCGTCGCTCGGCATGTGGATTTTCGTCGCCCTGCGCAAGCTCGGCCAGATCGACCTGTTCATTTCCATCCTCTATGTTGTGCTGTTGGGCTCCATCGGCACACTGATGCTCTGGGAAAGCATCGGCGCCCTGCGCCGTGCGGCCCGCAAGCAGCCAGCGCCTGTACGCCGCCCCGGCCATCACAATTGGGTGCATCGGCTGCCCTTCAAGATGCGCTTCAAGAAATCGAAGATCTATCTCAGCGCCATCCCTATTCTGGTGCTCGGTTTCCTTGTCGGCGTCCTGACACCGATGGGTATCGGCGGCGGCTTCATTCTGGTGCCGGCGATGATCTATCTCTTGCGCATCCCCACCAATGTCGTGGTTGGTACCTCGCTGTTCCAGATCATCTTCGTCAGCGCCTTCACCACCATTGCCCAGGCCAAGGCCAATTATTCGGTCGATATCGTTCTGGCCTTCATGCTGATGATCGCTGGCGTGATCGGCGCGCAATACGGGGTACGGGTTGGCCAGAAACTGCGCGGCGAACAATTGCGTGCTTTGCTTGGCCTGCTGGTGATGGCCGTTGGCCTGCGGCTTGCCATCGAACTGGTGATGACCCCTGAGGATGCCTATTCCATCGTGGTGGGGAGTGCGGGCCGATGATTATGGGCCGGTTCCTCCTTCTGGCGCTGATGGCACTCTCTGGTGCGATCCTGTTTGCGAGCGCGGCGAGCGCCCAGATCCCTTTTCTGACGCCTGATAGTACCGGCAAGGAAACGCTGGAAATCGGCACGTCCACCAATGAAATCGCCATTACCTCCGATTTTCGCGGCGCCGATCTCACTGTGTTTGGGGCGCTGAACAATGTCGATCAATTGCTGCTGGCCATCGGCCAATATGATGTCGTGGTGACGCTGGAAGGCCCGCGGGAAGCGGCGACCGTGCGGCGCAAGGAGCGGTTCCTGGGCATCTGGGTCAATCGTCAATCCCTGACCTTCGAGCGGGTGCCGACCTCCTATTCGGTTGCCAGCACCAGGCCGGTGCAGGCGATTGCCCCGCGTGAGGTCCTGAACGATCTGGGGCTTGGCGTCGATTATCTGCCGTTGACCCCGACCGGCCATTTCATCGGCGATATCAATATGGGCGAGTTTCGGACTGCCTATCGCCGCCTGCAACAGACAAGCGGCCTTTATCAGGAGGGCGATGCCGGTATTCGCTTCGTCAGCACCAATCTGTTTCGCGCCAGCCTGCGGCTGCCCGCCAGTATTCCCGATGGCGTGCATGTCGTGCATGCATACCTGTTCAAGAGCGGTGTCTTCCTGGCCCAGAAGGACCTGCGCCTGCGGGTGGTGAAGACCGGCGTCGAACAGGCAATCACCGATGCCGCCCATAACCAGCCCTTGTCCTACGGCATCTTCGCCGTGCTGGTGGCTGTGATCACCGGGTGGACGGCCAGCATTGTCTTCCGCAAGGATTAAGAGGCATTTAGACAATCATCACGCAATCGGGCGTTGTCATCTGCCTGTCATCTCTGCGCCCTAAGACCGCCCTGCAATCATCTGGCACATATTGGGGGAAACATTATGCGCACCATTCTCGCAGCTCTTTTTACCACGACGGTTCTGGCAGGCGGCGCCCAAGCCGCCACGGTCTATCCGCTTGATCGCGCCACGATCCTCACCGGTTCTCCCTTTGATTTCAAGGTCGAGCTGAAATCTGTCGTCAAGCCGGAAGATGTAAAAATCACCGTCAACGGCCAGGACTACAAAGCCGTTTTCGGCAGCCAGGCACAGTTCACCGCCGAAGAAAAAGGCAAGGAAGACAAGGTTCTTGGCTCGGCCCTGATCCTGCGCGATGTTAAGCTTCCGGCAGGCTCCTACAAGGTCGAGGTTTCGGCTGGAGACGAAAAGAAATCCGTCACCTGGGATGTCTATGCGACCCAGCAAAAGCCTGTTGCCAAGAATATCATTTTCTTCCTCGGTGATGGTCTGTCGGTAGCCCACCGCACCGGTGCCCGCATCATGTCCAAGGGCATGACCGAGGGCAAGGCCAACGGCCACCTCAACATGGACAGCCTCGACCGGATGGCCTTTATCGGCACATCCTCGACCAATGCCATCGCCACCGATAGCGCCAACACCATGTCGGCCTATATGACCGGCCACAAGACCGCCGTGAACGCGCTTGGCGTTTATGCCGACCGCACCCCGAACACGCTGGATGACCCGAAGGTCGAAACCATTGCCGAGGCGCTGCGCCGCACCACCAAAAAGTCGATTGGTATTGTTTCTCCGGCTGAAGTCGAAGATGCAACGCCCGCCGCCGTCGTTTCTCACACTCGCGCCCGCGCCGACAAGGCCGAGATTGTCGGTATGATGTTCAACGTCAAGCCGGATGTCATCCTGGGTGGCGGTTCGGCCTATTTCCTGTCCAAATCCATTCCTGGCTCGAAGCGCAAGGATGACAAGGACTATATCGCCGAGTTCAAGAATGCCGGCTATACGCTGGCGACATCAAAGACCGAACTGGATGCTGCCGCCGGCACCAATAGCGGCAAGCTGCTCGGCCTGTTTCATACCGGCAACATGGATACGCTTCTGGATCGCAAGTTCCTGAAGAAGGGGACCGTCGATAAATTCCCCGACCAGCCGGGTCTGGTCGATATGACCAAGGTTGCCCTTGATCAACTGTCCAAGAACCAGGACGGCTTCTTCCTGATGGTTGAAGGCGCATCCATCGATAAAATGTCCCATCCGATGGATTGGGATCGGGCGATGTATGAAACCATCGAATTCGATCAGGCGATCGGGCTTGGCCTCGAATTCCTGAAGACCCATCCGGATACGCTGATCGTCGTCACCGGCGACCACACGCATGGCATTTCGGTAATCGGCACGATTGATGATGAAAAGCCGGGCACCGAGATGCGCGAAAAGGTTGGCGTCTACGCTGATGCCGGCTTCCCGAACTATGAAGACAAGGACGGCGACGGCTTCCCGGACAAGGTCGACGTTTCGCGTCGCCTGGCAGTGTTCTCGTCCAACTTCCCGGACTATTACGAGACCTTCCGCCCCAAGATGGACGGTCCGTTCGAGCCGGCAATTCAGAACGAGAAGAAGCAATACGTCGCCAACGAGGCCTATAAGTCGGTGCCGGGTGCGCTTTTCCGCGAAGGCAATCTGCCGCGTTCGGCCGACACCGCCGTTCACGCTGTTGACGATGTCGTGCTTCAGGCCACGGGTGCCGGTTCGGAAGGCTTCAAGGGCTATTTGGAAGAAAGCGACGTCTACAAGGTATTGGCCGACGCTTTTGCCCTTGGTGCGCCAAAGGCCAACTAAGCCTGCTATGATACTCGGCTCCGGGTGCGGATATCGCATCCGGAGCCTATTCTATAGAGACTTCCGCTCTTTGTTTTTACGTATTTTCCGGGTTTTCCGCATTTCCTGGAAATGCTCTATTTTTTGAGGGTGCACGGCGTGGTGCGATGCCGTGTTCAGTGCCGAGGCGTTACGATGAAAGATCTCAGCAGGGTTGCTTTTCGACGGCGAGACAGTTTGGCTCTTCTTGGGTTTGCCGCCCTTGGGCTGTTCTCAAAACCGGCAAAAGCTGCACCGCAATTGATCGATTTCGACCAACTCTATGGCAAGGTCGGCGTGCTCGGGTTGGAATTTTCCGACATGGTCAAGCAGGCCGCTGGAAAACCGGTGGCGATGCGCGGCTTTATGGCACCGCCGCTGAAGGCGGAAGCGGCGTTTTTCGTGCTGACAGAAATTCCGATGGCGCTCTGCCCGTTCTGCTCCTCGGACGCGGACTGGCCGGACAATATCGTCGTGGTCTATCTGGATCGAAAGCAGACATTCGTGCAGCCGGGAACCCGCATTGAAGTGGTTGGGACCCTGGAAATGGGGTCCTGGACCGACCCTGAAACGGGTTTCGTCAGTCTATTGCGGCTGAGAAATGCCACTTATGGTACGGTGTAATCGCCCATGATGTCGCTTGTTCTCGAAGACGTGGCGGTCCGCTACACGGGCCTGCCAAAGCCGGTTTTAAACATTGGTCGGCTTGAGATTGCCGCCGGGGCTCAACTGGCGATCATCGGCGGTTCCGGCTCGGGCAAAAGCACGCTGGTCAATGTGATGACCGGGTTGGAGCGCCTGCGCCAAGGCAATGCCCGCTGGAACGGCACCGATCTGTCGAGCCTCTCGGAAGGCGCGCGCGACCGGTTCCGCGCGGCGCATATCGGTCTTGTCATGCAGGAGTTTCATTTGTTTTCCGGTCTGTCGGCCATCGACAATATCCTGCTGCCAGCCCGGCTGGCACGGGTGGTGACGCCTGCTTGCGTCACGCGCGCCCACGACTTGATGCAACGTTTCGGCCTCGGCCGACCGGATCAAGCGATTGAAACCATGTCGCGTGGCGAAATGCAGCGGGTGGCGGTGGCCAGGGCGCTGTTGCGAAAACCCGGCGTGATCATCGCCGACGAACCGACCGCAAGCCTTGATGCCGAAGCGGGGGCTGCCGTTGCCGATCTTCTTCTGGATCTGGCAAAAAGCGAGGGCAGCACCTTGATCGTCGTTTCCCACGATGCCCGTCTGGTGGAGCGTCTGCCACGCAGGATCGAGTTGAAAAACGGTGAAATCGTCGATGACACAGGTGACATTGCTGGAGGCATTGTCGGACCTCTGGGAGGTGACGCATGATCCGTTTCATCCTTGCCGATCTGCGCCGACTCTGGGCCGGTGCGCTGGTTGTCTGCCTGTTGGTGGCGCTGTCGACCGCGCTTGGCGTGACGGTGACCTTGCAGGAACGGGCCTTGCGGCTGGGCAGCGCCCGGGCTGCCGATAAATTCGATCTGGTGATCGGCGCAGCCGGGTCGGAAACCCAGCTGGTCCTGTCCTCGGTGTTTTTGCAGCCCTCGCCCTTGCCGCTGGTGCCGGGTGCGGTTCTGGCGACATTGCAGGCCGATCCCCGCGTGGAATGGGCAGCACCTGTGGCATTCGGCGATAGTTTTTCCGGCTATCCGATTGTCGGTACGACCACACGGCTGATTGCTGCGACCACGCCGGGCTTTGCCGAGGGGCAGATGTTTCAGCGCGAAGGCGAGGCGGTGGTGGGCGCCGATGTCGCGCTGAAGACCGGCGATACGGTCAAGCCGATGCATGGCACGGCTGCTGAAGGCGGTCATACCCATGGCGAACTGGCCTATCATGTCGTCGGCAGGCTGAAAGCCACCGGCACGGCCTGGGATCGCGCTATCCTTGTTCCGGTCCAGGCTGTCTGGCATATTCACGGTCTCGGGGAAGAGCATGATGATCACGATGCGGACGAGGCCGATCACGCAGCAGAACAGCACGCCGCAGAACAGCACACCCAGGAAGAGGCGGGGGACAAGGGTGAAGCCGGTCATGATGAGGACCATGACGAGCACGATCATCACGGCCATATCGACCCCGATGCTGCTCTCTCAGAGCAATTCTCAGCCACAGACCCCGGCGTACCGGCCATTCTGGTCAAGCCGAAAACCATTGCCGCTGCCTATAAGCTGCGGCAGGACTATCGCAACGACCGGACACTCGGCGTTTTCCCCGGCGAGGTCCTGACCAGGCTTTACGCGACGCTGGGCGACGCGAAACTGGTTTTGTCCTTTGTGGCAATCGGCGCGCAGGCGCTGGTGGCAGGCGCGCTCTTGCTGGTGACGGTCGTTCATATCGGCCAGCGCCGCAAGCAGATTGGCGCTCTCAGAGCCTTCGGCGCTCCCAGGTCATCGGTCTTCCTGATCGTCTGGTGTGAGCTTTTCAGCCTGTTCCTGGGCGGCATCGGGTTTGGTGTGGCTATGGGATATGCGGCGGCAAAGGTCATTTCGCAAACCGTCAAGACCAGCAATGGCTTTAACCTGCCGGTGGAATTCGCAAGCCAGGATGGTTGGCAGTTCTGCGCCATGCTGGTCTTTGCGGCGCTGCTTTCGGCACTGCCAGCCTGGCTTGCCTATCGCCAATCGCCGGTGGCGGCGCTGCGTTCCTGACGGAGTACGGCCTAGCCTGCTTTATGTTCTGTCATATAACGGTCACCCGCCAAAGGTAAGTGAGCCGCTACAGTCCTTGTTCCATTTTCGGTTCAAGTTGGGCGTAGTGGGAGCACGGCGATGGGCATATCGGTTCGTACATTGGTTTTTTCTGCGCTCAGCTTGGCTACGGTGGGCTTTTCCGCGCCAGCCTTTGCCGATAGCGGCATGGTGCTGGATAAGTATGTGGTGCTGATGCGTCATGGCGTGCGCCCGCAAACCAGTGCCAAGGAAATCGCCCTGCTGTCGTCCAAGCCCTGGCTGCAATGGGATACCGCCGATGGTCAATTGACGCCGCACGGCGCTGAGGCTACGGCGCAATTGGCACGGTGGGAGGGCACCATGCTCCGGGGCCGGGGGCTTCTGCCGCAGGGTGGCTGCCCCGCGACCGGCACGGTGTTCGGTTGGGCGAATGGTTCGGTGAAGCGCACCATCGATACCGGCAATGTGATGCTGTCCACCCTGTTTCCCGGCTGCGGCCTGACGGTCGGCTTTAACAATACCGAGGCCACGGATGGCGTCGATGTGCTCTATGCCCCTTCCGATACCAGGCTTGGCGCTGTCGATCCCGACAAGGCCACGGCTGCAATTTTAGAGGCAGCGGGTGGCGATCTTGAAAAGCCTCGGGCGCGTGCTGCCAGCCTGATGACGGAACTCGACGGCATTCTCGACTGCTGCGCGGCTTCGCTTTGCGAAAAGGCCGATGCGTCCGCTGCCTGCACGTTGTCGCAGCGCCCCTGGTCGATCAAGGTCAAGCAGGCCAAGGGGGAAAAGCCTGCCAGCGTCGAAGTGGTTGGCCCTTTGAAGGATGCAGGCACCGTCGTGCAGGTTTTCCTGCTGCAATATGCCAATGGTTTTCCTGCCGATCAGGTCGGCTTTGGCAAAACGCCGACAGAAGCGGACATTATCCGCCTGTCGCAGCTGCGCCAGATCAAATATGATCTCGGCAATCGTGTTCCTTATCTTGCCGCCCGCGATGGCTCCAATCTTCTCAATCAGCTGTTGCTGGCGGTGGCCGCCGATCCGGCAACAGGTCTGGCCAACAATAGTGCGCCCAGCGATGGCCCGCCAAATGCGAAATATCTGCTGTTTACTGGTTCCGACACGCAGCAGGCAGAAATTGGCGCCATGCTTGGCCTGCATTGGCATATTCCGCCTTATCTCGATGATGAAACTCCTCCCACCGGCACCATGGCGTTCGAGCGCCTGCACGATGCCACGGGCAAGGTGTTCGTGCGCATGCAGTTCATCGCGCCGTCGCTGGACCAGATCCGCAATGCATCGGTTCTGGATGATAAAACCCCGCCACTCCAGGCCACCATTCCCCTGCCGGGCTGCGAAAAGGAACAGGTTGACGGTGCCTGCCCGCTGGATCGCTTCCTCGCCATCACCCGCCCCAAACTGGACATGACGGCGGTGGCGCCACAAATCTATCTGGCCAGTGGGCATTGAGGGCCAGTCAGGTTCAAACTGAACCTGACATCCGCCATGACGTTCATTCGAAACACTATGCAGAATGGCGCCTCGGCTTTTCACCGGGGTGCGGAGATGCATTCTCGATTATTTTAAGGCATTGCCGATCGCCGAAGCCGGTTTGCAGTTTTGCTGGAACGTGTCCAGGGCGGGAGCATGGCTGGCGGTGAAATATTGGTCACGGCCGCTGTGTTTCGCCTTGTAAAGGGCAGCGTCGGCGCTCGCTACAAGATCATCGCTGGAGTGGATATCGTCGCACGGAACGGCTGCCACGCCGATACTGACGGTGACGATACCCTTTTCGCTATCCCCATGGGGAATATGCAGGTCGCGGACTGCCTGGCAATAGTATTCTGCCACAGTAGCGCCTCCGGCAAGATCGGTGTCGGAGAGAATGAGCGCCATTTCCTCGCCGCCATAGCGGGCAGCGATATCGGTGCTGCGTTTGGCGACCGAACGCAACGTCGTGGCGATCTGGCGCAGGCATTGGTCTCCCGCCTGATGTCCATAGCGGTCGTTAAACAGTTTGAAATGGTCGATATCGATCATCAAAAGGCTAACACCAGACCCGGTGCGGTGGGACCGTGCAAATTCCTGCCGGAGATGCACATCGAAGGCACGCCGGTTGTAAAGCCCGGTAAGGCCATCGGTAAAGGCCGCTTTTTCCAGGGCGCGATTGGTATGGCGCAGCAAGCCCTCCGCCTGTTTCGCCCTGGTAACATCGGTAAAGACGATCAGCGAACCGCCGCCACCGACGCTTCTTGTTTGAGCTTCGAGGGTCCGTCCGTCCCAGAGGGCGATTTCGCGCTTGCCTGGCACCAGAGGCAAAACAGGCAGACTGTCCAAGCTTTGCTCGGGCAAGATGGGGTCGCTGTCGCGAGGTGCGGTCTCTTCGCCGCGCGCGCGCGAAGCGGCGATGATGTCGTGCAGATCGGCGCCAGGCACCCTGATATCAGCGGTTTTGGAGAACATGGAGCGATAGCGTTCATTGCAATAGACCAGCTTTCCCTGGCGGTCGAACATCACAAGCCCATCGGCCATATTGGCCAGAGCATCGGCCAATTGCTGGCGGCTCTCGGCCAATTGCTGCTCCAGTTCCTTCTGCTTGCTGATGTCGCGGCTATGGGTGGCGAGAGCGATGATCTCTCCGGTCCTCTGGTCGCAGATCGGATATTTAAGGGTCGAATACCAGCCTTTGACGCCAGCAGGCGTTTCATAGCTCTGCTCGATATGGACAGGCTTGCCTTCGGCAAAGACAGCCTCTTCGTCAGCGCGGTAACGGGCCGCCAGCTCGGAGGAATGAAAATCCGCATCGCTCTTGCCAATCATCTGCGCGGGGTCATCCAGGCCAAGGGCCTTGGCCGTGGCGGGATTGGTCAGGATGAAACGGCCTTCTCGGTTCTTGGCCGTGAGGGTTTCCGGCATGCTCTCGATCACGGTCCGGTAAAGTTTTGCCTCCTGTAATCGAACGCGTTGCAATGTCTCGCTTCTGATCACAGCCGCTGCAAGCAGAGCAGCCAGGGATTGCATTGGCAAAAGCAGTGGCAGGACGGCAAACACCGCTGGCCATGTTTCAGGTGGAAGGACCAAGAGTGTTATCTGTGGCAGGATGGTGAGACCAAGGCCCATGGCTGCGATGCGCCGCAGGCTCAAGATTGCCTGTTCATCGCGCCCGCCTGCCCAAACACCCGCGCCTGCAGCCAGTAAAATAGAAAGGGCTCCTGCCCCAGCGCCGATCCCACCTTCCAGAACGCGCCAGGTTATGGCAATGCCCGCCGCAAAAATGGCACAAACCGGGCCGCCCATCAGTCCGCAGACCGCAATGGCACTGTTGCGAAGGTCCATGAAAAGACCCGGTACAATCGTTATCGGAAATTGCATGGCGACGATGGCCGTGACGCCACCGGCAATGCCAAGCCCGATTGGCCTATAGGTCGGATTTTGCTGTTCAAGCCATCCGGCCAGCCTGCTCGAAACGAGGGAAAACAGCGTGACAAGGGCACTATTGACCAGAATGATCGTCATCGTCGTGTTCATCTGCTCTGGCGTCTCCTACACGGCCCTTATACGAAGTGTCATTGAAAATGGCAGTTCGTATTCGAAATTCCGCCAAGTCGAGGATGTCGTTCACACCGTCGAAACTTGGTACTCAATGCATGCAGGGGAAGCGAGAAATCTCGCCGAGCCTGTTTCATAGGCCAGAGAGTAGAAGATGATCGTTAATTTGTAATTTCGAAGATATGTATATTGATGCGTCGATCTTGAACACGGTCTCCGGCGACCGGGGATAACTTTGGCGATGTCGCGCCTCGGCGCTTGAGGACCCCGGCCCGCAGGTCTACGGATAAACATCCCCAGGTGGTGGCAAAGGCAGGATGGTTCATGGCAGCAGCAGACAAACAGGCAGGTAATTCCCGCAAGCCCATCGCCTCAAGTCCTGAACAGCATTCCATGCTGGACGATGTGCAGGGCCTGCTGGCGGGAGCCATGCTGGCGGCGCTGGGCGTGGTCTTGCTGTCCAATGCCAAACTGCTCTCCGGCGGCACGGCAGGTGTCGCCTTTCTGCTGCATTATGTGTCGGCGGTCGGGTTTGGCCCGATCTTCTTTGCCATCAACCTGCCCTTCTACTATTTCGCGTTCCGGCGGATGGGTCTGGCGTTCACGGCAAAAACCTTCATCGCCGTGTTGCTGACCTCGGTGCTGAGTGCCATCCTGCCGAAATTCATCGGCTTTTCCCTGCTGGACCCGCTGGTCGCGGCCATCTTTGGTGGGCTGCTGGTGGGAACTGGCATGCTGGTGCTGTTTCGCCATCAGGCAAGCCTTGGCGGCTTTGGTATCCTGGCGCTGTATCTTCAGGATCGCTACGGCTGGCGGGCCGGGCTTGTGCAGCTTTGCTTTGACGGCATGGTGCTGATCGGCTCGTTCTTTGTGGCGACGCCCGGCATCATTGCCTGCTCGATCATCGGCGCTGTTGTCGTCAATCTGACGCTGGCGATCAATCATCGCAAAGACCGCTATATTGCAATGTAGGCTGGAGCGTCTTGTCATTTGGAATGAAAATTGCTGCTCAGATGCCAATGGGCTGAATTCGGCCCCCGCCCTGATTGATGCTCAAGAAAGAGACAGATAATGACGTTTTTCCGCACCGCTCTGGTCACAGCTTTGCTTTTGACGACCTCTCTTGTCCATGCCGAGGATGGCACGCTGGCGGTGATCAAGCAGGCGGGCGTGATCCGCATCGGCACGACAGGGGACTATAAACCCTTCAGCTACAAGGGTGGCGATGGCGAACTGGTCGGGGCCGATATTGCCATGGGCAAGGCGCTGGCTACCGATCTCGGCGTCAAGCCGGAATTTGTGATGACCACCTGGAAAACCATGCTGGAGGATTTCAAAGCCGGAAAGTTCGATATGGTGTTGGGCGGTATTACCGTTAATCCGGCCCGCGCCGAGGTCGGCGATTTCTCGCTTTCGAATGTCAAGGATGGCAAACGGCCGATCGTCCGCTGCGAGGACAAGGACCGGTTGGTGACGCTGGAGGCGATCGATCAGCCGTCAGTGCGTGTCATCGTCAATCCCGGCGGCACCAACGACAAATTTGCCCATGAGCATTTCACCAAGGCACCTATCGAGGTGTTTCCCGACAATAAGGTGATTTTTGACCAGATTGCCGCCAACAAGGCGGATGTGATGGTGACCGACGGCGTGGAAGTGGACCTGCAATCCAAGCTGCATCCCGGCGTGCTTTGCCCGGCTGCCGTCAAGGAACCCTTCACCCATTTTGAAAATGCCTATCTGCTGCGCAAGGACCCGGGCTTCAAGGCTGCGGTGGACGGCTTCATGGCAAAGGCGCTGGAAAACGGTGACTGGAAGGCCAAGCTGGACGCCGCGATGCAATAAAGCCTGGGTTTATATGCTCAAAATAGTCGGGGACCGCTTCTATTTAATCCGGTTTCACCTATTTTATCTCTGTGTCTGAGCCGGAATCCACGCTTTCTCTTTTGCCCTCATCCTTCGAGCATTGGTTTGCACAGAAGGGTTGGCAGCCGCGTGCGCATCAGTTGGACCTGCTGGGGCGGGCCGGGCAGGGAGAAAGCACGCTGTTGATTGCCCCGACGGGGGCGGGCAAGACCCTTGCCGGGTTTCTGCCCTCACTGGTCGATTTGACCCGGCGCGGGCGAAAGCGGCCGGGCGAGGCATTTATCGGCATTCACACGCTCTATATCTCGCCGCTAAAGGCACTGGCGGTCGATATTGAGCGCAATCTGGTCAAGCCGGTCGAGGAAATGGGCCTGCCTGTTACCGTCGAGACGCGGACCGGCGATACGCCGCAGGCAAAACGGCAACGCCAGAAGCTCAATCCGCCGGATATTTTGCTGACAACCCCGGAACAGCTGGCTTTGCTGATCGCCAATGGCGAAGCCCCCCGCTTCTTCCGGGACCTGCGCTATGTGATTTTCGATGAGTTGCATTCGCTCGTTACCTCCAAGCGTGGCCATCTTCTGGCGCTGGGGCTGGCCCGGCTGCGCATCCTGGCGCCGGGACTTCAAACCATCGGCCTTTCTGCCACCGTTGCCGATCCGCCGGAGCTGCAGCGCTGGCTCGTGGCCCAAAGACCGGGGGAAGCGGCCTTGGCTGGGCTGATCACGGTGGCTGGCGGGGCGAGGCCGAACATTACCATTTTGAACACGCAGGAGCGCATTCCCTGGTCCGGCCATTCGGCCCGTTACGCCATTCCTGATATCTATGCGGTGCTGAAACAGTTTGCGATGACGATCATCTTCGTCAACACCCGTTCCCAGGCGGAAATGCTGTTTCAGGAATTGTGGACTGTCAATGACGACAGCCTGCCGATTGCCTTGCATCACGGCTCGCTGGATGTCGGCCAGCGCCGCAAGGTGGAAGAGGCGATGGCCGCCAACCGGCTGCGTGCCGTGGTCGCCACCTCGACGCTGGATCTCGGCATCGACTGGGGCGAGGTCGATCTCGTCATCCATGTCGGCGCGCCCAAGGGCGCCAGCCGATTGGCCCAGCGGATTGGCCGGGCCAATCACCGTATGGATGAGCCAAGCCGGGCCATTCTGGTTCCCGCCAACCGCTTCGAGGTGATGGAATGCCAGGCGGCGCTGGATGCCAACTATCTCGGTGCGCAGGACACCCAATCGGTGGGCGAAGGCCCGCTGGATGTGCTGGCCCAGCATGTGTTGGGCATGGCCTGTGCCGCACCTTTTGATGCGGAGGCTCTTTATACTGAAGTAACGTCAGCCATGACTTACGCTTCTTTGTCGCGTGAAACGTTCGTGCGGATTGTCGATTTCGTCGCTACCGGTGGCTATGCGCTGAAGACCTATGACCGCTATGCCCGCATCCGCAAGACGGCAGAAGGACGCTGGCGGATTTCCAATCCGGCGGTGGCGCAGCAATACAGGCTCAATCTCGGCACCATTGTCGAGGAGCCGATGCTGAATGTCCGGCTGGTCAAGCGCAATCACCTTGGCTCCATCGGGCGAGGCGGCATGACCCTTGGCAAGGTCGAGGAATATTTCGTCGAGCAACTGGCGCAAGGCGATACATTCCTGTTTTCCGGCAAGGTCTTGCGGTTTGAAGGCCTGCGCGAAAGCGAATGCCTGGTGTCCAATGCTTTTTCGCAGGACCCGAAAATTCCGGCCTATGCGGGCGGGAAATTTCCGCTCTCGACCTATCTTGCCGATCAGGTGCGGGCCATGCTGGACGATCCCGCCCGCCGCGCCAGCCTGCCGGATCAGGTGCGTGACTGGCTGGAAATCCAGAAAGTCAAATCCGTGTTGCCGAAGCGGGGCGACCTGCTGGTCGAGACTTTTCCACGCGGCAAGCGCTTCTACATGGTGCTTTATCCGTTTGAGGGGCGGCTGGCCCATCAGACGCTGGGCATGCTGCTGACGCGGCGGCTGGAACGGTGGCGGGCCAAGCCGCTTGGCTTTGTGGCGACGGATTACGCCCTGGCGATCTGGGGGCTGGAGGATCTCGGCTGGATGGTGTCCACGGGCAAGCTTTCGCTGGCTGACTTGTTCGAGGAAGACATGCTGGGCGACGATCTGGAGGCCTGGCTGGACTCCTCCTACATGCTGAAGCGTACCTTCCGCACCTGTGCGGTGATTGCCGGGTTGATTGAAAAGCGCCATCCCGGCAAGGAAAAATCCGGCAGGCAGGTGACGGTCTCCGCGGACCTGATCTATGATGTGCTGCGCGCCCATGAGCCCGATCATATCCTGCTGCAGGCGACCCGCGCGGATGCGGCAAACGGTCTTTTGGACATTGCCCGGCTTGGCGATATGCTAAAGCGAATCAACGGCCATATTCTCCACAAGGCGCTGGACCATGTCTCGCCGCTGGCCGTGCCGGTCATGCTGGAGATCGGCCGGGAAACGGTGGTCGGCGAAGCCCAGGAAGATGTGCTGGCGGAAGCGGCTGAAGATCTCATCGCTGAAGCGATGGGATAAGATGGAATGGTCAGGATATGACGGGCCAGATATGATTGGATTGACGACGGCTTCTATAATGCGCCCGGAGAAGACGGACCTCACCGCCGAGATCGAGATCTGCGGTGTTGAGGCCATCTGTGACCTGTCCGGCACGCTGTATCTGCCAGCATTGCGATTGCTCGTCGTCTCCGACCTGCATCTGGAAAAGGGGGCGGCCTTTGCGCGGCGTGGCCAGCTTCTGCCGCCCTATGATACCGTTGCGACATTGAAAAAACTGCAAGCGGTGATTGCCCGTTTCGATCCGGCCATCGTTGTCAGTCTGGGTGACACGTTTCATGACCGGTTGGGATCGGCGCTGATGCCAGAGCCGTTCCGGCAGACAATTGAGCAGATGACACGAGGCCGCGAATGGATCTGGATCACCGGCAACCATGATCCTGATGGGGTCGAGAACCTGGCGGGCATGGTGGCCGATGAAATTTCCTATGGCGGATTGGTGTTTCGCCATGAACCGCAAATCGGTGAAAGCGCCAGAGGCGAGATTGCCGGCCATCTTCACCCGTCAGCCACCGTGCGCCGGCGGGAGAAATCCGTGCGTCGCGCCTGTTTCGCCGCCGATGGCGACCGGCTGATCATGCCGGCTTTCGGGGTGACGACGGGCGGGCTGGATTTAAAGCACAAGGCATTCACAGGGCTTTTCGCAAGGGAGACGCTGGTCGCGCATCTTCTGGGCCGCGAACGGATCTATTCGGTGCGCTTCAGCGGCCTGTTCGCCTGAAAACATAAAATGTAAGTTATTGCTTACTTTGATGCGCCATCTCCCGCACGCGCACCACCGTGACCGTACACGGCGCTGTCGAAGCAACTTCCGCCGATACGCTGCCGAGCAGGGCGCGCTTTGGTGAATTGGCGCGGGCACCCATGACGATATGGTCGACACTGTTGTCGCGGGCATAATCCAGGATGGCATTGGCGGGTGAGGTGCTTTCCAGCACGTGGCAGGTAATTTGCGGCTGATCCTTCAACGGCGCTGCCCATTGCCGCAGCTTGCCAAGGCGGGCGACATGCTTGTTATTGCCCTCGTCGTCCAAGTCGCTGTCGAGGTTGATCCGGGCGATTTTCAAAATATTCAGGCAAGCAAGCCGTGCGCCGGGCGAGCGCGCCATGATGCGCGACACCGTCAACCGCATGGCTTCCGTCAGCTCCGTCGAGGTTTCGCCAAGGTCGAGGGCGACGACGATGATCGGTGCATTGGCCAGGGCCGCCGTAGCGGTTTGCGGTTTCAGCAATTCGATCGGGTCAGGGTTGAAGCGGCGTTTCAAAACCTCCGCCAGCCCGTCCTGCTTCAGCTTGTCAGCCCGCGCCGTCAGGGGAACTGCCGGCAGGTCCTTCAGGTCCAGCGCCAGTTGGGCTGCGGTCGGCGTCCTCCTTGCCGGGTTTACCTCCAGGCAGCGCAGGATAACCTCCTGAAATGCGGGAGAGATCGCCGGGTTCAGCGCTCGTGGCGGCACCGGATCGCGCCACAGCCGACGCTTCAATCCCTTCAGCCGCTGCGGATCGCCAAAGGGGCGTTTTCCGGTGGCAAAGAAATACATCAGCACGCCCAGTGCAAACAGGTCGGAGCGAAAATCCGAGCGAATGCCCAGGATCTGTTCGGGCGCCATATAGGGTGCGGTGCCATAGGGCAGGCGAAATTCCTCGTTCACCAGATCCGGCAGGTCCAGATGGCGCGCCAGGCCGAAATCCACCAGTACCGCCTCGCCGCTGTCACGAAACAGGATATTCGAGGGCTTGATGTCGAGATGCACCACGTGCTGGCGATGCAGGTCCGCTAGTGCCGTGGCGATCCGCTCACCCATCCTTGCCACCTCGTCTGCGCTGAGCGGCAGGCTGTCCAGCAGCGGATAGAGCGATTTGCCAGGCAACCTTTCAAACACCATGTAAGGCAGATGGGTGAAATCGCCATTGGCAACAAAGCGCGGCACATGCGGGCCAGAAATGCGCGGCAGGATCATCTGCTCCATTTCAAAGCCGACAATCATTGCCGGGTCGATGCCTCCGCCCATTTCCGGCACTTTCATCAGCAGCGGGAAAAAATAATCGGGGTGGGTTACGGCATAGAGCCGCGCCATGCCGCCCTTATGCGCCTGTTCCACCACGGTAAAACCATCGATCACGCTGCCGGATTCAAGGCGGTTGCGGGCCATGTCATCGTCCCCTGTAAAGCCGTGTGGCAAGCGTTTCCGTCAGGCCCGCAGCACGGATGGCCGCTGCTGCTCCGTCTATGTCATAGTTGACCCGCAGGAAGGTCAGCGTGCTCTTTGTGGTGTCGAGCAGGCCGAAGGCCGCCGCCGGATCGCCGTCGCGCGGTTGGCCCACCGAGCCGATCACGCCGAGCCAGCGCCGCTGCGCCAGAAGCGGAATGTCCGTTTGCGAATGGGGAACGAAAGTGGTGATCTTGCCTTGAGGTGGAGGGCCATCGGTGGTTTGACCATAGGAAGCCAGCGCATAAAGCGTCGGGCGATGGACATGGCCGCAAAAACTCAGCCGCGCCGTACAGGCGGCAAAATGCTGCGCTGCCGCGTCCGTATCGGTCACATAGTGAAAGGCCGAGGGAGAGGTGGCTTCGGCATGGACATAGAGCCGGTCCTCATCCCGCAGCATCATCGGCAGATTGGCGAGAAAGGTCCGCTGTTCTTCGCTGAGGACTTGCCGCGTCCAGTGAATGGCGTCGCGGGCCGTGTCATTGAGGGAAATGGCGGGATCGCTTACCGCCTGGTCGTGGTTGCCCCGCACCACCAAGGCACCTTGCTGCTGCAAAGCGCGGACCTTGTCGACGCAGCGGCCAGGATCGCCGCCATACCCGACGATATCGCCGAGAATGACGATGCGTTCGGCACCGGCCTGCGCTGTCGCCTGCAAGACCGCGTCAAGGGCCTGGGCATTGCCGTGGATGTCGGACAAAAGAGCAATGCGCATTAACCCTCCCCGGCATTGCATCAGCACGACCAACCATAGGCTGTTTACCGAGGCCGCGCTATTGGACTGAAGGCGAGGAGCCATGAAAAATCCCCTCCGGCACGAGGCGCGGAGGGGATCATTTGGTAAACCTGCCCAAAGGTCGATTACAGTCTGTTTAAGAATTGCCATTTGCAGACGGTCAGCGGCGATTCTTGGATAGACTGTTAGGCAGCGCGAACGATATCGATCAGTTCGACCTCGAAAATCAGATCCTGCCCGGCCAGCGGGTGGTTGGCATCGATCGTCACCACATCGCCTGCCACATCGGTCACAGTGACAATCAGAGGTGTGCCATTGCCGCTCTGCGCTTGAAGCCTTGTGCCGGGTGCCACATTGACATTGGCGGGAATAAGATCACGCGCCACCTGTTGAACTTTCTGGGGATCGTGCGCGCCATAGGCTTCCTCGGCAGGCACCGTCACCCGCTGGCTTCGCCCGACTTCCATGCCATCCACTTGCCTTTCCAGCCCTGAAATGATCTGGCCGGAGCCGATTTCAAACTGGAGCGGATCGCGGTCGCGGGAGGTGTCGAATTGCGTGCCATCCGGCAGCAGACCGACATAATGGATGCGGACGGTATCGCCGTTTTTCGCTTGCGTCATGGTAATGTCCTTTCGTCTCAAGGGAGGCATGGGTGCAATGGGCACAGCATGGCCTCCTTGAAGCTTCCTTTTCGCCAGGCCAGTTCCGGGACGTCCCGGATGCCCGTGGCGGAAGCGATTCAGCCGACACACGGAAAATTCGTGAGTTGCATGACGACTATCGGAGTGTTCACACCCAAAGGTGCAAGCCTTAACAAAGGTAGGCCTGAAACGCGGCAGATCAACGGCAGCGAGGTAAAAACCGGGATAAAACCAGGATTTTCTATTCCGCAGCGCTACGGCGTGGGCTGGAGACCTGGGTAATATAGGCCCGCAAAGCCGCTGGACGGACGGGCTTATGCTGCACGGCAATGCCCTGCCGTTCCGCCTCCGCCCGCACGTCGGCGGTGCGGTCGGCGGTAATCAGCAGGCCGGGAACCGGCTGACCGTAGAGCGCGCGCAGGCGCAGGATCGCGCCGATACCGCTGCCGTCTCCCAGATGATAATCGGCAATGATGACATCCGGTGCCACAGGATTGTCGCTGAAGGTCGTGTCGAGATCAGTGACCGAGCCTGCGGTGATCACCGTACAGCCCCAACCGCTGATCAGCAGCCGCATGCCGTCCAGAATATCCGGCTCATTATCGATGCACAGGATGCGCAGGCCGGTAAGACTGCTCCGCAGCGCTGTCGCGGTCGCCAAATCCTCAGCGGGCAACGGTGCCTTGGCGCTCTTTTCGATCGGCACCGTGACGCGAAAACTGGTGCCTCGGCCAGGCCGGGATTCCAGCGCCACCATCGCTTTGAGGACCCGGGCGATACGATCGACAATCGACAGTCCGAGCCCAAGCCCGCTGGCGGTTTTGATGCCTTCGTCCAGCCGGGCAAATTCCTTGAACACAGTGCGAAATTTCGAGGTTGGAATGCCGATACCCGAATCCGTCACCTGAATGATCACCTGGCCGCCACGGCGGCGCGCACCGACCAGGACCTTTCCAGAGGGCGTATATTTAATGGCATTGGAGACCAGATTCTGCACCAGCCGGCGCAGAAGATTGGCATCGGAGCGCACGCTGAGCGTGGTCGGCAGCACCACCAATTTCAGGTTTTTCTCCAGCGCCATCGGCTCGAAATCGGTCCTGATCCGCTCCAGCAGGCCTTGCAGGGGGACGGTGGCAAAGCGCGGCTTCATTGCGCCCGTATCCAGCCGGGACAGGTCCAGCACCGCGCCAAGGATCTGTTCGACCGATTCCAGCGCCGAATCGATATTGCGCACCAGCCCGGCATTTTCCGATTGGCCCAGCCGCTCCACCAGCGCCGAGGAATAGAGCCTTGCGGCATTGAGCGGCTGGAGAATATCGTGACCGGCGGCGGCAAAGAACCGGGTCTTGCCAATATTGGCTTCATCGGCGCTGGCGCGGGCTTCGGCAAGTGCGGTATTGACCCGCATCAGTTCCGCCGTGCGTTCGCCCACGCGCTGTTCCAGCGTTTCATTGGCCTGTTTCAAGGCCCGGTCCGCCGCCACCTGCGGGGTGATGTCGGTGAAAGTTGCCACCAACCCCTTGTCGGGCAGGGCGTTGCAGCGCACCTCGATGATCTGGGCCCCCTCGCTCAACACCAGCTGGAAGGGTTCGTCGAGATGGTGGAAATTGGCCAGAACGCCCGCTTCCTCCTTGGCCGCAATGGCGCCGCGCTCGGTCAGCCGGTGGACGATGGTGCTGAGCGGCACGCCGACCTGTCCCATTTCGTCGGGCAGATCGAGCAGGCTTCGAAACCGCCGGTTCCAGATCGTCAATCGGCTGCTGCTGTCGAAAACCGCTATGCCCTGGTCCATCTGCGAGAGCGCCGTTTGCAACATATCCTGGTTATAATGCAGGGCCTCGCTTGCCTGGTCGAGCAGCCAGGCGGTGTCGGCGGAGGTATCCTCGGCCTTTTGCAGCACCAGCGACAGGACCAGACGGGCCGAGGCTGAACCGATGGCGCTGCCCAGCAATTGCTCGGTGAAATGAATGAAAGCCATGTCGGCGGGACTATCGTCTTCCAGCCGACGACCGGCATCGCGCTCATAGCTTTTCAGTGAGCGTTCCATCCGTTCCTGGCCGAGATAACGGGCAATCGCCGTCTTCAGGTCGCCGATGCTGACCCGGGTTTTCCAGCCCTTGGTGGCAAATTGCGAGCGTTGGTGCCGACGCACGAATATGCCAGACTGGATGCGCTCGACCGGGCGGGGGTTGCGGCTGAGACTGCCAAGCACAAAGGCCAATAGGTTGATCAGCAGGGACAGCACGGTCGCCGTTAGCAGCGGATCGGCCCCGGCGCGGCTGAAGGCATCGACACCCGGAAACAGGAAGGACAGGATATCCGGGGCCAGATCCTTATGGGCATCGAGCCCGAAGCTCGGCAAAAGCAGCGTGTAGATCCAGGTGAGAAAGCCAAGCGACAGGCCAAGAATCGCGCCTCTGGCATTGGCCCTGCGCCAGATGAGGCCGCCCAGCAGGCAAGGGGCGATTTGGGCAATGGCGGAAAAGGCCAGCAGGCCGATGGAGGAAAGGCCTCGGTCGTCGCTGGCCAGCCGGAAATAGGCATAGCCGAGCAGCAACACGCCAAAAATCGCCAGGCGGCGAATGAGAAGCACGGTCTTGGCCAGGCTTTGTGAGGCCTCAGGCCCATGCCGGAACCCGCGCCGCAGCAGAACCGGCAGGACGATGTCGTTGGAAATCATGATGGCCAGCGCCACCGTTTCGACGATCACCATGGCGGTGGCGGCGGAAAAGCCGCCGATAAAGGTGACCAGCGTAACGAATGGCAGATTGTGAGAGAGCGGCAGGGAAAGCACATAAAGATCGGCATTGCCGGTGCCGTTGAATGCCAGAAGCCCGCCAATGGCAGCTGGCAGCACAAAGAGATTGATGGCGATCAGATAAAGCGGCAGCAACAGCCCGGCGCGGCGCAGTTCCCGATCCGTCCGATTTTCAACCACGGTGACGTGGAACTGGCGCGGCAGCATCAGGATGGCGAAAGCAGAGAGCGCAATCAGCAGCAGCCAACGGCTAAGGGGTGTCTCATAGGCTAGCGCCTCCATCACCCTCGGGCTTTCGGTTGCCGCGCGCCAGAGATCCGCCGGTCCATCGAACAGGAAGAACACCACCGTGATGCCCAGCGTGCAGAAGGCCAGCAGCTTGACCACCGATTCCATCGAGATCGCCAGGATCAGCCCGTCCTGATGCTCGGTGGCGTCCGTATGGCGTGTGCCGAAAATGGCAGAAAAGCAGGCAAGCGTCAGGGCAACGATCAGCGCCAGATCGACAAAATAGAGATTGCCGGTGCCGATGCCGTAGCTGGCCGGATCGACCATGACGCCGACCGAATTGGAGACGGCCTTCAGTTGAAGCGCGATATAGGGAATGGAGCCGGCCAGCGAAATCACCGTGACCAGCATGCCGACTATAGGGTTCTTGCCATAGCGGGCGGCGACGAAATCAGCGCCGGAGGTCAGCTTTTCGACCTTGGCGATCTCGATCATCCGGCGGATCAGCGGCAGGCCGAGCGTCAGCATCAGGATCGGGCCAATATAGATGCCCATGAATTCGAGGCCGCGGTCCGCAGCCAGCCCGACGCCGCCGAAATAGGTCCAGGAGGTGCAATAGACCGCCAGCGACAGCCCATAGACAAGCGGACGCCCGCCCGCAGGCACACCATTGCGGCGGCTTCGCCTGTCGCCATAGCTTGCCACCGCAAACAGCAGCAGCAGATAGGCAATCGATGCCGTGATGATAAGCCATGCCGGAAGCATCGCTTGCCCCTCCCATTCACGTGCCTCTTATAAAGCACTGTCACTTTAAGCCATGCCGCCGCCTTTTAAAATCGGGGGGCGTGTTGGCAATAAGTCGAAACCGAAACGGAATTTGCGCGTTAGAAACAATGCTGAAGTTTTGGCATTCGTGCTGAAACCGGCAATTTGGGCTTCTAAGGCACGTCTTTATGAGTCATCTATGAAATCATCCAGGTGAATGGAGGTAGGCAAATCATGAAGGGGACAGGTGTGTTCAAGGAATTCAAGTCGTTCATTGCCAGGGGCAATGTCATGGATCTGGCCGTAGGTGTCATCATTGGTGGCGCCTTCGGTTTAATCGTCACCTCGCTGGTCAACGATATCGTCATGCCGGTGGTTGGCGTGGTGTTTGGCGGGTTCGATTTTTCCAACTATTTCCTGCCGCTCAGTGACAAGGTCACGGCGCAGTCGCTGGCTGAAGCGCGCAAGCAGGGCGCGGTGTTTGCCTATGGAAATTTCCTGACCGTCGCCATCAATTTCGTCATTCTGGCCTGGATCATTTTCCTGATGGTCAAGGGGGTCAATGTTCTGCGCAAACAGCTGGAACATGATGAAAAGCAGGGCAAGCCTACACCGCCGCCACCGGCAGACGTGCTGCTGCTGACAGAGATTCGTGATTTGCTGAAGGCACAGCAGAGCAACGAGGCTGAGGCGTCTTCAGCACGTATTGAGCCAGGCAAGCCTTGATGTTTCGCTGCCTGCTGCGCTGACAGAAAATGAGGCTGACCGAAAAGCGTTGAGACTGATAAATCCTGTTGTCTTTACAATCAGGTAGAGATGGCCTCGGCCCTTGGTGCAAGGGGTTTCACGGGCCGAGGCCATCACCAGAATCGATTGGTCAGCCACTCTTTCTCATGGGATTTTCTCCGGAGCTTCGGTTATGAACGATGTAACTAAAGGAGCTTGTCCATGTCTTTGCCTGCCGGTCCATCCTTGATTTCCAGCCTTAGCCAGCGCGCCACGTCCGCGCCGGAAAGCGGTATTGTCGAGATTATCAATTATGCCCGTGGGCGCGATAATCTCCTGCCGCTCTGGGCCGGGGAAGGCGATCTGCCGAGCCCGGATTTCATCAATCGGGCCGCAAGCGACGCGCTTCTGGGCGGTGAGACATTCTATACCTGGCAACGTGGCATTCCCGAACTGCGTCAGGCGCTTTCCGATTACTACCGGCGGCATTTCGCCGTCAGCTTGCCGAGCGAACATTTCTATGTGACCGGCTCCGGCATGCAGGCCATCCAGCTCGCCGTACAGGCAATGACCGGGCCGGGCGACGAGATGATCTACCTTTCCCCCTGCTGGCCCAATATCGTCGCCGCCATCGAAATCAGTGGGGCGAAGGCGGTCGGTGTAGAGATCGGCTATGAGCATGGTGCCTGGCAGTTGGATCTCGGGCAGATCGAAAAGGCGATTACACCCAAAACCAAGGCGCTTTTCATCAATACGCCGTCCAACCCGACCGGCTGGACGGCCAGCCTTGATGACCTGCGCGCCATTCTTGCGCTTGCCCGCAAGCATGGCCTGTGGATTCTGGCGGATGAAATCTACTCGCTTTACTATTTCGCCGGCCCCTCCCGTGCTCCGTCCTTCCTGGATGTGATGGAAGAGGGCGACCGGGTGATGTTTGGCAATTCCTTTTCCAAGAACTGGTCGATGACCGGCTGGCGGGTCGGCTGGCTGGTGGCGCCACCGGAAATCGGTCAGGTGCTGGAAAACCTCATTCAATATTCCACTTCTGGCGTGGCGCAGTTCATGCAGCGCGGGGCGGTGGCGGCCTTGGACCACGGCGATCAATTTGTCGCCGAAAACATCCAGCGGGCGCGCACCTCGCGCGACATCCTGCTGGATGCGCTGATTGCCACCAACCGGGTTCGCTCCGTCAAGCCGGATGGGGCGCTTTATGCTTTCATGGAAATCGATGGCGTGACCGACAGCCGGGCGGCGGCCATGGATATCGTTGATAAAACCGGCGTGGCGCTGGCGCCCGGGTCGGCGTTCGGGGCAGGGGGAAGTTCGTTCCTGCGCGCCTGCTTCCTGCGCGATCCACGCCAGATCGAGGATGCCGCTGCGCGGTTGAGCGATTACATTGCCCGGCTATGACAGTTTTTTCATTCAACATCGAAGGGTTGCGTTAAGGCCATTTTAGCCCTTTCTATAGAAGTCCGGGCCGCTTTGCGGCTAGGCCTCGCGATTTTAACGGGTTGAAAAACCCGAGGAGATTAGCTGCGGCCAGAGACGAGGCTGTAGTGGGGCGGTCATGGCAATCTTGGTGACGGGTGGCGCTGGTTATATCGGCAGCCATATGGTCTGGGCGCTGGTGGAGGCTGGCCACGAGATCGTGGTGCTGGACCGGCTGTCCACCGGCTTTCGCGGTGCTGTTGCGCCCGGCGCGCGCTTTTATCTTGGCGATATCGGCGACCGTGACCTGCTGCAGCAGATCTTCGCGCATTATCCCATCGAGGCGATCTTTCATTTTGCAGGCTCAGTGGTCGTCTCCGAGTCCATCGCCAATCCGATGGACTATTACACAAACAATACCGTCAATTCCTCGATCCTGATCGAGGAAGCAGTGCGGGCCGGTATTGGCAAGCTGGTTTTTTCCTCGACGGCTGCGGTTTATGGCGCGCCTGTCGAGGATCGCCCGGTGCGCGAAACCGATCCGCTGAGGCCGCAAAGCCCTTATGGACAATCCAAGCTGATGACCGAACTGATGCTGGCCGATACGGCCCGCGCCCATCCAGATTTTCGCTTCGTCGCCCTGCGTTACTTCAATGTCGCAGGTTGCGATGCCAAGGGCCGGACAGGCCAGTCCACAAAGGGCGCCACCCACCTGATCAAGGTCGCCTGCGAGACGGCGCTTGGTCTTCGCCCCCATATCACGGTGTTCGGAAAAGATTATCCAACGCGGGATGGCACGGGGATTCGCGACTATATTCATGTCGATGATCTGGTCTCTGCCCATCAACAGGCGCTTGCCTATCTGCATGGTGGCGGCCCGTCGCTGGTGGCCAATTGCGGCTATGGTGACGGCGCTTCGGTGAAAGAAGTCATCGCTGCGGTGGAGCGGGTTGCGGGCCAGAGGCTGCCGACTGTCTTTGATGCGCCGCGCCCTGGCGATGCCGCCTGCGTGATCGCCGATCCAGGCCTTGCGCGCCAGCATCTGGGCTGGATGGTTGACAACCCGGGGCTGGATGCGATTGTGCGCACCTCCCTCGAATGGGAAAGACGCTGCCTGAGGACGCGCGCAACGCACTAGAGTTTGTCAGGGAAAAGTGGAAACCGGTTTTCCCGAAAAGACAAACTCAAACAAAAGAAACGAGAGTCTGTCAGGTTCAATATGAACCTGACAGACTCTAGGTCACACCGCGCAGAGGCTTGTCGGAGCTTTTTAGCCGAAATGCCGAACCCGGATCAGCAAACACGCTCCAGTTTGACGACAGTTTCCCCCGCTAGGGTTGCCCGATAGGGAGACCGTCGTTCTGCTCAGGATCGGCGGCCCTTCCGTATCGTTATCGGGCATGTTCTTTTCCGCAAGTTCTCCAGTTTGCGCATCCTGCCCGTTTACGTGGGAATTTGGCGTATGAAAACAAAGGTATCAGACCGTCATCCGCTTGAAACCGGACAGGCGGGGAATGGGTAGGGTTAGGCAATGGTCGGCAGGGAGATTGGGCGATGAAGGCGGTTATCCTGGCTGGCGGTCTCGGCACGCGGATTTCCGAGGAGACCCATTTGCGGCCAAAGCCGATGATCGAGATCGGCGGGCGGCCGATCCTTTGGCACATCATGAAGCTCTATTACGCGCATGGCATCCGTGAATTCATCATCTGCTGCGGGTTCAAGGGCTATATTATCAAGGAATATTTCGCCAATTACGGGCTGCATATGTCGGATATCACCTTCGATCTCTCCGACAACCGGCTGGAATTTCACCGCAAGAGTGCGGAAAACTGGCGCGTGACCCTGATCGATACCGGTGAAAGCTCGATGACCGGCGGACGGCTGAAGCGGGTTGCTTCCTACCTGAAAGACGAGGAAGCCTTCTGCTTTACCTATGGCGACGGTCTCTCCGATCTGGATATTTCCGCCACGCTGCGGTTTCACAAGGAACATGGCAAGCTGGCGACGGTCACCGCCGTGCAGCCGCCAGCCCGCTACGGCGCCCTGAAAATGGACGGACCGATGGTGCGTGGCTTCGTGGAAAAGCCGGTGGGCGAGGCGGGCTATATCAATGGCGGCTTCTTCGTGCTGTCGCCCAAATGTATCGACCGGATCGCTGGTGACGACATGCCTTGGGAAGCCGAGCCTTTGACCAGCCTTGCCGAAGACGGCGAGCTTTGCGCCTATCTGCATAACGGTTTCTGGCAGCCAATGGATACGCTGCGCGACAAGAACCATCTGGAAGATCTGTGGGCCGGTGGCAGCCCGCCATGGAAGAGCTGGTGATGATGATCGACCGACAGTTCTGGGCCGGAAAACGGGTGCTGCTGACTGGTCAAACCGGCTTCAAGGGCAGCTGGCTGGCGCTTTGGTTGACGCAGATGGGTGCCGAGGTCAGCGGACTGGCGCTTGCGCCGCAGACGGTGCCCAACCTGTGCGGCCTGCTGACCGGTCATGACGCTCACGCCGGAGGCGGTATTTGCGATCTGCGTGACCGTATTGCCGTGGCGGCTCTCGTCGCCCGGGTAAGGCCGCAGATCGTCTTTCATCTGGCGGCCCAGCCGCTGGTGCGGCTTGGCTACCGCGATCCCGTGGCGACCTTTGAGACCAATGTGCAGGGTACGGTGCATGTGTTGGAAGCGCTTCGGGTGTCGCAGGATGTGAAGTCCATCGTCGTTATCACCACCGACAAGGTCTATGAGAATGCCGAGACCGGCAGGGCCTTTGTCGAGACCGATCCGCTTGGCGGTCACGATCCCTATAGCGCCAGCAAGGCGGCGGCAGAGATCGTCGTCTCCAGCTACCGGTCGTCGTTTTTTGCAGCACGCGGCGTTGGTCTTGCCACGGCGCGGGCTGGCAATGTCATCGGCGGTGGCGATTGGGCTGAGGACCGGTTGATCCCGGATGCGGTGCGCGCCTGGAGTATCGGTGCGCCGATTGATGTGCGCCGCCCGAACGCGGTCCGCCCCTGGCAACATGTGCTGGAGCCCTTGGCAGGTTACATCGCCATGGCGCACCATCTGTGGCATGATCCGGCCTCGCTGACAGCGTTGAATTTTGGTCCTGACCACGCCAGTGCGGCCTGCGTTGCGGATGTTCTGGCTCTTGCCGTCAGGCATTTCGGCAGCGGTGAGGTGGTGCTGGGCGATGGCAGCGATGGTCCCCATGAAGCCGGTTATCTGATGCTCGACAGTTCCAAAGCCTCGGCGACACTCGGCTACAGGCCGCTCTGGGCGCTGGAGGAAACGGTGGCGCGCACCATGAACTGGTATCGACGGCTCGCCGCTGGCGCATCGGCAAGAGAGCTGTGCATTGCCGATATCGCCGATTATGCCCATGGTCTCGGCATGGATGTGAGGCAGGCGGTATGAGTCAACGCTTCCAGCCCGAAGACACCGCGATCCCCGGCCTGACGCTGCTGACCCGCAGCCGGTTTGGCGACGAGCGTGGTTTTCTCAGCCGGTTGTTTTGCGGTGAAGAACTTGTGGCCTTTGGCTGGCCGGGGCCTGTCTTGCAGGTCAATGAAACCGGCACGGCGCAAAAAGGCACGGTGCGCGGCCTGCATTTTCAGCACGCGCCTTTTGCCGAGTGGAAACTGGTGACCTGCATCGAAGGCACAATCCTCGACGTGGCCGTGGATCTGCGCCAGGGCTCGCCGAGCTTTCTCCAGCATGTCTGCGTCGAGTTGTCGGGCGACAATTGCCGCTCGCTGCTGATCCCGCCGGGCTTTGCCCATGGGTTTCAGGCGCTGAGCGACACTGTACGGATGATCTATACCCATTCCGCGCCTTACCGTGCGGAGGCTGAAGGCGGGCTTCACCCGCAGGATGCAAGGATCGGCATTGCCTGGCCTTTGCCGGTTGAGCGGCTGTCTGCGCGAGACCAGAGCCATCCGCTGATCCAGGCCGATTTCGAAGGACTGATCGTATGAATTGCCGCCATTGCGGATCGCTTCGGATGCGACCCTTTCTCGATCTCGGCACAGCGCCGCCCTCCAATTCCTATGTGAAGGCCAAGGATCTGGTAAAGCCGGAGCTTTGGTATCCGCTGGTCATCCGGGTCTGCGAAGACTGCCTTTTGGTGCAGACCGAGGATTTCGCCGCCCGTGAAACCTTCTTTTCCCACGACTATGCTTATTTTTCCTCGTTTTCCTCGTCCTGGCTGGCGCATGCCAAATCCTATGTCGAGGCGATGAGCAAACGGTTCGGGCTTAACGAAGGCGCGAAAGTGGTGGAAGTGGCTGCCAATGACGGCTACCTGCTGCAATATGTGCGTGAACGCGGCATCGCCTGCCTGGGTGTGGAGCCAACGGCCAGCACGGCCCGGGCCGCGCGCGACAGGGGTATTGATATCGTCGAAGAGTTTTTCGGCGTGGAACTGGCGAAAAAGCTGGTGGCCGACGGCTGGGCCGCGGATCTCACCGCCGCCAACAATGTGCTGGCGCATGTGCCTGACATCAACGATTTCGTCGCAGGCTTTGCCCAATTGCTGAAACCGGCGGGTGTTGCCACCTTCGAATTTCCGCACCTGATGAACATGATCTCGGAGCGCCAGTTCGATACGGCCTATCACGAGCATTATTCCTATTTGTCGCTTCTGGCTGTTGATCGGATTTTTGCTGGCAACGGCCTGATGGTGTTTGATGTGGAAACCACGCCCTGGCATGGCGGTAGCCTGCGGGTGCTGGCCTGCCGGGCCGACAGCAAGGCCCATGTCCGCACACCGGCTGTCGAGGCGATGCTGGTGCGTGAAAGACAGGCCGGACTTGATGCTGTCACAGGCTATGACGGCTTTCAGGCTGAGGCTGAAGCCGTGCGCAATGATTTTCTGTCCTTCCTGATCGATTGCAACCGGAAAAGTCTCTCTGTTGCCGCCTATGGTGCAGCGGCCAAGGGCAATACGCTGTTGAACTTCGCTGGCATCAAAGCCGGTCAGATCGATTTCGTCGTCGACAAGAACCCGGCCAAGCAAGGCATGTTCCTGCCCGGAAGCCGCGTGCCGATTGTTTCGGAAGAGGTTCTGAAAACCCGTAAACCTGACAGACTGGTGATCCTCCCATGGAATCTGACGGCAGAAATCAAACAACAGCTTTCCTATATCGCCGATTGGGGTGGGAAGTTCGTGACCGTGGTGCCGAACCTGACAGTCGATCCATAACGGCGGACGCCACTATAACGCAGGAGAGCCAGCCGATCCTGCCGAGAGACACGCTGCCACGTCCCGGCGATACAATCAGCGCCAAATAGTGGCTGGCACAAAGCGTAGATCCAGGAGACCCTCGATGACCGACAAGCCAACCCTTTCGATTTGCGTGCCTTCGCGCAACCGTCAAATCTATTTCCAGAAGACCATCGAGGGCTTGCTGCGCAACAAGCGCACCGATGTCGAGTTCATTTTTACCGACAATTCCGACGATCCCACCGTGATGAACGATTTCATGGCGGATCTCGCGACGGATAAGCGTATTGTCTATCTTCCTACAACCGATCGTGTCCTCTCGATGATGGACAATTGGGAGCGGACGATTCATGCCAGCCGAGGCGAGTGGGTGGTGTTCATCGGCGATGACGATTTCATCGAGCCTGATGTTGCCGGACTGATCCTGCGGATAGACGAGATCAATCCGGATATGGAGGCATTATCCTGGGGAATTTTGAATTATTACTGGCCAGTCGAAGGAGAAGCGGTCTGTACTGTAGTTGTGCCGTTTGACCGAACCGTCATGCGTTTAACCAGGGCAGAGCTGATGCGCCGGATGTTTGGCTGGCACGAGTCGACATCCGTTCCAACGTCGGGCTTTTCCATTTACCATTCCGCTATCAGGCGAAGGCTGCTGGATCGGATCTATGCCAAATATCATCACCGTTACTTTGAGCATCCGGTTGTCGACTACGATATGGCGATGAAAGTGATCTGTGAAGCGCAGGACTTCGTCGTGTGCCAACGGCCATTCTCAATGCTCGGAGCCTGCCCCCAGAGCAATTCTTTTTCTATCGGTCGCTTGGAAGACACCAAGATGCGGGCCAAAATTTTCATGGACGAATTCGGCAAGAATTTTGAAGAAGACCCGACGCTGCGGGATTTCCCATTCAGCTCCTTTCTGGGCTGTACGGCGACCATTGGCGTCACCCAGCAATGGTTCCGGAAGACTTATAATGTCAGCTATACGGGGTGGGAAAAGGGCTATGCAAGCGCCTGCGCACTCAATACCGAAACCTATCGAGACAGGGAGGCCTTTGACATCATTCGCGCAGGTTACGAGACGGCCTTCCGCAATTGGCAGGGTGGAAGGTTTCTTTCACATTACCAACCGGTCTGGCGCGGCGACATACCCGTGACGCCCATGAGCGGTGCGACCTCTGCCGGGGTGATGGTGCTTGCCGATATCGCTGGGGCAACGTCCCCTGCCGAGCTTTGGGATGTCGTTTCGGCGATGGTTGTGGCTCCCGACGATATTCTCGTCCGTCCGACAGGCTTGCGTCTGCAGAACGAAGAGGAGTTTGCCACCAACGAACTTATGCGGCTCGAAGGGAATATGCGTGTTGGCAGTTCTGAAAAGGCAGCTCCCGGCAAGCCGGTCGCCATGCGCAATGACCGACACACCAGAGGCCGGCGGCGCTGAACTTAATCGCCTCTCTTTCTTCAGAGATCGACCAAGTTATCTACCGTGCTACCTCACAGTCGTGGTGACTTTTCAGCCATCCTGGCGGTGAGGTAATTTATTGCTCGTTTCCTTAAATCGGGATCGATTTGAGGAGAAATTTATGCAGCAAATATACGAAGCGACAACGCCATGCGTTTTATAAAACGCATGGCGTTGTCGCTTATCAAAGATATTCCAGCCGTCACACCCGACGCAGAAATCCATCGCGTGAAACGGTGATGGCGATTTTGTGCTCCAGCGCGTGGTCGTATTCAAGGTGCAGCGGCGCGCCATCGGCAGCCGTACGGCCTTCCTGCTCCAAGCGTCGCATATATTCCCAGACCGCGGTTCTGGGGTTGTCGCCTGGACCCCAGGGCCGTTCGGGATACATGCTTTCCGGCATGTCCTCCACCAGCGTATCCCAGACAGCGCAATAGGAGCCCTTGGAGACAAGCGGCGCATAAAGCTCCAGTTCCTGCAATACATGCTCATGGGTATGGTTGGAATCGAGGAAAACCATGACCTTTCCATAATCCTTGGCGATATCCTTGACCTGAGCAATGATATCAGGCGCGACGGAAGAGCCCTCGATCATGCTGATCTTGTGGCTCATCGGATGGGCCTTGATGGCGGCGCGGTTATGGGCGCGGATGTCGATATCGATGCCGAGCACCTTGCGGCGGCTGGTCTTGGGGTCCAGCATTTCGCCTTTTTCCACGGCCTCGCAATAATCGATCATTGCCAGCATGGAGGCGCTCATCACCAGCGAGCCGCCATGGGCTATGCCGGTTTCGATCACCAGATCCGGTTTGACCGACCAAATCATCTCCTGGATAGCATAGCTGTCCTGCGGGATCTGGATGATGGGCCGGCCCAGCCAGCTGAAATTATACATATAGCCCAGCGGTATGCATGTCTCGATCCAGCGATTGGACAAGTCGAGGAATTCCTTGCTCTCGCCGATCGACTGGATGTTACGGCTTACCAAAGCCTTGAAATCTTCGACAGTATTCATTGCGGGTCCGTTCAGTTATTGCCTGCCTTCGCAGACGCTAGGCTGCCTTACCTGCGTGAGCCTGACGTGTCTGCGTGTAATGATGGTTGAATAAGCCAGAGTGTCTCTTGAACACCGAAATCGGTTGGCGTCATATGGCGCGCAATGCGTTGTATCGGCGGTATCATCCTGAAATCTCGCTGTGCCGAGGAGGTGTCGCAGATAGAAAATTGGAGTGGCAAGGCATGGGCAAGACGATACTGTTAACGGGAGCGACGGGCTTTGTCGGAAGGCAGATCCACCGTGCTCTGCTGAACGCCGGACACAGCGTGGTTGCTGTCGTGCGGCCGCAATCCTCAAGCGTTCTTGCCACAGAGGGCCGTGCCGCGAGAGTGATCGAGACGGAGGATGTGTTCGCGCAATCGGTCGATTGGTGGGCGGCCCAATGCCAGGGCTGCGACGCGGTCATCCACGCCGCCTGGTATGTGGAGGCGGGGAAATATCTGGATTCGCCGCTGAATTTTCACTGCGTCACCGGCAGTTTGGCCTTGGCGCAAGGGGCTGCCCGTGCTGGCATTGCCCATTTCATCGGCCTTGGCACCTGTGTCGAATACCGGCTGCCGTCGGACCATTTGACAGTAGATTCGCCCCTTGAGCCGAAGACGCTTTATGCCGCCGCCAAGCTTTCCACCTACCAGATGTTGGACCGGTATTTCGCAGGCCTTGGCCTTGGGTTTTCCTGGTGCCGGATCTTTTATCTCTATGGGGAAGGCGAGCATCCTGCCCGTCTAGTGCCTTACGTGAGGCAGTGCCTCGAACAAGGTACAGTTGCCAAGCTTTCCAAGGGCACACAATGGCGCGATTTTCTGGATGTGAACGAGGCGGGAAAGATGATTGCCGGGGTGATCGAGACCGGACAGACCGGCGCACTCAATATCTGCTCGGGCAAGGCGATCACCATTCGGGCGCTGGTGGAACGCATCGCAGACGACTACGGCCGCCGCGACCTGCTGGAATTCGGCACGGCAGAGATCCATCCTTCCGATCCTCTGGCGGTGGTCGGTGTGTGCAATGTTGAGACGGTCAAGCCCGTCTCAGAAGGAATGGCTGCCGGTTGATGCTTTTAGCCATAGTTTATCGCATGCATCCTGACTCTGGCTTCAGGCACTCGCGCGGGCGTTTGGCTCCGCGATGATCCTGATTGGCGTCATCATGCTGCGCGCCACGGCGTAGAACTGCTGGGCGTTGACGGCATTGCCAATGAAGCGGTCTACCAACAGAGCCTTACCATGCAGACCCTGCTGTCTGTCTTCATGGGGTGTGGCGGAAAAGGGTGGTGCGAAGGCTTGGGCCCATGCCTGACCGCCCGGCATGGACAGGAAGGCTCGGGAATAGGCCTCATATTTTGCCCGAAACGGGCCAGCGGAATGTTCGAAAGCACAGTCATACATACAGGCGCGGACGAAATCCTCGCCAAAGCCTGCCCATTCGCTGCCAAGCTCCGTCAGCACCCGCGCCTGGACTTCGGCAATGGCAGCCGTCAGGCCTATTCCGGCATGCAACGGAAAATCCTTGAGGGCGGATGGCACGGGACGGGGCTGGAACGGTTGTGCATGCACGGCGGACAGGGGGCGATTGCAAAAGGCCAGTGCATTGGCAAACAGCAGAACGCGGGCCGCCCATTCATAGTGCGGCACCAGGGTTAGCCAACTCAGTTCGCCGCAAGCCGAAAGGACACTGTCGATCAGGCTTCGCTTGATGGCCCCATGATAGAGACCGAAGGGCATGCGTGGCACTTGCCGTGCGTCTTTCCAGTGAAAGAAAGCCTCGAGCATCGGAGCCTTCTCAAATTCGGTAATATTATGCAGCACCGGGATCGCCACATTGGTCTTGATATGGCGCGGTGCATCCGCCGAGATTTGAAATGCACTCCATCCCAACGCATCCACATGGGGATGTTTATTTTCCAGAGAGGAGAGCAGCTCGGGAAGATCCGGCTCGATCATGTCTTCGGGATGGACAAGCGACACCCAATCGCCCTTAGCCGCAGCCACGGTGCCGATCCATAGTTGGGCTGCCGAAAGGGTTTCCGGCGCAGGGGGCAGAAGGCGCAAACGACTATCGCGCGCCGCGATATCCGCGAACTGCCCAGGACGATGCACTGTGTCGCCAAAGCCGGAGAGAATGATTTCCAGATCAGCGGTCTCATTCTTCAGGAGTTCCGAGACCAGATAGACAGGCAGGACATGGCCCGGTTCCACAGGAATACAAACAGAAAGCTTCGGCATCGGCATCTCACGATCTAGAGTCTGTGAGGTTCAGATTGAACCAGCCATTCTCTCACTCTTGTTGTTTTCGTTTGTCTTTTCGAGAAAATCGGAATTCACTTTTCCCTGACAAGCTCAAAAAGACCTTGCTGCGCCATCCACTCCGTTTCTAAGGATGCAAAGGATCAACAACAATTCCGTGCCATTCTGTTATCAAACGCACAAAATAGGAGAGGTGTCCGCAGCTTTCGATGCTGTTTTAAGATGACAAACTGGTGCGAGCCTTGGCGCAGCCATGACTTAATAAGCATATTAAGCAAGGAATATAGGACATTTCACTTGAAATAATGGTGCCCGGAGGCGGATTTGAACCACCGACACGCGGATTTTCAATCCGCTGCTCTACCAACTGAGCTATCCGGGCATCCTGGCCAAACATACCCTCTTTCAGGCTTGTTTGCCGTTAGGGGAAAACTTTTCCCCCGGAAGCAGCGCGGTTATACCATCTAAATTTTTCATGTCCAGCGCCAAAAGACACTTTTTTGACGATGCATGTAAAAAGATTGAAAGCCATTTTAAAACAGAAGCTTAGGCTGAAATTGCAATGGCTGTCTCGGTTCAGAATCGACCGTCGTCATCCGGGTTGGATTCGTCTTCGGCCACGGGAATGGCATAGGAGCCTTTCAGCCAGCGCGACAGATCCTGGGTGCGGCAGCGGTCGGAGCAGAAGGGATAGTGTTCGCGGTGGGATGGATGGCCGCATTCCGGGCAGGGAAGAGGTTTGCGCAAGGGTGCGACCTTGGCAGTATGTTCTGGCTCGTCACTCATGTGTCATCCTTTGCTTGGCATCAGCCTTCACGCGCTGGGGCCTGCCTGCCGGGGCTGCTCATCCTTCCGACCAGCGGGCCTGCACATCCATGCCTTCGCCTGCCAGCAATTGCACGGTTTCATACAGGGGCAGGCCGACGACATTGGAATAAGAGCCGACCAGTTTCTGTACGAAACTACCGGCAATGCCCTGGATGGCATAGGCGCCAGCCTTGCCACGCCATTCACCGGACAGAATATAGGCATTGATGTCCGCTTCCGACAGACGCTTGAAGCGCACCTTGCTTTCCACCACCTTCTGGCGGATCTTGCGATCCGGCGTAATCAGGCAGACACCGGTAAACACCCAGTGATTGCGACCGGAAACCAGATTGAGCGCGGCAACGGCCTCATCGCTATATTCGGTTTTCGGCAGCACCCGACGGCCAACGGCAACCACCGTATCGGCCGCCAGGATGAAAGCGCCTTTCCAATCCGCCTCGTCAGCACTCGCCTCCAGGGCGGCTTTGGCCTTCTCGGTTGCCAAGCGGCGCGCCAGCGAGCGTGGCTGCTCGTTTTTCAAGGGGCTTTCGTCGAGATCCATCGGCATCAGCCGATCGGCTTCCAGGCCCACCTGCCGCAACAGTTCGACGCGGCGGGGGGAGCCTGAAGCCAGGATCAGCTTGCGTTTGCCGGCCATAGGCGGCTCCTCGCCGTTACTTGAAGCGATAGGTGATACGGCCCTTGGTCAGGTCGTAGGGTGTCATTTCCACCAGGACCTTGTCGCCAGCCAGCACGCGGATGCGGTTCTTGCGCATACGGCCAGCCGTATGGGCGATAATTTCATGTTCGTTTTCGAGCTTCACCCGGAATGTGGCGTTCGGCAGCAGTTCCGTAACGACACCGGGGAATTCGAGGACTTCTTCTTTAGCCATTGATGCCTTGTCTTTCTGTGTGTTTCGTCGAGGCGGCTACCGCCCCGGTCAAAATGTGGCCGGAACCTACACAATCACTGGGCTTTTGTGAACCTTGTAGATCGGGCTTTTCGAATTTGTTTCAAACGCCGCCAAGCGGGCTTGTTCCCGGCCGTTTGAAGCGCTGCTCGATCAGCACCGCCAGCCGGTCTCGTACCTCGCGATAGGCGGCCAGTTGCTGGTCGCGGGTATCGGCCTCGATGGTTGGGTCATGCATAGGCCAATACACCACCTCAACGGAAGAGGAGCGCGTCAGTTCCAGGGCGGCATGATGCGCTTCTGGAGCCAGAGTGACGACGAGGTCGAAAAAGTCATCCTCCAACTCGTCCAGGGTCTGCGGCTGGCGCTTGCCCAGCGAAAGCCCGATTTCATCCAGTACCACATCCACGAAAGGGTCGCGTTCGCCATGCCGCACGCCAGCCGAGGCTACATAGACACCTGACGGCAGTAACCTCTTCGCCAGGGCCTCGGCCATGGGTGAGCGAACGGCATTCATGCCGCAGAGGAACAGCACGGAGCGGGGTATGGTCCTCTCCTGGCCATGATCGACGTTGATGCCGCTAGGGTCTTGGGTCGGTTCGCTCATGCCGGACGCCTCAGCCGCGCCAATACAGCACGCAGACCAGCGTGAAGAGCCGCCGGGCACTGTCGAAATCGAGATTGATCTTGTCTTTCAGCCGGTCTTTCAGAGTTTGCGAGCCATCGTTGTGAATGCCGCGCCGTCCCATGTCGATAGCCTCGATCTGGCTGGGCGTGGAGGAGCGGATCGCCTCATAATAGCTTTCGCAGATCATGAAATAGTCTTTGATGATCCGTCTGAGCGGCGTCAATGACAGGATATGGGTGGCGACAGCCTCGCCTTCCTGAGTGGTGATGGTGAAGACCAGCCGGGCATTCACCAGGGACAGGCTGAGGCGATAAGGTCCACCTGGATGACCGACCGGCTCGAAGGAGTTTTCCTCGATCAGATCGAAAATCGCCACCGCCCGCTCATGCTCGACATCGGGCGTCGAGCGCCCGATCGTCTCATCGAGAACGACATCGAAAAGCTTGAAGTCGCCCTTGGCCATCAGCTATTCCTCAAGATTGAGCCGGATGGCGACGGATCTGGCATGGGCATCCAGGCCTTCGCTCTTGGCGAGAGCAATCGCTGCCGGGGCCAATTGCTTGAGTTGTTGCGGGCCGAGCCGTAGGATCGAGGTACGCTTGACGAAATCCAGCACCGAGAGGCCGGAGGAAAACCGTGCCGAACGGGCTGTGGGCAGCACGTGGTTGGAGCCGCCGACATAATCGCCGATCACTTCCGGCGTATGGCGACCGATGAATATCGCGCCAGCATTGCGAATGCCCGCCATCAGCGTATCGGGATCGGCAACTGCCAGTTCCAGATGCTCGGCGGCAATGCGATTGGCAAGCGGCAAGGAGGCGTCAAGGTTCGGGACAATGACCAGCGCGCCAAAATCCTGCCAGCTGGCGCTGGCGGTCTCGGCCCGGCTCAATGTCTTCAACTGCCGTTCGACGGCCGCTTCAACCGCTTTGGCAAACTCTGGATTATCGGTGATCAGAATCGATTGAGCGCCCCGGTCGTGTTCGGCCTGCGCCAGCAGATCGGCGGCAATCCAGTCGGGGTCATTGTCCTTGTCGGCGATCACAAGCACTTCCGAAGGACCGGCGATCATGTCGATGCCAACAGTGCCGAACACATGGCGCTTGGCGGCGGCCACATAGGCATTGCCGGGGCCGACGATCTTGGCGACCGGTTCGATGGTTTGTGTGCCATAGGCGAGCGCTGCAACGGCCTGAGCGCCACCGATCCGGTATATTTCCGTCACGCCGGCAATTTTTGCCGCAGCCAGCACCGTGGGATTGATGGCGCCGCCGGAGGCAGGCACGACCATGACGACGCGCGGCACGCCAGCAACCCGGGCCGGAACGGCATTCATCAGCACGGAACTCGGATAGCTTGCCGTGCCACCCGGCACATAGAGGCCAACCGCATCAATTGCGGTCCAGCGGGAGCCGAGGCCGACGCCGATGGCGTCTTCGTAAATATCGTCCTTGGGCATCTGGCGGGCGTGGTGGCGCTCAATGCGCTCAGCGGCAAGGTGCAACGCATCGATAAGCTCAGGCGAGACCTCGGCAAAGGCAGCGTCGATTTCAGCTTCGGTGACGCGCATGGGTGTGACGGCGAAATCCAGCCCATCGAACCGATGCGAATATTCTGCCAAGGCGGCATCGCCGCGCGCCCGCACATCGTCAATAATGGTTTTGACGACTGCGTTTACATCCTCGGACACTTCCCGCTTCGTGGTGAGAAATGCGGCAAACCGCGCTTCGAAATCATCCGATGCCTGCTCAAGCCAAACTGCCACTGCGCCTAATTCCTTCTTTCCGGCCTGCCTATTCCTCAGGCTCCGGCCATCAAGCTCCGGGATGCCGGGGCCTTGATGTGGTTTCCCACGCGCCGCCGGTATCTGCAAGCTGTACTTCAATGCATTCAACATCCAAAGCAATGGTGGCACCCGCCGCGCATACCAGCTCCAGCCGGCCTTCAGGGCCATCGCCCTTGCCGTCGCCCTTGGGTGTGAAGGTCACAGCCAGCAGGTTCATCACCTGGTCCTTGTCCGTCTGGCTTATGCCGATGGAGCGCACCGCCTGCACTCGCTTGATGGTGAGTAAGGCCCGGCGGCGCTCGAAGCTCTTGGCGCGGCGAAATATTCCGCCACCTTTTCCGGCTTTTTCCCAGACGAAACGGTTGACGGCGACCGAAAACACCCCGGACTTTGCCGCATAATCCACGTCAGCTGGCTTGAACACCGCATCCTGCATATGGGCAGAGAGAATGGCGAGATCTTCCTCGTCCAGCGATAGAAGCTTGAGATCGGTCATGCGCATGGCCCCACTATTGCAATTGCTCTTGCAGATAGGTTGCCCGCCGTCATTAAGCAACGGGCAGCCTTGCTTCAAGAGCTTGAAATATAGGCGTGGTCAGTCGCTGATTCGTTCCACAATCGCACCGCAGCGGGTCAGTTTTTCTTCCAAACGTTCGAAGCCGCGGTCCAGATGATAGACACGGTTGACCAATGTCTCGCCCTCGGCGGCAAGACCGGCGATGACCAGTGAGACAGAGGCGCGCAGATCGGTCGCCATGACCGGCGCGCCACGTAGCCGCTGTACGCCTTCGATACGGGCCGTCTGGCCGCTGAGGGTGATCTTGGCGCCGAGCCGTGCCAGTTCCTGCACATGCATGAAGCGGTTTTCGAAAATCGTTTCCGTCACATGCGCCACGCCCTGGGCGCGGGTCATCAGGCCCATGAACTGCGCCTGCAAGTCAGTCGGGAAGCCTGGAAACGGTTCGGTGACGATATCGACCGGGCGGATGGCATCGCCATGACCGATGACGCGAATGCCATCCTCGATGGCAGTGACTTCGGCACCAGCCCGACGCAAAGCTTCGACGGCGGTGTCGAGCAGGGTGATATCGGTGCCTTCCAGCGTCACGTCACCGCCGGTCATGGCCACGGCCATGGCATAGGTGCCGGTCTCGATCCGGTCCGGCAGAACCCGGTGACGGGCGCCGGACAGGCTGGTCACACCCTCGATGGTGATAGTGGCTGTGCCTTGGCCGGTGATTTTCGCGCCCATGGCGTTCAGGCAATTGGCGAGGTCCACCACTTCGGGCTCACGCGCCGCATTGTGGATCACCGTTGTGCCACGTGCCAGCGATGCGGCCATCAGCATGACGTGGGTGGCGCCAACGGAAACCTTGGGGAATGTATAGCTCGCGCCAATCAAGCCGCCCTTTGGAGCCGTGGCTTCGATATAGCCACTGTCGATCTCCAGAGTGGCGCCCAGCGCGCGCAGACCGTCGATGAACAGATCGACCGGGCGGGTGCCGATGGCGCAGCCGCCAGGCAGCGAGACGCGAGCCTTGCCCTCACGAGCGAGAAGCGGGCCGATCACCCAGAAGCTGGCGCGCATTTTGGACACCAGCTCATAGGGCGCATTGGTATCGACAATGGTGCGGCAGGTGAAATGGATGGTGCGGGAATAGCTGCCGGATTGGCGCTCGCGCCGTCCATTGACGGCAATATCGACGCCATGATTGCCCAGAATGCGCAACAGCAGCTCGACATCGGCCAGATGCGGCACATTTTCCAGCGTCAGCGTGTCGCTGGTCAGGAGCGAGGCGATCATCAAGGGCAGGGCGGCGTTTTTGGCGCCGGAGATTGGAATGATGCCGTTAAGGGCGTTGCCGCCGACAATCCTGATACGATCCATAAAGAGTGATCAGGGGGCAAGGCCTGCCCCCGCCTTTCTTGGTTTGAAGAGTGTGTCGCGCCATGACAGCAATGAGTGGCACTGCAATGCACGCGGTGTTTAGAGGAAAACCGCCAGCCGTTCAATTCGCCGTTTCACGTTTCAGTGTCATCCGGTTGGGGCAAATGTGCGGCGGGCAGTCCATCTGTTTCATCGGCACCGCCAGCCCGGCGCGCCCGCGCCTGACTTTTGCGGCGCATCAGGTTTTTCCGCAATTTCTGCGCCGCCCGTTCACGCCGGCGCTCCGCCTGCGCCTGGGTGTTCAGCGCAGCAATCCGCTTGGCTTCTGCCACGCGCTCGGCCTTGGATGTATCGGTCTCGTCTGTCATGGCGGCGTCATAGCGCAAATGTGGATAAACCGGAAGATAGGCAAGGTTTTGCTATTTTATTCGCCCAACCACGTTTTGCTGCTTGCGCGCCCCGTCATCCTGTGGCAATAGCCCCCTCGTTCCGGAGCGGCACAGACCGCTTCGCCAGATGCTGCTATAGCTCAGGGGTAGAGCACTCCCTTGGTAAGGGAGAGGCCGAGAGTTCAAATCTCTCTAGCAGCACCATTTCATCCCACTAAAATTGTTAGAAACTTTGTTCTCGTTCATACCGGTTGATTGCCATGACCAGCAGTCGTGCTGAAAACGGCAGCCTGTGAATCAGCGATTAACCGTTTTGGGAAACCTGAATGTTGATCCGACCTACAGTCTCGATCCTAATCCGATCGAAATGATGTTTGCAAAGCCTATGATTTTTGTCAGAAAAGCAGAAGATCGGACGGCCGAAACAACATGGAGGCGCCTCACACAACTCCTCACGGCATTCACCCCACCATACGAGAGTGTGAAAAACTATCTCAGGCGTGCTGTATTTGGTTCAAAATAAACCCGACCTATTCTCGGTTCGGTCGCCGCTCAGAATATCAGTTCCTTCGGGCATATGGGCAACCTTCCCGTTGCCGCCATAGAGGCTGCAATGCAATATTTCCCTACAACAAGACCCTCGGAACCGAATGAGGTTTGGCTGAACTACGAAGCGGTCTGTTTCGCTATCGAGGAATAAGGAAAACAGATGAAGCGCTTTCTAGCAATATTTCTTGGGCTCCCGCTCGCTACCAATATGGCTGCGGCGCAGACAGCAACGACATTCAAAGACCTGAGCATAACAGGATCCAGCACCCTGAAGGGGCCTGTTAATACAGAGCAAACGGTGGTCACTGGCAATCCCGGCACGCAAATGCTCGCCAACAACAACTACATCGGCAGTTTCAACGCCAATTGCGGGACATCCTTCTGCGTCGGATGGGCGGATCAAATGACATTTGGAGGCCCCAACTCCTATGGCGGGTACTCGGCAGGGTACGACCTCCTATATCAAAACGCCCCTACCGCCTCGGGAAATACCAATGCCAACTATGTTGCGCGCACGGCGATCGCCCGCACTGCGACAGGTGATGGTGGAAGGAACCTCACGACTAGCGCTCGCGGCGCATACTTCGGTATTGGTCCAGAATGTGTTCTTCTGGGAGGTGCTGTCAACGTCCTGAATTGTACGGCGGCCGAATTCGGTGTGGCGGTAAATGCTGGCGCCACCGTCAAGTATAAATCGCTTTCGCAGTTCTCGTCCAAACCGGACGATGCCGTGGCAGGCTCCGCAGTCGACACGATGTTGTGGCTCTATGATCAGTCATCCGCGACCAACCCGAACCACCGTGTCGGCATTCTGTTTGGAACGCCTGACACCGTAAATGAGTGGCCAATTACGGCGACAGGCACGCTTATCGGGGCCGAGAAAAATAGCGGCGAGGTCAATGCAGGATATGGCGTAGACTTCCGCCAAGTCGCCTTCGCCAGGTGTTCTTTCGCCAGCTTGAACTTTTGTGTGGATGGCGGCGGCGGAATAAACGCTCAGCAATTGGTGGTCAATAGATCGTCGCCACAAGTTATGTTCTATGATACATCGGGTGGCACCGATACGAAACGGCTCCGCCTCATCCAAGCGCGTGGCACGTTCCATCTGCAGACTGGCAACGATGCAGGGACTACTTACACAGACGCCTATGAAGTTTCGTCGGATGCGACGGGTCCGAAAGGCCATACCTGGTCTACGTCAACTTCCGCTGGCACGTCGATCAAGCAGATGACCCTGAACTCGTCTGGGGAGCTTTCCGTTGCGGGCCGCGCCATCGCGCCTGCCACGATTTCCTCCGGGGTCAAGCCGACTTCAAGCGGAACATGCGTGGCCGGCTCATTCATCGGCGGGGCGACTGTGGGAGGGTTCACCACCGCTTCGACGTGCACCACTGGACAAACGATTGTCCTTAACTTCTCGGTTGAGTCTTCGACAGGTTGGGCTTGTCACGTAACGAACACCAACCATCCAACTGATTCCACCTATCAGCCTATCCAATCTGCTTACACGGTCAACACCGCGACATTCTCCGGACAAAACCTGCCGCAGGCTGGTGATAAGCTTTTGTTCTCCTGCCAGGGCTTCTAGAGTTTGTCAGGGAAAAGTGAAAATCGATTTTCACTAATAGACAAATGAAAACAAGATAATCTGGAGTCTGTCTAGTTCAATTTGAACCTAACAGACTTTAGATCTTTTTCGTCATTTTGTGACTCGAATCGAATTCTTCCGTGACCTCCGTTGTGATTCAGCGATATTTGCTGAATGGAGGCCGGTATCTCATGTATCGGCAGGCCCGCACCGTAAGCCGCCAGGGCGCCGTTCTCGACCGCTTTAATCTTGCCAATTGGGTCGGCAGGGCAGCGTTCGAATTGCGTCCCGTCTTCAATGCGCTTATCGCCGACCTGAAGCGCTCGACCAAGCTGTTCATGGATGAGACCCGTGCTCCGGTTCTCGATACTGGCTCACGCAAGGCCAATGGCTTATCTGACAACCACACTCACTACCATCGTCAATGGCCACAAACAGAGCTGGATTGAGGAGCGGCTTCCTTGGAGTTCTCCCCCCTTTCGTTAAACACACCTCTTTCGAGAGGATCGTACTTGTCGTAAAACACTTGCATGAAAAACGAATTGGTTCATGAAATCTGGCTCGATCCCGAGCCAGATGGTCAATTGCTCCCCGGCCTTTGTCTGGCTGGTCCCATGGGAGACGGTTTTAGAGCGCTCCTTAATGAGGGGGCTGTGAAGGCGGGTGAAGTAACTGGTCAAAGCCATTTCGATGTCATGACGAAATACTGGAAGCTTCAGGGCTGGGGCAAGTATAATACGGAGCACCGACAGGATCACGAGCCATACCCGGACGAGTGGGTTCGAATTCAACGACATTTTTTCGACGCTATGGGAATTGTAGATTGACTGCGATGACAGCTCATTCGCATGGCGTTGAACAACACCAGTTTTACAGGCGAGCAATGTATTTTTAGTGATGTGTGATTGGCACATTGCTTATCATCGCAGCACTATTATCGAATGATCTTCGGGAGCGTTTTGTATGGCGAACGTAGCAGAAAAGTCGCTGCGTGCTTCGAGGCTATCCCAAGACGATCAGGGTGGACAATGGCAGCGAATTCATCTCCCGTGATCTCGACCTCTGGGCCTATGCGAACAACGTCACCCTGGACTTCTCGCGGCCAGGCAAGCCGACAGACAACGGCTTCATCGAGGCGTTCAACAGCAAGCTGAGGTCGGAGTGCCTGAACGCCCATTGGTTCCTGACCCTTGCAGATTCCCGCGAAAAGTTGGAGACTTGGCGTAAGTACTACAACGAGGAACGTCCTCACTCGGCGATCGGATATAACGTCCCCATTGCCCTGCATAATCCCGGTGGCGCAACCAGCCAGCCATCGTGATCAGAGCCGGAAAACTCTAATTCCCGGCGGTCCAAGGTTTGGTCCCAGAGCAATAATAGGTCGGACTCTACTAAAATTTTGAAGGATTATCGGGTTCGGTTCAGCATCACCATCTCCAACTCGCATCAAAAAAACCTGAGTTGCGTACTGTGCCGCATTATTAAACAATATCTTTCAAGATGTTGTATTTATTATTTTTCTTCGAATGATCCCCTTGATCAGGGGATTGCTGTCCGGCAACGTTCCCCTTATAATAAGGGAAAAAATGACGATCAGCAGTCGACGTGAAACTAGATATGGAAATTACAGCATGTTGAATGTGAGTACTCTCGACAACTGGCAAGGGCGAAAAGTGTTGGTCGTCGGGGATGTGATGCTTGATAGATTTGTTTATGGAAATGTTGAAAGGGTCTCCCCGGAAGCTCCTGTTCCTGTTTTGCATTTCAAGTCGCAAATGGAAATGTTGGGTGGGGCTGCTAACGTAGCAAGAAACGTTGTTTCTCTGGGAGGGCAATCGGTTTTAATTGGCGTCGTCGGAGATGATGAAGCCGGAAGAGCCATTTGCGGCGAACTGGCAACGCGCGACGGCGTCGAAACTCATATTGTAAAGTCGTCGAAAATTCCAACGACTGTAAAAACACGATTTGTCGCCAACGGGCAGCAGATTATGCGTCTCGATGTTGAGGTTCGCCTTCAGCACGATTTAGAAATTGAAGATATGATATGCGCGTCGGTCGCTAAGCAGCTTGAAGACGCGGAAATCGTTGTTCTTTCCGATTATGCAAAAGGTACGCTTTCAGAAGGTACGGTTAAGCGCCTGATCTCTATGGTAAAAAAGACTGGAAAGCTAGTCGTTGTCGATCCTAAGGTCAGCGACGTTTCCCGCTACTCAGGGGCTAGCGTTATTACACCAAATGCGCTTGAAGCAGCGGCTATTTCAGGTGTTCAGTGTTCCACTGATGAATCAGCGGAACGAGCTGCGCGCTTGATTATGGAGAAAACTGATGTTTCTGCAGTTCTTCTTACGAGAAGCGCTCAAGGAATGACCGTTTTTGCTTCCGATGTTGGTGAGTATATAACCACTCATATTCCAACTACAGCCTCTGAGGTTTTTGATGTTTCTGGAGCCGGAGATACTGTTGTAGCCGCGTTGGCTCTTGCCTTGAGTGCGGGTGAAAGCGTTGTGGCTTCTGCGAGGATTGCTAATTTGGCGGCGGGAGTGTCGGTATCCAAGCCCGGTACTTCTGTGGTTTTGCCTCATGAATTACGCCGGGCGGTTCGCGTTCAAAGTGATAAATTGAGCCACAACATATTTCCGATTAATGAGGCGGCGTTGATTGTAAATGAGTGGAAGAAGGCTGGGCTAAAAGTTGGTTTTACAAATGGTTGCTACGATTTGATTCATCCAGGACATGTTGCGCTCCTCAAACAAGCTCGAGCCACCTGTGATCGTCTCGTCGTTGGTCTTAATACAGACAATTCTGTCCGTAGATTGAAAGGCGACTCGAGGCCGGTTCAATCTGAGAACGCTCGTGCGGTTGTCATGTCTTCGATCGACAGCGTTGATTTAGTCGTCCTTTTTGATGAAGATACCCCTCTATCAATCATTGATCTTCTTGATCCTGATGTGTTGATTAAGGGAGCAGACTATTCGGTGAACACGGTAGTTGGCGCTGATCTGATTATCGGGCGCGGCGGTAAGGTCGTTCTGGTGCCACTTGAGCAGGGGCATAGTACAACATCGATAATTGAGCGCGCTCATGCGGGTGGCTAAACTTATGAAGCTGGGCCGTCGTATCCAATTGAATCTGCTGTAAGATGTGATGCGTTGTAAGTGTCAGAAGGTGGCGCAGCGGTGTGATGCTCTTTGGGAGTCGTTTTATTTTGCCGAACAATCTCCTCATTCTGAACCTAGTGAGATGATGGGTACGGGATATCCGATGTCGCTGAAGAGATTTGGGAAATTTGATCTTTGGTAAAGGTCGGATTTTTTCAACGTTGTGGTGTGTTTGCCGTTTGAAGCGGAACTCGTTGAAAACTTACATATCGAAATGGAGAGAATGGAATGTATGTCGTAACCGGGGGGGCTGGATTTATTGGCTCAAATATTGCTGCAGCGCTCGATCAGCGTGGCGATGATATTGTGATAATCGATCATTTTGGTTCGGATGACTTCAAATGGCGTAATATCGCTAAACGCCGTATCAAATCGATCGTTAATCCCAAAGAAGGTTCCGCTTTCATCGAGCGCAACGCACAATTGATATCTGGTATTTTCCATATGGGGGCCATATCAGCGACGACAGAAACTGATATTGATTTAATAGTCGAGAACAATATAAATTTTTCTCAAGAACTTTGGAATATTTGTTCAGAACATCAAATACCTTTTGTCTATGCGTCGTCGGCGGCAACTTACGGAGATGGGTCGCTGGGATTCGTAGATAATGAAGAAGATGCCTACTTATCTTCTTTACGTCCACTAAATGCTTATGGTTGGAGTAAGCATCTTTTCGATCGCATGGTTCAGGGTGCTATCGCGAGAAAAGAAAAAACTCCTCCTGTGTGGGGGGGGCTGAAATTCTTTAACGTCTATGGGCCAAACGAATATCATAAAGGGCCGCAAAGGAGTGTAGCCGTTCAGCTTTATGAGCAAATTGTACGCGAGGGCTCTGCCAAGTTGTTTCGTTCTGATCATCCTGATTATGCTGATGGCGGCCAGTTGAGGGATTTTGTCTGGGTTGGTGACTGCGTGGATGTTGCGTTGTGGCTAATGAGCGGACAATCAAAATTGTCAGGAATCTATAATGTTGGATCTGGATCTGCGCGTAGTTTCCGTGAGAAAGCTGAAATTATATTTTCCACTTTAGGAAAACCAATACATATCGACTACGTTGATCTTCCTCCGAAATTGAAGGGAAAATATCAGTACTTTACAGAGGCTTCTCTGGAAAAGCTAAGAGCTGCTGGTTATGAAAAACCCCTGACTACGCTTGAGGTTGGAATGAAGCGATATGTCGAATATTTCCTGGGGCAACCTGATGTATTCATATGATGATATATCATCGAAGGCTAAAAATTTGTCAGATATCAATCGCGAAGCCGATGTAGCTAATAATTGGCTGAAATGCTGTGCGTTGCCGTTGTGGTCTGGCATAGGCTTCGACAGGGAGAAGCAATCTTTCCACGAGCAATTAGATTTTTCTCTTTCGCCGCTTACAAGTCAACGACGAGTGATGGTCCAAGCGCGTCAAATCGTGGTTTTTTCCGCAGCATATTTAAACGGCGACTGTCATGCGGGCAAAGAGCTTGCACTTTGCGCAGTTGAATCGATGCTGCAAAATTATGAAGACCGTGAGGGCCGTGGTGGCTTCGTATTTTCAATTGACCCGAGGACAGGGCAGTTGGATGATCGTCGTGATCTTTACGCTCACGCCTTTGTTTTGTTTTCTCTTGCGTGGGTTTTGAGGCTAGAAAATCGTCAGTCCTTTAAGGATGCGATAGAGCGAACGCTGTCGTTTCTCGAGTTACATTTAAGCGATTCCGTACGCGGAGGCTATTGGGATAGTTTGCCTCGACTTGATGATAAGCGCAGTCAAAATCCGCACATGCATCTGTTGGAGGCATTTATTGCCTTGTATGAAACGACGGGTGAAAGACGGTTTCTTGATCTTAGCCGGCAGTTGCGTGACCTTGCCGTGACAAAGTTTTTAAATTTAGAAACCGGGTCGTTGTGCGAATATTTTACGGATGACTGGACTGTCTACCCTTCGCTTGACAAAGGAATTGTCGAGCCTGGCCACTTGTTTGAGTGGTCTTGGTTGCTGTCACGATTTTGGAGTTTGAGTGGCGAAGATCAGTCTTTGCCGATACGGTCAATGATGATGCGCGCTCTGAAAAGTGGCTTTAGCAATGATGAGGGACGTATCATTGACCAGATCGACGAACAAGGTAGATCATTGCTGAAAACTAGTCGATCATGGCCGCATACCGAGGCTCTGAAGGCGCTTACGTCAATTAGTATAATAAAACCTTCAGTTCAAAATCAGCTAGTAGCTAACATCCTCCAAAGATTAAAGAATAACTACTGTCCAGATAATTTGAAGGGTGGTTGGTATGATCAATTGAATGAGGATGATGTAAGTGTTAGGCCAAACATTCCGGCCAGCACTTTATATCATATTTATTTCGGTATAACGGCTGTTAAGCAATTTGTTGATAAGGGGCTAACCTATGAATTTACACCGGGTGATGTCCAATAAAATTGAGACGCCGCAAAAAGTGATCTTTTTAGACAGAGATGGTACAATTATCGTCGACAAAAATTACTTGAGTAGGCCTGAAGATGTTGAACTTGAAATAGGGTGTGTGGAGGGGCTTACGAAGTTTTCGAAAGCTGGGTACCTATTAATTGGAGTTACAAATCAATCTGGTGTGGGGCGTGGTTTCTTTAGTTTGGCCGATGTAAATCAGTGTAATAATAGGGTTGAAAGTTTGCTTTCGCCTCACGGCATTTATATCTCTGCTTGGTATGTTTGCCCTCACAGACCTGAAGAGGATTGCACCTGTCGTAAACCTCGCTCAGGGCTTGTTGAGCAGGCTGAGGCAATTGTTTCCATCGATTACAGCCGGTCTTTCGTAATTGGTGATAAGGATGCCGATGTTATGCTTGGTAGGAATTGCGGCATGGAAAGTATTCTTGTTTTATCTGGTGCAGGTCGACTCCATCTTGAATGGGCATGTGAACACGGCTACATGACCGCTGCCACCTTAGATGATGCAGCCGATTTAATTCTCTCAAGTCCGTAAGCGGTGTGCGGCTCTCACCTTTACAATAATCGCGGCTTTAATGGGCACAGTAACTATAGTCGTTTGCAGGCTTCGCGATTTGATCGCATCAACAACCTCAAGTAGGTGGGTTGGATAGTTGGGAGTCGTCATGACAGCGCCATACAGTGATCTTGGCTCGCTCGATGACTGGCTCCTTAAACAAGGGATTGAGCAGGCAGAGCGCGGAATTTCGATTGAAGACGAGCTTATTCCGGGGACGGTCGAGCGGTCGGGACTGCCTTATGTCTATCTTTACGCTACGGTTATTTTCGACGGGGAAGTCGCCAATGGCGGCCTTCCTCAGTTCTTCGAAAACTCATCCGGCGCTTTGGCTCCTATCGTTCGGGATGCGTTGCAGGCAATGGAAGCGCTCCATTACGCTACCATCATGACGGAACTTATCAACGCTTTTGGGCCGGAATACCCTCGCAATCAGTGGGTTCGAGTCGATAAGATAGACTCAGACACTTCTATCCAGGAAATGCTGGATCGCGGCTATCATGCCATTGATGTCTGGAGCCGGGAGTTCATCCTCGCACGCGACAATTACGCCAGAAAAAATGAATTATTGAAATGAGTAAACCGCGTCCAAAATGGCTCTTTTGAGCCTGATGCGTTGCGGAGCTGTTAGGTAAGGCAGGATAACTGCCACGGCAGAAGCTCGTCGATTGAGGTGCCCCCTGATTTTGGGCCAGCGGGAGCTGGAATTTTCCGGGGTTAAGGCTCATGTCGGCGTGGGTGCCGATGAGCCGTTCATGAGCGATATCGGCACCTTGTTGCCGATCGCGCTATGTGGCCGGAACTCGTTATAGTCTCTACGCCAATCCTCCATCTTTGCCCGTGCGTCGTCAAGGCTCATAAACCAATGAGCGCTCAGGCATTCAGCCCGGAACTTGCCATTAAAGCTCTCGATGTAGCTGTTGTCGGTCGGCTTGCCCGGCCGCGAGAAGTCGAGCATGACGCCCTTGTGATAGGCCCAAAGATCAAGGTCTCGGGAGATGAATTCGCTGCCGTTGTCTACCCGAATGGTGGCTGGGTAGCCGACCTGGCGACATACCCTTTCAAGCGTCTGAACGACATCCTCACCCTTGTAACTGAAGCGCGCATCGACTACCGGCGAAAAGCGTGAGAATGTATCAACCACTGTCAGAACCCTGATTTTGCGGCCGGTAGCCAATTGGTCATGTACGAAGTCCATCGCCCAGACATGGTTGGAATGGGTAGGTTCCGTGCGGTCGGCTCGCAGCTTAGCCTTGACCTGACGCTTGGGAACCTTGTTGCGGAGCTGGAGGTCCATCTCCTTGTAAAGACGATAGATTCGCTTCGGATTAACAGGCCATCCATCACGCCTGAGCAGGACATGGACGCGACGATAACCGTGGCGTACGCGCGTTTGGCAGATGTCCCTGATCTTCAGCTTTAGTTCGGCCTGCTCGCCACGTCTGGACTTGTAGACATAGAGCGACCGGTCAATCTTCAACACCGAGCATGCACGCCGGATCGAAACCTTCCAGTCCGCCTTGACTGTGTCGACAAGCTTGCGCTTGCGGGCAGGCCTCAGAGCTTTTTTGACAGGACATCCTGGAGCATGGCCTTGTCCAGTGAGAGATCCGCCACAATCCGCTTCAGCTTGGCATTCTCCTCCTCAAGCTGCCGCAGCCGCTTCATCTCCGAGGGCATCAGGCCCGCGTATTTTTTGCGCCAATTGTAGAACGTCGCATCGGAAATTCCTGCCTTGCGGCAAACCTCACCAACCGGCGTTCCATCTTCCGCCTGCTTCAACACAAATGCGATCTGCGCTTCCGAAAACTTGGACGCCTTCATTGAATTCTCCCCTTCTTCCCAGCAGGGATCATAAGCGGAAAATTCCAGTTCAAAATGGCCTAATTTATTGGGGGCACGTCAACGATAGATGGCAACTGCTTCAGTCATTTCCCGTCTTCAGGCATCCAACCTAATGCTTCGGCCTTTGCAAAAGATTCCTGGTTCAGTCGGTACCAGGTGTCGAATTTGATACGATCCGGCTCGGAAATCTGATACATCTGCGTATAACGTCCAGTAGTTTCACGGCGCAGAAGACCCGCATAAGCACTACCCTTCATGACAAACGCGAACACAAACTTGGGATGGATGCGCAGCAGGTCATCGGCAATGACGATCGCCTCTTCGTAGGATTTTTGTTCCATCTTATATTCGAGCAGCGTCGATGAAATCAAAGCGACAGCTTCATCGTGGTCGAGCGCGCGCAGATACACGCCATGGGCAATCGCTGCATCCGACATGGATAATTTCTGCCGGTACCACACATCGCGCGTAAATCCGCCACCACTTGTCGCCTCCAGATTCCATGTCCTGCCATCATCATCCGTATATTTGATCAACATGTGGGATGGCGCTTCGGCCAGAGTCATCTTCAAACCGATTTCCTGACCTGCAAACAGCATCAGCAAGGGCATTGTCACGCAATTACCGCGGCGGGTAGTGAGATAGGTGGAGAGCAGCTGGTTACGGAGGTTGCGCCCAAGTGGATCGCTCTGATCGTATTCGTATGGGCGGAAATCGTTCCAGGGGCCGCTTTCATACAAATACTTTTTCAACGCCGTTAGCTTCTGAGCTGATGTTGCGCCTTCGCCGGCCATGTCACGCACGATGTGAGCGATCTTTTTTACCTCGTAAGCTGCATCGACGTCCTGCGGTACTATGTCGTTATCGATGCGGAGCTTTGCCTCAAGAAAGGAAATATGTGCATTTGGCAGTGGCACGAGATGGATAGGGCCGTCTTCGGCGACCGAATGCGCCGTCATTATCAAAAATGAGGCTAAAGCAATCAAAATGGGCTTAATCACTATTTGAGCCTCGACCCGAAGTTTGTGGCGCAGCGCGCGTCATTGATGGTTTCGTTGTCACACGCACGCACCGACCCAGGACCATAATAGGGAATGACAAACGACCTCATGGATCTTTATTGACAATAAGACGAATAAAACACTGTCTGCAATCCACCGTGATCTAGATCTGGCAAAATCATGGAGAGAGGGAGACATTGGGCAACCAAATTTGGCGTGTTGCCGCGGCTTTGATCTTATCTTCCTCAAGGATCAAACTAAACCGCAAGCCTGCAGGAAGTTGGTTCGCAGCATCCCAGCTCGCTCGCCAAACAGTTTCTTTGTCACCAAGGTATTGAAACTGAATTATATCGATATGAGTTGAAACCACATCGCTGCCCTCGCTTCCTGCTGCGGGACGGTAGGGCATCAACCTTCGCCGCAAAGAAAATCGCCCACCGTTGTCGATGATATCGTACCGCACCTGCCGAACTCCAAGGCTTTTAAAGCCCGTCCGGACGGCTGCGACAAACTCGATTGCATCACCAGATCCGCGAAAAACGACTTGCTTGCCAGCGCTCGTTGCGACAAGCAAAGGCCTACGAAACGGCGTTTGCAAGTCCGAAACGATTTGATCAGCAAGTGTGTCTGCTTCCTGCTGCAATACCAGCTTCTGATTAATCTCGCCGATTTTTCGAAGTTGGCCGATGGCTGACGTCAAGATCGAAGTCATCATTGCAATGAGGACGAGAACGATAAGAACTTCAATCAAACTGAAGCCTGCGTCGCGATCTCCGTCATTTGCCATTTGTCCTGTTTGGCGTTCCATTCACTTCATTGCCTCAGGCAGGAATGTTCTGTAGTGGCCAATGATCTGATGTGTCCGGCCCGAAAATACGTCCAGATCCAGTTGCAAGATCCTAACCCCGCTGTCCCTGTTTTCTGAGACTATGCTGCGGTGTAGCTGCCAAGACGGCTCATCGTCGTTGTCTTTCGACCGATGACTTTCGTCGGTTCGCGCGAGCACGTTCGGATCGTCCAAAATGCGTTGCGCGACCAATACCGCTTTATGATGATCTGCAATCAGAGTTTGGCTCCGGGCAACCACTTGGAGCGTCTTGTTTAATCCGATGAGCGCCAGCGACACGATGAGAAATGCGACAAGAACCTCCAACAGTGAAAAGCCGTCATCGGTGACGGTATTGTCAATGTGTTTCGTCATAGGTGCTCAATCCGGTAAGCCAAAGAGTTTCGATGGATACAGTGGCACTGCCGGTTTGAAGCCGAATCCGGCCACCAGATGACGTACCATCCGGCAAAAACAAAATTATGCGCCGGCTGTTTCCGTACTTGAACTCGTCTGCGGTCCTGACCTCCAACGCCACGTTATCTGGAATTTGCACTCGCCCGGAGGCCTGTCCTTTTTTACTCACCGTCCTTGTCTGAAGGTCCACTTCGACATTGACCTCTGCTTTACGCATCACAGCCTCCATCCGCGCATCATTTAGCACCGAGACAATCGCCCGAGCGGTGTCAGCAACAGACTGAGTTTTGCGACTTTTCTGGAACGAAATCAGGCCGACAGCCAACGAGACAATCACCATGACGACAAGCATTTCCAGCAGAGAAAACCCGTCGTTCTCTGATCGTGCTAAACGACTGCCGACCGAAAAACTCATTGAAGTGCCAGATCATTAATGCTGAGCAGAGAGTCCATGATGGAAACGACGAGGGTTCCAATGGTGAGCCCCATAAAGATAGTAATTGCAGGACTAAGCAGTGTCATGAAGCGATCGATTTTCTGCTTTGTAACCGCGTCTACAGCGCGAGCGGCATCCGCGAGCGCCTTTGGCAATCGGTTCGCGTCTTCACCTGCCTGAACAAATGAAACGCTAATACGGTCGAGCGTCCCTGAACTTGCAATCGCTTTCGAAAGCGATTGCCCAGTCAAGACGTCATCTCTGACTTGAATGAGCGCGGTCCGAAGAGCGGGATGGGTAACAACCTGCGCCGCTAAATTCAGGGACAAGTCCATATTGACCTTGTTCTCGAGCAGCAGCGACAACGTTTGCATATACCGCGAACGCGCAATGCTTAACAAGACCGGCCCCAATCCTGGAGATTTGAGTCCGACAGAGTTAATCCAAGCTCGACCGCCAGCGGTCATCAACAAACATCCACATGATGCTAAGCTTGAAAACAGCGTGAGCAGGCTAAGGACGGGACTATCTGTCAGCATGCTGTGGACATCGGCCAATAAGGCCAACAATACAGGTGGCGTTGTGCCCGTTCCTTCGAACAGAGGCTGAAGAGCGGGTACCAACGTGAACGTAATAACTAAAAGCGCGCCAATCAAAACGGTCAGAAGTAGAGCCGGATATACAAGCGCACTTTGAAATTCCGACCGTTGAAGGCGCAAGTCAGCGTACATGGTTGAGATCGCCCCAACCGTTTCATGCATTCGTCCGCTCGCCTCCCCAGCCATCAGCAACGCGGTGACCGTAGGATCGACATCAAGCCGTTCCGAAAGAGCTTTCGATAGATTTTGGCCGCCAGCTACAGCGTTGTAAATTTCGGCGTAGATGGCCCGATATCGATTCTTGGGTTCTGTTTCGGCAGCCAGTTTGAATGCTGCGTTGACGGTCAAACCTGCGCCAAGCAGCAGGTGTATAGACGCGAAAAGCCGTTCCACGTCCATTGCGCGTGCTGACGCCCCTCGTCTTGGGCCAGAATGTGCCTTTTCCGCATCTCCCGCCGGTTCGAGAAGATAGGGCTGCAGCCCTTTCGTCGAAAGCAGGCGTGCGGCATCCGAACGATCAACAGCATCTATATAACCGCGTTCTTCGCGTCCTTCAGACGTAATCGATACATATCGAAACCGTGAACCCGTCATGGTAAACCTATCTGCGACATGATTGACCATCCAGGCCTGATGTCATCCGTCCGCACCCGGCCAAAAATTCTAGCCAGCGGTTGGATCCTGTTGAATGACACGCAGCACCTCGTCTCGTGTTGTCACATTCTGCTCGACAAGATCGTTTGCGAAAGCATTCAGCGACTTGGTGCCCGACGCTTGAACTGCGGTCCGCAGGGCCTGCTCTGTTGCACGTCGGTCGATCATAGATTTCAACTCAGCATCGATCTCGACAATTTCATAAGCGACAGTGCGACCTGAATATCCGGTTCCTCCGCATCGGTCACAGCTCTCGTCCGAAACAACATCTAGATGTTTGCAAGATCGTCGTAGAAGGCGTTGCGCAATGACCAATTTAGTCGTTGCAGAAATGAGATAAGGATCGACGCCAATATCTTGTAAGCGTGTGACTGCGCCGACAGCGTCGTTGGTATGAAGGGTCGTCAAAACCAGATGGCCTGTCAAAGCAGCCTGTAGGGCGATTTGCGCTGTCTCTCGATCTCGAATTTCACCCACAAGGATAATATCCGGATCTTGTCGTAGCACCGATCGCAGAGCCTTTGGAAAGTCCAGACCAATGTCTTGATTGACCTGAAGTTGCGTAATCCCCTCCATCCGATATTCAACCGGGTCTTCGATGGTAAAGATTTTAACGCCCGGCCGGTTCAAAGTAGCGATGAGCGCATACAGTGTCGTTGTCTTACCGCTACCGGTTGGACCAGTCACGATAATCAGACCATTCGGCGACTGACTTGCCTTCCTAAGCCTGTCGATGTCAGCCGGTCGATAACCGAGGCCTTCTAGTGTCGTGACGCCAGCAGAGTGGCGCAAAAGCCTGAGCACAATAGTTTCTCCGTGCACGGAGGGAACAGTAGACACACGAAAATCCACCTCCTGCCCACGAATTGATAGCCGCATGCGCCCATCTTGAGGAATGCGCCTCTCGGCAATGTTGAGAGAAGACAGAATTTTTATTCGCGTCGTCAAGCCGGCTAGCATCGGTTTGGGCAATGTCTGAACGACATGAAGGACCCCATCCACTCGGTTGCGGATCCTGATCTGATCGCTCAGGGGTTCGATGTGAATATCAGTCGAACCGGTCTCGTAGGCTAGCTGAGCCATCTGTGTCACGAGATTTACAATGGGTGCCTCCAGCGCAAGATCTTTCAAGCGGGCGACATCATCGCTCTCCATCGCTTGGCTTTCTATCCTCGGAGCTGCAAGGGGCATCTCGGTCTCACGTTTCAAGACCTCCACAGCATCTTGGATCGCTTTGCGGGTAGCGGCTCTGACATCGATGGGCTTTTCGAAGTACAGTTCGTTGAGAGATATTGCGCCTTGATCCAGAGGATTGGCCATAGCCATCACCACGCGGTTATCCACGACCTCGACCGGCAGAAGACCTGTAGAACGAGCATAGTCCAGATTGTAGTCTGCGAGCAGTGCTTCATTTGGGCTTGCGAGCGATATACCGGGCTTACGGAGATAGCCGGACAGCAATTCTACCAGCCTGACATCCGTTGCCACACCCAGTTCAGTGATGATGACATCGAGAGGTAGTCGGCTTGTCCTTACAGCCGTCTTCAGTCGGCTGATTGACTCGTTTCCCAGTCCCCCTTCCGCTTCAAGAAACTTAAAAAAGCTGTCATATCCAGCTTGTGCCGCCATTCAGCTCCCTCCTTTCAGCAAGGTTTGAAGCTCGCCGGGGCATGAAGCGACGCTCAGGATCAATTGATCTCGAGCCACCTTTGTAATTGGCCGCTGAACTTTCTGCTTCACGAAGGGAACACGGGCTTTGCCAGAAGGCAAGGACAACACAAATGTATACTGGGTCCCAAAGTCGCGACCTGGAGAAAATTCGATAATGTTAACTGTCGCGCTTTCCGCATTAAAGGCGGAAACCAAATCCGTGTTGCTTTGGGATAAAGCGCGAGCCAAACGTACATCCAATGAAGCTGGGCTTATGCCACCAGTTTTATTGTCGACCGTGAAAATCAATGGCACCAAGGATTTCTCGAAGTCGCTCATCGTGATGATGTCCTCGAGATCGACGACCGACAGGAATTCTTTGGATGGAGTGCCCTGTTGGATGGATTGTCCCGCTCCCCCGCTTGATGCGTCGGTTATGCCAGCCAGTCGCTGTGCTGTCGCATTCGCCAAATCTTCACTTCTGCCCAAAGCAGTAAAGGCCCTGGTGATTTGTTGCGGTTGACCGGCATTCAAGTCAACAAGGCTCGCTGTTTGTTGAAAGGAGACGAGAAGGTCAGACTTTTGCAATTTGCACTGCCACCACTCCTGACCAGGTCTCCGCTTGTCTTCAAAGAGATAGGCGACCCGTGCTACGCCGATGATCTGTTGCCCCATCTCAAAACGTTCCTGTGCAGATATCGCAGCTGAAACGGAGACCCTGTTCGTCTGCGAAAGTATTGCCAGGACCGAAGCGATCAATAAGACAAACAGCAGAACGGCGACGAGTGCAAATCCCTCATCACCGCTTTTTGCGCCGATTTTCCAGGCTCGTGATGGAATAAGGAACCAAGCCATTCTCAGGGACAACTTTCGCACTTGGTGAGGTCGGGGTAGAGGTAAAGAGTGACGGCCGAAGTGGACAGATTGACCGGCTGAAGCTCAACAGCGTTCCTGTTAATGCGGACGATTTTTGCCCCCGCAAATTCGTCCCCAACCTGCAACCATCGCAGTTCGCCATTTGCCGACGCCAATAAAGCCATCCAAATCCGATCGTCACCGGATATTCCGAGAACCTTCAGATTTTGCTCAAAATTGATGTCGGGCGCCATGCGTTGAGGTGCGTTCAAGACAGCATTATTGGCTCCTGTGTCGACGAGCGGCGCCATAACGACCATCGGCGGTGGTTGTGGTTTTACAAACGGCCGGCGCGTGGGAGACGTCAAAGGACGAGCAGTTATTTCAAGGAGATTGAGTTCCTGATCGACTGGACCGACGGCAGATGTCGCTGACGTCGTTTCCCGTTTTGATACTGGTTGAAGCGGAGATATGGTGATCGGAAAGGCGATCGCTGTGAGGAGCGATAGAATTGCGAGGCCGAAAGCACCTATCATGAGAATCTGACGCTGGTGCATTTTACCTATCTCCGGGCGGGAAGGTATTTGCCGCACCGAAGAGATCCAGTGTGACATTGATATTCAAATCACCTTCCACACCGCCTGGTGTAAAACTGGAGCCCAGCGTCAACGAGCCGATGAACACGGGAGGGATTGTTTGCTCAAGCTCAAGCAAAACGGATTGTATAGTTTCGAACGAACCGTAAGCGTTGACCCTTAGTCCAACTAACTTGACGTTCGGCAATGCCTTGGACGGAATGTCATTGATCGTGTTGATCTGCAAACCGTGCCGCGCTGCCGACGCTTTCAGGATGCCATTGATCTCCGCACGAATGATTTCATCGGTTTCGCCGCGGAACACTAGCCCGCTGACCTGATCTGTCGGCTCGGTCGGCGTCAGTTTCAGCTGCTCTGCAGATGCTATAATCGTCTGGTAGAGACCCAGACGGCGGCGAGCGTCGTCGATTTGCGAAAGACCTGAAATTGCATTCTCAATCGCACCAAAAACAATCGATAGAGCGCATATAGCGGCGGCGAGGCCACATATCAGGAGGATCAAACGCCTCTGTCCTATGTCCAGACTGAGAACCAACGCTGTGAACCGTTGCCGCATCGTTTAACGCCTCATGCTCATCGAAAAGCGATCCGCATCAAATCCGACTGCGCGAGCGATACCGGAGGAAAACGTCACATCAAAGAATGAGCCGGTCTTTTGCAGTCGTCCGGGAAGCGACGCTGCCGATTTCGAAAGGCCGGCAATCTCAACCTTGGCGTCGGCAATTTTTAGCTCGGTCAAAAAAGTATCATCTGGCAATGTACGTGTCAGCGCCTCGACTGTCTTCAACACATCGCCATTGGTAACGCTGCGTGCCCGAAGCGCGACGACGAGGTTTCTCCTTTCTTGGCTTGTGTCGATTATCTTTCGCGCCGCTTTCGCCTTCGGTTCAATCTCAGTTATCGCAGATTGCAATTCGTAAAGTCGCGCATTTACACGAATGCTGAAGGTAAATGCTGCGGCGGCGATCGTAAGACAGATGAAGGCTGGCATGAGAAACCGTCGCGACATCTGCATCATATCACCAACAACAGATGGCTTGATCGGGAGGCCGGCTGTCGCCTTTACCCGATAAGTTTGCGAACCATGCTTCACAAATATGCGGCGAACTTTCAGCTTGTTATCGGAAAGAAACGTGTCGAGTCTCTCGAAAACTCGTCTTTTTGCGAGGAAGTAGCCTTTCCCGGCGCTCTCGGAGGAAAACCGCTCCAAAATGGTAACAACCGCTTCGGGCCGAAAAGGCGTATTGTTGCAAATGTCCAGTTCGGCCATCGGCAGCAAAATCGACGATGGCAGCCTGTGCTCAAGAAGATCGCGCCTTACAACGACGTCTTCATCTAGAACGACATCGACCATCGTTGCCGAAATCGCCCGAATGTGCCTTCGCCAACCACGTGCCGAGCGCCGTTCTTGAGGTTTCGCGCCCGTCTTAGTGATGGCGCTATGTGTCACTAAAACACCCAGATCGCCTTCGCTTTGCAAGGATTGATCCGTTCGACGCAAAGCTGCGCTGAAATATGCTAGTCCGTCGCACAAATCAGACCAAAGCCCTGCGCCGGACGTGATCCAATCAGGGAAGATCGTGATCTTCACCATCGCCCCCTTCTTTTCCGTCGCGTCCAAAAGAAATCACAAGAGGTCCCTGGCCTGCTTCTGTAAGCTTATAAACGTAGGCATGCCCCCAAGGATCCTTGAGACTATCAGCGCCTTTCAGATACGGACCGTTCCAGACTTTCGCACTGGCAGGCGCTACGGAAAGTGCTGAAAGTCCCTCGTTCTGCGAAGGATAGGTTCCGGTATCGAGGTAATACAGTTCCAGGGCCGATTGAATGTTGTGTATCTGTGTCTTTGCGCTCTCGACTTTTGCCGTGTCGAGATAACGTAGCACCCGAGGCGCAACAAGGCCGATCAACAGCCCCATAATCGCGACGACAACAAGCAATTCGACGAGGGAAAATCCTGCGTCCGAATAGCTTTCATCCTGGTTGGATCTGTTCGTCTTGATGTCGGCTGATATCGCTTGCATGAATGCCACCTGGTGAAAAGGCTAGTCGATAGCCATCTATTGCGTAAACCATACACTGGCTGCGGAAGCACAGAGGAAGGGACCAAAAGGAAGCCGGAACGTCCGCAGATTCAAGGCTGGCCGTCTGACCTTTGCTGCCAAGACCACGAAAAGTCCCGAACAACTGGCAATCGCCAGGAACATTGCGAGCGCGTCCAATTTAATCCAGCAACCGATTGCAGCTGCAAGTTTAACGTCCCCCATCCCTAGGCCAACACGCGCCGTCAATCTGCTGTGAACAAGTCGGATGATCAAAAACAGTCCGCCGAAGACAAAGACCGACAATCCAACATCGGTGTATGTCCTAAATCCTTGCAAAAAAGAAATCGTAGCACCAGTCACCCCGAGGCAAAGGCTAAACACCTGGGGGATGCGCAGCGTCTTTATGTCAACCGCGCTGATGACGAGCAATTGCCCCACGAACAACACGTTCATCCAATCAAAGGCCGTCATTGTGCGATCCGTTTGATGTCCTGACGCATTCGCTGACCATTGGTCTGCGATTGCCCCCGTTCGAATTGACCACGGAATTCAGCGGTGATGTCTCGGGCCTGTTGGACATCCTGTACGATCCTCGGTCTTATAAAGATGACGAGTTCTGTGCGGGAAATCGTGTCGGTTTTGGACTTGAATGCCGAACCTAATACAGGAATGTCCCCGAACACCGGAACCTTCTTATCGGCAATGCTTTTCCGCTCCTGAATAAGTCCACCGAGGGCAATGCTTTCACCGTCACTCACGACAACGCGGGTGGAAATCTTACGCTGCTGGATCGTCGGGCTGTCGATGCCTGACGTCGTTGTTTGCGTGACGTTGCTTGCTTCCTGTTTGATATCGAGCGTCACGCGCCCCGACGTGTTGATACGCGGCGTGACGGCGAGAATGATACCCGTATCTTTTAACTCGACCGAATTGACGATAGCGGAGTTGGCAGACGTCGTGCTGGTGCTCGACTGCGTGATGGTCGGCACCTGATCGCCGACCTGGAGTGTCGCTGCCTGGTTGTTAATCACCATGAGGCTCGGAGAAGATATCACTTTGACTTTCGTCACCGTGGACAGCGCATTCAAGGCTGTCTGTACATCTCCGGAAATATGTGTCCAGGCAAAGCCAGGATAGGCTGCGGATGCCGCGCCTGAAGCAAGATCGGAAAAACCAACGCCGTTTGCACCGTGATCGAGATACCACCGTATCCCAAATTGAAGTTGATCATTCAGAGTGACCTCGGCAATGATGGCCTCAAGGAAAACCTGAACGGGCATCACATCGACCTGACGGAGAATTTGCTCTATCCGCTTATATTGGCGTGGGGTCGTTGAAATCAGCAAAGAGTTGTTCTGGTTGTCGGCGACGATTTTCGGGACGCTTTCGGTGCTCATGCCAGCGACCTCAGCCAGCATGTCGCCGTTTGTCGTCGCCAAAGATGTTGCAGTGTCAGCCGTGGCTGCAAGATTCGGCGCTACATTGCTTTTTGATTCCGCTCCCTTGCCTTTCTGGTTTATGACGTTCTGCAGGACCTCCGCTAATTCAGAGGCGGACCGGTTTTGGATTTGGTAGACGAAAAGTTGCTCGTCATTGTTTTGAGCAACAGCGTCGAGTTTGGCGATCCATGCCTGAATTTTGCTGAGGTAAGCCGGTCTTGAGGTAATAACCAGGACAGCATTCAATCTGGAATTCGGGATAAATCTTATCACCTTTCCATTTGGCCCGTCCCCCGCCCCGAACACAGAGGTGAGTTCCTTGGCTACGTCCTGAGGCTTTGATGTCTTTAAAGGATAGATCGCCGTCGACATTCCCTTCATCCAATCGACGTCAAATACCCCAATCGTGTCGCGAAGAGCAGAGAGCTCACTGCCGTCACCGGCGACAATGATGTAATTTCTTTCTGGATCCGTTCTCAGGACCGCATTCGGGCGTCCGGTTTTTTCGATGATGTCCTTCATATCATCCGCCGAAATGTATTTCAGCTGAATGACTTCCATTTTGGTTCCGGGCCCCTTGGTCGATGCAGAGCCAGACATAACGGAGGTGTTGGAGAGGGCGCTACTGGAGGGAACGATGGCATACTGACCATTTTTTTGAACAAGAGCAGCGTTGTTCATCGACAAAGCCACTTCAAAGATGTTCAGAAGGCTTTTTTTATCGACGGGTTCACTGGTTTGAACGGTTACGTTTCCCGACACATTTGGGTCGATAACATAGGTATAGCCCATGATGTCGCCCAGAACCCGTTTTGAGGCCTGAGCAACGGGCGCATTCACCAGGTTGATTGTGTAGCTTTGTCCGCCACCTGATGTGGTCTCTTCCACGACACCAGGCTGCTGTGCTGTGGTAAACTGACCCGTTCCGGGAACGGCGAAGCCTGAAACGGATTGTCCACCGTTAGAAGGCCGGATAGGAGCAGATTTTGAGGCGATGACCGTGTGTTGACGCCCATCCGTGCCCACACCTTCCATCAACGAGTCCCAGCGGTCGTTGCTGTTTTCAGACGCGCAGCCAAACAACAAAACAGCCGATAGGCTGAAAACAACGCTTTTGATATCCACCGCATGATCCCACCCTATGCCCCTGCAACCCTATCGTTATGATTGTGGAATAAGGAGTCTGAATCCTTGCTGCCGTGTATTTGGTCCACAGTTTAATTTTGGAATTTCCCGGTAAAAATTGTTATAGTTTATAACTATATGTCGTTTTGTAAATAATATTTTTCCTTCCCTCTTTACATCTCCAAAATCCTGAATACGGTCCGACTGTCATTGCTGGGGATAGCAGTGATATTTGAGATTTTATATATTTCTATTTTAGCGTGGGGACGCTTACATGATGATCGGACGGACCGTTGCTTTGGCCGTGGCTTCTGCATGCCTTTTTTTATTTATAAGTAAAGTTGCATATGCCGATACAGCGCTTGGAGATCCACAGCAGGTTGCTGTCGCCCCCAAGGCTAGCGATGTCTCCAGTTCCGGTGCCTTCGTCCAGGAATATCCGATCGATGTGCCCAAGAGTTTTGGTGTAGAGCCTAAACTGTCCTTCAAGTACGATAGCTCCCGCCGCACCAAGGTTAGTGGCCTTTATCAAGGCTGGCTTGGCTATGGCTGGGGTCTGGAAGGCGTGGCCGTTATCGAGCGTGCAAGACCTGCACGCGGTATCCCTGCCTATGATGCCAACGACGTCTACATGCTCAACGGTGAGCCGCTGGCCAGCTGCACCTCGACCAACAATGCCGGTGTCTCCTGCCAGGTTGGCGGCAACTGGGTTGGCGAGACCGAGAACTATCTGCGGATCCTTTACGTATCCTCCTCCAACACTTGGGAGATCACGGCACGCGACGGCACCAAGACGGTACTGGCCTCCACCGCATCGTTGGTGGGTTCGACCAGCACAGCTGTCGAGGCGACCAATTACCGCTGGCTGGTCAAAAGCGTTACCGATACCCATGGCAACACGGCCAGTTACAGCTACACCTGCGATACGCTTCCTGTCTGCTATCCGTCGGTGATCAGCTACAACAACCGGACAGTCAACTTCTTCTACGAGGCGCGGCCCGATCCGCTGATCATGGCAAACGGCAACTCGTTGTCGCAGACGACGCGTCGCCTGAAGACCATCGTCGTCAAGACTGGTAGCAGCACCATCAGCGGCTACGCTCTCAATTACGATCAGGCGCCGGAGAACGATGCCTCACGTCTCGTTTCAGTACAGAAGTACGGCTCCGACCTGACGCTCAGCAATGTCAATGCCATTACCGGCGGCACCTCTCTGCCCGCAACAACATTCTCTTATGCAAACGGAACCGACTTCAGCCAGACCGTGTCAACAAGCGCGATCATGGGCAGGCCGATGTGGACAGATCTTACTCCAAATTACATTCCAGTCGATGTCGACGATGACGGTGTCTCCGAAATCCTGACAAGCGATTGTGGAATGGTATTCAGCCAGGCCGGCTCGACGAGCTTTGCCATTGCTGACATGTCAGCGGTTAAATGCACGAAGGTTGCACCTAAATTCCACGTTGGACGGTTTCGGACCGGGGAAACCGGCAAGCAAATGTTGCTTAGGGGGGACAATTCAAAAATTCGCGATGAAGTCGTCCTGACCAGGAACAGCACAGGCTTTAGCGTTGAGGTAAATACCTGCAGCGCCACCTCCGGCGATGCAATGATTACCAACAGTGCAACAAAAGCGCTGTGCGGCCTGGGCGCTGAGTACAAGACGCCGGTTGACTACGATGGGAGCGGTACGGACAAGCTTGTGAAAGTGACGGATCAGACGGTCGGCATGGCTGAACTTTTCGGCGATGGACGCATCCAGAGAATGTACACAGGTGACACCTCTTTACGAGCCGACTCATTTGAAAACGGTGTTTGGGTCAAGCGCAAGCTGCTCAGTTCCCCTTGCGTCAGAAACTGCCTGTTCATCGACCTCAACGGCGATGGCCTGGACGACCTGGTTCAATATTCGGTTGTCTACGACGCTGGCAACACAAGTGACAATAATTACAGAAATCCGTCTTATAGCGTTTCCGTTTCCGGGTACCTCTTCAATGGCAAGACATATCAGGCATGGACTGGGAGCTATGGCAAAACTTATACGCCAGCAAGCGCAGACAATACATATTACAGTGCCATCAGCATTTTCGCGTCAGATGTTGACGGCGATCAGAAATCAGAGGTTGGAGTTGGGGTTAAAAGCACTGAAGATTATGATGCTTATGGCGCGAGAAACTGGTTGCTCATGCGGATACGGAATAAGGCCAATAAATCTTATATTGCATTCGATAGTCTTAAATTGAACAGTAGTTTTGCGACCATCGGCGATTTCGATGGAGATGGTCTTTCTGATCTGTTAAGCGCGCCGGATATAGCCTGCGGAGGTCGTACATATAATCAACGAGATGGTAGCTATACCTATCACGGTCCAGATTGCACTAAGGCCTTTAAAGGAAAGCCTCATTATGTCAGTTACGGTCGATCGACGGGTGACTTCCCCAATCTGATGACGGGGATGACGACGCCAGAGGGGGCGAAGGTCTCGGTGCGCTATACGCCTTCGACCAAATGGCAGAACACCTATCTTCCATTCGCGCTCCAGACCGTCAGCTCGATTTCACTCGACGATGCTCATGGCACGGTGGCCACCACCGACTATTCCTATGCCAAGGGCCTTTATCTGCCCGCCAAGCGCAAGTTCATGGGCTTTGGCGAGGTCACAAAGACCCTCCCGCTCGCCAACGGTCAATCCACACGCAACACCGTCAAGACGACATACCTCCAGGATATGGCAACCGTCGGATTGCCTGCAACCGTCGCCTATACTGGTGATGATGCCAATGCCGGTAAAGTGGTTTCCAATAACTACACAGCCAACAACGCCTCCATACCCTACACCGCACTGAAACAAGCGACAGAGACGCAATATACAGAAAAGGCAGCGGCACTGCGCCTCAGAACCGAATGGGCCTACGACACCTATGGGAATGTCGCTCAGGAAACCAACTTCGGCAGGCCAGCCGTCAACGGTGACGAAACAACAACAGTTTCTCACAGAGCCTACAACCCTGGAAGCTATATCGTCTCGACTCTCAGCGGCAAAGCGAGCTACAAGGGCGCAACAACCAGTGGTACGCTTCTCAGCTATCAGACTTACGCGTATGACGGTCTGGATTTTGGGGCCTCGCCGACCAAAGGCGATCTAACCACACGCCGTGATTACGTCGATCTAAATAACTACCAGACAAACACCTTCACCTATGACAGCTATGGCAACAAGGTCTCCGAAACCAATGGGGCCGGCGACAAAATTACTTACAGTTACGACGACATCTATCACCAGTTCCTGACCGGCACAGGTTATCAGAATGGCCTGTTGAAGACCGCGAACTATAATGGAATTTGCTCGGCTCCTGCCAATACCTATGACTTTAACGGTGTCGGGACCGGCTACGCCTATGACGCCTTCTGCCGGCAGACCCAGTCAATTAACGCGGTCACTGGCGCCTATGAACGCACGGCCTACTACAACTGGGGAACATCGTCGCAGCACATCGCTAACTTGACCAGCATGCCGAATGGTGCCAGCGATTCGCAGGTCGATTCCTATTTTGATGGCCTGGGCCGTATCCGCAGAACCTATACGTTCGGCGACTCCATCAACCCGTCAACAATCGTCGACACGGATTACGACGCCCGCGGCAACATTTCCCGCGTCACCCGACCCTTCGCAGAAGGCGCGACAGCCTACTCAACCACGACCACCTACGACTGGAATGGACGCCCACTCAGGGCGACAAATCCAGATGGAACAGCAAAAATCTACGACTATGCACTTGTCGGCTCAATCGACAGATCCTCGAATGTCACGATCTTCGGAACTTACGTCACCGATGAGATCGGCATCCAGACCCAGACGTTCACGTCAACGGCGGGCGATACGGTCGGCATTGTTCAGCGTTCGGCCCCCGCCACGGACGGAGGTATCGTTGCGCGCTGGATCCATGCCGCAACCTTCGATGATGCCCATAGAATGATCCAGGTTCAGGACAATAATGGTGCGACTTGGAGCTATGCCTACGACTTGCTGGGTAATCGCCTTTCTGCCAGCGATCCCGACCTAGGGTTCTGGAACTACAGCTATGATAATGCGAACCGTCTCAACGCGCAGCTTGATGCCCGCGGAGCGTTTATAACGATAGCTTACGATAGTCTTGGCCGCGTTATCCGAAAAATGGCTTATAATCGGAATATCGCTGGCGATCCAGGTGTCGTACTTGCACAGAATACCTATGACGAACAGCGTAATGGCTATTACAATCGAGGCCAGTTGACCACATCGACCAATCCGACGGCGACTCAGGTCTTCAATTATGCGGCGAGTGGCCTGTCTGCTCAGAAATATTCCAATATCACCGGTGTCGAATCCGATGAGTGGAACTGGTACGATCAGGGTCAGAAACCGGTCTATAGGTTTTACAACGGTCCGACACCTTTAAGTGTAGGTGACGCCAACAGTCACTGGACCTACGACCGCAAGGGTCAGTTGCTAACGATCCCCGGCTACATCAATAGCACGACCTATATGCCGGATGGGCAGACAGCGTCTATCAGCTATGCCAATGGCGTAACGACAACCTTCAGCTATTCGCCTGAGCGTGGCTGGCTCACAGGAATTCTGACGCGGGATTCTGCTGGTAATCGTCTGCTTGGCGCCACCTATAGCCGCGACGCTGCCGGTCGCATCACGAGCATTGATGAAGACGGCACGGCCAATGACTGGACCTATACCTACGACCGTTTCGGTCGGGTCGCTACAGCCATCCGGGCCAACAATCCCGACTATAGCGAAACCTTCACCTACGCTGACAATGACAATCTGATCAGCCGCTCACGTCTGGCCGGCAGCTTCGCCTATCCATCGGCGGGTTCCTCGCGCCCGCATGCACCGACATCGCTCAACGGTGTCGCCTTTAGCTATGATCCGAATGGCAACCTGACCAAGGACGGGGCTAGGCAGCTCGATTATGATCTGGCTAACCGCGTGTATGCTGTCTCGGCAAACGGCTCCACCACGTCTTTTGAATACGGTCCTGATGGAACACGGTTCAAGAAGACTGGAGCCCAGGGCACCACGCTCTATCCAGATGCCAGCGTAGAGTTCAATTCGGCAAATGGTGTGGCCACCCGCTATCCGCATATGGATATCAGGGTCGTCGGCGGTACCAAATACTTTCTGCACCGCGATCACCTGTCGTCGGTCCGCTTCGTCACCAACATGGCCGGCCAGATCGTCGAAAGCACCGATTATGCCGCCTATGGCGAGACCACCAACAAGGCGATGACCACCCAGAAAAACTATATCGGCGAGCGCTTCGACCCCGAAACAGGCCTCCTGTATCTCAACGCTCGATATATGGATCCAAGGTTCGGTCGCTTTATCTCGCCGGATGACTGGGATCCCACGAAAGCAGGTGTCGGCACGAACCGATATGCTTATGCATCAAATGACCCGGTCAACAAGAGCGACCCGAATGGACACTCCTATAGTGGAACTGAAACAAAATTTTCACCGCAAGAAAAAGACTTTAGCTCACCTGATGATGACCACGATGGTCCCGATATTGACAGGGCAGGACACTTAGAGCATCCGAATGGACCAATGTCGCAGCAAATGGCTGGAGGGCCGTTTGGTTATGAAGACCATGACTCGGACGGGATCAATGACGAAGATGAACACGTTAATAACCACTTCCCGTATGGATTGACTATAAGAACTCCAGATGACCGCCATATAAAGAATCCTTTAGTTGATCCTATTTTTGGAATAGGTATGGGAAGTGGCGGCTCCATAAGAGGTGCACCAAGCAACTTTGCTAAGCCAAAAATTGGTGAAACTGGGAAAGTAGGTGAACAAGCTCTCAAAAGCTTGGGAGGACAATCTCAAGTTTATAAGAACACGCCATTTGGCGCTAGATTTATCGACCAACTTAATGGTTTAGATGCTAATGAATCCAAAGTCGGTTACCAGAGCCTCACAAAGAGCAACAGAGTACAGATCGACAAAGATGCACATCTATTGCAAAGCGGCTTAGATAGTTATAGGTGGCATTCTTTTGACAGTCCGACCACAGGGCGCGGTGGGTTTTCACAGCCTCTTCAGGATGCCCTTCGGGCAGCCGGGATTGATATAGAACGGCATTAAGGTAGTTACAAAATGGTATATCCGGTTGTCATTCCTCCTTTTGATATTCTCCAAACGAAAATGGATAACTATAAACTATCAGAATTTAAAGAATGGTTTTTGCGCTCCATCTCAATCCGAATAAAAGTATTAGAGGATGCATGTAAAGCAGATATTTTGGAGTGGAGAGCTGATTTCGAGCCAGAGTCTTTGATCACCTTGGCTTCATGGGCAGCTGAGAAAATTGAAATAAAAAGGATTGATGAAAGGAAAATTGACGAAATAAAGAAAAATATGAAATTTCCGGGAAATTTCAACGAATATGAATTAACCTATGAATCTCGATCTTTGGCGTTTGATATTGGTTTATATTTGGCTGAAACACTTCGAAGAAGATCAAATATTTTGCAGTGGACGCAGATAAAAAAGAAAAATGAACATCCTGAGCACGGTCTAGTTGTTCTTTCTGGGTTTGTTAAAAATGTAAAATTGAATAGTACCGCTGTAGGTGAGGTGCTGGCTTTGCGAATGCAGAGAAATAAATCAGATGTGCTCTTAATAAAAAAAGCATTTGATTATTGGGTAAATTTAATACCGTAATTTTAGAGGATAATTTCAAAATTTTAAAGAGTCGATATTTCCCTGAAAGGGTAGTATTTTGAGGCAAGTTCAGGCAGCTTGGTTCTGGGGCGTCAAGGTCTGTTTTGGTGCTATTTTCAGCGTTGCTCCTTTCCACTTTTCCGGTGACGATACAGGACCGTTTCTCTACCTATCGATGAAGACCTTGAACGGTGTGCGTCCTAGATGTGGGTGTCCGGCCTTGTAAAAGACGAGCCAGTTCGAGCGCGGTCCCGCGGCTGGCTCACAGGAATTCTGACGCGGGATTCTGCTGGTAATCGTCTGCTTGGCGCCACCTATAGCCGCGACGCTGCCGGTCGCATCACGAGCATTGATGAAGACGGCACGGCCAATGACTGGACCTATACCTACGACCGTTTCGGTCGGGTCGCTACAGCCATCCGGGCCAACAATCCCGCCTATAGCGAAACCTTCATCTACGCTGACAATGACAATCTGATCAGCCGCTCACGTCTGGCCGGCAGTTTTGTCTATCCGTCAGCCGGTTCCTCGCGCCCGCATGCGCCGACATCGCTCAACGGTGTCGCCTTTAGCTATGATCCGAATGGCAATATGATCAATGACGGCAGCCGCCAGCTGAACTACGACCTCGCCAATCGTGTCGCCTCGGTCACAGCCAACGGCTCCACGACCAGCTTTGCTTATGGTCCCGACGGAGCGCGCGCCAAGAAGATTGGCAGCAACGGCACGACCTTATACTACAGTGCGGATGTCGAGTTCGACATGGCCGCGAACGCCTTCACGCGGTATCCGCATATGGACATCAAGCTTGTCGGCAATAATGTCTACTTCCTGCATCGTGACCATCTGTCTTCGGTCCGCTTCGTGACCAACATGGCTGGCCAGATCGTCGAAAGCACCGATTATGCCGCCTATGGTGAGACCACCAACAAGGCGATGACCACCCAGAAAAACTATATCGGCGAGCGCTTCGATCCCGAAACTGGCCTCATGTATCTCAATGCAAGATATATGGATCCACGGTTTGGTCGCTTTATTTCGCCAGATGACTGGGATCCGACAAAGGAAGGGGTCGGCACTAACCGATATGCATATGCGTCAAATGACCCGGTCAACAAGAGCGACCCGAATGGACACATGGGAAATGGATCTTGGAACACGGGTTTTCAACCTCCCTCAATTGAAGACACTTTGAATGACATTCAAACTGCGTTGGACATTGGGGGGATGGCGCCAGTCGTAGGAGCTCCTATCGACGCTGTTAATGCAGCCGTTAGTTTGGCGAGGGGTGATTTGGTTGGTGCTGGCCTTTCGTTATTCGGTGCAGTGCCTGGCCCAGGTGATTATGCAACGGCCGCAAAGCTTGCCAAGAGAGCTGAGGATGGAATATCCGTTGAGCGCAAAGTTGCTAGAGAGATGTGGGGTGTAGCATGCAGTCTAGCACCTGAAACTCCTGTAGTTACTAAATTTGGCCTAGTTCCTATTTCCGAAATTAAGGTTGGCGATTTTGTCCTTGCCCGCAATGAGGGGTCTGGCAAGGAGAATTTTCAGAGAGTTCTCAAAACTTATGAGAACGTCGATCCAGACACCACCATTTTGACCGTGACGAAAAAGAAAAATGGAACAGATGTCACGGAGACAATTCTTTCCGATGGTCGCCATCCGTTTTTTGTAGATGGCGTAGGTTTTGTGCGTGCGAGAAGTCTTTCCGTTGGGCAGCTTCTGGTGGTATCTGGCGGAAAAACTGCAAGGATTAGTGCACATAAATATTTATCTTCTAAGCCTTTGCATGCCTTTAATCTTGAGATTGAAAAAGACCATACTTTTTTTGCAGGCAAAACAGCGCTTTGGGTACATAATGGCAACTGCTATGATAATGCTCAAGATTTTGAAAAAAGCATTCAGGGTTATAGTACGGGTGAAAGGGTAGCTAGAATTAAGGATACTCTAAAAGATGTTGCCTCTAAAAATGGATGGCAGAAAGATGCAAAAATAAGTAAAGTAAATGGTAGAGATGTATATAAAGATAAGAAGAAAGAATATTGGTCAATAGATACTGAAAAGGGTAGATTCGAAAAAGCAGACAAAAGGGGTAAACATTTAGGAGAGTTTGACATTGACGGTAATCAAACAGGAAAGCCGGACACAAAAGGCAGACACGATCTGAAGATTTAGATGCAGAAACTTATAGAGCTCAATTTTGAAGCGATCGCCCGTGGTGCGATTTTTCGGGTACGCGGACAGTATCCATATGAGAATGTCGTGGATTTTATGGTCGTAGAGACTTCCGTATCTGAACGACCTCTGGGGATCATGGTAGCGACCGGATATAGTGCTGGCCATACCTTTGTCAGGCCGCCACCTGAAGCAATTTTGACAGGCACAAAAATGCTTTCGACTGCGTGGGTTAAGGAAAATTGGGCCGAATGGATTTATCCAGCATGCCCAGTTGGTGAGGTGTTTTTTCTTGAGCACTATCCAGCACCGGAATTATAAGATTGTGAGTTCACGCTGAAGCGCGACTTGCGGGGCTTTCAAGCTACCTGGCTTGTCGCATGGTAATCCCCCCTTTTTTAACGGGGCTCATCAGTAGAATTTGGGCTGCCATTTTTAGTTTCTGCCTTGGCGTCATGCCGCCGATGGCCATATTGGGTCGGTCATTGTTGCATGTCCAGATCCAGCGTGTGGCGTGATCTTGCACCATCCTTGATGGTACGAACATGAAGCATCCAAGCCATTCATGCCGAACCGTGCGGTTATAACGCTCGATATAGGCATTTTGCTGCGGCTTACCCGGCTGGAATGGGCGATGCTGATGTTTCGCTTCTACGCCCATGCCAGAAGCGTGCCGCTTATGTATTCCGGGCCGTTGCCCACCCGAATGGCATCCGGCTTTCCTCGCCATTCGATGATCCGGTTGAGAGACCGGACGACCCGCTCGGCTGGTAATGAGAAATCGACCTCAATGCCGAGCCCCTCGCGGTTGAAGTCGTCGATCACGTTCAGTGTCCGGAACGAGCGACCGTCAGCGAGCTGATCGGCCATAAAGTCCATCGACCTGGTCCGGTTGGGTTGTTCTGGCACTGCCGGTGGCTCGGGCCGTTCCCGCACCAGGCGCTTCCTGGCCTTGAGCCTCAGATTCAATTCCAGATCACGATAGATACGGTAAACCCTTTTATGGCTCCAGCCGAAGCCCTTGATGTTACGTAGATAAGGGAAGTACAGGCCGAAACCCTACGCCTTGCGAGCTGCGGTCAAACGCAGCAGCCAGTCGGCGATGTCTTCGTTCTCGCTGTCGAGCTTGCATCCATAGCGGTAGCACGTCTCGCTGATCCCGAACGTCCGGCACGCGAGCGCGACTTTGATATGAAGCTTCTCAACCGCCTGCATGGCCATCTCCTTGCGTTGAGACGGCCTCAGCGCTTTTTTTCGAGAGCTTCCTTCAGCAGATCGTTTTGCATGCTCAGTTCAGCATACATCTTTTTCAGCCGCCGGTTCTCGTCCTCCATACTCTTAATTTGGTTGACCATGGACGCATCCGTGCCCTCGAACTTCGCTCCCCACTTGTAGACGCTGGCATCGCTCATCCCATGCTCCCGGCAAAGCTGGCAACTGGAATGCCGTCTTCAGCCTGCTTCAGGATAGCCATAACCTGCGCGTCGCTAAATCGTGATGTCTTCATTGGAATCTTCTCCAAAGTCATTGTGAGAAAATTCTTCCTTTAAATCCGGTTACTTTGCGGGGGGATTGCCGCGGTAGCGTCACTCCATATCTGCTCGGACTGAGTCATATTTCAAGGCATTCTTCGGCATGAAAAGGCGACAGGGCGCGCAAGTCATGCCATAAGGCGCGCAAAATCATCTTTTCCGGGCTGAAGCGACATGATCCGCATTGAAAATATCTCCAAGCAGAACAGCCATCGCCTGTTGTTCATTGAGGCCTCCGTCGCCCTGAACAAGGGGGAGAAGATCGGCCTGGTCGGACCGAATGGCGCGGGCAAGACCACGCTGTTTCGGATGATCACAGGTGAGGAATTGCCCGATGAAGGTCAGGTTTCGACTGAAAAAGGCGTTACCATCGGCTATTTCAATCAGGATGTTGGTGAAATGTCCGGGCGTTCGGCGGTCGCTGAGGTCATGGATGGGGCAGGGCCGGTCAGCACGGTGGCGGCAGAATTGCGCGAGCTGGAAGGCGCCATGTCGGACCCCGACCGGATGGATGAGATGGATGCGATCATCGAGCGCTACGGCGAGGTGCAGGCCCGCTACGAAGAACTCGATGGCTATGCGCTGGAGGGCCGGGCGCGCGAGGTGCTGGATGGGTTGAGCTTTTCTCAGGAGATGATGGACGGCGACGTCGGCAAGCTGTCGGGTGGTTGGAAGATGCGCGTGGCACTGGCCCGTATTCTGTTGATGCGACCCGATGTAATGCTGCTTGACGAACCAAGCAACCATCTCGACCTTGAAAGCCTGATCTGGCTGGAAAGCTTCCTGAAGAATTACGATGGTGCCTTGTTGATGACCTCGCATGACCGCGAGTTCATGAACCGGATCGTCACCAAGATCATCGAGATCGATGGCGGTTCGCTGACCAGCTATTCCGGTGACTATGGTTTTTACGAGGGCCAGCGCGCCCAGAATGAGAAGCAGCAGCAGGCGCAATTTGAGCGTCAGCAGGCGATGCTGGCCAAGGAAATCAAGTTCATCGAGCGTTTCAAGGCGCGCGCCTCCCATGCGGCGCAGGTGCAGAGCCGGGTGAAGAAACTCGACAAGATCGACCGGGTCGAGCCGCCGCGCCGCCGTCAGACGGTGGCGTTCGACTTCCTGCCCGCGCCACGCTCCGGCGACGACGTCATCAATATCAAGAATGTCCACAAGGCCTATGGTAGCCGGACGATTTATCAGGGGCTGGATTTCATGGTCCGCAGGCGCGAACGCTGGTGCATCATGGGCATCAATGGGGCTGGAAAATCGACGCTGCTCAAGTTGGTTGCCGGCACGACCGAGCCGGATCAAGGCACGGTCAGCATTGGTGCCAGTGTCAAGCTCGGCTATTTCGCCCAGCATGCCATGGATGTGCTGGATGGCGACAGCACTGTATTGCAATGGCTGGAGGAAAGCTTTCCGAAGGCAGGGCAGGCGCCGCTCAGGGCATTGGCCGGTTGCTTCGGCTTTTCCGGCGACGATGTCGAAAAGCGCTGCCGGGTGCTGTCGGGCGGCGAGAAGGCCCGGTTGGTGATGGCGGCCATGCTGTTCGACCCACCAAATCTGTTGGTTCTGGACGAGCCGACCAACCATCTGGATCTCGACACCAAGGAAATGCTGATCAAGGCATTGTCGGCCTATGAAGGCACCATGCTGTTCGTCAGCCATGACCGGCATTTTCTGGCCGCCCTGTCCAACCGTGTTCTGGAACTGACGCCGGATGGCATCCATCAATATGGTGGTGGTTATACAGAATATGTGGCGAGCACCGGCCAGGAAGCGCCGGGCCTGCACGCGGCGTAATCAAGTCACTACACCAAGTCTCGAAGATGCTCACGCATCCTCACCTTGAAGAAAGTGAAAATATCTCAAATGCGTCAGAGGCTTGAGATATTTTCAAAAGGAATACGAAGATTCATTTTTAATGAATCTTCGTATTACCCACGCTTGTCGGGGCGAATGGTGCTGCGCAGCTCCACCAGCCGGTTCAGCGTTTCCAGCGTCCGTTCCGGTTTGAGAGCGGAAAGCGCCAGCGCCAGGGTTTCGATCACCACCAGCGAGGGCGCATGCAGCGCCACATGCTCGCTTTTGGCGCGCGGAACGACGAGGCTGACGCTGGCGTGCTGGCGCAGCACGCTTTCGGCCTGTCCCAGCACCAGGATCAGCGGTATGTCGAGCCGCTTGGCCTCGGAAATCACCGTCATGGCTTCGCGATGCGGACGGCCATGCAGCAGCATGACCAGCACATGGCCGGTGCCAAGCCCGAGCAATTGTTCGGCCAGCGAAATTCCTGTGGTGTTGAGAGCGTAAGAGGGAAAGCCCGAGCGTGAAAACAGCCTTGCGCCGTAACTGGCGATAATGCCGGATGCGCCGATGCCGAAAACCCCGATGGCGCGGGCCTCGGCCATCAGCAGGGCTGCCTTGGAAAGGGCGGCCCGGTTTTCCGGGCTTGCCAGCGCCGCCAGCGCAGTCTGCTGATTTTCCAGCACGAAATCCACGGCAGCATCGCTATTGCCGCTGATGTCATCGGTGGTGGCGGCCATTTTCTCGATGGGGGAATCGGTCTCGCCCAGATAGGCTTTCAGCGTTTCCTTCAGGTCGAGCAGGCCGCGAAAGCCCAGCGCCTGAATGGCGCGGATCACCGTTGCGTCGGATGTGCTGGTCTCGAAGGCGATTTCCAGCGCCGATTTGCTCAACACCGCATGGCGATGGCCATCGATATAATCGGCGACGGTCAGCAGGCCCGGTGACAGCTGATCGCGGCGCCTTTTCAGCCGCTCGCCATACCGGTCGATGCGCCGTGATTTGCCGGTCCGTTCACCCTGCCTGCCCATTGCTTGGCTATGCTCCTGATCCTGTAGTAGTCGCCCGCATTCAGTGTCCGAGCCGGGCTTTTCTCCACAAAAACCGTTGAATACCAGCCGCAAAGGGCAGGCTTTCCAATCGGTTTTCCGTCTATACGCGGCTTTAGCGGCCTTTTTGCCCGGCTGCCATGGGGTTTTAAAGTTGACTACTACATTCATCAATTGGAAAAGCCCAGAGAACAAGCGGATGACACTGTAATTTTGGGGGTAAAGCTGTGGGGCAAGCGGCGAGAACGATGCGTGGCACCAGACAGATGCGTGACGGCGGCAAAAGCCGTGGTCGGATGATAGCGGCGCTGTTGCTGGCATCCGTCGCTTTGCCAGCCAGGGCCGAAGATGCCTCCGGCCAGGCCGGGGATACGGCTGGCACGACGGTGCTTCAAACCATTACGGTGACGGACAAAAAAACGACGCGCGGTTATCAGCCCCTGTCCACCAGCACCGCAACCCGTACGGATAAGCCGCTGCTGGATGTGCCGCAGGCGGTCAATGTGGTGAGCGGCGAAGTCTTGAAGGACCAGGGCGCCGAATCGTTGGACGATGCGCTTGCCAATATCAGCGGCATTACCCAGGCCAACACATTGGGCGGCACGCAGGACGCCGTCATTCGCCGCGGATTCGGCGACAATCGCGACGGCTCGATCCTGACCGATGGGATGAAAACCGCGCTGCCATTTTCCTTCAACGCCACCACCGACCGGGTCGAGGTGCTGAAAGGCCCGGCTTCGACGCTTTACGGCATTCTCGATCCCGGCGGCATGGTCAATGTCGTCACCAAAAAGCCGGAGGACGCGTTTTCCGGCGAGGTTTATAGCAGTGTAACAGGTTATGGCGCTGGCAAATATGGATCGACCTCCGGCCTGGATGTGACCGGACCGATTGCCGGCACCGACTTTTCCTATCGTTTCATCGCGGAAGGCCAAAAGAGCGATTACTGGCGCAATTTCGGTGAGACCAAGAAATGGATGGTCGCGCCATCCTTGAGTTGGAGTGGCGAGGATACCGAGGTTACCGTCTCCTATATGCACGACGATTACAGCGTGCCTTTCGACCGTGGCACGATCTTCGATCTGACCACGGGCCATGCGGTGGACCTTAGCCGTCGCACCCGGCTGGACGAGAAATATAACATTACCGATGGCAAATCGGATCTGGCCAAGGTGTCGATTGACCGGCAGCTGAGCGACGATTGGAAACTGTCCCTGAACTACGCCTATAGCCGCAACGAATATTCCGACAACCAGGCCCGCGTCACCGGCTATAATTCCGCAACCGGTGCCGTGACGCGCCGCGCCGATGCCACGCAATATTCCACCAGCTACAATCATGCGGTCAGGGCCGACCTGACCGGAGAAGTCGAGATCGGCGGTTTGCAGAACGACCTGCTGTTTGGCTTTTCCTATGATTACAGCGATACGCTGCGCACCGACATGCTGCGTTGCGCCAATTCCAGCAATTTCAACATTAACAATCCGGTTTACGGCAATCTGGCGCAATGCACCAAGGTTTCGGCCTCCGACAGCGACCAGACGGAGCAATTATCGACGGCCTCGGTCTATATGCAGGACAGCCTGCACCTGACCGACCAATGGATATTGGTCGGCGGTCTGCGCTACCAGTATTACGATCTCTATGCGGGCAAGGGGCGCCCCTTCAATGCCAATACCGATAGCAATGGCGATGCGCTCATTCCCAATGGCGGTATCGTCTACAAGCTGACGCCTGAGATCTCGCTCTACGCCAACGCGGCCCGGACTTTCCGGCCCCAATCGTCGATCTCTAGCTATTATGGCAATCTCGACCCGGAAGAGGGGACATCCTACGAGATCGGTAGCAAATTCGAGGTGATGGAGGGCTTGAGCGCCAATGTTGCGCTGTTTTCCGCGCGTAAGAAAAATGTCGCCTATTCCGAGACTATCGGCGGCGAAAGCGTGGTCAAGACGGCGGGGCTGGTGCGTTCGCAGGGCCTCGAGGTTGATGTGGCTGGTCAGTTGACGGATCATTGGCAGGTAATTGCGAGCTATGGCTATACCGATGCCAAGGTGCTGGAGGACCCGGATTATGCAGGCAAGCAATTGCCCAATGTCGCCCGCCATACCGGCGCCCTGTCCGTGGCCTATGATGTCGGTGACATCGGCGGCGATGGGAACAGGTTGAAGGTTGGTGGCGGCATCCGCGCTGTGGGCAAGCGGGCAGGTATCAACAGCAATAGCTATTTTCTGCCCGGTTATGCGGTCGTCGATCTGTTCGCTGCCTACACATTCAATTTCGAGCGGCCACTAACGCTTCAGGTGAATCTGAAGAATATTTTCGACAAGACCTATTATACCTCATCGATCGGTTCGACCAATTACGCCAACCAGGTTGGAGAACCCTTCAATGTCACGGTGAGGGCCAGCGTCAAATTCTAGGGTTTGTCAGGGAAAAGTGCCTATCGGTTTTCTCCGAGAAATCTTCGTGCGGCGGTTTGCGTCATCATATAGTTCTTTGCAAGGAATTTTGTGGCATAAGCCAATTGTGAAGAAGACCGGACCTATGGATGCAGCAGCGTGTCATCCCTTCGGGCCATAAAAGGCCGGACGGAAGCCTGGAAGCCCACCGCATGCGGCGGCGAGGGCTGAGGCTGTTTGCCGTAATTTTCCTTTTGTTTTGTTGCAGCATCGCTGTTGCCGTGCTGACGGCTGACGATCAGCGCCGGCTGAAGCAACTGATCGAGAGCATCGGCGAGGTTGTGCATTGGCAAAGCCGTGAGGAGCCAGAGCCGACCGTTTTGCGGGGAAAACGCCTGCCCTCCGGGCAGACGCCTTCCGAGCAGGTGATGGTGCCCGCCCGATTTTTCGACGTACCGCCGCTGCTCGACATTGCGGCACCTGTGCGCAAGTTTCGCGTTTCCGGCAAGACGCTTTGTGCCCAGATCAAGACGGCGGGGGTGGGGGCGGCCGATTGGGTCCAGAACCCTTTCTCGCCCGGGACTTTCAATTGTATCGCTGAAACCAGCTTGCCCGCCGCCAAGCCTGATGGCGACGCCCCCTCCTTCTTCATGGTGGTGCGGGGGACACCGGATGGCCAGATAACCCAGATCAGGATCAAGGTCATCGAGGTCAAATCCAGCCAGCAGATCTGGCAGCGGTATGATGCTGCCCTCGATCTCATTCTCAACGCCAGTCGATGGCCGGATTTTGCCGGTGATTTTGACCGGATGCGCTCACTTGAACCCTTCGAGGCCAATCATTTCGGTATATCGCTGAAATTCACCAAGGAATTCATGGGGCCGGAGCGCTACAACATCATCTTCATGCCCGAGGATTACGGAGAGCTGGAGCGGCGCACGAGAGTCACTCTGAATGCGCAGCCAAGCCTGAAGACGGCGCCTCTGACAGCCAGTTTCTGGCCCAGACAGGTCTTGGGAGGGAGATAAGCTTTGGAAACCGGGAAAAGTTTGGATGCAAGGCGCTGACGGCGCGTTGGGCCAGGATGAGATTCTGTCTGTTCTAATCTTGACCTGACAGACACGAGGCACTTGCAACTAGAATACCCAGGGTCATCAGCGATGACCCTGGGTATAGTCCCTTACATGATAAAACTTGGTGCCGGAAGATTGGGCAAGAAGCGGGCTTCATCCATGCATTCCGCCAGAAGGGCGGTGTTTTCATGTGGGTCGGCCGATGGGTTCTTGAAGGAGATATGGTTGATCTCCAGTCCGGCGTGGTCGTGGCTCAACGTCAGTTGCGCATAGATGGTGATGTCGCGCGGTTTGATTTCGAGGTCCAAAACCACTTCAGGTGTTTCGCCCCAATCCAGCTTGTATTCGCCTCCGGCACCGAAATTGACTGTGCCGGGATGAAAGTAAAGTTCAGCAGCAGAAGACACGAGATCAGCAATATTACCGAAAAACTCTAGACGGATCAGCGATATCAGGTCCGCCGCATCCAGTAACCGTAGTTCTGAGGCGACGGGGCTAATAGCTTGTGCAACTATTTTTTCGCGTTCAGTCGTATATTTGCATTTTTTCATGTTCTTTAGCGCAACCGCCTCTTGTTCTTGCTATCGGCAGCGTATAGTCTCTGAACTATCTCCGCGACGGCCTTGTAAAATATCGGTGGGATGACACTATCCACCGAGACTTGCGCAAACATGGAGCGGGCGAGCGGCGGATCCTCGAAAATCGGGATATTATTTTCCTCGGCTATCTCGCGAATCTTCAATGCAATCAGATCCTGCCCTTTGGCAAGCACGATCGGTGCTTCCATTTCGGTGCGCACATAGCGCAGGGCCACGGCGAAATGGGTGGGATTGGTGATTATCATCGTGGCACGTGGCACGTTATTCATCATCCGTCGGCGTGCCTGGTCGCGCTGGGCGGAACGTTGGCGTGCCTTGACGACCGGGTCGCCCTGGGATTGCTTGTGTTCGTCCTTCACTTCCTGCCGGGTCATGCGCAGTTTCTGATACCAGTTGTATCGCTGCCATCCAAGGTCCATCACCGTCAACAGGCCGGTGGCAAATAGCACAATAATCAGCATTTCCTGGACGATATCGGAAAGCTTGACGAAAATGATCTGCGGATCGGACAGCATGGCATCCAAAGTGCCGAAATACTGGCCGCGCATCGAAACGAACATGATTATCGCGACGACGATGATCTTGAACAGCGACTTGCCGAACTCCACGAAGCCCATGACCGAAAACATCCGCCCTATCCCACCGATAAGCGACAGGCGGTCCATCTTCGGGGTAATACGATCAAGCACGAAGCTTGGCATGTGCTGGGCAAAGGACTGCGTAAGGCCGAACAGCATGAACAGCAACAGGGCAGGGCCAAGCATGGCGGCCATCGACCAGCCCAGATGCACGAACAGGGAAATCACGTCCGTGCCGGTGCCGATGATCCATTGATCCGGTTTTTCCATCAGGTCACGCAGGGTCTGGTAAAGTGTGGCAACACCCTGCGGCATGAAAAATACAAAATATACGTAGAAGGCCAGCGTCGTTGCAAATAGCGGCGCCTCGCGCGAGATCGGCAAGTTACCGTGTTCAGCCGCGTCCCGCATCTTTTTCTCGGACGGGCTCTCGGTTTTACTTTCCTGGTCCTCATCATCTGCCATGTCGGGACCTCGGTCGGTTGATTACAGCCTCAAGCACCCTATGCGATGCGTCAAGGAATTATAATGGGAGTCTGCATGCCATTTCCGGCGGCGTAGCGATGCATGTCTTATAAAACGCACAAAGGCCGGAGCAGAAAGCTTAACGCTCTCTATTCCGGCCTTCAACTCTTTCAGTCCATTCGGATCGCTGGGTCGCGATCTTGTCAACAGCGGCGTGTCGGCTGTGCTTAAAAAACACGGTCACGCCCGTCCATGCAGCTTTTAGCGTCAGGCGGCGGCCGTATCCTTGTCGCCTTCCGGTTCCTTGAGCTGGATCTGGCCGGAATTGGCAAGGCGGATAGCTTCCTGCGCTACAGCACGTCTGGCGATGGCGATTTCCCGCGGATTGATTCCGGCCGTTCCGGCTTGCAGATCCGATTCGATCATGCGGCGCGAGCGCGGGCTGATGGCCGAAAGCACGCATTCGCGGATCTCGTTCGAGGCGCCCCGCAGCGCCATGGTGAGAATGTCGCCGGAAATATCGTTGAGCAGCATGACCCGGCTGCGTTGTGGCATGACCAGCAGATCCTCGAACAGGAAGATCTTCGGACGCACCTTGGTGGCGGATTCCTTGCTGATCGATTCGAGCGATTCGAGCAGGGTATCGACCTGCGGCTTTTCCAACTCGTTCATCAGTTCGGCCACCTTGGCGGTGCCCACCGAATTGCGTTCCGCGTCGATCTCGCTGATCAGTTCCACCACCCGGTTCTCAATGATCTGAGCGGCCTGCGGGCTGACATTCTTCAGGTTGACCGTACGGTTCATGATATCGGCGCGGCGGCTGTCCGGCAGCTTGATCAGCACCTTGGCGCCGAAGGAGGAGGGCAGCATGGACAGGATATAGGCAACCGTCTGCGGATGCTCGCGCAACAGGAACTGAGCAATGAAATCGGGGTCTGCATCCTGTAAACGGTCCCAGATCGAGGTCTCGAACGCCTGGAATGCCGTGCGCCTGCCAAGCAAGCCGTCAACTTCTTCCGGCGTCAGGCCTTCCTCGAGGATTTCCTCGATGGCCTTGGCGTTGTCCATCAGGCCTGCACCTTCGGTGAACAGGTCCTCGAATTCGCCGACTAGTTCGGCCAGTTCGTCCGGTGGAATGGTTCTGAGCGTCTGGGCCGAATTGATGATCATCTGCAGTTCGGCCTGCGTGAAATATTTCAGCAGTTTTCCTGCCACGCCCTTGCCCATGGCCAACAGCACGGCGGCTGCCTTGTCGGCCTGGCTCAGTGGCTTGCCCGCTACCGGCCCGCCGAAATCGTCAAAGTCCATCATGGTCTTTCCTCTCTGGCCCGTTCATGGGGTCAGGACGTCTTGGTGCTCATAACTTCGATCAATTTCACACCGAATCGCGTATCGTCATTCTCGAGAACTGTAATCTCTCCGCGGGCAATCCGTCGACCGTTAACCATGATCTCCACAGGTTCACCGATCTTTTTATCTAACGCTATGATTGCGCCCTCTTCAAGATTCATCAAGCCCGAAACCGGCATGCGGCTGGAACCAAGTACGATTTGAACATCGATCGGGATGTCCATGATCAGGTCGAGATTGGAGTCCAGAGCGCTGCCCGGCGCCTGATGGGCCGGTGCTGCATCGAAGCTGCCCCCACCACCTAAGGCACTGCCACCGAAGTCGCCTCCGCCAAAATCGCCGCCGCCGAAATCTCCACCGCCGAGATCGCTGCCGCCAAAGTCGCTGGTGCCGAAATCACTGGCTCCGGTGGCTGCGCCGCCGCCAAAATCGCTTTCGAAATCGGAAAGGCCGCCAGCGGCATCGCCGAAGTCACCGCCTGAGGCATCCCCGAAGTCGGCGCCGATATCCGGCAGGCCGCCATCGCTATCGCTTTTCAAGACCCCGCGCAGGTCATCGATTGCCTGATCGAGATCGGCATCGCCCAATGGCATCGCCAGGGCATCATCATCTTTTACAGGTGTTTTTTTCGTAGCCATGCAAATACTATTCCCTTTGAAACTTGCCTCAACCTGCTGCCATGGGTGCAGCAGGGAAAATTGTCATCTCATGAGATGACGTAAAAGCTCACTATCCGTACTGTGCATCGACTTCACCCGGACGGTGTAGTGATCGCCGGCGCGTCCGAATTCGCAGGTATAGAGGTCGCGCCCGTTGGCGCTGACGTCGACTGTCACATCACCCTTTTCGAGGAAGGGAATCACATCGCCAGCCGCAAGCTTGGAAACCGTCAGCAGGCTCAGCGATTGCAGGCTGATACGGCCTTCCAGAGTGACCTGGCTCTTGCGCACCTGTTCCGCCAGCTGCTCGGCCCATTCCTTGCGGGCTTTGGAGACCTGGTTTTTCGATTTTGGCGCCGTGACATTGGTCTTCAAAAGGGTTTTCTGCGGAATGATCAGGGCGAAATCGGAGATGATCTTGCCCAGCTTGATGCTCATATGCACCAGGGCGCCAAATTCCTCGATCTGTTCGCCATCCTGTCTCAGACGGTTTTCCCAATTGTGCGGACGCTCGAAAATCGGTTCAAAGCCCCCGGTCGCATTGACACCGGAGCGCAGCACATTGGCGATCCGTTCAAAAACCATCACCGCCAGATCGAGTTCGATATTCGACAGCGGCCGTTTGATCGGCTCGCCGATGAATTCCTGCATGCCGCCCAGCAGGGTTTCCATCAGGGTGATGACGAAACCGTTGCCGCAAGCCATGACGAAATTTGGCGACCAGTTGCGCAGCGATGTATCGGCCAGCACGAAATTATCGCCGAGACCGACGACCAGATCGCGCATCAGGCCGCTTTTGAAACCGAGATAACCGACTTCGATGGTCAGATTGGTTTCGCTGTGAAAAACGTCCGGCAGGAACTCGCTATAGAGTTGGCCGAAATCCTGGCAAAGCTTTTCGACGGATTTCATATCGCCAAGGCCGCCGGTAAGACGAGCAAGCAAGGCGTGATCCATTGGTTTTGGCAGGGATTGGTGCTGGGCGGTCTCGCTCATGGTCATGCAGCCTTCTCGTTGCCGCCGCCGGGATTCATCATTTCCTGCTCCACAGCGTCAATGGACGGACGCTCATAGGAGGAAATGGTCTTGCGGCCATATTCAAGTGCAACCTGCGGAACCGAACCGTTCATATAGGCAAGCAGCGTCTGCTTGACGATGATATACAGACGGTGCTGCTTGGTGCGGACGATCTTGATTTGCGAGGTCAGCGGGTTGCAGACCGAGTAGGACAAGAAGATACCCAGCATCGTGCCCACCAGGGCAGCGCCGATCAGGCCGCCAAGAACTTCGGGCGACTCGTTAATCTTGCCCATGGCCTTGATAACCCCGAGAACCGCCGCCACGATACCGATGGCCGGAAAGCTGTCTCCCATCGCGGTGATGGCGTGGTAGGGTTTCATCTTATCGTGCAGGATGGTGTTGATTTCCTCGTCCATCAAGGCCTCGATCTCATGGCTGCGGGCATTGCCGATGATGATCAGGCGGACATAGTCGCAAATGAAGGACGTGAGTTCCTTGTTTTTCAGCAGATTGGGCGCGGTCTGGAAGATCGAGGATTCCTCAGGATTATCGATATGGGCCTCAATCTCGTTACGCGACTTGGTGCGTAGGTCGCGCATCAGCGAATAGAGAACACCGAGCACATCCAGATAGGCTCGTTCCTTGGGGACGGCGTGCTTGAACGCTTCACCCAGCGCCTTGCCGGAATCCTTGACGATTTTCATCGGGTTGGCCATCACGAAACCACCCAGGCCGGCGCCGCCGATGATCAGCAATTCGAAAGGCTGTATCAGCACGTTCAGGTGGCCGCCCATGGCCATGAAGCCGCCAAGGATACAGCCCACGGTAATAACGAATCCGATGATAATATTCATATTGCGCCTGCATCCGCACGTTTCTCTTCACTTCAACCGATAGGCAGCCTGCCTTGCGTGAGGCTGATGGGTGTGAGGAAGATGATCTCGGTTGCATATCAGGCCCCCCGAAGCCATTGCCGCATTTGACCCCTGCCAATCATGCTTGTCTGAGGCGAGTTTACGTATTGCGGACGGGTTTGCAGCCAGACAGTTTCGCGCAAGCATTTGCGCGCATGAATAGGGTCAATGAACGGTAAACCACGTTCCATGATGGAAGGCGAGCAACCGTGACGGACCGCAAACAACACGCTGTACCCCGAAGCAGAATGATCCTGCGTGACGGAACAATGGCGGTGGACGTCAGGCCTGCTGGTCTTGGTTACGAACTCAAGGCTTGGAGGTAACTCTTAATGCAATCCGGCATGTATGTATCCCTGTCGTCGCAACGGGCGCTCGACAAACGCCTCACCACCATCGCTGACAATATGGCGAACGTGAATACTGTCGGCTTTCGTGGCACCGAGGTGAAATTTGACGAAGTCGTCAGCCGCACCGGCAACGATCAGAATGCCAAGATCGCATTTGTTTCTCAGGGCAACGATTATCTGAATACCCAGTCCGGCGAAATGCTGCAAACCGGCGGTAGCCTGGATTTTGCCGTCAAGGGCGATGCCTGGTTCAGCATTGATACGCCAGCCGGCCCGGCCTTGACCCGGGACGGTCGTTTTACCATGACGTCCACCGGTCAGTTGGTCTCGGTGCGCGGCTATCCTGTTCTGGATGCCGGTGGCGGACCTATTCAGCTCGATCCCAATGGCGGTGAGCCGCATGTTGGCTCCGACGGCACGATCAACCAGAACGGCCGCCAAATCAGCCAGATCGGCCTGTTCACGGCCGATATTTCCAAGGGCTATCTGCGCACCGAAAATAGTGGCGTTATCACCACCGATCGGCCGCAGGCCGTCGTCGATGATGCGACAATCGGTGTCATGCAGGGTTATGTCGAGCAATCCAACGTCAATGGCATCAGCCAGATGACGCAGCTTATCCAGGTCAGCCGCGCTTTCGAAAGCATTTCGGCATCGATGAGCCAGACTGAAAACAGCATGAGCGAAACGATCAAGACGCTGGGTGGCAGCAAATGACCGGTAACTGGATCGTCTTCCCATGACCGTTGAATTCACCCCCCGGATCGACAGGAATACCCAGCTGGACGCCATGGCGGCCATTGCCAAGCGGTATGCTACCTCGGATTATTCCGTCGCCCATGGCGGGCATGTCCGCACCATTGCCGCTGGCCATTACACGGTTACGGGTCTGTCGCGCCATTTGCATCTGGGCGATTTTGTTGCCCATCGCAGTCCAACCGGCATTCATCTGGGCGAAGTGGTGCGGGTCGAGCCTGATCTCGCCTATGTTTGCCCTATCGAGCCGGGCGAGCCGATTGCCATTGGCGACACGGTGATCCGCAAGGGTGCCTTCCGGGTCGCCGCGCAGGATAGCTGGTGTGGCCGCACGCTGAATGCGCTGGGTGATCCGATCGACGGGCTGGGGCCGGTCATGCCGGGTCTGGTGCGCCGCTCTATTGCCAATACCGCACCCTCTTCCATGGGGCGCAAGCGGGTAGAGACCGGTTTTCGCACCGGCGTGAAGGCGGTTGATATTTTCTCGCCGCTCTGCCTTGGTCAGCGCCTCGGGATTTTCGCCGGTTCCGGCGTCGGTAAATCGACGCTGTTGTCCATGCTGGCCAAGGCCGATGCCTTTGACAAAGTGGTGATTGCGCTGGTCGGCGAACGTGGCCGCGAAGTGCGCGAATTCATCGAAGATACGCTGGGCGACAACATGGCCAAGACCGTGGCGATTGTGGCGACCAGTGACGAGAGCCCGATGCTGCGCAAGATGGCGCCTTTGACCGCGATTACCGTTGCCGAGCATTTTCGCGATCAGGGCGACAATGTCCTGTTCATCGCCGACAGCATTACCCGTTTCGCCCATGCGATCCGCGAAGTGGCGACGGCAGCTGGCGAACCGCCGATTGCACGTGGATTTCCGGCCTCGGTGTTTACCGAGCTGCCCAAGCTTCTGGAGCGTGCCGGTCCCGGCGAAGAGGGAACAGGGACGATCACGGCGATCATTTCCATCCTCGTCGATGGTGACAATCACAACGACCCGATTGCCGACTGTACCCGCGGTATTCTCGATGGCCACATCGTGCTGGACCGCAGCCTGGCCGAAGAAGGACGCTATCCGCCGATCAATCCACTGGCCTCGATTTCGCGTTTGGCGCGCAAGGCCTGGACGCCGGACCAGGAAAAGCTCGTGTCGCGCCTGAAGACTTTGATCCACCGTTTCGAGGAAACGCGCGACTTGCGGTTGATTGGCGGTTACCGCGCCGGCAGCGATCCCGATCTCGATATGGCGATCAAGCAGGTTCCGATCCTTTACGAAGTGCTGAAGCAAACCCCCTCCGACAGGGCTGTCGTCGATGCCTATGCCGACCTCGCCCATGCCCTGAAGGCGGCCAATAATTCTGGAAACAGCAATGCAAGATCAAGAGCATGATCCATTAGACAGCGATGCCGACGAGGTGGTTCGGCCTCGCGCACCCCGCCGGTCGGGCGCGTCATCGGTGGATAGGATGTTGGCGGCGGCTGGCGTCGTGCTGGCGTGCAGCGCGGCGATGTTTCCGTGGTATGTGTTTTTCAATCCCGATAAATTCGGAATTCATGTCGAGCCGATGGACCGGACTCGCGATTTGCCGCAGGTCGATGCACGCAATGTATTCAGCGTGTCTCCCATAGCGCTGGTGTCCCGTGAAGACCGCGAACAGAAAGTTCCTGATAATCTCGATCCCCTGACCACGGCGACGGCGTCCGATATCGGGCGGAAAGATCCCGATGGTGAGCCGGTGAAGATCGAACAGCCCTTTCCCGGCGGGGGGTTCCGGCTGCTGCATGTCTCCAACGGTCGTGCCATGATCGAGGATGCCTCCGGCATGTTCATGGTCAAGATTGGCTCCGTCCTGCCCGACAATAGCCGGGTGGCGACACTGGAACAACGCAATGGAAAATGGGTGATTATCACCAGCACCGGCGCGATCTACGAAAACCAGTAGCCCGGCCTTGTGCGTGTGGGCCGGGAGCGGGCACAAGCCTTGGTCGGCCTTCGCTCTCATCCCACATCCAGTGTGTTTTTCAAAGCCGCCTATGGGCGGCTTTTTGCATTGGCGTCCACGGCTTAAATTGTGCTCGTCCGGCGATCAATCCTCGATAAATATACAATTGTTTCAAAAACTTAAATCAGATCTTAGGAAAAGTTAACGATTGTAGGAAAGGCCGGTTTTGCGGTCAGTCCCACGCAAGATTACCGGCCTAATCTCCAGGGTGTAAATTGGAGAAAACTCTATGGAACCGATAAAGCTTTTTGATGTGGCATCACGGCAGGCCGAGTGGCTTTCCCTGCGCCAGGAAGTGATCGCCGGCAACATAGCCAATGCCAATACACCGAAATTCATGGCGAAGGACATCACGCCCTTCAATGCCATTCTGGACGTACGTCAGTTTGGTATGGCGCGGACCAATTCGAAGCATATGGCTGCGAGCGATCTGAATACCGATCTGGATGTCGATATCCGCGAGGCGCCTCTGAATGGCGAAATCGGCGTTCAGGTCTCGGGAAATTCGGTCGCGCTGGCCGATGAGATGACCAAGATGGGTGAGATCCAGCGGCAGCACTCGCTCAACACTAACCTCGTCAGTAGTTTTAATCGCATGATGCTGATGACTGTAAAGGGGTAAACCATGGATTCCGTCACCGCGACAGATCCTCTCACCTCGGCCCTGAAAATTGCCGGCAGCGGACTGGATGTACAGTCCACCCGGCTCAGGATCGTTTCGGAAAATATTGCCAACGCCCAGAGCACCGGCGACACGCCCGGCGCCAATCCCTACCGTCGCAAGACGATCACCTTCGGGTCCGAAATGGACCGCGCCACAGGCACGGAAATCGTCAAGGTCAAGAAGCTTGGCTTCGACAAGTCGAAGTTCACGGAAGAATACGATCCCAGCAATCCGGCTGCCGATGCCAAGGGCTACGTGAAAATGCCGAACGTGAACGTGCTGATCGAGATGGCCGACATGCGCGAAGCCAACCGCACCTATGAAGCCAATCTTCAGTCCGTCAAGCAGACACGTGACCTGATTACCTCGACCCTCGACCTGCTGAAGAGCTCACAATGATTGATTCCATTAGCAAAGTTGGCTCTCTCGTTCCATCGGGCATGACAGAGGACACCGACGCAACAAGCACGGCCTCGCTCGGCGGCACACATTCGCTCTTCAGCACGCAGACGGGCGTCACGGCGCAGAATGCGACACCGGGTACCGCAACGGGCATGAGCTTCAGCGATGTCGTCGGCGGCGTGATGAACGATGCGATGCAGAACCTGAAGACCGCTGAAAGCAACTCCCTCGACGGTATGCTCGGCAAGGTCAGCACCCGCGAAGTGGTCGATTCCGTCATGTCGGCGCAGAAATCCCTGCAAACGGCGATTGCGCTGCGCGACAAGCTGGTTTCGGCCTTCCTCGACATTACAAAAATGCAGATTTAACCTCAGGGATAGCAGCACATGAGAGCTCTCGCAATTGCCTCCACCGGCATGAATGCCCAGCAGACCAACCTCGAGGTCATTTCCAACAACATCGCCAATATCAATACGACCGGTTTCAAGAAGTCGCGTGCTGAGTTTTCGGACCTTCTCTATCAAACCGAAAAGGCTGTGGGCGTCGCAAACCGCGCCAACCAGTCGACGGTGCCGGAAGGTGCCAATATCGGTCTTGGTGTGCAGACGGCAGCTGTGCGGACGATGAACGAGCAGGGCGAGTTGTCGGAGACCTCAAACGAACTGGACGTTGCCATCGTTGGACGCGGTTACATCCAGGTGCAGAGCCCTGACGGTGCCACCACGTTCTACACTCGTGCCGGCTCCCTTAACAAGGATTCCGACGGCAACCTGGTGACGACCGAAGGCTATAAGATCATTCCAAACATCACCATCCCGACGGATGCGACCGAAGTGAAGATCAGCGAATCCGGTGAGGTCTCGGTTTTGCAGGGCGATTCCTCCACCTATACAACACTGGGTCAGCTGGAAACGTCGGCTTTCGTCAATCCGGCTGGTTTGAAGGCTATCGGCGACAATCTGTTCCAGGAAACGGCTTCCTCCGGCAATCCGATCAACGGCGTGCCCGGCGATGCGGGCTATGGCTATCTGAAACAGGGTTATCTGGAGTCCTCCAATGTCGACTCGGTTACCGAAATCACCAGTCTGATTTCGGCCCAGCGCGCCTACGAGATGAATTCCAAGGTCATCACCACCGCCGACGAAATGGCGCAGATCGTCAGCAAAAACCTAAAGTAAACATCAAAGGGGCAAACATGATGTTTCGCCATATGAAGAGAATGTTCAGGTTGACCGGGGTGGCCGTTACGGTCTTGGTGGCTTTCGCCGCCGCCCCGTCAGCGGCGCGGGATCGTTATGCGATCGTTCCGACGGACACCATCTATCCAGGCGAAGCGATTTCGTCCAACAAACTGGATCGGGTTCAGGTGACCAATCCCAATCTTGTCGGCGGTTTTGCCTCTGAGATGACGGATGTGGTCGGCATGCTCTCATCCAAGACGCTGCTGCCCGGCCGTACGATCCCGTTGGCGACGCTGAAACGCCCCTATGCGGTGATCCGCGGATCGCAGCTGCGGCTGATCTTCAATATCGGCAATCTCACCATTTCTGCGTCGGGCAGCCCGATGGACGATGCCAATATCGGCGATGTCATCCGCGTCCGAAATCTCGATTCCGGCCAGATCGTCAGCGGAACGGTCATGGGCGATGGCACTGTGCAGGTGATGGCAAAATGAGTATCCGGGTTCTGCTTTTCTCGATTTTCACAGGTTTGCTTCTGGCGGTTGCCGGTCCCGCGCTGGCACAGGGCTCCCGTATCAAGGATGTCGCCTCCCTCCAGGCCGGTCGTGATAACCAGTTGATCGGTTACGGTCTCGTCGTTGGCTTGCAAAGCACCGGCGACAGTCTTCGTTCATCGCCCTTCACCGACCAGTCCATGCGCGCCATGCTCCAGAACCTGGGGATTTCCACCCAGGGCGGTCAGTCCTCGGCCAAGAATGTTGCTGCCGTCATGGTGACCGCCACTCTTCCACCCTTCGGTAGTCCTGGCAGTCGTATCGATGCCACGGTCAGTTCATTGGGGGATGCCACATCGCTGCGCGGCGGTACGCTGATCATGACCTCGCTTTCGGGCGCAGATGGCCAGATCTACGCAGTTGCGCAAGGGTCAGTGGTTGTTTCCGGCTTTACCGCCCAGGGTCAGGCGGCCACGGTGACCGAAGGCGTCACCACGTCCGGCCGTGTCCCGAATGGCGCGATCATCGAGCGCGAACTTCCGTCCAAATTCAAGGATTCGGTCAATCTCGTGCTGCAATTGCGCAATCCGGATTTTTCGACGTCGCTCGGCATGGCCCGGCGCATCAACAATTATGCCACCGCCACCTACGGCGCTCCGATTGCCGAGGCACGCGACAGCCAGGAAGTGGTGATCCAGAAACCGCGCACGGCGGATCTGGCACAATTGATGGCTGACATCGAAAATCTTGTGGTGGAGACCGATACACCGGCCAAGGTGGTGATCAATGAGCGCACAGGAACCATCGTCATCGGTGCCGACGTGCGTGTTTCCAAGGTTGCAGTCAGCTATGGCACGCTGACGGTGCAGGTCAACGAGACGCCACAGGTCATTCAACCGCAGCCCTTCGCCAGCGGCACGACGGCCACGCAGCCGCAGACGGATATTTCCGCGCAGAAAACCGGCGACAAAGTTGCCATTGTCGATGGACCCGACCTGCGCACACTGGTGGCCGGCCTGAATAATATCGGCGTGAAGCCGGACGGTATCATCGCCATTCTGCAGGGCATCAAGTCGGCAGGGGCACTTCAAGCGGAGCTTGTCCTGCAATGAGATCAACAGCCTTCTTCGCAAAATATGCCGGTCCAAGATATTCTGGTCTTGGCGCTTTAGCTCTGGCCTTTGCTGTTCTTGCCGTTTCGGCCCTGCCAGGCAGCGCCCAGCAGGCGGCTCCGGCGCGTGCTGCCAATACTGGCTCCACCGGCACGACCAGCGCTGATGACATCCAGCGTTTTTGCACCAACATCGCCGATCCGGCCCGCGACCAGCGGTATCTGTTGCAAAAGCAGGATCTGGAAAAACTCCAATCGGATGTCAATGACCGCATTGCCGTGCTTGAAGCGCGAAAGCGCGAATATCAGGACTGGCTGGCGCGACGAAACGATTTTCTGCAAAAGGCGGAAGCCGGCTTGACCGATGTCTACAAGAATATGAAGCCCGATGCTGCTGCGCCGCAGTTGGAAAAGGTCAATCCCCTTTTGGCCGCAGCGATCATCATGAAGCTTCCGGCCAAGCAATCCAGCTTGATTCTCAGCGAGATGGACCCCGAAAAAGCCGCGCTCGTCGCCGGCATCATGTCCAATGCAGCTGATCCTAATACCTCGAAGGAACCCACATGATAAAGCGTAGCGCTGTGGTTTTCATGGCCGTTATCCTCACCGGCTGTGGGAACAAGACATTGGAAGAAGTCGGCAATGCGCCGGCCATGAGCCCTGTGGGCAGCGGCTTGCGTTACAATCAGGCTCCGCAGCTTGCCAGCTATCCGAAACAGACCAAGGCTGTCAGCAACGGCTACTCCCTCTGGAACGACAGCCAGGCAGCGCTTTTCAAGGATTCACGCGCCATCAATGTCGGGGACCTGCTGACGGTTAATATCTCGATTGCCGACAAGGCGAAGTTCAAGAACGACACATCGCGCAGCCGCAAGAACTCGACATCGTTGACATGGTCCACGGTCATCAACCTGTTCGGCATCAAGCCGCCCGATTCGTCCGGTGACATGAGCACCGATTCGAATTCGAGTTCCGATGGCAAGGGATCGGTGGATCGGTCTGAAACGCTGACCTTGATGGTGGCGGCCGTGGTAACAAGTATTCTTGAAAACGGTAATCTGCTGATCAGCGGGTCCCAGGAAGTGCGCGTCAATCATGAAGTTCGCATCCTGAATGTCGCTGGTATCGTGCGACCGCAGGATGTCGATGCCAAGAACACCATTTCCTACGAGAAGATCGCAGAAGCCCGTATTTCCTATGGCGGCAAGGGACGTTTGACCGAAGTTCAGCAGCCGCCGGTTGGCCAGCAGGTCGTCGACATGTTCTCGCCGTTCTGACGACGTGACAAGATACTGCCTTTTACCAACGGCCTGTTTTTCTGGCCGTTGGTATGATGCGTTCCGGCTGATTGCGATTGGCCGGCGAAATATGCCGATTTGTTTTTTGCATGACCCTTCAGATCCAGGGCGATCGAAGGGCGATGCTGCAGGATGGAGACCACCATGGCAGATGTACCGGCGCTGGAAGGCCCTTCGAAAAAGGCTTCCCCCATTCTGCTGATTGCGGCACTGGCTGGACTGACCGTTGTGGGTGGCGGCGCAGGCTGGCTGGTCGGAACCATGATTGCGCCCAAGGTGAAGGTGGCCAAGGAAGAGCAGAAGGCCAGTGAGGAACACGGGGGCAAAAAGAAGGAAGGCGAAAAAGAAGACACCGGCCTGCCGAAATTGCCGGCGGAGGCCAATGGCATCGTCCAGCTTGACCCCGTCACTACCAACCTTGCCTATCCCTCTGAAAGCTGGGTCCGGCTGGAAGTGGCTCTGGTCTTCAAGGGGCCGGTCGATGCAAAACTGGCCGAGGATATCCATCAGGATCTGATGGCCTATATGCGCACGGTATCCCTGCAACAGATCGAAGGCCCGCGTGGTTTCGATTATTTGAAGGACGATCTGCGCGAGCGAGTTGACGTGCGGTCTGAAGGACGGGTATCGAAGCTTTTGTTTAGGACGTTTGTCATCGAATGATTCGAACCCTTATCTTGATCGCCGCGATGATAGCGGCCCCGGAACTGGCTCAGGCGCAGCAGCTTCCGTCAAACTTCCTGACAGCGCCGGTCGACGGATCCGTCGCGGCCTGGATTATCCGCACATTCGGTCTGCTGACTGTTCTTTCGGTTGCTCCCGGCATCCTGATCATGGTGACGAGCTTTCCGCGTTTCGTGATCGCTTTTTCCATTCTGCGTTCGGGCATGGGTCTATCCAGCACGCCGTCCAACATGATCCTGACCAGTCTTGCCCTGTTCATGACCTTTTATGTCATGACACCGGTTATGGACCAGGCCTGGCGCGACGGTGTGCGCCCGCTTCTGGACAACCAGATTACTGAAGCCGAGGCCGTGCCAAGGATTGCCGAGCCTTTCCGGGGCTTCATGTCGAACAATACCCGCGAAAAAGACCTTAGGCTGTTCATCGATCTGGCCAATGAGCGCGGGCAGACGGCGGTTGTTGAAGGCAAGGTCGATTACCGGGTATTGATCCCGGCTTTCATGCTGTCAGAGATCCGGCGCGGCTTTGAAATCGGCTTCCTGATCATCCTGCCTTTTCTGGTCATCGACATGATCGTCTCGACCATCACCATGGCCATGGGCATGATGATGTTGCCACCGACGTCGATTTCCCTGCCGTTCAAGATCCTGTTCTTCGTGCTTATCGATGGCTGGAACCTTCTGGTCGGCAGTTTGGTGCGCTCTTTTTCCTGAAGCCACATCGCCCCTGGAAATAGAGGGTTTATAAACCATAGAGCAGCGTGTTTGCCCATTGCGCCCCATCGTGGGCGTTTTTGGCGTTGTTCATGTTTCTTTAACCACTCCTGTTGAGCTAACCTTAAAGCCGTGCGTGGTTATGTGCTGATTAGAGGCGAGTTAAACAAACTCTAGTTAATTGACATGATGTCGATCGCTTCTGCCGGTATATAGTCCGGCATGTCCCTCTTTTGTATTGTGTAACCACAGGGACAGATCTGATGACAAGCATCATGACCAACAATTCGGCCATTTCGGCACTTTCCACTCTGCGCTCGATCAGCACGCAGATGGAGGACACGCAGAGCGCAATTTCGTCCGGCTACAAGGTCAAGGACGCCTCCGACAACGCGGCCTATTGGTCGATTGCCACAACCATGCGCTCCGACAACAAAGCGATGTCTGCGGTGCAGGACGCACTCGGCGTCGGTGCTGCCAAGACGGATACGGCCTATACCGGCATGGAAGCCGCTATCGATGTCGTCTCCGACATCAAGGCCAAGCTGGTTGCTGCCCGCGAACCAGGCGTGGACAAGGACAAGATCAACAAGGAACTGACCGAGCTGAAGAACCAGCTGGGTTCTGTTGCCAAGTCCGCGTCGTTCAATGGCGAGAACTGGCTGTATGACAACAGCGAAACCGCTGGCACGACCCAGGAAATGGTCGGCTCTTTCGTTCGTGGTTCCGATGGCAATGTGTCGATCAAGACGATCTCCTTTGATACGACCAACTCGATCCTGATCAATGACGAGGCGGCTGCTGGTGGTCTGCTGACCAAGGACACCCTTGCGACTTACGCCTATGGTACAACGACGACAACCGCTTCCTATTACCTGATTTCCTCAGTTGCAGGGGATGCGACCAGCAACGAAGTGACGCTGACCTCAACGACCAGCGACGACGAGATTGACGGCATGGTTGCCTCGGTCGATAAGATGTTGTCCAGCATGACGGATGCTGCCGCTACGATTGGTGCGACCAAGAGCCGGATCGAATCTCAGTCCAGCTTTGCGAAAGACCTCAGCGATACGATCGATGTCGGTATCGGCAAGCTCGTGGATGCGGACATGAACGAGGAATCGACAAAGCTGAAGGCGCTGCAGACGCAGCAGCAGCTTGGCATACAGGCGCTGTCAATTGCCAACTCCAGCACAGAGAATGTCTTGTCGCTCTTCCGTTAAAAGGCAATATAGATACATCAAGAGAAGAGGCCGGACTCCAAGTCCGGCCTTTTTTAATTTTCCGTTAAATTAATTATGTATTAACTAAGTAAAATTTGAATTGATTCATTTAAATTAACCGACAAATTCTTTATTAGGATATTTTTAACTATATTTGATTTAAAACAGGCTATCGAAATCGGCAGGTTAACCTGTTAATTGAATGTTAATCGCATGAGGCGAGCCGAATTTCACCGGGAATAGCCCGGAATGTCCCTTCCTATGTGTCATTCAAGGGGCAAGGCCTATGACGAGTATTATGACGAACACTGCTGCGATTTCAGCACTTTCCACGCTGCGGTCGATCAGCTCCGATATGGAGACCACCCAGAGCCGGATTTCCTCCGGTTATAAGGTCGAGAGCGCGTCTGACAACGCGGCCTATTGGTCGATTGCCACGACAATGCGTTCGGATAACAAGGCGCTTGGTGCTGTTGAGGACGCCATCGGCCTTGGTGCTGCCAAGACGGATACGGCCTCTACCGGCATGGAATCGGCGATCAGTGTCGTCTCCGACATCAAGGCCAAGCTGGTTGCTGCCCGCGAACCAGGCGTGGACAAGGAAAAGATCAACAAGGAACTCGCTGAGCTGAAGAACCAGCTGGGTTCTGTTGCCAAGTCCGCGTCGTTCAATGGCGAGAACTGGCTCTATGACAACAGCGATACCACTGGTACGACCCAGGAAATGGTCGGCTCTTTCGTTCGTGGTTCCGATGGCAATGTGTCGATCAAGACGATCTCCTTTGATACGACCAACTCGATCCTGATCAATGACGAGGCGGCTGCTGGTGGTTTGCTGACCAAGGACACCCTTGCGACTTACGCCTATGGTACAACGACGACAACCGCTTCCTATTACCTGATTTCCTCGGTTGCAGGGGATGCGACCAGCAACGAAGTGACGCTGACCTCAACGACCAGCGACGACGAGATTGACGGCATGGTTGCCTCGGTCGATAAGATGTTGTCCAGCATGACGGATGCTGCTGCCACCATCGGTGCGACGACTTCGCGTCTGAAGTTGCAGGATAGCTTCATCAAGGACCTGAGCGACACGATCGACACGGGTGTGGGCCGTCTGGTGGATGCGGACATGAACGAGGAATCGACCAAGCTGAAGGCGCTGCAGACGCAGCAGCAGCTTGGCATCCAGTCCCTGTCGATTGCCAACTCCAGCTCCGAGAATGTTATGTCGCTGTTCCGTTAAGGATCCAATTCCACAGCATGGACACTTTTATAGCCGGGTGATGAGCCCGGCTATTTTGTTTTCCTGATCCGCAATGTGCCGCTGTACGATTTTGGATTGCACCTGATTCCGATCAAACAGCCATATGAAGCCCTCGGCCATGGCCGTACTTTTGAATAGAATTCCGGTTGCTGGCTATCGTTAAACGAATCATCATTTCATAAAATTTTTTGAATAATTTTTTCTCGTGATTTAGCAAGAATTAACCTAACTCGTTTTAAATAGAAACATCAAAACGACGGATTAATCTCTTGTTTAAAAAGATTAATGGCATGAAGCGGAGCCGTCGTTCGCCGGGAAGGAGCCCGGGATGTCCCTTCCGTTTCCAGTTCCATAAGGGGCAACGCCTATGACAAGTATTATGACGAACACTGCTGCGATTTCAGCACTTTCCACGCTGCGGTCGATCAGCTCCGATATGGAGACCACCCAGAGCCGGATTTCCTCCGGTTATAAGGTCGAGAGCGCGTCTGACAACGCGGCCTATTGGTCGATTGCCACGACAATGCGTTCGGATAACAAGGCGCTTGGTGCTGTTGAGGACGCCATCGGCCTTGGTGCTGCCAAGACGGATACGGCCTATACCGGCATGGAAGCCGCTATCGATGTCGTCTCCGACATCAAGGCCAAGCTGGTTGCTGCCCGCGAACCAGGCGTGGACAAGGACAAGATCAACAAGGAGCTGACCGAGCTGAAGAACCAGCTGGGTTCTGTTGCCAAGTCCGCGTCGTTCAATGGCGAGAACTGGCTGTATGACAACAGCGAAACCGCTGGCACGACCCAGGAAATGGTCGGCTCTTTCGTTCGTGGTTCCGATGGCAATGTGTCGATCAAGACGATCTCCTTTGATACGACCAACTCGATCCTGATCAATGATGAGGCGGCTGCTGGTGGTCTGCTGACCAAGGACACCCTTGCGACTTACGCCTATGGTACAACGACGACAACCGCTTCCTATTACCTGATTTCCTCGGTTGCAGGGGATGCGACCAGCAACGAAGTGACGCTGACCTCAACGACCAGCGACGACGAGATTGACGGCATGGTTGCCTCGGTCGATAAGATGTTGTCCAGCATGACGGATGCTGCTGCCACCATCGGTGCGACGACTTCGCGTCTGAAGTTGCAGGATAGCTTCATCAAGGACCTGAGCGACACGATCGACACGGGTGTGGGCCGTCTGGTGGATGCGGACATGAACGAGGAATCGACCAAGCTGAAGGCGCTGCAGACGCAGCAGCAGCTTGGCATCCAGTCCCTGTCGATTGCCAACTCCAGCTCCGAAAACGTGCTGTCGCTGTTCCGTTAAGCCTAGGGACGTCGAGAATCACCAAATGCATAGCCGGGCGAAAGCCCGGCTATTTTTTTATCCTGTTAGCAAAAAGCACCTTGGGGGACGTCTTATCGATTATGCTGGTTCAGGGAATGACGAAGTTTCATTCATCGTGGGAATAATCCAAACTGTATTTCAAGTGATTGATAAATAAAGAAAATTAAATTTCCCTATGATGGGAATGGCAGGCGCAAGCCTGCACAGCTTCCTCGCTGTATGGTTAATATTTTTTCAAATTTATGTTTCGTTAACCATGCTGGTGTTTTCTGTGTTCACGAAAGCACTGGGCCGGACCAGCAGATAGAGATCCGGCGGGCATGAAGCCGACCAATGTTGCCGGTCTTAATCCGGCCTGTCCCTTTCCAAAGCAATCACCTCAAGGGGCACCTTTATGACGAGCTTGATGACAAATACCGCTGCGATTTCAGCACTTTCGACCCTGCGGTCGATCTCCGACGACATGAACTCGACACAGAACAGAGTTTCGTCCGGCTACAAGGTTGAAAATGCATCTGACAACGCGGCCTATTGGTCGATTGCCACAACCATGCGTTCGGATAACAAGGCGCTTGGTGCCGTTGAGGACGCCATCGGCCTTGGTGCTGCCAAGACGGATACGGCTTATACCGGCATGGAATCGGCGATCGATGTCGTTACCGACATCAAGGCCAAGCTGGTTGCTGCCCGCGAACCAGGCGTGGACAAGGAAAAGATCAACAAGGAATTGGTCGAGCTGAAGAACCAGCTGGGTTCTGTTGCCAAGTCCGCGTCGTTCAATGGCGAGAACTGGCTGTATGACAACAGCGAAACCACTGGCACGACCCAGGAAATGGTCGGCTCTTTCGTTCGTGGTTCCGATGGCAACGTGTCGATCAAGACGATCTCCTTTGATACGACCAACTCGATCCTGATCAATGACGAGGCGGCTGCTGGTGGTCTGCTGACCAAGGACACCCTTGCGACTTACGCCTATGGTACAACGACGACAACCGCTTCCTATTACCTGATTTCCTCGGTTGCAGGGGATGCGACCAGCAACGAAGTGACGCTGACCTCGTCCACCACGGACGACGAGATTGACGGCATGGTTGCCTCGGTCGATAAGATGCTCTCGAACATGACGGATGCTGCTGCCACCATCGGCGCGACGACTTCGCGTCTGAAGTTGCAGGATAGCTTCATCAAGGACCTGAGCGACACGATCGACACGGGTGTGGGCCGTTTGGTGGATGCGGACATGAACGAGGAATCGACAAAGCTGAAGGCGCTGCAGACGCAGCAGCAGCTTGGCATCCAGTCCCTGTCGATTGCCAACTCCAACTCCGAAAACGTGTTGTCGCTGTTCAAATAATACGGGGCTTGAAGGCGCTTACGCCTTTATTCTCAAAAAGTATAAAACTCCAAGCCGCAACAATGGCTTGGAGTTCTCAGAACGCCAGAGGCGACTGCCGTTGGGAGACCGAAAATGGTTCTTGCCCGATGTGTTGGACCCACGATGCTTATCAAAGCCGCAGCACCCGCTGCGGCTTTTTTCATGCGCGTTTTTCTTTGGTCTTGAAAAAATTAGGAATTCGTTTAGACCTATTAAAACTTTGATACCTGAGTTAACCATTTGTTAACTAATTCAGGGTTAATAATCTGTTAACAACGTTGGGTTGGCTACCAGGGCAAGAGCGTAGCCGACGTGCATGATGCAGACCAGCGTTGCCGGTGTCTTCCATAAATCCGGCATGTCCCTTCACCTTCATGGGGCACTCTATGACCAGCATTATGACCAATACCTCCGCTATGGCGGCTTTGCAGACCCTCCGTGGCATCGACCAGAACATGGAGACGACGCAGAATAGAATTTCGTCCGGTTACAAAGTCGACAGCGCCAAGGATAATGCCGCCTATTGGTCGATTGCGACCACGATGCGCTCGGATAACAAAGCGCTTTCCACGGTTCAGGATGCTCTGGGGCTTGCTGCTTCAAAAGCAGATACCGCTTATACTGGTCTGGATTCCAGTATTGACGTGCTCAGCTCCATCAAGTCCAAACTGGTTGCGGCGCGCGAACCGGGCGTGGACAAGGACAAGATCAACCAGGAAATCAACGAGCTGAAGAACCAGCTCGCCTCCATTGCCGAATCCGCTTCATTCTCCGGCGAAAACTGGTTGTATAACGAATCGACCAATCCTCCCACCACCAAGGAAATGGTCGCCTCCTTCAACCGCGCCAGCGATGGTACGGTGTCGGTTACCACATTGAAGTTCAACACGTCCGAATCGACCCTGATCGATACTCAGAATGCTGAAAACGGCATCCTGACACGGACCACGACTGCGACCTGGGCATACGGTACGACCACCACGACAGGCACCTATTACCTGCTGGACGCGGATTCGGTGACGCCTGCCACCGGCACCGAAATCACCCTGACCACCGACATGTCCAACGACGATCTCGATGGCATGATTTCGGCCGTCGACAAAATGCTTCAGGATCTGACCGATTCTGCTTCGACCTTGGGTGCGATCAGCAGCCGTATCGAATCCCAGGATACGTTCGTTAAAAACCTCAGCGATACGATCGACAAGGGCGTCGGACGTCTGGTGGATGCAGATATGAACGAGGAATCCACCAAGATCAAGGCACTGCAAACGCAGCAGCAACTTGGCATCCAGGCGCTGTCGATTGCCAATACCAATGCCGAAAACATCCTGACGCTCTTCAAGTAGTTTTTCGACAACGGGCCGGAGTTACAATTTTCGTTTTCTGCCGTGCCGCCGGTCATCGGCATCTGGTGGAATCGTTGGACCGCGCAACTGCCCTGGCGCGGTCCAACATATTTTCAGGAGATGCAGCCGATATAACTGCAAAATCCGCCGGGGCATTTTCGTCCTAAACCTGCCCAATTTCAGTAAATTATGCAGGGTGAGTGCCAATCGGCACGCCTGACCGCCTTGAGAAAATCCTCGCGCAAGTTTGGCCGCCTAGCTTCGACATCATGAAACAGGTGTTTGCGTTTGCCGTCATGCGGGAGATCGGGCCGCCTGTGACATCCTGCATGTCCTGAAAGGGTCCTGAAAATGATCCCGGGCATCAGGTTGATGATTTAAGCTTTGGGCCTTACCCGGCCGAAGGTATTGTGCGTCGATAACGCCATAGGCGCGGTCTCGACGATAAGGGCCGTAAGGTCCGGGAGAAAATGACATGACGATGCCGCTCGCTCATTATCTGAAGGATTTCTCTGCACCTCGGCCAGCGCCGATGGTGGCGGAGCCTGTGAGTTTCAACGATGACGCGTTGATGTTTCCGGATATGCCGATGCTTGAGCTCCCTCAGCCAGATCCGGTGGATGTGGAAAAAGAGCGGCAGGAAGCTTATGCGGAAGGCCAGGACGCGGCGGGCAAGGCGGCGGATGAACGTCACGCCGAAGCGCTCAGCATTCTCGAAAAAGCCCATGCCGACGCACTTCAGGAACTGACGGAAAAGCATCAGGCGGAGCTGGCGCGGGTGATTGCAGACGGGCTTCAGCAGATCGCCTCGGACCTGTCGCGCATTGTGGGTAGCCAGACGGTCGAGACATTGGCGCCCCTGCTATCGGATCTGCTTGTCGACAAGGCCCTGGAGGATATTTCCGGCCTGTTGAAGGCCGCTGTCCTGGAGGGAGCGGCAGGGCAGATTACCGTTACCGGACCTGCCGCGCTGTTCAAGCAACTTGCCGACCTCATGGAAGGTCAAGACCTGTTGCTTAAACATGTCGAGGCCGATGATCTTGACCTGACGGTCGACGTCGGTGGCGCGGCATTGGTCACCCGGATTTCCGCCTGGACGGCCAGTCTGAAGAAAGTTCTGGCATGAGCGACGCTGAAAATCACCACCACGGCAAGAACGAGATCATCGTTATCAAGCGGCATGGCGGCGGCGATCACGATGGCGCCCATGGCGGCGCCTGGAAGATTGCCTATGCCGACTTCATGACAGCGATGATGGCCTTCTTCCTGGTCATGTGGCTGGTCAATGCCGCCAATGAGAAGACGACCGCTTCGGTTGCCAGCTATTTCAATCCGATCAAGCTAGCCGATGAAAAGCCAACCGAGAAGGGCGTCAAAAAGCCGGTCGATCAGGCCGAAGGCGAGGAAAGCAAAGAACGCTCGAAAATCAAGGCCGAGGAAGAAACGCTCGGCAAGGCGGCGGCGACCGGCGAGGATATGACCTCGACCTCGGGTGATAAGCCAGTCTATTCGGAAGCGGACCTGTTCGAAAATCCCTATTCCGTCCTGGCCGAAATTGCCCAGGAAGTTGGTCAGCAAGCCAATGTCAGCGCCAAGGGTGAAGGCGGAGCCAGTGAATCCGGCCCGTCCACTGGCGCGTCGGGCGGTGAGGCTTACCGCGACCCGTTCGATCCGGATTTCTGGAGCCAGCAGATGCAGACGGCGCAGGGTACGCCGGGTAAAGCCAAGCCTGGCGAGCAGCAAACTGTGGCCGAGGCGGCAAAGCCTGATCCATTCGCGCAAAAACCGGTCGATCAGCAGGCTTCTGCGGCGGCGGCCGCAGCCGCACCGGATGGAGCGCAGGGCAATCCCCCATCGAAGTCTCAGCCTGAGGCAAAGCCGCAGGTCGAAATCGACGGTCAGCAGGTAGCCATTGCCGTTCCCAAGGCGCGTCCTGATCCCAAGCAGGTTGCCCGTGAAGAGCAGAATGCATCGGCCGATAGCGATCAGACACAGCAGGCGGAACAGCTTAAGCAGCAGATCGCCTCCGAAATCGGTGGTGTAGCGGGTAAATTGGCCGAGGGGTTGATTGTGCAGCCGGCTGAAGGTGGACTGCTGATAACACTGACCGACCAGTCCCAGGCCCCGATGTTCGATGTCGGCTCGGCCGTGCCTCGCAAGGAAATGGTGTTGGCGATGGAAAAGATCGGCAAGTTGTTGGCCGATCGCCAGGGTGCCGTGGTTATCAGGGGCCACACCGACGCACGCCAATATAAAGGCCCTGATAACGACAATTGGGGCCTCTCGATGTCACGCGCCCATTCGGCCTACTACATGCTGGTGCGCGGCGGGCTCGCACAAAACCGTATTACCCAGGTGTCCGGCTTTGCCGATCGCCGGCTGTTGAAGCCGGAGGACCCGTTGGCCGCTGCAAACCGGCGGATCGAAATCCTTGTTCAGGGAGACCAGAAGTAAGGTGATGACCGCGCGCAGATCCCTGGGTGCCAGATCTGGATTTTCCAGCTTCGCCTTCTATGGCGTGCTGCTGACCCTGGCTGTCGGCAGCCCTGTTGCCTGTGCGGGTCAGGCATATGCGGCAGGCCCAGCTCCAGCAAGCAACGCGCCGGGCCAGGCTCCTGCGACCGGTGCAACCGGGCCTGCCACCAGCGTTCCCGCAGGTGGCGGCGACAGTGATAACCTGCCGCCTTATCTGATGTTGCGCTCTTTGCAATTTGTACAGGACTCAGTCGTTCGCGGTGACCATTCGGCTGCGGACATGCAGCGTTTTCTTCTGACCCGGATCGACAAGCGGCTGCGGACTGCGGTGTCTTCGGATTTCGAAGACCCGCGCAATGTCGATGCGGCGCTGATCTACACGATGAGCGGGGGTAATCCGGCGACGCTGGATTATCTCGTTGCCCGCGACGTTGATGGTCATTTCGACAACCGCGTCAGCGATATGTTGAGAAAATACTTGAGTGGCAAAGGCGTGCTGGTGGCAAGCTCGCTTGGCGAGATGGTACCGCTCTATCAGAACGGTCGGGTCGGGCCTTATATCGCGTTGGTGGCTGGGAATGTCACCCTGGTGAAAGATCCGGCTGGGGCCCTTAAATTCTTCGATATCGCCCGCCTTGTGGCGCCAGGCACCATCGTTGAGGAAGCGGCCCTGCGGCGGTCCTTCCAGATCGCCATGGATACCGGCCAGAATGGTCGCGCCATGGCCTATGCCAATCGCTATGCCCGCCGCTTTCTCTATTCGCCCTATGCCAGTCAATTTGCCGATCTCCTGGTGCAATTGGTTGTCGATCATTTCGCGGAGCTGGATAAGAACGATATTCTGGCGACATTGGCGACCATGGACACGGATCGTCAACGCGAAGTCTATCTGCGCATTGCGCGCCGCGCGACGATCAATGGCAATCAGGCTTTGGCCAGTCTTGCCTCCAGTCAGGCACAAAGCCTGGCGGGCTTGCCAGATAAAAACGATCCTCAGGCGCTGCTTTATGGCGGCGCGGCGTTGATTTCGACCACTGACGTCAAAAACGCACTCAGCACCATCTCGCAATTGCCAAAAGATCAACTGTCAGCCTCCGATAACGCCTTGCTGGAAGCAGCCAGAGCTGTTGCTCAGGAGATCATCACCTTGCCAACCGCGCCGCAAAACCCATCGGCTTCGCCAAACACACCGCCTCCATCGGGGAACGAGTCTGCCCCAGGGGGTGCGGCCGATGTTTCCGATCAGCAGGACCCTGGCATGCCGGCCAATACCAAGGCCAACGCGCCACCGGTTACGGGCGTTGGCACGGCGCCGGTCAATCCGGCCTCGGCAGATGCAAAGCAAAAGCCTGATCCGGAATTCCAGACATTCATGAGCGGCGGCCGATCTAAGCTTGAAGAAATAGATAAAATGTTGAAGGGGGAGGGCGTAACGAAATGATCGATGCCACTATTACAGCAGGTTCTGCCGCTTCACCAGCCTATAGCAGCAGCCGTGCCGATCAAGGCAAGGGCGCGGGCAAGGGTTTTCTAGACGCTCTGGCCGATACGGCGGACCGTAGCCAAGCGCAGGAGCAGAAAGCAGACGACGATGATGCTCCTGTGGATCAGGACCAGACGCAGACCCGTTCGACTGCTGCTTTATCGTCATCGACCAAATCAACCACGTCCACAGCGACATCTGCTACAGCACATCAGGAACAGTCGGCCCAGGCGGAGCAGGGGAGTGTGGCTGATGATGAAGCCACTGGCGCCAGCGATGACGGCAAAGCATCGTCGCAAACCGTCGGCAATGCGCCGATAGCTGCTGGCGATTCCAAGGCTGCTGCACTGATTGCCAAGGCTTTGGCAAGCCAGACCAAGACTCAAACCCAAGCCCAAGCCCAAGCCCAAGCTGAGGGCCAGACACAAGGGCAAACAGAGACAGCGTCTTCCTCCGGGGAGAAGACTGATGAGAGCCGGATGCTCGCAAAGCTTGTTGCTGCCCTGACCCAGCAGGATGCGGCGGCGACTGAGGCTGCTAATGCAGGAGTAACTGCGGAGGAAGGGCTCGCCGCCGAGACTGAAGGCGCTGAAGGTGATACCGGTAAGATTGCCGTCAAGGGCCGGCAGGAAAACAGTGCACCTTTGCTTGCGGCCCTGGCAGCCCTGAAGCCGACAGCGACCGATGACGAGGCTGCTATGGCGGCGGCTACTCAGGCAGAAATACCAGGCGGCACGAAAACCCAGACCAAGGACAGTTCAAAGACGGCAAAGCCTGCCGCTGACGATACCAAAGACACTGCCGCAGCGCAAAATGCAGCGACGGGTGCGCAGGACGCCTTGACATTGTTGGGCGATTTGAGCGCCGGACAATTGCAGCAAGCTGCCCGCCAGGCAGGCAGCCAGGCAACAGCAGAGACCACGACCGGTAACGGAGATACGGCATTGACCGCTGTCGCCGGCCAGGTTGCGTCGCAGGATGGCAAGACGGCTAAGATCGGCCAGGGCACCCCAGAGATTGATTTTGCCAAGCAGGCCAAGTCCGGGCAGTCGGGACAGCAGGATGCCGTTTCACCGGCGACCAAGGAAACAGTCAAGGATAGCAGTGCTGCGGATGCGCTGCATCTGGTTACCAGCAGTGATGCCTCGGCGTCGCCTGCCGATGACACCGCGAGCCAGCCAGCAACGACAGGTATCGATCCATTGCAGAATGTCAGCGTGCTTGACAGCCGACGCATTATTGCCCCGGTCAACACAAGCAATGGCGCCAATATTGCCGCATCCATGGCTGGTGACAGTTCCTGGGCGCAGGCCATGCACAGTCATGCTTCCGATAAGCTTAGCGCCAGCGAACAGATCAGCACCGATCGAACGATGAACACGCTGAAATTGAAGATGACGCCGGAAAATCTGGGAAGCGTCACGGCGACATTGAAGCTGACAAATGGCGAATTGACGGTCAGCCTGGTTGTTGAAAATAGCGCGGCTTATCGAAAGTTGAACGAAGACCAGAACGGCCTTGTAGCGGCGCTGAAAAGCCATGGCTTCTCCGTTGACAACGTCCAGATCAGCATAGCCAGCACTGAAAAGCCCAATAATGACAACCAGACCAATTCCCAGAGCCAGAGCAGCAACCAGCAAAGCATGCAGCAGGGTGGCGGTAGTTCCAGCCAGGGCGGCAACCGCTCACAAGCGCAGCCGGTTTTTGATGTGTATGGACAGACATCCGGAGGTCCAGTCGATGACGCGGCACGTACTGCGACGGTGGGCACCGGCGGTAATGCTTCTGGCGGCAGCGGTCAGCTTTACCTGTAACGAAGGCCATGCTTCGGCTTCAGCGGGATTATGCGAGCGAGAAATAAGCAATGCTGCGGCCAAATATGGCATACCCGAAGGGATCCTCTATTCGGTCGGCCTAACGGAAACCGGACGCAAAGGGTCACTTCAGCCTTACGCTCTCAATGTCGAGGGCAAGGCGCTGTTCCCCGACTCCATGACAGATGCCATGCAAACCTTCGCGCTGGCCAAGCAGCAGGGCGCGAAATTGATCGATATTGGTTGCATGCAGATCAACCACTATTTCCATCACGAGAATTTCCACTCGCTGGAAGAGATGTTCGACCCGAAACGGAACGTCGAATACGCCGCAAAATTCCTGGTCGCGTTGCATGGAAGACACGAAACCTGGACAATGGCAGTTGCGCGCTATCATGCAGGTCCTAACAACGATCCAGCGCAAAAACGCTATGTTTGCAGGGTCATTGCCAACCTCGTTGCAACCGGATACGGCAACTGGACCGCGAATGCGCGGCAATTTTGTCAGCAATAACAACCTGGAACGTCTGAAATGATGGCTTCTCTGTCAGAGATCACAATGCCGTTCTGTCAGCAAAAACAATTTTTGGTTGATTGCCTGCCCTGATCTTGCCCACATTAGCATCGAATAATTTTTTCATGTGCGCGCGGCTTTGCAAGCGTTTTGTTAACCTTTTGAACAGAAAAATAGTATGTGTTCAACGGTGGTGACACAAGATGTAGGTCAAATCACCCCTAAAATCTTAATCAACTATTAATAACTATCATTAACTTTCTACAGTTGTCGTTTTAGCCCCCGATTCGTACCCATTGTTGTGTTGAAACACCACACTGATTCGGAGGCGGACGAATGATCGTAGTGGTTGATGAGCGCGAGCTCGTTAAGAATGGATACACGTCTTTATTTGGACGTGAAGGAATACCTTCGACCGGGTTTGACCCGATCGAATTTGGTGAATGGGTTGCCTCGGCAGCCGATAGCGATGTTGCAGCCGTGGAAGCGTTTCTGCTTGGTCAGGGAGATCGCACAGGCGATCTGCCTCGGGCCATCCGGGATCGTACGACGGCTCCTGTGATTGCGGTCAGTGACCAGCCATCGTTGGAAGCAACACTTGCCCTGTTTGACAGTGGCGTGGATGACGTGGTGCGCAAGCCGGTCCACCCTCGGGAAATCCTGGCGAGAGCTGCGGCCATTCGGCGGCGCCTGAAGGCTGTGGCCAACTATACCGAAATCGGCGCGATCCGCGTCTATTCGGATGGCCGCGATCCCGAGATCGGTGGAGAGATTTTCCCCTTGCCGCGCCGCGAGCGCCGCATTCTGGAATATCTAGTCGCCAATCGCGGTCGGCGGGTGTCCAAGTCTCAGATCTTCAATGCGATCTACGGCATCTTCGACGAGGAAGTCGAAGAGAACGTGGTCGAAAGCCATATCAGCAAGCTGCGCAAGAAACTGCGCAAGAAGCTTGGTGTCGATCCTGTCGATTCCAAGCGGTTTCTTGGATATTGTATTGATTGGAAATAACAATCTGGCGGCCATGCCGCCAGATTCTCAGGGCCTTGCAGCCAAATGTGCTCTTAAGCGTTTTTTCAAACAGCTTCACGCAAGGCCCACTTCATAATCTTCTCACACGACGATCGAATGGGGACGTGGTATGAGCCTTTCAGGCAGCATGAATACAGCCGTATCCGGTTTGCAGGCCCAGGCCAGCAAGCTGAGCACGGTCGGCGACAACGTCGCAAACTCGGATACGACAGGCTACAAGCGGGTATCAACCGCATTTTCCAGCCTGGTTGTCGGTTCCTCGGGCAGTGGAACCTATAATTCCGGCGGCGTGCAAACGACCACGGTCAACAGCATTTCCGAGGAAGGCTCTTATCAGTCGAGCACGTCGGAAACCGATCTGGCGATCAAGGGCGATGGCTATTTCGTCGTTCAGGACGAAGCGGGCAGCGTTTTCCTAACGCGAGCTGGCGATTTCCAGGCCGACGAGAATGGGTATATGGTCAATTCGGCCGGCTACACCCTGCTGGGCTATTCCTACGAAAATGGCGAGCCGGCCTCTGTTATCAACGGTTTTGAAGGTCTCGAACCCGTCAAGATTCAGGACAGCAGCATTTCGGCCAATGCTACGACCAATGCAGTGATCGACGGTAACCTGAAGTCCGGTTCTGATACCGTGACCAGCGATCTGCCCTCCAGCAACAGCGCCAGCGCCACATGGACCTTCAAGAGTTCCATGGTGGCCTATGACAGCCTTGGCAATGCCAACCAGTATGACATCTACTATACCAAGACCGCCGACAACGAATGGCAGGCGGATATCTTCCGCACCAGCGAGGCAACTGACGAGACCAATTTCCCCTATACCAATGGTGTTCTCGGCAGCACGACCCTGACCTTCGATTCCGATGGGGCGGTCTCCAGCGGCGGGACATTTACCTTTACCGACAGCACGACCAGTTCGCCTCAGACGATCGAGGTGGATATGTCGGACATGACCCAGTTGAACAGCGCCAATTCCTCGACTGGCGACGTCGATGGCAATGGCGCCAGCGCGGCATCCTCCGTCACGGTCAACAGCAGCGGCAATATCGTTGCGACCTATCAGGATGGCTCGACCGCCAATCTTTACAAGGTGGCGCTGGCCACGGTTGCCAGCCCCGACAATATGAAATCGGTAAACGGTACGGCCTATCAGGTCACGGCCGATGCTGGCACGGTCGTGGTTGGCTTTGCCAATACAGGCAGCTTCGGCAGCATTAATTCCAAGACGCTTGAAAGTTCCAATGTCGATCTCGCGACGGAACTGACCAACATGATCCAGTCCCAACGCAGCTATAGCGCCAATTCCAAGGTGTTCCAGACTGCGGCGGATATGCTGGATACGCTGATCAGTCTGAAGCGGTAATCCTATTCTTTTAAAGGCAGTGTCATGTCTCTTTCGTCAACGATGAATACGGCGACAACTTCTCTCGGCAATACCGGCGTCCAGTCGCAGGCTCTGTCGAAGAATATTGCCAACTCCCAGACGGAAGGTTACGTCAAGCGTGACGCTGCCACTATTTCGACCAGCACCGGAGGAGCGCAGGTCGTTACGACCCGCTCCGAGGATGCTGTCTTGCAAAAGCAGATGCTTTCAGGGCAGTCCCAGGCGGAAGGGCAGGATACGCTCAATACCGGTCTGGACCAGTTGAAGGCACTTCTCGGCGGTAACGACTACGAATCGTCACCGTCGACCTATATCAACAAGCTGCGGGATGCGATGCAATCCTATGCCGCGCAGCCCAGCGAATTGTCCCTGGCGGAAACGGCGGTCAGCGCCGCCCAGGATGTCGCCACCTCGATTAACAATACGGCCGAGGGCATCAGTAACGTCCGGGCCCAGGCCGACGACGCCATCAAGGACGATGTCAACAAGCTCAACGATCTTCTGTCGCAGTTTGAAACCGTCAATCAGTCTGTGGTCAAGGCGACGGCGACAGGGAACGATCCCAACGACGCCCTCGACCAGCGCGACAAACTCGTCTCGGATATCTCGAAGATTGTCGGTGTATCGTCGGTCAAGCGCGATAACAACGACATGGCGCTCTACACCAATGATGGCACCGTGTTGTTCGACAAGCAGCCGAGAACGGTGACATTCGACTCGACCGGCGCTTACGGTGCTTCGACCGAGGGCAACTCGGTCTATATCGATGGCGTTCCCGTCAAGGCTGGTACGGGTGGAAACACCACGGCGGAAGGATCGATTGCCGCCAATCTACAGATCCGCGATTCGATTGCGCCGCAGATGCAGCAGCAGTTGGACGAGACCTCACGGTCGCTGATCAAGATGTTTTCGGAAACGGAAGAATCGACTAAAGACAATGACATGCCGGGCCTCTTCACATGGGAAGAGGGAACGACGCCGGAAGATGGAACGCTTGTTTCCGGGATTTCGGAATCATTCAAGGTCAACAGCGCTTACGTGACCGCGGAAGATGGTGATCCGACGCTTTTGCGCGATGGCGGCGCCAATGGCTCGAATTACACCTGGAATACAACGGAAGGTGTCAGTTATTCGGAATTGCTCGACGACCTTGTCACAGGTTTCGAAGATGAAAGAGACTTCGATTCATCGGCAGGTCTCGGTGACACCTCCAATGTCCTCGACTATGCCTCGAACTCCGTCGGCTGGCTCGAAAGCTATCGTTCGACGGCTGATTCAGCCAATGAAACCAAATCCGCCTTGTCGCAGCGGGCCACGGAAGCCTATCAGAACAAGACCGGCGTCAATCTCGATGAAGAACTGTCGAAGATGCTTGATATCGAGCAATCCTACAAGGCTTCGACCAAGCTGATGAACGCTGTCGATGAGATGCTGAAATCCCTCTTGGAGATCGCATAAGCCATGAAGACATCGAGCATATCCAGTCTTACCATCCAGAACGCCATGCGTCTCACGATCAGTGATGCGCAAAAGCAGATGACGGATGCTCAGACAGAAGTGACGACCGGCAAATACGCAGATGTCGGAACAGAACTTGGCGCCAAGACCTCTTCAGCCGTGGATCTCAATCGGGATTCTCTGCGCTTGCAGTCACTGATGGACACCAATTCCATCGTCTCGACCCGTCTTGATGCATCTCAGACGGCGTTGGATACGATTGCATCGGCAGCAACAACAATGCAATCGACGCTGGTTGGTCTTGGTACCAGCACTGACAGTACGACCCTGGACTCCGCGCAAAAGACCATGAAAAGCGCAATGGACAGCTTCATTGACGCCGCAAATACCTCTGTGAACGGTGAATATCTGTTTTCTGGCATCAATACCGACGTGAAGCCGATCACCGATTACTACTATATCGATGACGACGATAATGAAACGGACGCCAAGCAGAATTTCGACAATCTGTTTTCCGGATATTTCGGCATGTCGCCTGACGATGATGGCGTCAGTGGCATCAGCGCTGACCAGATGGACGATTTCATGGAGAACGTCCTTGAGCCATCCTTTGACGGGGCGGACTGGACGGACAACTGGTCGGCGGCCACCGATGAGACAATGACGAGCCGGATCAGCAAAAACGAAGTTATTCAAAGCTCATCCAGCGCCAACTCCGATGGCTTTCGCTATACGGGCCTTGTTTCGGTGATCGGCAGCGAAATGCTGAATGGCAATTACTCGACCGAAACCCGCAATGCGATGATCTCCAAGGCGATCGAATATTCCGGTCTTGCCGTTTCCGGCATCAATGACGAGCGCACACAATTGGGCCTTTCCCAGGAACGGGTCACCAATGCAAACGATTCTTTAACGTCCCAGAAGGACATTATTGAAAACCAATTAAACGATTTGACCGGTGTGGATGCCTATGAAGCATCGACCCGTTTGAACAACCTGCAATCTTTGGTCGAGACGTCATACACCTTGACCGCACGCTTGCAGAAGCTCAGCCTTGTGGATTACCTTTGATGATCAAGGGTGGGGTGGAGTAGAGGAAATCTAGATGTACCAGTTTTCCTACAATGAGATTATGGAGGATGGGGTTGCCGACGCTAAGGAGCGTGAGCGCCAGGTTCTCGACAGATCGATAGACTTGCTGAGCCAGGCCAGGACTGCCGGAAAATACGGTCGTGAAGGCATTGAGGCTCTTTACTACACGCGCCGCGTCTGGATCCGCTTCATTGAGGATCTCAAGCAGCCGGACAACCAGCTTGGCACGGAACTTCGAGCCAATCTCATTTCAATTGCCCTTTGGATATTGAAGGAATGTGACCGCATCAGAAAGCGGGAATCCGACAATTACCAAGGCATAATCGATGTAACCACCATCATCAGGGATGGACTTAAATGAAGAGCACCTTGCGAATCTCGCTGAAATCCGGGGAACGAATCTTTATCAATGGTGCCGTTTTGCGCGTCGATCGGAAGGTTGCCCTCGAATTCTTGAACGATGTGACCTTTCTGCTGGAAAACCATGTGCTCCAGCCGGAAGACGCCAATACCCCGCTACGCCAGCTCTATTTCATCGCCCAGATGATTCTCATCAATCCGGAAGGCAAGGAACAGACGCTGACCATGTTCCGCAAGTCGATCGTGATGTTGCTCTCCTGCTTCCATGATGACGAGATCCTGGCTGAATTGAAGCGGATCGACGCCCAGGTGGTATCAGGGCGCGCCTTCGATGCGTTGAAGGCCATTCGCGGTCTTTATCCGCTCGAGGATAGAATCCTGAACAACCAGGAAATGGCACCGGCAACCATCGAACAGATCCGCAAGGAGATCGCACCATGGCGGTAGAAGCAACGAGCTCTGCGACGTCTACGAGTTCCTCGTCTTCTTCGAGCTCGGCGACTTATACCAATCCGTTCGCCAACGCATCCGCCAACTCGGACGCGGCAGACGCATCCATGGACTATAACAGCTTCCTTCAGCTTCTGATCGCGCAGTTGCAGAACCAGGACCCGACGGATCCGATGTCTGCCACGGAGCAGGTATCTCAGCTTGCAACTTATTCGCAGGTCGAGCAATCCATCAAGACCAATACCTTGCTGCGCAGCATGTTGCAGGCGGAAGCCTTGACACGGGCCGGTGATATTGTCGGCAAGACGGTGACAAGCTCGGACGGCGAAACGACGGGTGTTGTCTCCAACGTCAAGGTCGCCGACGACGCCGTAACACTCACCACCAGCAGCGGTGGCACAGTAGAGCTTCAGACCGGCGTCAACTTCTCAAGCGGCTCCTGATCGGTCATTTCCATTTCGGCGTAACCGGTCGAGATGGAAAATGCAAAAGGCTTTAACGACTGTGAAATTCCTCAAATCGATTGGGATTTGAGGAATTTTGCTTTATCAATTGAGTCGTGTCGGGCGGCATGATGTCGCTGGAGGAATGCCCATGAATGAAGCTGATGCACTCGATATTATGCGCACCGCTGTATGGACCGTGCTGATTGCCTCGGGGCCAGCCGTTCTGGCGGCGATGATCGTCGGCGTCGTGGTCGCCTTGATTCAGGCATTGACCCAGATCCAGGAAATGACCCTCACATTCGTCCCGAAAATCGTTGCGATCATGGTGACGATCGGCATTTCCGCTCCCTTTGTCGGTTCTCAAATTTCGATTTTTGCCAATCTGGTGTTTTCCCGGGTCCAATCCGGGTTTTAAATCAATGTGAAGCCGTTCGTCCTTAGACATTCGCCTTGAGATAAGGGCATCCTCGCGCAAGCTTTGTCCGCTAATCCTGTCGCCATAATGGCGGATTCTCGTTCCGCCAGCCTTCTCATGAAGAGATGGAACAGGACATGGCGCAAGCACCGACGACCTCACTTCCGACAATTGCCAATAATCGCGGCCGAGAAATCGGCTTTGCCATGGGCATTGTCGCTATTCTCTGCATTCTCTTTCTGCCGATCCCACCCTTCCTGATCGATATGGGGCTGGCGTTTTCCATTGCCCTTTCCGTTCTGATCCTGATGGTATCGCTCTGGATACAACGGCCGCTGGATTTCTCCTCTTTTCCGACCATTCTGCTGATTTCGACCATGGTGCGCCTGTCGCTGAATATCGCGACGACGCGGGTTATCCTGTCGCATGGTCATCAGGGTCATGATGCGGCCGGCAGCGTCATTGCCGGCTTTGCCAACCTGGTCATGTCCGGCGATTTCGTGATCGGTCTGATCGTGTTTGCCATCCTGGTCACCGTCAACTTCATCGTCATCACCAAGGGTGCCACCCGTATCGCGGAAGTGGGCGCTCGCTTCACGTTGGATGCCATTCCCGGCAAGCAGATGGCGATCGATGCCGATCTCTCGGCGGGTATCATCGAGGAAAGCGAAGCTCAACGCCGGCGCAAAGAACTGGAGCAGGAAAGCTCCTTCTTCGGCGCGATGGACGGTGCCTCGAAATTCGTGCGCGGCGACGCGGTCGCTGGTCTGATCATCACCGCCATCAATATCGTCGGTGGCATTATCATCGGTTACTTCCGCCATGGTATGCCTATCAGCGAAGCAGCCGATGTGTTCGTCAAGCTCTCGGTGGGCGATGGTCTGGTCTCGCAGATCCCCGCTCTGATCGTCTCGCTCGCTGCCGGCCTGCTCGTCACCCGTGGCGGCAATGCCGGGTCCACGGACGAAGCTGTCATCAACCAGTTGAGCGGCTATCCGCGTGCGTTGTCGGTTGCTTCTGGCCTGATGTTCCTTCTGGCGATCATTCCGGGTCTGCCCTTGCTGCCCTTCGTGATCCTGGGCGGTCTCATGGCATTCGGTAGCTGGTACATTCCCCGTCAGGTGGAAGCCGTGAACCTTGCCAAGCGGCAAGTCGAGGAAAAGAAGGTCATTCAGAACAAGGAAGCCGAAAAGGATTCGGTCAAGAGCGTGCTGAAAACCTCAGAGATCGAGCTGGCGCTCGGCAAGCTGGTTTCGACCCGACTGCTTGGCTCGCATCAGGAACTTGCTTTCCGCGTCGGCAAGATGCGCAAGAAATTCGCCAGCCAATACGGTTTTGTCGTGCCTGAAATCAAGGTGACGGATGATATCGGCATCCCGGACAAATCCTATCATATTCGGGTCCATGGCACGACCATCGCCTCGAACCTGTTGCGGGTTGGCGAAGTGCTTGTTGTCACCGGCAATGGCCGCAAGCCGCGCATTCCCGGTGACGAAATTCGCGAACCGGCCTTTGGCATGCCAGCCGTCTCGATCATGGAAGCCTTTACCGAAGACTTGAAGCGCGAAGGCTTTCATCCGATCGACAATGTCTCTGTCGTACTGACCCATTTGAGCGAGGTTATCCGCAACAATCTGCCTCAGCTCTTGTCCTATAAGGACGTGAAAATCCTGATCGATCGGCTCGATCCTGAATATAAGAAGCTGGCAGATGAAATCTGCTCCTCGCATATGTCCTATTCAGGCTTGCAAGCCGTGTTGAAACTGTTGTTGGCCGAACGGGTGTCGATCCGTAACCTGCATCTGATCCTCGAGGCTGTGGCAGAACTGGCGCCGCATGTGCGCAAGACCGAGCAGATCGTTGAGCATGTGCGTGTGCGCATGGCTCAGCAATTGTGCGGCGATCTGACCGACAATGGCGTGCTGCGGGTCCTGCGATTGGGCAGCAAATGGGATCTGGTCTTCCATCAGGCCCTGAAGCGCGACAACAAGGGTGAGGTTGTCGAATTCGATATCGACCCGCGTTCGCTGGAAGAGTTCAGCGAGCAGGCAAGCCGGGTTATCCGTGAATTCATGGACCGCGGCCTGCCTTTCGTGCTTGTCACGTCGCCGGAAACGCGGTCTTATGTGCGCATGATTATTGAACGCTTGTTTGCAACCTTGCCGGTGCTGTCACATGTCGAATTGGCCAAAGGCATCGAAATCAAGATCCTGGGATCGATTTCATGATCACTGATCCGCAAGGATCGGTATTGGCTCTGTTCCTGGTGTTTTGCCGTATCGGTTCCTGTTTCATGACCATGCCGGGTTTTGCGTCCTCGCGCATTCCCACCCAGATCCGCCTGTTGGTCGCGGTCGCGGTCTCCATTGCTTGCACGCCGCTTGTCTGGGATACCGTGTATCCCAAGGTGAGCAGTGGCGGCTCCATTTTTGTCGCGTTGATCTTTACGGAAACGCTGATCGGCGCGGTCTTTGGTCTGATTACCCGATTTTTCACGCTGGGCCTGCAATTTGCCGGTGCGATTTTGACGATGATGATCGGTTTCAACAGCACCGCCACGGCGGATGTTCTGGAAGACGGTGCCGAAAACCAGATGACCAACATGATCAGTTTTTGCGGGCTGATGATGTTGTTCATGATGGATTTTCACCATGTCATCTTCCGGGCGCTGATCGACAGCTATACGGTTATGCCGATGGGCGGCGTGCCCGATACCCAGAAGATGCTGATAACACTGACGGATACCGCCTCGCGGACCTATATGCTGATGCTGCGGCTTTCCAGCCCCTTCATCATCTATGGCCTGATGTTCAATCTCGGCGTCGGCCTGGTCAACAAGTTGGCACCGCAGATCCCGGTCTACTACATCTCCACCCCCTATCTTATCACCGGGGGAATGCTGCTCGTTTATTGGTCGATCGGGGTGATGATGCGCCAGTTTGCCGATGCTTTCATACCGATCTTTCTGGGGCATTAGAGTCTATCAGGGAAGACTGGAATGCGATTTTGCGTCCGGAAATGCGTAAAACAAAGAGCATTTCCAGCAAAAGTGTTGCGCGGTTTTGCGCCGGGAAATGCTTAAATAAGAGAGAGTTAGAGATTTTTCATCCTTCAAAAGCGAAGATGCTCTAACATGAGAGGGGCGCTGACATGACAGAGCCAGGGATACCAGGGATGAGTGCGATGCTCTCGATGAGGCCGTGTCATGGGACCCGATAAGAAATCCAAGAAATTGAAGCGGCTGGTGGCTGTGCAGCGGCATTTGGAAAAGATCGCCGAGAACGATCTCGTCGAGACCGCGCGCCAGCGCCAGGAAATTGCCGCCGGCCTCGAACGGGTGATCGAGGCGCTGGGTTCGATGGACCCGGTGCATAGGCTGTTTGCCCAATCCTATGCGGATCGCTTCGACCGGCTTTCGGGCGATGACCGACGCATGGCCGATGTGCAGCGGGTGCAGGAAAACAAGGTTCTGCGCCAGCGCACCAAGGCGGAACGGCTGCAAGACAAGATGATTGAGGCGCGCGGACACGAGGATCGCGAGGCCGAGGACGAAGCGCTTCAGGATCTGATTGACCTGACATTTGCCACACCAGCCTCCAGCAAGCTTCACGAGAGATAGTGGTTCCAGTTGATTTTCAGGGAACGAACACCGTGGCTATTTCTCCTCCAAGCGATCTTGTTATGGATGTTGTGCGGGCGGCCGAACCGTCTGCCATGGCAGAGGCCCAGCAAAGGCTGCAATCGGCACGCGCCAGCGTGCAGGCCGCCAGCCTGAACGAAAAAAGCGCCGGTTTCGAAGTGGCGATGAACACTTTGAACGACGGCGCATCCACCAAGGCAGGGTTGGCCAATCGCGCCACCAATACGATCAAGGCGAGCGATATTCCCAAGCCTTACCGGCAATATGAAGGTATCGTGTTGCAGAATTTCATTTCCAACATGCTGCCCAAGGATAGTGAAGCTGTTTTTGGCAAGGGCAATGCCGGTGAAATCTGGAAAAGCATGATGGCCGAGCAGATCGGCAATACCATTTCCGAGCGTGGTGGCGTTGGCATTGCCAAGCAGATGTATGCCGATGAAATGGCGAAATTGCGGGGCAAGGGCGCCCAGAACGCCACAACAGACCCCTCTCAGCAGAACATGGCGCAGATGCGGCTTGACGAGATCGAGCGCAAGTCACTCGGCCTTGCGGGTTCCGATGAGGCAACTGACACGGTGAAGGTGCCCTTCTCTGGCGCAGCCACAGTCTGATCTTATCGCCTTGAGGCACGCAGTTTGTAGCAGTGCACGATTATCCCCCATCCCTTGGGATGCCTGCCTTGCGACTGGGCTCAACATAAAAATATGCGCAGATTAAAAAGTGACATCAGCCCCGGCGCCACAGCGCAGGCGCTTGGCGGTCGGAATTCAAGGAACAGATTTTTCATGGAACATGTGTCCAACGACTACCGGATCAAGACCGTTCTCGGTCGTCTCGAAATGATTGTCGACAACGAAAATCATCGAATCGGCAAGGATCCGCAGTTTGATTTCAAGGTCTCGAACGCCCACAAAAGCCGCTGCCTTTACGAACTGACAATGTTGTTTCGCGATACCGATCCCAAGGAAATTGCCATCAATTATGTCGAGCAGATGCATGGGCTGAAGAAAAAGCTGGCCTTGAACGCAAGACGAGTCGAGGCACATCTGGATGCCGTGCGCGCGGTGGCCGATATTCTGCGCAGCGCTGTTCAGGATGCCGATAATGATGGTACCTATTCCCAGGAACAGTTTCTCTACAGAGAAAATTAATGGTCAAGATTGTCATTGCCGGCGTATGGGCCTGCATCGTCGCTCTCGTCGCCGTTTACTTTTCCATCCAGGTGGCCACCGCGCCACCGCCGGTCGAAGAGGTCAAGGCGCCGCCGACTGAAGTGGTGCGCGGAGAAGCCATCACTGTGCCATTTCTCGAAAATGGTAAGGTGAAAGGCTATTTCATTGGCCGGTTCTCCTTCATGGTCGACAAGGAAAAAGCTGGCGCCATGCAGATGCCGATGACGGAGCTGATGACAGACCAATTGTTTACCTTGCTGGTCGGCAATTCGATGGTTGATCTGTCGAAATCGACCAAGCTCGATGTTGACGGTTTCAAGCAGGCCATCAAGACCGGCATCAACAAACGCCTCGGCAGCGATGTCATCAATGACGTGCTGATCGAGCAGCTTGACTTCCTCGGCAAGGACGATATCCGCGAAGGTGGTGGCGGCAAGCCGAAGCTGCTGCCAGCGGTCAAGATCGTTGAAGGAGAGAAGGCCCCGGAAGGTGCCGCGCCTGCACATTGATACGAACGGCCATTGAAGATGGCAGTTGGTACTCCGGTTTCGACTATTTCAAGCGTTTGATGCATTGAGATATTCGAAATCCTTTGAGGGCGAGGATGGGGTTCACATCTTCGCGCCTTCTTATGAGAGACATGGCTGGAGCAATCGCGGTAAACGAAGTATAAACGAAAAGCCTGTATTTCTAGCGGGCTACTTAAGCCGGATTTTATGCCTGCCTGTTATTCTGCGCATGGTTTCAATCTGGCTTGTCATGTTTATGAACACAGTTACCACGCGCAAAGCCCCTGTCGCAGATGCTGATGAACAGATCAGCACGGCGCGCCTTATTCATAGGGTTCGCCAGGATCTGGCCGGAGACTGGGGTCGCCTCCATCATGATGATGAGTTCCACCCGATGAACCTGATTTCAACCGCAGAGCAGATTGCCCCGAAAAAGATCCTGTTTGGCATGCCGATCTTCGATCTTTCCTGGGTTTCCGGCCTCAGCCTGATCGCTCAATATGCGGCAACGCCTGGCGCGCATGCGCAGGTTTCCTTCCTGAATGCCAACAATATCAACATCATGCTGAAGGATGCCGCCTATCGCGATGTCCTTAAAACGCATATCGTTCTGCCTGATGGGATCGGCATGGATCTGGCGGCGAGCATCTTCGACGGCGAGCCCTTTGCGGCCAATCTGAACGGCACGGATTTCGTGCCTGCGCTGTTTACCTATATGGAAGAGCCGCGCCGCATCGGCCTGATCGGCGCAAAGCCCGGCGTGCTCGCCGGTGCTGTCGCCCGTTTCCGCAAACATGCCCCGTGGCACGAGTTCGTCCCGGTGGCCGATGGCTTTTTTGACAATGAGGAACTGCCAATCATCCTGGAACGGCTGGCGGCCGCGAAGATTGATGTGCTGCTGGTCGGTATGGGAACGCCGTTACAGGAAAAATGGATCGCCGAGCATATCAAGCCAGACCATGCGCGGGTGGTGTTCGGGGTCGGCGCGCTGTTTGATTTCGTGTCCGGCACCATGCCGCGTGCGCCTCGGTGGATGCGCAAAATCCGCTGCGAATGGCTTTACCGGCTGACGCGCGAGCCGAGCCGGTTGTGGCGGCGTTATCTGATCGGTATTCCGGTCTTCCTCTTGCATGTGCTGCGCTTCAAGTTGTCGGCCCGCCGCGACAGGGCTTCTGCCGAGCAATGATGGCGTTGATCGCGACCATGCCAAATTTTGATCCGAATTACTGGTTTTGCATTTTGAAAGCGGAGACGGGAATGGTAGCTACCATTCATTCCCCCATGAGCCGGTAGACCGGCTCCTATCGCTTTCAGCAAGAGGAAACCAGACGTGGCAACGGTGATTGACGGAAAACAGGTCGCGGCATCGGTCATTGAGGCCGTCAGGATCAGTTCCGAGGCATTCGAAAGAGACAGCGGCCAGAAGGTCGGTCTTGCCGTGATCATCGTCGGCGATGATCCGGCCAGCCACGCCTATGTCGGGTCCAAGGGCCGGATGGCCAAGCAATGCGGCTTTAATTCGGTTCAGCATACCTTGCCGGAGGAGACCAGCCAGCAGCAATTGTTGGATCTTGTGGCGAGCCTCAATGCCGATCCAGACATTCATGGCATCCTCGTCCAATTGCCACTGCCCAAGCATTTCGACAGCGAGGCGGTCATCCAGTCCATCCTGCCGGAAAAGGACGTGGATGGACTGCATGTGGTCAATGCCGGCAAGCTGGCGACCGGTGATCTCGAAACCGGGCTGATTTCCTGCACGCCCGCAGGTGCCATGCTGCTGGTGCGCCAGATCCATGGGGCTGATCTTTCCGGTCTGAATGCGCTGGTGATTGGTCGTTCCAACCTGTTCGGCAAGCCGATGGGCCAATTGCTGCTCAACGCCAATGCAACCGTGACCATGGCCCATTCCCGCAGCCGCGATTTGGCCTCCCTGGCCCGCCAGGCCGATATTCTGGTGGCAGCGGTCGGACGAGCTGAAATGGTCAAGGCCGATTGGGTGAAAGAGGGCGCGACCGTGATCGACGTCGGCATCAACCGCGTCGCCGCCCCTGAAAAAGGCGAGGGCAAGACCAAACTGGTCGGCGATGTCGCCTTTACAGACTGCGCGCAAAAGGCGGGTGCCATCACTCCCGTTCCCGGCGGCGTCGGCCCGATGACCATCGCCATGCTGATGGCCAATACGGTGATTGCGGCCTATCGTGGCGCAGGCAAGCAGCCGCCGAAATTCTGAGTCATTTTCCAGGCGCCGGGCCAGTCGAGGCCCGGATGACCAGTTCAGCCTGCCAGATTTCCTGGAGGGGAGGCCCCGCCGGGGTCTGGGCTATGTCGGCGATCAGCCGTTGCGCCACCCGCCTTCCAGCATCTCTCAGCGACGAGCGCGTCGTGGTCAGCGGTACGCGGAAATGTTCCGGCTTTAGCAGCGGCAGATCGTCGTCATGGGCGATCAGCGAAATATCGTGGCCCACCGTCAGCCCGGCATCGTTGATGGCCCGCACAGCCCCAAGCGCCAACACCGTACTGGCGCAAAGCACTGCCGTTGGACGATCCGGCCCTTGAAGGAGGGCGCTCATTTTCCGGTAGCCCCACTCATCAGTCATCAACGTGTGGCTGATTGCCTCCGGCGGCAGGCCAAGGCCTGCGGCTGCAAGCGCCTTTTGCGCACCTTGCAATCGGCGCAGGGCGAAATCGAGGTCTGCCGGACCGTTCAAAAGCGCAAATCGGCGGTGGCCAAGCCCGATCAGCAGCTCCGTTGCTTGCCTGAAGGCGCCTTCATTGTCGATATCGAGATAGGGATAGTCTTCCGGTATGCCCTGCGAGCGGCCATGGATGATGAAAGGCACCGAAAGTGATTTCGCCATGGCAATGCGGGGGTCACTGGCCCGGAGATAGGCGAGGTAAAAGGCATCCACGGCGCCGCTGCCGACTAGACCGCGAATGGCCTGCTCTTCCGCCTGTGGATGGGCCGGAATGATGACGAAGTGAAATTCATGCTGAAGACAGGTCTCGGCAAGCCCGCTCTGGAATTCCGCGAAGTGGATGTCGGAGCTGCGTTCCGGGGAAATCGGCATGACCAGCCCGAGTGAACCGGCCTTGCCGGTTGCCAGCCGCAGGGCCGCGCGGTTTGGCCGATAGCCGGTCTCGGCAGCGGCCTTGGCAACGCGCTGGCGGGTCTCTTCATTGACCTCCGGATAGCCGTTCAACGCCCGGCTGATCGTCGTCTGCGACAGACCGAGCAGCTGCGACAATTGCTTCAAATTCACGAGGCTTATTTCTCCCTTCGCTCGGGTCTCCCGCGCCCAAAGCGCTTGCAAATTATCAGCAGAGGCGCGGGCTGCAAATCGAAAATCTATTTTTAAACCCAATCCCTTTCCCAAACCGGTCGCTGCTCCATTTTTAAGGAGACAGAATGGTTTCGTCTTTTTGAAAAGGCTTGACTCTGCCACGAGCAATGGAGATGTTTGCCCACCAAAGCGCTTTGGAAGCTGGATGATGGCGATGGCAGGATCGTCCCAGCTCGGGAAACAGGCCATGGAAACAGACGTTGGGATATTGAATAAAGGGAGGACTTTCGTGAAAAAACATCTGCTTATGGGGATTGCCGCTTTATGCCTGGTTGCAGGCGGCGCAAACAGCGCCGAGCTGAAGTTCAAGCCGGGAGAAGATGCAAGGTTCAACTGGAAGAGCTATGAGGAATTCTCCAAGTCTCACCAGTTAAAGGGCCAGACCATTACGATTTTCGGCCCCTGGCGTGGCGAAGACCAGGCGCTGTTTGAAAGCGTGCTCGACTATTTCCGTAAGGCCACTGGCGCCGACGTGAAATATTCCTCCTCGGAAAATTACGAGCAGCAGATCGTTATCGATACCCAGGCCGGCAGCCCGCCCAATGTCGCCATTCTCGCCCAGCCCGGTCTGGTCGCCGATCTCGCCTCCAAGGGTGCCTTGACGCCGTTGGGTGAGGAGAATGGACAATGGTTGAAGGACAATTTCTCCGCCGGTCAGTCCTGGGTCGATCTTTCCACCTTCAAGGGGAAGGACGGCAAGCCGCAGATCTATGGCTTCCCCTATAAGATCGATATCAAGTCGCTGATCTGGTATGTGCCTGAGAATTTCGAGGATGCTGGCTATGACGTGCCCAAGTCGATGGAAGAGTTGAAGGCGCTGACCGAAAAGATCGCTGCCGATGGCGGCACGCCGTGGTGCATCGGTCTGGGTTCCGGCGGTGCGACGGGCTGGCCCGCGACCGACTGGGTCGAAGACATGATGCTGCGGCTCTATCCGGCTGACGTCTACGATAAATGGGTGAAGAACGAGATCAAGTTTGACGATCCGCAAGTGGTGAAGGCCATCGAGGATTATGGCTGGTTCTCGCGCAATCCGAAATTCGTCGATGGCGGTGCGGCGGGCGTGGCATCTACCGATTTCCGCGATAGTCCGAAGGGCCTGTTTACCTCTCCGCCGAAATGCTACCTGCATCATCAGGCATCCTTCATTCCGTCCTTCTTCCCGCAAGGTACGGTCGTTGGTCAGGATGTCGATTTCTTCCCGACCCCGAATTATGCCAGCAAGCCTGAACTCGGCAATCCGGTAGAGGGGGCTGGCACCCTGGCGATGATCACTAAGGATTCGCCCGGCGCGCGTGCCTTTATCGACTTCATCAAGACCCCGATCGCCCATGAGGTCTGGATGGCGCAATCCGGCTTCCTGACCGCCTTTAAGGCGGCCAACCAGGAAACCTATGCCAACGACCCCTTGAAGAAACAGGGCAAGATCCTGCTTGATGCCACGACGTTCCGGTTTGACGGTTCCGACCTGATGCCGGGCAAGATCGGTGCGGGCGCTTTCTGGACCGCCATGGTCGATTATGCTGGCGGCAAATCCGCCGACGAAGTCGCCAAGGGCATCCAGAAATCCTGGGACGGCCTGAAGTAACGCTGCAATCGCCCGGGTATCGCAGCCTCAATCAGCTGCGATACCCGGGCATCCATATTGATAAGACGGGTTGGGAGGCCGGGTCCGTGGAACAGCTTTTATACGCATCGATTACCATCGTTATCGGCGTGGGTGCGGCGCTGGCCTATTTCTTCGGGTCGAACTTCATTCTCGACCGGCTGTTTCCCGCCAATATCCCGGATCTTTCCCGCGCCTCCCGCAATCTGCGGATCGCAGGCCAGATCCGGCCCTGGCTGTTTCTCGGCCCGGCGCTGCTGTCGCTCGGCATCTATCTGGTCTATCCGCTGTTTTCGTCGATTGCCTATTCGCTCTACGACCGGTCCGGCACCCAGTTTGTCGGTCTCGACAATTACCGCTGGATGATTTTCGATCGTGAATTCCGGGAATCGATCTTCAACAATATCCTCTGGTTGATCGTGGTGCCGACCGGCGCCACCCTGTTCGGCCTGGTGATTGCCGCGCTCACCGACCGCATCTGGTGGGGCAATATCGCCAAGTCGCTGATTTTCATGCCGATGGCGATTTCCTTTGTCGGCGCCTCGGTCATCTGGAAATTCGTCTATGATTACCGCGACGCGAATGCCGAGCAGATCGGCCTTCTCAACGCCATTGTCGTCTGGTTCGGCGGCACGCCGCAGGTGTGGATTTCCCTGCCGTTCTGGAACAATTTCTTCCTGATGGTCATCCTGATCTGGATTCAGACCGGCTTTGCCATGGTGCTGCTGTCGGCGGCCCTACGCGGCATTCCCGAGGAAACCATCGAGGCTGCGGTGATCGATGGCGCCAATCCCTGGCAGATTTTCATGAAGATCAAGGTGCCGCAGATCTGGGGTACGATTGCCGTGGTCTGGACGACGATTACCATCCTGGTGCTGAAGGTCTTCGATATCGTGCTGGCCATGACCAATGGCCAATGGCAGACCCAGGTTCTTGCCAACCTGATGTTTGACTGGATGTTCCGAGGCGGCGGGGATTTCGGTCGAGGGGCTGCCATTGCCGTTGTCATCATGCTGATGGTCGTGCCGATCATGATCTGGAATATCCGCAATGCACGCCGGGAAATGGGAGGCCATTGAGATGCGCACACGGGTTCTCTCTCCGCTGAATATTGCGGTTCATACGACTGTCTTGCTGCTCGTGCTGGTCTGGACCATCCCAACCATCGGCCTGCTGGTGACGTCCCTGCGCGACAAGAACCAGATCGTCGCCTCCGGTTGGTGGACGGCGCTGACCAGTTCCAGCCAGAAAGGCATTTTTCGCGCCCCCGGTGGCGAAGCGCAGCGCCAGGAGGGCGCAGCTTACGCAATATCCGGCAATGTGCTGGAGGGCGGGTCGGGCACGGTCAGTGCTTTCGGCACATCCAGCCTGAAGCCGGAGGAATTCGAAGCGGGTGCTACGGCCCAGCTCAAGGACGGCCAAACGTTGACGGTGGCCGCAGACGGTACCTTCAAGCTGACCTCGAATGCATCTTTCGAGGGATCGCGTGGCCAGCGTATTTTCTTCACGGCCGAGCAGCCGCCGCGTTTCAGCCTCGACAACTATCGCACGGTGTTGAATGCCGAGGGCATTGGCAAATCCTTCATCAATTCGCTGACGGTTGCCGTTCCCGCCACCATTATTCCCATTCTTGTGGCGGCCTTTGCCGCCTATGCGCTGGCCTGGATGCCCTTTCCGGGCCGCTCTCTCTTGCTTGCGGGTATTGTCGGCCTGCTGGTCGTGCCGCTGCAAATGTCGCTGATCCCGCTTCTGCGGATCTACAATGATGTCGGGGCGTTTTTCGGGGTGCCGTCGAAAACCTATCTTGGCATCTGGCTGGCTCATATGGGTTTTGGCTTGCCACTCGCCATCTATCTCTTGCGCAATTACATCGCCGGATTGCCGCGTGAAATCATGGAATCGGCAAGGGTGGACGGCGCCAGCGATTTTGAGATCTTCATCAAGATCGTGTTGCCGTTGTCCTATCCGGCGCTGGCGTCCTTCGCGATCTTCCAGTTTCTATGGACCTGGAACGACCTGCTGGTCGCCATGGTGTTTCTGGGGACCGGCAACGAGGAACTGGTGCTGACCGGCCGCCTCGTCAACCTGCTCGGCTCGCGTGGCGCCAATTGGGAAATTCTCACGGCCTCTGCCTTCATCACCATTATCGTGCCGCTTTTGGTGTTTTTCGTGCTGCAACGCTATCTGGTGCGCGGTCTGCTGGCCGGTTCCGTCAAGGGTGGCTGATCGCGTTTTCGACGGCTTGTTTTTCCTTCCTCCCTAAATCCCCAACAGGCCTAAATTTCCAAGAGGACAGATATTCATGACTGCTGCTTCCGATAGTGTCGCAATGCCGGACAAGGACTGGTGGCGCGGCGCGGTCATCTATCAGATTTATCCCCGCTCTTTCCAGGATTCCAACGGCGATGGCATTGGCGATCTAAAAGGCATCACCGCCCGCCTGCCACATGTGGCAGGCCTCGGTGCCGATGCGATCTGGATCTCGCCGTTCTTCACCTCGCCGATGAAGGACTTTGGTTATGACGTGTCCAATTACGTCGATGTCGATCCAATGTTCGGGACGCTCAACGATTTCGACGCGCTGATTTCCGAAGCCCATCGCCTTGGTATCAAGGTGATGATTGACCTCGTGATCTCCCACACGTCAGACCAGCATGCATGGTTCGTCGAAAGCCGTTCCAGCCGCATCAATGCCAGGTCCGACTGGTATGTCTGGTCTGATCCCAAGCCCGATGGCACGCCGCCGAACAATTGGCTGTCGATTTTCGGCGGGTCTGCCTGGCAATGGGACCCGAGCCGGATGCAGTATTACCTGCACAACTTCCTGACCTCGCAGCCCGATCTCAACATGCATAATCCGCATGTGCAGGAGGCGGTGCTTGATGCTGTCCGGTTCTGGCTGAAGCGTGGCGTTGACGGGTTTCGTCTGGACACCATCAATTTCTACTTTCATGACCTAGCCTTGCGCGACAATCCGGCCTTGGACCCGGAGCGCCGCAATGCGGCGACGGCACCGGCGGTCAATCCCTATAATTTCCAGGAGCATATCTACGACAAGAACCAGGCGGAAAACCTGGAATTCCTCAAGCGCTTTCGCTCTGTCCTGGATGAGTTTCCAGCGATTGCCGCCGTTGGCGAAGTCGGAGACAGCCAATACGGGCTGCAAATTGCCGGGCAATACACGTCGGGCGGCGACAAGATGCAGATGTGCTATGCCTTCGAATTCCTCGCGCCCGATCCGGTCACACCGGCGCTGGTCGCCAATACCCAGAAGGCCTTTCAGGAAGCTGCGCCTGAGGGCTGGGCTTGCTGGGCCTTTTCCAACCATGATGTGGTGCGCCATGTCAGCCGCTGGGGCGCCAACGTTGCCGACCGTGCCGCCTTCGCCAAGCAGATGGCCGCATTGTTGATGACCCAGCGTGGCTCGGTCTGCATCTATCAGGGCGAGGAACTGGGGCTGACCGAAGCCGATATCTCCTTTGAGGACCTGCAGGACCCTTACGGCATCCAGTTCTGGCCGGAATTCAAGGGGCGCGACGGTTGCCGCACGCCGATGGTCTGGGATACGCTGGCCAAGCAGTCCGGTTTCAGCGCCGCCGACAAAACCTGGTTGCCGATTCCGGTCGAGCATAGCCTCAACGCCGTCCATGTCCAGGAGGGGCATGACGACAGCGTGCTGGAACACTATCGGCGTTTCCTGCATTTCCGCAGAACGCAGCCAGCGCTGATCAAGGGCGAGATCGCCTTCCATACGGTCACGGAGACTGCCCTCGTCTATTCCCGTAGCCTGGACGGCGAGACAGTCTTGTGCGGCTTCAATATGTCTGCCGAACCGGCTGAACTGTCTTTGCCGGATGGAAATTGGCAGGCTCTGGAGGGCCATGGTTTTGCCGGGAGTGTCGCAGGCGGCAAGATCAGCCTTCCGGCCTGGGGTGCCTGGTTCGGTCACGGTTAAACATTGAGACTAACAAACGGTCATCTGTCCGGCTCATGGCGAGCCGGGCAGATCCTAAAACGAGGAGGGGGAGGACAATGGCAAGCTTGGTCCTGAAAGACATCCGCAAGGCCTATGGACAGGTCAAGGTGCTGCACGGCATCGATCTTGAAATCGCCAAGGGCGAGTTCGTGGTGTTTGTCGGTCCGTCCGGCTGCGGCAAATCCACGCTTTTGCGGATGATTGCCGGACTGGAGGACATTACCAGCGGCGAGATGCGCATCGATGACCAGATCGTCAATGACGTGCCGCCCTCCAAGCGCGGCATTGCCATGGTCTTCCAGTCCTATGCGCTGTACCCGCATATGACCGTCTATGACAATATGGCTTTCGGCATGCGGATCGCCGGTGAAAGCAAACAGGAAATCGAACGGCGGGTGCGCGCCGCCGCCGCCATCCTGCAATTGGAACCCTATCTTGACCGCTTGCCCAAGGCCTTGTCGGGCGGCCAGCGCCAGCGTGTGGCCATTGGCCGGGCGATCTGCCGAGATCCGAAAGTCTTTCTGTTCGACGAACCGCTCTCCAATCTCGATGCCGCTCTTCGTGTCGCAACCCGGATTGAAATCGCCCGTCTGCACGAGCAGATGTCCGATACAACGATGATCTATGTCACCCATGACCAGGTCGAGGCGATGACGCTGGCCGACCGGATTGTCGTGTTGTCGGCGGGCCGGATTGAACAGGTCGGCGCGCCGCTGGAGCTTTACGAGCGCCCCGCCAACCTGTTCGTTGCCCAGTTTATCGGTTCGCCCGCCATGAACATCCTGCCGGCCACCATCGTTGAGGCGGGGTCTGAAACGTGTATCGCGCTCAAGGATCGTTCGACCCTGTCGGTGCCGATTGCTGTTCCTACAGAAGATGCGGGCAAGGCGGCCAGTTTCGGGGTGCGGCCGGAAGATCTGACCATTGCCGCCGAAGGTCCGGCGCTGTTTGAAGGTACAGTTTCCCTGGTCGAGGCCCTGGGCGAGGTGACAATGCTCTATGTCGACGGCCCGGTCGAGGGGCAGCCGGTGGTGGTGAAACTGCCGGGCATTGCCAAGGTTGCCAGGGGCGAGCGGCTGCGCTTTGCGGCAGATAGTGAAAAGCTACATCTTTTTGATGCGCAGGGGCAAAGCTACAAGCGTTAATCGCGCTTGATTTCCCATGCATTAACTATGGTAAAAAAGGCAGGCTCGCCAAGGGGGCGGGCAAACTGGTTTCTCCATTTTCTGTTAAGTTCGTTCCCCTAGCCTGTGAACAGTAAGGGCGTGAATGGGGTAAGCGTTATGAGTACGGCAGCTGGTCAATCAAATTACCTGCGCAGGGAAGAGTCTTTCATGTATGACCGGGAAGGCCGGTTTCGCATGGAAGACACCATGAATTCCGGGCGCTTGGAATATACCGAGAAAGGCATGAGCCATATGGCGTCGCGCCGGTGTGACATCATCCGTATTTCTCAAAGCGGCGCGCTGATTTCCCTGCTGACGCAATTCAATCTTCCCAAGCAATTCTACCTGGACATTCCCGATGCCCGTATCAACAAGGTAGGCGGCTTGTTGATGAAGACCTTTTCCAACAATACCGCCGAGATTCGTTTTCTGCGGTTGTTGACGCAGAAGGAGCTGGATCGGATTTTCGTGTTCAGCACCCATCCGGCCCATCGTGACCGCGTTCTGGATGTTCGCACCTGGTAATGACAGCAGGCGAGGCAATTTTGGCCAGTAAGCGCTTTGTACGGTAGCGTACCAAACTTTAAATATCAGAGACATTGGCGGGGAGCATCAGCTCCCCGTTTTGCTGTTTGCCGGAGAGCTGCTTCGGGCCGTTGGATGGGATGTCCATTCCTTTTCTTATATCTCAACCGATTGATAATATTGAAGATCAGGAGCAGCATCCATATCGATGCGCTATGTGCCTTGACGTTCAGGTCCTAAGCCTCATCCGGGAGTTTGTGCAGTTCAGCCTTAAAGGCTCGCTCCTGCGCGCAGCGATAAAAATGCCGCAAGTCCGTGGTGTTTCCTCTCTCCGCACGAATATGAGACATTGCGATGATAAAAACCGGGTTTTGTAAACACTTTGGTTACCAAGTTTCTTCATCCTTTAAAGACAGTCGGTGCTTGTTGCCGATGGACTGGGTCTTCTGGACCGGATCTTCAGGGCGATGGTCTCAGGCGCGGCAAGCATTTGAGACAGTTGCACTCTCTTGAAGGCGGGGATGCTTGGCTATCCTCCAGCCTTGGTAAAAAGTTGCGGCGTTGAGCCGCCAGCCGCTGACCGGCTGTTTGGGTACGAGTTGTGAGTATGGCGTTCGCGGTCGATTTCTTTCCCAGTACTGGCAGGTCGGGCACCGGAAGCTCAGGGCGCGCAAAATCCGTCCTGGTTCCCAGGCTGATGTCCGGCGCGGCGCTTGTCGGCGGTAGCCTTGCCGCCGGTCTTTGGGTCGCCGTGGCATTCGGCACTCTGCACGGTGTCGGGTTTTCGCAAGCCTCTGTCTCCTCTCCCTTTTCGAGGGATATGGCGGCGGAATTCCGCAATAGCCTGGTCTTGCCAAAGCCGCCTGTCGCCGCTGTACGGCGGGACGAAGTCCGATCTGCCCAGGTGGTGAAGGAAAAGATGGCGCAGGTCCGCCACGAAATCGCGGCCCTTTCCACACCGGTTTCCAGGCCGCTTGACCTCGCTGGACGCGCAATTCTCGAACAGGCGCTGGCCGTCTCCATTGCCGAACGGGCATTGGCGCAGCGCTGGAGCAACGATACCGGCAGCCAGGTTGCCGAGGCCGTGGCGGCAAAGCCGCAGCCAGTTCAACCAACCTTGATGCCGCCGCAACAGGTGGCTGAGGCTATCCTGAAGACGGCGCCGCCGCTTGGCCAGATAAACCAGCCCTTGTCCGCGCAATTGCAGCCGGTCGCAACCGCCCTGGTCGCCGACCGCAGCCGCGATTCCGTCGCTCCGTCACAAGCTGGCCCGACCACTATTGCCTCGGCTGAACCGCCTGCCGCCAAGCCGATGCAGGTGGCTATGCTGCCGGATGTGGTGCCAGCACCGATCAACCGGCCCAAGAGCGACCCCTTCCGTGAAGTCCTGGTTGCGCCCAAGCCTGAGACCGACGCTGATACCGAAACCTCCGCCCGGCCACAGCCACAGCCAAAGACCATTCCGTTGAAATCTGCACCGGAAAAAACCGCGCCGAAGACAGTGATGGCCTATGCCCGCTCACAAGAGGTGATGGACGACGATGAAAGCCCGTCGATCTTCCGCAAGCGCGCCTCGTTGCCCGGTCGCGGTAGCGGTGTCGCCGTCTATGATATTTCCAGCGCTACGGTCTATATGCCGAATGGTGAAAAGCTGGTGGCCCATTCCGGCCGTGGCGAAAATCGCGATAATCCACGCTCCGTCCATATCAAGAACCGTGGTGCGACCCCGCCCAATGTCTATCGGCTGACCCTGCGTGAAAGCCTGTTCCATGGTGTCGAGGCCTTGCGGATGACGCCTGTTGGCGGCAACAATATGTATGGCCGTGATGGCTTCCTCACCCATACATTCCTGCTGCGGGTGCGTGGCGATTCCAGTGGCTGCGTGGTGTTCCAGGAATATCCGCGCTTCCTGGCGGCCTACAAGCGCGGCGACATCAAGACGCTGATCGTTGTGCCGACCGTTGCTGAATTGCCGAAATACATGGCAAAGCTGTAATACGAGCAACTTTTGAGTCGAAAACGCCGCGCTGGCACCAGCGCGGCGTTTTCGCATTCAAGCCAGATGCTGGAAGGCCAGGATGGCGCAGGTGACCGTGATGGCACCGCCGATGCGGGTGGCGATCTGCGAAAACGGCATCAGGCTCATCCGGTTGGCGGCGGTCAGAATGGCGATATCGCCGGTGCCGCCCTGGCCGCTGTGACAGCCGACCACAACGGCGACATCGATGGGAAACATCTTGACGAGGCGGGCAGACAGAAATCCGGTGCCGATCAATGTCAGCACGGTGCTGACCACCGTGACCACCGTTTGCAGGGTAAAGGCGCTGATAAACGATTGCCACGGCGTGTAGGAAATGCCCATGGCAAACAGCAGGGGCCAGGTCACGATGCGCGAGAAAAACGCGTAAACTTCTCGTCCACCGTCTTCCAGGCTTGGCGAGACCAATTGACCCAGCTTGGCAATCACCACCAGAAACAGCATGGTGATCGGGGCTGGAAAATCCAGAAGCCGCTGGGCGAGAACACCCACCAGATAGAAGGTGATGATGGTGACGCCCGCCGTGGCAATCATTGCGCGATCCACAGGCTGTTCACCCGGCTTTTTGCCGTTGATGTCGATATTCAGCAGGCCCGCCTGCAACCGGCCTTCGCCGGTGAGGTGAGGATAGCGTTTGCCGAGCACATTCAGCAGGCCGCAAATCACCACTGCTGTAAAACTGCCCAGCATGACGACGGGAATAATCTGCGCGAAAATCTCGTTTTGCGGCTGAGACAGAACGCCGGAATAGCCCATGGACAGAGGGATTGCGCCTTCGCCGAGGCCTCCGGCCATGATGGGCAGGACGACGAAAAACAGGCTATGCTCGACGGTCATGCCCATGATCACGCCGACCAGGGTACCAACCAGCATGGCAGTTATCGAGCTGATCGCCAAAGGCACGAAAATCTTGAAAAACCCGGCAATCAGCACGCTACGATCCATGCTGAGGATGCTGCCGACAATGATGGCGGCAATATACATGTAGAGGAAATTGGAGCTCTTGACGAAACTGTCGATCGCTTCGGCGACCGGCGGCGGAATGATGCCGTAAAACACCATGGCAGACGGCACGACAAAACACAGGATCGCCGCTCCGCCCATCATACCGAGCCATGGCAGCCAGCGACCCAGCTGCATGAAGAAGAAGCCACCAAAGGACAGAATGGCAATCGACATCGTCAGGTCGGAGGGCACTTTGCCGGTCGCGGCGAAGGCGGCAATCAATACGAAGAGAAGAATATAAATTGGAACGGGAACGACGCCGATCTTCATATCGACGATCCGCCACCATTGTTCACGCCAGCCATTGATTGCGCCAGCCGGTGTTGAGTTGGGGGGGCGGTCATCGTGCTGAGTGGGAGTGTTGCCTTGCAGTCGTTCGGATGTTTTATCGGCCTGGGAAGCAGCTGAATGTTGATCGCTATCGAAAATTGATGGCACTATAAACTCCTGTCTAACGTCTGGGCTTCGTTTTATAGGAGCCTCCGCAAAGGTAAATTAAAAAAGTCCTGATGGCATGGGGCATATTTTCCCAGTGAATACGCCCTGCCGCTGCTTCAAAACCGCTCGCGATAAGCCTGGGGGGGCGTGGAGAGCATACGCAAGAAGCTTCGGCGCATGGTTTCATCCGCGCCGAACCCACAGCGCAGCCGTGTTTGTGCAACACTGACACCCTGTTCCAGCAGACGTCTTGCTGCTTCCACCCTTATTTCTTCCACGGCCCGCGCTGGCGTTCGTCCGGTGGATTTGAGGTAATGGCGACAAAAGCTGCGCGTGCTCATATGAACATGGTTGGCGAGCGTCTCCACCGACAGATCACGACGCAGATTATCCAGAATCCAGCTGTGCAAAGCGTCAAACCGGTCGCTCCCTTGCTGTAAAGCCAGCATGGTGCTGAACTGTGACTGTCCGCCGGGTCGCTTAAGAAAGACCACCAATTCGCGTGCAACAGCAAGAGCAAGGTTTCGGCCAAGATCGGCCTCCACCAGAGCCAGCGCCAGATCAATTCCCGCAGTGACGCCGGCGGATGTCCAGATATGGCCATCCTGAAGAAAGATCGGGTCCGGGTCGAGTTTGACCTGCGGAAAGCGTTCGGAAAACTCCGCACAGCGGTTCCAATGGGTGACGGCCTTCCGCCCGTCCAGCAAGCCAACCTCAGCCAGCAAAAATGCGCCACTACAGACCGAGCAAACACGGCGGGCATGGGCGGCCTTGGTGCTAATCCAGTCCAGAAGTTCCTGATCACGGCAGGCCGCGTTGACGCCACGCCCACCCGAAATAATCATCGTGTCGATTGGCTGATCTGTCTTTGAAAGCTGCTGGCTGGCAAGGGCCAAGCCAGAATTGGTCGTAACGTGCCCGGTCTTGCTAACCAAACGCACCTGATAGGCAGGTGCTTTGCCCAGCAGGCTCAATTCTTCATTGGCGGTGGAAAACACCTGAAATGGGCCGGTGATGTCGAGCAATTGGGCGCTTTCAAAGCCGAGAATATCGATGATACGCATGGATTGGCAGAATCCGAGTGATTGTTGGCAATTATGCCAATTCTTCTTCGGCTAGGGTGTCCGTGTCAATCCTCGCAGGAGACCCGTGCGGTGTTTGACGTTCACGCGCGCGTTTATGCCAAAGCGGAAAAATTCGGTGCGCTCACCCTGCCACTCTGATGGCGCCCTTCGATAAGGAATGAAAATGACCTTTCATGTCGGAATTCTCGTCTTTCCGAATGTTCAGCAGCTGGATCTGACGGGTCCATTTGAGGTATTTGCCTCTGCGCCGGATGTTGTCGTGCATCTGATCTGGAAAGACCTGGAGCAGATCATCTCAGCGACAGGCTTAGCGCTGTCGCCAACAGTGACTTTCGCCCATTGCCCACGATTGGATGTCATTTGCGTGCCGGGCGGAAAAGGCATTGATGCCTTGATGCAAGATGAGGATGTGCTGACATTCCTCCGGGAAAAAGCGCCAGATGCAGCCTTTGTCACCTCTGTTTGCACGGGATCACTCGTGCTGGCGGCGGCGGGGTTGCTGAAGGATAAGAAAGCCACCAGCCATTGGGCGTCAAAACACCTGCTGGCTCCATTGGGAGCAATTCCGACGCAGGGCCGGATCGTCACCGATGGCAATGTTATAACCGCAGGCGGGGTCACAGCCGGGATTGATTTTGGCCTGACCGTTCTTGCGGCCCTGATCGGTGAGGATGTGGCCCAAACGGTTCAACTGGCTTTGGAATATGCACCGGCTCCCCCCTTTCAGGCGGGAACACCGGAAACAGCACCGGCTGCCATCGTCGCCAGGGTGCGCGAAAACTTAGCAGCAACGCTGAAGCAACGGCAGGACATTGTTCGCCTGTTGACTGCTTCATAATTCCTTAAATGACACGGCAGGGCGTCTGCCCTGCCGTGTCACGTGGTTTGCAAGCTGATTCCGATCAGGCGGCGCGCCGCATGCCCTGGTCGGCCTTGTGGACCCTGAACTGCGAGATCAGGTTGAGCAGGTTGACGGTTTCCTCGGCCAGTTTCGATGTGCTGGCAGCAGCTTCCTCGACCATGGCGGCGTTTTGCTGGGTCATCTGGTCCATCTGGTTGACGGCGGTGTTGACCTCGCTAAGGCCCGTCGATTGCTCGTTTGCAGCCGTGGCAATCGACGTGACCTGGGTGGAAATGCCGATGACCTTTTGCTGGATTTCCTTCAGCGCTTCCCCGGTGCCGGTTACCAGCCTCACGCCTGTTTCCACTTCATTCGACGATTTGGTAATCAGCGCCTTGATGTCCTTGGCAGCGGTGGCCGACCGCTGCGCCAGTTCGCGGACTTCCTGCGCGACAACCGCAAAGCCCTTGCCGGCCTCGCCAGCGCGGGCAGCCTCAACCCCGGCGTTCAGGGCCAGAAGGTTGGTTTGGAAAGCAATCTCGTCAATCACATTGATGATCTGGGTGATTTCGTTGGAGGCTTGCTCGATACGGCTCATGGCGGCTGTCGCGTCCTGGACGACATTTGCGGATTGCTCGGCAAAATGACGGGCTTCAGAGACCATTTTGCTGGATTCCTGCGCCCGCTCGGTCGAGGTTTTGACCGCTACGGTGATTTCTTCCAGGGCCGACGAAGTCTCTTCCAGCGAGGCCGCCTGGGTCTCTGTCCGCCGAGACAGATCGTTGGAGGCCTGGCGGATTTCGTCGGCGCCGCCGTTGATGACATCTGCGGATTGGCGCACCTGTTCCATCAGCAGCCGCAGCTTGGTCATGGTGTCATTGACATTGGTTTGCAGTTCGGCAAACACACCTTGATATTTGCCGTTCATGGCTTCCGTCAGGTCGCCATTGGAAAGGGCGGACACAACGCGCCTGGTCTCTGCTATGCCCTTATCCACGGAGTCGACCAGCGTGTTGACGTTATGGGCAAAGGCGTCCAGATCCGGATTGTCGTAGTGCTTGGTAATGCGGCTGGTGAAATTACCGGCGACCGCTGCTGAGACGACTGTGGCAATATCGGATTGCAGATCGGCATTTTTCTGCTGCAAGGCAGCGTCCTGGGCGGCCAGCTGGCGAATTTTGATGGCATTCTGCTTGAAGACATTGACGGCCTTGGCCATCAGCCCAACCTCGTTATCGTATGCGAGGCCCGGAATATCGGTTTCCAGTTGATTGTCGGCCAGCTTGCCCATGGCCGAGGTGATTGCAAAGATCGGACGGCTGATGCTGCGGGCGATTATGAAAGCCAGCACGGAGGCGAGGATCAGGGCGAGTGCGGCGACAATAATGGCGGTGGTGATCGAATCGCGCATTGTCTCATCGATGCGAGGGCCGAGCGTGTCCTGCTCCTTCTTCAGGATCAGTTTCAAATCCTCGGTTTCCTTGCCCAGTTTTGGACCAACGACGTTCATGACATCGGTGATGACGGCATTGCGCTTGGTGATGACCGCCTGGGTCTTTTTCAAGTCACCGATATAGGTGTTGAGATCATCCAAACTGGCCTTGAACTGCTGGAGGCGGTCCGGGCTGGTAATGGCGGCGGTAACGGCGCTGCTGTTGGCCAATGCATCCTGGCCTGCCGCCAGCGCATTTTCAAAATCCTTGGTTTCGTTGTTCAACAGGTATTTTGCAGTGGCCAAGCGCATGACAAATGTCGAGGTTTGGAACACGCTGGCTTCATAGGCCGCCTCGGTGTTGCCAGTCCTGTCAAAATCAGCAAGAATGTCATTCATGGATTTCTGGAGCCTCGGCCCGATGACATCGAGGCTTTCATCTACAAGTTTGTCGCGTTCCGTTTGTGCGGCGACCACGGCTTTGAAGCCATTTTCATAATCTGAAACTGCGGTCGTAAATCCTGAAGTCGCAGCCTTTTCCACATCTGTGCGCGCCATGCCTGCGAGCGTGACGGCGCTCTCCTTGACGGTGGTCAGGCGCCTATCAAAAGCGGTAAGATTCTCGGCAGACTGGGTGGTTTGATATTTCGTGAAGGCCAGCCGGGCCTCCAGCATGTTTGCCTGCACGCGGCCCGCTTCATTGGTCAGCCGGGCAATACTGCGATAATCCGAGAAATCGGATTGATTGCCGGTGTTCGAGTACACCGACATCCCTGCAATTGTAATGAGTATGGCAATGATGATGCCAAAACCACCATAGATCTTGTGGTTGAGTTTCATATTGTCAAGCATGGCTCAGTGTCCTCGTTTGTTTCAAGAGCATTTTCCGTCATTTTGCACTGTAAATTAATAAAATCTAATGTAGAGAAAAATAAATTAAATAATTGTGAAGCAGTCAGCTGTCGAGATTTATCGGCAAGTAAAACCGCTCGATAAATAGAAACACGGTCATTTTCGTCCCGGTCTGGAATATGGGATGAAATCGATTCTGGTAGTGTGACTGGAGAATATTTTTATTTACTTCTAATGATCTAATAAAAAAACTAAAAATTTATGAATAATGAAAACACAGAAACAAAATGTGAATCTTAACAAATAATAGCTATTTTTATATTCAATTATCGATTGAATACTGAAGTTGAGATAAAAATGATTTCCGTATTAAAAGCAATGTTAGAAGTCGGGCCGCGTGTTGCATATGCGAATAAATCTAGTATATTTTGAATATGAGATATTTAGTGTTTTCAACGAGAGGATGCAGCGCATCTTTGAGCTTTCGTATAATATAGGTAGCAGTAACGCCCTCGCATTGTTGTGGGCGCAGTTGCATCGCAATAGCCCCGGCTCTTTGCCAAGAGCAGCATTGCATATATCATCATTGGTTGAATTGGCTGCCCGTGAAAATCACCTAGGGTTGTGAATTCATTCGACCTAGAGAACATGATGCTGTGAGTGCGTCCTTAGACAACTCTGGTGGGCATCATAAACTTGACGTACAACAAGGCTTGACTGCGATGCCGGTCGAGTTCGCCGGTCATGCTCCCATGATTTTCGCTCACAGGGTCATCGCTTTTGAATGCTATTCGCGATGATGGCTGCTGCATAATTCCTCAAATCGGAATCGATTAAGGAGAAAATTATGCAGGAGATTTAAAGAGTTATAGCGCCGTGCGTTTTATAAAACGCTCGGCGCTATAACGTCTGTTGTTTTCGGAAAAAAGTGGTTTCCACTTTTCCTAAGGCAAACTCTAGAACAGCACGCTGGCGCCCTGATCTGCCGGGCCTGCAATGCGACGCAGGGGGGCAAATAGTTCACGTCCCATGCCGAAGTCATTGTCTGTGAGGTCGATGACTTCGGGGCTGCGACCGGCAAATTCCGCTGCATCGACAAGCACTTCCAGCGTCCCCGCCACGGCATCGAGGCGGATCATGTCGCCATCGCGGATCTTGGCAATTGGCCCGCCATCGACGGCTTCCGGCGTGACGTGGATTGCGGCAGGCACCTTGCCAGACGCGCCGGACATGCGTCCGTCCGTCACCAGCGCCACCTTGAGGCCACGGTCCTGAAGCACGCCAAGCGACGGGGTCAGTTTATGCAGTTCCGGCATGCCATTGGCCTTCGGGCCTTGGAAGCGCACCACGGCGATGAAGTCGCGGTTCATCTTGCCTGCCTTGAAGGCATCCTGCATGTCCTGCTGGCTATGGAACACCATGGCAGGTGCCTCGACGATGTGGCGCTCCGGCTTGACGGCGGAGATCTTGATGACAGCCTTGCCCATATTGCCGGTCAGCATTTTCAAGCCGCCATTCGCCTGGAACGGTGCTTCGATCCGCGACAACACTTTCGGATCGGCGCTGTCTTCGGGCGAGGGCTGGCGGTCGACGGTGCCGTCGGCGTTCAGATGCGGCTCGATCGTGTAGGCGGAAAGCCCCTGGCCATAGACCGTGCGCACATCGTCATGCACAAAACCGGCGCGCAGCAATTGCTTGATCAGGAAGCCCATGCCGCCGGCGGCGTGAAAATGGTTCACATCCGCAGAACCGTTCGGATAGACGCGGGCCAGAAGCGGCACGATGTCGGAGAGGTCGGAAATATCCTGCCAGCTGAGCAGAATGCCCGCCGCCCGCGCCATGGCGATCAGATGCATGGTGTGATTGGTGGAGCCGCCCGTGGCATGCAGGCCGACCACGCCATTGACGATGGAGCGCTCATCGATCATTTCGCCCGATGGCGTGTATTGGTTGCCAAGCGCGGTAATTGCCAGCGCCCGCTTGGTGGCTTCGCGGGTCAGCGCATCGCGCAGAGGTGTGCCGGGATTGATGAAGGAGGCGCCGGGCATGTGAAAGCCCATGATTTCCATCAGCATCTGGTTGGAATTGGCGGTGCCGTAGAAGGTGCAGGTGCCGGGGCCGTGATAGGATTTGGATTCGGCTTCCAGCAGTTCGGCCCGGCCAACCTTGCCCTCGGCATAGAGCTGGCGAATGCGGGTCTTTTCGTCATTCGGCAGGCCTGTGGTCATCGGTCCAGCCGGAATGAACACCGAGGGCAGATGACCGAAGGTCAGTGCCGCAATCATCAGGCCGGGGACGATCTTGTCGCATACGCCCAGAAACACGGCCGCATCGAACATGTTGTGGCTGAGGCCGATGCCAGCCGCCATGGCGATCACATCGCGGGAAAACAGCGACAGTTCCATGCCGGGCTGGCCTTGGGTTACGCCATCGCACATGGCTGGCACGCCGCCTGCCACCTGGGCGACGCCGCCCACTTCGCTGGCTGCCTGGCGGATCAGCGCCGGATAGGTTTCAAACGGCTGATGCGCCGAAAGCATATCGTTATAGGCGGTGATGATGCCGAGATTGGGGACGGTGTCGCCAGCCAGTGCGGCCTTGTCCCCGGGGGAACAGACCGCAAAGCCATGGGCGAGATTGCCGCAGGCCAGCGAACCCCGGTTGACGCCCTTGCCAGCGGCACGGCGAACGCGATCCAGATAGGCTTCGCGGGTCGGCTTGGAGCGCTCGACAATGCGCTTGGTGATGGTTTCGATACGGTGATCGGCACTCATGGAAAGCATCCTTCCTGAAAAGGGCAGGGGCGGCGACCTTGGCGCTTGTTAAAGCGCTGCGGTCGCCCGCGCTATTGGGCCTCGTTCGTCAAGGCCGCATCGCTTTTGATGCCAGCCTGGCTATCAGGGCGTTCTGATCGAGATCAGGGCGCCCAGTAAATATCGACAGGCGTCTCGGCCCGGGCCAATACGGCGCGAACAGGCATTTCGGTCTCGTCCGTCCCCGCCAACGCCTTGTCCAGCACCGCCTGCTTTTCCGCGCCCTCGATATGGACGATCAGCAGACCGGCATCAGCGAGGCTGGAAAAAGACAGGGTCAGCCGTGGCTCGCCAGCACCCGGCGCTTGCATGGTGATCACCCGGGGTGGCAGCGTCAGGTCAAGCGCGTCTTCCAGATTATCGCCACCCGGGAAGAACGACGCGGTGTGGCCATCGGTTCCCATGCCGAGGATAACCACGTCGAGCGGCGTGCCAAGGTCGGACACCGCATCGCTCGCCACCGCAGCAGCAGCCTCGATGGTCTCTTCCGGCGAATAGAGCGGCACGAATTCGGCCTCGGCGGCCTGGTTCTTCAACAGATGCGTGGCGACCAGCAAATGGTTGGAACGGGGATTGTCCTCAGGCACGAAACGCTCGTCGACCAGCGTCACCGAGACTTTATCCCAGTCCAAGGCCTTTTGCGACAGTGCCTCGAAGAAGGCCTTGGGCGTGGAGCCACCGGAGACGGCCAGCGAAGCAGCACCGGAGGCGGTAATTGCCTCCGTCAGCGCTGCGGCCACACGGTCGGCCAGCGCTGTTGCCAGCGCCGCGCCAGTGTCAAAGCTATGCAGTGTATGCGCCATGATGCCAATGCCCTCAGTCATTCTCGTGCCAGGTGCGACCGTCACGCTCGATCAGCGCGATGGCCTGGCTTGGTCCCCAGGTGCCGGACGTATAGCCCTGCGCCCGTTGGCCGATTTCTTCCCAGCTCTTCAGGATCGGATCGACCCAGTTCCAGGCCGCTTCCACTTCGTCGCGGCGCATGAACAGCGTCTGGTTGGAGCGGATCACGTCCATCAGCAGCCGTTCATAGGCGTCCGGGTTGCGTACGCCGAAGGATTCGGCAAAGCTCATGTCCAGCGGCACATGGCGCAGGCGCATGCCGCCCGGACCTGGGTCCTTGATCATCAGCCATTGCTTGACGCCTTCGTCCGGTTGCAGGCGAATGACCAACTGGTTGGCCTCGATACGGCCGACATCGCCAAAGATCGAATGCGGAATCGGCTTGAACTGGATGACGATTTCCGAAACGCGGCCTGCCAGACGCTTGCCGGTGCGCAGATAGAACGGCACGCCCGCCCAGCGCCAATTGTTGATCTCGGCCTTGATGGCGACGAAGGTTTCCGTGTCGGATGTGTCGCCCAGCTCTTCCGTGTAACCCTTGACCGCACCGCCTGCCGAAGCCCCGGCCTTGTACTGGCCGCGAACGGTCATTTTTTCGACATTGGAGGCGTCGATTGGCTTCAGCGCTCGCAGCACTTTCAGCTTTTCGTCGCGCAGCGCCTCTGAGTTCATCGAGGACGGGGCTTCCATGGCCACCAAGCACAGCAATTGCAGGATATGGTTCTGCACCATGTCGCGCAACGCACCTGCCTTGTCGTAATAGGTGACGCGGCCTTCCAGCCCGACGGATTCGGCCACCGTGATCTGCACATGGTCGATATGGGCGGAATTCCACAGCGGCTCATAGAGCGCATTGGCAAAGCGCAGCGCCATCAGGTTCTGCACGGTTTCCTTGCCGAGATAATGGTCAATGCGGAAGATCTGCTCTTCCTTGAAAACCTTGCCGATGGTGTCGTTCAGCGCCTGGGCCGAAGCCAGATCGCGGCCAATCGGCTTTTCCACCACGATGCGGGTGGATTTGGTGATCAGCTTGTGATCGCGGATCTTGTCGGCGATATCGCCGAAAATCGATGGGGAAACGGCCAGATAGAAGGCGCGCACGATGTCCTTGCCGGTATCCAGCAGCTTTTTCAGCGTATCCCAGCCCTTGTCATCCTTGGCATCGACCGAGACGTAATGCAGCCGGTCGAGAAAGCGCTTGACCTGGCTCTCTTCCAATTCATCGGGCTTCAGAAATTCCTTCAGGGCCTTATGAGCGAATTCGCGGTATTCCGCATCCGTCATCGGCGAGCGCGAGGCCCCGATGATCCGGGTCGGCTCGGTGAGCTGGCCCGCCAACTGGCGGTGATAAAGGGCCGGCAGAAGCTTGCGCTCGGCAAGATCCCCGGTGCCGCCAAAGACGACGTAGTCAAAGGGTTCGACAGGAATAATCTGGCTGCTCATAAGGGCATCTCTCATTCATGGCCATCGGCTAGGCTGATGGCTCAGGTTATAATTCAATCGATTTAAAAAAGCCACACCCTGTGTGGTTAATTTCCTGATAGCGGGTCTGGCGCTTCGGATTGCCGAGGATCGTGAAGGATCCTTTTTGGATCGCTGTGTTGGTCGTGATCATGCGCTTTGCCTTCGCTTTGGCCGAAAAACAGCTTCGAGACCGATCCCAGAGCCCGTGCCAGGATACTGGTGCGGGTCACCGGGCTTTCATCAGGTGGTGGTGCGGGCTCCAGTTCTGGGTCGTCGGGTGCCCCTTCCGTTTCGGCCAGCAAATCGAACGCCATTTCTGCTTGTGATTGTGGCACGAGAATAGCCAATCCATCCAATCCCCTGGACAAGTGAACACCCCGATAGTTGCTTGGATTGCCGCGCTCGCCGACGATAATGCCATAGGCCTCCAGGTAAGAGCGCGTCACTAGAAATTCGTCTTCGCTATAGACTGTCGCAACGCAGACAGGGCGATCGAGACCCTCTTTCATACTTCGCTTCCTTGGCCTCAAAAACGGTCGCGCAGGGCATACCAGCTGAGCGCCAGGAACAGAAGCGGCGAGCGCAGCCGGGACCCGCCTGGAAAAGCCGGAACCTTTAACTCCTTCAACAGGTCCAACTCGCTGGTTTCTCCCAGAACCGATTTGGCAAACAGCGTACCGCAATAGTTTGACAACATCACGCCATGGCCGGAATAACCAGCGACGGACATCACCCCGGGCATGACCTCGCGGGCAAAGGGCTGGCGGTTCATGGTGATGCCGACCGAGCCGCCCCAGGCATGGGTCATTTCGATGCCATCAAGGGCCGGATAGATCTCGGTGATCTGGCGGCGGATATGGTCGGAAATGTCGCGCGGGCTGTCGGCGGTATAGGCTTCGCGTCCGCCAAACAGCAATTGGCCGTCGCGGGTCTTGCGGAAATAGCGCACCACGAACCGGCTGTCGGCGACTGCTTCCGAACCCGGCAGGATGTCCGGGAAATCCTTGAGCGGCACGGTGGCGCCAATGAAGGAGCGAATCGGCATGACATGGGACGCCGTCACCGGTTCCAGATTGCCGATATAAGCATTGGTGGCGATCAGCACATGGCGAGCGGTAATCGTACCCTTCGGCGTTTCGATCATCGTCTTGCCGCCGCTTTGGGCAATCGATGTGGCCTTGGTCATTTCGTGCAGGCGCGCTCCGGCATTCTTCGCCACCTTTGCCAGCCCCACCAGCAGTTTCAGCGGGTGGATATGGCCGGTGCCGATATCGCGGATGCCGCAGTAATAATGACTGGAGCCAAGCCGCGACGCCGTTTCCTCGCGGTCCATGAAATGCATATGCGGATAATGAAACCGTGTGGCGGCAATCTCGACGCTTTTGCGATACTCCTTGTCCTTGCCGCGCTTGTGCTCGACATTCAGCTGGCCGGGCATGAATTCCATGTCGATCTGGTGCTCGCGGGCAAAATCCAGAATATAGCGTTTGGCGTGTTCGGCCATATCGAACAGCGCCTTGGCGCGCTCAAAACCAAATTCGGCTTCAAGCTCCTCCGGCCAGGCCCGCTGGCCGGTGCCGAACTGGCCGCCATTGCGCCCCGAGCCGCCATCACCGAACCGACCGCCTTCGATCAACACCACGCTGACCCCGGCGCGTGCCAGCGTATAAGCCGCCTGCAAGCCGGTATAGCCGCCGCCGACAATGGCGACATCTGTCGTGGTCGAGCCATCCAGCGGTTCGTATTCAGGGCGTTCGCCCACGGTGGCTTGATACCAGGAAAGGCCGGGTGCAATCGGGCTTTGCCACATGCGAAGCTCCTTTTTGAATGCTGCAAGGCGGCCCGCCTGGGACAGCGGGCGCCATGACAGCTATATGGATCAGACGTTCAGCAGCAGGAATTCACGCTCCCAGGGGCTGATTACCTGCATGAAGGTCTCGAATTCGCCGCGCTTGACGCCTGCATAGATATCGATGAAGGCGCGACCGAACACGGTTTCGAAATCCGGCTCGCTTTCCAACAGGGCGACGGCTTCCAGCAGACCGCGTGGCAGCTCAATGGAGCCTTCATTGGCGGTATCTGCCGTCGGTGCGGTCGGCTCGATCGCCTTGCAGATGCCGAGATAGCCGCAGCCGAGCGAGGCGGCCAGTGCCAGATAAGGGTTGGAGTCCGAGCTTGGCAGCCGGTTTTCCACCCGTCGCGCCGCCGCATCGGAAATCGGCACCCGGAAGGCCGTGGTGCGATTGTCATAGCCCCAGGCATTGTTGACCGGGCAGGCCATATCGGGCGTCAGGCGGCGATAGGAATTCACATAGGGCGCCATCATCACCAGCGAATTCGGCACATATTTCTGCATGCCGCCGATGAAGTGGAAGAATTCTGACGACGGCGAACCATCGGCCTTGGAAAAGATATTGCGGCCGGTTTCGATATCCACCACCGACTGGTGGATATGCATGGCCGAGCCCGGCTGGCCCTGCATCGGCTTGGCCATGAAGGTCGCGAAGATCCCGTGTTTCAGCGCCGCTTCACGAATGGTGCGCTTGAACAGGAAGACCTGGTCGGCCAGCTCGATCGGATCGCCGTGCCGCAGGTTGATTTCCAGCTGCGCCGGGCCTTCCTCATGAATCAGCGTGTCGATTTCCAGGCCCTGCTTGGCCGAGAAGTGATAGATATCATCGATCAGCTCGTCGAATTCGTTAATCCCGGCGATGGAATAGCCCTGGCCGCCGATGATCGACCGGCCCGACCGGCCTTTCGGCGGATGCAGCGGGTAATCCGGGTCCTCGTTCTTGGCGACCAGATAGAATTCGATTTCCGGGGCGACGACCGCCTTCCAGCCCTTTTTCTCGTAGAGGCTAAGGACGTTCTTCAGCACGTTGCGCGGCGTATAGCTGACATCCTCGCCTTCGGTGCCGACGATGTCGCAGATCACCTGCGCGGTCGGGTCGGTTTCCCATGGCACGACCGACAGTGTCGAGAGATCCGGCAGCAGCTTGATGTCGCTATCGCGGCTGTCATAGCGGAAATTGCCGGTTTCATCGGGATATTCGCCTGAGATCGTGTGGCGATAGAGTGCTGACGGCAGGGCAAGGGAGGTATTGCTGGTGAATTTCGAGCTCGGCATCATCTTGCCGCGCGGCACACCGGCCAGATCCGGCGTGATGCATTCGATATCCTCGATACCGCGGGAGCGCAGCCAGGAGGCCGCTTCTTTCCAGGTCTTGACCCCACGCGTCGGGCTGATATCTGGGGGAATGCCTGCTTTTTTGGACGCCGCGCCCTTGGGTCTGAGCATTGTCTTTTTTGCAGGCATGTCTCACCGGATCTGTGTTGATAATGATGCCATCATATCCGCCTCGCTGGAATTGGCGAGGGTGAATATGCAATTGACATCGCTTTGCCGATCGAAAACACAACAGACATGGCGATGATGACGAGGACATGACATTGGACAAACGGGTGGATGTGGTGGTGATCGGGGCAGGGGCCGCCGGCATGATGGCGGCGATCCGCGCTGGCCAGCGGGGCCGGTCTGTCGCCGTGCTCGATCATGCCAAGGCACCGGGCGAAAAGATCCGCATTTCCGGCGGCGGGCGCTGCAATTTCACCAATATCCATGCCGGGCCGAAACAGTATCTCAGTTCCAATCCGCATTTTGCCAAATCGGCGCTGGCCCGCTTCACGCCCGCCGATTTCATCGCCATGGTCGAGGGCCACCGGATCGCCTGGCATGAAAAGACGCTTGGGCAATTGTTCTGCGATGACAGCGCCAAGGATATTATCCGCATGCTGCTGGAAGAGATGCGCGCCGCCGGTGCAAGGCTGCATATGCAGACCGACATCCGCGCCGTGGAAAAGACGCCAGACGGTTTTCGCGTCGAAACCTCTGAAGGCACCATTGTCTGCCAGTCGCTGATCATCGCCACCGGCGGCAAATCCATCCCGAAAATGGGCGCCACCGGCTTTGCCTATCGGCTGGCCGAACAGTTCGGCGTTGGCCTGGTCGAGACTCGCCCGGCGCTGGTGCCGCTGACGCTGGAACCGGGGCTGCTGGAGGAACTGGCGCCGCTGTCCGGCATGGCCGTCGATGTGCTGGTGCGTCATGGCAAGACCGAGTTTCGTGAAGCGCTGCTGTTTACCCATCGCGGTCTAAGCGGCCCGGCCATCCTGCAAATCTCCTCCTATTGGCGCGAGGGCGAGGCCATTACTCTGTCGCTGCAACCGGAGCTGGACTTTCTGGACCTGCTGAAAACTGCCCGGCGCGACAATGGCCGTCAGGCGGTGCAGACGGTTTTGGGCCAATATCTGCCGAAGCGGCTCGCGCAATACTGGACGGAGCGCCACGGGCTGGAAAAGCCGCTGGCCGACCTGTCCGACAAGGTTTTGGCAAGCATTGCTGATGCCTTGCGCAACTGGCAGATCAAACCGGCGGGATCGGAAGGCTACCGCACCGCCGAGGTGACCCTGGGCGGTATCGATACCCAGGCGCTGGACTCCAAGACCATGCAGGCCAAGGCGGTGCCGGGTCTCTATTTTATCGGCGAGGCCGTCGATGTGACGGGATGGCTGGGTGGCTATAATTTCCAATGGGCCTGGGCGTCGGGCCATGCAGCGGGCCTTGCGGCGTAATATTTGCCATCCTAGTGGTCCTGAAGATTCCGACATTTGCTCTCTAGGGTGCTGCAAACGGATGCAAATGTCGGAATCGGACCACTAGCGCGACGATACGATTTGTTTACCGCAATTGTGTCCTGCATGGTCAAGTCTTGCGTCACGCCGCATTCCCGCCACCATCTTTCAATAGTTGTTAATATACCTCAGTCATCGTGATCTTCCGCCTCGTTGTTTTGCTGTTTTTCGGGACGGGTTAGGGTTACGATCAAGGTCGGGGTGATTCCCCGCTTAACTTTTGGAAAGTGCTGCCAATGAACAGACCCATCCGGAAGGCCCGCGCCATTGCTATCGCCAAGGCGCGCGACGATCAGAACAAACTTATCCTGCGCAGCGCTGGCCTCGGCCTGATGGCCTGCTTCATGGTCTATGGCCTGATGCTGATTGGCGTTATCGGCTGATCAGACCTTTGCGCCTGCGGCAAAGCGGCGATTGTCGCTTCCGCCTGCGCGTCCACATCTTCCGGCGCGCACCTGCGGCGCTTTCGCATGTCGAAAACTCTGGAAACGATCCGGCTTAGGCGCGGCCAGGATGGCTCACTGTAGAAGCTGTAAAACGCATCCTCTTGCTGGGCTGGCGTCAATGCATGACGGTTCATCGCCTCCCGTCGTATGGTCTCCTGAAAGGCAAGCAATCCGATAAAGTCCATGATCGTCTTCTCCAATGTTGTGGAGAAGGCTAGCGTTTCATGGATGATGGATATATCGCCAAGTTTGCGCTATATCGCTCACCCATGAAAAACCTGCCCTGGGATACCTATCAACTGTTCATCGATGTGGCGCGCAATGGCGGGCTGACGGGGGCTGTGCAATCCACCGGCCTCAGTGCCGCCACCCTTGGCCGCCGGATGGTGGAGTTGGAGCAAAAGCTGGGTCGTATCCTGTTTCACCGCGCCCAGACTGGGTATACGTTAACGGTGGATGGTCGCGCCCTGCTCGATCATCTGAAGGCCTTTGAGGCGGCGGAGCGCGGCATTGATCTCTGGCGCCAAGAGGCGTCGCAGCCAGCACTGGTGCGGGTGACGGCGGGAACATGGATTGCCTGGCTGATCGCTCAAAACCTGCCGAAGCTGTGCCGGAGCACTGATCGCTTTCGCCTCGATTTGCATATTACCGAAGAGCGCGCTGCCCTTGCGCATCGCGAAACCGATATTGGTATCCGGGCTTTCGAGCCACAGGAGAGCAATCTTGCCAGAGTCCCACTCGGCGAGGTTGCCTACGCGGCCTATCGCCACCGCCTTGCCGACGAACTGCAAGCCCAACCCTGGATCGCGGTGACGCAGGAGGCGGCAATCTCGGCCTATTTGAAATGGCCGCATCAACATAGGGCCGAGCAGATCCTGATCACCGTCAACCGCCCGCGCTCCTTGAAAGATATGGCAGTCTCGGGCATGGGCCTTGCGGTCCTGCCGTGTTTTGTCGGTGATAGCCATCCGCAGCTTCAGCGAGTTGACGAGGAAATTACCGAATTGCGCCATCGGCAATGGTTGGTCACCAATAATGACGACCGGCACAGAAGTGAAATCCGCGATTGCGCCGGGCGTTTGGTTACCCTGATGAGAGACTGCTCAGATGCTTTCGCCGGGCGACGATAGGCGGCAACCATAGAGATTAAAACATAAATATAAAAATAAACCAAGGGTTTATTTTTATCTATTGGAAATAAAAGATTAGGCAGACTGCGTTGCTTTTTAGAACGAAGTGGATGTGCATAAATATAATTCGATGAATAATATTCAGATTTTATTCAGACCACCATGCAAGAACAGAAAGGCGGCATTTTTATTCGTTTATTCGAATTAATTAATTTCGCCCTTTGTTTTCGGGGATTTGGCTATGGTATTTGATCGTCTTCTTTCTCGCTGCAAAATCCAGACCAAGGTTCTGGTCTTCATCGTTCCCTTCGTTCTCAGTATTTCGGCGGTGGGCCTGACCGGCTATTATGCATCGCGCATCCTGCAAGGGCAGATGGAAGTCACCAATCGTGTGGTCAACACGCTGAGTGGTTTCAAGAATGTCTATGCGGCGATGACGGCTTTCCTGCAAAAGACCACGGATGCATCGAAAACGGCGCTGGATCAGGAGCTGGATGGACAATTGTCAAGTTTAAAGGCCATGCGCGCTTCGATTTCGGATGAGAGCGGCACAAGCCAGATCGATACGGCCATTGCCGGAACCCAGGCGATTGCCAGTCAGATCAAGCGCCTTTGGGAGCTGAACCAAGGCGCGGCGGATCTGCGTGCGGCGCTAGAGGCCGATACCCAGCAATTGTCCAACCAGCAGAGCGATCTGCTCTCCTATTCCACCCGCGTCCGCGAGGCGCTGGCCAAGGATGAAAATCAAGCCAAGACCATGTTGCGCGACTCTGACAGGTTGACGCGCGGTGCCAATCTGATTGCCCAGCTCGTCACCGATTTCAACAGTGCCACAGCCCCCGAGGCGAAGATGAGCCTGGTCAAGGCGCAGATGCCGGAGCTGAAAAAGGCCGTCACCGATATTGCCGCCGCCTTGCCGACAGAGCAGGCCGTGCTTGGCACATCGCTGACCGACAATATTCAACAATTGGCCTCCCAGGTCGAAATCGGCATTGTCAACGACACAACGGTTGGCGCAGCCGAACAGTCAATCAACCTGATGCGTCCGGTTTCCATCCGCTTGCAGGGCGCGTCTACCTTGAAATCCCGGCAGGCGACGGCAGTGTTTGGAACCCTCGACCAGCCAATTGCCGAAGCGACCGCTTTGCTTACCGCCACACGTCAGCTGGTGGATATCAGCAATGGGGTTGAGCTGCGCAGCTCGAGGTTCCTGGCGGCGGCATCGGCGGATGGCCTGCAAAAATTGCAGGCCTCGCTTGGCACCCTGAAACGCCGTGCCACAGCCATGGCCAAGGACCCCAGTGTTAGCGTAGACATTAAGGCGAAGCTGGCACAGATCGGCCCGTTGACCGATGCCATGGGCGATAAGGCCACCCAGTTGGTGGCTATGGATGGTCAGAAAACCACCGCTTTCCTTGCCGCTGCCCGCGATATCGACATCATCTGGTCGCAGCTGAGCGATTTTGCCGCCTCCCAGCGTCAGGTGGCCGATCAGCAGAGCGCCTCTGCCGATACCATGTCGGCGCTGGCTCTGCTGGCAGGCATCGTTATCGCCATTGTCGCTGGCATTGGGTTGATTGCCACCTTCAAGGGGCCGATCAACCAGATCACCGCCGCTATGCGGCGCCTGGCATCCGGCGATCTTGAGATCGAGATTGCTGGTGGCGCGCGTCCCGATGAAATCGGCGATATGGCCCGCGCCCTTGGCGTGTTCAAGGACAATGCCGAGGCGAAGATCCGCGCCGAGGCCGAGGGTGCGCGGGTTCGCGCTGAAAGCGAGGCCGAGCGCGCCCGCAACGACGCGGAAAAGCGGCAGGCCGACCAGGACGTGCAATTTGCGGTAACGGAACTGGCCGCCGGGCTGGAGCGCCTCGCCAATGGCGATGTCTCCGCCACGCTGGATCATCCGTTTGCCGGGCGCATGGAACAGTTGCGCAGCGATTTCAACCGCTCGCTGACCCGGCTGAAGGAAACCATTGGCCTGATCCAAGGCAATGTCACCGCCATTCAGGGCAATGTGCAGCAAATGGCCCATTCCACCGACGACCTGTCGCGCCGCACGGAAACCCAGGCCGCCTCGCTGGAGGAAACCGCCGCTGCCGTCAACGAAGTCACCTCCAATGTCCGCCAGGCCGCCCATAAGGCGCGTGAGGTCAATGATATCGTTGGCGAAACCCGTGGCAATGCCGAGAAATCGGCTGTCGTGGTCGGCAATGCCGTCTCTGCCATGGGCCGGATCGAGGATGCTTCGAAAAAGATCGAGCAGATCATCAGCGTCATCGAGGAAATCGCCTTCCAGACCAATCTGCTGGCGCTGAATGCCGGTGTCGAGGCAGCCCGTGCGGGTGAGGCGGGCAAGGGCTTTGCCGTCGTCGCCCAGGAAGTGCGCGAACTCGCCCAACGCTCTGGCCGCGCCGCAAAAGACATCAAGACGCTGATCAACACCTCCACCGAAGAGGTCAATGCCGGAGCAAGACTGGTGCAGGAAACCGGTGCTGCCCTGACCGTCATCAGCCAGCAGATCGCCACGATCAGCACCCATGTCGAAGGCATAGCCGCCGCCAGCCGCGACCAATCGGCAGCCCTTGGCGAAGTCAACAGCGCCGTCGGCCAGATGGACAGCCTGACCCAGCAAAACACCGCCATGGTCGAAGAAACCTCCGCCGCCAGCCGCATGTTGGCCGACGAGGCGGATCAATTGGTGGGGTTGTTGCAGCAGTTCAAGCTGGAAAGCGGGTCGCAGCCGGGACGTTGGGACCGGGCGGCTTGATGGATATTGTATGAAGTGAGAGGCGCCCGGTTGAGACACCGGGCGTTTTTATAGGCATTTGATATAAAACGATAAGCGGCATATCTGAGAGCAAGAGCCGCCAACATTTACGTTCGCCGTTTATGGCTCCGCCCCCCTCATCCGGCTGCCGCCACCTTCTCCCCGCTGGGGAGAAGAGGGAAGGAGCCGCAGCGCCTGTTGTTTCCTCGCCCCAGCGGGGAGAGGTCCGCCGAGCAGAGCGGAGGCGGGGTGAGGGGATGAACTGGCGCTTGCGTTTACATACGCGAGATACCCTTGCCTGGCGGTGCAGATGGGCTGAACCGGCTCTGAGTGTCATTGCTTTGCGCCAATGGCGGAAGCGTTTTGGCCAGCCATGTCAGAGGTTACAATTTCGTCACCAACGGTTGAAGCTTTGCCAATGGGCCTTCTCAAAGGGAAGCTCAAGGCCGACATCACTATAGAGGGTTATTGGAGGTTCCGCGCACCGGCGACTTCTCCAGCGCCGTATCAATCGATAGATAATCCTCATGATTTTCTCCAAAACCTGCTAGGTTCCGTCAATGATCACTGGAGTTTGCGGGAAATGGAAACAAAGTCTGATCATGCTTATCATGATGAATTTCGATGGATGCGTCGTGGAATACCGTCGTGGTCGATCCTGTTGTCATTCGTCGAAGTCGTTCAATCTGGAAGTGTAACGAAGACGGCAGCTCGGCTTCATTTGACGCAAAGCGCCGTTAGCCACCACATTTCTCAGTTGGAGGGCTTTGTTGAGCAACGACTGTTCGAGCGGTCGGGTAAAGCGATGAAGCCAACGGCGAACGCGCGAGCGCTTGCCTTCCAACTGCAAAGTCAGCTTCGCGGGGTTTCAGACGCATTGGAAGCCGCCCGCCCGCAGTCCCGGCATAATGATTTGCATGTGGTCGTTGCTCCCGAGCTTTATCGCTATTGGCTTGCCCGTCGGCTTGACGCCTTCCTGGTATTGCATCCGGAAATTTCGCTTCGGCTTAGCCAAGATTATCGACGCGATGTTTTTTCCGATGGAGGCGCAGACGTCCAGATCCGCTTGGCTCAACCTGTGCAAGGTCAAGGCGGGTTTGCGATCTCCGCCGACGAGGAATTTGCAGTGTGTTCGCCGAAGCTTTCCGAACAACTTCCCCCGCGAAACGCTTTTGCTGCCGCTCCGTTTTTAACTCATGCGGACGCCTATCACACCAGGTTGGACTGGCGGCGCTGGATGCTGGAACTCTTCGGCATCGAAGGCGCAGATTGGATTTCCGAATATCTTGCGAAAATGGTGGTCTTCCCCACTTTCGATGAGATGTTAGATGCATGCCGGCGGGGAGAAGGCTTTGCTCTGGTGCGGTCCATACTTGCGGTCGATGAGATCTCCTCTGGCCAATTGGTTAAAGCCGTCACCGAAAGTCTCTCCGCGGAAATGAACTACCATGTGGTTTATCCAAGCAACGGAACCCTCCATCCACCAGCAGCGCTTTTTGTAAAGTGGTTGCACGGTCAGACGCGGACTTCTTGAGTGTTGGATGCAAAGCTATCGCGTGGTAGCTCGCAAGGCATAAAGTAATTTAGAATCGAGAGACGACGGGAGCTTGGCTGTTAAGCGCCAGAAGCGGACACTAGACAATCCGTAGAATGTTCTCGATATACGGTTCGAGTTAGTTCAATCTTGGAGGCTCTATGGGGCTCGATCTAGTTGTAGAAGGCTGCGCGAAAGCCGGGCACGAAGTGGAGTGGCGGCGGCTAATCGAGCGAGTGTTTGCAAACGACGAATTGTCGGACGCGGATATTGCCCGGTTCAACGAGATCAGCACTCCTGCCTACGAAAATGTTGGCGCACCGCGTGTCGGTTACGATGCCGCAGCAGATGCTTGGATCATCAAGGCGCAACAAGCGCAAACATCCGATGAGATCGCGCAAACCTTGATGCAGTTCCATGGACACTATGTTCTGCAACTCGTCGAATGCGATGGCCTTCCGGTCTATTCGAACGCGGGCTTCTATGATGGTGTGGACGAAACGAGTTTCAGAGGATCATTCCTGGAGGATTGTACAAATGTGATCAGCGATGAAATGCTGGCAGAGGCATGGGAACACAAGCTCCCCGGGGCAGCGCTCGACTACGGGCGAGCGCTGCTGGAAGCTGCACATGCAGCCGAAACATCGCCGCGGGAAAAGCGCAAAAGTCTGCTCTCCCGTCTATCCTTCCCCAAGCCAGCCGCGACGCTCCCATTGCAAGAACAAATGGACATCGTACGTGCCGCTGGGCAATGGTTCATGTTCTGGGGCGAACGCGGCCATCCGATCAGAGCTTATTTCTGAGTTCAACAAACATATGACGGATGCCGATGGCAATATCTTAAATGACTCTCTGTCCGCTTTGGGCCAAAAGGCGACTTCTGACGGATCGCGCCAGGAGCGGTCATTGCGATAGCGACCTCTGCCATATAACGTTCAGATCGCCAACAAGACTGCAGGCGAGCGAGGGCATAATGTCGTTTCCCGAAGAGAAACTCTGGGACCACATCAATGACGGCTGGAGCCAAATGTCCTTCAGGCAGCGCAAGCTTTGGGAGATGATCAAGCGACTGCCTGAAGAATGGGAGGTGCCTGGCTACGGTCTCTGCTGGGTGGTCGCCTTGATGGGCAACAAGGTTATCTTCTACGACCATTTCGAAGAGGGGTTCGCCCGATCATCATGGTCTCAGTATGGTGTTGTTGACCGGTACCAGTCCGGAGACGATTTAGAGATTGCGGTCCAGACGCTGCTCAACAACATCGCTGATTGATGCGAGTGACGACTTTATCGGGGGCCAGCAACTGACTTTGAAATAGCGGTCAGCTACTGTCGGAGTCCGCTTTGGGCCGAAAACGGACGAGACTTGAACACATTTGCAAACCTTATAAGGCCGAACTGCCAGCCATCGGCGTCTTCTCTGAACCATCCACCTGCCCACTCTCCGTTTGCACGCATTTCCGATCACAAAACCGAATCGCACTTCGTCGAAAATCCGTGTAACCGGAATGCGCTATGAACAAAGCTCTCGTCGTCATCTTCGCCACCGTCGCCCTCGATGCGGTTGGGTTTGGCCTTATCTTTCCCATTCTGCCGGCTTTGTTGCGGGAGGTGACGCATATTCAGAATGTGGCGCCCTATATCGGCATGTTGGTGGCGCTTCATGCGGTCATTCAGTTTATCTTTGCACCGATCCTGGGATCGCTCAGTGATCGGCTCGGTCGCCGACCGATCCTGTTGATTTCGCTGGCGGGGGCGGCGGTCAATTATCTGTTTCTCGCCTTTGCCGACAATCTCTGGCTGCTGCTGCTGGGTCGCGCAATTACCGGGTTGACCAGCGCCAATATGTCGGTGGCGACGGCCTATGTAACGGATATTTCGCGGGAGGATCAGCGGGCGCGGCGCTTTGGTCTGTTTAATGCGATGTTTGGCCTGGGCTTTATCTTCGGCCCGATTATCGGCGGGGCGCTGGGGGATTATTGGCTGCGGCTGCCCTTCATCGCCGCTGCCGTGCTGAATGGCGGCAATCTGCTGCTGGCGTTTTTCGTCCTGCCGGAGTCCCGCATCCCGACGCGGGAGAAACTCGATCTGGCGGCCATCAACCCGCTGCGGCCTTTGCGCTGGGCGTTTTCGCTGAAAAACCTGCTGCCGATGGTCATCCTGTTTTTCCTCTTCAGCCTGACCGGCGAGGCCTATGCCACCTGCTGGGCGCTGTGGGGCGGCGATGCGTTTCAGTGGAGCGGGCTGTGGATCGGCCTGTCACTCGGCGCGTTCGGCATCTGTCAGGCGCTTGCCCAGACCTTTCTTCCCGGCCCGGCGGTCAAGCTGTTTGGCGAGCGGGTCGCCATTTTGATCGGCGTTTCCAGTGCCTGCTTTTCGCTGGCCGTCATTGCCTTTGCAACGGAAAGCTGGATGGTGTTTGCGATCATGCCGGTTTTTTCTCTCAGCGGCATTGGGGTTCCGGCGCTGCAATCGCTCGCAACCGCCCAGGTCGATGCGGACAAGCAAGGCCAATTTCAGGGCGTGCTCGCCTCTGCCCTCAGCCTCGCCGCCATTATCGGTCCCCTGGCGTTTTCAAGTGTTTACTTCCTCATCCGGGATTATTGGCCGGGGGGCATCTGGATGTCGGTCATCGCCGTTTACGCCATCAGCGTCCCCTTGGTTCTGGGCCTGCGCCTCAAGACTAAAACCAGCGGAAAAGCAGTTTAGCCCGACCTCCCAGCCGGGCTAAACTGCTTGTCACTTCCTATCAGGCGGCCTTGATGCCCTGAGCCGCAATGCCTTGCGTAACCACGACCGGGATCAGCAGGTCGCCCCAGTTTCCATCGCCACCATGGTGGCGGGCAGAGCGGACCAGCTCGACGGAAACCCCGGCCTCCACGGCTTTCATGACGGAATGGTTCAGCCGGTGCAGATCATTGGCCAGCATCCGAATCAGCGCCTGCTGGTCGGCATTCATGGCGGTTGCCTGTTCTTCGGCACGTTCTTTAACGCGGGTCTGGGGTGTCATGGCATTGCTCCTCTTATGTCTGGGGTTTTTGAAAGGCCTGGAGGTTTTTATGAGTTTGCCCCGCCCGAGACCGGGAGGGAATTGCGATAAAGGCAGCCGTCAGTTTTCGACTGGCCAGGGCGGTGGATATCAGCAGGACAACGGCCCAGAACTCATTCAGCAGCAGGGCGGAACTGGTCATGTTCGGTCGACTCCTTCATGGCCGTGGTTGAGGACGTGCCGCCGGAAATCGCCATGGAAACCGCGTCGAAATAGCCGGTGCCGACTTCGCGTTGATGCTTGGTGGCGGTGTAGCCGTTGGCTTCTGCGGCAAATTCCGCCTGTTGCAGCTCGGAATAGGCGGCCATCTGCCGGTCCTTGTAGCCGCGCGCCAGTTCGAACATGCCGTAGTTCAGCTGATGGAAGCCCGCCAGCGTGATGAACTGGAACTTGTAGCCCATGGCGCCCAGTTCCTTCTGGTACTTGGCAATGGTCGCGTCATCGAGGTTCTTTTTCCAGTTGAACGATGGCGAGCAATTATAGGCCAGCTTCTTGCCCGGATGCACTTTATGCACGGCCTCCGCGAATTTGCGGGCCTGTTCCAGATCCGGCTTGGAGGTCTCCATCCAGATCAGGTCGCAGTAAGGCGCATAGGAAATGGCGCGGGCAATGCAGGGCTCGATGCCGTTTCGCACCTGGTAGAAACCTTCGGCGGTGCGGCCCGCGTCATAGTCCACAAAGGGCTGGTCGCGCTCATCGATATCAGAGGTCAACAGCTTGGCGGCCTCCGCATCGGTGCGGGCAATGATCAGCGTTGGCGTGCCCATCACGTCGGCGGCAAGCCGGGCGGCGGTCAGGTTGCGGATATGGGCCGCCGTCGGGATCAGCACCTTGCCGCCCAGATGGCCGCATTTCTTTTCAGACGCCAATTGGTCCTCATAATGGACGCCCGCCGCACCTGCTTCGATGAAGGCCTTCATAATCTCGAAAGCGTTGAGCGGGCCGCCAAAACCAGCTTCCGCATCGGCAACAATCGGTGCAAACCAGGTTTCGACCGACAGGCCCTTGCCTTCCTGGGTTTCGATCTGGTCGGCCCGTTGCAGGGTCTTGTTGATCCGCTTGGCCAGTTCAGGCGCCGCATTGGCGGGGTAGAGCGACTGGTCGGGATACATGGAGGACGCGGTATTGGCGTCTGCCGCAACCTGCCAGCCGGAAAGGTAGATGGCCTTCAACCCGGCGCGGACCATCTGCATGGCCTGATTGCCCGACAGCGCTCCCAGCGCATTGACGAAATCCTCCTGGCCGATCAGCTGCCACAACCGGTTCGCGCCCATTTCCGCCAGCGAATACCGGATCTCCACGGAGCCGCGCAGCCGCTTGACATCCTCTGCCGAATAGGTCCGCTCGACGCCATCGAAACGGCCCTGCGGTGCGGAGGGAACGAGTTTGTAAAAATCAGTCATGGCAGTCTCCTCTTGTCGTTTTCATGCAGGAATACCGCGCTCCTCTTGCTGCTTTCCTGCTGGTCTGATGTGACTTGTTTTACAATGCGCTGCAAAAAATCCCAAGAAAAAACGATAAAACAACGGGTTGAAAGAGGTTAGGATGTCTTGTTGTTTACAAATGAGCGATGTAATATTGTAAAAATTGTAAATAATGCTGTAGCGCCCTAAAGGGTCGATTTTTGTAAATTCCTGTCGGAGGGGCTGATATGGCCGACCATAAGATCTTTGCCGGGCCACGGGTGCGACGGGTGCGCAACGGCCTTGGTCTGACCCAGACGGCGATGGCCGAGGCGCTGGGCATTTCGCCGTCCTACCTCAATCTGATCGAGCGCAACCAGCGACCGCTGACCGTGCAATTGCTGCTGAAATTGGCTTCGGTCTACAAGGTCGATCTGGAGGAATTACAGGGCGATGCGGGCGGCGGCTCGGTGCCATTGCGCGAAGTGTTTGCCGATCCGCTGCTGGCAGGCGAAATTCCGGGCGATCAGGAGTTGATCGAGTTTGCCGAGGCCGCCCCCAATGCCGCCAGCGGCGTGGTCAAGCTTTACCGGGCCTACCGGGAGCAGGCCAAGCGCCTGTCGGATCTTGCGGAATTGCTGGCCCGTGAGGGCCATGAAACGGCGCTGGCCGGGGCGCGGCTGCCGATGGATGAAGTGCGCGACGTGCTGGAGCGCCGCAGCCTGCATTTTCCCCTGATCGAGGCGGCGGCGGAAGCCTTTCATGCTGCGCTCGACCCCGGCGACGGGCTGGAGGCTGCGCTGAAAACCTGGCTGCGCACCCAACACGGCATCGTCGTGCGGGCGCTGCCTGTGCATGTCATGCCGCATCTCGGGCGGCGCTATGACCGCCATTCCATGCGGCTGTTCCTGTCGGAACGGCTGTCGCCCTTCGACCAGTTGCGGGAAATGGCCATGGAAGCCTGTCTTCTTGTCATGGGCGAGGAGATCCGCGCCGAGCTGGAAACCCTGGCTCTGACCTCAAACGAAGCACGCCGCATCGCCCGGTTCGAGTTGGCGCGCTACGCAGCCCTGGCGCTGATCATGCCCTACGGCGCTTTTCTGGCAGCGGCGCAGCGGGCGCGTTATGACGTGGACGTGCTGCGCGCCCGGTTCCGGGTGTCATTCGAGCAGGCAGCCTCGCGGCTGGTCACATTGCAGAGGCCGGGCGCTGCGGGCATCGGTTTCTTCCTGATGGAGATCGATCATGCCGGCAATATCATCCGCCGGGCTGGCGGGCAGGGCTTTCCCCGCGCCACATTCGGCGGCCAATGTCCGAAGCTGAACATTCATGCGGCCTTTTCAGAGCCCGGACAGGTTCTGGTCGAGCCGGTGGTTGCCCCGGATGGCGTGGGTTTTCTCACCGTGTCGCGCACGTTGGAAGGGCCACAGGCAGGCTTTCAGCAGCGGGTCCGCCGAACAGCCCTGCTGCTCGGCTGCGATCTCGCTCACGCACAGGACACCGTTTATGGCGAGGCGCGGATGGCGTCGGTGGAGATCGGCCAGGCCTGCCGGATCTGCGAGCGGCAGGCCTGTCTTTCCAGGGCCGAACCGCCGATGACGCGGCCACTCGGACTTGATGAAATGACGGCGGGATTAAGCGCCTTCGATTTCCAGTGACGGCTTCCAGTGAGGGGGCGAACACCTAGGCTTTAATCACTGCCAGATAGGATTGCACGTGGCTGTCCGTGGTCATGATGCCCATCAGATTGTTGTCGATCACCGTATTGCCGGTTGATGGTCCATCGCTGGTTGGATAGGCGACCGGAACCCATTTGGCGTCGGTAAAGGTTCCGTCGCTATTGCGACCGATGGTAACGAAAGCGGTGTCCTGGTCCGACATCGCAGCCAGGCAATAGCCACTCTCTATGGCGCTGATGCCTTCGAAATGGGTCACCAGCTCTGGCTTGCCCTGATAGCTGTAATTCTTGACATTGCTGATCTTTTTCGTCGCGGCATCATAATCCAGCACGAAGCCGACATTGATTCCGGTTGCGCCCTTGTAGCCGCCGACGATCGTATAGGCATTGCTGCCGTCGCCGCCATTTTGCCAGATGCCATAGGCGGTGGTGAGCGGCCCGAGGCTGAGCTTGGAGAAGCTTTGCGTGCGGATATCGTAAATGAAGGCGGCAGCCGAGGCAGCCTGCCCGGTAATATCGAAATTGCCGACCACCAGGTCGCCCATGGTGGAATGGGCAATGGTATAAAACACTATCCCACCGGCAACATCCTTGGGTATGTCGAGCGCCGTCCATTTGCCCGAACCGTCGAAGGCGCCTTCATACATCATGCCATGGTCGGCAGTCGGATCGGAGGCCTCAGCATATTTATAGCTGCCGACGGCACGCACATTTCCCTTGCCGATGCCAGGATTGAACAAAGGTGTATTCGGACCGTAAAAGGTCGATGTCGTCACCGTCTGGCCTTTGAAAACGGGGGTCAGATAGGCATAGCCCGAGCTGTCGGTGGGAAACAGCGGCCCGCGATAGAGAAGCGCCTGCGATTGCGCACCTTGGGTCGGCTGGTAATTTCCGGTCAGCACGACCGGCTGGTCGGTGCCGGCATCCTGGCGTACACCGGTCACGAATTGGCCTGCGGAAAGAATGGTCTGGTATGTCACATTGGCGTCGCTCATTTTATCTACCTTTGATTGAAGTTTAAAATAATATAACTATAAGATGTTTTAAAAAGATTGACAGTTGGTTATTGAGAAGGAGCTTGCCGGACCGCATGCCATCAGGAAGATGGTCCTGCCGCTTCAACCTGCCGCTTCAACCTGCCGGTGCCCCGCCGGTACATTGTGCGCTGCTTTGCTGTGGTGCGGAAAATTACGCTTGTCGAGCGCATATTTCCTTTCTAGTCTGGAGCAAAATAACGGGAACGACGGGCCTTATCCCCCAATGGCCTGGATACAGGAGACGTGATGACATCCACCGGGATTCGTTTTGCCGCCGCCGCCTTTGCGGCCATGTCCATCACCGCCTCGGCGGGCGCGCTGCCTGCCGGTGCTGCCGACCGGGAAGTGCATGTCTACAATTGGTCAGATTATATCGATCCGCAGATTCTCGAGGACTTCACCAAGGAAACCGGCATCAAGGTCGTCTATGACGTCTTCGACAACAACGACCTGTTGGAGACCAAGCTTTTGGCCGGTGGCTCTGGCTATGATGTGGTGGTGCCGACCGGTCCGTTCCTGGCGCGCCAGATCCAGGCGGGCGTGTTCCAGAAGCTCGACAAGTCGAAACTTCCGAACCTTACTAATATGTGGCCGATGGTCATGGAGCGGCTGGCCAATTACGACCCCGGCAACCAATATGCCGTCAACTATATGTGGGGCACGACCGGCATCGGCTATAATGTCAAGAAGATCAAGGCGATCTTCGGCGATGACGTCAAGGTCGATAGCTGGGACTTCATCTTCAAGCCGGAAAACGCCAAGAAGCTCAAGCAATGCGGCCTGAACATCCTTGATGCCTCGGATGAAACCTTCGCGATTGCCATGAACTACATCGGCAAACCGGCTGACAGCAAGAAAACAGCCGATCTCGAAGCGGGCGCCAAGGTCTACCAGGCGATCCGGCCCAGTGCCAAGACCTTCAACTCCTCCTCCTACCTGAATGATCTCGCCAATGGCGATATCTGCGCCACCATCGGCTGGTCCGGCGATGTGATCCAGGCCAAGAAGCGGGCGGAAGAGGCCAAGAACGGCGTGGAAATCGCCTATGTGATTCCCAAGGAAGGAACCTATATGTGGTTCGACAACCTGGCGATCCCGGCTGATGCCAAGAATGTCGAGGAAGCCCATGCCTTCATCAATTACCTGATGAAGCCTGAGGTAATCGCCAAGGCATCTGATTTCGTCTCCTATGCCAATGGCAATCTCGCCTCGCAAAAAATGGTCAGCGCCGATGTGCTCAACAATCCCTCCGTCTATCCCGACGAGGCGACTATGAAGCGGCTGTTCACCATCTCGCCTTACGATCCCAAATCGCAGCGCGTCCTGAACCGGCTCTGGACCCAGGTCAAGACCGGCAAGTAAACGAGATGAAGCGGGGCAGAAATGCCCCGTTTTCTATTTGAGACGCGCAGAACAGACCGTCCAAGCCTTGGCAAACGAGGCAGGCGGGGAAGGGGACCGATGGCGAAGACTCTGGGGCCGGTGAAACGCAAATTCGCACCATGGACGGAGCGGGGGCAAATGCCCTTCATCCGGTTTGAAAATGTCACTAAACGCTTTGGGCCGTTCACGGCGGTCGATAACCTTACCCTGAATATCTATGAGCGGGAGTTTTTCTCGCTGCTTGGACCATCTGGCTGCGGCAAGACCACGCTGATGCGGATGCTGGCTGGTTTCGAGGAGCCGACCGAGGGTCGCATCCTGTTGCAGGGCCGCGATCTCGCCGGCGTGCCGCCCTATCGCCGTCCGACCAATATGATGTTCCAGTCCTACGCGCTGTTTCCGCATATGTCGGTGGAAAAGAACATCGCCTTTGGCCTGGAGCAGGACAATCTGCCCAAGGGTGAAATCAAGGCGCGGGTCGAGGAAATGTTGAAACTGGTCAAGCTGGAGGAGTTTGCCAGGCGCAAGCCGGGCCAGCTTTCCGGCGGCCAGCGCCAGCGTGTCGCCTTGGCCCGCTCACTGGCCAAACGCCCGAAAGTGCTGCTGCTGGATGAGCCGCTCGGCGCGCTGGACCGCAAGCTGCGTGAGGAAACCCAGTTCGAGCTGATGGATATCCAGACCGAGCTTGGCCTGACCTTCCTGATCGTCACCCATGACCAGGAAGAGGCGATGACGGTGTCTGACCGGATTGCTGTCATGGACAAGGGCGAAATCGTCCAGGTGGCGACGCCCGCCGAAATCTATGAGGCGCCGAATTGCCGTTACGTGGCGGATTTCATTGGCGATATCAATATTGTCGAGGGGCGGTTGCTGCGAAGCGATAGTGCGGGCGGTCCTGTGGCCATTGCCTGTGACGGCTTCACCTGCCTGGTGGATCAGCCCTGCGATCTCGCTGACGGTGCCGAGGTTGCCTTTGCCATCCGCCCGGAAAAGGTTCGTATCTCCATCGACCCGCCCGCCGATACCAGCGTCAATGCGCTTTCCGGTGAGGTCTGGGATATCGGCTATCTCGGCGATTTTTCGGTGTTCATCATCCGGCGCGAGGATGGCTTTACCTTCCGCGCGGCGCAGGCCAATGTCGCGCGTCTGGTAGACCGGCCAATTACATTCGGCGATCAGGTCTGGTTTTCCTGGACGCCGGATGCCGGCCTGTTGTTGACGAGGTAGCGCCATGGCCGAGCCCGCAACCCTTCCACAAGCCTTTCGCCAGGCAAGTCGCGCCCGCTGGTTGATTGTCGTTCTCCCCTATCTCTGGCTCGCTTTGTTCTTCCTGGCGCCGTTCTTCATCATCGTGAAGATCTCGCTGTCGGATACGGCCATCGCCATGCCGCCCTATACGCCTGTTTTTCAGGGTTTTTCGCAGCTGGGCGATTTCCTGTCGCAGCTGGATTTCGAGAATTTCCAGATCCTCGGTGAAGATCCGCTCTATATTGAATCCTATCTGTCGTCGCTGAGGATCGCGGCGATTTCCACCCTGCTACTGCTGTTGATCGGCTACCCGATGGCGCTGGCCATGGCACGCGTCAAGCCGGAACTGCGCCCAACCCTTGTGATGATGGTCATCCTGCCGTTCTGGACCTCGTTCCTGATCAGGGTCTATGCCTGGATCGGCATCTTGAAGCCTGAAGGGCTTTTGACGCTGCTGCTGCAAAGCCTGCATATCTACGGTCCAGACCAGCAGGTGCATATCTACCAGACCGACATCGCCGTATTCATCGGCATCGTCTATTCCTACCTGCCCTTCATGGTCCTGCCACTCTATTCGGCTCTGGAGAAGATGGATGGCAGCCTGCTGGAAGCGGCAAGCGATCTCGGTTGCCCGCCGATGACCGCCTTCTGGCGGATTACCTTTCCGCTATCTCTGCCAGGGGTGATTGCTGGATCGATGATCTGCTTCATTCCGATCACAGGCGAATTCGTCATTCCCGACCTGCTTGGTGGTGCCGATACGCTGATGATCGGCAAGACCATGTGGACGGAGTTTTTCGGCAATCGGGACTGGCCCGTCGCCTCCGCCGTCGCCATCGTGCTGCTGCTTCTGCTGGTGGTGCCGATCATGATTTTCCAGAACCAGCAAAGCAAAGTGTGAGGGACCGTGATGAAATCTGGCCGTTTCGATCCCGTTTTTCTCACCTTCGGTTTCGCTTTTCTCTATGTGCCGATCCTGATCCTGGTGATCTTCTCGTTCAACGCATCAAAGCTGGTGACGGTCTGGGGCGGGTTCTCCCTGCGCTGGTACCAGGAGATCTGGCAGAATGACAGCCTGATGGATGCCGCCTGGGTCACGCTCCGGGTTGGCGTCATCTCGGCCAGCCTCGGCACGGTGCTTGGCACCATGGCGGCGCTGGCACTGGTGCGCTTCGGGCGGTTTCGTGGCCGCATGCTGTTTTCCGGCATGGTCTATGCGCCACTGGTCATGCCTGACGTCATCACCGGCCTGTCGCTGCTTTTGCTGTTCGTTGCGCTGAATGTCGATCGCGGCTTGATGACCATCACCCTTGCTCATACCAGCTTCACCATGTGCTATGTGGCGATCGTCGTGCAATCGCGGCTGGTGACGTTCGACCGCAGCCTGGAAGAGGCGGCGCTCGATCTTGGCTGCCCGCCGGTCAAGACGTTTTTCCGCATCACCCTGCCGCTGATCCTGCCAGCCGTCGTTTCCGGCTGGATGCTGGCCTTTACCCTGTCGCTGGACGATCTGGTGATTGCCAGCTTCACCACCGGGCCGGGCGCGACGACCTTGCCGATCAAGATCTATTCGCAGGTGCGGTTGGGTGTGACGCCGGAAATCAACGCGGTCTGCACCATATTGATTGCCATCGTGACGCTTGGCGTCATTATCGCTTCCATCGGCACCAAGCGGCGGGAGTTGCAGCGCCAGCGCGATGAGCATATTGCCGCCGCCGGGCGGTGATGTGAACGATCAAGGCCGGGCTGGTGACAGGATCAGATCCGGCCAGGAACCGCCGATGAATATCCGCAGTGGCGCAAAATTGCCGGAGGCATCACTGGCGCTGCTGGCAGAGGCAGTGCCAGGGCGGACTTCCGTCGAGAGAGCCAGTCCCTTGAAGTTATAGGGAATGACACCGGAGAAGGAGGAGGACTGCACACTGCTCAGCAGATCACCCTTGCCAATATTGATACTGCCATCATCAAGTGTTGCTGACACAGTCAGGCTGTCAAACGGCAATTCGCCCGTGCCAGCATCCTGCAATCGGAAAAACTTTTGTTCCGCCGCCTTGCGCCGGATGCCCTCCGGGTTGACACCGGTGATCCGGCCCGGTCCGGCGCTGAGGTCCAATGTGCCGGTAATATCTGCCGCGCGAGTTTCCCATAGCGCCCGGTTGGTCGCGGCTGACAGTGTCAGGGAGCCTGGCCCCAGCGGCAGGGGACCATTCAGCGCCAGTTTGCCTTCGATATCGGAAAGATCGGCATTGGTCAGCGACAGGTCCAGATGGCCGCCTTCATCGAAGCCGCCATTGCGGCCTTCGAGATGGGCAATCAATGTTCCTTCGGCCAGTGTGCTGTCGGCAATGTCGAAAACCACGGTGCCATCGGTGGCCAGAATGCTGGCGCCCATATCGGTGAGGGTGAAGGGCGCATAGGTCGCTTTGCGGGCCGACAAGGTCAGATCGAATTCCAGCCAGTCCAGGAGCCCAGTTTTGCCACTATTGGCATCGGCGTCCGGTGTCGAGAGTGAAAATGCCCCGAGAAACGTCGGAATATCCATCTGCTCGAAGGCCAGTGTGCCGCTCAGTTTTGGCTTGCCGCTTTTCGCCTGGGCCATTTCCATCAGGCCGGTGGCGCTTGTGTCGTTGGCGGTAAAGGACAGGCTGTCCAGCCTGATTTTGTCGGTCTCCGCCGTCACCGTGGCCTTGACGGAAACCGTGTGCAGCGCTTCCGTGCCTGGAAGCGTGGCACCGGTCCAGGCCAGAAGCCCCGGCACATTGGAAATCGCCAGGCTGAGCTGGCCTGAGGCAAAACGGGCGGGCGCAAGCCCGGTCATGCCGCTGAAACTGCCCTTCAATGTCGGTGCGGTCAGGGAAAAATCCGCCTGACCAACCCCGCCACCCAGCAGGATCAAGGGTTGGGTGGAGGCAAAATCCAGTTGAGTGGCAACGCCGCCGATGATCATATTGGCGTTGCCGATCGCGGGTGCCGACATCACTGGCCAGAACAGACGGGAAAAGATGCTGTCGATGACCACCCGGCGCTGTAACGGTTGATCCTCGATATCGATTCGGCCATTCTCAATGGTGATCGATCCGATCCGGGCATCATAGACCTTGTCGAGGCTCTGTCCGCCCTTGGTACTCTCCTGGACATGAGAGATGGCATCGGAGAGCAGGCCCTGTCCCGCCCAATCGAGATGGCCTTGCGAATTGCGCCGCATGTAGATGTGGGGTCGGCTGAGATGGAAATCGTCAAAGACCGGGTTGCCCATCGCCGCATGCACCAGTCCGAACGACGCCGAGAGCAGGTCGATATGGGCAAGAACGCGTTTGGCATTACCAGCCGTCCCACCAGGTTGAGTGTCGTCACGGTCGGTAATCGTCACATTGGGCAGGGTGATGCGGGGTTCCGGCCAGAATTGCAGGCTGGGTGTGCCTGCTATCTCCACGTCATGGCCGCTCCAGCGGCTGATGGCCTTTTCGATACTGCCGCGCACCAGACTGCTGGAAACGATATAAGGCGCTGCCAGCCGGGATGCGACAAAAACGCAGAGCGCTACCGCAATGACAGCAATCGCCGCGCGGGCCAGCCGGGGACCGTGCCAACGCCTGGGTCCAGACCATTTCCGTTTTGAACCGAGCGTCACATCAGGCCTTTCACATTCGGTGCGAAGAGTATGTCCACTGCCGCCGTTTCGATACAGCAAAGGGTTTTGCCTGGCAATTTGTTCAGGCTTTTACGCTGGATCTAGAGTTTGTCAGGGAAAAGTGAAACCCGGCTTTCCCTGATAGAGGACGCAGAAATGACAGCTCGCGGCGAAACGCTGCGCATCATTTGATCGCCTCGAATCGGGAGACCATGCCGATCATCCTGCCAGAACCCTCGGAGAGGGGAAGGTGATTTCCACCAGCGTACCTTCGTTCGGTGTCGATTGGATGGCAAAGCTGGCGCGGTTGGCATCCACCATCGCCTTGGTCAGCGGCAGGCCAAGTCCGGTGCCGTCGCCGCGCAGCCGGGCGCCGCCCGGAGACACTTGCCGGAACGGCTTCATGGCCTGTTCCAGTTCCGCCCGCGTCATGCCGATCCCGGTATCGCGAATCCGCAGGGTTACGCTGCCATTCGGCTCGTAATTGGTGGAGACGATGATCTGCCCACCTGAAGGCGTGAACCGGATGGCGTTCGACAGGATATTGAGCACGATCTGCTTGATCGATCGCATGTCGGCCACAACATTCGGCACCGATTGCGACAGCGCCGTGCGGATGATCACCCGTTGGCCGTTTGCCTGCGGCTGGACGATGGCGACGGCTTCCGACACCGTCTCGTTCAAGCCGACCGCGATGAAGTCGAGATCCATTTCGCCCGCCTCGATCTTGGAAATATCCAGGAGATCGTTGACGATATCCAGCACATGTCGGCCGGAACGGCCGATATCGGCGGCATATTCAGCGTAGCGCCCATGGCCGATTGGCCCGAAGCGCTCATCCGCCATGATATCGGCAAAGCCGATAATGGCATTCAGCGGCGTGCGGATTTCATGGCTGACCCGTGCCAGGAAGTCGGTCTTATGGGCATTGGCGGTTTCTGCGGCGCGTTTGGCGCTGCGCAATTCTTCTTCGGTGCGCTTCCATTGGGTAATGTCGCGGATGACAGCACAAAAGCCGTTGGAAGAGGAAAGCCGACCAATGGTCATGAACAGCGGGATGAAGCCGCCGGAAGATTCCCGGCCGATCACTTCGCGTCCATCGTTGAGCACGCTGGCCACGCCATGGCCGGTCAGCCCACCGAGATAATCGAGGATCGCCCTCTGGCTCTCATGGGCAAACAGCGTAACGAACGGCTTACCGCGAATATCCTCTTCGTCATAGTTGAACAGCGCGCTGGCCGCGCCGTTCACCGAGCGGATTTCGCCGTCGGTGCTGATGGTCACCACGCCATCGGTTGCCGTTTCCAGGATGGAGCGCAGCTCCTCCACCTCGATGCGCAGGCCGGTATGCTCCACTGCATCGAGCCGGGTCGGATGGTCCAATCCAGGCTGTGAACCGTCACCGGCATCGGAAACCGGAAGAGGCGTATGGTCTGCAACGGGCGTCTCGGCAGGCTTTGCCGGAGCCTGCGGCACCAGCGCCAGCAGCAAGGCGCTGGCCTCTTCCCAGCGGATCGATTGCAGCCGCGCCGAAACCGGCACCAGCGCATCATCGGCCCTAACCACAACGAGCCTGCCATCACGACGCGCGTCGTCCGTTCCAGGCTGATCGTCTTGCGGATTGTCGCCTTGCACCACATCGTCACGCTGTAAAAGCACGTCCAGCCCACCTGCCTGAGCCAATGCGCCGAGATCGGCATAGCCGGTCAGCGCCAGGAATTCCGGATTGGCATGGATCAGGGTATCACCGCGATGAGCGAGCAACGCCACGGGCAGCATGTCCAGCACATCAGGCGAAAACACCACATCGCGCGGCGGGCGTGGCAGGAGAGCGCCAGGCACGGATGCGACCGGCAGGATCATCTCGTCCGCAGCGCTTTTTCCATCCTCCGCGACATCGTTGGTATTGGCGGAAACCTCATCCCCAGCCGAGGGGGCGAGGAATTCGACGACGGTTTCAGCCGAAAAGTCCTCTTCCTGGTCAGAAACGACGTCAGCGGGCTCGTCGCCATCTTCGGCGCTTGTTGACTCGTCAATTACCTCGTCATCAACCTCTTCACTGGCCTGTGATTCCGACAGATCAGTGGCCGGATCTGGTTTTGTGTTGTCATTCTCAGGCAGGCTATCGCGCTCGGCACGCGGCGAAGGCACTGTTGTATCCGTCGCTTCGGGTGTCACACCGGCGGCGTCGGCATCGGGCTTCCGCTTTTCGGCATCTGCGGCGTCAACGGCGGATGGCTTTTGGTCTTCTAGGGCAGGTTTGTCATCACGCCTCTTTTTGGGCGATAGATCATGGCTGCCGTCAGCGGATTTTGCACCGAGTGCGTCCAGTCTGCGGGCAATTTCCTGAAAGGTCGCATGTTCAGCGGGGCTCAAGCCTTCGCGGCCGAAATTGCGGGGCTTGAGTTGAACGATGTTTTCCGCCTGCGGAAGGGGGGCCGGAGCGCTGATGATCAAGGCCGGAACCTCTTGCCGTTCCGCCACCTGTTCTTCCACCCGTTCTGGCACAGGGATGGTATCAGCGTTCTCGACCTCTGCCGGAGCGGCGACATCATTCCGCATGTCTTGCTGAGGATCGGCTTGCGCCACTTGCTCGGCCTTGCTGGCCTGATCAAGGGGGGCGCTTAAGGTCAGTCCGACCTTGTCGATATCTTCGATGCAATCGGCCAGCCGCACGACGCCAAAGCCTCGGAAGCCATCAAAATCGCGATTGCGGGTATAGGTCGGCAAGGCGGCCAGATCGACCGGCACTTTCAAGCTGGTGCCTTCAATCGGCCAATAGATCGTCTTGCCGGACCAGGTATCGCGCTTTTTCAGCAATTCGACGATCTTGCCATCGGGGTCGAGATTGAACAGGGCGGCGAGATCGGCAAAAGTCTGGCCTTCGATGGCCGCCGACCGCGGGCCGACCGCCTTGGCAAATTCCGGTGAGACTTCACTGAAACAGCCGAGTGCATCGACCTTCCAAACGAACCGCGCCGCCCGCATGGTGGGAGTGAAGGCGAAATCCTGCTGGGTGGTTTCCTCTTGCCGCGCAGCCTGTTCGCTGACGGTTTCCGGCAGTTCTGGCGTCTCTTCCGCAGAATACGAAGCTGGCTCCGTTTCGCGCTCTTCGTCCTGCTCAAAAGCGTCCGCGCTGGATGCCTCTGTCTCGGCTTCGCTTTCGTCAGGCTGGTCAGCGGGGTCAGTGAAGGCCTCGGGCTCTGCGGTTTCCTCCAGGCGGGCATCGTCCTCGGCTTCGATCTCATCCTGTTCAGCATCGGCATGGAGATCGGAATCGGGCAGATCCGTGCTGGCTTGACTGTCCTCGGTCAACGCCGCGTCGGACGTCGCGGGCTGTTCCGCTTCAGCGGGGCTTTCCTCAGGAACGGACAGTTCTTCAGGCGCGGGCTCGTCTTCAGGCAGGGGCTTGTCTTCAGCATGATCGTCCGGCTGCGGGCTCATCGCATCCGCCTGAGACAGGTCTTCCGGCTCAGGTTCCAACTCGTGGATGCTGCCCAGGGCTTCGACCACATCCTCGAACGTCTCCGTCGATCTGGTTTCTTCGGGCTTGGCTTCCTCAGGCTTGCCCTCTTCAACCTCGACAGCGATTGTATCCGCGGCTGGAAAAGTCTCGGATGGGGGAGGCTCAGAAAGATGGGTCTCAACAGCGGCCACGGCTGGCTCTATCGAAACCTGCGGTTCGTGGACCTGTGGCGACGTTACGGAAGCCGGGATGGGCTGCTCCTCAGTAAACCCATCCGATGCATCCAGCGTTCCCAGCAGGGTTTCCACTGCAAACAGCAGGAACATTGCAGGGTCGTCGGCAATTTTGCCAAGCGCTGCGGGCAGGTTGCCGCGCGCGGTCGGAATAGGCCGCTTCATCAGGCCGCCGGGCTGGACTTGCGCCATCTGCACGATGGTTTCGATGGTGCGTGGGGTAATGCCGAGCCGGTCGAAATTGCCGGATGCCCGGATCACCGCGCCCTTGCTGTCCAGAAGAGCCATATGGGTATCGGGATCTTCGAAGCCACGCAGCAGTGCTTCGCTGCGAGCCGAGGCGTCGCGGTAGCTGACCGGCATGGAAAACAGGATGACCACTTCACCGGGGCGGATCTCCAGCCGTTCCAGCTGGGCTTCAACAGGCACAAGGCGAAAGCCCGAACCAGCCCGCACCACCAACCGGCGCGCTTCGCCCGTCGTTTTCAACTGCCGGGCCATGGCGGCGATCTGCCGGAAGGTGACATCCTGACGCGGCGGCCCCTGGTCGAGAAAATCGTAAACCGAAGCCGTTCCGAAGAAACCCGCTCCGGCGCCATTGGCCCACAGCACCCGTTCCAGATCCGGCGAAAACAGCGCAAGCGCATCTCCACGCGCAAACTTGGCCCTGACCGCGCTATGCACGGCGATATCAATGAAGGGGTATTGGATAGCGGGCATGGTCAACCTGTCGAGCTTTTTCGCCGGCACTGTTCTGAATTAACAGATTTTTAATAACTTCGCACCCCCTCCGGGTCCAGCGAAGAGCGCCTCTATCGCCAAACAGGGTTAATGTGAGTAAATATTTTATTGTGCACCGCAACATAATATTGCAACGCACAATAAATCTTGCTATATAGCCTCTATCGAAAAACACCGGGCTGCAACGATCAGCCCCTTCCAAGGAGTTCATCATGGCTACCAATTCGAAATCCACCCCTTTCTCTGCTGCTGCTTTCGATCCTGCAAAGATTTCCGACAGCCTGCGCGACTTCACTGAGAAGGGCGCTGCTCAGTCCAAGGAAGCCTATGCCAAGATGAAGACCGCTGCCGAAGACGCCACCAAGACGGTTGAAGCCACCTTGCAGAGCGCCCAGAGCGGCAGCATGGAACTTGGCCTCAAGGCTATCGACGCCCTGCGCACCAATGCCGAGCTGTCCCTGTCGCATATGGAAGCCCTGATGGGTGTCAAGTCTGTTGCTGAGCTGGTCGAATTGCAGACCGCGTTCATCCGCAAGCAGGCTGAAGTCACCGTCGAGCAGGCCAAGGCCATGCAGGAAACCGTCAAGAAGGTTGCCGAAACCGTGGCAAAGCCCGGCAAGGAAGCCGCTGAAAAGGCAATGTCCACCTTCAAGGTCTCCTGATCTTTTCGGTCACATATCGATGAAGATGAGAGGGTCGGTTCGTCCGGCCCTTTTTATTGCCGTCGCCGCCAGTGATCTGTAAATAAATGGGGAAGCGCAAAAAGGGGCTTGAAAAATTCTCCCATGCCCCGTATGTGACCCCTCGAAAGCGCTAGCGCTTGATGTGCGGTTGTAGCTCAGTTGGTTAGAGCGCAGGTTTGTGGCACCTGAGGTCGGAGGTTCGAGACCCCCCAACCGTACCATTTCTTCCACAATGTTTTCAGATCATCTGCTCACAGACCGTTAAGTCGGTTTCGGCTGGGACATTACATCTGTCCTGTCACCAGATAATACACCCCCGCGACCACGATCAGCCCGCCCAGCGCCCGTACCACAAGGCCGTTATACAGCCGCCCCAACCCGTAGCCGATGGCGATGCCGAGGATGTGGATCATGCCGGTGGCGACGACGAAACCGACAGTGTAGGCGGCGGGGTCGGTGGCGTTGGGGGCCATTTTGCCGTGGGGATAGCCATGGAACAGCGCAAACAGCGCGATGATCGCCAGGGAGGCGAATTCGGGGGCTTTCCAGTGGGCAGCGATGGCAGCGCCCAGTGCCAGTAGTGACAGCGCTATGCCACCGGAAATCACCGGATCGGGAATGTCGGCCAGCATGCCGATCACGCCGCCAATGCACATGATCAGCGGGAAGGTGGCGGGCAGGGTCCAGACGGAGCGGCCACCCATCTGCGCGCCCCAGAGACCGACCGCCAGCATGGCCAGGAAGTGATCGGCGCCCAGCAATGGATGCTCGAACCCGCTGCCGAATCCGCCCATTGGGCCACCCAGAACATGGGCAAAGGCCGGGGCGGCGCTGCCCGCAAAGCCCAGCAAGACGATAGACAGGCGCAAGGGTAATCCTTTGATTGCCCTGAAACGTCTCAGAAAATGCTTTTGGAAATGGCCCGGGATTTTTCCTGGATGAAATGCGGTCATTGTCGCTTTGCCCTTGCCGTTTTTTGGAAGATTGGCCTGTAGCTGGAAAATATGGGGTATAAGTGACGGTCAGAGCGCTGACAACGTTCGGCTGTTATCGTCGACGCTTTCTTTCTGGTTTGATCAGGTGCAAACAGGTTCCATGCATTTCGCGACCACAATTTGGTCGCAGAAACAGTCTGCATAAGGTGGCAGCCAAGCCAGAGCAGGACAGAGACGCAGCGCAAGCATCAATTCGGGAGATCGGACATGCGGGAAAACTTTAAACGTCAGATCGTCGGGGCCGGGCGGCTTGCCTCTGTCGCATTGCTTGTCGCCTTGATGCCGGGCATGGCCGAGGCGCATATCGTCCAGGGCGGTGCCGGTGGGTTCCTGCAAGGCTTCGAGCATCCATTGTCGGGTGCCGATCATCTTCTGGCGATGTTTTCCGTCGGTCTCTGGGGCGCACAACTGGGTGGCCGCAATGTCTGGGCGCTGCCAATTACCTTTCCGCTGATCATGGTGCTGGGTGGCATTCTCGGCATTGCCGGTGTGCCGTTGCCAGCGATTGAAACCGGCATTGCGCTCTCCATCGTCGTGCTGGGTGCCGCGATTGCGCTGGTCTGGCGGCCGCCGGAATGGCTGGCGCTGACGGTTATCGGCCTGTTTGCCATCTGCCACGGCTATGCGCACGGCGCCGAATTGCCAATTGCTGCCGATCCCGCTGATTTTGCCATCGGCTTCGTGATTGCCACCGGCCTGATTCATCTGGCCGGTATTGCCGTCGGGCTTGGTGTGTCGCGGGCCTTGGGCGAGCGCATGGTCCGTATTCCCGGCGGGCTGATCGCCATCGGCGGCCTTTATTTCCTTGTGACCTGATGGCAAAGCCGGGCATGCCCCTTGCTGGTCATCTGACTGTGGGTCTAGCCCTTGCAGCCCTGCTTGGGGCAATCGGGATCTGCGCGTCGGCAGTGTGGACCTGGCTTGACCAGGAGACGCTGGACCATTGGCTGCTATCGACCACGTTTACCATTGAACGCCTGCTGCCCTTGATCGGCACCGGCTTCATCCTGGGGCAATTGCCGAGACGGCGGTTGCCGCTGGCTCTGCTGGTGCTGGTGGCGGGCCTTGTCGCCGGTTTTGTCTGGCGCGATATCTGGATGCAGCTTCTGGCGCCTTTGCCCGCAGCGCCCAGCCATTTCTTTCTGGTTGGCCCCTTGGCCTGCCTGTTGGCGGGGGTAATGCTGGTTTTGCCATTGCCGCTGCGGTTCTGGTCCGGTCTGGTGTTATTGCCCGTGCTTGGGATCGCTCTTTCTCTGGCGATCTCTTTTTCCGATCCAAGCCTGCATGACCGGCTCTATTTGCCCTTGGCGCTGTCTGCCGCGCTCTGGCTGGTGCTGGTGTCCGGTCTTGTCGCTGGTATCGTCACCGCCGCCTGGACCAGGATTGCCTCGCGGGTTTATGGCAGCTGGTTGCTTGCCATCGGCATGCTGTATGGCGGTGCTTACATGGCCTCGAAACAGACCACACTGACCCCGCCGCCCTTCGCGGAGCCTCCGGCGGCCAGCGATGATTTTTCAGGTTTTGAGCCCCTGTTCAAAACACTGGACCGCTATGGTCCGCAGAGACCGGTGCTGGGGCCGGATTCGGGTGAGGGGAGGGTGCCATGAGCCGTTTGCCACTTGCCTTTCGCCGGAAAACCGCGCTTGCAGCCACGCTGGCTCTCGGCCTGCTGCCTGCTTCTCCCGTGCTGGCGCATCCAGACATCGCCATCACGCTGAGGGTGCTGTTCGATATGCGCCGTGGCGTGTTGACGGGGCTCGGGGAAAGCTGGTCTTTCGATGCCAATTACAGCCGCGTTCTGCTGGATCGCTATGACAGAGACCGCAACAGTCAGTTTACCGCCGAGGAGGCCTCGGCCCTGCGTGACAAGCTGATTGCCGATCTTGGCCGCAAGCGGTTTTTCACGGAATTGTCGGTGGATGGAAGGCAGGCGGCGCGGTTGCAGCCGGTGGGCTTTACCGCTGAGATCCATGGGACTGTCGTGACTGTCACCTTTGCTTTCAGCCTGGCCGGACCGGTGGACCTGCGCGGCAAAAGCCTCGACCTGGAGGTCAAGGACAAGGATTATGTCGCCGCTTTCCGCTTGGCCGAGGCCGGTGGGCTTCAGATTCGCGGCGATGGTGGTCAATGCCGGACCAGCCGCGCGCCAAACCCGGCCCATGCCTTTTTCGCCGGGCTGGTCGTGCCGGAGCGGATAACCCTGACCTGCGATGCTCCCTTATAAAGAACCAGTTTAATCCAGCACTGTGGTCACAAATTCCGGGCTGCCGGAAAGGGTGTTGCTGACGGTGCAGATCTCGTGCTCGGCCCGGTCGGCAATCGCCTTGCGGATCTCTGCGTCAATATCGCCCCGGATGGTCAGGGTGATGTCGAACCTTGCGACCCGTGACAGGCCGTCTTTTGCTTTTTCGCCGGTGACGGAAGCGGTAATTGCGGTGATCTTGTCCATCACCCCCATCTCGCTGGCGGCAAGGCGGGCGCTGATCGTCAGGCATCCAGCCAGCGAGGCGTAGAGCAAGTCCAGCGGGTTGAAGCCCGCTTGCGACGGGCCGGTGACGATGGACAGCTCGCCGCCGGTGGCCGAGGTGATCTGCGGAAAACCGGTGCGGCCGATCACGGCGGTGGCGCCCATCGGGCGGGCTCTCATCTTGATCTCGGCCATGGTGCTTATCCTACCTATAAAAAGATATCGCGATCCTGATCGACCCGCTCGCGTAAGTAATCCACGACGGTGCGAATGCGGGCCAGATCGCGCAGGCTCTCATGATAGGTGGTCCAATAGGCGCGGTGCAAGGTGATGTCGGGCAGAATGCGGACCAGGTCATCATGCTGTCGCGCGATGTAGCTGTGCAAAATACCAATGCCAGCGCCTGCCAGCACCGCTTCCGTCTGGCCGATGGCGGAGGAGATCTCAAAGCTGGCGTTCCAGTTGCGCATGATTTCGCCGGTAAAATTCAGCGATGGCGTGAAGATCAGGTCTTCCACATATCCAATGCGGTGATGGTCCTTAAGGGCCTCCACTGTCTCGGGCAGGCCATGGCGTTCAATATACAGGCGGGAGGCATAAAGCGCCAAGGTGTAATCGGTCAGATGGGCCGAGACGAGGCGCCCCTGATCGGGCCGCTCCAGCGTCACGGCAATATCGGCCTCGCGTTGTGACAGCGAAAACGAGCGTGGCACCGGCACCAGCTGGATTTTCAGCTCCGGATGTCGCTCAATCAAATCCCCCAGCTTGGAGGCCAGAAAAAACACGCCAAACCCATCGGGCGCGCCAATGCGCACCGTGCCTGCCACCTTGGCATCGGTGCGGCCAAGGCGGGCTTGGGCTTCCAGCATTTCGGTTTCCATCCGCTCGGCGGAGGTGAGGAACGTCTCACCTTCAGCCGTCAGCTCGCAGCCATTGGTGCGGCGCACGAACAGCCGGGTTTTCAGCGCATCCTCCAGCGCCGTCAACCGACGTGACAGGGTGGCATGGTTCAGCCCCAGCCTGCGCGATGCCGCCAGAATCTGGCCGGTGCGGGCAATGGCCAGAAAAATGCGCACATCATCCCAGTTCATGGGCAAGCCTTTACTCTATTTTCGCACAACGGATGCGTAAAGCATCGCGTTGCGTTGTGCAATTTAAAGCGCAATAGTGGGGCATCAAAAAAACCACTCAGGAGGATCACCCATGTATCAGATCGGGCATTTCATCGGCGGCAAGACTGTGGCTGGCACCTCTGGCCGCAAGCAGCCGATTTTCAACCCTGCCACGGGTGAAGTGCAGGGCGAAATCTCGCTGGCCAGCGCAGACGAGTTGAATGCGGCGGTGGAAAACGCCAAGGCTGCCCAGCCGAAATGGGCTGCCACCAATCCGCAGCGTCGCGCTCGCGTGTTCATGAAATTCGTGGAATTGCTCAACACCCATATGGACGAGCTGGCCGAAATGCTGTCGCGCGAGCATGGCAAGACCATTGAAGACGCCAGGGGCGATATCGTCCGAGGTCTGGAAGTCTGCGAATTCGTCATCGGCATTCCGCATCTGTCGAAGAGCGAGTTTACCGAAGGCGCCGGCCCGAACATTGATATGTATTCCATCCGTCAGGCTGTCGGCATTGGCGCTGGCATTACGCCGTTCAACTTTCCGGCGATGATCCCGATGTGGATGTTTGCCCCGGCGATTGCCTGCGGCAATGCCTTTATCCTCAAGCCTTCCGAGCGCGATCCGTCCGTGCCGATGCGCCTTGCCGAATTGATGATCGAGGCTGGTCTGCCTGCTGGCATTCTCAACGTCGTTAATGGCGACAAATCAGCTGTTGATGGCCTGCTGACCCATCCCGATATCGGCGCAATCTCCTTCGTCGGCTCCACCCCGATTGCCCGTTACGTCTATGGTACGGCAGCGGCCAACGGCAAGCGCGCCCAGTGCTTCGGCGGCGCCAAGAACCATATGATCATCATGCCCGATGCCGATCTGGATCAGGCTGCCAATGCGCTGATGGGCGCGGGCTACGGTTCAGCCGGGGAACGCTGCATGGCGATTTCGGTTGCCGTTCCTGTTGGTGATGAAACCGCCGACCGGTTGATCGCCAAGCTGACCCCGATGATCGAAAGCCTGCGCATCGGACCCTATACCGATGACAAGGCTGACATGGGGCCTGTCATCACCAAGGAAGCGCGTGACCGCATTCTGGGCCTGATCGACAGTGGCGTGGACGCCGGTGCCAAGCTGGTCGTCGATGGCCGCGACTTCAAGCTTCAGGGCTATGAAAACGGCAATTTCGTCGGCGGCTGCCTGTTCGACAACGTTACCCCTGATATGGACATCTACAAGACCGAAATCTTCGGACCGGTTCTCTCGGTGGTACGCGCCAAGAACTATGAGGAAGCCATCGACCTGCCGATGAAGCATGAATACGGCAATGGCGTTGCCATCTATACCCGCGACGGCGATGCGGCGCGCGATTTCGCCAGCCGTATCAATATCGGCATGGTCGGCATCAATGTGCCGATTCCAGTGCCGCTGGCCTATCACTCCTTCGGCGGCTGGAAGGCTTCTTCCTTCGGCGACCTCAACCAGCACGGTACCGACTCGATCAAATTCTGGACCCGCACCAAGACCGTCACCAGCCGCTGGCCTTCAGGAATTAAAGACGGTGCTGAATTTGTCATGCCGACGATGAAATGATGACGTAAGACGTCGCACCAAAAATTATCACCAAGGCGGGTCCCCAACGGCCCGCCTTTTTTCGTGATAAAAAGCCAGGATCGACACTTCATGCATGAAAATCTTTTCTGGAGAAACACACTCAAAAAATGTTAATTTGGAATTGTTCAAAAGTACAAAGTCCATTATATATGCCGATATGGACGGACAAATTTGGCGCTTTGCCAAGGGCCGCCAAGCGGCTATGATTCGCTGGACCAGCTTAAGGAGTGGCGCATGCGCTTGACGAAGCAGACCAATTACGCGGTACGCATTCTGATGTATTGCGCGGCGAACAAGGACCATTTGAGCCGTATCCCGGAAATTGCCAAGGCCTATGGCGTTTCCGAACTGTTCCTGTTCAAGATCCTCCAGCCGCTCAACAAAGCGGGCCTGGTGGAAACCGTGCGTGGCCGCAATGGCGGCGTGCGTCTGGGCCGCGCGCCTGAAAAGATCAGCCTGTTCGATGTGGTCAAGGTCACGGAAGACAGTTTTGCCATGGCCGAATGCTTCGAGGACGATGGCGAGGTCGATTGCCCGTTGATCGACAGCTGCGGTCTGAATTCGGCGCTGCGCAAGGCGCTCAACGCTTTCTTCGCGGTGCTGGCGGAATATTCCATCGACGATCTGGTCAAGGCCCGCCCGCAGATCAACTTTCTGCTGGGTATCGAGGATCTGCCCCGTCTGGCGGCTGCACCGGCTGCCTGAACCTGTTTTGCAAGAAGAATATGACAGCGCCCTGGCCTCCGGTCCGGGCGTTTTTCGTTTGGGGAGAGGCTTGGATGAAGCTGTTGACCGATGACGGCAATACGCTAGTTGAAGGTAAGTGACGTATCCGCCGGGAGAGATCAGCATGACCGTCCATCAGATAGCCGACACCGTTCCTACCAGACCTTGGGCGATCATCGTCATGGGGGTCAGCGGCTGCGGCAAAAGCTCGATTGGCGAGGGCCTGGCGAAAAAACTTGGCTCGCCCTTCCTGGAAGGAGACAGCCTGCATCCCGCCTCCAATGTCGAGAAGATGGCCAAGGGCACGCCGCTCACTGACGAGGACCGTTGGCCCTGGTTGCAAGCGATCGGCGATAAAATGGCCGCCGCCTTGCAGGAGGGCCAGACCATTATCGTCTCCTGCTCGTCGCTGAAGAAAAGCTATCGCGACCTGCTGCGCGAGGCGACCGGCAACCGCACGGCCTTCATTTATTTGGAAGGCTCAAAAGAGCTGCTGACCCGCCGCATGGGTGAACGCACCGGACATTTCATGCCGGTCAGCCTGCTGGAAAGCCAGCTTGCGACGCTGGAAAGCCCGACCGGTGAGCCTTGTGTGGTGACCGTCGATATAGATCGCAGCATCGAGGCCATTGTCGAGGCCGCCGCAGCCGGGCTGTCGGAGCTGGAATAACAACGATTTGCAGTGATCAGACCGGATCGATCCGGCAGCTGTGATCCTGCACATCTTCACCGCCGGAAAAACCGACAATCGCGGCAGGCGCGATATCGGTGAGAATGATGAAGCCTGGGCCGCTGGCGAAGCTGGCGCCAACCACAACCAGATTGTGGCTTGCCATTTCCGTTGACGGATCTTTTAGGGTCTTCGCCAGCGCCAGAAACGGATTGTAACCAGCCAGCGAATCACCCTCGACTTTCATGGCGATGAATTGGTGCCCTGCCACCTCCGCCGGCAAGGGTGCCCAGTCGGTGCCGATCTCATTTGCCATCTTGGTCAAAAGCGCATGGGCATCCGGGCTGAGGCAATCGATATGGATATGCAACTGGTTCTGTGAGCGGGCGTTTTGCGCGTTGACCGCCAGGCTGAGCGCGTCGCGGGCCAAGGGATGCGGCAGCTTGGCATCGACGGCGGCCCGTTCATTCCAGGCATCGGCAAAGAAATTCGGTGTCTTGTCATCCAGCAGAGCAGGGCTTTCGATGCCGGTGATCTTGTCGGTCGGGATCAGCAAATGCTGCGCCACGCCGCGCTGATCTTTTAGCAGCGCGTAATGTTCGCCGGAATTGACGCTGACGCAAGGCGCTGTCGCGACAACACATTTGTCATGAACGATCTTCCACAGCGCGTCGGGATCGGCATGGGCAATCGCGCTGGCGGCAAGCAAGCCAATGAGACCAAGGGCGATGGAGGAAAGTGGGCGGCTGGTCATGATGATCCCTAAGCGTGTCACTGGTTTCAAGCACCCGACTGTAAAGCTCGCTTGCCGATTTCCTGTGACGCCCATTGCGTCCGCAGATCACATTTTCGGGATCTGTATCAAGCCCGAAACCGCTCCGGGCGAAAGGCCGATATATCCAGGAAGGGCGTTTCGCCGCTCATCGCCTCCGCCAGCAGGCGCCCTGTGATCGGCCCCAGTGTCAGGCCGTGATGGGCATGGCCAAAAGCCAGCCACAGCCCTTTGTGGCGTGGCGCTTGACCGATCACCGGCATCATGTCTGGCGTGCAAGGGCGTGCGCCCATCCAGGGCTCAGCGTCGAGGCGTTCGGCCAGTGGAAACACTGTGCGGGCGACTTTTTCGGCCCGCGCCAATTGCACCGGGGTTTTCGGTGCATCGCGAAAGGCAAATTCCGCCCCGGTCGTCAGCCGGATACCCTGGGTCATTGGCGCCAGGAAATAGCCGCGCTCCTTGTCCATCATCCAGTTGTTGAGCACCGCATTGCCACTGCTGGCATAATGCATGTGGTAGCCACGCTTGACGCCGAGCAGGAAGCGGTAGCCGAACTTGGCCGTCACCTCATCCGACCAGGGGCCGAGGGCCACCACCACCTGTTTACCGTCGATCACGCCGTCGTCGGTGGTGATCTGCCAGTTGCCACCCACCTGCTTCAGGCTCATGGCATCGCCATGCACGAAGCGTCCGCCGAGGCTTTCGAAATAGGCGAGATAGGCCTTGGTCAGCCCATGCGGATCAAGCACTGACCAGGGATCGTTCCATTTCAGTCCACCGATGAAATCCTGGCTCAGATGCGGCTCTTCACGGGCTAGATCCGCTGCCGTCAGGGTTTGAAACTGGATGCCATATTCACGCCCCAGCCGCTCGGCCTCCGCCACTTCCTTGTCGCGCACGGCCTGGGTGCGAAACGCCTCGACCCAGCCGTCCTTGCGGATCAGCGCTTCGGCCCCCGATGCCTCGATCAGCTCTTTGTGTTCGGTGATCGAGTGTTCGATCAGCGGCGCATAGGCCCTGGCGATGACTTCATGGCGCGGCCGGTTGGAATTCCACCAATAGGAGGAGAGAAAGGCCGCCAGCTTCGGCAGGGCCTTGAGATGATAATGCGCATCGATCCGGTTGTTGAGACCATAGCGCAGGATCAAGTTCAGCTCCTGCGGAAAGCCATAGGGAACGACGCCTTCGCGCTGGATCAGCCCGGCATTGCCGTAGGAGGTTTCCTCGCCCGCGCCGCGCCTGTCCACCAGCACCACAGATTTGCCGCGCCGCGCCAGCTGAACAGCGGTGGACACGCCGATAATACCGGCGCCAAGAACAATTGCATCGACAGACATGAAAAGACCCACGGTCAAGGATTTACTGCCGTGACCATGCAAAAGCGCTGGGAAATGCGCAAATGAAAACTTTCTGAAATGGCAGGATTTTTATCCTGCCATTGAGGTGCTTCGGGCTTTCTCTACTGCCGGTTTCAAATAAAGGATCTCAGATATTCAGAGAGGCAGAGAATGGCCATCGCCTGCCCATAGGGCATCGAGGTCAGCTTGATATTACGATAGAAATCGAGATCCGAACCCATGGCGGTGCCGAAGGACACCTGGTTCAATTCGCCCTTGGCGTCGATATTGGCAATGACGCCGCGCACCGCCCGTTCCGCCACGGGCCGATAGTCCGCGCTGATATACCGTTTGCGCACCGCCTTCATCAGCCCATAGGCAAAACCGGCGGTGGCCGAGGCTTCCAGATAGCTGCCCTCGTCATCGACCAATGTGTGCCAGAGGCCGGAAGGGTCCTGATATTTGGCAAGGGCTGCGGCCTGACGGTCTAGTGTCGAGAGCAGATGACGCCGCAGCGCGTCTCCCTCCGGCAATTGCAGGAGATCGATGAATTCCGGAATGGCGATCGTCACCCAGGAATTGCCGCGCGCCCAGAGCGCGCGGGCAAAATTATGATTGCCATCGAAGGTCCAGCCATGGAACCACAGCCCGGAGGCGCGGTCGGCGAGATATTGGCTATGGATCAGAAACTGATACTTCGCTTCCTCCACATAGTCCGGGCGGTTCAACAGCAGACCGATCTTGGCGAGCGGCATGACGCTCATCATCAACGTATCGTCCCACATCTGCTGGTCGTTGACGCTGTTATAGACGATATGCTGCAAACCGCCTTCGCGGGTGCGCGGCATCTCGTACATCACCCACTCGGCCCAGGTTTCCAGATAGGGGATAAAGGCCGGGTTGGGCGCGTGCTCATATAGGCAGGCGAGCGTCAGAAACGGGCAGACCGTGTTGATATTCTTGGTCGGGGTTCCCTCGGCAAGCCGCGCCGAAAACCAGTCGGTGATAACAGCCATCGCCTTGGCATCGCCGGTCTGCTGCCAGTATTTGAACAGGCCGTAAAGCCCGATGCCATGGGTCCATTCCCACCCGGCCCAGCCCTTGGTGTCGATCACCCGCCCATCGTCCAGCCGCAGCAGGAATTCGCCTGTGGTGTCCGTGATGTTGATCAGATTGTCCGTCAACCGGCCAATCAGCCCGACAACCTCATTGCGCGTCACAAAACGCTCCGGCTGCGCCAGCAAAGGATGCATGGTCATGGTAACTCCTCCTGCGACGCCCTCCACAGCGTCGGCGTGAAGGGAGCATAGACGGGAGGGGATTGCAAGCAGGAGGCGTTCGGCGGGTGAGGCGAACACGCTTTCGGCATTGATTTTATCTTTTGGGTGGAATGAGCTGCCGAAAGATGATCATTGCCATACGGCATGTGGACACCATCTATTTGGCAGAATCTCTCAAAAGAAAAGGGGTCAAGCCCATGGACATCAAGAGAAACGGCACCCAACCTTCCACCAAAGGTCCATCGGACTGGTTTTCCGGCACGGTCCGCATCGATCCGTTGTTTTCGCCCAACAATGCCCGCCGCGCCGCCGCAGCCTGCGTGACATTCGAGCCCGGCGCACGCACCGCCTGGCATACGCATCCCCTCGGCCAGACGCTGATCGTCACCGCCGGCCTTGGCCTCGTACAGCGCGAGGGTGGCCCGATCGAAACCATCAATCCGGGTGACGTCGTCTGGTTCGAACCCGGCGAAAAGCATTGGCACGGTGCCTCCGCGACCACAGCCATGACCCATATCGCCATTCAAGAGCAGTTGGATGGAAAGGTGGTCGACTGGCTGGAGCAGGTGACGGACGAGCAGTATCGATCCGTGTGATCGGGTTTACCCTCCGCCACAACAATGCGCTGCATTCGAGACGCCCGGGCGCATGCCTGTTACGGCGACGTCATCAGTCCTTGTCTCGTGCATTTTGTGGAAACGTGATCTCTGTCGTGAAGCCCTTGGTTGGCAGCACGTCGAACCGGAAGCCGTGCAATTTGGTAATTGCCGCCACCAAGGTCAATCCCAACCCCAACCCTCTTGTGTGGCGGCTTCGGTCTGAGCGGTAAAAGCGCTGGATAAGGAGATTTCGCTCGCTTTCTGGCACACCGGGACCGGTGTCACTCACACGCAGCGCTTTACGCTCGTCTTCCACGATAAGGCAAACATCGATCCTGCCGCCTTCGGGCGTGAATTTTATGGCGTTATCAACGAGATTGGCGACGGCCTCGAAAATCAGATCCCGATCTCCGTGAACGACAATGTTGGCATCCGCCTTCACTGCCAGTGTCAGCTGCTTCTCTTCGGCAATGGGCTCGTAGAGGTCGCCAACTTCCAGCACGAGCTCCGCGAGTTCCACTTTGTCAAAGGCCTGAAGTCGGCGCGCTTGTTCAATCTCTCGAACACGCAAAATGGCCGTGACGATGGAGATCGCGTGGTCAATTCCTGAAATCGCCCGATCCATGGCAATCTGCATGTCCTCAACAGAGGTCGCATTGCGCCGAGCCCTTTCCAGGCCAAGGCGCACTCTGGCCAGAGGTGTTCTCAGATCATGGGCTATATCGTCACCGACGGCGGCGAGGTCTTCGATGAAGGTCTGCATTTCGTCGAGCATGCCGTTGACGATTTGCGCAAGGTTGTCGAGCGGGTCCTGCACATTGCGGTAGGGCAGGCGTTGTTTCAAATCGCCCGCAACAATCTGTGCGATCCGGATTTGCATTTCGTTGACGCGCCTATGGGCGTTCAAACCGAAAAACACCGCTGCCGCCAGGCCAAACGTCAGCACCGGAACGAGTCCAAACAGCAGGCCTGTTTCCACCATGGAGGCGGCCTGCTCATTATCGGCCGTACTCCAGCCAACGAACAGAATATTGCCATCTGGCAGGCGTCGCGCAACCGCGCGCGCCCGCTGTTGTCGCGGTGGTGTTTGGTCGGTGCGAACAATGGAAACCTGTCTGGGCGGCATATCCAGCGCCAGGCCCTTTGGAAATTGCTGGACATTTCCCGACACATGGTGGCCATTGGCTGTGAAAATACCCGTTGGCTTCACCCGTCGCGGGTCTTGCCGCACGCGTTCCTCATAGGCATCCATCCGCCCCAGAAGAGCACCTTGCGTGATGACGCTTGCTTCTTGCAAAACCAGCTCATCCAGTTGATTGATCAACTCACGGCCAGTGGTTTGAAAATAAGCAAAGCAAAAGCTCAGCACCATGGTGACCGTTATTGCCGCCACCAGCGCCACCACATAGCGGAAACGGGATTGCCGGACCCATTCAATCGGGCGCGCGAAGTACAAAACCTTCTCCACGAACATTGGCGATCATGGGATGATCTCCCGGATGATCAATTTTTCGTCTGAGCCGACCCATATGCACATCGATGAGGTTTGAATCGGGAACGAACTTATATTTCCAGACTTCCTCAAACAGCATTCCGCGCGTCAGAAGCTGCTCGCAATGGCGCATCATATATTCGAGCAGCTTGAATTCACGGGGAAGAAGCTCAATCTCCCTTTCGCCGCGGCAAGCGCTGCGCTCCAGAAGATCAAGCTCAAGCGGTCCAACCCGCAGCACTTTTGCCGACATGTCAGCGGGGCGGCGAAGAAGGGCTTCCACGCGGGCTACAAGTTCGAGGATCGCAAAGGGCTTGGTGAGATAGTCGTCTCCACCGGCCCGCAGGCCGCGCACACGGTCGTTGACGGCACTGAGGGCGCTGATGACAAGCACAGGCGTGCGAACCTGTTCGCGCCGCAATGTATCAATCACAGCAAGGCCGTCCATACCAGGCAGCATACGGTCAACGATCAGGATATCAGCCCCGCCATTCCTTGCGCGTTCAAGGCCCCTGGCACCATCGGATTCCCAATCAACGGCGTATCCGTAATCTTTCAGCTCAGCGCAGATATCTTGTGCCGTATCTTCATCATCCTCGATAAGGATAACTTTCGCCATGGCCTATTCCTTGATGCGTCGGTACCTCCATAGATGTTGCAGGTCATCCATTATTGCCAGAGCACACGCGCGTTTCAAATACCGGTTTGCTGTTTCACTCCTACGGTTTTTCAAAAAATAGCGCAATTGTGCGGTGTGTGATTCAGCGCACGGGTGCACGTAGCCAGGCTTGCCGTCAGGGACCGGAATGGCCGTTCTTAAATTTCTATTTAATGGCTTTTGTCATTTCACTGCGTCAAACCCCAGCACCTGCGCGACAGAAAGTCGCGTGCAGACTTGTGACTATATGGTGCGATCGTCAAAGCCCACGGCAATCGCAGTCGCCCTTAAACTCAATTAGGTGCCAGATGCCCGTTCATCGTAAAGACAACCCATCCATTGCCGCAGGCGTCCAAGGCCCGGTTTTGAGCCGCCGTCAGCTTTTGGGATCGGCGGCCACTGGGGCTGTTGCTCTCGGTGCGACCTCTGTACCCAGCTGGGCGCAGGCGCCGGAAAAAACCGTGGATGTGCTTTTGATCGGCGGCGGCATCATGAGTGCGACGCTGGGTGTTCTGCTCAGCCAGCTTGAGCCGAACTGGACGATTGAAATGCTGGAGCGGCTCGACACCGTGGCCATGGAAAGCTCCAACGGCTGGAACAATGCCGGCACGGGGCATTCGGCCCTGGCCGAGCTGAATTATTCGCCGATGGATGCGAAAGGCAATGTGCATATCGAAAAGGCGATTGAGATCAATTCGGCCTTCCAGATCACCCGCCAGTTTCTTGCCCATCAGGTCGATGTTGGCGTGTTGAAAAATCCGCGCTCGTTCCTCAACTCGACACCGCATATGAGTTTCGTCTGGGGCGATGAGAACACAGCGTTTCTTGCCAAGCGGTTTGACGCGTTGAAAGCAAGCCCGCTGTTTTCCGGCATGCAGTTTTCGACCGATCATGACAAGATTGCCGAATGGGTGCCGCTGATGATGGATGGGCGTGACCGCGCCCAGAAACTCGCCGCCACCTGGAGCCCGCTTGGCACCGACGCCGATTGGGGCGAAGTGACCCGCCAGTACGTCACGCATCTGAAGAGCCATCCAAACTTTACGCTGCGCACCTCCAGCGAAGTGGAGGCTATCGAAAAGAACAGTGACGGATCGTGGAACGTCAGCACCTCCAATCGCAAGGATGGATCGTCAAGCACGGTCAAGGCGAAGTTCGTGTTCATCGGTGCGGGTGGTGGTGCGTTGCACCTTCTGCAGATGGCTGGCATTCCTGAAGGCGATGATTACGCGGGCTTCCCCGTCGGCGGTTCTTTCCTGGTCTGCGACAAGCCGGAGATTGCAAACCAGCATTTTGCCAAGGCCTACGGCCAGGCTTCCACCGGTGCGCCTCCGATGTCGGTTCCGCATCTCGATACCCGCGTGTTTGATGGCAAGCGCCACCTGTTGTTTGGCCCCTTCGCAACCTTCTCGACAAAATTCCTGAAGGAAGGATCGCTGTTCGATCTGCCTGCGACAATCACGCTCGAAAACATCTGGCCCATGCTGAAAGTTGGCTATGATGAGTTTGATCTGGTCGAATATCTGGCCGGGCAGCTTTTGCTGTCAGACGCAGATCGGCTAGAGGCTCTGCGTGCCTATTTTCCCAATGCCAAGGCCGAGGATTGGCGCCTTTGGCAGGCAGGCCAGCGCGTTCAGATCATCAAAAGAGACGCCAAAAAGGGCGGCATTCTCAAGCTCGGAACAGAAATTGTGGCGGCCAAGGATGGCAGCATTGCCGCCCTGCTCGGCGCTTCGCCGGGCGCGTCGACGGCGGCACCGATCATGCTGGATCTGCTCCAGAAAGTGTTTGCCGAGAAATTGGCGACACCGGAATGGCAGGAGAAAGTGCGCACCATGGTGCCAAGCTATGGCGTCAATCTCAATGAGAACCCAGACATGCTGGCCAAGGAATGGGCAGCGACGGCAGAGCGCCTTCAACTGACGCTCGCACCACCGGCAATCGACATGTCCGCAATAACAAAGCCAGGTGTCAGCGCACCGGCGGCAGACATCAAACGTGTGCCGGACATGGCTCTGTAAGTTCTGGCCTTATGCGAGAAGGAATGCGCGCCGTGGCGTGCATTCGGCGGACCTTGGTGGAAATATATGCCGTTGAGTGCAGTATTGTGTGTTTTATGATGCACACAATACTGTAGCATCAACGCAAAGGCGATGAGTTGCATGCCAGACCATAGGCCAGAATTTCAACTGTAATTTTGTGCACATGGTCTGCGTTTACATTGAGCTGAATTTCACGCGGTATAAAAAGAGAAAGATCGATCATGAGTGATCACCACGTCGTGGTTGTTGGCGGTGGCTTTGGCGGGCTTCAGCTGGTGCATGATCTCAAAGGCAGCGGAGCGCGGATAACGCTGATCGATCGGCGAAACCATCACCTTTTCCAACCCCTTCTTTATCAGGTTGCAACAACCATTCTGTCCACCTCGGAAATCGCCTGGCCCATTCGCCATCTCTATAGCGACCGGCAGGAGGTTTCGACATTGCTGGGTGAAGTCGGCGGCGTCGATGTCGCTGCAAAGCAGGTCATGTTGCGCAGTGGTGCATCCATATCCTACGACACGCTTGTTCTTGCCACCGGAGCGACCCACGCTTATTTCGGACGCGATGAATGGGAGCCTGTGGCACCGGGCCTGAAGACGCTGGAGGATGCCACGACAATTCGCCGCCGCCTCCTTCTGGCCTTCGAGCAGGCAGAAACCACCCCTGACCCGGCGATGCGTGAGGCGCTTCTGACCTTCACCATCGTTGGAGCCGGTCCGACCGGCGTCGAGCTTGCCGGTATTATCGCCGAGCTTGCACACAAGACTCTCCCCAAGGAATTTCGCGCCATCGATACCCGCAGGACAAAGGTGATCCTGGTCGAGGCGGGCCAGCGCGTGCTGCCAAGCTTTGCCCCGGAACTGTCTGCCTATGCACAAGGCGTGTTGGAAAAACTCGGCGTTGAAGTTCGTCTTGGGCAGCCTGTTACACAGTGCTCAAGCGAGGGCGTACAGATTGGTGAACAGTTCACTCCAAGCCGGACGATTGTCTGGGCGGCTGGTGTTCAGGCATCGGCTGCGGCGCGTTGGCTCAGTGTTCCCGCCGACAGGGCGGGTCGCGTCGTTGTTGAAAAAGATCTGACCTCTCCGGGAATGCCCGATGTCTTCGTGATCGGAGACACGGCGTCGGTCATCCAAGGCAATAACACGCCTGTACCGGGTATTGCGCCTGCGGCCAAACAACAGGGCGCCTATGTCGCCAGAGTGATCAAGGCAAGACTGAAAGGCAAGCCCGCTCCCGCGCCATTCCATTACCGGCATCAAGGTAGCCTTGCCACCATCGGCCAGAGCGCGGCCATCGTTGACTTTGGTAAGGTAAAGCTAACGGGTAGTCTCGCATGGTGGATATGGGGTCTTGCACATATCTATTTTCTCATTGGCACACGCTCAAGACTTGCTGTCGCCTGGAGCTGGCTGTGGATTTATCTGAGCGGCCAGCATAGCGCCCGCTTGATTACTCAAAAAGAGACCATGAGGGATGACGGGCAGGCGAAAAACTGAAATTATATAAATAATATCATTGTATTAAGTGATGCCGCGACCCAGCCAAGATTAAGGTTGCGGAAGGGCTCAAGCTTTTAACTCTTTCTATTGGTCTGTTCGCTGAAAAATGGTCCTTCATAACGTATGGCTTACTCGGGCAATAACCCCAAATTTTTTGCCAAGGCCTTGAGGGAATGGATTGTAATGATGGGCGCCAAAACGGCCCATCTTCAAAATTTGGCAGCGGTCGTCAGGCCAAGCATGCCTTACCATTAAAGCCTGATCACCCAATGAGGTCAGACAAATGGAAGATGCTTCTGATCAGAATCTCGACCTCGTGGCGCACGGCCATGACGATTGCCTATCTTTTCCCGGAAGTTCGGCCATCGCGCTTGATCTGCCTGGGCATCATGTCGCCTATGATGCCAAAAGGATATCTGGAACGACTGGATGAGAAGGCAAATACTGGCTTTTAAGCAGAATTGGCTGGGGAACCTGGATTTTCACATGATTTCAAAGGCTTAGAAAGATAGCCTTTGATTTCCTTAAATTTTTCTGCCGCGAGCGACCGTGGATTCCATCTTTGTGCCCTGGCTTTGGGCTGACGTCAACATGGCGGCAGAGCGGCAATTATTTCCGCTCGGGAGGGCCAAGCCGGGGGTGAGGCGGGCATGTTCGCGTGGCAGCTTTGCGCCTCCCAATCGGCCATTCGCGATATTGGACCTAGATCCCGTAACCAGTCGTTCGCTGCGCCGCCAATGACAAGCCACTAGCTTTGTGAAACCCTTGCTCTCCGCTTCTGAAGCGGGGAGACTACGCTGTCGAATCCAGAAGATTTCAAATCGTGATCCCTCAAGCTGACTGGATCTGTAATGCTGTTTGATTTGTATTTGATTGCAGCTGACTTGCGATGAGTTGGCTGGCATCCTCACCGCTCATGGGCCGTCCGAACAGGTATCCCTGGATCAGATGCGGCTTGTGGGCCGCAAGAACAGCCATCTCCTCTTGGGTCTCGACGCCTTCGAGCACGCACCGCAAATGCAGCTTTGAGCATAGGGCAATGATGGCGGCGACGATTTCCCGCGATTTGATGCTAAGGGTAGCGAAACTCCGGTCAGGAGCAGTTTGATGTACCAAATGGTCCGGCGTTTTCTCGGTTCTATGTCCCACACAGGCACGTTCATCGCGCTCGTTTTCTTTGCGGCCTCTCTCACACCAAGTCTCATGCCTCGGTCTTACCTGGTGCAAGGAGCGCTTTCGGGCGTTTGCGCTGCCGTGGGCTATATGGCGGGCGTGGCAGTGGGTTGGCTTTGGAGCTACCTCGAACTTCCTCGCGAGTCGCGCAGGGAACGACCTCTGACGGTCGCATTCCTCGTCGTTGCGATACTCATCTCGAGCGTTTTTCTGTGGCATGCGGTCGAATGGCAAAATTCCATTCGCGTGCTTTGGCGCATGGACGCGCTCGATAGCGCCGAGCCTTTGAAACTGGCTTTTGTTGCCATCCTCGCCTTTGTCGTGCTGCTCATTACAGGACGTTTCTTTCAGCTTGCGGCTCGCGGTCTTTCGAGGTGGATCAACAGGTACGTTCCCCGACGGGTGGCGAGCGCCCTTGGCGTGACCCTGGCCGCCCTGTTGTTCTGGACTGCCGGGCAGGGGCTGCTGCTGCGATGGGCGCTGGACGCAACGGATGCCTCGTTCCAGAAAGTTGACGCGCTGATCGACGACGATACTCCTGCACCGACCGACCAGGCGAAAACCGGGAGTGCATCTTCACTGGTGCCGTGGGAGGGCCTTGGACTGCAGGGGCGCCGTTTTGTCAGCTCTGGCCCCACTGCGCCCGACATCGGCGCGTTCTGGCAGCAGACAGCCGATGAGCCGATCCGGGCCTATATCGGGCTCAACAACGGCGATACGGTGGAAGCCAGAGCCGCGCTCGCCCTGAAGGAGCTTCAGCGACAGGGAGGTTTCGATCGGTCGATCCTCGTCATTATCGTCCCGACAGGAACCGGATGGGTCGACCCCGCCGCCATGGACACGCTCGAGTTTCTTCACCGCGGCGATGTGGCCAGCGTCGCGCTCCAATATTCCTATCTTGCGAGCTGGTTGTCTTTGATGGTGGAGCCGGACAATGGTCAGGCTGCGGCGAGGGCCTTGTTCACCGAAGTCTACGACCACTGGAAAACGCTTCCGCGTGAACAGCGGCCGAAGCTTTATCTTTACGGCCTCAGCCTTGGAGCGCTCAATTCACAGCTTTCGACCGACATATACGATGTTGTGGCTGATCCCTTCCAGGGCGCTCTGTGGAGCGGTCCTCCGTTTCGAAGTGAAAGATGGCGCGCTATAACCAATCAGCGTCAAACTGGTTCTCCTGCGTGGCTTCCCAGGTTTCGTGATGGTTCGGTGGTCCGTTTCTCGAACCAGACAATGACACCTTCGCAGTACGATGCGGCCTGGGGTCCGATACGCTTCATTTACCTCCAATATGCCAGTGATCCGATCGTCTTTTTTGAAACATCGTCTTTTTTCAAAGAGCCTGATTGGATGCAGGGTCAACGAGGTCCGGACGTCTCGCCGCAGTTCAGGTGGGTTCCCGTGGTGACGATGCTACAGCTCGCTTTCGACATGGCGATCGGAACAACGTCTCCGGTCGGATTCGGCCACGTCTACGCTCCCGAGGACTATATTGACAGTTGGATCGCGTTGACCGATCCGCCTGATATGGATCACTCGGCGGTTGAGCAACTCAAGAAGCGGTTTGCCAAGTGACCGATACCGGCGCGATCCATCGATCTCTCCGTGGCGAGGGGGACGGCAAGGGGACAAACTGGTCTACGCAGCAATGTTCTTGCTCAACTGCCCATCCTTCATGATCACAAGGAAGTTTTTCGCCGGGTCCTCGACCAAGGCGATGTCCGCAATCGGGTCGCCGTCGACCAGCAGCAAGTCGGCAAGCGCGCCTTCTTGAACCACGCCCAGCTTCCCTTCGTAAGGGCTCCGAAGGCGGGAGAGCGCGAGTAGCTGGCCATTGTCCCCCGTCGCCATCTTCAGGATTTCGGCAGGCTTGTACCAGCGGGTGAGCTTTGTGAGTTGTGCACCCTGCCGCGCGGCTGCCTTAGCATCGAACAGCGTGTCGGTACCCCAGGCCGTCTTGACCTTGTGCTTCTTGGCAAGCGCGTAGGCGGCGTCGGTGCCGGAAAACATCTCCAGTTGCTTGCGTCTGTTTGGCGACCCCTCGGCAAAGGGCGTTGCGTCCTGATCGTCCAGAAAGGGCTGCAGGCACCACCAGATACCTTTTTCCGCGAGCAGGGCCACCGTCTCGTCGTCGAGCAGGTTGCCATGCTCTATGCACCGAACGCCAGCGGCGACCGCCTGGGCGACAGCCTTTGGCGTGTAGGCATGAACCGTCGCATACGTCCCCCAGTTTTCCGAGGCGCCGACGCCCGCCTGCATCTCCTCAAGCGTGAACTGCGTCACATCGAGCGGATCGAACGCGGATGACACGCCTCCACCGGCCATGATCTTGATCTGCGACGCGCCGAGTGCCAGTTGTTCGCGGGCGCGCTTGCGGACCGTGCCGGGATCGTCGGCAATGGCCGAGCCGCCCACACGCTCGCTGTAGGTGAAATCGTCCGGTCGCGCGGGGAGGTCGACCGGAAGCCTGAAGTCGCCGTGGCCACCCGTTTGCGAGATGAACGCGCCCGATGGCCAGATCCTTGGCCCGGGAACGAGTCCGGTATCGATGCCGCGCTTCAACCCGAAGCATGGGCCGCCCATATCGCGAATTGTGGTGAACCCCCTCATCAAGGTGTCGTTGGCCGCCTTCACTGCCGCGACATTGATGAAGCCGATGTCAGCAGTCAGGACGGCCAATTGGGGAACGGTCGCAAACATGATGTGGGTATGCGCGTCGATCATGCCCGGCATCAATGTTCGCCCGCCGCCCGCTATTCGCGTGACGGAAAGGTCGGCTGGAATCTGGATGGGTGACGGCGAAATTGACGTTATCAGGTTTCCGATCACCAGCACATTGGATGGACTGGACAAAGTTTCCGACATCCCGTCGAATATGCGCACGTTTTCGAACAACACTGCTTTTGGCGGCGTTGACTGAGCCCGCACGGCGCTCGGCAGACCCGCTAGCCCGAACCCGGCCAGCATCGCAGCAGCGCCGATGAAAAATCCGCGGCGCCGAAGATCGGCATTCATTCGGTGAGTGAGCGTCTGCAATACGGGATCGCAACATTTGCAAGGCAGGTCGCTGGCGAGATGGCCGTACTTGGTGCCAAACCGAAATCTCATGCTTCCCCCTCCGCGAGCATCACGACACAAGCATCTGCCCGCATTCAATTTTCAACGCAAAGTCAAAATAGGTTACGCTTACATAACCATTGCTTGCAAGCGAAAACTATAGTGCTATCATCAAAGTACGCACAGTTGCCGGTGGGGGAGACTTATGTTTTACAACATCATTCTGGCGGCGGGGCTTACGCTCGCATTGTCACTTCCAGCATCCGCCGAAGATAAGGCGACTGATCTACTTGCTGACCGTGAATGGAGCGTAATCGTCAGCCCCTATGTCTGGGCTGCGTCCCTTCACGGCAATGCGTCGCTGGCAGGGTTGGACAGCAATGTCGATATTCCGTTCTCCGATATTTTCAAACATCTCGATCTTGCGGCCATGGGCAATGTAGAAGTGACGAACGGACTGTTCGGCTTCTACGTTGATGGACAGTATGTTCAGACGAGCCAGGACGAGGATCTCGCCGACTTCGAAGTCGGCTTGAAGATCAGGACGACTATTCTGGCAGTCGGCGCTTACTACCGCGTCTACGACCTGGCACTTGGGGGAGACACGGTGTTCGGCGAACCCCGGCATTTCACCGTCGAGCCGACGGTCGGCGTTCGTTGGACAAAACTCGAAGCGGATGCTGATGCAGGATTCATCTCGGCAAACAAGTCTGCGGCCTGGCTTGACCCGTTCGTGGGCGTGCGTCTGAGCGCAGATCTTTCAGAGCGATGGAACCTGGCCGGCGAAGCCGACATTGGCGGGTTCGATATTGGTTCGAAGCTCGCTATAAATGCCCAGGCCTATCTCGGATACCGGACCTACATGTTCAATCATCCGACGATTTTGCGCGTTGGGTATCGTGTGCTTTCGCAAGACTACGAAACGGAAGATTTCACAGGAAACCAATTTCGCTGGGACGTTACCCAGCATGGTCCGGTATTGGGTTTTTCAATGCGTTTCTGAGGGTGTCTCGAGGACTGCGACCTGCGCCTGATATCAAGTCAACGAGGACGTCCGGATGTCCAACATACAGCGTGCGATCCCGAGATGGACGTGGATAGCGCCAGCGCTGGCATCCGCACTTCTTGCGCTGAAGTTTATGCATATCGGGCCGTCGGATCTTCGCCGTCTTCCTGTTGGTGGCAGCAATCCCATAACCTTGACTGATCCCGGCAGTGCCAAGCAGGCGCGACAGGGCCGACCATGATGTTGAAGCTTGTCAGCAAGCTATCCTGCAGCAATTCAACGCGCGGAGCTTCGCGAAATTCTGACAGAGCGAGGCCCTTGTCAGGGTCTCAGCTTTCTCAATTGCGGTCTCGGCATGTGTCAGCCTCTTCCCTCCCTTGGTCGGAAGCGGACAGTCTGGTGTCGGCCGAAGGCGGTTGTCTCTTGTAGGTCCCCAGCCGATTTTGTGAGACCCGTTTGAGCACGAAGGATGGCCTGATGAACGGCCCTCAGAATTCTTCAAGTTGTTGAGAAGACGTCGCTTTTTTCTGTGAGAAACAGCCACCAAATTCACGCGCAAAACCGACCTAAAATGGCTTGCCTGGAGAACCTGGATTCTCACATGATTTCAATGTCTTAGATGATAAGCCTTGAAATTCTCTCTGTTTTCTCATCGCGAGCGACCGTGGATGCCATCTTTGTGCCCTGGCTTTGGGCATCAGTCAATATGGGTGTGGAGCGGAAATAATTTCCGCTTCTGGGTCGAGTTCACCGTCGTGCGGTCGCTGCGCGGCTGGCCGCTTCACGCCTTCATTTCTGTCATCCGCAGCACTGGCATGAGTTCCTGAGAGCTTTCAGTCTGCTTCGCTAGTGGTCACGCCCGCTTCGCGCCTCATTGTCGGCCATAGAGGTCGTGCCGTACTTGCCCAGAAGCAGACATCGTCCCGGCGGCGGCATCGTGTCCCCAGTGCGTCAAATGCGGTTACCCGAGACTGCCAGCAAACTGCTCTGGCCACTGATTGCGCTCTGCCAGAGCCGTCACAAAATCGATAAAGACACGGGTCTTTGCAGGGAGCTGTGATCGGCTTGCGAAGTACACCGAAATCGCGCCTGCATCGCAATACCACTGCGGCAACAGCCGGACCAGACGCCCGGCCTTGAGATGAGGCTGGGCGTCTGCTTTCGGAACTAGGGCGACGCCCACCCCTAGAACGGCAGCACTGAGCATGGCGGCGGGATCGTTGACGACCAGAGTTTCGGATAACTCCGCAGCCGCCTCACGGCCAGCCGCATCGCGCATCGTCCATTGGCGGATGCGTCCGCTCTGCCTCAAACGCATCACGACGCTGTCCAGGGCCTTCAACCCCGCCGGGTCGAACGGCGGCACGCGACCTGCGATATAGCCCGGTGATGCCACCGCAATGATGTGAACCGGAGCCAGCGTTCGGGCGACAATGCCCGGGTTCAGATCGAAGCCTCCGCCGATCGCTGCATCATAGCCATCGGCCACAAGGTCGACGGGTCTGGCATCGAAATGACATTCCGGCTTCACACCCGGATAGAGCCTCAGAAACTCCGGCAGATGGGGAAGGATATGCAGCACGCCGAGGGTGGGCGGCAGGCTGACCTTGAGCACACCCTTCGGCTCACCCTGCACAGCCGCACCTCCGATCGCTGCCTGTATGATGTCGAGGCTATCGGAGACCGCCAATCTGAAGCTCTCGCCCGCCTCGGTGAGAACGAGCTTCCGCGTCGAGCGATGGAACAGTCGGATACCGAGGTTGCGCTCAAGCATGGCGACGTTGCGGCTGACGGCGGCCGGAGTGAGCGACATGCGTCTGGCCGCTTCGGAAAAACTGCCATGCTCGGCGCTGCGGACGAAGGATTCAAGATTCGCCAGTGTTTCCATCGTCGCTCCTTTCAAGTGATCATTGAAGATATAACAAGCCAATTCCAGCTAATCAAAGAGAAATAGATCGTGCATATCTGCGTCATCAAAGATCGTAAGGAGCAAACAGATGACACGGAATTCTCAGCCTCTCTTGGGCAAGGCGGCTCTCGTTACAGGCGGATCGCGGGGCATCGGCGCAGCCATCGTCAAGCGCCTGGCCCATGACGGAGCGGATGTGGTCTTCAGCTATTCAACCTCTGGCGACAAGGCAGAGGAGATCGTGCGCGCGGTCGAAGCCCTTGGGCGTCGGTCTCTGGCAATCAAGGCGGATCAGGCCAATGCGTCCGAGGTCGCAGACCTTGTGCGACAGGCGCACGAAGCGTTTGGCCGGCTGGACATCCTGGTCAATTCGGCCGGTGTCTTCGTCACCGGCGGTGTCGACGACCCGAATGCAGACATCGCGGCGTTCGATCGACAGATCGACATCAACGTCAAGGGTGTCGCGGCCGCGGTCCGCGCCGCAGTTCCTCTAATGGCGGACGGCGGACGGATCGTCTCGATCGGGACAACGGGCGCGGTTCACATTCCTTTTCCGGGTGCGGCCGACTACATCGCAACAAAGGCTGCAGTGGGCGCCTATACGCGCGGCTGGTCCCGTGATCTAGGCCCGCGCAACATTACCGTCAACCTGATTCAGCCCGGTGCGATCGACACCGACATGAACCCGGCAAACGGCCCCTTTGCAGACACTTTGAAGGGACTTGCGGCGCTTGGGCGCTACGGCAAGCCGGAAGACATTGCCGCAGCGGTCGCATTCCTCGCCGGCCCGGACGCCAGCTACATCACCGGAGCAACACTCAACGTCGACGGCGGCCAGACCGCCTGATCGACCCTTCTCAACAAGGAGACAAATCCATGACATCCATCGGAATCATCGGCGCTGGAAACATTGGTCGCGCCATCGCGACAACTCTCGCACGGAAGGGCATCGCAGCCACGCTTTCCAACAGCCGCGGCCCTGAAACGCTTGCCGAACTCGTCGCCTCGCTCGGCCCATCGATTACCGCCGGCTCGCGCGAGGAAGCCGCATCGAAAGACATCGTCTTCATCGCCGTCAATTGGTCGAAGCTTCCTGCGGCGATGGCCGGTCTGCCCAACTGGAACGGTCGGATCGTCGTCGACACTAACAACCCGATCGAAGCGCCGCTGTTCCAGCCCGCAGACCTCGGCGGCCGGACGTCGTCGGATGTTTTCGTCGAGATGGTTCCTGGTGCTCGGGTCGTAAAGGCGTTCAACCATCTGTCAGCCGCTGTGCTCGCCGGTGACCCGACCAGCGAAGGCGGCAAGCGCGTTCTGTTCTATTCCGGAGACGACGCCGCTGCCAAGGCGGAAATCGGCGCGCTGATCGACCGTCTTGGCTTCTTCGGCATCGATCTCGGTGACCTCGCCGTTGGGAGCCGCCTCGTCCAGTTTCCGGGCGGTCCTTTGCCAGCGCACAACCTCGTGAAATTCAACTGAGGTCTTTTAACCTTCCGCGCCGCCAATATTCAACAATTCAGGAGCCCGCTATGTCCACCACAGCCATCGAAATAGCACAGACGTTTTTCGACCACTGGAGCGCCAATCGGATCGACGAGGCCATCGCCATGCTCGCCGAAGACGTCCTCTACGACAACGTGCCCTTTCCCGATATCACCGGCCGCGAGAACGTTCGAAAATTCCACCGCGATTTCGGCATCGGCAACAAGTTTACTGTCGACTGGAAGGTGGTGCAAATCGCGGCGGCGGGAAACGTCGTGCTGAACGAGCGGATCGACATCTTCCTCCACGAAAACGGCGGACGGATCACGCTGCCCGTCATGGGGACAGTGACCGTCGATAACGGCGTGATCACGGTCTGGCGTGATTATTTCGATCCGGCAGACTTCGACCGGCAGTTGAACCAGATCGGCAAGTAGTCGGATCGCTGCCTCTGACAAGAGGCCGCCTTTGGGTCAAACTCGGACAGCAGTACCAATACATGGTTGGATGTCCGCTATCGCCTTTCGGCACCCTAGCATCGGACAGTCGGCTCCCGGCCCCATATCGGAAACGAGGAAATCAGGGTAGTCTCGGAGAAATGGCTGGCGAGCCTGGATAATCGCATTATTTCTAAGACTTAGAGCTGTTCTCTTTGTTTTCCCGATGTTTTCCCGCCGCGAGCGACCGTGGATGCCATCTTTGTGCCCCGGCTTTGGGCTGACGTCAATATGGCGGAACAGCGGTAATAATTTCCGTTCGGCAGCGCCAAACCGGAGGTGAGGCAAGCATTTTCGCGTGGCAGCATTGTGCCTTCATGTCGGTCATAGAGGCGCGTCATCGCGCTTGCCTGGAAGCGGACATAGGCCCCGGCGGCGGGCTTCACGGCGCCTGTCCGCCCGCTTTTCGCTTAACATCCCCCGGTGAGGAGGGAGGAGCTGGTCGTAAAATGGAACCTCAGGCTGGCACAAACCCCGGAAAGAAATGGCATGCGACAAGGGGAATCTAAGCGGACAGCTTCCATATCGCGCTTGACGCATCCACGCTCAGCGGATGTAGCGGCGATTAAGATCGACGTGTGCTTGACGAATAGCAGGACGATCCGTGGCGACTGGATGGAAGACTGGCTGATAAATGAATGGGAAGCAAATACAGGGCATTCATTGCTCGCGCCCTGGCAGTAGCTCAAGGCTCGCCCTTCTGGGTGAGCCGCGTGCGTGAGGCCGCAGCACGATGATGCTGCGGCCTCAATTGGCGAATATTCAGACTGTCACGACTGAATGAAGGCCAGGAGATCGGCGTTCAGCACATCGGCATTGACGGTCAACATGCCATGCGAGAAGCCGGGATAAGTCTTGAGCGTCCCGTTCTTCAGAAGCTTGACAGCCTTGTGGGCAGAGTCGGCAATCGGAACGATCTGATCGTCTTCGCCATGCAGGATCAGCGTCGGCAGCGTGATGGTCTTCAGGTCTTCGGTCTGATCGGTCTCAGAAAAAGCCTTGATGCCATCATAGTGGGCCTTGGCGCTGCCCATCATGCCCTGACGCCACCAATTCTGGATCACGCCTTCCGGCACATTCGCGCCATCACGGTTGAAGCCGTAGAAGGGGCCTGCCGGAACGTCACGGAAGAATTGGGCGCGGCTCGCGGCGAGGGCGGAGCGGAAGCCGTCGAACACTTCAATCGGCAGACCTTCCAGATTGGATACTGTCTTTACCATGATCGGCGGAACAGCGGAAACCAGAACGGCTTTCGCGGTGCGACCAGACGGTTGACCATGGTTTGCCACGTAGCGGGCCACCTCGCCACCACCGGTGGAGTGGCCGATGTGCACGACATTCCTGAGGTCGAGTGCCTCGACCACGGCGAAGGCGTCGGAGGCGTAGTGGTCCATATCGTGGCCGTCAGACACCTGGGCAGAGCGGCCGTGGCCGCGGCGGTCATGGGCGATGACGCGGAAGCCTGTTGATTTCCAGTGAGAACTGACCCGGTAGCACAGGATATTTCCATCGAGAATTGACCCATGTTTGAACCTTGCCCTGCGTGTTTTCAGCGGGGGCTACGGAGTGATCGACATGGCGTTACTGAGCGTGATCCGACGCTGGCATTTTCGAGACCACATATCGATCCGGGAGATTTGCCGCCGGACCGGCCTATCCCGGAACACCATCCGCAAGTATCTCCGTCTTGATGGCGTGGAACCAGTGTTCAAGGTGCCGGAGCGGCCGAGCAAGCTTGATCCTTTTGCCGACCGGCTGTCAGCGTGGCTGCGGACGGAAGCCAAGAAGAACCGGAAGCAGCGGCGCAACCTGAAGCAATTACATGCCGATCTGATGAGCCTTGGCTACGATGGATCGTATGGTCGGGTTGCTGCTTTTGCTCGGGAATGGAAAGCTGATCTGCAAAGAGAGCTGCAGACCACGGGGCGTGGGACGTTCGTTCCGCTGGCCTTTGATCCGGGTGAGGCCTTCCAGTTCGACTGGTCGGAAGACTGGGCAATCATCGGCAATGAGCGCACCAAACTGCAGGTGGCCCATACAAAGCTTAGCTATTCCAGGGCGTTCATCGTCCGGGCGTATCTTTTGCAGACGCACGAGATGCTGTTCGATGCCCATAACCACGCGTTCCGTGTCTTCGGCGGGGTGCCACGGCGCGGCATCTACGACAACATGCGCACGGCAATCGATAAGATTGGACGCGGCAAGGAGCGCGACGTCAACATCCGCTTCATGGCAATGGCCAGCCACTACCTCTATGAGCCGGAGTTCTGCAATCCGGCGTCTGGTTGGGGTGAGGAGGAAAAGAAAACAGTCCAGTGAACTGTTTTCCCGACGAACGCCCGGAGCCCAAGCGCAGGGCCGGGTGGCCAGGTCGAGAAGAATGTTCAGGATTCGCGCCATCGGTTCTTTCAACCGACACCACGCTTTCCATCGTTGGAAGCCCTGAACGACTGGCTGGAGCTTCGATGCAAGGAGGTTTGGCAGCAGACCCCGCACGGAAAGATGCGTGGCACGATCGCTGACCTCCTGGCCGAGGAAACAAAAGCTCTGATGCCAACGACGCGTGTCTTCGATGGTTTTGTCGAGCATACCAAACGGGTGTCCCCGACTTGCCTGGTTCACTTCGATCGCAATCGCTACAGCGTTCCGGCATCCTTCGCCAATCGACCCGTCAGCATTCGAGTTTATCCAGACCGTATCGTTGTTGCAGCGGAGGGTCTGATCATATGCGAGCACCCTCGCATCATCAGCCGTTCGTATGACGGGCCTGGGCAGACGGTTTACGATTGGCGGCACTATCTTTCGGTCGTGCAGCGCAAACCCGGCGCTCTTCGCAATGGTGCGCCGTTCGTCGATCTTCCCGAAGCCTTCAGAACGCTGCAGCAGCACCTGCTCAAAAAGCCGGGCGGCGATCGAGAGATGGTCGATATCCTGGCGCTCGTTCTTCAGCACGACGAACAGGCAGTGCTATCGGCAGTCGATATGGCTTTGACGTCCGGTGTTCCGACCAAAACCCATGTGCTGAACCTGTTGCATCGCCTCGTCGATGGCAAATCCTCGACACCACCGACGATCGACGCGCCGCAAGCTCTTACACTTGCCAACGAGCCCAAGGCCAATGTCGAACGCTACGATACCCTGAGGAAGACTGCGGAGGTCCGCCATGCGTCATAACCCAGCCAGCGGCGCGATCGTTATCATGCTGCGCCAACTCAAGATGCACGGCATGGCTCAGGCAATCGGTGAGCTCACCGAACAGGGATCACCAGCTTTTGAGGCTACCATTCCTATTCTGTCGCAACTGCTCAAAGCGGAAACGGCAGAGCGGGAGGTCAGATCAACCGCCTATCAGCTCAAGATTGCCCGCTTCCCGGCCTATCGCGATCTCAACGGCTTCGACTTCTCGAGCAGCGAGATCAACGAGGCGCTCGTGCGCCAGCTCCATCGCTGCGACTTCCTCGATGATGCCAATAACATTGTCCTGGTCGGCGGCCCTGGCACAGGCAAAACCCACATTGCGACCGCCTTGGGTATCCAGGCGATCGAGCATCATCATAAGCGCGTCCGGTTCTTCTCGACAGTCGAATTGGTCAACGCGCTTGAACAGGAGAAGACGCAAGGTCGCTCAGGGCAGATCGCCAATCGGCTTGTCCATTCCGATCTCGTCATCCTCGACGAGCTGGGCTACCTGCCGTTCAGTGCGTCAGGTGGCGCGTTGCTATTCCATCTCCTGAGCAGGCTCTACGAACGTACCAGTGTCGTCATCACCACCAACCTGAGCTTCAGCGAATGGGCCTGTGTCTTTGGCGATGCCAAGATGACCACGGCGCTGCTCGACCGCCTGACCCACCACTGCCACATCCTCGAAACCGGAAACGACAGCTTCCGCTTCAAGAATAGCTCAGCTCATGAACCGAAAAACACGAAGGAGAAAAACAGGAGCTTGACCACTACACCAGACCCGAAACATATCTAAAAGGAGGGTCAAATCTCGGTGGAAATAACGGGTCAGTTCTCAGTGGAAATCAACAGCCTAGGGCTTGTCCACCGCGCTCAAGCGTCGTGGGCATCACCTTTGGGCATCAGTTCTGGGCATCAGGTCGCCAATGATGCCAAAACGGTATCCGGCACGACTGGAAAATCAAGAAATTAAAGGGCTTTTAGGGAGAATTGGCTGGGGAACCTGGATTCGAACCAAGATTAACGGAGTCAGAGTCCGTCGTTCTACCGTTGAACTATTCCCCAGCAGGGGCGGCGTTGCCGTCTGATGGATGCGGCTTATAAACAAAAGCTGGTTGATTGCAACTGTCTTTTTGCAAAAAAGTGAACCTGTTCAAACAAATCGGTTTTGTCGCAGTTCCGCGCCTTGAGTGGCATTGGTTTCGGCCTTCCTTGACCGGAGAGGGAGGGGCTTAAAAAGCGTTTGGAGAAGCTTGCCGGGCCTGCTACAATTTTACCAACGAAAATCTAAGGATCGCCAGCGGCATATTTGAAACGGACTTTCCTCTTGGATTTTCCTGATCAGACTTTGCGCGGCGCTATGGAAGACATCAGTGGTAGACCCTGGCAATGGCGGATTTCCGCCAGAAAACGGGGCGTCAACGTCAAACCGTACCGAGGGCAAGCCCTCGAGGCGCGGTCGGGGCAAGCGGAAAGGCCGGAAATCCGGGCCGCCAGCTAACCCCGTGACGCAAGACCGGACGGCTTTGGCCGAGCCGGATCGACGTCCCATACAACAAGATCAGCAGGCGGCCCAGCAGGCGCCGGGCCGAAAGCGTAAGCGTCGCAGGAAAGGCCGTGGCAACACATTGCCGGGACAGGGTCAGGCGGTGCCGCATCAGGGCGTGGAAACGCAAGGGACAGTGGCCCAGGCTGAACGGCAGGCAGAGCACCATCATCGCGATCAGGGCTCTGCCGGGCATGCGCCTCGCGATGCAGGTTTATCCAATACTCAAGGGCCTAATCCTCAACGGTCTACTCCTCAGGGGCCTCACACCAAAGAATCCCCTATCCAGGGACATGCCCTTGCTGGCGAAACCGGCGGTGCTGCCAGGAAACCGACCAGGAAGCGGCGGAAGAACCGGGGCCGGCAGAACGCCCAGGTTCGTCCCTTGCAGCCTGGCCGCAGCGTGGACGCCAAGCCCGCCTCTGCCAGCTATTGCCCGCCTGCCGTGGAGGGCCAGAAGTCGGCTGCCGGCTCTGGTGAGGCACCACATGGCCGCAGCCGACATGGCGGACATGGACATGCTCATGGTGGACAGGGACATCATCCGCATCATGGAAAGCACCAGGGCCATCACTCCGGTCACGGTCCTTCTGACGACCATCCTGCCGATTTCTATGCGGCGCTTGATCTCGGCACCAATAATTGCCGGTTGTTGATTGCCCAGCCGACCCGGCCCGGCCAATTTCGGGTGGTGGATGCCTTTTCGCGCATCGTGCGTCTGGGGGAGGGGCTGGCTGCGACCGGTCGCCTGTCGCAGGACGCCATGGACCGGGCCATTGAGGCCCTGAAGGTCTGCGCCTCCAAACTGCATGGGGTTGACCTGCGCGGCAAGCGGCTGATCGCCACGGAGGCCTGCCGGGCCGCGGAGAATGGCGAGGCATTTCTGGAGCGGGTGCGGGCGGAGACCGGGCTTGAGCTGGAAATCATCAATCGCGAGACGGAAGCGCGGCTGGCGGTGTCCGGTTGTTCCTCGCTGGTTGGACGCGAAACCCGTTCGGTCGTGCTGTTTGATATCGGCGGCGGTTCCTCGGAAATCGCGGTGATCCGCATTGGCGACAATCGCTCCAGTCGTCTCGCCAATCACATCACCCACTGGACCTCGCTGCCGGTCGGCGTGGTCACGCTGTCGGAGCGCCATGGCGGGCGCGATGTTTCGCCCACGGTGTTCGAAGCGATGATTACCGAAGTGGCGGGCATGCTCGATCAGTTCGATTGCCCCTCGGTCGAGGCGCTTGGTCATTCTGCTGCCGATGTCGATTTCCACCTGATCGGTACGTCCGGCACGGTGACGACACTTGCTGGCGTACATCTCGATCTGCCGCGCTATGATCGCCGTCGGGTGGATGGGCTATGGTTGAGCGATGACGAGGTCTCGGCCATGCAGGCCAAGCTGCTGTCCTGGGATTACCAGAGCCGCGCCGCCAATCCCTGTATCGGCCCGGACCGGGCGGATCTGGTGCTGGCTGGCTGCGCCATTTTGGAAGCGATCCGCAGGCGTTGGCCCTCCAGCCGTATGCGGGTGGCGGACCGGGGCTTGAGAGAAGGGCTGTTGACCGACATGATGGCTGATGACGGTGTCTGGCGACGCAATCGCACGCGACGTCCGCCGGGCAGCCGGGATCGTGTCCCGCATTTGTGACCGGAAGTCATATTGAGACATAAAAGTGTTACAGCGGATCGAAGTGCGGATTTGCACAGGGCGCTGTCAGGAGTTGAGCAGCAAGCATGACCAAACCACCTATTGGCGGTAACCGCACCGGACGAAAACTGGGCCAGAAGGTCAAGAAGGGCAAGCTGAAGGCGTCTTCGCGGCGCTGGCTGGAGCGGCATATCAACGATCCCTATGTGCAGCGGGCCAAGCTGGAGGGCTACCGCGCGCGCGCGGCTTTCAAGCTGCTGGAAATCGATGAGAAGCACAATATTCTCAAAGGCGCCCGACGCATTATCGATCTGGGTGCTGCACCGGGCAGTTGGTCGCAGATTGCCGCCAATGTTACCGGGTCCACCGATAGTGACATCCGGGTTGCGGCCATCGACTTTCTGGAAATGACCCAATTGCCGGGCGTGAAGATCCTGCAACTCGACTTTCTCGACCCCCAGGCGCCCGCCCTGTTGATGGAAGCGGTCGGCGGTGTGCCGGATGTGGTGATTTCCGACATGGCGGCACCCACCACCGGCCACCAGAAGACCGATCATATTCGCACCATGCATCTCTGCGAAGTGGCCGCCTATTTCGCTGTGGAAGTGCTGGCCGAGGGCGGACATTTTCTGGCGAAAACCTTCCAGGGCGGCACGGAAAAAGACCTGCTCAATATGCTCAAGCAGAATTTCAAGCAGGTCATTCATATAAAGCCAGCGTCATCACGTCAGGAATCGGTGGAAATGTTCCTGCTCGCCAAGGGCTTCAAGGGCAGGCGGTCCGGCAATGCGCTTGGTCATGAGGTGGAAGACGATGGTCCTATGCCGCATGATCCGCGTGAGGATGCAACGGCTGACGAGGATCAGGATTGAGCGGGAATAGTCAATGCTGCTTTATATCACGCTTGGCTCCAACGACCTGGATCGTTCCGGACGGTTTTACGATGCCTGTCTCAGCGCGCTTGGCTTCATCCGCCGGGTGACGGAAAAAGACGAAATCGGCTATGGCGCGCCATCGGATGTGCGATGCCGGTTCTGGCTCGTCAGCCCTTATGATGGCAGGGCCGCCAGCTTCGGCAATGGTTCCATGGTGGCGCTCAATGCCGGTAGCCGGTCGGATGTCGAGGCTTTTTATGCGGCAGCATTGGCAAATGGCGGTTCAGATGAAGGCGCGCCGGGTTTGCGGCCTTTTCATGCGCATTTCTATGCCTGCTATGTCCGTGATCCCGATGGCAATAAATTATCGGCGGTCTGCGAGCGGCCAGAGTAATTGGCGGCTACTCAATAGCCTGAAAACGGCCCCGTCTGCCTGCGAGCGGCAAAGTCGGAATATTGGCGCGATAGATAGCGCAGCGTCGCCATCGCATCGGCGGGCCTGCCGAAATAATAGCCCTGGCCCATGGTGCAGCCGAGGGCCAGGAGCCGGGTTGCTTCGCTAAGGGTTTCTATGCCTTCGGCCACCACTTGCAGCTTCAGGCCTTCACACATGGTAATGATCGCTCGGACGATATGTTCGGAGGTGGTGTCGGTGGTGATCGCCGAGACGAAGGCCCGATCGATTTTGACCTTGTCAAAGGTAAATTCCCTCAAGCGGCCAAGGCTGGATTGGCCGGTGCCGAAATCGTCGAGCGAGATGCGCACGCCTGCTGCACGCAGTTCGGCAATGATCCGCCCGGCCATGTCGGCGGAACTCATCACAGCGGTCTCGGTAATCTCCAGTTCCAGCCGCGACGGGTCGAGGCCGACGCTGTTGACGATCGACAGCGTGCGTGAGGCCGTGCCGGAATCCGTCAATTGCACCGAGGAAAGGTTGAAGGACAAAAACAGTTCTCGCGGCCAGGTCAGCGCCGCTTCCGCAGCCTTGCGCAGCAGGGTTTCCGACAGCGTGTCGATAAAGCCCCTATCCTCGGCCAGCGGCACGAAGATCGCTGGTGAGACGAAGCCGAGATCGGGGTCAATCCAGCGAGCGAGCGCCTCGAACCCCAGAACCTTGCCATCGACAAGCGAGACGATTGGCTGGAAATGCGTATCGACGGCATCGTTGATGATCGCATTGCGCAGGGCTTGCTCCAATTGGGTGGAGCGGCGCATTTCCTGGGCAATTTCTCGCGAATAGACGGTTATCTGGCCGCGTCCGCGCCGTTTTGAGCGATAAAGAGCCGTCTCCGCACTCTTCATCAGCGTCTCGACATCGTCTCCGGCAAAGGGAAAGATTGCAAAGCCCAGTGAGGCCGAAAGCCGGACATTGCGGTCGCCGAGGTCGTAGGGTGCTGATAGCACGTCCTTGATCAGATTGCCGATCCGCTCGGCGCTGATCTGTTCGAAAATCAGCGGCAGGACCACGGCAAATTCGTCACCATCGTGACGGGTAACAATGGCGCCGTCGGGAATACAGGCCTTGAGGCGATGCGCGACCTGGCACAGGATCTCATCGCCCGCCAGCGACCCGAACAGATCGTTGATTGGCTTGAAACCGTCCAGATTGACCAAAGCCACCGTAAATGGTGCGGGATCGGCTGCACGCTCCGCCGATAGGCCGCGGATTCGCTCCTGCAGTCTGTGGCGATTGCCAAGCCCCGTCAGCGGATCGGTAAAAGCCTTGGCCTCTCCCTGATCGATGTCTGGCACTATGGTGTTGGCCGCACCCATTCATTATCCCAAAAAAAGTCACACTTCACGGGACTACCATGCGCATTAAAAATTAATAAAATTCTATCGTTTAGCCAGCCGGGACTATGGATTTTTACCCGTGATTTACTGCATACACCTAGAGCTTGTCAGGTTCACATTGCATCAGAAAAACCGTGTGGTCCTTAATGCCGTTTGTCTTTTCGGCAAAACCGATTTCATTTGTCGCTGACAAACGCACCTGCATGATGCCTTGAACCGGCTTGGGACATCAGGAATTATGCAAAAAGCATAGTGCGTTACAGATTCTTAGTGCGTTTTATAAAACGCACGGCGCTGTCCATGGTTTCCGGCACGATATAAACTGGGGCGAAAGCTGGATATTGGCTGTTTCTTTCCAGCGACCTCGTTTTTACGCGAGGCGATCTGTCAGGTTCGGAACCACCCGGCAGACCAAGCCATCACGCTGTTGCGTGACGGCTGGCTTGCAGATGTCGCTCCAGAAGTTGTTCGATCATGTCGGGGCTGAGCGGCTTGACGATGACATCATCCATGCCCGCGTCCAGGCATCGGCCCCGGTCATGGTCGAAGGCTGGTACCAGCACGCCGATAATGGCCGAGCGGGGATCTCCGGGCCGTTGCCTTTGCCGCATCAGGCGGCAGAGATCCATGCCATTGATATCCGGGAGCGAAATATCCATGAGTACGATGGGGGGACGTTCGGCCTGCCAGATCGCCAGGGCATCCGCACCGTTAACCGCCAGTTTGTAGCTGCGGCCAAGTCCTTCGAGGATTTGCGAAAACACGATCTGGTTGACTTCATTGTCTTCGACAACAAGGATGTCGACCGTCTTCTTTGGCGCGCGCACGATGCCTGCCGGATGAGGCCCTGTCTGCGCAGCTGTCGCTGCCCGTGGCTGAAAATGCTGGGTGAGGCGCGCGGCGACGCTGTCGCGGTCAGCAACGAGGGTTCGCGTCGTATCATCGAGTGCAAGCTGCTCCCGGCTGACGGACATGGCTCTGTCGGTAATGATCAGGTCAATGGACATGGTCATCGATCTGGCGAGCTCAATGACGGCGCGCAATTCATAGAGGCTGTGAACAATGCAGCGATCGCTTGCCTGTTGCGGCAGTACGCCAAGGGCATTGGCGACGAAAATCGGATCGCTGCTGGCAATCAACACACGTTGCCGCAGGCTGTCTTCTTGTGGAGGCTCGGTTGCTGGTTGCGGCTGTTTTTGCGGTGAAGATATCGGTAGGGCTGTGGGGCGCGCCTGGCCTGGTGCGTTTCTACTTTCCGCCCGGATCGTCGGGCGAAGCAGATGGGCGGCGCCGTCGACGCTTGCAAAGGTCACCACGCAAAAGCTGCGGTCGGTTTTGCCGATCCGATTGATATAAGCAGCCGGTGAGGCTTGCGACGAGCCGGGATCGGCAATTCGGATGAAGCGCTCGCGAATACCGACCTGCTGCTCAGCCTGCTGCAAGCTGGCGAGGAAGCGGCTTTCAAGCAGATCTGCAGCAGGGCGGCCCAGAATAGCGTCTTCACTTACCCCCATCATGGCAACGAACGCCTTGTTCATGCCAACGACGATATGCTGATGATCCCAGACCACGACCGGTTGCGGCAGGCTGTCGAGAATATCTTCTGTGACTTCGACCCGTTCCAGATCGGTGCGCCATTGTTCTTCGCGCTTTTTCTGTTCGGTAATATCGGAAATCGCGCAAATGCCAAAGCCATTGGCGAGCCGCCGGTTGAGCTGGCGCACTGTGCGCTTCTTCACGGTTCTGTCGAGTGTTTCGAACCGTTCGCGCCAATGGGCGGCAACCCGCTCGGCCAGCCACTCTTCTCTTGACGGTGGGGTGGGGGCCAGTATGGCGCGGATGCAATGATCGTAAATCGCGCCCAGGCAGTCACGCAGCCTGGTCCCTGCCTGCAGGTAGAATTCCGGAATTTCAAAGAAGTTCAGCAAGTGTGGGCTCGCATAGACGATAATATCATCGCTATCGACCACCAGAAGCGCGCTACCCTGCGCATCGCAGACGGCATCGAGAAGGCTGTGCTCCAGAACCAGGGCGCTTGCCCAGGTCCGGTCCGTTACCTGCCTGTCGCCCGGTTGCTTATGCATCTTCGCCTCCAAGGCGTTGCATCTCGTTCAAGATAAGCATCGGCCGCATTATCCTACCAACCATGTTTACTGCATGGCCAGCCGGATCGGAATCGACTCCCGGTAGAAACATGCAGCCAATAGAACTTTTTTGCGTTTTTGTTGTGCCTCGATGATACCAAACAGTGCAGGAGTGGGTCACGCCAACCGGAGCAGCGGGTTTTCTTCGGCGACCGCGATCAAAAACGATTAAAGTTGAATTAAGCCTATTGGTATTCGATTAATGCCCCCTTAATGACGGGGGCGAGAGGTCGGGAAAGATCGCGGTGAATTGCGCCCTTGCCGGGCTTTCTTCTTGGCCGACAATTGGCGACAATAAGCGTATGAGCATCAAACAGCTTTCGGAAACCTTGATCAACCAGATCGCCGCTGGCGAGGTGATCGAGCGCCCGGCCAGTGCCGCCAAGGAATTGATCGAAAACGCCATCGATGCCGGTGCAAGCCGCATCGAGATTGCCACCGCGGGTGGCGGCAAGGCGCTGCTGCGCATCACCGACAATGGGTGCGGCATGGATGGGCAGGATCTGGCGCTGGCGGTTCGCCGTCATTGCACCTCCAAGCTCAATGATTCGTTGATGGACATCAAGAGCCTCGGCTTTCGTGGTGAGGCGCTGCCCTCCATCGGCTCGGTGGCACGCCTGACCATTGCCAGCCGCAGAGCAGACAGCGCCAGTGCTTTCCAGATCGCGGTGGAAGGCGGCAAGGTTGGAGAGGTGCGCCCCGCACCCGGCAATCCCGGCACGGTGGTCGAGGTGCGCGACCTGTTTTTCGCCACGCCGGCCCGGCTGAAATTTCTGAAAACCGAAAGAGCCGAGGCCGCTGCGATTACCGAAATGGTCAAGCGCATGGCCATCGCCTTTCCGAAGATCCGCTTCGTCCTGTCCGGCTCCGACCGTTCGACCCTGGAACTGCCGTCGACCGGCGACGATCATCTCGCTCGAATTGCCCAGGTTCTCGGTCCCGATTTCCGGGATAATGCCATTGCGCTTGATGCCGAGCGCGAGGATGTGCATCTGGGCGGCTTTGCCGGTGTGCCGACCTTCAACCGTGGCAATTCAGCCCATCAATATGCCTTCGTCAATGGCCGTCCGGTGCAGGATAAGCTGATCCTGTCGGCCATTCGCGGCGCCTATGCCGAAACCGTGCCGCATGGCCGCTATCCGGTGGCGGTGCTGGCGCTGACGGTCGATCCGGCTCTGGTCGATGTCAATGTCCATCCGGCCAAGTCGGATGTTCGGTTTCGCGATCCAGGCCTGGTGCGCGGCCTGATCGTCGGGGCAATCCGCCAGGCCTTGACGCGCGAAGGCGACCGGTCATCGACGGCGGGAGCCGGTGCCATGCTGCGGGCCTTTCGCCCTGGTGCAAATGGTGGTTTTGCCGAAGGCGCGCAGGCGGCTGCGAACAATTCTTATTCGCCCGCCTATGGCGCACGACCGGCGCAGCCTTCAGCATGGAGCGTCGATACATCTCCCCATAGGCCGCTCGATGGTGGTCAGAACCGGTTTGACGGTCTGGCGATGCCAGCGGCCCGGGCGGATGGGCATGTTTCGCCCTCACAGATCTCCGAGCCGGTGGCGATGGCGATGGAAAGTGGCTCGTTTCGCCTCGGCGCGGCGCGGGCGCAGGTTCACGCCAATTACATCGTCGCCCAGACGCAGGACGGACTGGTGATCGTCGATCAACATGCCGCCCACGAGCGGCTGGTGTTTGAGGATATGCGCAAGGCGCTATCGGGGCGCAGATTGCCCAGCCAGGGCCTGCTCATTCCCGAGATCATCAGCCTGCCGGAAGAAGATTGCGACCGGCTGATGGATCACGCCGAGAACCTCGACAAGCTGGGCCTTGCAATCGAGCGGTTCGGGCCGGGAGCGATTGCGGTACGCGAGACGCCTGCCATGCTGGGTGAAGTGGATGTGCCGGGACTTGTCCGGCAATTGGCCGATGAGATTGCCGAATGGGAAACGGCAGGCAGCCTGTTTGCCCGGCTGGAACATGTGGCGGCTACCATGGCCTGCCACGGATCGGTGCGCTCCGGTCGGCTGCTGCGGGTCGAGGAAATGAATGCGCTGCTTCGAAAAATGGAGGAAACGCCAGGTTCCGGCCAATGCAATCACGGGCGCCCAACCTATATCGAACTGAAACTGTCGGATATCGAGCGGCTGTTCGGTCGCAGTTGACGGTTGATTGCAAAGACAGTTTGTGTGCATTTATAGACGGCATGCTACTGCCGGTTTGGTACGCAACGGCAAGCTGTACAAAACGACAAGAACAAGACGAGAGTTAGGACCACTCCATGAATCGCTTCGAAAGCCGTGGAAATCGCGAGGCCACGGTGAAATATCTGGATGCGGATTTCCAGATTACCTTTCCCGGCTCCTACGTGGTCTGCGCCATCACCGGCCGGCCGATCACCATTGATGAGCTGAAATACTGGAGCGTCGACCGCCAGGAAGCCTATGTTGATGCAGCGGCCTCGCTCGAAGCGGAAAAGCGCGCCGGCAACCTTCCGAACCAGAAGCGGTAAGCGGCCCGACCCGGTGCGCGGGCAATGCGGCTTGCGCTACCGAGATTTTTGAAAACGATCCCGCGCCCGGTCGATCATCCGCGCTGGCACAGCCGGATCATCGAAGATCATCTCGATCTCGATCACGGTGGATTTGGCCAGCAGTTCCTCTGCCCGGTCTTTTCCTGCGCCACCCCGACTTGAACCCCGTAGCCGGGCCTGGTCCTTGGCGGTCGTCACCAGCAGCAGGGCGTTGGCCTCAGCCTCTTCGATCAGCTCGGCAATTACCGAAGCGGACAAGGCCTGGTGATCGCCAAATCCTCTGGCAACGACGATGTCTGCACCCATTTCGCGCAGGGTGCGGTAGAATTTTTCCGGATCGGCAATGCCAGCATAGGCCAGCACCCGCTGACCCCTAAGGTTTGGGCCGGGCAGGGGATGAAGCTGCGCGGTCAATACCGGCTTGCCCATCCGTGCCGCTCGCCGCACCAGCGGAATGGCGGCGTCACCCTTGCCGACGACCAGCAGCATGTCCAGCTTTTGAAACTGGATTGCCAGCGGCGCCCGCAATGGCCCGGCGGGAAAGACGAAACCATTGCCGTCGCCTTTGTAACTGTCGGTCACCACCACGGCACAATCGATGCGGATCTGCGCGCTTTGAAATCCGTCGTCCATGATGATCAGGTCGATGCCTTGGCGTTCCAGTTCCCTGGCCCCGTCGCGCCGGCGCGATGCCACCACTGTCGGCGCCACCGAGGCCAGGAGCAGCGGCTCGTCACCGACATCATTGGCGGTGTAGTGGCCCGGATCGACCACTGTCGGGCGGCGGGCCGATCCGCCATAGCCACGGCTGAGAAAGCCGGGCTTCAGGCCCATGGCAATGGCGGCCTTGGCCAGCGCCAGAGCAGTCGGCGTCTTGCCAGCGCCGCCAAGCGTGACATTGCCGATACAGATCACCGGTACCGCGGGACCATAGGCTGACGACCCGCGCATACGCCGGGCGGCAATCCGGCCATAGAGGAAAGACAGTGGCCACAGCGCCAGGGCAGGCAAGCCAGTTTTTCTCCACCAAAAAGAGGGTGCATGCAGCTTCATCGGCTGCCCCTCAATCCAGGACCTGTTCAAGTTCGGTAATGTCATTCAGGCAAAAATCGCTGCCGGCTTCCAGCGTCAGGCGTGATCCGGTGCCGGTCAGCACGGCGATGGAAAGCCCGGCTCCGGCATTGCGGCCCATCAACAGGTCGTGATTATTGTCGCCGACGACAGCCACATGGGCGGGAGCAAGGCCTGTTGCCTGGCAAAAGCCATGCACCATGCCCGGCTCCGGCTTGCAGCCGAACCCGCTATCGTAACCGGCAATGAAATCCACATGCGGCTCAAGCCCGAACCGCTGGACGATGGCGCGGATCGAGCGTTCGTTGTCAGAGGAAGCGATGCCGATCTTCAGGCCGCGCTGTCGCAGCTTAGCAAACAGCGCGCCGAGATCGGTCACCGGCACGGAAAGCTCGGCGGCATTGGCGAAAATCGCATCCAGCGCTTCGGTGAGATAATCGGCATCGAAGGGGGAGCCCGCCTTGGCCAGGCCCTCGGCGATCTCGCGGGCATTGCCTGCTGCCAACAGACTGTCGGGAACCACATATCCGCTTTCGGGGTCCATGCCGCAGGCGCCGAGCAATTGATCGGCCAGCGTCTGGTCGCCATCGGCGGCCATCAGCGCCAGTTGCCGGTTCACCGGCGCCCAGCTGGCGTCGTAATCCAGCAAGGTGCCGTCTTTGTCGAACAGGATGCCGCGAATTTCAGCGGCCGATCGGGCAAGATTATCGGTCACAATGCCGCGTCCTGTCATTCGCCCGCTGCCGTTTTCGGTTCCAGGCGCGCCTTGACGGTCAAGGGATTGATATAGGGTTCCATCGCCTTGATGGTCGCCGTCAGCGCGCCGCGCATGTCCTGTACGGCTTCCATGCCGGAATCCGACATTTTATGGCGTGCCAGGTGGTTGTTCATCAGGAAATGCACGGCTTTCGCCAGGGTTTCGGCGTCGCGCACCACTCTGGCGGCGCCATGGCGCACCAGGCGCTGGTAGCTTTCGCGGAAATTTTCCACATGCGGGCCGCTCAGCACTGCGCAGCCCAGCACGGCAGGCTCCATCGGGTTGCCGCCGCCGCCATCCTTCATCATCGAGCGACCGACGAAGGCGATATCCGTCAGTCGCAGATAAAGGCCCATTTCGCCGATCGTATCGCCCAGAAACACATCGGTCTGTGGTGTGATCGGATCATTGCGGCTGCGGCGGGCAACCGTCAGCCCCTGTTCGATCATCATCGCCTCTATGGCATCGGCCCGTTCGGGATGGCGCGGAACAACGATGCTGAGCTGGCCCATATGGGCTTTCAGGGCGCGGTGGACCATGGCGGCGATCTTTTCCTCGCCCTCGGCAGTGGAAATAGCCGCCCAAGTCTTGCGATGGCCAATCTGCCGCTCATAGCTTGATAGAAGGCCGCTGTCGCAGGTTGGGGCGTCCGTGTCCACTTTGATATTGCCGGAGACGCTGACCGGCCAGGCGCCAAGATCGCGGAACCGTTCGGCATCGACATCCGATTGCGCCACGACCATGGCAAGCTTGGAAAACAGCGAGGACGCCACATTGGAATGGCGCTGCCAGCGGGCAAAGGAGCGATCGGAAATTCGGGCATTGACCAGGATCTGCGGGATCTGCCGGTCATGCAGATCTTGAAGCATGGTTGGCCAGATCTCCGATTCCACGCCGATCATCATGTCCGGCTGCCAATAATCCAGAAACCGTCGCACGGCGGGCAGGGCATCGATTGGCACATATTGGTGGATGACGCCGTCCTGAAGACGGTCGCTGGCAATCTGGGCTGAGGTGATCGTGCCAGTGGTCAGGAGAACATTAATCTCGCAGCGACGCAGCTCCCGCATCAGGGCTGTCACCGCCATCATCTCGCCGACGCTGGCGGCATGAACCCAGACCAGTGGACCGCGAGGCCGGTTGGCGGCGGCATAGCCGACCCGTTCCAGCCGCCGGGTGCGGTCTTCCTTGCCTTTGGCAGCGCGAATGGACAGGAAAAGGCCTGCACACGGAAAGGCGACGATCCCTGCCCAGCGATAGGCGGTCAGTGCGATGCGTGCCAATGCGCTCATCCTTCTCCAACCCTAAATACGCCAGAGGGTCATGGCCGCGAGGCCGTGATCCGTCGTCAAGCGTGTTTTTATCCGCAAACCCTCATGGTTCAAGGCGGCACCCAATGTCAGTCAAGTCTATGCTTCATCCGAAGCGCCATGGAAGATGACGCTTCGAGCCTCAATCTCATTGTTCGCCAGGGGTCAGCAGGCGATGCATATGCACAATGAAATACCGCATATGGGCGTTGTCGACTGTCTGCTGCGCTTTGCTTTTCCATGCGGAAAGTGCGGTTGCATAATCAGGGAAGATCCCGACGATGTCCAACTCTTCAAGGTTACGGAATTGAACCTCGGCCAGATTGCTCAACTCACCACCGAACACCAGATGTAGAAGCTGTTTCTTATCGCTTGTCTCGGTCATCTCATCTTTTCCATCATCATTGTCCCGCAGATGTCATCTGCTTGATTTTTACAGCAAGGTCAACCGCCGCCGCCCGACCTGCCATGCCGACACTGGGTTGTTCATCCTGCATTTTATCGGCCCTTGTCCGGTGTAGTCTCCGGCCCAGCCGAAAAGGCGGCCAGCAGTTCCGGCAGGACGGCGTTCGAGCCAGCCAGAAGGTGGCCATGGCGCACCTGCGGCCGGTTGTAGAGCAGCGGCTTGCCGTGGATGTCGGTCAGCGCCCCGCCGGCCCGTTCAAGAACCAGATCGGCCGCAGCCAGGTCCCAGTCATGGGAGTTTTTCATCACCAGTGTCGCATCGATCCGCCCGTCCGCCACCAGCGCCAGCCGATAGGCGAGCGAAGGAATATGGGCGACCCGTTCCAGCCGCTCACGCACGCCGTCCCGAAAGGCCTTGAGCAATTCGGCAGGCGTCGCCACCCGCAGACTTTGGTGGGGCAGGCGGTCAGCGACCGTGATCGCTTTGCCATTCAAACTTGCCTCGCCCTCGGCGGTCGCCAGAAAGGTTTCGCCAAGCGCAGGGGCGACCAAGGCGGCGGCCACTGGTCGGCCACGATGCACGACCGCGACGGACACACACCAGGTTTTTTCCTTGGCCAGAAAGGCGCGTGTGCCATCGATCGGGTCGATGACGAAGACGCTGTCGCGGCTCAGGCGGCTTTCATCGTCGTCATTTTCCTCCGAAAGCCAGCCATAGGAGGGGCGTGCGCCGCGCAGGAGTTTTTCCAGCAGGCTGTTGGCGGCATAGTCTGCTGCGCTGACCGGTGATTGGCCCTCGTTTTTCCACCAGACATCAGGATCGGCCCCGAAATAGGTCAGCGCCACCTCGCCAGCCTGTCTAGCTGCCTCGGCAATGAGGTCGAGATCGGCTTGAAGATCCGGCATTTGGCTTGTGCTGCTCACCCTTTACGGTCCTTGTCGATGTGGTTATTTCCCTGCAATCGTCAGGCCTTCGATGGCAAGGGTCGGAGCCGCGACGCCGAATTTGCGGTCGATGTCATTGGCTGGCGTCATCGCCATGAACATGTGCTTCAGGTTGGAAGCAATCGTCACTTCCGACACCGGATAGGTCAGTTCGCCATTCTCGATCCAGAAACCGGAGGCTCCTCGGCTGTAATCGCCGGTGATCATGTCAACCCCATGGCCGATCATGTCAGTAATGTAAAATCCACTGGAAATACCTGATATCAGCGCCTCCGGCGTGATGTCGCCCGGCTCCAGCGCCAGATTGGAGGAGGAGGGCGAGACGGACGTGCCGCCGCGCGCGCCGCGCCCATTGGTTTTCAAGCCCAGTTCGCGCGCCGCCGACGTCGACAGGAACCAATGGCGCAAAACGCCGTCCTCGATCATCGTCATGGGCTTGCCCATGACCCCTTCGCCATCGAAGGGACGCGAGGACGAGCCACGCACCCGGGTCGGATCGTCGGTGATATCAAGACCGGATTTCAGAACCTGCTGGCCCATCCGGTCGCGCAGGAAAGAGGTCTTGCGGGCCACCGCAGCGCCATTGATGGCGCCGGCGATATGGCCGACAAAGCCGCGTGCGACGCGCGGATCGAGCACGACTGTCAGGTTCTTGGCGGTGTCGGCCTTGCGCGGGTTGATCCGGCGCACCGTGCGCTCGCCTGCGCGCCTGCCAATCTCTTCTGGACTGTCCAGCTCGCCGAAATAGAGGCGGCTGTCATAATCGTGGTCGCGCTCCATCGACGTGCCTTCGCCAGCGATCACCCCGGTCGAGCGGGAAAAGCGCGAGGCCTGATAGTGGCCGGAAAAACCGTGCGAGGTAACGAGAACCAATCCGCCCATGCCCGCCGATGCACTGGCTCCCAGCGAATTGCTGACGCCTTTGACGGCAAGAGCCGCCTCTTCCATGGCAAGGGCCGCGTCGCGCAGCGCATCGCTCGACACTTCGGTTGGGTCGTAAAGTTGCAGATCCGGATAGGTTCGGGCCAGATCCTCTTCATCGGCAAGGCCGGTATAGGGATCTTCCGGCGAAACCCTCGCCATGGCAACGGCGCGTTCGGCCAGCGCCGTCAGGTCGAAGCCCGGATTGGCCGAGACGGACGCGACGCGGTTACCGATAAACACCCGTAGCGAAAAATCGTCGCTTTCCGAGGATTCGGTCTGTTCGACCTTGCCCAGCCGCACGCTGACCGAATGGGCGCGGGAGCGCACCACGACGGCGTCAGCCCGCTCGGCTCCGGCCTTGCGGGCCAGATCGACCAGTTGGTGGGCGCGCGACAAAAGATGTTCGGGAGAATTTTCAGATGACATGGCTTGGCCTTTCTCGTCACCTCCATTTACTGCATAATTCCGTAAACCGGAATCGTTTTGAGGAGAAAATTATGCAGCAGGGATAAAGTGCTATAGCGACCTGTTTGCACTCGATAGGGTGCGATGAGGTCGCTATAGTTTGCATTCCCTTCCGCATCAAGGGCAGATCAGTCGAACCCTGCTCTGGAAGGCTTGCACCGGAAAGGCTGAGCATGAGCACTGCACCCACCCTGTTGTTTACCGAGGCTCTCGTGCTGTTGGGCGGCGCCGTGGTCGCCGCACCGATTTTCCGCAAGCTCGGCCTTGGCACGGTGCTCGGCTATCTGGCGGCAGGCGCCGTCATCGGTCCTGTCGCGCATGTCATCACCGGGGCGGAGGAAATCCTCTCGGTTGCTGAGCTTGGCATCGTCTTTCTGCTGTTCGTCATCGGGCTGGAGTTGAAACCCTCGACCCTATGGAAAATGCGCGCCGATATTTTCGGTCTGGGAACTGCCCAGGTGATGCTGGGTGGGGCATTGCTGACAGGGGTGGCGCTGGCCTTTGACCTTCTTGACTGGCGCGGTGCGGTGGTCGCCGGTTTTGGCCTGTCGCTATCCTCTACGGCTTTTGCCTTGCAGATCCTCAATGATCGCAGTGACCTGAATAGCCAATACGGCCAGCGCACCTTTTCCGTCCTGCTCTTCCAGGACCTCGCGATCGTGCCGTTGCTGGCGTTGATTTCCATTCTCGGTGCTCAGGCCGCGCCTGCGCCAGGGTCGCTGTGGATCGATATCGGCGTTGCCGTCACCGCAACGCTGGCGATGATCCTGGCCGGGCGTTATTTGCTCAATCCGCTGTTTCAGGTGATGGCCCGTACCGGTGCCCGCGAGGTGATGATTGCCGCCGCCCTGTTCATCGTGCTCGGATCGGCCATGCTGATGCAGGCGGTCGGCCTTTCCATGGCCATGGGTGCCTTTCTGGCCGGTGTCATGCTGGCCGAATCCTCCTATCGTCATGAATTGGAAGCCGATATCGAGCCGTTTCGCGGCATTCTCCAAGCACTGTTTTTCATGGCGGTGGGTCTGTCCGTCCAGTTCAACGTGATTTTTGCCAATCTCTGGCTTTTGGCTGTCGCCGTGCCGGTGGTGATGTTGATCAAGGCGATCAGCATTTATGCTCTGTGCCGGCTGGCCGGGTCCCGCCATGATGACGCCATTCGCATTGCCGCAATCCTGCCGCAGGGCGGCGAATTCGGTTTCGTGCTGTTTACCACCGCTGTTTCGGCTGGGGTGTTTTCCAGCGCCACCTCGTCGCTGCTGATTTCCATAGTCACACTGACCATGGCGCTGACGCCGGTGGTCGCGGCGCTCTCCACCCGGCTTCTGTCACGCGATCAGCATGAAGAGCTCGACGAGGATTTTGACGGCGCCGGTTCGGATGTGTTGATGATCGGCTTTTCGCGTTTTGGCCAGATCGCCGCCCAGGTGCTGCTGGCCAGTGGCCGGGACGTGACAATTATTGACGATTCCGCCGACCGTATTCGCCAGGCTGCCTCCTTCGGGTTCCGTATTTATTTCGGCGATGGCACACGGCTGGACATGTTGAGAGCCGCTGGCATCGAAAAGGCCAAGGTGGTGGCGGTCTGCACCCAGAAGCGTGACGTGACCGACCGGATCGTCGACCTGGTCGCCTCCGAATTTCCCCAGGCGCGGCTGTTCGTGCGCTCCTATGATCGTGTTCACAGCCTGTCGCTTCGGGCCCGCAATGTCGAATATGAACTGCGCGAAACGGTGGAATCAGGCTTGAAATTTGGTCGCAAGACCATTGAGGCGCTGGGTGTCGATGAGGACATGGCCGAAGCCATCGAGGCCGATATCCGCCGCCGGGACGATGAGCGCCTGCGCATTCAGGCGGTAGAGGGCATCAAAGGCGGCGCCCATATGCTGTATAACCGGCCTGTCCAGCCGGAACCGCTGATCAAACCCAAGCGGGGACATGAGGCGGAGAAAGATCAGGAAAAAGACAGGGATGCTGTTGCTTAGAGTTTGCCGTGGGAAAAGTGGAAACCTCTTTTCCCGAAAAGACAAACTCTAGCGCTTAGCGAGAAGCGCAAATTGCGCCTCCAGTGCCCGCTTGACCTCGTCTTTGACAGGGGCGGATACCTCGAAGATCTGCTTTGCCTTCATGAAATCCATCACGCCGAACCCATTGACCGGCGGGCGCAGGAAAATGGCCGGGGGGCCGAGCTTGAGTTTGAGAGCCAGATGCGATTGCATCATCAGTTGAGAGGCGCCGAACAGGCTGTCGATGCGGTTTGGCACATCGTCCACTCCGACCGGGCCGCCGACGATGTCGATGCCGATGACGATATCGGCAAGGCCCATCAGATGTTCATAGGGCACGGGATTGAAGATGCCGCCATCGATCATCAGCCGCCCGTTCAGCATGACAGGCATGAACAGGGCGGGAATGGCAGCGGAAGCCGCCAGGGCCTGATAGAGATCGCCGTCTTCGCTGACCTGCTCGCAATGGCCGTAATAATCGGTGGAGATCACTTTCAGCGGAATGCCAAGGCCGGAAAAATCATCGGGAATGCGGGATGGCAAGAAGGCGCGCAGAATACGCTCCAGATTGAACTGTCCGAGCCGGAACCCGCCAATGGCATGGCGCATGGTCGGCGGGCGCAGGCCCCAGATCCGCTTGAAGACTTCATTGCGCTTGCCAACGGTTTCCAGCGCATGGTCACGCATTTCGGCTGCCGACATGCCCGCAGCCTTGCCAGCCCCGATAATGGCACCGATGGAGGAACCGGCAATCGCCACAGGCTCGATCCCCATTTCCTCAAGGGCTTCCAGCACATGAATATGGGCAAGGCCCCGCGCGCCGCCAGCCCCCAGCGCCACGGCAACCGTGGGCGTGCTGGGTCCTACCTCAACGAGGGATTTATGGGATTGGACATCCTGCGGCATGATTTCAAACGGACCTTTTGGAGCATGTCCAACAAAAGCATCGATTGGCTTTCCGTCAGATATGCAAGAAAAATGCGAGAAAGCAGCCCGAAGCGTCCTGTGAAAACGGAGACTGCTTTTCTCTGACAAACTCTATATCGCAGCGGATTTAAGAAATCGCGCTGCCGTTTCAACCCGGTCTATAGGCAAAGAATGAAATTCTTGTATCGCCGAAGATCCGCTCTTCCAGCAGAGTGAAGGCTTCGGGCGCCTGGACCAGAACATCGGCGCGCTCTTCGAGCAGCGCCAAGGCGCCGGGCACCAGCCAGCCGCCCTTGTCGGCAGCGGCAAAGGCCTTTTCGCCCAATCCCTTGCCATAGGGCGGATCGGCAAACAGCAGATGGAAAGGTTCCATCGTGCTGACCGAACCGAGGTCGGTGGCATCGCGGCGCAGGATCTTGGCGCGGCCATGCAGGCCAAGATTGTCGATATTTTCCCACAGCAGGCCACGGCCCTCGACGCTGTTTTCGACAAACAGTGCCGAACGGCAACCGCGCGACAGGGCTTCCAGCCCGATGGCACCGGTGCCGGCAAACAGATCGAGAACCCGCGTGCCATCAAGACATTCGGGATGGGCGTGCATCAGGATGTTGAACAGGCTTTCGCGTGTCCGGTCGATAGTCGGCCGGATGGCGTCGGTCTTGGGCGTGGCAAGGCTACGCCCCCGAAATTCTCCACCAACAATCCGCATGTCGGCTTACCTCTTGCCTTTGGGGCCAGAGGAAGGGCCACGCGATGGGCCACGCCCTGCATCTGATCTGGTAGAGCCGGGTCTGGCAGAACCAGGCTTCCCGCCCGGCTTGCCACCAAAGCCCGGCTTACCACCAAAGGCAGGCTTTCCACCGGAAGACGGCTTGCCGCCGAACGAGGACTTGCCCGCCGGTTTTCCACCAAAGGATGGCTTGTCGCCGGAAGCGGACCGGGATTTTGGTCGTCCGTCATAAGGCCGGTCGCCGGTTGGCCGCTCGGCTCTTTCTCCGGTGGGGCGGCCGGAATAGGGGCGATCACCACGAGCCGGAGCCTCGCTGCGAGCGGGTCTTTCACTTCGGTCCGGGCGATCTCCGCGTGCGGGCCACTGGCCCCGAGACGGACGGTCACTGGGCGCTGCACGCTCGCCACGTGCTGGCCGATCACCATATGCAGGTTTGTCACCATATGAAGGCCGGGGACCACGATCTGCACCATCCCGCTTGGCACCGAAATCCCGCTTGCCGCCAAAGCCTTCTCCAGCGCGTCCACCACGTCCGGCTGGTTTGCTGTCGGGGCCTTCGGCGCGAATCCATTCGCCTTCGGCATCACGGGCGCGGCTGACCTTGACGCGCAAATCAGGATCGTCGCTACCGGCATACTGTCCACGATCCGGGTCGTGACGCGAAAGGCTCTTGGTTGGCGCACCATCCATGGTGCGGCCATAACGCTTGGTCTGCGGCGCGCCATCCGGGCGCGACCGCGATCCGCTTTTGCGAGCGTCGTCACTTGCCGCCTTCTTTTCAGACACGGGACGTGCGCCCGGCGCCATCCAGACATTGGCGGTGCGGCTCTGGCCAAGCGGCATGCGCTTTGGCTTGCCATCGCGGCTGGCATCGTCGCCGTCACGACCGGCAGCAGGTTTTCCCTTGAAGCCAGGCTTGCTGCCAAATCCGGGTTTGCTGCCAAAGGCAGGTTTTGCACCGTCGCGGCGAGTATCGAGCCGACTGAGTGCCTTTTCGCGGGCGTCCTCACGGTTGTCGAAGCCGCGTGGCTTGGGTGCCCGTGTTTCCTTCTTCCAATTGCCTTCCTCGGCTTTTGCCTTGGCTTTTGGCGCAGGCGCATCCTCTTCCTCGGCGGGTGCGTTGGAATAGAGTGGCGCGTCGAAATTGGCCTTGGATTCCTCGATCAGGCGCGGACCGAGCTGGTCGCGCAACATGCGGCCCCGCACTTCCTGCACCTGGGATTCCGGCAGGTCGCCCAACTGGAACGGACCGTAGGAAATGCGAATCAGCCGGTTGACCTCAAGGCCAAGCGCGCCAAGCACATTCTTGATTTCCCGGTTCTTGCCTTCGCGCAAGCCCATGGTGATCCAGACGTTATGGCCCTGGCTGCGGTCCAGAACCGCGTCGATGGCACCGTAGAGCACGCCGTCAACGGCGATGCCGTCCTTCAGCGTGTCCAGCTTGGCCTGGTCGATTTCGCCATAGGCGCGCACGCGGTAGCGGCGCAGCCAGCCGGTGGTCGGCAGTTCCAGAACCCGCGCCAAGCCGCCATCATTGGTCAAGAGCAGCAGGCCCTCGGTGTTGATGTCGAGCCGGCCAATCGACATCACCCGCGGCAATTCCTCCGGCAGGTTGTCGAAGACGGTCGGGCGGCCTTCCGGGTCGGAATTGGTGGTCACCAGGCCGGATGGCTTATGATAGAGCCAGAGCCGGGTGCGCTCGATGCCGCGAATGGGCTCGCCATCCACTTCGATCCGGTCGGCCAGCGTGGCGTTCAGCACCGGGCTGTCCAGCACCTTGCCATTGACGGCCACACGGCCTTCCATGATCATGCGTTCCACGTCACGGCGCGAAGCGATACCGGCGCGCGCCAGCAGCTTGGAAATCCGCTCCGGCTTCAGAGTGTCCTCGCTGCCAGTCTTGGCAGCAGGTGTTGCGCTTTTGCGCGGTGCCGCATCCGATTTGGCACGCGGTGCCGCATCGGACTTTTCGCCAAAGTTTTTCTGGGCACCAAAGCTTTTTGGGCCAGATTTGCCGGGTTTGTCGGCAGATGTCTTGAAGGGGCGGCCTGCGGGTTTGCTGCCCGGCCGCTTGAACTTTTCTTTATCGGTCATTTTTTGCTTGCCTGTCGTTTGCTGTGTCCTATCAGTTCGCGAAGGCTTGGTTAAGTGGAAAGTTCATGCATCATGACGCTGACAATCCGTTTCATGGATGTTGCCCTGGAAGAGGCGCGGCTGGCTGGCGCGCGCGGCGAAGTGCCAATTGGCGCCGTGCTGGTCAAGGACGGCGTCATTCTGGCCCGGGCTGGTAATGAAACCCGTGCCTTGCAGGATGTCACGGCCCATGCGGAAATCCTGGCGATCCGCCGAGCCTGCGCCCTTCTGGATGACGAGCGGTTGGCGGGCGCCGATCTCTATGTGACGCTGGAACCCTGTACGATGTGCGCGGCGGCAATATCCTTCGCCCGCATCCGCCGTCTTTATTATGGAGCAGCCGATGAAAAGGGCGGGGGCGTCGACCATGGTGCGCGTTTTTACAGCCAGCCCACCTGCCATCATGCGCCGGATGTCTATGCCGGGATCGGCGAGACTGAGGCTGCTGTTCTGCTGAAGGATTTTTTCACCGCCAAGCGGTGACGGAAATATTGCCGCGCCCCCAATGGACGGCGCGGCGGGCGGCGCGAGCGATCAGAGATCGAACTGATAGCTCTTCGGCACGAATCGGTAGCCGGTATCGAGCGTTTCGACATAGCCGACCGAGGGAAAGGGCATGTGATAGCCCAGGAAGGCAACCTTGTCGGTGGCTGCCATGTCGAACACCCGTTTACGGGTGGCGGCGGCCTGAGGCTTGTCCATGTCGAATTTCACTTCCCAATCGGGACGTTGCAGCGACAGCACGAAATGGTTGGCGGTGTCTGCGGTCAACAGCAGGCGCTTGCCCTTGGATTCGACATGGAAAATCATATGGCCTGGCGAATGGCCAAAAGCGGCCTCGCCGCGAATGCCCGAGACCACATCGCCGCCTTGATCGCCAAGGAAGGTGATTTTTTCGGCCAGCGGCTTCACATTGGCCATAACTGCCTTCTGTCCACCTTCGGCTGGTGTGCCTGCGCGGGCGGCATTGGTCCAGAAGTCATATTCGCGCTGCCCGGCGATATAACTCGCCTTGGTGAAGGCCGGTTTGCCCTTTTCCATCAGCCCGCCAATGTGGTCGCCATGCATATGGGTGAGAACGACGATGGTCACATCATCAGGCGAATAGCCTGCCGCCATCATGCCTTCGCTCAGCCGTCCCATGCCGTTGACACGGCCCTGTTCGCCCATGCCGGTATCGAACAGGATGACATCGGAGCCGGTATTGATCAGCACCGGCGAAAAGCCGTTGACGAATTTGTCGGTCGGCAGGAAATTCTTTTCCAGCAGCGCCGAAACCGTTTCCGGGCTCTGGTTGATGCCAAAGGTCTCGCCCGGCTTTTCAGAAACCCGCGTGCCGTCCTTGATGACCACGACTTCAAACTCGCCAAGCTGGAACCTGTGGGTCTCCGGGGGCATAGCATGATTGATATCCATCGATGTCTCCGCTTGCGCAAAGGCTGCCCGCGTTATCAGCGCCGGGGCCGACAAGGCGCTCAAAGCAGCCCCTGCGATCATTGTTCGCCTGTTCATTGAAACCATTACAACCTCCTCGTCCCCATTTTCATCGCTTACAGCTTCCACAGGTAGCGGCGGGTCTGTGCCGTTTCAATGGCGCGGAGGATGTTTTCTCCGGCGCTCCAGATTTTCGAGGAAAAATTATCCAGCAAACAGAATGAATTGCGTTGGAGTTGATGGCCTGTAGCCGATGATCGGCAATGCGTAACGTGTACGTGATCGCCAAGCTTATCGGGACGATAACGATTGTCAGATATGGGATGAGGGGAATAGAAGGACGCGCCGGGTGAGGTTTTTCGTCGGGCCTTGATATGTACGCCTGGTGGTCTGTTTGTGACATTTGATCTTCGATGATGCCGCAAGGGGATATCAAATTCATTTCCAATGGCTGCCATCTTTAAAGAGTGCTCATCATGAATCGCATCGTTCCGCTCATCCTGGCCGTGGCCCTGTTCATGGAAAACATGGACTCCACGGTGATCGCGACGGCATTGCCCGCCATTGCCAACGATCTCGGCGTCGGGCCGATCACGCTGAAACTGGCACTGACATCTTATATGGTGGCGCTCGCCATTTTCATTCCGGTCAGCGGCTGGATGGCGGATAAATTCGGGGCCAAGCAGATCTTCCGGGCGGCGATGGGGGTTTTCATCGTCGGCTCCCTCTGCTGCGCCATGTCCAGTTCGCTGGTGGAATTCGTCGCCGCGCGGTTTTTGCAGGGCATGGGCGGGGCGATGATGACGCCGGTCGGCCGTCTGGTTCTGCTGCGCACCACCAAGCGCGAGGATCTGGTCTCGGCCATGGCGCTGCTGACCATGCCGGCCCTTGTCGGCCCATTGGCCGGTCCGCCGGTTGGCGGCTTCATCACCACCTATTTCACCTGGCACTGGATTTTCCTGATCAACGTGCCAATCAGCGTGCTGGGTGTCGTCTTGGCGACAATTTTCCTGCCGGAAATCGAGCGGGTTGAAACAGCGCCGATCGACTGGACCGGATTTGCCCTGACATCGCTGTCTGCTGCCGGTGTTGTCTTCGGCCTGTCGGTCATGAGCCTGCCGGCCCTGCCGCCGATTGTCGGTATTGCCGCAACTGGTATCGGCCTGTGTTGCGGGGTTCTTTATATCGTGCATGCCAGGCGTCATCCAGCTCCGCTTCTGGATCTCACCCTGTTTCGCAAACCGGCCTTTCGCGCCGCCCAGATCGGTGGGACGCTGTTTCGGATTTCGGCGGGTGCCATTCCCTTCCTGATGCCGCTGATGCTGCAACTCGGCTTTGGCATGACACCGTTCGAATCCGGACTGACGACTTTTGTCGGCGCCATCGGGGCGATCAGCACGAAATTCCTGGCGCGCCGGGTGTTTGCCGCGGCCGGTTTTCGCAGCGTGTTGATCGTGGCGGGCGTCTGCGGCGCCGCCACCACCTTTCTCAACGCATTTTTCACGCCGCAAACCCCGCATGCGCTGCTGATGTTCTTCCTGCTGTTGGCCGGGTTCTGCCGCTCGTTTTTCTTTACCGGAACCAATGCGCTAGGCTATGCCAATATCGACAACACCGAGGCCAGTCAGGCGACCTCAATCGCCTCGGTGTTGCAACAGGTCAGCCTTGCGCTCGGCGTTGCCTGCGCCGCCTTCGTTCTGGAAATCAGCACTATGCTCACCGGCGGTCATCTGGATCTTGCCGATTTTCATCTGGCCTTTGCCGTCGTGGCGTTTTTGTCGCTGGCCGCCGTTATTCCTTATATCTTCATGGACAAGAATGCCGGTGCTGACGTATCCGGCCATCGGCGGCCTTTGGCAGCTGGTGCCGTGGAGGCAGAAAACGTTCCTGCTAAATAACAGCTGGGAAAATCCCATGAAAAAGGCGGGAGCCTTGCGGTCCCGCCTTCTCAACTTCTGATGCTGGCCTATCGGTTTTAGCCTGGGCGGCCAGCCATCACTGTATTACTTGGTCACTGTGGCTGGGGTCGAAGCAGTGGTGCCTGAATCAGCCTTCTGCTCTTCCAGCGTCTTGAACTCCGGAGCGGCCTTCAAGGTTTCAGCGGTCTCCGTTGTCGTCAGACGCAGCTTGTCTGCGTTCTGGGCATCACGGGTCACAGTGATCTTGCTAACGGGAACGGCGACATACTTTTCGCCGATGCCGACAAAGCCACCCACACCGATCACAGCTGCGACAAGGCCGCCATTCTGCTGCATGATCAGATCCTTGATCTCACCGATGCTCTTGTCACCGGCATAGACGTTCTGGCCGATATAGTTGGATGCGGCCAACTGATCGCTGCCCTGCTGGGTCAGATAGGTGTCCATGGCAGCAGATGCGCCAGGCATGGCAGGGGCGGTGCCGGTGCTTGGAGTGGTTGTGGTGGTGCCGGGCGTTGCTGGTGTCGTTGCACTCTGCGCAAAGGCCATTGGCGCGACAACAGTGGAACCCATGAGTACGGTTGCTGCTACAATATTGAGGGTCTTGTTCATCTTAAACCTGCCTTTCGGTCTTTGTTTCGTGTCGGACTGAGTGAGAGCAAGTCGCCCCATGAAAGAGTGTTTTCATGAGAGTGAGTGACTGTCTCTCTGCTCGGCTCGGTAGTGAAATGCCCGAAAGAGGCAGGAGTTCCGATAATATTCTGCATTTTATTTCTGCAAATTGACGGAACTTTAGGCATAAGAATGAGTTTGCGGCCCTTCGCTCCCCATAGCTCGCGCTATACACCGGGGGTTGAGGAGCGTCGGTTGTCGCGGCTTTACCAGCGGAAGCTTGGCTCGTGCCTGCCCTTGACCGTGATATCGAGGACGAAGGTCTTGCCACCGTGCGGATCGGCGGCCAGGCCATCGGCATCGAGCCCTTCGGTGGCTGACGTGACCAGGAGACGGTCTGCCTTGGGGCCGATAAAGGCCGGGCAGGTGGTTTGGGCAGCGGGAAGCCGGTAGCGCGCCAGGTGTTGTCCTGTTCTATCGTAGTGATCGACGGCGCCAACGCCCCAACAGGCATTCCACAAGCCGCCCTCGGCATCGCAGACCGCACCGTCGATACCACCATCCTTGCCGCGCCCGTCAATATGCACGGATGGCGCTCCGGTCGGAAGGCCGGTTGCCGGATCGAGACTGACCTTCATCAGCGTATTGACCCGCGTGTCGACATAATAACCGAGGCTTCCATCTGGCGAAAAACAGATGGCGTTGGGAATGCTGATGCTATCATAAAGACGCGTCACCTTGTCGCCCGCCACATGATAGATCGCACCAGCGCCATCGGCTGCCGTCTTGCCCATCGTGCCGATCCATAGCGCGCCGCAAGGATGGACCCGCCCGTCATTTGACCGATTGCCGGGCCGTTCCGGTTCCAGCGCGGTCAGTAGGGTCAGTTCGCCGCTGGCAATGGTGCGGATGTAAATACCCTGTTCCGTCGCCACCATCTGGCGTTCAGCATCAATTGTCGCCAACGCACTGGCCATCATCGGCAGATCGTGGCGGATCGTTTCGCCCGTTGCAAACCGATGTTCGATCAGCCCCTTGCCGAGAATGTCGAACCACCAGGCGGTGTCACGCGCTACGTCATAGGTCGGGCCTTCACCCAGATGCAGGCGGGTATCGACCAGGACGGTGCCGGAATATGCTGTTTGCAAGATGGTCTCCTTCATCCAATCGCTGTGGCACTCTTGTCTACTGCATAATTCCTGAAATCGGAATCGATTTAAGGAGAAATTATGCAGCGGATATAAAGCATTACAGCGAACCTTCGTGCGCTATAGAGGGCGCACGCCGCTGGTGAGCATTTCCAGGACAAGTGGAAACCGGTTTTGCCAATTGGACATGCGTAAAAGCAAGGGGCGAGAAGGTTGCTGCGATGCCATGAAGAAAAACGCACCAAGCGAGTATACGCTCAGCATGACAATCACCTTTCATCTAGACCGCAGAGAACGCGATTCGAGCCGCTCGGATGGTTCCACGACAGCCGGTTTGGCGCGAATGGCAGTGCCAGGCGAAATAAATTGCGGGCGATGACGGCGGTTTCACATCCAGGCCGACATGGCCGTCGTATTGGTCAATGTCGCGCAAGCAAAACAGGGAATACTTGATTTGCTAATCTGTTTTGTGGCGTGGGCCTGTTTCGCGGCTAAGACGATAGAATTTTCAAAAAAACACGGGTTCAGCCCTTGGTCTTGGCAGGATAGTCGATTTATAGGGATGGGAAATTGCGGTCGGGTGCGTATCGTTATCGTCAACCGGCAAAAGCCGAAGCATTTTCCGGTTGCGGCGAGACCTAACAGAATGGCCGGAAGATAAATGAATGGCCACGATATATTAATGGATAAAGGGCTTCGTTAAATTATTCAGGACTGGCTTTTTTAGTTATCAATGTTTTTGGCTGTAACTGCCGGAATGCAGTCGGCATTCAATTTTCGCAGTGTCCGGCTATAGCAGGTATGCGGCGGGTTGCGACGCGGTCGCGATAGAGAAGAGAACAAGGCTTTTTATCGATGGGTGACGATCTGGTCCATATGGCAATGGTTGCCGAAGATGCTGCATCGAAATTTGCGACGGCAGAACGCTATGTGCGCGAGTTAAGCGGTTATAAGACCCAGTTTGACGTTTTCAGGCTGATGAAGCGGGTGACCGACTTTTTCGGCGCCAAGGGCTTCATGGTCATGAATGTGCCTTCGGCCGGCGCAAAAACCTTGACCGGCAGCTCGGTTATCACCAACTGGCCTGCTGATTTTCTCAGCGAATACGACATGGCGTCCCTGCTGACTTCGAGCCCGATGTTTAACCGGTTGCGCAACACCTCTATACCCGTGGTTTTCGATGTGCATGTGGTCGCCCGCGAACGTGATCCCAAGACTGTAGAACTGGCGATGGACCTTTTCTTGCGGTTCGGCATGCCTCGTGGCGCCTGTTTTCCGGTTCATGATGCCCATGGCAACCGGGGCGCTGTCAATATTTGCGGCGAAATGCCAGCCTTTTCCTTCGTCGACATGGTGCTGATGCACTATCTGGCCGGGCATGTGTTCAACCGGCTTGCCGAAATTCGCGAACTGGATGCACGGGTCACCGAAACGCTGACGGAGCGCGAGATCGAATGCCTGACCTGGACGGCGGCGGGCAAGACTTCCGTTGAAATCGCCGAGATCATGGGCCTGTCAGAACACACCATCAATCATTATCTCAACCGCGCCACCCGCAAGCTGGATACCGTGAACCGCACCCAGGCGGTTGCGAAGGCGCTCCGGTTGAGCCTGATCAAATAAGGATGCGTGAGACATCTTCGATGTCCTGGTTATAATGCATCCCAAGGACGGCCTTCTCCGGCAGGCGCAACTTGCCTGAGGCGGCGGTTTGCGGCATGTATGCTGCAATGGGTCAGCACATTTCTTTGCATGTTACTCTTGGCTACATGCCATGTCTCGATAGCGCCCCGCTGGTTGTGGCGGTGGAAAAAGGCTTTGCCTCCGACGAGGGCCTAAGCCTGCGCCTGGTGCGTGAAACCTCCTGGGTCCAGATCCGCGACCGCCTGACGGTCGGCCATTTCGATGGTGCGCATCTGCCTGGCCCCTTTGCGCTGGCTGCCAATCTCGGTTTTTCGCCGCTTGTCCCTGCTTTGCTGGTTCCCATGGCCCTTAATTTGGGCGGCGGCGCGCTCACCGTGTCGAATGCGCTTGCAACAGCCATGCAACAGGCAGGCTGGGAAAACCACCTTCTGGAGCCGTTGGCTGCCGGAACCGCACTGAAACGGGTGGCAGAGGAACGCCGTGTTAAGTCCCTGCCACCCCTGCGGATTGCCATTGGCGATGCTCATTCCAGCCAGGCCTATTATCTGCGCTACTGGCTTGCTGCCTGCAATCTGGACCATGGCAGCGAGGTCGAAATCGTCTCATTGCCATCGCCGCTGATGGTGGATGGGCTTGGTGCGGGTGCACTCGACGGATTTTGCGCGGCGGAACCCTGGAACAGTATTGCGGTGGACCGGCAGGTCGGACGCATTGTTGCTGCGACCGCTGCTATCTGGCGCGGCGGTCCGGACAAGGTTCTCGGCATTGGCAGGCAATGGGGCGAGAACAATCCTGCCGCGCTCGATGCGCTGATCCGTGCGCTTTACCGCGCCGCGCAATGGTGCGGTAATCCCGGCAATACCGAGGAACTGGCCGGTATCATGGCCGCGCCCCGCTATCTCGGTGTGGAAGGCAGGCTCTTGTTGCCTGGCTTGACCGGCGATCTGGTCACCGCGCCGGGAGAAGTTCAGTCCCTGGCAGATTTTCTGGTGCTGGAGCGTAAGGCCGCGAATTTTCCCTGGGCCAGCCACGCTCTATGGTTCTACAGCCAGATGGTGCTTGGCGGTCACGTTGTCCATGCTCGCGAGCGGATTGCCATGGTGCTCGAAACCTACCGCCCGGATCTTTATCGCCGCGCCCTCAGGCCTGTCTTCGCCGCCATGCCAGGCGCCAATATCAAGGTGGAGGGGGCGATGGCAGCAGCCGATTATGTCGGCGCCAGCAATGGCCGGTTGCTGCTTGGGCCGGACGGATTTTTCGATGGACGGGTCTTCGACCCCGACCGCCTGGACGATTATCTTGCCACTTCGCCAGCGGTTCCGAGAAATTGAGATTTCAGCACAAAAATCCTATGACGTGAATGCTCAAAGCGGCGGCGCGGCTGTTTTTTAAGCAATTGCCGGAATGGCCCGGCTGGATTGTGGTGATTTCTTCAGCCAATTGGCGGTGACACCGGTCATTTGGCAGCGGTTATCGGGCAAAAAGCCCAATCTTTCGAATTGGCACGGTTTATGCTTTCAATATAGCAACAGGGTCCAGAGGGGACTTGGAGAAGGGCGGTCTTGAAATCGCCCTCACAAAACGCCGCCTTAACCGTGCCTGAGGGCAATGGTTTTGGCGGCGTTTGTTTTTGGCTCTTCCGTTGCAGGCGATAAAACCCTATTTGAGCGTCACTCACACGTTTCGTCGGGCGCGGGCAATTCCAGTCGAGTGTCCCGGCCTTTACCAAGGAAGCGGATCCATGACGCTCGATAAAAACACTGTTCTTGAAGCCTTGAAGACCGTGCGCGGCCCCGATCTCGAGGGCAATATTGTCGATCTGGGCATGGTATCCGACGTGTTCATTTCCGATGCCAAGGTCTATCTCTCCATTAATGTTCCGGCTGAACGCGCCCGGGAGCTGGAGCCTTTGCGCCAGGCCGCGGAGCGTAGTGTCAAGGCGCTTGCCGGCGTCAAGGGAGCGCTTGTCAGCCTGACCGCCGAGCGCAAGGCCGGATCGCCGTCAACGCCGCCTGCACCCTCGGCACCCAATCCTTCCCACTCGCATTCCCATTCACACGGGCATTCTCATGCACCGGCCCCAAGCCAGCCGGCCCGCCCGGCCAAGGCCGGTATTCCCGGCATCGGCGCCATCATCGCGGTGGCGTCGGGAAAGGGTGGCGTCGGCAAGTCCACCACGGCGGTCAATCTGGCGCTGGCCTTGCTGGCCAATGGCCTGAAGGTCGGCATTCTCGATGCCGATGTCTATGGTCCGTCCATGCCGCGCCTGCTTGGCATTTCCGGGCGGCCGCAGCAGATTGACGGGCGCATTATCGTGCCCATGGAAAATTACGGCCTGAAGGCGATGTCTATCGGCTTTCTGGTGGATGAGGGCACTGCGATGATCTGGCGCGGCCCGATGGTGCAATCGGCGCTGATGCAGATGTTGCGCGAAGTGGCCTGGGGCGAGCTTGACGTGCTGGTGGTCGATATGCCGCCGGGCACGGGCGATGCGCAATTGACCATGGCCCAGCAGGTGCCGTTGAGCGGCGCGGTGATCGTCTCGACCCCGCAGGACCTGGCGTTGATCGATGCCCGCAAGGGTATCAACATGTTCAAGAAGGTCGAAGTGCCGGTGCTTGGCGTCATCGAGAACATGAGCTATTTTATCGCTCCCGACACCGGCGCCCGTTACGATATTTTCGGTCATGGCGGCGCCAAAGCCGAAGCCGAAGCCATTGGTGCCCCATTCCTGGGAGAAGTGCCGTTGACCATTTCCATCCGCGAGCATTCCGATGCCGGAACCCCTGTCGTGGTTTCCGAGCCGGAGAGCCCTCAGGCGCTTGTGTACCGCGAGATCGCCACCCGTGTCTGGAGCGAGGTCCAGCGACATTCAACACGACAGGCGCCAACTATTACCTTTGAATGAGGTCAGCACAGAATAGAGCCGCCGTTGCAGATTGATACTGCAACGGCGGGCCGCACGGTTGTAGGGTTCCGGCGGAAATGCAACAGGATCTCGCTACCCTGGCGGATTCTTTGTATACGATATTTCTTCAGGTTGCATTGATCAGGATCAAATGCCGACGCGCAATTGCCCTTGCCATCCTGACGGCAGGTGCTATTGCTTGCCCGCTGAGCATGGATCATGGGCAGGAACACGTCTTTCCTCTATGGGAAATGATAGTCATGCGCATGGGCAAGGGTAAATCATCGCAGGTTTTCATGGGTGTCCATGGGAATGCTGCGGCTGGCGGCACTGTCCGTCATCGGGCAAAGGTGTCGAACGTTTGATCAAAGCTTACAGGTGTGACGGGACGGCAGATATGATCCTGCCCAGCGATGCGCCAGCGGTGCTGGACAAAGATGTTCTATGGCTCGATCTTCTCAATCCTGACAGGACCGAGGAGGCTTTGGCCGAGCGCTTGCTGGGCCTGCCGCTTCCCACTCGTGACGACCTCAAGGATATCGAGCCGTCCAGCCGACTGTATATGGACGATCATGGCGTTTACATGACCGCATCGCTGCTCTGCAAGGCTGAATCGGACCTGCCGCATCTGGCCGATGTCGCCTTCATTCTGGGCGGGGGGCGGCTGGTCACCGTGCGCTACGCCGAGCCCCGCGCCTTTGGCCTGTTTACCGCGGCCCTCAGCCGCAATCATGCCCATTGCACCTCCAACGCCGTCATGCTGGCGCGACTTTTGGAAACGGTGGTCGATCGCACCGCCGAAATCCTGGAAATTGCCGGTATGCGGGTCGATGCGCTGTCCGGCGATGTATTTGTTGATCGCAGCCGGACCAAGCGCCGTGCGGCGCGGTTTCTGGAAGACCGGCTGTTCGATATCGCCAGCCATCACCGGCTTGTCAGCAAGACGCGCGATAGTCTGGCATCCCTGTCGCGGTTGTCATCCTTCCTGTTGTCGGTGGAGCCGTTCAAGACGAGTGGTGAGCCGCGTGATCTGTGCAAGGTCATTTCTCACGATATCCAATCCCTGTCCGAACATGCCGGTTTCATCGCCAGCAATATCAGTTTCATGCTCGATGCCTCGCTTGGTCTGATCAATGTCGAACAGAATTCGATCATCAAGATTTTCTCGATTGCATCGGTGGTGTTTTTGCCGCCGACGCTGGTCGCTTCCATCTATGGAATGAACTTTCAGGTCATGCCGGAGTTGACGTGGCTGCTTGGCTACCCATTTGCTCTGATCGTCATGGTTCTGTCTGCGATCATTCCCTTCCTGTTCTTCCGCTCGAAAGGCTGGCTCTGAGAGCCTGTAAGATTGATGTCCCAGGAAAACACCCACGCCGCACCGGCCGAAAAGAAAGACCTGCGCAGCCTGATGCTGCTGGCGCTCGGTTCGGTCGGCGTCGTTTACGGCGATATAGGCACCAGCCCGCTCTATGCGTTTCGCGAGGCACTGAAGCCGATTGCCCATGACGGCATTACCCGTTTCGAGGTGATTGGCTTGACCTCGTTGATTGTCTGGACGCTGACGATCATCGTCACGCTGAAATATGTGCTGTTTCTGCTACGCGCCGACAATGACGGCGAAGGCGGCACCCTGTCGCTGTTGGCCCTGCTTAGTAAATCGGCGGGGCGGCATACCGTCGTGCTGATGGTGCTGGGCCTGGTCGGGGCGGCGCTGTTTCTGGGCGACGCCATGATCACGCCTGCGCTGTCGGTTCTGTCGGCGGTGGAAGGCTTGAAACTGGTGGCGCCGCAGTCCTCCGGCTTTATCGTGCCGATCTCGGTGGTGATCCTGATCGTGCTGTTTGCCGTCCAATCGCGTGGTACGGGCGCGGTTGCCAATTTCTTCGGGCCGATCACCGTGGTCTGGTTCCTGGTGATGGCGGCAGGCGGTATCAGCCATATTTTCGACGATCCGGCTATTTTCCGGGCCTTCAACCCGATCCATGCCGTGACCTTCCTGTTCCAGGAGAAATTTCTTGGTTTCGTCGTGCTGGGCGCGGTATTCCTGACTGTTACCGGTGCTGAAGCACTTTATGCCGACCTTGGCCATTTCGGCCGTCGTCCGATCCAGTGGGCGTGGTTTGTGCTGGTGTTTCCGGCGCTGGTGCTGAACTATCTCGGCCAGGGCGCGCTGGTGCTGAAGGACCCCGCCATGGCATCGGACCCCTTCTATCTGATGTTTCCAAGCTGGGCCATTCTGCCGGTCATCATCCTGGCGACGGCGGCTACTGTCATTGCCAGCCAGGCGGTGATAACAGGGGCGTTCTCCATGGTGCGCCAGGCCATCCATCTCGGCTTCCTGCCGCGCATGGAGATCCTGTTCACCTCGGAAACCAATACCGGGCAGATCTATCTTCCCGCCGTCAACACGTTGCTGTTGCTTGGCGTTCTCAGCCTGGTGCTGCTGTTTGAAAGCTCCGACGCCCTGGCCACGGCCTATGGTATTTCCGTCACCGGCGCCATGGTCGTCACGACCATCATGGCGTTCGAATTCGTGCGCAAGAAGTGGAAATGGTCGGTTTTCGTGGCGCTGCTGGTGATTGTGCCGCTTCTGGCACTGGAAACGGTTTTCCTCGGCGCCAACCTGCTGAAGATCCACGATGGCGGCTATATTCCGGTGCTGTTTGCGGCTGGCTTCACTATCGTCATGTGGACCTGGCGGCGCGGAACGGCCATCCTGTTTGCCAAGACCCGCCATGCCGATATTCCGCTGTCCTCGTTCATTTCCTCGGTGGAGCGCAAGAGCGAGCATGCGCCGGTCTGCGTGCCGGGCACGGCCATCTTCCTGACCAGCGACCCGGAAACCGCGCCTGCGGCCTTGCTGCATAATCTCAAGCACAACCACGTTCTGCATGAGAAAAACATCATCCTGACCATCAAGACCGTCAACCGGCCCCGCGCCAGCGAAGCGGAACGCTTCGTGGCCGAAAGCCTATCGGAGCGGTTCAGCCGGGTGGAGATCCGCTTCGGCTATATGGAACAGCAGAATGTGTCGCAGGCGCTGGCCAAATTGCGCAAGGGCGGGCTGAAATTCGACATCATGTCCACCTCCTTCTATCTCGGCCGCCGCAAGCTGGTGCCGGATGCTAAGGCGGGCATGCCAAACTGGCAGGACAGGCTGTTCATCGCACTTGCCAATTCGGCAACCGACCCCTCGGATTACTTCCGGCTTCCGGCCAATCGCGTCGTCGAGCTTGGCTCGCATGTGATCATCTGAGCGTTATTTGTGGCGGTGTTTCGCGCGACGGGCATCGCCACAAATCCGCACCGATTCCGGGATTTGACCGCCCGGAACGCGGCTTTTTCATGCCACTTTCTGTGGGGAATTCGAAAATTTCGACTAAAGAGCTGATTTTATTCGGTTAATTTGTCGTGAAACAACCCTTGGCAATGCCTTGACTATCAAAGCTCGCAAAATTATGGTGCGGCCAAATTCAGAACCGGTCGGACCATGTGTAAATCCGAGCTGTTTGCATACTCGGACAAGGCTTTAGCAGCCGGACCGGGATCGGACGGGGAGGGCGCATGGACGATCAGGAAAGAGAATTGGAACGGCGTCGCAGCCATCTCGGAGCCAAGCTGGCTGCGAAGGATCTGCGGACGGGGGAAGAGGCCGCACAGGACGAGCGGGCGCAGGCAAGCCGAAAAGGCTATGCCCAGGCCATGAAGCTCTCCAGCGAATTCCTTTCCGCCATCATCGTCGGTATCATTCTGGGTTTCCTGATCGATCATTTTGCCGGAACCTCGCCTTGGGGGCTTATCGTCCTCCTGTTGCTGGGGTTTTGCGCCGGTGTGCTGAACGTGCTGCGTGCGGCAGGAAAGGTGGCTTCGCCCCATCCTGCGGATCGCAGCTCGGACGGCAAAGGGAAATAACACGGCGGGTGCCTGGCATCCGGCGGACGAGGTAAGGAACGCTGCCTGAGGGTGGCAAAAGCGAGAGAGATCACCAGGTGTCAAACGATCCGACCCATCAGTTCCAGATCCACAAGATTGTTCCGATCGAGATTGGTGGCATTGATTTTTCGTTCACCAATGCCTCGCTGTTCATGGTGGCGACGGTGGCCTGCGCGGCTGGCTTCCTCTATTTCGCCACATCCAATCGCGGCCTGATTCCCGGTCGGGCGCAGTCGGTCGCGGAAATGTCCTATGAATTCGTGGCGTCCATGCTGCGAGAAGGGGCGGGCAGCCACGGGATGAAATTCTTCCCCATGGTATTCTCGCTGTTCATGTTCGTGTTGACCGCGAACCTTCTCGGCATGATGCCCTATTTCTTCACCATCACCAGCCAGATCGTCGTCACCTTTGCGTTGGCGATTTTTGTAATCGGCACGGTGTTGGTCTATGGTTTCTACAAGCACGGCCTTGGCTTCCTCAATTTGTTCGTGCCCTCTGGCGTCCCTGGCGCTCTCTTGTTACTCGTGGTGCCGATCGAGGTGATCTCGTTCCTGTCGCGCCCGATTTCCCTGTCGATCCGGTTGTTTGCCAATATGCTGGCAGGCCACATCACATTGAAGGTGTTTGCGGGCTTCGTTGCCTCGCTTGGCAGCCTTGGCGCCCTTGGCGTCGGTGGCGCGCTCCTTCCTCTCGCTATGACCGTCGCACTGACCGGTCTGGAGTTCCTGGTTGCCTTCCTTCAGGCTTACGTCTTCGCGGTACTGACTTGCATGTACCTGAACGACGCAATCCATCCCGGTGGGCACTAAGGATATCGACATTGGCGTAACAAGCGTCAGTCATTCGCCGCAATAACCATTTCAAAGGAGTACTCTCATGGAAGCGGAAGCAGCAAAGTTCATCGGCGCAGGTCTGGCTTGCTTTGGCATGGCCGGCACGGCTCTCGGCCTTGGCAACATTTTCGGCAGCTACCTGTCGGGCGCACTGCGCAACCCGTCTGCCGCTGACAGCCAGTTTGGCCGTCTGGTATTCGGCTTCGCCGTTACGGAAGCTCTGGGCATCTTCTCGCTGCTCGTAGCCCTCCTGCTCCTGTTCGCTGTCTGATTTCAGCGGAATTCAGGATCACGGCCGGCCTTCGATGTCGGCCGTGATCTTTTGTATTAGCAGGATACTGGAGGCGAGTATGTTCGTTACCCCCGCCTATGCCGAGGAAGTCCCGGCAGCGGCTGAGACCCACACGGAAACCGGCGTTCCCGCGGAAGCCGGACATGGACGAGGCGTATTTCCGCCCTTCGACCATTCTACCTTCCCATCGCAGCTGTTGTGGCTGGTCATCACCTTTGGCCTGTTCTACATTCTGATGCAGCGGGTCATCGTGCCACGCGTCGGCGGTATCCTCGAAAATCGTCATGACCGTATCGCCAAGGATATCGACGAGGCCAGCCGCCTGAAGGCGGAAGCGGATGCCGAAGTCGAGACCTATGAAAAAGAATTGACCGCCGCCAAGGCGAAGGGCAACCAGATTGCCTCTGCCGCGCGGGATGCTGCCAAGGCCAAGGCTGCTGCCGACCGCGCTGCTGTCGAGGCTGAGCTGTCCAGCAAGGTTGCTGCGGCGGAAGCCAGCATTGCAGCGATCAAGACCAAGGCTTTTGCCGAGGTCGATACGATTGCCACGGAAACCGTTGCCGCCATCGTTGAGCAGCTGACCGGTGCAAATGTCACCGCAGCAGATGCGCAATCGGCTGTTGCCGCTGGCAAGAGGGGCTGAACCGATGCAATATGATGCAACTTTCTTCGCCTTTGTCGGCCTGGTGCTGTTTCTGGCACTGATTGCCTATCTCAAAGTACCGGGCATGATGGCGAAGTCGCTGGATGCGCGGGCAGACAATATCCGCGACGAACTGGCGGAAGCCAAGCGCCTGCGGGAAGAAGCCCAGCAATTGCTGGCTGAATATCGTGCCAAGCGCAAACAGGCTGAAGCGGAAGCTCAGGCCATCGTTGCCGCCGCCGAGCGCGAAGCTGCTGCCCTGACGGAAGAAGCCCGTCAGAAGACCGAGGAATTCGTTCAGCGCCGCAATGCGCTGTCGGAACAGAAGATCAAGCAGGCCGAAACCGACGCCATCAATGCGGTTCGCTCAGCGGCTGTCGATCTTGCAATCTCGGCTGCCGAGACCCTGCTGAAGCAGAAAGTCGATGCGCAGTTGCAGTCAGGCTTGTTTAATTCGTCTGTAAGCGAAGTGAAAAACCGTTTGAACTGAGATTGCTCATCAGTGATGAATTGAAAGCCGGGTTCAGCCCGGCTTTTTTATGTTCGGGTTTTGGTAAAGTTCCACGCATGGCACCGTAAGATTTTGTCTCAGCGGCGTAGTTTCCTACATCAACTGATCTCAGTTGAAGGAATTATGCGGTAGAGAAAGTGGAAACCGAGTTTTCCAAAGAGACAAATGGAAATAAGAGAGATCACAGTCCGTGTGGTTCACTCTGAACCTGACACACTCTCATTTCGCGTCCGTTCATCCGATATGCGCAGAGGACTGAAACTCATCCGGTGAAGGGGGCAGGGGCCATGATCGGCGATGGCTTTCTGGTGGACCTTGGTGCCGTAGCCCGCATGGGCATCAAATCCGTATTGGGGGAAGACCAGGGCGGCGCGCGTCATCATCCGGTCTCGTATGACCTTGGCGACAATCGATGCGGCGGCAATGGAGAGCGATCTTGCATCGCCTTTGATGACGGCGGTGCCTCCGCAGATCAATCCTGGAGGAACGTCCCGGCCATCGCAAAGCAGATGGGCGGGGGCCAGCGAAAGCCCGGCTGCGGCGCGGCGCATGGCGTCGAGACTGGCTTTGCGGATATCCCTGCGGTCAATATGGTCCGAGCCTGAAGAGGCGATGGAGACCGTTGCCGTTGCCAGGATCTGAATAAAAAGCGCCTCGCGTCTGGTCGCCGTAAGTTTTTTCGAATCGTTGAGACCGTCAGGAATGGCCTTGGGGTCAAGAATGACCGCTGCGGCCACCACCGGCCCAGCCAGCGGGCCTCGTCCTGCCTCATCCGTGCCGGCCACCGGCCAGCAACCCTTGGCTCGGAAACTCTCCTCTAGGGAAAAATCCGGTCCGGTCAGTGGCAGCGTGAAAAGATCGGGCATGTTGGATGGAGAACGTTTTGGCATGTGGCAGACGTCGCACATCACCGGGTTGGCTTGCAAGCCCATTGCATACTTCTTTAAACTGGATTCGATTTAAGGTGAGAATTATGCTGCAAATTTAGAGTGTTACAACGTCCTTTAGCCTATTATTAGAGTACACGGCGCGCCTTGATTCATTGGCTTCGCCCCCCCTCATCCCCCTGCCGGGGACTTCTCCCCGCGAGGGAGAAGAGGTCAACACGACAACACCGAGCCTCATCCGGAGGCTGCGGGCAAAGGAGTTTATCGGCTTTTGCCGCGCGTATAATGCACAAGAGGGTGCCGCAGGTCTCTTCTCCCCATCGGGGAGGAGCTGGCGGCAGGCGGATAAGGTGGCGGCAAAGCCAAGAGACGTTTGCGTCGTGTACTATCGCGTTTTATAAAACGCGCGGCGCTGTCATGCCGTTGATAAAAGGCTTCGGCGTCGCCTCGATGCAGAAGGATTGAAAGGGGTCGATCCCTCTACCCAAGACGCGACGCCGCGCCGGACAAGCGGTCAAGGAAACCGCTTCCGGCATTTCCGAGGGCCGCCCTTGCGGAAGGCGATGTGGCCTCGGAAAGAGAAGGTTCAAATTTATGTGCGTGCCGCCGGGTTGGATGGATAGCCGCAAACCCGGGGCGGATGTGCCTGAGCGATCAATCTCTTGCGCCCGCGCTGCCAAGCCTAACAATGGTTTGCTACAGCAGCGATAGCTGCACACCATTGCCCATAGGCGGGATGAACAGATCGTCGCGCAATTGCATGCTCCGACGGCCCATTCCGAGGCGCTTGGTGGCGATCTCGAAACGGCGGCTGATCTGCCAGGCATAGGGGCCAGTGCCTTTCATCCGCTTGCCGAATTCCGCATCGTAATCCTTACCGTCGCGCATCGAGCGCACCAGCGACATGACATGGCGATAACGATCAGGATAATGTTGCAGCAACCAGTCACGAAACAGCGGGCTGACCTCCAGTGGCAGGCGCAACAGCACATAGCTCGCCTCCGAGGCGCCAGCGGCCTTGGCAGCATCCAAGATGCGTTCGATTTCATGATCGTTGAGAGCCGGAATGATCGGCGACACCAATACGCTTGTCGAGATGCCAGCCTCGCTCAGCGCCTTGATTGCCTCCAGCCGACGGCTTGGGGTCGAGGCGCGAGGCTCCATGGTCCGGGCCAGTTTGCGGTCCAGCGTGGTGACTGAAATACCGACCTTGGCCAGGCCCTTCTCGGCCATATCGGCCAAAATGTCGATGTCGCGTAGCACCATTGCCGACTTGGTAACGATGGCGACCGGATGACTGGCCTCTTTCAAGACCTCAAGCAATTGCCGCATGATCCGCCATTCCCGCTCGATGGGCTGGTAAGGATCGGTATTGGTGCCGATGGCGATAGTGCGCGGCTTATAGCCTGGCTTGGACAGCTCCCGTTCCAACAGTTTCGGCGCATCCGGCTTGGCAAACAGCCGGGCTTCGAAATCAAGCCCTGGAGACAGGCCCATATAACTGTGGCTGGGCCGGGCAAAACAATAGATGCAACCATGTTCACAGCCGCGATACGGATTGACCGAACGATCGAAGGGAATGTCCGGCGAATCATTGCGGGTAATCACCGTCTTTGGCCGCTCCACCTGGACTTCGGTGCGGAACGGCGGCATGTCCTCGAGGCTTGCCCAGCCATCGTCTTCCAGCTGCCGCTCCAGCGTCTCGAAACGCCCGGAGGGATTGAGCCCGGCGCCGCGTCCGCGCCTGCGCGCGCCATCCACCCGAAGCCCTGAGGCGACCAGCAGCGCGTCGGCAATATCCGCCGTATTGGCAGGCTGAAAGGCAGCCTGCCTGACATCAGACAGTACGGTCATTTGGAACTCCTGACGGGCCAACCGGCCCTTTCATGAGCTGAGATCTAACGCTAAAATGAGAACAATTCAAGAACAAAATACCGATCTTGAAAACGTAATCATGGATTGCGTAAAATCTAAAATACACCAAAAAATATATTCAATAGTCGCGATGAGAAGTAAAAAACAGCATGTCCTGATTTATTCACTTGCTGATCCGTCTTCGATCAAATTCCAGTCAAGCACGGTTCACCCGTGGTAAAGCATGATGCATTGCGGTATGAGTAACGCATGTTGACTGTTATTATCGAATGCCGCGATCAGGAAAGCGAATTGGCGCAAACCTTGACCACCCTTGTCGCCGGGGCGGTGGAGGGTATTATTTGTGATGTGGTTGTTCTGGATCACGGGTCCAGCGATGGGACGTCGCGGTTGGCGGATGCAGCGGGCTGCCGATTTCACATGATCTGGGATTTGCGAGACGTGGTCTCGGCGGCGAGGGGCGAGTGGTTGCTGCTGGTCGAGCCAGGCGCCCGACCATCCTCTGGATGGATCGAGGAAGTGGCGGAATATGTGGCACTGAACAGCGCGCCAGCCAGATTTTCACCCTCACGACACCATAAGCGTCCGTTTTTTCGACGCTTCACCCGCCGCGGGCCACCGTTGGAACATGGGTTTTTGCTGCGAAAGAGCCAGGCTCAATCGCTGGTCAAGACAGGCATGAAGCTAGCCGATCTGGTCGTTGGCCTGAGGGGCAGGGCGCTGTCGAGTGAAATGGTGCCAGCCTGGGCGGTCCGTCAGGCACGGGCTTAACCTTGCCTGCTTATGTCACTGCGGCTTAGATAGTTTTGCTGGGCCTATTGCCATATTAGCCCAGCCAACGTGTCGTTTTACGCCTTGTCCCGTTTCAGATGCTCGGCCAGCCGTGGCATGATTTCCACGAAATTGCAGGGCCGATAGCGATAGTCCAGCTGTTGCGCGAGAATGCCATCCCAACCATCCTTGCAGGCACCGGGAGAGCCGGGCAGGACGAAAATGAAGGTGCCATTGGCAAGCCCGGCGGTGGCGCGAGACTGGATGGTCGAGGTGCCAATCTTATCGTAGGAAATCCGGTGAAACACGGCGGAAAATCCGTCCATCCGCTTGTCGAACAGCGGCTCCACCGCTTCCGGCGTCACATCCCGACCGGTAAAGCCGGTGCCACCGGTGGTGATGATCACATCGACATCCTGCGATTGGCTCCAGGCGCGCACCTGATTGGCAATCCGATCGGCATCGTCGGTGACAATGGCGCGGTCGATGAGCCGGTGGCCAGCTGATTCGATCCGTTCGGCCAACACATCGCCAGAGCGGTCATCGGCCAATATACGGCTGTCGGAAACAGTCAGAACGGCAATGCCGAGCGGAATAAAGGCGCGTGTCTCGTCTAATCCAGGCATGTCATGTCTCCAATACGGCATGTTTCCCGAACGTGTGGAGCCGTTCTGGGAAAGACATGCGAAAACACTAGTCTATAGCATGTCCGATGAATCCCGAACCACGCGATAGTTTATAGAGTCTGGCTTGCCTGAAAATACCAATCAGGCCTGTCCGTGAGAAGCCGTTTTTCAGCGGCGAGTGCGGCTTCATAGGTGGGATAAAGGCCGAAACAGGTGGCGCCGGAGCCGGACATCCGGGTGACAAGCGCGCCGGTTGCTTCGATCATCCGGCAAAGCTCGGCGATGTGCGGACACAGGATTTCGGCTGCGGGTTGCAGATCATTGCGCAATCGGCGGAGCGTTTCTGTCCATGGGGCTTGCTCTGCTACAGGTGGCAGCGGTCCAATCGGTGGATTGTCGCGCCGGGTCATCGCCTTGAAGATTGCCGGTGTCGACACCGCCTGCAACGGATTGGCGAGCAGGATGCCGAAGCGCGGCAAGGTCGGCAGGCGTGTCAATTCCTCGCCAATGCCTGTGGCACGCAATGATGTGCTTGCAAGGCACATCGGTACATCCGCTCCCAGCTTTAGGGCCAGATCCTCCAGGGCCGCTGGCTCAAGATGGCTGTTCCATAGGTGCTGTAAAGCCCTCAGCGTGGCTGCGGCATCGGCTGAACCCCCGCCAATGCCTGATGCAATCGGCAGATTTTTTTGTAAGGAGATGGCAACGGGCGGGGCGGGCAGGCCCTTGGCCAGAGTGGCTATCCGCAACAGATCCCGCGTCCGGATAACCAGGTTTCCAGCCGGATCTTCCGATTGAAGCTGGCCTGCAAAGCGCCCCGACAGGGTGAATTCATCCTGTCGGTCCGTTTCAACTGTGATCACGTCGCCATGTTCGGCAAATGTCACGAGCGTATCGAGAAGGTGGTAGCCATCATCCCGCCTGCCCGTGACATGCAGGGCAAGATTGATCTTTGCCGCTGCAATTTCACGAAATACGGTCATTCGGGTTCCTGCCTCGCCCTGTTTGAAAACCAAGGCATCGACGATGCCTAGTGGTCCGATTCCGACATTTGCATGCGTTTGCAGCACCCTCGAGAGCAAATGTCGGAATCTTCAGGACCACTAGGATTTCTTTTCAGGTTGATCCGGCGTTTGCGGCGTGGGTGCGGGCGCCGGGGCGACCGGCGGTGTGACTTCGGCTGCACCCGGCCCGGCGGGCAGGTCAGGCAGTCCCTTTTCCAGCTTTTCCTGCACCGTGGCGATCAGTTCCGGTTCCGGCTTGAAGGCCAGGACCTGACGCCACTGGAAGGTGGCTTCCAGCTTGCGGCCAACCCGCCAATAGGCATCGCCCAGATGGTCGTTGATGGTTGCGTCACCGGCCTTCAACTGCACGGCGCGCTCCAATTCCTCGACCGCTTCGTCATATCGGCCAAGCCGATAATAGGCCCAGCCGAGCGAATCGACGATATAGCCATCATCAGGCTTCAGCTCGACGGCTTTCTTGATCATCTCCAGGCCCTCCTGGAGATTGCGGTTCATATCCACCCAGGAATAGCCGAGATAGTTGAGAACCTGTGGCTGCTGGGGGTTGAGCTCCAACGCCTTGCGGAAGTTCGGCTCGGCCTGGTCCCATTTCTTCAGGCGCTCATAGGCAATGCCGCGCTGGAAAAATACCGGCCACTGGTTCTTTCCGGGGGCCGAACCGATAATCTCCGCAGCCTTGTCGTAATTGGCGGCCATCTCGGTGTAGTCCTTGGCATCCGACAGCACGCTGCCATAGGCCAGATAGGAGCGGATATCCTGAGGATCCGAGGCGATCAGCGATTTCAGATGGGCCTTGGATTCCTCGACTTTGCCGGTTTCGCCCAGCGCCAGACCCAGCTGCATTTCGGAAATCCGCCGCATCGGCGATTCGGCGGGCACCTGCTTGTATAAGGAAATGGCGAGATCGGTCTGCTTGTTGCCCTCGGCAATGCCACCCAGCATGATCAGCGTATCGGCGCTGTCGGGATCAAGCGCCCGCGACAATTGCAGATAGAGCGCAACCGTGTCCTGGGTTCCCTGGCGGTTCAGAGCGCCGCCGATTGAAAACAGCACTGAGGCTGCCCCTTCGTCGGCGGTGGCCACCTGCGGCTTGGGAACCTCGCCCTTTTCGATCCGCTCGCGCATGGCCTTGAAGGGCGGATAATTGTTCAACACTTCATCGCCAGCCGCCAGCGCATCGAGTGCCTTCTGCTTGTTGCCGGTCTTGGCTTCCAGCGTCGCAAGGGCCATGACGGCGCGCAGGAACGTGTCGGGTGCGGTCGCGCCGCCCTCGCGGTCGGTGATAACGCCGCTCAAATAGCTGCGGGCCTTGGTCTCGTCGCCAATGGCGGCAGCCATCACGCCCGCATTGTAATTCTTGAAAATTCCGTACCAGGCCGGGCCTTTCATCTTGTCGAGATCGGCAAGGGCTTCCTTGCCACGCCCGGCGCCCATTTTTGCCCAGGCGGTCAGAAGCGCATTGGTCAGCCGGTCGAGATCGTTCGGTCCCTTATAGGCAAGGATTTTTTCCGCTGCGCGGTACTTTTTGCCTTTGATGGCATCCAGACCGCGGACAATGGCGGTAATGCGCTCAACGGCCTGGTCCTTGCGCAATTCGGTGGCGTATTTCGCACCTTCCTCGAAGCGGCCAGCCATCAGCAGCGACAGCATGAGGCTTTCGCGGATTTCCAGGTCCTGCGGTTCGAAACGCAGCGCCTTCTCGTAGAGCGCTACGGCGGTGGTAAAATCGCGGTCGGTATTGGCTGTGCGGGCCGCAAGATAGGCGCCGGACAGGGTATCGACCTCATCGAGATCGAAGCCATCGACCGGCTGTTTTGCCGTTTCTGCCGCCATCGCCACCGGCGGAGCCAGGAAGGACGGGAGGACGCCCCCGCTAAAGGACACCAGAAGCAAGAGCGCTGTGCCCGAGAGGAAGCGTTTGGCAAAGATCTGCCGCATGAAGAAGCCTTTCAACCAAGATCACCGGTCATTCGACCGGATCGGGCAACCAGGGTCACCGGCCATTTTGGCCGGATCGGAAAATCCAAAATCAGGCCAGCGAATCAGAGGGCCGCGAGGGTCGCTGCCAGCCAGTTCGATCAGACCGGAACATGATATGTAAGAGCCTTGCCCCCACGTGACCAGTCAATGTGATGGCAACAGAATGGCTTTTTTGCGTAAGTGACATAAAAACCTCCCGGAGTTGACAAGCGTCAGAGTTTACAAGTCCCAGATTTCAAAAGGGCGAGAAGTTTGCAAGCGAAACTGGCCCCAGCGCTTCCAGGGTGAATATTCGAGGGTTTCGGTATTGCACCGAAAGGCTTTGTTTCTCTCTTTCAAGCATGCCAGACGCCAGGCCGAGACCTGGTTTGGCTGGAAATGGTCTAACTGACCCGTTCGATGCAGAAATCGATCACGTCCATCAGGGCATCTTTCCAGACGCCATCAGGCACCGGTGCCAGGGCATCGCGGGCGACATCGCCATAGTGAATGGCCCGCGCCACCGTATCGGAAAGACCGTTATATTTGGTAATCAGCCCCATGGCCTTTTCCAGATTGGCATCGTCATGCCTGCCGCCTTCCAGCGCTTCGCGCCAGAAGCCCCGCTCGGTCTCGTTGCCGCGCCGGTAGGCGAGAATGACCGGCAGGGTGATCTTGCCTTCGCGGAAATCGTCACCGGTATTCTTGCCGAGATCGGCGACCTTGCCGCCGTAATCCAGGGCGTCATCGACCAGCTGGAAGGCCAGGCCCAAATTCATGCCGTAGGATTTCAGCGCATTGCGCGCACCCTTGTCCGTTCCGGCGACGATAGGCCCGACTTCGGCGGCGGCGGCAAACAGCGCCGCAGTCTTGGCGCGAATGACCGCCTGATAATCGTCTTCGGTGGTTTCCATGTTCTTGGCGACAGAAAGCTGGAGCACTTCGCCCTCGGCAATCACCGAGGCTGCCGTTGACAAGACATCCAGCGCTTCCAGAGAGCCGACCTCGACCATCATCCGGAAGGCCTGGCCAAGCAGGAAATCGCCGACCAACACGCTGGCCTGGTTGCCCCAGATCATCCGCGCGGTGGATTTGCCGCGCCTCAGGTCGCTCTCATCGACCACATCGTCATGCAGCAGGGTGGCGGTGTGCATGAATTCGACGCTGGTGGCGAGCTTGATATGGCCTTCGCCCTCATAGCCGAACATCGCGGCAGAGGCCAGCGTCAGCATTGGGCGCAGGCGCTTGCCACCGGAGGAAATCAGGTGATTGGCGACTTCCGGAATCATCTGGACGTCGGAGCCTGCCTTGGACAGGATCAGTTGATTGACCCGCTCCATGCCGTTACGGGTAAGGTCCACCAGAGGTTGCACCGAGGCCTGTTTGTTTTTCTTGTCACCAAGCGGTATCACTGCGCCCAACTGTCCGGACTCCTGTTTATTCCTGTATCAGGACTGCGATACATCGTGGATTATCACACCACAAGACCGCGTTGGTCCCTTATATCCAAGGCTCAATGTCATCTCAATCCCAACCGGGACTAGCCCAACCGGATTTGGCCCAACCGGATCGGGCAATTATCATCGCTTCGACCCAACTTACGGTTTTTTTGCCTGACTGTCGCGTCATCAAGCGGTGTTTGCGCGAAAATTCGAGACATAATGCTGAAACAAACATAAAAAGCCGTTGGCGGCCCGGCAAGAGCGGAATTTTGCTATCCCGCAGATTTGATAGGACTCATCATCGCATGCATGAACTCATTCGCACCAATGACGCCGTTTTACTGTCCTTTGCCCAGAGCCTGATGAAGGATGCCGGTATCGAGAGCCTGATCGCCGACCAGTCGATGAGCATTCTGGAAGGATCGCTTGGGCTTTTGCCGCGCCGTTTCCTGGTTGAGCCGGGCCGGGCTGAGGAAGCGCGGCGCATCCTGATCGATGCCGGTCTTGGCGCTGAATTGCGCGACGGTGCGGCATAATCAAGAGATAAAGGCCATGGCTTTTGAAGGGACCGTCTCTGATATCATCAACGAAACCGTCGATGCCTTCCATCGCGGCGGCTTTTTCCTCGTGCAACCAAAAGGGCGCGGTCATCGCGCTGGCATGGATGCCATGCTCCTGGCGGCGCTGGTGGTGGATGGAGGCGCGGTCGCGGATCTCGGCGCAGGCGCAGGCGGCGCGGGTCTGGCTGTCGCCTCGCGTCTGCCGAGGGCCACGGTGACGCTGGTCGAGCGCTCCCCTGACATGTTGTCCTATGCGCACAAGACCCTCGGTCTGGCCGAGAATGCCCATCTGTCCGACCGGGTAAACCTGGTCGAGGCGGATGTAACGCTGACGGGTCGGGCGCGCCGGGCGGCGGGATTACCGGATGACACTTTCGATCATGTGATCATGAACCCACCCTTCAATGACGGGCGCGACCGTATGACGCCTGACAGCCTGAAGGCCGAGGCCCATGCCATGGACGGGGATCTGTTTGAACGCTGGCTGCGCACCGCTGGTGCGATCATGAGGCCCGGCGGGCAATTGTCGCTGATTGCCCGGCCGCAATCGGTCGCCGAGATCATCGCCGCCTGCGGCAAACGCTTTGGCGGCATCGAGATCACCCTCATCCATCCAAGGGAGGGCGAGAGTGCTATCCGACTGCTGCTGACGGCGATTAAAGGCTCGCGCGCCCGGCTCACCTTCCGCAGCCCGCTGATCATGCATGGGCCTGAAGGTCATGCTTTCCTGCCGCAGGTCGATGCGCTCAACAATGGCCGAGGGGCCTATCCGAGGCTGGACATCAAGGCGATGTGACAGGTCGCCGTGGCGGGTCATCCGGCAAAAATCACCGCCGTCATAGTGCCCTTGCCATTGCGTTTACGCCTTCAGGACTTACATGACTGTTCGGTTTGATACAGCAAAGGATGTGACGCATGGCGGGTCTATGGAAGCGGTGGGTGCCGAAGCGGTTTCGCAAGCAGGAAATCGTCATTCCGGTCGTGCGGCTGCATGGCGCGATCATGAGCGGCGGCAGCCGGTTTCGCCCGGCGCTGAACCTTGCCGCTGTCGCCCCGCTGCTGGAAAAAGCGTTCAAGTTAAAGGATAGCCCGGCTGTGGTGCTGTCGATCAATTCGCCGGGTGGCTCTCCGGTGCAATCGCGGATGATCTACCAGCGCATTCGCACGCTGGCCGATGAACACAGCAAGACCGTGCTGGTGTTCGTGGAAGATGTGGCAGCCTCCGGCGGCTATATGATTGCCCTTGCCGGTGATGAAATCATTGCCGACCCGACCTCGATTGTCGGCTCGATCGGTGTGGTCTCCGGCGGTTTCGGCTTTCCCGACCTGCTGAAGAAGATCGGCGTCGAGCGGCGCGTCTACACGGCTGGCGAAAACAAGGTGATGCTCGATCCGTTCCAGCCGGAAAAGCAGAGCGATATCGACTATCTGAAAACCCTTCAGCTGGATATTCATGACGTTTTCATCGATATGGTCAAGACGCGGCGCGGCATCCGACTTAACGATAATCCGGAGCTGTTTTCCGGCCTTTTCTGGACCGGACGCAAGGGTTTCGAGCTTGGTCTGGTCGATGGACTGGGCAGCATGCGCGAAGACATCAAGGCGCGCTATGGCAAGACAGCCCGGCTGGAATTGATTTCCGGGGCGCGCGGCCTGTTCGGCAAGCGTCTGCCGGGCGTTGATACGGCACTATCTGCTTCGGGCGATATCGGCAGCGCCGCCGCCGCCGGTCTTGTCGAGACGCTGGAAGACCGGGCGCTGTGGGCGCGCTACGGGCTTTAGATATGCTTGATGTCATCTGGGTTTTGGCGAGAGCGGGGCTTTCGGAGGTGCGGGCGACCTGATAAAGAAAAGTGATGTCCTCTCGGTTTTCCAGCGGGCAGTGTGATCCGTTGGCGAGCAGGCAGCATGACGCGCATTCTCTTTTTCATCATATTGATCGGTCTTGCCGTCTGGTATTACCGGCGCTGGAGCGCATCGGTAGCGCAGCGTAAGACTGTGAATGCCCATCGCCGCAGCGGGCGCGACAGCGATGCGATTACCACCCTGGTCAAGGACCCGAAGACGGGTGAATACCGGGTGAAGCAGGACGACTGATAGGCAGAGCCATTGAAAATGGCTTTTGCGGTGATGCTAAGAAGAGTGCGTTAACATCTTCTTGCTTTGCCACGCGATGGCAGTCTGCGCATATCGCCCCTTATAGCCGACCTTGGAGCAGGGACATTTGCGCCCAAGAATTGCGTAGCAAACAAGAATAACGTGCTACGGCAGTGTGGTTATGCAACTTGGCTTGCATCATGCTGGAATTATGATTTTATAATCGGGAACAACCTGCTGGTGAAACCTGTTTCACTGCGTTGGCGGTACGTCTGCCTGATCCCCTATGGGTCAGGACAGGGATTATACAAAGCCTGTAAACTCTTACAGTGAACCGGAATGCGCCCGAAGAGCGCTCGGCACTGTGATCCTATGATGTAATACTATGAACCTGGGGGATCTTGGCATTGTCTTTTCCGGAGGCGAAACAGGCTTGGCCTTGTTCTCTTGCATCGATCAGCACAGATGATTTCCTGGCCGGAGGCGGCAAGATTGGTGAGATGATCCGCCATTTCGACTGGGCGGCGACATCGCTCGGTCCGATCAAGAGCTGGCCGCTATCGCTGAAAATCACCATGCGAATGGTGTTGGCCTCTCGCCAGCCAATGTGCTTCTGGTGGGGGCCGGACCTGCTGCAATTCTATAACGATGCCTATGAGCCGATACTGGGCCTGCGCAAGGACAAGGCGCTGGGGCGGCCCTTTACCGAGATCTGGGCGGATGTCTGGGAAGGGGTCCTTCCCTATGTGCGCAGCGCCCTGGCCGGCAAGGCGACATGGGAAGAGAATTTACCCCTGGTGATGACCCGCAATGGGTTTGCGGAACAGACCTACTGGACCTTTTCCTATAGCCCGCTTTACGGCGACGATGGCGCGGTGCATGGGCTGCTGAACATCGTCACGGAGACGACGCAGGCCGTCCTTGATCGCCGGGCGCTGGAAACGAACCATGAGGAAACCCGCCAGCATCTTCGCCAAAAAGAAGCATTTGAGCAGGAATTGCGCCTGCTGAACGGCGAACTCGCGCATCGGGTGAAAAACATGCTGGCCATGGTGCAATCCATTGTCGGCCAGACCATGCGCGGCGCACAATCGCTGCCGCAGGCGGCAAGTCTGGTTTCGGCCCGTATCCAGGCCTTGTCCAAGGCACAGGACCTGTTGACCGGCAAGAGCGTGGCCTCGGCGGATATTGCCGAAGTGGTCGAAAATGCCATCGAACCGCATCGCGACAGTTCTGAACGCTTCCTGATCACGGGACCTTTATCCATGCAGGCCTCGTCGCGCCAGGCGCTCGGCCTGTCGCTTGCCCTGCATGAGCTTGCCACCAATGCCACGAAATATGGATCGCTGTCGGTAACGGGCGGCCAGGTGCAGGTGGAATGGGGCAATCAGCAGGATGGCCGGTTCTTTCTGCGCTGGAGCGAGCGCGGCGGGCCAACCGTGTCTGAACCGCAGCGTCGCGGCTTCGGGTCCAAGCTGACCGAGCGCGTCGTGGCCGATCTGTTTCGCGGCGAGGCGAAGATTGATTTTGCCCCCGATGGCGTGGTGTTTCTGCTGCGCGGGCAATTGGATCAGGTCGCGGGCCATTGAGCAACCGGTGTGGCCGAGCCATCTCCCTCCTTGAGGGGGAGATGGCTGGCAAGCCAGAAGACGGCATCCCTCCCGCTACTGCATAATTCTTTAAACCGGAATCGGTTTAAAGAGAAAATTATGCAGCAGATATAAAGCGCTACAGCGAAACTTTGTGCGCCATCTATGGCGCACGGCGCTGGTGCCCCCCCCTTTCCCCTCCACTCTTTATACGCTAGAACCAGTTCAGGATCGGTTGTAACGCACCGATCCCGGAGCGTAGAAAACTCCGCAAAGAGCGGCCGGTGTCGGTCGTTATAAAGACACCCCTCAGCCATAGGTTTGTGGCTGAGGCGGTGGGCTATGTCTATATGGTCCACTCTCCACCTTCTATGGTCGGGGAGGCCTTGGCGTATGTCCAGAGCTTCGGCTTAAAGGCCAGGGCGGTCGTCTCTTTGCGGCTTTTCTACCTCCCCGATCGCCAGAGACGTTCTCTGGCGATCGCTTGGTTTTCAAGCGTGGGAGGCAATGGACAATGGCCGATTACAACCTCTGGGCCGATCTTTTCGATACGTGGCAATCCTCATCCGACTGGATCAAGGCGCTCGCCATCCTGACACCGCCGGTTTTTGCGATCAGCGTGTTGGCGCTGCTGCTGCGCCACAGGCGGGAGAGACCGGGAAACCCACCCCAAGCGACAATTTACCAACCGCCACAGCGCCCGGAAGACTCGGCGGAGATAATCGATGTCACCATTCTCGACGCGGCAACCAACCTTCAAGCCCGATTAGAGGAAGCCCGCCGCACCCTGCTGCCCCAGAATCGCACCCTGCCCGATAGCGAAGAATTGGGACGCCGCACCATCCGTCAGCAAATCGAACAGATCATTCTCGAAGAATACCACCGCCGGTCCGATCCGGCTGACGCCCTTGAGCGCGTGCGGGAATTCTTGAGACAACACCAGACCCAGCAGCAAGACGGTCGTCAAACTGAGGATTGACGATAGGCAAGATGGTGACGGCCCGCTCAAGCTACGGTAATCTGAAGGAGAGTGAGCGGCATATCAAAACGTTTGCGTCGTGTACTCTGGTTCAATGTGAGCCTGACAGACTCTGGCAAGCGACGTCCTCTGGCAAGCGACGCCACTCTTGACCGCAAAGGCCGCGCATGGCAGGTCAGACTGACCCTTTGACTTCGATGATAAATGCAGGTTCCCATGACGCTTCCTCTCGCTCCTTCGGCTTCCGCCCCGCATATGGACCCGAAGCGCTCCTTTCAGGCGCTGATCCTGACGCTGCACAATTACTGGGCCGACAAGGGCTGCGCCGTGCTGCAACCCTATGATATGGAAGTCGGCGCTGGTACGTTTCACCCGGCAACGACGTTGCGTGCGCTTGGCCCCAAGCCTTGGAAGGCTGCTTACGTTCAGCCCTCGCGCCGTCCTTCCGATGGCCGCTATGGCGAAAATCCCAATCGCTTGCAGCATTACTACCAATATCAGGTGATCCTGAAGCCGAACCCATCCAACCTGCAGGAGCTATATCTTGGCTCGTTGAAGGCCATCGGTCTCGATCCGCTGCTGCATGACGTGCGCTTTGTGGAAGACGATTGGGAAAGCCCAACGCTGGGCGCCTGGGGTCTTGGCTGGGAATGCTGGTGCGACGGCATGGAAGTCTCGCAATTCACCTATTTCCAGCAGGTCTGCGGCATCGAATGCTCGCCGGTGGCGGGCGAACTGACCTATGGTCTGGAGCGTCTGGCCATGTATGTGCAGGGCGTCGACAATGTCTATGACCTGAACTTCAACGGCCGCGAAGGCGAGGAAAAGATCTCCTATGGCGATGTTTTCCTGCAAGCCGAGCAGGAATATTCCCGCCATAATTTCGAATATGCCAATACCGAAATGCTGCTGCGGCATTTTACCGATGCCGAGAAGGAATGCCAGGCGCTGCTGGATGCCGGTGCGCCGGGCGAAAGCGCCAATCAGGTGCTGCATAAATGCGTATTCCCGGCCTATGACCAGTGCATCAAGGCCTCTCACGTCTTCAACCTGCTCGATGCGCGCGGGGTGATTTCCGTGACTGAGCGCCAGAGCTATATCCTGCGGGTGCGCACCCTGGCCAAGGCGTGTGGCGAGGCCTTTTTGCAGACCGATGCCGGTGGCGCGAATTTCGGCAAGGCCGCGTAAGAGTTTGGAAACGGCTGGGGAGAGGGCAAGGGCATGACGCTGGACACCCTTCTCCGGCGAATGACATGGATGCGGCGCGGCTGGCTGATTCTGGCCGCTCTCTGCGGGGTGTTTTATTTCATCCTGGTGCCGTTTTTTCTCTACACCGCCTGGGTCCAATATGTGGTGGCGGCCACCGGCTTTGCGACCTCTACCGGCGTCACCAGCTGGCTGGCGCAGGGTGTTGGTCGCTGGGCGGCTTTCATCGAGATTGGCGCCTTCGCGTTTCGGGTTGCAAGCGCCTGTTTCTGGCTGGCCTGGCTCTGGTTTGCCGTTCACTTCGCCGCCCGTCTTTCACCCGATGCGCCACCACGACTTGGCCCCTGGGTCTCGGTGATCTGCTGGTTCGTGCCGATCATCAAATATATACTGCCTCAGGTGGTGATGATGGAAATTGCCCGCATCACCATGCGCGATGACCACGCTCCGCCGGAAGGACAAGCGCCGGATCATGATTTGCCAGCTCTGAATGTTCGAGACTTGTACTGGCTCGCCCCATCCATTCTGGTCTGCAATCTGGTGAGCCTGACGGTGATGAATGTCGTATCGCAGGCTCTGGCCGACCGGTTGCAGTTCTCGGCCCATAGTCAACATATCCTGCATCTTGCTGCTGCCGGTGGGGTTGCGACCCTGCTTTCGCTTTTGGCCATGGATGCCTATGCCCGTACGATGGCGAAAGCCCAGGAAACCAGGCTGGCACGGTTGTTCCTGGATCGCGATCTGCCTGAAGCTTGAAGGGGTTGGCACATTGAAGATTGCAATGGAAACGGCGGCGCGCTACTTGCATAAGTCCTTAAGCCGGAAACGATTTAAGGAATTATGCAGCAGGCAAAAGCCCGGTTAACCCACGGACATGCTCATGACCCTTACCGCCCAGACCGCCGAAGCCCTCACCATCCTGCCGCCCGCAAAGCCGTTAACCGGCCATGTCAGCCCACCCGGCTCGAAGTCGATCACCAACCGCGTGCTGCTGTTGGCGGGTCTGGCCAATGGCACCAGCCGGTTGACCGGCGCGCTGAAAAGCGATGACACCCGCTATATGGCGGATGCGCTGAGAGCCATGGGCGTCACCGTCGAGGAACCTGATGGAACCACCTTCGTCGTGACCGGCGCGGGCCTGTGGCGCGCCCCTGATCAGGCATTGTTTCTGGGCAACGCCGGGACAGCGACCCGCTTCCTGACGGCGGCGGTGGCGCTGGCCAATGGCCGTTTCACCATCGACGGCGACGAGCATATGCGCAAACGGCCAATCCAGCCGCTGGTCGATGCGCTGCAATCGCTGGGCGTGGCGATTGCCGCCCCAAGCGGCTGCCCGCCGGTTGCCATCGATGCCAAGGGCGCGTTTGCCAAAAATCGGGTGGTGATCGATGCCGGTCTCTCCAGCCAATATGTTTCGGCCCTGCTGATGGCCGCGCCGATGGCGGGCGAGGCGTTCGAGGTGGAACTGGCCGGCAGCGAGATCGGCGCGCGCGGCTATATCGACCTGACGCTTGCTGCTATGCGCGCCTTCGGCGCCCGCATTGAGCAACCGTCCGAAACCATCTGGCGGGTCGAGCCGACCGGCTACAAGGCAAGCGATTTCCACATCGAGCCGGATGCCTCCGCCGCCACCTATCTCTGGGCTGCGGAAGTGCTGACCGGTGGCAAGGTCGATATCGGCACGCCAGCCGGGCAGTTTACCCAGCCGGATGCCAAGGCCCATGCTGTCATTTCCGCTTTCCCGCAGATGCCCGAGGTGATCGACGGCAGCCAGATGCAGGACGCCATCCCGACCATTGCCGTGCTGGCGGCCTTCAACCAAACACCGGTGCGTTTCGTCGGCATCGCCAATCTGCGTGTCAAGGAATGCGACCGTATCCGGGCGCTTTCGACCGGCCTCAACGCCATCCGCCCCGGCCTTGCCACAGAAGAGGGCGACGATCTGATCATCGCCGCCGACCCGACGCTGGCGGGACAGACCCTGCCCGCGAAGATCGACACCTTCGCCGATCACCGCATCGCCATGAGCTTTGCGCTGGCGGGCCTGAAAATCTCCGGCATCACCATTCTTGATCCCGGCTGCGTGGCCAAAACCTATCCCGGCTATTGGGACGCGCTGGCCTCGCTTGGGGTGGACTATCAGAACGACTGATCCGCTTACAATGGCAGTTTGCCATTGTAAGCCCCCTCACAATTTTGCTAGCAGGGTCTACCTGTAAAACCACTGGCCTCGTCTTGTTGAGGCAAGGAAAAGACACATGCCCGATCTTCTGCTTGAACTTCGCTCCGAGGAAATCCCCGCACGCATGCAGCGCAAGGCGGCGGGTGATCTGAAAAAGCTGGTCACCGATGCACTTGTCGATGCGGGCCTGACCTATGAGGGTGCGCGGGAATATTGGACGCCGCGCCGGCTGGTGCTGGACATTCGCGGCCTGACGGCCCGCTCTGCCGATGTCAAGGAAGAGCGCAAGGGACCAAGCGTCTCGGCGCCGGAAAAGGCCATTGAGGGCTTTCTGCGCGGCGCGGGGCTTGCCTCCATCGATCAGGCCGTGGTCAAGACCGATCCCAAGAAGGGCGATTTCTACGTCGCGATGATCGATAAGCCGGGCCGGTCAGCGGAAGAGATCATCACCGAGGTGATGCCCGGCATTATCCGTAGTTTTCCCTGGCCGAAGTCCATGCGATCAGGTGCGGCTTCCATGCCGAAGGGATCGCGGTTTGGCGGCATCGAGGGCAAGGGGTCGGAAAGCCTGCGCTGGGTGCGGCCGCTGCAATCCATTCTCTGTACCTTCGGCTCCGAGCATGACGAAGTGGCGATCATTCCCTTCGACATCGACGGGATCACCGCCTCCAACATCACCTATGGCCATCGGTTCCACGCGCCGGATGCCATCACCGTGCGGCGCTTCGACGATTATGTCTCGAGCCTCGAAAAGGCCAAGGTGATCCTTGATGCCGAACGGCGCAAGGACATCATCCTGCACGACGCCCGCGATATCGCCTTTGCCAACGGGCTGGACCTGGTGGAAGATGAGGGCCTGCTGGAAGAAGTGTCCGGCCTGGTGGAATATCCGCAGGTCCTGCTCGGCACGTTTGAGGCCGATTACCTGTCGATCCCCTCGGAAATCATCCGGCTGACCATCAAGACTAACCAGAAATGCTTCGTCACCCGGCCAATTGGCGAGAGTGATGCGCTCTCCAACCATTTCATCCTGATCTCCAACATCGCCGCCCATGATGGCGGCGCGGAAATCATCCACGGCAATGGCAAGGTGGTGCGCGCCCGCCTGTCCGACGCCCTGCATTTCTGGAAGCGCGACCAGGGCAATTTGCCGGATCTGGAAACGCTGCAAGCCTCTGCCGCAAAATTCGGCCTCGACCTGAAAAAACCGCTCGACCAGCGGATGGCCAAGCTGGATGCGTTGAATGTGACCTTCCACGCCAAGCTCGGAAGCCAAGGCGAGCGGGTGGCCCGCATCCGCGCTTTGGCCAAGGTTCTGGCTCCTGTCGTCGGTGCAGATGTTGCCTTGGTTGACCGCGCCGTGGTGCTGGCCAAGGCCGATCTGCGCACCGAAGCGGTCGGCGAATTCCCCGAACTGCAAGGCTTGATGGGCCGCAAATATGCAGCGCTCCAGGGTGAGCCTGAGAGCGTGGCTGCGGCCATCGAGGATCATTATAAGCCGCAAGGCCCATCGGACCGCCTGCCGGAAGACAAGGTGGCGATTACGGTGGCGCTGGCCGACAAGCTGGATACGCTGGTTGGTTTCTGGGCGATTGATGAAAAGCCGACAGGGTCGAAGGACCCGTTTGCACTGCGGCGGGCAGCGCTGGGTGTGGTGCGGATTTTGTTGGAGAAGAATGTGCGGTTGCCGTTGTTGGATGTTATAACAACAGCATATGTTGCGCTTCACCAAGCCCAGAAATCAACGTGGGTCGTCGGACGAGAAGAGGGTTTCGTCTATTTCAATTCCAGTGTTGTTCCGCATGACATAACGTCTTACGAAACCGAGTGGGAAGAGTACGCTGAAGCTGTTCTACATGAGCGTTTTAGAGCGCGGGCAGAAAAAGCGACTGTCATCATGACAACGGCCCAGGGTGGGTGGAATATTGCAGCTTTATCTGACGTATGTGTCTCGATTATCGAGTTCTTCCACGAGCGCCTGAAAGTCTACCTCCGCGATCAAGGCGCACGTCACGACATCATCGACGCTGTGCTCGCCGCCCCCTCATCCGGCCCTGCGGGCCACCTTCTCCCCGCTGGGGAGAAGAGGGAGCTTGGCGATGCTGTGTCGGCCTCCTCTCCCCAGCGGGGAGAGGGCAGCGCGGCTGTCCGGCAGGGTCATGCAGCGCAGGGTGAGGGGGCTTTCTCTGCCGCCGCCGACCTACTCATGGTCGCCCGCCGTGCCGAAGCGCTCACCGCTTTCATCACCTCCGAAGACGGCAAGAACCTGTTGGCTGGCACCAAGCGCGCCACGCAGCTGCTGGCAGCGGAGGAAAAGAAGGGGACGGTGGTGGCCGATGGCGTGTCCGAGGCGCTGCTGACACTCGACGCCGAAAAAGCGCTTTATGCCGCCATCACCCAGGCTACCCAATCCGCAGCCGAGGCCGTGGCTAAGGAAGATTTCCGCTCCGCCATGCAGGCACTGTCCACCCTGCGTGCGCCAGTGGATAAGTTCTTCGAGGATGTGCTGGTCAATGACGAAGACGCTGCCATCCGCGCCAATCGTCTGGCACTGTTGAAAGCGATCCGCGAGGCAACCGGCACGGTGGCGGATTTCTCCAAAATCGCCGGGTAAGGTCGCCGGATGATTCGATGGTCGGGTCGGGCATATTGGCCTGCCCCGCCTGTCATTGCGCAAAATGCGCGATAGGCTTATATTTATCTGGTCGCGCTGGTGTTGGGCGCATGCGTTTTGAGGCAGATGGATGGCGAAGCCGGTAGACATTGCGATCAGCGACCAGTTCGCTCCTTTCATCGACCGGCAGGTTGAAAGCGGTCGTTACGGTTCGTCACGTGAAGTGGTTGAAGCCGGTCTGCGTTTATTGGAGCAAGAGCAGCGCAAGCTGAACACCCTCCGTCAGGCGTTGGCGGATGGGGAAAACAGCGGACCTGCCCGTAAAATCGACAGGCAATCCTTCATCAACGATTTGCGCAGCGGCCTTTAAACCAGTGGGTGAATACCGGCTTCGCCCTGCCGCAGAGCAGGATCTTCGTGAAATCTGGTCCTATGGAATTGAACGCTGGTCACATGAACAGGCTGAGCGCTATCTCAACCTACTCTTCGACAAGTTTGAGGAGATCGCGGCGTTCCCCGATGCCGGTGAGGATGTATCCTGGATCAGAAGGGATTATCGTCGGCGTAGAGTGGGTGTTCACTTGGTTTTCTATCGAAAATTGGAATTTGCCATCATCGACATTATCCGTGTTCTTCACGAACGCATGGATGTGGAACGCCAGCTTGGCTAGAGCATCGTGCAGAAAACCGGAATCAGCGCGATGCTCTCAGTTTTTGTTTGCGCATCGGATTTATCCGAAAACCGGTTCCCACTTTTCGGTCCGATGCTCTCATGATCGATAAAATCCTGATCAGCGCCTGCCTGATGGGTCGTCCGGTGCGCTATGATGGCAAGGGAAAGCCCCTGCATCATCCCGCTATTGCCCGCTGGCAAGACGAGGGGCGGCTCGTTGCGTTCTGCCCGGAACAGGCCGGTGGCCTGCCGACCCCGCGTCCGCCAGCGGAAATTGAGCAGGGCGGCAATGGGGAGGATGTGCTGCATGGCCGCGCCCGTGTTGTGGAAGTGACTGGCGGCGATGTCACCGCAGAGTTCATCGCCGGTGGCCGTAAGGCGGTGGATGTGGCGCTGGAACAGGGCTGCCGCTATGCGCTATTGATTGATGGCAGCCCGTCCTGCGGCTCCGGCTTTATCTATGACGGCTCGTTTTCGGGAAAACGCCATCCGGGTTTCGGTGTGACAGCGGCACTGTTGAAACAGGCGGGTGTTGCGGTGTTTTCAGATAGGGATGTCGAGGCGCTGGAGGCAGTGCTTTCAAGCGTCTCTTAATAGACAAAGCCGCCGGATTGCTCCGCCGGCTTTGTCTTGGGAGTGATCTGTTTCAGCCCGCCCGGCGCATCTGTTGGGCCATGCCACCAAGAGCCGCACCATCAGCCTGCTGGTTGACGCGAAAACCCTGGATCAGGTTGAGAAGGTCGCCGGTGTCATTGGCGAGAAGCTCGGCTGAGGCAGTGGTTTCCTCGGCCATGGCGGCATTCTGCTGGGTGGTGGTGTCGAGCACGTTGAGCGCGGACGAGATTGAGCGCAGAGTCGTATCTTGTTCCTGGGCGCTGGCGGCAATCCGTGCCACCACTTCGTTGGCCTCGGTGATCTGGGTGGAAATCCGCTTCAGAGCGTCACCGGTGCGTCCCACTAATTGCACGCCTTCATTGACCTGGGCCGACGAGCGGGCGATCTGCGCCTTGATTTCCTTGGCGGCTGCCGCCGAGCGTTGTGCCAGTTCGCGCACTTCCTGGGCGACGACCGCAAATCCCTTGCCGCTTTCGCCAGCACGCGCTGCTTCCACACCGGCGTTCAGCGCCAGAAGATTGGTCTGGAAGGCGATTTCGTCGATCACCCCGATGATCTTGGTGATTTCCTCGGAGGATTTTTCGATACCGCTCATTGCCTCAATGGCGTGGCTGACAATGCCGTCGCTCTGCTGGGCTTCCTGGCTGACCGATTTCACCCGGCTTGCCGCCTCGCGGGCACCATCAGCGGTCTGGCGGATTGCCACGGTCAGTTCGTCCAAGGCTGCCGAGGTTTCTTCCAGATTGGCGGCCTGACGCTCGGTGCGGCTTGAAAGTTCGCCGGAGGCGCGGCGGATTTCTTCCTTGCTGACACTGATATCGTTGCCCTTCAGGCTGACGCGGGCCATGGCCTGCTCCAATCGGGTCAGGGCATCGTTGAAATTATGACGCAGATCTTCGTATTTGGTGCCGAGATCGGCGCAGCGCACGGTCAGATCGCCGGTCGCCAGCTTTTCCAGCGAGGCACCGATGGTGGCAACCACATGCGCCTGGGCGCGGGCCTCTTCAGCCTGCCGGTCTGCGTTCTGCTGGCGCTCGCTGTCCAACTCGCGCTGCTGTTCCTCCTGGCGGGCCACCATGGCATGGCGTTCGCGCACCTTTTCCTGCAAGGATTTGGTGGCCTTGGCCATCATGCCGACTTCATTGCTCATATTGGTGTGGGGAATGGCCAGGGTGACGTTTTCATCGGCCACAGCCCGCAGCGCATCGTGAATGGCCGTCAGTGGCCGCGAAATGCCACGGATTACCACATAAGCGGCGGCAAGACCGATGACGAAGACGATCAGGCCCATGGACATGGCCTTGAAGATGGCCGCATTCACTTCCGCATCGAGATCATCCATGTAAAGGCCTGTCACGACGACCACACCCCAGGGCTCAAAGGCCTTGGCATAGGAACTCTTGCGGAAATCATTGCCTTCCTGACCCGGCTTGGGACCATAGAAATCGGTGCGGCCACCACCAGCCTTGCCAAGCTTGACCAGTTCGTCACGATAGGCAAAGCCCTTGCTATCGGCCTTGCCCTTGAAATTCTGCCCGACCCGCTTCGGATCGGGATGAAACAGCATGGTCACATCATAGTCGTAGCCAAAGAAATAGCCGTCCGGATCGAATTTCAGCGCGTTGATTGTCTCATAGGCCTGCTTTTGCGCATCGGCCCGCGACAGGGTTCCCGCCACTTCCTTGGCATTGTAAAGCTTCATCACCGAAATGGCGGTTTCCACCTCGGTGCGCAGCATTTCATAGCGTTGGGTATAGATGGTTTGCTCTGAGGAGCGGATCTGGAAGAATGTCGCAATCGCGAAAGCTGCCATCAATCCGCCGACCAGAAGGAACAGTTGCAGCGAAATCCTGAGATTTTTCATGGGTCTCTTCCAGCCTCGATCAATTTTCAAGGATTATAGTGGAATTTGCTAAAAAAAGCATAAAGGCGGTGTTTTAACGGCCATTGGTTGTATTTTGTCAACTATTGGTGGCTGGTTGTGGGGCGCTTTTATGTCGCAAATGGCAAATGCAGTGGCACCGTTTCGGAGTGTTGCTTCATCTACACCAACGGTCGGCAGCGGAGGGATTATTTCAGGCGCAGTTGCATGCTGGCAGCATCGAGAGGGCGATGATCATCGCCGACGGCTGCGGTGGTCGTTGCCGTGTCGAGCCCGTCTCCGGCCAGCCCCACCAATTGATTGTCATGGTCCAGCCAGCCATCCGCCTTCTGAACGAAGGTGACGGGCGAGCCGCCCAACCAGGCTTCAGTGCGCAGCAGCTGTTTATGGCCGTTGTTATCGCGAAGCTCGATCCGCTGGGTGCCTTCCGCTAGGATTTCTTGGGCCTGTTCCGGCGCTTTTATCGGGGCGCTGGGTGGGCAGGCTGAGCAGGACATGGCCGAAATGCTGGGCGTTGCCACGTCGCCGCCACCGATTATTTCGATGGACGAGGCCTGCGCTGTCTGTGACAGCAACAGGGTAGCAAGAGTGGCGATCACGACACGCATTGACTGGTTCCTCAACGGCTGGCTCCTCAAATTCTTGGGGAGAGATTAGCCAAAGGATGTTGTCGCGCCGTAATCCGGAATGTTCAAATTTTATCGATTGCTCGTTTTGGATCAGGATTCCGATTGCTTTTCGCGGGCAATCGCCTGCCAGCCGATATCGTTGCGGCTGAAACCATTGTCCCACTCGACTTGCCGGGCCAGCGCATAGGCCTTGGCCTGTGCTTCAGCCACCGTCTTGCCGCGGGCCGTGACGTTCAGCACGCGCCCGCCGGTGGCAATCAACTGGCCATCCTTCAGGGCGGTGCCGGCATGGAAAACCTTTGCTTCATCGCTGGCGGCAGGGACGGCGGCAATCGGGGTGTTCTTGGTGAAACTGCCGGGATAGCCTTTCGAGGCCAGAACCACAGTCAGAGCCGGATCGTCGTGCCACTCGGCTGCAACCTGGTCCAGCGTGCCGGTGGCGCAGGCATGCAGCAGCGGCAGAAGATCGCTTTTCAGCCGCATCATCAGCACCTGGCATTCCGGATCGCCAAAGCGCACATTGTATTCGATCAGTTCGGGGCCTTTTTCGGTGATCATCAACCCCGCAAAGAACACACCGGAAAACGGCATGCCCAGTTCCGCCATGCCGCGCATTGTCGGCTCGATGATCTCGCGCAAGGTGCGCTCCACCATGTCAGGCGTCATCACGGGGGCAGGGGAATAGGCACCCATGCCGCCGGTATTGGGGCCGGTATCGCCATCGCCGACCCGCTTATGGTCCTGAGCGGTGGCCAGCGGCAACAGCGTCTTGCCATCGCAAAGGCAGAAGAAGCTGGCTTCCTCACCATCCAGAAACGCCTCCACCACCACTTCGGCGCCTGCGGCCCCGAAGGCGCCTTCGAAACAATCATCGATAGCCGACAGCGCCTCGTCCAGCGTCATTGCCACGGTCACGCCCTTGCCAGCCGCCAGGCCATCGGCCTTGATAACGATTGGCGCGCCCTGCTGGCGCACATAGGCCTTGGCTTTCGGCGCATTGTTGAAGCGCTGGTAAGCGCCGGTCGGGATATTGAAGCGGGCGCAGACATCCTTGGTAAAGCCCTTCGAGCCTTCCAGTTGCGCGGCGGCCGCCGATGGACCGAAAACGGTGAGGCCCGCAGCCCGCAGCGCATCGGCAAGCCCTGCTACCAGCGGCGCTTCCGGCCCGACCACGACAAAATCCACTGCCTTGTCCTTGCAGAAGGCGATGACGGCGGTGTGGTCATCGATATTGATGTCGACCAGTTCGGCATGTTCGGCAATGCCGGGATTGCCCGGGGCGGCGTAGAACGCGCCGATCAGCGGCGATTGGGCAAGCTTCCAGGCCAGCGCATGTTCACGTCCACCCGAACCGATCAGCAGAATATTCATGGCAAAGCCCTCTGGAAAACCTGCCCGGCGGTTAAGGCGGGCAGCCGAAAAGGTCAAGAGGAAAGGTGCGCGGCAGCGGGAATGTCCGGTTTACCCGTTGCGGAAGACAATGCCGGGAAACGTGCCTTCCACAGGCCGAGAAAGAAGCGGCGGGACGGTTTTTCGATGAGGCTATAGCTGAGCGTTGCTATCCCGAGGCTGGCGAAAATCATGATAAGGGCGGCAAGCCAGCCGGGAAGGGTGGCGCCAAACGCATTGCGCAGCGCCGTGAGTGTCAGGAAGCTGACTGGCATGTGGAAGAGATAGAGCGAAAAGCTGATCCGTCCTGCAAAGCGCAGCGGTGCCGAGGCCAGCACCGCCTTCGAGATCGGCGCTTCGCAGGCGGCCAGATAGACGATGATGGTGGCGATCAGCGCCGTTGACGTCCCCCAGAAGGCATTGGCGGCGGCATAAAAGCTTTGGCCGAGAAAGAACAGGGCGATCAACCCAAGGACCACGAGACCGGAAAGCACCGTTGCGGGCCGGCAATAGCCAGCGGAAAACACTCTGCCTGCCAGCGCGCCGAATAGAAAATAGGGAATTTTCGACAGCAGCACGATGCCGGGGCCGGGAAAGCCGAGATACATGGCAATGGCAAATCCGCCAGCGATGGCCGCGCAAAGGCCGGGGCGCTTGGCCGGATTTTCGAAACACAGCCAGAGCAGCAGGAAAAACAGATAGAACTGGATTTCCGGTGGCACCGACCAGAACACGCCGCTGGAGCCGAGCATGGCGATATGGCGGAAGATTTCCACCAGACCGGTGATCGGCTGGATATAGTGCAATGCCGGAATGGCCGACAGCAGGATGACCAGCAGCACCGCGACGAGATAGACCGGATAGATCCGCACGAAGCGATGCACGAGATAATCGGCCACACTGGCGCGGGTGAAGGGCTTTGCGCCATAAAGATGAGCCATCAGAAAGCCGCTGAGCGAAAAGAATAGCGCCACCGAGGGATCGCCGACCAGCAGGGCCGGAAGGCTGATGCCAAGCAGCAAGGGCATATGCGAGAGCACTACGGCAAAGGCGGCAAGGCCGCGCAACCCGTCAAGGCTTTGGATATACTGACTTTTATTCATCGCTGACCCGTTCCTGGCAGGGTGTGCCTGTTCCATTTCGAACTATAGGGGCAGTGGAGAAAAAGTGAATGGTCATAAATGGTTAACCTTGTTCGGCGGGTGTTTTCCTAGCGGAATGGTTAACTCGCAGGTTGATCTTCTGGCGGCTTTCCTGTGGAGTCGCGCTGCTTGGCTGTTGTGTTGCCCGATTGGCTGGCTACAGTGCGCGCCGCACGATCAAGAAGGAAGTTTCATGGCCGACGACATCAAATCCATTGCCGCACTGATTGCGAGCGAGATCAATGCCCGAGCCGATCAGGTGATCTCCGCGGTGGATTTGTTGGATGGCGGTGCCACGGTTCCCTTCATCGCCCGCTACCGCAAGGAAGTCACCGGTGGGCTGGATGATACGCAATTGCGCAATCTGGCCGAGCGCTTGACTTACTTGCGTGAGCTTGGCGCGCGCCGCAAAGCGATTGTCGATAGCATCACCTCACAAGACAAGATGACCGATGAACTGGCCATCAAGATTGCCCGCACCACCACCAAGGCGGAGCTGGAAGACATCTATCTGCCCTATAAGCCCAAACGCCGCACCCGCGCCGAAATCGCCCGCGAAAAGGGTTTGGAGCCGCTGGCCAATGCGATTTGGGAAGACCGCAGCAGTGATCCGGCCAAGCTGGCAGAGGCCTATGTGAAGGGCGAAGTGGCCGACGTCAAAGCGGCCCTGGAAGGTGCGCGCGATATTGTTGCCGAAGCCATGGCGGAAAATGCCGATCTGTTGAAGAGCCTGCGCAATTACCTGAAGGACAAGGCGATCCTCTATGCCAAGGTGGTCGATGGCAAACAGGCGTCTGGCGAGAAATTCGCCGATTATTTCGACCATTTCGAGCGCTGGGCAACGGTGCCAGGCCACCGGGCCCTGGCTATGCTGCGCGGCTGGAATGAAGAGATTTTGACGCTGACCATTGAGGCGGACAAGGACGACACCTCACTGATCAAGCCCACCCACCGGATGATTGCGTCGGCCTATCAGATCGGTCAAAAAGGCCCCGCCGATCAATGGCTGATGGAGGTGGCGGGCTGGACCTGGCGGGTTAAGCTCTCCATGTCGCTGTCACTGGACCTGATGCGCGACCTGCGGGAGCGGGCCGAAGAAGAGGCCATTCACGTTTTTGCCCGCAATCTCAAGGATTTGCTATTGGCGGCCCCTGCCGGTTCGCGCCCCACCATGGGACTTGATCCGGGCATCCGCACCGGCGTGAAAGTCGCTGTCGTCGATGGCACTGGCAAGGTGCTGGAAACCACGACGGTCTATCCTTTCCCGCCCAAGAATGACATTCGCGGCACCCAGGCCGAGCTGGCGGGGCTGATCCGCAAGCACGGCGTCGATCTGATCTCCATCGGCAATGGCACCGGCAGCCGTGAGACGGAAAAGCTGGTGGCCGATATGCTGGCGCAATTGCCCGCGACCGGCAAGAAACCCACCAAGGTCATCGTCTCGGAAGCAGGCGCCTCGGTCTATTCGGCGTCGGAACTGGCCGCCAAGGAATTCCCCAATCTCGATGTTTCCTTGCGCGGTGCGGTGTCGATTGCGCGGCGTCTGCAAGACCCATTGGCGGAACTGGTGAAGATTGATCCGAAATCCATCGGCGTTGGCCAGTATCAGCATGATGTCGATCAGGGCCGTTTAGGCCGTTCGCTGGATGCCGTGGTGGAAGATGCGGTGAATGCGGTTGGCGTCGATCTCAACACCGCATCGGCTCCGCTTCTGGCGCGGGTATCCGGGCTGGGCGGCTCGATTGCCGAGGCAATCGTGGCCCACCGCGACCAGACCGGACCGTTTTCCAGTCGCAAGGAATTGCTGAAAGTGGCCCGGCTGGGTGCGCGCACGTTTGAGCAATGCGCCGGATTTCTGCGCATTCCTGATGGTAAGGAGCCGTTGGATGCTTCGTCTGTTCACCCGGAAGCCTATGGGGTCGCCAAGAAAATCGTTGCGGCCTGCGGGCGGGATCTGCGCACCCTGATGGGCGATAGCAGCCTGTTGAAAGGTTTGGACCCGCGCCAGTTCGTCGATGAGCAATTTGGTTTGCCAACGGTGAAAGATATTCTGGCCGAGCTGGAAAAGCCGGGTCGTGACCCGCGCCCGAGCTTCAAGACTGCCACCTTTGCCGATGGCGTGGAAGAAATCACCGACCTGAAGCCCGGCATGTTGCTGGAAGGCACGGTCACCAATGTCGCGGCCTTCGGGGCCTTTGTCGATATTGGCGTGCACCAGGATGGCTTGGTGCATGTCTCGCAACTGGCCGACAAATTCGTCAAAGACCCACATGAGGTGGTCAAGGCCGGTGATGTGGTGAAAGTCCGGGTGGTGGAAGTGGACGTGAAGCGCAAGCGCATTGCGCTGACCATGCGCAAGGATGGTGGCGAAGCCCCGCCACCGTCAGCCCGCGACAATCGCGGCCCGGCGGTGATGCGCAATGCCAACCCGAAACCGGCCCGCGATGAAAAGCCGGCGATGGGTGGCCTGGGGGCGGCCTTGGCCGAGGCGATGCGCAAGAAATAATCCGTCACCAGTATCAGCCCGCAAACCGGTGCCCGTTTTTCCGGTCTGATGCATCATAAACTATTGCGGGAACGCAAAACACGCGCACATCCTGAGGTGAGCGCGTGTTTTGCTTTTCGGAAAAGTTCCATGGATTTTTGAAGGTTATGTGACAAAAGCATACTTGTCAGCGTCATGAGAGAGGATAGGGTTGCCGTTAGCGGACAGGCAATCTCTTTCCTTTCAGGAGGTGTCAATGGCATCGTCTCTTCGTGGCATGTTGATGAGGATCATCCGTAAAGGCACGCTGGAGGTCATCGGGGCCGATGGCCAGATGCAGCGTTTCGGAGATGGTTCGGGGCCGCCGATTGCGATCCATTTCTTCGATGACCAGGCAGAAGACGAGATCTATCGCGATGCACAGCTAAAGCTGGGTGAGATCTACATGCAGGGCCGGATGGCCTTCGAAAAAGGCGATATCTACGACCTGCTGGCACTGGTGAAAACCAATACGCTGGTGTCCGACCTGACCTTTCCGATGGTCTGGCGCGGGCTGCTGCGGGTGGTGGCGGCGAAAGTGCGGGGCGCGTTGCCTGTTAACCGCAACCAGCGCAATGTCGCCCATCATTACGATCTCAGCGCCAAGCTGTTCGACCTGTTTCTCGATGAGGACTGGCAATATTCCTGCGCCTATTTCAATCCGCCGGGCATTTCGCTGGAAGAGGCGCAATTGGCGAAGAAACGCCACATCGCCGCAAAGCTGATGGCCGAACCGGGCCAGCGGGTGTTGGAAATCGGCTCCGGCTGGGGCGGCATGGGGATCTATCTGGCGGAAACCTGCGGGGTCGATGTTAGCGGTATCACTCTCAGCGAAGAACAGTTGAAGGTATCGCGCGAACGGGCGCGCAAACGCGGTCTCGACGAAAGGCTGCGGTTCGACTTGCAGGATTACCGCACACTGAAGGCCCAGCCGTTTGATCGGCTGGTGTCGGTCGGCATGTTCGAGCATGTCGGCCCAACCCATTACCTGCATTATTTCCGCAAGGTGCATGAGTTGATGCAGGATGATGGGGTGATGATCCTGCATTCCATCGGCCAGCCGTATCCGGCGCTCTACAACAATCCGTTTTTCGAGAAATATATCTTCCCCGGTGGCTATATCCCGTCGCTTGCCGAGGTCCTGCCAGCCATTGAAAAATCCGGTCTGCTGGTGGCCGATTGCGAAATTCTGCCCATGCATTACGCCCATACCCTGAGACACTGGCGAGAGCGGTTCCTGGCGCGCCGCGAAGAGGCGGCGCGGCTTTATGACGAACGCTTTGTGCGGATGTGGGAGTTTTACCTCGCAGGCTCAGAAATGGCCTTCACCCATGAGGATTTCTTCATTTTCCAGCTGCAAATCACCAAGAAGCGGATGAGTGTGCCCGACAATCGCGACTATATCGCCGCACGTGAAGAGGCGCTGAAAGCGGCGGAAGCGTTGCGCGCACCCTTGGAAATGGTGCTGTTCTGAATGAGCCGGTGCCTGTTGGCCAAGGTTTAAGGATAGTTTTCTTGGGCGCGGATTTGGGCTATCACGTCAGCATGAGCACCGCCAGCGACACCACCGCCCGCGTCCAGGACGCGCTTTCCGATAATTGGGTCTACCGCCTGTTGCCACGGGCGGTCTGGCCCTATGCGCAACTGGCCCGCTGGGACCGGCCAATCGGCTGGGAATTGCTGATGTGGCCGTGCTTCTGGTCATCGGCGCTGGCCGCCAATTTTCTGGCCTCCAGCGGAGTGCTACCGGTCTTTACCTTCATCGCTCACCTCCTGCTGTTTTTCATCGGCTCCGTTGCCATGCGCGGTGCCGGGTGCACCTATAATGATCTGGTCGATGAAAAAATCGATATGGAGGTTGCCCGCACCCGCTCGCGCCCCTTGCCGTCGGGGCGGGTAACGCGAGGACAAGCCAAGCTGTTTATCCTTGTGCAGGCGCTGGTTGGGGCAGTGGTGCTGTTTTGTTTTAACGGGTTTTCCATCGTGCTTGGCCTGGCGTCGCTGGCCATCGTACTGATCTATCCCTTCGCCAAGCGGTTTACCGATTGGCCGCAGTTTTTCCTTGGCCTGGCTTTTTCCTGGGGCGGGTTGATGGGCTGGGCGGGGCTGACAGGATCGCTGTCCTGGGCGGCCGTGCTGCTCTATGTCGCCGCCGTGGTTTGGACCATCGGCTATGACACTATCTATGCCCATCAGGACAAGGAGGACGACGCCCTGATCGGCGTTCGTTCCACCGCGAGGCTGTTTGCCGAGGACACCAAGATCTGGCTCACCGGATTTTACGGCGCGATGGGCCTGTTGCTGGCCCTGTCCTTCCTCTTGGCTGGAGCCAGTTTCCCCGCCTATCTTGGCCTGCTTGTCGCGCTCGTCCTACTTGGCTACCAGATCAAGGTGCTGGATATCAACAATCCGGTTCAGTGTTTGGCGCTGTTCAAGCTGAATGGTAAGGTTGGGCTGATCCTGTTTATCGGTCTGGTTGCTGCTATTCCCTTCGCCTGATCTCTCGGCCCGACGGCTATGGAATATAAGAAATCCCTTGTATTTCCTCTCAAAATAGGGTAGCCCCCTATACTATGAGCCATACAATCAAACACCAGGCCAAGCTTCTCGCCCGCGTCCGCCGGATGAAGGGACAGATGGAGGCCATCGAAACCGCGCTTCTGGCTGAAAAGCCTTGCGGCGATATTATGAACCTGACGGCCTCTGTGCGGGGAGCCCTGACCGGGCTGATGTCCGAACTGGTCGAAGAGCATATCCGCGAGCATATCGTTGCCGAAGATCTCGGCGCATCCGAGCGTCATCAAGGCGCCGACGAACTCATCGACGTGATCAGGAGCTACCTGAAATGACCCAGGCCCCGACGTCTCAAGGCCACGATTCTCATCAGCATCACCCTCATGACCACCATCCGCACGGGCAAGAGGGGCATGTTCATCCGCATCCGCATGGGCCGGGCAATCGCCACAGCCATGTCTTTCTTGGCAGAGACCATCAGCGCAACGAGCGTCGCACCTGGGCAGTGATCGGCGTCACCACCGTGATGATGGTGGTGGAAATCGTCGCGGGCAATCTGTTCGGCTCCATGGCGCTGACGGCGGATGGCTGGCATATGGCCACCCATGCCGGGGCGATTTTTGTTTCGGCGCTCGCCTATAGCCTGGCGCGGCGCCATGCTGATAACAGTGGTTTTACCTTCGGAACCGGCAAATTCGGCGATCTGGCGGCCTTTTCGAGCGCGATATTTCTCGGCCTCGTGGCTGTTATCATCGCCTGGGAAAGTCTCTGGCGGGTGTTTCAGCCGGTCGCCATCAACTTTAGCGAGGCCATCATCATCGCCAGTATTGGCCTGGCCGTTAATCTGGTCTGCGCGCTGCTGCTTCAGGAAGACCATCATCACGGGCATGGGCATAAACATGACCATGAGCATCACGAGCACGGCCATCACGCCCATTCAGAAACGTCCGGCAGCCATGGCGGTCGCGACCGTAATTTGCGCGCCGCCTATATCCATGTACTGGCGGATGCACTGACATCTGTCATGGCGATTGCAGCCTTGCTGCTCGGCAGTTTTTTCGGCTGGCTCTGGCTCGATCCGCTGATCGGCATCGCAGGCGCGGTGGTCATTGGTAGCTGGGCCTTCGGCCTGATGCGCGATAGCGGCATGGTTCTTCTCGATCATGTCTCGGATGCCGAAGACCTCTCCGGCACTATCCGCCGGGTGATTGAAGCGGAAGGGGCCGATATTGCCGATCTTCACGTCTGGCAATTGGGCCCCGGTCATCACGGTGCCATCGTTTCGCTGGTGGCGCGCGAGCCGCAATCTCCCGCCTGGTACCGCGAAAAATTGTCCCAGATTGCCGCTTTGTCGCATGTGACTGTCGAGGTTGAGCGCGCCGAGGCGGCATAGTCCCCGCCAACACACGGATATGGTGGAGGAATTTTTCCGGGATGCGTCGCCTCAAAACGAAACATGGCCCGCCTTTTCCGGCGAGCCATGTTAAAATATTCACGTATCGACAACCGCTCTGTTAACGGCGGGCGATGATTTCCTTGCCGGAAATTTTCATCGCAACGCCCAGCGAACCGGTGGTGCGGCGGACCAGAAAGCGCGGACGACGCTCTGCAAAATAGGAATGGCGGCGACGGCTGCGTGGCGGCTCGGCGCGCAATTCGCCTAGATGCTCTTCCAGCGGCCGGGCAACGCCATCGGCCTCGACCATCAGCATCGGAATGCGGAAGGTTTCAGCCCAGCTGCGCCAGTCGGCGGCAATATCGCAGAGATCATGGGCAACCAGCAGCGGAATGCACAGGTCCGGATCGGCGTGATGCAGTTCCAGCGTCACGGTCACTTCGCCATTGCCATGGTCGATGGCGCGGGCGGCGATCCCCTTGAAAGCCCGGGCTGGAAGGGCAAAGGACATCGGCAAGCCGCTGGCCGGAAGGATCTTGCGCAGCACGGCACCGCGCTCGTCGAGTGTAACGGAGACATTGCCGGAAGCATCGCGCAACGTATAAGTCACATGTTGCGGAAACCGTGATGGTTCCAGTCGAAACGTTGCTCCGGCCCAGACGGGCTTCATAACCGTGTTCGTCATCTTACTACCCTTGTTTTACCTGAGAGCCGTTATTGCATCTGCTCTTTTCACTGGGACTTTTCGTCCTCTGAGGCCAAAGATAGCCTTGCCGGGTTCCGGACCGCTTAAAAATCGCGGTTAAGAAAACTTTGCCGTTCCAGATGGTTATCGAATTGCCAGCGCTAACGGTTTCGATTTGGTGAACGGCTTTTGTAAAATTGTGAAGGATTAGTTAAGAGTATTCTACTATGTTTGGATGATAATGCTACGACAACCTGCATCGGTCACCAACCTTTATTGGTATGATCGGTGAATGTTAAAATACGTGTAGATCTGCCAGAAAATTGCTTTTGGGTTGTGTTTGGCAGGTTGTAGTTTGAATGCCGCGAATGGAATGCGGCGGGCGCCAGGCATGTGAGTATCTCTTGCTTGACGCCATTCTGCCTTGCGGCAAAAGCCAGGAGCAAGGCAGGTAGGCCATGATGGGTTACCCGACATTCGCATGACGCAGCCGGCCAGGGGTGGTTAGGGGCAGGGTTATGCGGTGATTGAGGGCGTTGCAGCCAGGGACGTGGCGGGCGGCGCTTTTGGAGCTTATCGAGGAACGCAGTGCCATGGTGTCTACTTATGTCGGTTATGATCTTGTCAATCGCGATATGAAAGCGAGCCTGAAGCGTGTGTCTCAGGAGCCTGAGGTGGCCCGCGAGCAGAAATATTATCAGGAGAATATCGGCAAGGTCAAAACCGTCGACGACTTCATGAACGACGACCGGCTCTACCAATATACGATGAAGGCCAACGGTCTGGAAGACATGACCTATGCCAAGGCCTTCATGAAAAAGGTGCTGGAAAGCGATCTGTCAGACGAAAACAGCTATGCCAACAAGCTGTCCGACGACCGTTACCGCGATTTTGCCAGGTCCTTCAATTTTTCCGCCGAGACCGCCGATATCCAGACCGACAAGCAGGAAGAGGATGTGATTGGCCTCTACAAGCAATCGCTTGTTACCGAAGGCGACGAAGCCAAGGAAGAGGTGCAATATTACGATTCCGCTATCGACAAGGTCACCAATGTGGATGACCTCTTGAAGAACAGCCGCCTGACCAAATTCGTGCTCGAATCCTATGGGCTCGACACCAAATATTATTCCACCGACCATTTGAAAAAGGTCCTGACCAGCGATGTCAACGACAGTACCAGTTACGTCAATACTCTGACCACCAACAAGTCGGATTACCTGAATATCGCCAAGGCCTTTTCCTTCAATACCGACGGTTCGCTGAAAAACGCGACGGCCCAGACCTCCGATCAGAAAACGGAGATGGAAGATCTTTATCTGGAGGAAGTTCCCAGCACCGAGACCGCCTACCAGGCCGAGCGCGAAGCCGCCTACTACAAGGAAAAGATTGCTACCGTCACCAAGTCCTCGGATATTACGGGGGATTCGCGGCTGTTCAGCTATGTGAAGACTGCCCTTGGCATGGACAAGAATACGCTGAAATCCACCTTTGAGAACATCGTCAGCAGCGATCTGAACGATGCCAACAGCTATGCCAATACCCAGGGCAAGGTGAAGGGAGAGTATGCCAAGATCGCCGCGATGTTCAACTTCGACACCAGCGGGAATGCCACGGCTGGAAATGCCCAGAGCGAGACCCAGCTTGCCCAGACGGCGACTGGCTACATGACCAATTACGATGACGAGGACCAGGCCAATCTCAGTTCCCTGACCACCTATTATTCCACTCAGATGAAATCCATCACCAAGGTTGACGATCTGCTCGGCAATGAGAAAATCTACGATATGGTGATGAAGGCCTATGGCATCGAGACCGACGAGTTTTCCAAGGCGGAGCTTAAAAAAGTTCTGACCAGCGATATGAACGATCCCAAAAGCTATGCCAACAAGACCCGGGACGAGCGGCTGATCAGCATGGCGTCCGCCTTCAATTTCAAGGAGGATGGGACGGCTGACGTGCCGCTTCTGGCCCAATCAGAGCGCACCATAACCGAGGTTGCCAAGGACTACATCGTCCAGAAAACCCGGTTTCTGGAGGGCACGGAACAGACTGACGCCAAGACCAAGGCGGAGGAGGATTCCAAATATTACCAGGAGAATATCGTCAAGGTCACATCTGTCACGGATCTGCTCAAGGATCGCAAGCTGGTGGATTTTGGCCTGACGGCGCACGGGCTCGACCCGGAAGATGTCAGTGACGACATGCTCAAGCAGCTGTTTTCGTCTGATCTCACAGATCCGAAAAGCTTTGCCAATACCCAGGCCGACGAGAACTATGCGAAATTCGTCGCCTCCTATAATTTCGATAGTAGCGGCAAGATTTCCCAGGAAAATGCCGATGGTGTGCAGAACCGCAGTGAGACCTTTAACACCGAAAATCTCTATCTGCACCAGACCCTGGAAAATGAGCAGGGCGAAAGCGACCAGGGTGTGCGCCTTGCCCTTTACTGGGATCGCATGTCGTCGACCATTACGTCTGCCTATGACATTCTGGGCGATACGGCGCTGCTGGAAGTGTTCCGCACCGCCTATAGCCTGCCCAGCGACATGAGTAACATGGATATCGAGCAGCAGAAAAAGGTCATTGAGAAGAAAATGGACCTGAAGGATCTGAGTGATCCTGAAAAGCAGACGAAATTCCTGCAACGATTTACGGCCATGTACGATCTTGAGAACGATACCGGCTCCTCGGCCAATGCCGCGCTGACCATTCTGGGTGGCAGCTCTTCGACCAGCGGCATCAGCGCCAGCCTGCTCGAATCCGTCAACAGCCTGTAAAGAATAAGCTATCTGTTGCATAATTCCGTCAAGTCGACGTTCCATGAGGGTCTTTGAGATCTGGTATAAACCGTGATGGTGGTGTCATCATCATGCGGGTTGACGCTTGCCCTTGTTTGCGACAACCGATATATCCCATCAGATATATCGATCCAAAAGGAGCATGGGATGAAAGCGGGTTGGGAAATGACGGCCAAAGCCAGAACGACAGGCATGGATCGGCTTTTGGCGATCCTGATGGCCTTGATCCTCTTCTTCACCCCTCAGGCCTTTGCCGCCGACCAGAGCCTGACGGTGTTTGCCGCCGCCAGCCTGAAGGAAACCATGAGCAAGATTGCCGACGACTGGAAAGCTGAGACCGGCCGGGAGGTCAAGCTGTCCTTTGCCGCCTCCTCGGCACTGGCAAAACAGATCGATGAGGGCGCCCCCGCTGACCTGTTCATCTCCGCTGACCTCAACTGGATGGACCATCTCGACAAGGGCGGCGAACTTGTGCCGGGCAGCCGCGTCAACCTGCTGGGCAACCGGATCGTGCTGGTTGGGGCGGCTTCGTCCACGGTCACGACAAAAATCGCCCCCGGCTTCGATCTGGCCGGGCTTTTGGGGGATGAGCGGCTGGCCATGGGCAATGTTGCCTCAGTGCCCGCCGGTGTCTATGGCAAGGCGGCGTTGGAAAATCTCGGGGTGTGGGCGAGCGTCAAGGACAAGGTTGCGCAGGCGGACAATGTCCGCGCCGCGCTGCTGCTGGTGTCGCGTCAGGAAGCGCCGCTCGGCATCGTCTATGAAACCGATGCCAAGGTTGATCCGGGCGTGAAGATCCTGGATCGATTCCCGGAAAATTCCCATCCGGCGATCGTCTATCCAGCAGCGGTGTTGAAGGCCTCCACCAATTCCGATGCCAAGGCTTTTCTGGCCTATCTGCAACAGCGGAAAGCTGCGGACGTGTTCCGTGCTGCCGGGTTTACGGTGTTGGCGAAGATCAATTGACAAGTGCTGTCAACGTGTGGCCCGTTGAGCCATGATTGACGCGCTCTCCGCTGATGAAATCACCGCGATCCTGCTGAGCCTTAAAGTGGCGCTAACGGCGGTTGCTGTTTCGTTGCCACTTGGTATCGGCATGGCCTGGTTGCTGTCGCGCACCTCTTTTTTGGGCCGCAGCCTGCTGGACGGGCTGGTGCATCTGCCGTTGATCCTGCCGCCTGTTGTCACCGGTTATCTGCTGCTGATCACTTTCGGTCGGCGCGGTGCGGTCGGCGGTTTTCTGGATCAATGGTTTGGACTGGTGTTTTCCTTCCGCTGGACGGGGGCGGCGCTCGCCTCCGGCATTATGGGCTTTCCCTTGATGGTGCGCGCCATCCGCCTGTCGCTGGACGGGGTGGACCGCAAGCTGGAAACGGCGGCGGCGACGCTCGGCGCATCGCCGATCATGGTGTTCTTCACCGTTACCCTGCCGCTGATCCTGCCCGGCATCGCGGCCGGTGCCGTGCTGGCCTTTGCCAAGGCGATGGGTGAGTTTGGCGCGACGATTACCTTCGTGTCGAATATTCCCGGCGAAACCCAGACCCTGTCCGCCGCCATCTACACCTATACCCAGGTGCCGGGCGGCGATGCCGGGGCGCTGCGGCTGACGTTGGTTTCGGTCGTCCTTTCGCTGCTGGCGCTGCTCGCCTCCGAGCTGCTGACCCGGCGGCTGACCGTGCGGATGGCGGGCTGATGCTGGAAATTGATATCCGTCACCGCCAGGGAACGTTTGATCTTGAAGCCGATCTTCAACTGGGGCCGGGGTTGACGGCGCTGTTCGGCCCATCCGGATCGGGCAAGACCACGATGATCAATGCCGTCGCTGGGTTGATCCGCCCCGACCAGGGAAGGATCACCTTCGAGGGTCGGGTGTGGAGCGATGTGCAGAACGGCACTTTCCTGCCACCGCATCGCCGCCGGATCGGCTATGTCTTCCAGGAGGCGCGGCTTTTCCCGCATTTGAACGTGCGGGCCAATCTCACCTATGGCCGGTATTTCACCCCAAAAGCTGAACGACGCGAAGACTTGTCCCGGATCTGCGATCTGCTTGGGATCACCGATCTGCTGGACCGTGCGCCCAATGGGCTTTCGGGTGGAGAAAAGCAGCGGGTGGCCATTGCCCGCGCCCTGATGGCCAGCCCGAAACTTCTGCTGATGGACGAACCACTCTCGGCGCTGGACGCTGCGCTGAAGGCGCAGATCCTACCTTATATCGAGCGGATTCGCGATGAAGCGGGCGTGCCGATCCTCTATGTCAGTCATGCGGTCGAGGAAGTCACCCGGCTGGCCAGCCGGGTGGTGACGATGAGCAAAGGCCGAGCCGCAAGGGTGGACGCGGGCGAGGGAGCTTTGCTTCATCTCCCTAGGCTCGGCGACAGCCGCCCCGGTAGCTTCCTGCATGCCCATGTCAGCGGCCACGCCCGCGAGGAAGGCCTGACGCTGGCAACAAGCCCTGCGGGTCCGCTCTTCCTGAAATATGCCGATCTACCGGTCGGTACCCCGATCCGCCTGTTCATCGCTGCAAGCGATCTGGTGTTGGCAACAGGCGAGACAGGTCAGCTTTCCACCCTCAATCGCTTGTCAGGCCGGGTGCAGGCGATTTTCGAAACACGCCCCGGCATCGTCATCAGGGTCGATTGCTCCGGCCAGATCATCGACGCCGAAATCACCCGCCGCTCACTGAACGCGCTTGATTTGGCGCTTGGCAAGCCGGTTTCGGTGCTGTTCAAGGCGGTTTCGGTAGAGGCGGGAGGTGTTTATCGGCTAGGGACGGCTCCTTTGGGCTGAACCAGGGCCTTCGTATGAGGGCCTGCTACATCACTCAGTTGGCACCAACTCTGTCGCTGCCATCGCCTCCAGCCAGGCGAGATCCTCGACCAGAGTCGCACGGATAGCGGCATCCATGGCTTGCGCCCGCGCCAGCAGCGCCTCGCCAAAGGGTGTCAGAACCGCGCCGCCGCCGCTTTTGCCGCCGTGGCGGGTGGCGATGGAGGGTTGTCTGAACATCCGGTTGATTTCGTCGGCCAAAAGCCAGGCGCGGCGATAGGACATGCCCATGGCAGCCCCCGCCGAGCGGATCGATCCATGCTGGCCGATCAGCTGTAGCAATTGCACCTTGCCCGGCCCAAGCCGTGCGCCATTGGCCAGATCGATCCGAAACAGCACCTTGTCCGATGCCGGGTTTGGATTGTCGTGGACAGGCACTGTGTCCGCCATCAGCCGGGCACCACCTTGCCCGGGTTCATGATGCCGGCGGGGTCGAAGGCATGCTTGATGCGGGTCATCAGCACGGTTTCGATGTCCGGTCTTGTCTGCGCCAGTTCCTGGCGTTTCAGCTGGCCGACCCCGTGTTCGGCCGAAATCGAGCCGCCATGGGCGCGGACGATATCATGCACGACCTTATTGATTTCGCGCCAGCGACCGATGAACTGCGCCTTGTCGGCGCCGACGGGCTGGCTGATGTTGTAGTGGATATTGCCATCGCCCAGATGGCCGAACGCGCAGACCCGCGCGCCTGGCATGGCGGCGAGCACCGCCTCTTCCGCTTGCCGCATGAAGGCCGGAACCTGGGCAATTGGCACCGAAACATCGTGCTTGATCGAGCCACCTTCCGGCTTTTGCGCATCCGACATGCTTTCGCGCATGTGCCAGAGCGCCTTTTGCTGCGCCACCGAACCGGCGACCACGGCATCCTCGATCAGCCCGGCCTCCACGCCCTGTTCCAGCACGTCATGCATCATGGTTCTTGCCGTTTCAACGGCATCGGATGTGGCAATATCGACCAGCACATACCAGTCATGAACGGAGGCCAGCGGATCACGCACATTGGGAATATGGCGGCTGGTGAAATCGACGCCGATGCGTGGCATCAGCTCGAAGCCGGTCAGGGCCGGGCCGCAGAGCGCGCTGGCCTTTTCAAACAGCGCCAAGGCTTCCACCGGTGATTTCAGTCCGACAAAGGCGACTTCATGGCCAAGCGGCTGCGGATAAAGCTTCAGCACGGCGCCGGTAATGACCCCGAGCGTGCCTTCCGCGCCGATGAACAGGTCGCGCAGGTCGTAGCCGCTATTGTCCTTTTTCAACCGCCGCAAGCCGTTCCAGATCTCGCCGGTCGGCAGCACCACTTCGAGGCCCAGGCACAGTTGGCGCATATTGCCATAGACCAGCACGGCGGTGCCGCCGGCATTGGTGGCGAGATTGCCGCCGATCCGGCAGGAGCCTTCCGAACCGAGCGACAGCGGAAACAGCCGGTGGACATCAGCCGCCGCCTTCTGGATGTCGGCAAGAATGCAACCCGCATCGGCGACGATCACATTGCCAACCGGATCGACCTCGCGCACCTTGTTCATCCGCTCCAGTGATAGCAGGATATCGCTGGAGTTATCGCGCGGCACCTGTCCGCCGACCAGACCGGTGCCGCCGCTGACTGGCACGATCGGGCTTTTCGTCTCGCTGGCCAGCGCCAGGATTTTCGAGACCTCTTCCGTCGAACCGGGCTTCAGCACCAGCGGCGAGGCGCCGTGGTAAAGGCCACGGTTCTCGGTGAGATAGGGGGTGATATCAGCCTGATCGGTCAAGGCATTCGCTGCGCCGACAATGGCGATGAAACGGTCGAGCAGGGCGGCGGAAAGGGGCATGTCAGTCATGGCGTTTCGTCCTTGTTATTCTATCGCCGCACATCATCATCATGGTGCAGCGATCACCGTGGCGCAGCGGCCCGCTCCAGCCGGTCATTGATTGCATCTCCCAGCCCATGGGTGGGAATGGCGGTGAAGGCAATACGGGCAGCACCGCTGGCATCGGCCCGTTTCATGAAGCTGAACAGATTGGCGGCGGCTTCAGTGAGGTCACCGCTGGCACTCAAATTGAGCACGAGGGCAGCCTTTTCAAGCCCTTGCGGGGCAGCCGCGCCAAAAGTGATCACCGCCTCATCGGCAAAAACCGAGGTCGCATTCAGCCGCACGGCAGCCTCCGGTGCATAATGGGAGGCCAACATGCCCGGCGCCTCGATGATCGCGCCTGCCTTTTGCGGGCGGATCACCCGCAATCCTGTGGCGTCTTCCACCGCCTCCACCGAAAGCCCGCCGGGCCGCAGCAGCCGGATCTGGCCGTCTTCCACCTTCAGGATGGTGGATTCAACCCCGACACCCGCCGCTTCGGCATCGAGGATCAGCGGGATTTTTGCCCCCAGATCCTCTTCGACATGGGCAGCCGTGGTCGGGCTGATCTTGCCCGACGTATTGGCGCTTGGGGCGGCCAGTGGCTTGCCGAATGCGGCAATCAGCGTGGCGGCAAAGCCCAGGGGCATGCGCAGGCCAACCGTATCCAGCCCGGCAGTTGCCAGCGGATGAATGCCGGAGCCTGGCGCAAGCGGCACGATTAGCGTCAGCGGCCCCGGCCAGAAGCGTTCCGCCAATTGCCGCGACAAGGGATCGAAGAGGCCGTAGCGCTCGGCCATGGCGAGGTCGGCGACATGGCAGATCAGCGGGTTGAACTGCGGGCGGCCCTTGGTCTCGTAGATCCGGGTGATGGCCTGCGGATTGGTGGCATCCGCCGCCAGACCATAGACGGTCTCGGTCGGCATGGCGATGACCTCGCCTGCCTCAAGCAGAGGAACCGCGGCGCGGATGGCCGGTTCTGGTGATGTGATGACTGAGAGACGCTTTGCCATGCCTGCCTGATTGCCACTGTTTCCCAGGTGAAATAGCCTGACCCAGGCCCTAAGGGCAAATGACTTTTATGATGCCGCATCGGTTTCATCTAGGGCTTTTCACGGTCTCTTCACTAATCCGTAAAATTTTAAATACAGCTGTAACCGAAAGAAAGAAGTGTCGCGCTACTCTGCGTGCAATCAGTGATTCGATGTGGGGAAGACATCCGATGCAGCCTATGAAAAATCCGGCCTCCAGCATTGCACTGCGTGTTGCGACTGCCATGCATCAGATGGGGATCGAGGGCCTGCCACGCAATTACGAACTGGTCTATGAGGCCTATTCCGGGAGTAATCCGGATCTGGTGCGCGAATTCATCGCGCTGGGCAAGGTCAAGACCCAGGATTCGCTGGATGCCCTGGGCCGCAAATACCTGCCCCATCACCATGAAGACGGCCTTTTGGCCCGCCACAACAACAAGGTGCGCGCCGAAATGAGCAGCTTCATCAGCCTGCTCAACCAGGAAAAACTGTCGCTGACCGATTATGGCCGCCTGATCGGCGATGCCACCAAGGGCATCCTGACCGACACCGATCTTGGCAATCCGGAACTGAGCCGCTCTATTCAGGCGCTGAAGGCCGCCACCGACCAGCGCGTTGCCGAAAACAGCAATGTCGTCAAAACCGTTGTCGAAAAGACCGAGCAACTCGCCGATGTCCAGCGCGAGGCCGACCAAGTGGAACAGGCGAAATTCGTCGATGCCCTGACCGGCATGGGCAGCCGCCGCGCCTTCAACAAGGCGCTCGCAAAAGTCTATGCCAATCCGGCCCTGCCGACGCTCTGCGGCCTGGCGGTCGGTGAAATTGACGATTTCGCCAAGCTCGCCGATCATCTTGGCCCAACCGTCACCGAACGCTTCATCAAGCAGATTGCCAAGGTGGTAAAGGCCGTGGCCGGCAAGGACGACCTCGCCTGCCGCTTCGACGGTAGCCGCTTCGGCCTGCTGTTCTACACCTCCGATCAGGATGAAATCAGCCGCATCGTCAACGCCGTGCGCGTCAAGCTGAAGGCCACTGCCGTGGTCAATGCCGGCTCCAACGGCTCGCTTGCGGCGCTGACCATGTCCTTCGGCATCTGCCTTTCCGAACAGGCTCCCAACGCCTTCGACTTGATGAGTTATTCCGAGCGCGCCCTCACGGCCTCCAAATCCTCCGGCGGCGATACCGTGACCCTCTATGGCGTGACGGAAAACAGCTACGTGCCGAAGGATTGGCTGATCTACAAGCCGCATGTGGTGTGATGTAACAGTCTATCCAATAATCGCCGCTGGCCGTCTGCAAATGGCAATTTCTGCGCTTCCGGTACTCACGTACATTAAGTACGCTCCGTTCCGGTTCTCGAAATCACCATTTTCGCCAGGCCAGCAGCAATTCTTGAACAGACTGTAAAACCCCCGCTTAAACGACGGGTGACAGAGCAATTGCCTATAGCGCCGGGCCGAAAAGTCGATGCGTCAACCTAAAGTCGGTCAGGTTCAGGTTGAAACAGACAGACTTTAAGTTTCGTTGCTCTCGGTTGTCTTTTCGAGAAGACCGGTTTCCAATTTTCCCCGGCGAAAGTCTTTTCGCCCACATATTCGCGGCTTGTTTCTTCTGTATCGCGATACGTTCCTTCCACGGGGCATTCAGTTTGCTGCGCACCGCTCCCGCAGCAAATAGCGTCATAAGTGCAAAATAATTTAGCATCTCCTGTTTTGAGTGCATTAAATTAAGAGATGCTTAAGTTAATGTTTCCAATATTGGGTTGTTGCAGATGCATCTGCACGTTTAGAGCGTTTCATGAAATTCAGTGGTCTGCTTTATGACAATGCAGGCACCCTGTTGTCCGGATGGAATGATAGCCAGCCCGCAACGGCAAATCGGCAAAGGGGCTCTATCGGCCTTGAACCATCATGTGCGTTTGATGATCCGTTTGGCTTGGGGCCAGCGGATATCTCGATGCTATGATTTTTCTGATTTTGCGGGTCTTTCACACATCGCACCGTTCGTCTGTGGTCGCAGTCGCGGGGTTAGCTTTTGTCATCATGGGTGGGGGCGGTCAGCCCTATACGGGGAAAGACAATGTCGTTTTTATCAAATATCACCATCGCAAAGAAGATCTACATTGCCTCGGGGCTTGGGGTGGCCATGGTTGTGGGCATGGTTGCCAACCAGCAGTGGACGAACAGCACGATCAAGGCAGCGCAGGACATCGTATTGCGTGAGCAGACGGTTCTTGACGGTATCTCGGCCAGCGAGAAAGCGTTTGTCGAAATGAAGAGCGGCGTGCGCAACATCATGCTCGCACCCACCGCCAAGGAGGTTGATGACGAGCTGGCCGCGGTGAATAAATCAGCCCTCAACGGTCAAAACAGTCTGAAAGAGGCGATGCGCGTTGCTGAAAATCCGAGTGCGTTGCAGGCCATTTCGACAGGTCTCGGCGACTACGCAACGGCTTCCATCAAGATCAAGGATTTCGTCAAAGAGCAGCGGGCCCAACAAAGTCAGGACCTCGTCGCGCTAACTGCCCGCCGTGACCAATATACCAGACCGATTACCTCAAAACTCAACGAGTCCATTCAAAGCGCGGTTGCGGCGTCCCGCAAGGTAACGACAGATGCCCGCAGCTCTTTGCAAGCGACGGAAGCACGTTCCTCGACGATCAACGGTATGATCCAGATTTTGATTGTGCTGGTGTTGATAGCAACGGCTTTCGTGCTGCGCAGCACCGTGGTTTTGCCAATCAAAATGCTGGTTGAGGCGATGCACCGGCTTTCGTCCGGGGATACAACGCGGGCCACGGATTTTGGTCCGCGGCGCGACGAAATCGGCCTGATGTGCGATGCCGTTGAGGTTTTCCGGGAAGATGCCGTCGCAAAGCGTCAGCTGGAGGCTGATGCGGAAGCAGGCCGATTGCGCCTTGAGGAACAACGCAAGCAGGCGCAGTTGAAAGCCGAGGAAGATGCGCGGGAACGCTTGATGATTGCGACATCCGGCCTGGCCACGGGCCTGAAGCGCCTGGCGGATGGCGATCTGACCATTGAGCTGCGGGATGCATTTTCCGAGGAGTTTGAAGGCCTTCGCCACGATTTCAATCAATCTGTGCGCACACTTGGCCACACCATGGGTGCTATTCTGGAATCGGTCTCCAATATCAACAATGGTTCCACCGAGATTGCCTCTGGGGCTGGCGATCTTTCAAAGCGTACCGAACAGCAGGCGGCTTCTCTTGAGGAAACCTCCGCCGCTCTGGATGAAATCACCGTCAACGTCTCAAATTCTGCCAAGCGCACCCAGGAAGCGCGTGCTGTGGTGATCGAGGCCAATAAAGCGGCCCGTCAATCCGGCCAGGTGGTGGCCAACGCCGTCGATGCCATGCAGCGCATCGAGGCATCCTCCAGCCAGATCTCCAACATCATCGGGGTGATCGACGAAATTGCCTTCCAGACCAACCTTCTGGCCCTGAACGCAGGCGTTGAAGCCGCCCGTGCAGGCGAGGCGGGCAAGGGCTTTGCGGTGGTGGCTCAGGAAGTGCGCGAACTGGCGCAACGCTCGGCGCAGGCCGCCAAGGAAATCAAGGAACTGATCCGCAATTCCTCGGAGGAAGTGGGCAATGGCGTCACCCTCGTGCGTGATACCGGCAATGTCCTCAAAACCATCGAGGATTACGTCTCGACCGCCAACGGCCATATGGACGCAATTGCGACCTCGGCGCAGGAACAATCCGTAGGCCTCACCCAGGTCAACAGCGCGGTCAACCATATGGACCAGATGACCCAGCAAAACGCCGCCATGGTCGAAGAAACCACCGCTGCCAGCGCATCGCTGGCCGGCGAGGTCAACAAGCTTCGCCAATTGCTGGGCCAGTTCCAGATTGGCCGGAGTGCCGGGAATTCCGGCATGTCCTATGCGGCGTGAGGGTGGAGCAGGGCGTGACCGGGATGTCGTGTGACGCGGTTATGATATGCGGATGACGTGTCCCAAATGGCAAAAATAGACCCGCCATCCGATGCTATCGGATTGGCGGGTTTCGCTTGTCGTGTTCGTCTATACGATCAACTTTGGCGCTGGGCGAATTGACGATTTTGCAAAATCACCAAGCCTAACCTGCAAACCTAAATGCCTGTGTTCATTCAGGCGGCAAGGGCAGGCTTGTAACCAGCCATCTCATGTGATGATACAACCCGTATGAGCCTCAAAGCAAGAAATCCAAACTTGAGATACCATAGCAAATCTGGCTGTAGGTTCGCGGTTTGTGACCAAGTTTCGTTATGCTATTTCTAAACATAAGGTTGAAATCATTGTGGATATCCGCGCTAATTTTCTTTTGTGGCTTCGCTGGATACGGTAGATACCATCATAGGTAGTTAAGTATTCAGGAGGAAAAGGTGAGCGCCAAAGCTGATCAACTGGCGATTCTGAGGTATCTATATGAGCGTCTAGATAGCGGAGACTCGCGTTACTGCACTATAGCAACGATAAAGAAAAATACGGGGCTACAGAGCGCTAATCAATATTTACTAGCCTTGACCGACGATTTAGAGTCTGCCGGCATGGTGATCACACGTCAGGCATACCAAATGTCTGGGGGGAGATTATTTCAGATAACTGCTGCGGGGTATGATGCTGTAGCTACTGGAGATATTCCTGTAATAGTAGACAGTGCGGCATGGACTGGTCGCTTTAACTTGTCGGAATATCAAAAATCAGAGATTAGGCGAATCCTTGGAGAGATGCGGGTTGTTATTGAAACTGCCAAGCTGTCAAATGCTCGTACGGCAAATGCCATGGCATTGATAGAGTCAGCCGAAAAATTAATAGAGACCCCAGACCCACTTTGGCCTGAGATTATGCGTCTTCTGCGCTCTCCTGCAATTGCTGGTGTGGTGGGAATTGCGGGTCTCGTGTTGTCTCTCGTGCAGGTCGTTATGGCGGCGGCAGCTTCATAGCGGTGTGTTTTGCAGTCTGGTGAACAGCCGTGCAATCACTACCCACCCAAATCATCCCATGTCGCAATCCATATCTGCGATGTCGTAGGCCAAGGCGGCGTGGGTGGCGCGCTTGTGGCTAGATGGGAAAAAGCTCAAATCCTCTGAAAAACAATGGTTCTGATCCGAGTGATGGGTTAGAATCGAGGTTTGAAGGTATGGGCGGGTTATGAGGCATAGGTCGCGCTGTGCTGTCGCAGGTAGGCGGGTATGCCCCCTTTCTTTCGATGCTCCCGCGCCGGTTGGAAAACGAGGGTATCATGGATATCAACAGCACCGTTCTGCGCCAGCTGAAAAATCGCCGCGAAGGCTATAGTCTGGAACAGCCCTTCTATATCGACAAAGATTACTTCAAGCTCGATATGGAATTGATCTGGTATCGTGACTGGCTGTTCATGGGCCATGATTGCGAAATTCCGAGAGCTGGCAATTATTTTACCGTGCAGATCGGTGATTATCCTGTCGTCGTTGTGCGCGGGCGCGATGGGGTGATCCGTGCGTTCCACAATACCTGTCGCCATCGCGGCCACCGGGTCTGCACACAGGAGCGCGGCGCATCTGCAAAGCTCGTCTGTCCCTATCACCAGTGGACCTATGATCTGGATGGATCGCTGGTGTTTGCCCGCCAGATGGGCGAGGATTTCGACAAGAGCCAGCACGGCATGAAGCCGGTCGCTTGCGAAAGCTTTGGCGGCTATATCTTCATCTGTCTGGCAGAGGTGCCGGAGGATTTCGCCAGCTACCGCGCTACAGCCTTGCCCTATCTTCAGCCGCACCGGCTTGCCGAAGCTAAGATTGCCCATCGCAACACCATTGTCGAAAAGGGCAATTGGAAGCTGGTCTGGGAAAACAACCGGGAATGCTACCATTGCGCCGGCAATCACCCGGAATTGTGCCGCACCTATCCGGAAGCGCCAAGCGCCACCGGCGTGCAGGGCGCGGGTGACGATCCTGTGATTACCGAGCACTGGCAGCGCTGCGAGGCGGCAAACCTGCCCAGCGCCTTCACCATGCATCAGAGCGGCCAGTTCCGCGTCGCCCGCATGCCGCTGATTCAGGATGCCGAAAGCTATACGATGGATGGCAAGCGGGCCGTCAAGCGCCCGTTGTCGGATGATGTGACCATCTCCCATATCGGCACGATGCTGATGTTCCACTATCCGACCACCTGGAACCATCTGCTTGGTGACCACGCCATTACCTTCCGGGTGCTGCCGCTGAGCGCCGAGGAAACCGCCGTCACCACCACCTGGCTGGTGCATAAGGATGCGGTGGAAGGCGTGGATTACAATCTCCACGACCTGACCCATGTCTGGAACATGACCAACGATCAGGATCGGTCGATTGTCGAGGAAAATGCCTTTGGCATTCGTTCGCCCGCTTATGAGCCCGGCCCCTATTCGCCCGATCATGAAGGCGGCGTGATGCAGTTCGTCGAATGGTATGCCAATTTCATGGTGGACCGTCTGGGAGGCGATAAATCCGCGCAGAAATCCCCCTTGTCGGTCGTGGCCTGATCATGGCGGTGGACAAGATCTATCGGCATGTCGATGAGATGCGGCCCTGGTCGGACCGGGAACATCTGCTGGAATGCGTGGCCTGGACGCCGGAAGCGCCTGACGTGATGACCTTCACCTTCAAGTCGGACAGGCCGGGCCATTGGTTCCGCTATCTGCCCGGCCAGTTCGTGACGCTGGAACTGCCGGTCGGTCCAGAACCTGTGATGCGCACCTATACGCTGTCTTCCAGCCCGTCGCGGCCCTATACGGTGGCGGTGACGGTCAAGGCGCAGAAGGACAGTATCGGCACCCGCTGGATGTTTGAAAACCTCAAGCCCGGCATGAAGATCAAGGCCTTCGGGCCGCTCGGCGATTTTTCCTATGTGAAACATCCGGGCGAGAAATATTTGTTCATCTCGGCGGGCTCCGGCATTACTCCGATGATGTCGATGACCCGCGACATGGCCGACCGCCAGCCGGATAGCGACATCGCCTTCATCCACTGCGCTCGCTCACCTGACGACATTATTTTCCGCTGGGAACTGGAATATAAGGCCCGTTATCTGCCCTTCTTCCAGCTTGGCTTCATTGTCGAGCAATTGCAGCGCTCGCAGCTCTGGTCTGGTCTGCGCGGCTTTATCGACAAGGCGAAAATCGGCCTGTTGGCACCGGATTTTCTCGATCGCACGGTGTTTTGCTGCGGGCCGGAACCGTTCATGGCCACAGTCAGGGAATCGCTGGCCGGTGCCGGGTTCGACATGAGCCGTTACCACGAGGAAACCTTCCAGCCGGTGGCGCCCGAGCCGATGGTGGTGGTAGCCGATCCGACGGGCGAGGTGAAGCCGCATAAGGTCGCCTTCACGCTAGCGGGCAAGGAAGCGCTGTGCGAGCCGGGCTTTACCGTGCTGCAAGCCGCCCGCTCCATCGGCGTGCGCATCGGTGCCGCCTGCGAATCCGGTCTCTGTGGCACCTGCCGGGTGATGAAGCTGTCGGGCGACGTGGACATGAACCACAATGGCGGCATTCTCGATGACGAAATCGAGGAAGGCTATATCCTCGCCTGCTGCTCCCGTCCGACAGGCGACGTCGAAATCGAGGTCTGATCCGAAGGATCAGACCTGGCTTGTGTCACATGCTGGCGATGATCTTGCGCAGTGCCGAGGTGCGTGCGCCCAAGAGCAGCACGTTTTTCAGCGCCACTTTCGGATCGCTGGTGCGAAACAGCAGGCCGTCTTCGCGGATCGAGCGATCCACGGTCATTTCGCGTTTGGCTTTGTCAGGTTTCAGCGCTACGGCAAAATACATCCGGCCATATTGCGGCGTGATCTTCTGGAAGAAACTGTCCTCGCCGCCGACCTCGGCATTGAAATTGGCGAAATAGAAAGCCCATTTCACATCGGCATATTGGGCGAAATTCGACCGCGAGGCCGTGACATGACAGTAACCCAGATGCGGAATATCCTGAAGTGTCTGGTGAAATAGCAGTTTGGGAAAGCGGATGGACTTGTGAAAGCCGTTGATGCGCTGATGGGTGGTCTCTGCCGCCGCTTCCAGCCGACGTGCGGTGCGCACGGCCACTTCCTCGTGGGTCAGATAGCGCTTCTCGTCGGCCAGCCAGTCGTCCTCATCGCGGATGATCTTGCCGGTCCGCAAGAATTCGCTGTGGACGGCCTTGGGAGGCTTGTTTTCCAGAGCCGTCGTTTTGGGGGCGGCATAATATCTCAATTTGGACATCGAACGCACTCTCCACACAAAGGATGACGAGCTGCCGCATTGGCTGTCGCCCAAGTGAATGACCGGATACACGTAAATTACCGGATGCTTGTTAAAAGAAACTTTCCCAAGCTTTAGGCCGGCTGCGTTTCGCGAGGCTTGTCTGGCAGCGGACAGATGAGTGGTAGATGTATTAATCGCCGGTTCATCCGCACCTGGCTAGGGTGAGGGCAATAAGGGTAAGTATTGCCGTTCCGTATCATGCGTCTAATAACTGTGATGAGACGTGATCTGGACAGGCGAGCTTCTCCTCCCTATCTCTATTGATCATATGGAGACGACGATCATGACCTTCATCAAACGCGTTGCAGTGGCCGGTACGGCATTGGCTGTTCTGGCAACATCTTTTATATCCGCCGATGCCATGCCTCTGAACACATTGCAGCCAGTGGCGCAATCTGCTGTTCCGGTGGAGCAGGTCCAGTGGCGCGGCTATGACGATGGTTACGGACGTGGCGGTGGCTATTACCGTGGCTACCGGGGTTACGATGGCCCGCGCCCTGGTTACCGCCGTCACCATGATGGCCATTGGTATCCGCTGGCAGCCTTTGCCGCCGGTGCGTTGATCGGTGGGGCCATCGCCTCGCAGCCACGCCCGGCACCCGCGGCACCTGCCTATAGCAATGGCATCAATCCGCGCCATTACGATTGGTGTGCCGGTCGCTACCGCAGCTATGATTCCTACAGCAATACGTTCGTGACCTATAGCGGCGTGCGCCAGCAGTGCTACTCGCCTTATTATTAAGCGAAATTCTTCACTGATAAAACGCCCGGTGCTGGTTGCGCCGGGCGTTTTGCGTTTTCAGAGAATTCTGGCACGCCTCAGAATAAACCAGGCGAGAAAGATCGACCCGAGGATGAAGGCAATCGCATAGGCCGATCCTTCCGGCCCGCTGGTAAAGGGGAGATGCGAGGTGTTCATTCCGAAAAAGCCTGTCACCAGCGATGGCGGCAAGAGGAAGGCCGTCATCAGCGACAGGATGTAGAGATGCCGGTTGGTCTCGGAGGAGAGCTTGCTGTCGATTTCTTCATGCAGCAGCCGGGCGCGCTCATGCAGCGCGTAGACATCGTGGTCGGCGGCTTCCAGCCGGTTGGTCAGGCGGCTCGCCACATCTTCGAAACCGGCGGGCATTTCGTCCTCATCCACGGCATTGGCGCGCCGCATCATGCTCAACATTCCCCGCAAATGCCGATGCAGCCGCACGATCACCCGGCGCAGCGGCGCAAGCTGGGTGCGCTCGTCGCGCATGTCCTCATCATAGACGACATCCTCAATGCGGTTGATCTCTTCCATCAGTTCCAGCACCAGCGCCATGATGCCGCGCTGAAACTCCGCCACCAGCACTTCATAGACCTGCATGGGCGAGGCGAATTTCGCCGGGTTTTTCTCGATAGCACCGCGCAAAATATCCACCGAGCGGATCGGTTGCAGCCGTGTGGTGATGATGAACCGGTCGGACAGCGCAAAATGCAGCCAGCCGATGTCACGGGTGGCGGCGGCAAATTCGCGCTGAAAATCCACCAGCGTCCCATAGATCAGTTGCTCGTCCACCGAGAGTGCTGCGTGATGTTCATGATTGATCAGCGCGGCGCGAGCGGCTTCGCTCAGGCCCGGAAACTGTTCGATAAAGCCGGGTACCCGCACATCGGCAAGATTGAGGTGCAGCCAGAGAAACCCCTGTTCCGGCATCAGGCCCGTCAGTGTCGCATCCATCGGCAGGCGCGTGGCGCTCTGATGGCGGGCGTCGATATGATAGGCCCATACTAAGCCGGGAATGGGGGTGGTCGCTGTCAGCATGGGTATTGAACTTCCTCGCGTCGCGGTTATTCCAAGGCTTGCGGCCTACCCTATATGCTCCGATTGTGACGCCCGGATCAACTGGCGGGAATGCCCGAATGAGCTTGCGATTTATTGACGTTTACGTAAAAATCAATTAGCTGGAGTGTCAGGAACTGTCCGGGTCGGGAGTGGCCCGCTGCAAGCCGGGATTTGGCGGAGGAGAATGCGATGTACAAGGCCCCCGTGGAGGAAATTGCCTTTACCCTGAAACAGGTTGCTGGCATGGCGCAGGCGTTGGAAGAGGGCCGGTTTGGCGATCTTTCCGAGGATTTGACCGATGCCATTCTGGAGGAGGCTGGTCGGTTTGCTGCCAATGAGATCGCACCGCTGGCCGCAAATGGCGACCGGCAGGGCGCGAAACTGGTGGATGGCAAGGTACAATTGCCGGATGGCTGGGCCGATCTCTATCGCCGCTGGGCTGAAGGTGGTTGGAACGGGCTGGTGGCCGAGGAACGCTATGGCGGACAAGGCCTGCCGCATCTGCTCAACGTTGCGGCGCTGGAAATGTGGAATGCTGGCTCGATGGGCTTTGCACTGGGGCCAGTTCTGACCATGGGTGCTTCAGAGGCATTGACCGCCCATGGCAGCGAGGCACTGAAGGAAAAATTCCTGCACAGAATGGTCTCCGGTGAATGGATGGCCAGCATGAATCTCACCGAGCCCCATGCAGGCTCTGATCTGGGTGTGATGAAAACCCGCGCCGAGCGCCAAAACGATGGCACCTATCGGATTTTCGGTCAGAAGATTTACATCACCTGGGGTGAACACGACGCCACAGACAATATCATCCACCTGGTTCTGGCACGGCTTCCCGATGCGCCTGCGGGTACACGCGGCATCTCGCTGTTTCTGGTGCCGAAATTCCTGGTGAATGACGATGGCTCGCTTGGCGCGCGCAATGACCTGTTTTGCCATTCGCTGGAGCATAAGCTGGGCATTCACGGCTCTCCCACCTGCACGATGATTTTTGGCGATGGCCGGTTTGGCGATGATCCGGGCGCGATTGGCTACGTGATCGGCGAGGAAAACAAGGGCCTCGCCTGCATGTTCACGATGATGAACAATGCGCGGCTGGCCGTCGGCATGCAGGGCGTGGCGATTGCCGAAGCTGCCACCCAGCTTGCCACCGCCTATGCGCGGGAGCGCACCCAAGGCAAGGCCCCCGGCTGGACCGGTGCGGGCATGAGCCCGATCATCGAGCATCCGGATGTCGCCCGCACGCTTTTGACCATGAAGGCGTTGACCCAAGGGGCGCGGGCGATCTGCTATTCCTGCGCCCATGCCATCGACATGAGCCACCATAGCGAAGGCGATGAGGCCCGCCACTGGCAGGCGCGTGCCGCGTTTTTAACGCCGATTGCCAAGAGCTTTGCCACCGACATCGGCGTCGATGTCGCCTCCATGGGCATTCAGGTGCATGGCGGCATGGGCTTTATCGAAGAGACGGGCGCTGCCCGCCTGCTGCGTGACGCCCGCATTGCGCCGATCTATGAAGGCACCAACGGTATCCAGGCGATCGATCTCGTGGTGCGCAAGCTGCCGCTGGCCGAGGGTGCGCATGTGCGTGGCTTCCTCAGCGAGTTGAAAGCCCTTGCCGTGGCTGTCGATGCCAGCAACCGGCCCGGCTTCGGCGAAACGGCGACCCGGCTGCTGGCCGCGATCCGCGATCTGGAAGATGCGACGGAATACCTGTTGGCCCGGCTAGGCGAGGGCGCCCAAGCCGAAGCGCTTGCCGGTGCAACGCCCTATCAGCGGCTGTTTGGCCTGACCCTTACCGGCGCCTATCTGGCCAAGGGGGCGTTGGCGCAGGGGGAAGACGACAAGCGCGTGGCGCTTTGCCGGTTTGTAGCGGAAAACCTCTTGGCCGAAAGTTCGGGCCTGAAACAGGCGGTGGTCGGCGGCGGGGCTAGTCTTGCTGCTGCCCGCGCTGTGCTGGAGGCCTAAATCATGAGCGAGCATATCCTTGTCGAGCGGCCCGAAACCCATCCCGGCGTGCTGGTCATCCGCTTCAACCGGCCGGATAAGAAAAATGCCATTACCGAGGCGATGTATCACCGCATCACTGACGGCCTGAATGAGGCGCATGCCGATGACACGGTGCGTGCCGTCGCATTCCTTGGCACCGAAGGTTGTTTTACCGCAGGCAATGACATGGGGGATTTCCTCGCCTATGCCCTGTCTGACGGCAGCAAACTTCCAGCCGCAGCCCTGGTGCTGCGGGCTTTGGTGGCGACGGAAAAGCCGCTGGTGTCCGGCGTCGATGGTCTGGCCATCGGCATCGGTACGACCCTCAACATGCATTGTGATTTGACGATTGCCTCCAGCCGCAGCCTGTTCAAGACGCCGTTCGTTGATCTGGCGCTGGTGCCGGAAGCGGCTTCCAGCCTGCTTGCGCCGCTTGCCATGGGCCACCAGCGCGCCTTCGCACTTCTGGCGCTGGGGGAAGGATTTTCAGCCGAGCAAGCGCGCGAGGCCGGGTTGATCTGGAAAGTGGTCGAGCCGGATGCGGTCGAGCGCGAAACCCTGGCGCTCGCCGCAAGCCTTGCCAAAAAACCGCCCCAGGCCCTGAAAATCGCCCGGGATCTGCTGCGGGGTGACCGAAGCCTGGTCCTGGCCCGCCTTGACGAAGAGCTGGCGCATTTTGCCGCCCGGCTGAAAAGCGCCGAGGCGCGCGCAGCTTTCGAGGCGTTTTTGACGAAGAAGGCCATGTAAGTAAATACGAATTCAACCTTGGATACTTCAATACATTGATTGCGTGTATTTTTTATGCAATTATTGGTGATGTATGGTGTTGATTGCAATTAGGGAGAAATTGCAAATGGTCGACTTTACATCCGTGAATCCAACGAAAAATTCGTTCAAGACCGGGACCAATATCAATCAGCCGTATGTGGCTGGCATTCTGATCGCGACAAATCCGGAGGTTGGCAAAGGTATATTGCAAACCTTTATTGCCAATCAAATTAACGCAAACGGAAATTATGATAGGCTCGGACAATCCGGCACCATCACGCTCAGCGTTACCCCTCAGGGTTCGGCATTCAATTTTACACTGGGTCTAACGGGTGGTGGTTCATCTTACAGTCGTTCCTTTCTGGCAGATGGCCGTCAAGTAGACGCAACAACGGTGCAGTTGACCCAGCAAGGAGGTGACCTTTCCGTGACCTTCAGTCAAAACAATGGCAGTATTTTTACCGACGGAAAGATCGAAATTGGAGTGAGCTGGGCTCCAATGAGGTTCTACATCGATTCCAACGTCTAATCGGTTTCGCAGAAGGTATTTGAGCCATTGCCATTGCGGTCCTCGTGGTGTTCAGCAGATCTTCACGGATTGCCCTCTATCTTTCCGCATCACTGCCCTTTGGAGGAAAATGATGCGTGGTCTGCTGATTGCAATGGTTCTGTCTATGGGCGCGGTGAACGGTTATGCTGCGGAAGGATCGTTCTCCACGCCTCTCGTCCAGCTTGCCCAGGCGCAGCCGGATACGACCAATCGGAATATTCCGCAGCAGGGCGGCCCACAGCAGGGCGGCAATGTCCGTCCGCCGCGTTATGTCTGCATCATCAAGTCACCGGCCAGCGATGCGGGTGCGGGGCGGTATTCCTGCCCCGCCAGTCCGGGCCGGGTCGGGGAAAGCTGCCGCTGCGCCAATGCGGTTGGTAGCGGCAAGCTGCGGCAGTATTGATCTCAGCCCTTCGTCTCAGGCCTTCGTCAGGGCCACCACAACTTCGACATGCGGCGACCAGAGGAATTGGTCGATGGGCGTGACGGCGGTAATGCGGTAGCCGCCAGCCATCAGGATTGACAGGTCGCGGGCCAAGGTCAGCGCATTGCAGCTGACGGCGACGATGGTTTTCACCTGCGAGCGGGCGAGTTCGGCGCATTGTTCCTCGGCTCCGGCCCGTGGCGGATCGAAGACCACGGCGTCCAGCCCCTTCAGTTCCGAAACCATCAGCGGGCGGCGAAACAGGTCGCGCTTTTCGGCCTTGATCGGCTTCAGGCCCTTGGTGTTGCGGGCGGCCAGATCCAGCGCCTTCACCGCCTTTTCGTCGGATTCGACCGCGAGAACCTGGGCCTGGCGGGCCAGTCTCAGGGCAAATGTGCCGATGCCGCAAAACAGATCCGCCACCCGCTTGGCCTTGCCGACATGGTCGAGGACCAAGGCGGTCATGGCCTCTTCGGCCTGGCGGGTTGCCTGGGTAAAGGTGCCGGGCGGCATGGCGACCAGCGCCCCGCCGAAATCCAGCATCGGCTTATGCGGTTCAATGACGATTTCGCCATTGACGGAAACGCGGGCCACGCCGCGCATTTTCAACACCACTTCGGTAATCGCCCGGCGCTCGCGGTCCGGCAGGCCGCCCCGCACGCCGTCAAGCGACACGTCCAGCCCGGTGGTGGTTTCCGTCACCGTCATGCGGAAATGATCCGATCCGGTGGCAATCGCTGCTCCAATAGCGCGTAGGTCATCCAGCCGGGCGAGAATGCCCGCGGATGTGACGGGACATTCCTCCAGCTCGACGATATGGCGGGACGCGGCCTGGTTGAAGCCGATCAACAGGCCCTTTTCGCGTTTGCGGGCCGTGAACACCAGCCGCCGCCGTTCGCCGGGAAAGGCCTCGACCAGAGGGTTTACCTCGGTCTCGATGCCCTTGGATTTCAGCGCCGCGATCAATGTTGAGCGTTTGAATTCGTTATAGGCGGATTTTTCCATGTGCTGAAGCGAACAGCCGCCGCAGGTTCCGCCGACCCCGTCAGGGCCGAAATGCCGACAGACCGGCTCGATCCGCTCCGGCGAGGCCGAGGCAATCGACATGATCGTGCCCTGGTCCTTGACGCGGGCGATAGCCACCCGCTCGCCGGGCAGGGAAAATGGCACATAGACCGGGCCGTCCGCACCATTGGCAATGCCATCGCCCTGGGCGCCGAGGCTGTTGATCGTCAGGGTTTCGGTGCTCATTCTGCGTCCTCAGGCTGTTCTTCCGGCTTTCGCCCTGCCAGCAGGAATTCCACATTGCCATCGCCCCCGGCAATCGGCGAGGGGATCAGGCCAAGGCTTGTCCAGCCCATGTCTTCGCTCAACCAGCGTTCCAGCTCGGCAGCGACCAGCGGCGCGGTTTCCGGCTCCTTCAGCAGGCCCGCCTTGCTGATGGCCTCGCGGCCCGCCTCAAATTGCGGCTTGACCAGCAGCAGGCAATGGCTGCCTGGCTCGGCCATTTCGAGAGCAGGCACCAGGGCCAGTTTCAACGAAATGAACGACACATCGGAGACCAGGAAGGTAAACTCCTGATTGCCGATATCCTCCGGCTCCAGATAGCGGGCATTCAGCCCTTCGATATTGGTGGTGCGGGGATCGCTTTCCAGCCGGGGATGAAACTGTTCATGGCCGACATCAATGGCAATCACATGGGCGGCGCCGCGATGCAGCAACACTTCGGTAAAGCCGCCGGTGGACGCACCGACGTCGAGACAGATCTGGTCCTTGGGGTCGAGCTTGAAGTGATCGAGGCCAGCCACCAGCTTCAGCGCGGCGCGCGACACGTAATCCTGGGCCGGATCGTCGATTTCGATCGTCACATCAGGGGAGAAGGTCAGGCTCGGCTTGGTCACTATGCGGCCGTTCACCTTGACGCCGCCACGCTGCACGGCGTCGCGGGCGCGCGAGCGGCTGGCGAAAAGATTGAGAGCAACCAGCAACTGGTCGAGACGTTGGGGTTCCGACGATTGGGAGCTTGGCGATTGGGGGTTTGGCGATTGGGTCATGCCCCGTCAATGCCGGTTTATGCTGCGACTTGCAAGCCTCTTGCCCTTGTCAGGCTAGGCCGTACGATCGCTGCCATCGCTTTCCGCGTTCCACAAGAGGAAAACTGCGGCAATTGGACAAGGCTTGGGCAGGGGCAGGAGGCCTACTCTGATACTTTCGGACAGGTCTTTTTTAACACTCGTCAAATCCACACAAGCCCGAGGTTCGGAATTGGTGGTCAAATGTGTACATGTGCTTATTCACGGTACAGCTGTAACACTTTTTTAGACCCACTGCGGCAATACTCGCCTCGAATGAAAGCCAGGGATGGTCTCCGGGATCTGAAAAGGTCCTGGCAAGGATGACGTCGAATAGCCGGATCGTGACATCCACGCCTGATAGGTTTGGATCGCTTTTTCGCGGCTTTGTGACGTTTCCTACCTGAGTATCGGGCTTTCACATGGCGCGCGGCAATCGCTGCCGCTCAAATGCAGTGAGAATAGGAAGCAGGCCCCCATGTCTTTTCAGGATTTGTCCCTCAGCAAAAAACTCTACCTGACCTTCGTCGCGATCATGGCGGGCTGCTTCATTGCTTCTGCCGTGGTTTTTCTCCAGGGCCGGCAGGTCAAGGCGGCGCTTGAAGAACATGCCCAGATCGAACAGGTCGGTTACGCGCTGGATTTGACGCTCCAGGCGATGCTGGAAGAGGCGGTCAATCAACGGGGCTATCTGCTTTTGGGGTCCGACAGCACCTATAAGGCCGTCTTCGACAGCCGCGACAAAATGCTGAAATCCATGGATGAGGCCCGTGCTGCCGCTGCCGGTCATCAGGCCGTTCAGTCCATGCTGGACGATATCAAGACGGCGGCCGACAGATTTCATACACAATTGGTCTTGCCCCAGCTGGAAGCCCGCAAAAGCGGGAAGATGATAGAAGAGATCACTCGTGTCTATGCATCAAAGGGCGAACTGGATGCGTTTCGCGATGCCGCCGCCAAGGCAAAGACCGTGGTGGTGTCGATGGGCAACGAGCAGCGGGAAATCCAGCGCGATGCGCAGTCGCGTCTTGAACTGGCGTTGTTGGCCGGTTGCGCGCTCGCCGGCGGATTGGCCGTCCTGCTGATCTGGCTTCTGGCGCGTTCCATTGTCAACCCGATCACCGGTATGACTGTCGCGATGAGCAAGCTGGCCTCCGGCGATCATGGTGTCGATGTTCCCGCTATCAACCGCGCCGATGAAGTGGGCCGGATGGCAAAAGCCGTGCTGGTCTTCAAGGATGCGGCGATTGAAAAACTGCGCCTGACCGAGGAAGCCGATGCCATGCGCCGCCGTTCGGAAGATGAACAGCAGGCCGCCCAGGCCCAGAAACAGCAGGAAGCCGACGAAATTTCCTTCGTTGTCGTGCAATTGGCGGAAGGGCTTTCGGCACTCGCCAACGGCAATGTCGCCCATCGCCTTACCATGCCCTTTGTCGAGCGGCTGGATGGGCTGCGGGTGAATTTCAACGAATCCCTTGCCAAGTTGCAGGCCGCATTGAAAACGGTGGGCGCCAATGCCCAGGCGATCAACGCCGGGGCGGCGGAAATCCGTGCGTCGGCCGACGATCTGGCCAAGCGGACCGAGCAACAGGCGGCCTCTGTGGAGGAAACCGCAGCCGCCCTTGAGCAGGTAACCCGCACCGTGAAAGACAGCGCCCGGCGCGCCGAAGATGTCGGCCAGCTGGTGGCCACCACCCGCACCGGTGCTGAACGCTCCGGCCAAGTGGTGAGAAACGCCGTAGCCGCCATGACCGAGATCGAGAAGTCCTCCGGCGAAATCGGCAATATCATCGGTGTCATCGAGGATATTGCCTTCCAGACCAATCTCCTGGCGCTCAATGCCGGAGTGGAAGCGGCCCGCGCCGGCGATGCAGGTAAGGGATTTGCCGTGGTGGCCCAGGAAGTGCGGGCCTTGGCAGAGCGCTCTGCCAAGGCCGTCAAGGAAATCAAGGTGCTGATCAGTGCATCCTCCGCCCAGGTTGGGGCAGGCGTGTCGCTGGTCGGAGAGACCGGCCGCGAACTGGAGCAGATCGTCACGGCTGTCCAGCACATCAGCGAAAATGTCACGGCCATCGTCACCGCTTCGCGGGAGCAATCGACGGGTCTCTCGGAGATCAACGTGGCCGTCACCGACATGGACAAGGGCACGCAGCAAAACGCCGCCATGGTGGAAGAGCAGACCGCAGCCAGCCATACGCTCGCCTCGGAAGCCGATGCGCTGATGGATCTGTTGCGCCAGTTCAAGCTGGAGGATGGTCCGGAAATGGCGAAATATACCGCCTCGGTGGGTCAGGCTCATCCTGTCTCCAGCGCTGCATCGCAGCGTCCGGTTTCCTCTCCCGCTCGCTCGCTGGTTTCCAAGCTCGGCAAGGCCTTTGGGGGCGGCACAGCGGCGGCAGCCGTCAAACAGGAATGGTCGGAATTCTAGAGTTTGTCTTGGGAAAAATGGGGCCCACGTTTCCCGAAGAGACAAACTGAACCCAAAAGATAGAGGATGACGAGTTCAACCTCCCCGCCACTCTTATACGAAGAGTCATTGAAGATGACTCTTCGTATTCCTTTTGAAAATTATGCAGCAGATATAAAGAGCTACAGCGAACCTTTGTGCGCCATATATGGCGCACAAAGGTTCGCTGTAATGCATTTGAGATATTTGCAATGCCTTCAAGGCGAGGATGCGTCAGCATGTCAGAGCCTTTATATTAGAAGGTGGAGGGGAAGCCCGAAACGCTACGGGTCTTCCTCCTTTCAGGTCGGTTCAACGCAGCATTGAGCGATGCAGCCGATGCTGTCGAGCTACCGCAATTGCCAGCGTGACAATCATCAGCATTGAAGGTTTGAAATCTTCGCTATCATTTTACAGTCGGGAGTTGATGGAGAAGGGCAAAGGCTTTTCCTTGGCTTCGACAATGAAAAGCCTTTGCCTGTCGTCCAGGAGTGTAAGCATTTTTCCCCTCGATACTCGTAGAACGTATCTTTTGATAGACGTCAATTTTACTGAGGTAGGATCACTCTCTCATTTTCCAGCGTTTTTTTAAATGATTCCAATTATTTGCTGGTCAAAAATGCAAATTATAAGCGGTTTGATATGCATCGGCACATGGAGCGCAAAATTGATTTTTGTCAAAGTTAAATTGTAAAGTGAAAGTAACTAAATGAGCATGAATAAATATTCAGCCATGAATAATATTTTATGTTTCAACTTGGGGATGCGGAAAATATGTTTCATGTATAGGGAATGCGACATATCCAAAAATTGAAATAAAAAACATTATTCGCGTCTGGGTAGATTATATACTAGGCATATTCATATGTATTTTCTTCAATGTTTAGCGGTTGTGCTTCTCGATGATGCGAATGTATTTATATTATTATAGATTTTTTAATGCATATACAATAAATCTAAAAACCGAGTGACGAGTTGCAATCAAGGGAGGGGGATTCCCAAGATTGTGTTTATCCCGGCATGATGCTGGACTGTCGCCCAAATAATCATGTTTTGAGATAGCAACGCCTCGCCTCTTGAAAGAATTCATCTCTTCAAGTTCGCGAATGAGGGAACTGGACGATGAAAATTCTGGATAATATACGGATCGTAGCAAAAATTGGTCTGACATTTGCAATCTTACTTGCTGTCAGTCTTGTTGTGAATGTGGTCAGCTGGGGTTCGCTCTCCAATCAGGAGCAATCGTCGGGATGGACGGTGCATACCTATCAAGTGCTGCAAAAGATGGACGCCATCGTTGCCGCCATGGTCAATCAGGAAACCGGTATTCGCGCCTATCTTTTGTCGGAAGCCGATGAGAAATTCCTTGATCCGCAAAAGGCAGGCTTGAAGAATTATGCCGATGCTTACGCAGCTGTTCGCAGCCTGACATCTGACAATCAGGTCCAGCAGAAGCGTCTCGCCGACCTGGATGCCATGGTTCAGGATTGGCAAGCGAAAGTCGTTGCCAAGGAACTTGCCCTGATGAAAGACCCGGCGACCCGCGATCAGGCCCGCCAGCTGGAAATTTCCGGTGCAGGCAAGACCTACATGGATGGTATACGCGCCAAGGCCAAGGACATTGCCGACGAGGAAAGCGCGCTTCTCAGCGTGCGCCAGAAAGCTGCCGACGAAGCCGCCTATGATGCGCGCCGCAATATCCTGATAGGCAGCGGGTTGCTTGTCTTGCTGATCGGTTTTTCGCTTTTGCTCCTCAACAAGGGCATGATTGCGCCACTGACCCGGATCACGGCTTCGATGCGTGCGTTGGCGACCGGCGAGACAGCAATCGACATCCCCGGCATTGGCCGCCGCGACGAAGTCGGTCATATGGCCGATGCGGTTGAAGTGTTCCGCAAAAATGCCATTGCCAATCGCCAGCTGGAAGAGCAGGCTAATGTCAGCCGCCAGGAAACGGCGCAGACCCAGGCTGCTCATCAGCAGCGTGCGGAGCAAGAAGCGGTGAATCTCCGCTTTGCGACGCAAACCCTCGGTGAAGGCCTGAAGCGGCTGGCGCAGGGCGATATTTCCTTCCAGCTCAACGATCCCTTCGCTGCTGAATATGAATCGCTGCGTCAGGATTTCAATGCATCGTTGCAACAACTCGGAACGACAATTGGCTCCGTTCTCCAGACCGTCGAAGGCATGGAAAACGGCACCCGTGAAATTGCCGATGGCACCAACGATCTGTCCAAGCGGACCGAGCAGCAGGCCGCTGCCCTGGAAGAAACAGCGGCGGCGCTTGACCAGATCACCGTCAATGTGACCAATTCCTCGCAGCGCACTGAAGAGGCCCGTTCCGTTGCAATTACCGCCACCCAGAACGCCGTGCGGTCGTCGGAAGTCGTCAATCAGGCCGAAAACGCCATGAAGCGGATTGAGGAAAGCTCGCAGCAGATTTCCAACATCATCGGCGTGATCGATGAAATCGCCTTCCAGACCAACCTTCTTGCACTGAATGCCGGTGTCGAGGCAGCGCGTGCTGGTGAAGCCGGTAAGGGCTTCGCGGTGGTTGCCCAGGAAGTGCGTGAGCTGGCGCAACGGTCTGCCCAGGCTGCCAAGGAAATCAAGGGTCTGATCCAGAACTCCTCTTCGGAAGTCGATAGCGGCGTCAAGCTGGTGCGTGAAACCGGTGTTGCCCTGAAGTCGATCGGCGATCACGTGGTCCAGATCAACCAGTTGATGGAAGCAATCGCTACATCGGCAAGGGAACAGTCCACCGGTCTTGCGGAAGTCAATTCGGCGGTCAACCAGATGGACCAGACGACGCAGCAAAATGCGGCCATGGTCGAGCAATCGACCGCCGCCGCTGCCGCTCTTGCCACCGAAGCCAACCGTCTGAAGACGCTTGTAAGCCAGTTCCAGCTTGCGGGTCGGAGGTCATTTGCCGGACATCCGGCAGTTGCCAGCCCATCGCAGCGTCCGGTTGCTTCTCCCGCCCGTGCTCTTGCCTCCAAGATCGGCAAGGCCTTCGGCGGAGGTGCATCGTCCGCCGCCGTGAAACAGGAATGGTCGGAATTCTGATCGAACTGTCCACCATGCTTGGTGGGTGTAAGTCAACAAAACGCCGCTGGCTTAATCGTCAGCGGCGTTTTGGTATTTAACACTATCCGGAGTATCGTCCGCTGAAGGGCCGCCGATGCTATCTTTAAGCCAGGCTATCCTGGGCCAAGGCATCAAGTGACAGCGCCGTGAACACCGTCGAAACGATACCCTTGGCGTCGAGGCCTGCCTTTTCATACATGACGTCAGGCTTGGCCTGATCCATCCACAGATCCGGCAGAACCAGACTGCGAACTTTGAGGCCGTGGTCGAGCAGGCCTTCATTGGCCAGCATATGCAGGACCTGAGATCCGAAACCGCCGACAGCACCTTCCTCGACCGTGATCAGCACGGCATGATGGCGGGCAAGCTGGCGGATCAGGTCGAGATCGAGCGGCTTGGCAAAACGGGCATCGGCCACAGTCGTCGGCAGGCCAGCGGCATCGAGATCTTCGGCTGCGACAAGACATTCGGCCAGCCTTGTCCCGAAGGACAGCAGCGCCACTTTCGAGCCTTCCTTGATGATCCGGCCCTTGCCAATTTGCAAAATCTCGCCACGCTCCGGCATCTGGACGCCAACGCCTTCGCCGCGTGGATAGCGGAAGGAAATCGGACCCTCATCATAGGCGGCGGCGGTGCGCACCATATGCTTCAGCTCTGCTTCATCCGCTGCCGCCATCACCACGAAACCAGGCAGGCTGGCCAGAAAACCGGTATCGAACGATCCGGCATGGGTCGGACCATCGGCGCCGACGAAACCGGCGCGGTCGATGGGAAAGCGCACTGGCAAGCCCTGAATTGCAACGTCATGGACGACCTGATCGTAGCCGCGTTGCAGGAAGGTAGAATAGAGCGCGCAGAATGGCTTATAGCCCTCGGCGGCAAGGCCTGCGGCAAAGGTCACGGCATGCTGTTCGGCAATGCCGACATCGAAGGTCCGTTCCGGGAACAGGGTTTTCAGCTTGTCGAGCCCGGTGCCGGATGGCATGGCGGCGGTAATGCCGACGATCTTATCGTCATGGCGGGCTTCTTCCACCAGCGCATCGGCAAACACGGCGGTATAGCTCGGCGCATTCGGCTTGGCCTTGGCCTGGGTGCCGGTGATGACATCGAACGTGTTGACGCCGTGATATTTGTCGGCAGCGGCCTCGGCGGGCGCATAGCCTTTGCCCTTCTGCGTCACCACATGGATCAGCACCGGCCCCTTGGCATTGTCGCGCACATTGCGCAGCACCGGCAGAAGGTGATCGAAGGAATGGCCGTCGATCGGGCCGATATGGTAAAAGCCCATTTCCTCAAACATCGTGCCGCCGGTCACATAGCCGCGTGCATGTTCGACGGCGCGGGTAATGGCCCGGTCGATATTCTTGCCGAGATAGGCGGTGAGTTTCTTGCCGATCTCGCGCATGCCCATATAGGTGCGCCCGGAGGCAAGCCGCGCCAGATAGGCGCTCATCGCGCCGGTTGGTGGGGCAATCGACATGTCATTGTCGTTGAGAATGACGATCAGCCGTGCATCCAGCGCGCCAGCATTGTTCAGCGCCTCAAAGGCCATGCCCGCCGACATGGCGCCGTCGCCGATCACAGCGATGACCTTGCGGTCGGTCTGGCCAAGCTCGGCTGCCACGGCCATGCCAAGGCCTGCGGAAATAGACGTGGAGGAATGGGCTGCGCCAAATGGATCGTATTCGCTCTCTGCTCGCTTGGTGAAGCCCGAAAGCCCATGTTCCTGGCGCAGCGTGCGGATGCGCTCACGCCGCCCGGTCAGGATCTTGTGCGGATAGCATTGGTGTCCGACATCGAAGATCAGCCGGTCTTCCGGGGTGTTGAAAACTTTGTGGATGGCGAGCGTCAGTTCCACCACGCCAAGCCCGGCGCCCAGATGCCCACCGGTCACCGACACGGCATCGATCATCTCGTCGCGCAGTTCACGCGCCACTTGCGTCATGTCCTTGTCTTCGATCTTGCGAAGGTCGGACGGAAACACGACCTGATCCAGCAACGGCGTGTTTGGCTTCGATGTCACAGGCTCCAGCCTCTTTCTCTCTTCATTCAGACTATCGGCTGCACAAGTTTCCTCCCGAATGCACTGCACGGCCTGAATGGTCCATGAATGGGGGAAATCATACAGTATTCAATGTCATTTTCCCGCAAATCCTGTTGGTTTCCCAGGCGCTGAGCGCCGCTGTCAAACAGGAGGTCCAGGTTCATGATTGGGCAGATCCAGCAAAACTGCCCTATTGATGCATATAGGACTTAAATGTCCTTCGGCAAAGGGAGAAACGCATCTTCCTTGCGGCGGGCCTGCCAGGATCAGGCCTATTCCTTGTCCAGCGGCTCGGCACCAACAGGCTTGCCGGCCCGGTCCAGCCGGATTTTCTCGATGCGGTTTTCAGCTGCCGAGAGCAATGCCTCGCAATGTTTCTTCAGCAACTCGCCGCGCTCGTAAATCGAGATGGATTCGTCGAGCGCCACATCGCCGCGCTCCAGCCGCGCCACGATGCTTTCCAGCTCGGCCACGGCCTTTTCAAAGGAATAAGCGGCAATATCGGTGGCGGCGGTGTCGGTCATACTCAACCCTTCATCAATCTCGAAATATGCATGCCAGCCGATTCGGCCAAGCCTTCCAGATCATAGCCGCCTTCCAGCAGGCTGACGACCCGGTTTTTGGCAAAGCGGTCGGCCACTTCCATCAGCCGACCAGTTGCCCAGTCGAAGTCCTCGCCAACCAGATTGATCTGCGCCAGCGGATCGCGGTGATGGGCATCAAACCCGGCGGAAATCAGGATGAGATCCGGGGAAAAATCATTGATAGCGGTCAGCACCCGCGATTTGAACGCCTCGCGGAAATGGTCCGAGCCGCTATTGGCCGACAGTGGCGCGTTGACGATGGTATTGTGCGGCCCAACCTCATCCTTCTTGCCTGTCCAGGGATAAAGCGGCATCTGGTGGGTGGAACAGAACAGCACGGATGGATCGTCCCAGAAAATATCCTGGGTGCCATTGCCGTGATGCACATCCCAATCGACGATGGCGACCCGCTCGACACCATAGACCTGCTGGGCATGGCGGGCAGCAATCGCCACCGTGTTGAACAGGCAAAAGCCCATCGCCTTGGTTTTTTCCGCATGATGGCCGGGCGGACGGCCTGCCACGAACACATTGTCGGCAGCACCGGTCATCACATCGTCCACGGCGGCCATTGCCCCGCCGATGGCGGTCAAGGCGCATTGCAGGCTTTTCTGCGAGGCATAGGTATCGGCTTCCAGCTGGTTGATGCGGTCCTCTTCCTCCGGCACCTGCCGCATGACGGCGATGAAATGCTCTTCGGGATGGGCCAGCATGACAGCATCCTCATTGGCCTGCTGGGCCTGATGGCGCTCCAGGGCGGAAAAATTCGGATGCTCCAGGGCGATATTCAGCGAGCGCAACCGGTCGGCCCGCTCAGGATGGCCCTCCGGCGTGTTGTGTTCCAGAAAGATCGGGTTTTCATAGAGCCGGGTTGTCATCACGCATCCTCCTGCCGCACCAAACTTGCGCGACCAATCTCTTTTCCATTACATGAGCGATCACGGCATGGAGGGCAAGGGCAATGGCGAAAAGAGAACGGCTGGACGTGGCCGAAACGGTGATCGGCCTGCGCGATGTCGGCATGGGTGGACGGCTGAACAACAGCGCGCTGCTGGCGCTGTGTGAAGAAGCGCTCCACCGCTTCTGGCAGGCACGGCCCGCAGAAGATCAGGAGCCGGAGTTTCGCGCCACCAAATTCGAGGCGCGGCTCTTTGAGATGCTGGGACCGGGCGATGCGCTGCGCTTCACCGTGCAGGTGGACAAGATCGGCGGCAAATCCGTCGGCTTCGCCATTGCGGTTGAAAGCGGCAAAACCCGCGCCGCCGATGTCGAGATCACCTGGACGGCTGTGAACAAAGACAGTGCCGAACCGGTGGCGCTATCGGAAGCGCTGAGGGATTGGCTGTATCAGTGGTTGCCGTGAAAATCTGATCCAAGGATGCGGTCAAGCATGGCTTGGGTTTCCGTTGCGCCCGTCTCAGGCGTTTCTATTTGTTTTTGCAAGGTAATCAGTGTTTTCCATAAGGCCCAGCCACGCGCTCGGTCCCATGTCGCCTCATCATGGCCAAGGGTTGTGCGAAAGACCTTGGCAGCCACGGAATCCATCATGGTCCAGGCAATAGCGAGATCGCAGGCCGGATCACCGGTGCCGCAGGAGCCGAAATCGATCACGGCAGAGAGCCGGTCGTTTTTGACCAGCAGGTTGCCGGGAGCGATATCGCCGTGCAGCCAGACCGGCGGTCTCTGCCAATGACTGGCAAGGGCCTGATCCCATAGCGCGGTCGCGCGGGACGTATCGATGTCGGTGCCGAGCTTGGTTATGGTCGTGCGGGTTTCTTCATCATAGGTTGCGAGCAAGCCGCCGCGATAAAAATTATGAGGTCCGGCCAGCGGGCCGTTGGCTCCGTCAAGACCATGAAGTGTTCTTAGAAATTCACCGAGATCGACCGCAAATTGCTCGCTGTTTGCGATCCATGTCGGCAAGGGCGTTTCGCCGTCAATCCATCGATAGATGCCCCAGGAGAAAGGGTAGGAATGATCCGCGCGGCCCATTGCGACTGGTTCAGTAATGGGAAGCGGCAGATGTGGCGCCAGCATTGGCAAGAAGCGCTGCTCCTTTTCCACCTGCTGTTCATAGCGCTGTGCGCTCGGCATACGGATGATCATCTCGGAGCCAAGGCGGAAACTGCGATTGTTCCAACCGCCTGGTATGATCGGCTGGATGGCCAGCAATGAAAATTGCGGGAATTGGTCAGCGATCAAACGCTGCACCAATTCCACTGAAATTGTCAGCCTGTCATCCATAACCGGAACCGCCGTTTTGCTTTGCGGATGCTATACGCGGGAAAGATGACAGAAATTTACGCCCGCTTTGGCAGCAGCGGATAGCCGACCATGACGGCGCGGGCGGCAAGGGCGGCGATGGCGGCCTTGATCAGGTCGCCGGGCAGGAAGGCCAGCGAGCCGATCAGTACCTTGTCGATCGGGGTGCCGGCCACAAAGCTCCACCAGGGCATGCCGCAGGCATAGACGACGCCGATACCGCCGAGAATGCTGGCGGCAAAGAAGCCGATTGTCTGGCCGCTGGCGGTGGACGAGGCGCGGGCAAAACGTTCAGCCGCAAGGCCGGTGACGAAAGCACCGAGAACCCAGCCGAAAATATAGCCGCCGGTGGCACCAAACAGCGCGTTCAGGCCGCCGTGACCGCCCGACAGAACCGGCAGGCCCATGGCCACCAGCAGGACGACCAGCGCATAGGCCAAGGCCCCGCGCTTGGCACCGAGGATGCAGCCGGCCAGCATTACGCCCATCGACTGGGCGGTGATCGGCACCGGAATGAAGCCGAGCGGCACGGGCGGAATAAGCCCGAGGACAACGACGATGGCGGCAAACAGTGCAATCAGAACCAGGTCTCGCGTGGTCATGGTGATCTCCTCATCAGTCTGTTCTCTTTTCGTGACGGCGAATGCCGCGGGCGTCAATGGCCTCGGCGATGGAATCGGCCTCTTTCAAGGCCAGAATAAACAGCGGTCCCAGCATCCGGTGCAGCCGCACGGGAATGCCACGTGCCTGATGCGCGGCCTTCAGCGCCTCATAACGGTCTGCGATGTCAGGCACGAAGCGCAGCGTCAGCCCCAGTGCCAGGCTGATATCGGCGGCCCGGACCAGACCCAGCCGATCAAGCGGGGCCAGCAACCGGTCAAGCGTCTCCATGAAGGCGCCAAGCGAGGTCGTCGCGGTGATGGCGCAGGCGAGAAACAGGATGGCGAGTAGCCGCAGTGTTAGCGTTGCCGAGGTGATGAGATCCAGCGCATAGATGTTGAAGAGGCCAAGCACGGCAATGCTGATCAGCATCGGGCGGATGCGCCGCAAGGCCGCCCGTGCGCCAAGCCCCAGGCTGAAATAGAGCGCGCCGGTGGCGCTGGCTGCCGTGGCCTGGAGCGGCATGGACAGGCTGAACGCCAGGCCAAGGCCAAACACCATCAGGATGGCCAGCTTCGTCCCAACCGGCATCCGATGCAGCCAGCTATTGCCCTCGACATGAAGGCTGTTCAACATGCGGCGATCTCGCGGTAACGGGCAATGGCATCGCTGGCCGGACCATCGAAGGCAAGCTTGGCGCGGTGAAACACCAGCACCCGCGAAAACCCGGCAACCAGATCGAGATCGTGGCTGATCACCAGCGCCTGTTCCTCCAGCGCCTCGATGGTGCCAGCCACCAGCGCCCGGTTTTTCAAATCGAGCTGGTTGGTCGGTTCGTCGAAAATCACCAGGTCGGGCCGGTTGACCAGAACAGCGGCCAGCGCCGCCAATTGCAGCTCGCCGCCGGATAGTTCATGCGGGCGGCGGCGCAGCAGATGGGTTATGCCGAGCCTTGCAGCAACGTTGTCCACGGCATCGTCCAGCGCCTTGCCTTTCAGGCCACGGGATTTCGGCCCCATGGCAATATCCTCACCGATCAGCGGCAGGATGATCTGGTTGGCTGGGTTCTGGAAGATAAAGCCGGTCCGCGCCTGCACGGCCTTCGCATTTTTCACCGTATCCAGCCCATCCAACGTTACATGTCCGCTGCTCGGCTTGACGAGGCCATTGATCAGACGGGCAAAGGTGGACTTGCCCGAGCCGTTCAGGCCAATCACCCCGATCCGCTGTTCGTCGAAGGTGATGGTCAGCGGCTCCAGCGCCACATGGCCATCAAAACTGGCGCCAGCTTGGTCGAAATGGATCTGCACGATGTCGATACCCTATCATTGCTGCCCTGTTCTATAGCCCGGGCGCCGGGAAAGGCAAATCCGGGTTTTCCCCATTTACAGCCGTCTTGAGATTTGCTCGGATGGGCTATCCGACCTGCACCCAAGGACCCCGCACGTGACCTCATCCTTTCACCAGCCTGTCGATGCCGCTGAAGTGCCGCGTTTTGCCGGACATGCCACTTTCATGCGGCTGCCTGCTGTCACCTCGGCTGAAGGACTTGATATCGCGCTGATCGGTATTCCCTGGGATGGCGGCACCACAAACCGGGCTGGCGCCCGCCATGGTCCGCGTGAAGTGCGCAACCAGTCCAGCCTGATGCGCCGGGTGCATCACGTCTCGAAAATCGAGCCGTTCAGCCTTGCCAATATTGCCGATGCGGGGGATGTGACCGTCAACCCCATCGACCTGATGCTGGCGCTGCAACAGATAGAAGACGGCGTGGCGGCAGTTGTGGCTGCCGGTGCTTTGCCGCTCTGCGCCGGGGGCGACCATCTGACCACGCTGCCGGTGCTGCGGGCAGTGGCCAAATCGCGGCCGGTCGGGCTCATTCATTTCGATGCCCATTCCGACACCAATGACAGCTATTTCGGCGGCCAGCGCTTTACCCACGGCACGCCCTTTCGCCGCGCCATCGAAGAGGGGCTTCTCGATCCGAAACGCATGGTGCAGATCGGCATTCGCAGTTCCAATTACGAAGTCGATGAGCATCAATGGGCCAAGGACCAGGGCATCCGCATCATCTATATGGAGGAATTCGTCGCCCGCAGCGTCGCAGACGTGATGGCAGAAGCCCGCGCCATTGCCGGTGATGGACCGACCTATGTCAGCTTCGATATCGACTGCATCGACCCCTCGATGGCGCCTGGAACCGGCACACCGGAAATCGGCGGCTTTCTGACCCGCGAAGTGCAGGCCATGGTGCGGCTGCTGGAGGGCGTCAATATCGTCGGTGCCGATGTGGTGGAAGTCGCGCCACCCTTCGATGTCGGCGGTATGACGGCGCTGGCCGGTGCCACGATGATGTTCGAATTGCTCTGTATCATGGCGAAAGCGGTGGCGGATCGGCGGTGAAAGCCTGTATTCCAACGAAAATTTCCTTGAACAAAAAGAGAACGTATCTTATCGTCAGCTCATGGCGATAGGGATAGACAACAGGACAGCACGGCGGATTTTTCTGGAGCGGCAGGGGCTTTCCCGGCCACCGGGGCGAGCGTTGAGCCGTCAGGGCCTGCTGGCGCTGATCACCGATCTCGGTTTCGTGCAGGTGGATAGTATCGGCACGGTGGAGCGGGCGCATCACCAGATCCTGTTTTCGCGCCACCAGACGTACAGGCGCGAAGATCTGACGGCTTTGCTTGAGCAGGACCGGTTGTTGTTCGAGCATTGGACCCATGATGCTTCAATCCTGCCTTCGGCTTTCTTTCCCTATTGGAAACATCGGTTCCGGCGCGAGGAAAGCCGGATTCTGGAGCGCTGGCGCACCTGGCGCGAGCCGGGCTTTGAGGCGGCTTTCGAGGAAACCTACCGGCGGATTACCGAGGGCGGCCCGGCCTTGTCGCGGGACATGAAGGAAAGCGACCATAAATCCGGCGGCTGGTGGAACTGGCATCCGTCAAAAACCGCGCTGGAATTTCTCTGGCGCACCGGCAAGCTATCGATTTCCGGCCGGGAAAATTTTCAGAAGATTTATGATCTGACGGAGCGCTGTATTCTTCAGGACCATTTGCAGGCCGAGGTGACGCATGACGCTTTCATCGATTGGGCCTGCCGCGAAGCGCTGATCCGTCTGGGTTTTGCCACGTCGGGCGAAATCGCCGCCTTCTGGAATCTGGTTAGCCCGCAGGAGGCAAAACTCTGGCTGGAGACCCATCGCGCTGATCTGGAAGAGATCGAGATCGCGCCCGCCGATGGCGGCAAGCCGCGCCCCTCGCTGGCGCTGGCAGACCGCCTGCCCACCTTGCTGGTGGCCCCGGAGCCGCCCGCCCGTATCCGGGTGCTCAGCCCTTTCGACCCGCTGATCCGCGACCGGGCCCGCACCGAGCGTCTATTCGGCTTCTTCTACCGGATCGAAGTCTTCGTACCCGAACCGAAACGGCAATATGGCTATTATGTCTTTCCGCTGCTGGAAAATGACCGGCTGATGGGCCGGATCGACATGAAAGCCAACCGCAAGGCCGGTACACTGGACGTGAAGCGGCTATGGTTGGAGCCGGGCATAAGGCCATCGACCGGACGGTTGGAAAAGCTCGACCAGGAATTGAACCGGCTTGCGCGATTTACCGGGGTGGAGGCGGTCGTTTATGGTGATGGTTGGCTCATTAGCTGAACCTTTAGGAGGCAGGTCGTTCTGCTCAAGCTCCGAGACCGAGAATTGGGTAGAGCGACGCAACTAACAAAGCGGCCATGGTGCAATTGAAAATTCGCAGTCGAGTGTTGTTCGATAGCCACCGCCGAACCACCGTCCCGAGCCACGCCCAAACCGCGATTGCGGGGAAGCAAACGGACGCAAATGAGCCGGCCACCATGACGACCGACTGCAATGAGCGGTCGGGTGCATAGAGTGTAACTGCCGAAAGACACATAGCCCATGCTTTGGGATTGACCCACTGGAATAGTGCAGCCTCAAGAAAGGTCATTGGGTTGCTGCCAGCATCCTGCTCTTCGATGGGGGCTGCGATGGCAATTTTAGCGGCTAGCCAGATCAGATAGGCGACGGATAGGATCGTCAGCACCAGGTTTAACGCGGGCACAGCATCAAACACGGCCATTAGACTCATTCCAACGAGGAATGCCATGGCCGACACGCCTCCGACGATTCCGAGCATATGCGGCATGGTCCGGCGAAAGCCGAAGTTAGCACCGGAGGCCATCAACATCAGATTATTCGGGCCCGGGGTGATAGTGGCGGCGAATGCGCAGCCGATAAGCGCCGTTAAGACAGCAAAGTTCATGAGACTTTTCCCTCTATTTGTTTGCGCAATAATAGATGGACAATTCCGCAATTTTTGACCTAAATATTCAATTTCGTGACTAAATGGACAATAAATGACAAATATAGATGCAATGGACACGAAAATATTGCGCGTACTTAGGCGTGATGGGCGGATCAGCAATGTGGCACTCGCGGAGGCGGTCAGCCTCTCGCCGTCAGCTTGTCTTAGACGTGTCCAAGAACTGGAACGGAGTGGTGTGATCCGCGGCTATCGTGTCGTCACCGACCCCGAAAGCATGGGGCGTGGCTTTGCAGCGTATGTCATGATTGGCCTTTCCTCTCATACCAAGGCAGCCTTGGAGGGCTTTGAGAGGGCAATGGCAATCGCTCCAGAAGTCGTGGAATGTCACAACATTGCCGGGGCATTCGAATATCTGCTGCGGGTGGAGAGTGCCGATCTCGCTGGTTATAAGCGTTTTCACACCGAAGTCCTCGGCACTCAGAGCCATGTAAATGCAATCACCTCCTATATCGTGATGGAAACCTCCAAAGATGATCGCGCGGGCTGAATTTGAAATTCGAACGTGAAAGATATGGGTCTGTCAGGAGAATGAGGCGATGGCGACAGGCCATGCTTGTTGCTAACAGATCAGCCTGCCCATGCTTGTGACACTGCGGAAACTGCCCGGCTGCATTCGGTGCTGAGCCCCTTCGACCTGCTGCTGGAAACGCTCGACCAGGAATTGACCCGGCTTGCGCGAGTTAAGGGCGTGGAGGCGGTCGTGTATGGTGATGGCTGGCTCAGTTCTTGATTGGCTTGCCAGCGCGATCCGTCAGGGTTTTGACGAAATTGACCTTGGTCATGACCATGTCTTTGTCGCTGTAATGGACGATCTCATCGGGCGAGCGGGTGCCGACCACCAGATAGACACAATCCGCATTGGAGCGGTTTTCCAGGCAATGGCTGAGGGGAACACCGGCCTTGAAGGTTGCGGCATCGCCCGGCATCATCTCGGTGACCACGTCGCCTTCAAGCAATGTGGCTGTTCCCTTGAGCATATAGAGGAATTCGTCTTCCTGTTCATGCCAGTGCTTATGAGATGAGCGGGAGCCGGGCGGCAATGTTTCCAGGAGCGCGCCAAATTGTGTCAGGCCGCCTGCATCGCTTAACCGCCTTGCGCTATAGGGCCCAAGTTCAGCGTTCATGCCCTCGGCGGTGCCGATATCCAACGGCGCGTTTTCGGCTTTGATAACAGGCATGGTTCCCTCAACCGTTTTGCAGCTGTTCCATACCGATAGATAACGCAAAAAAGGGTGTGCCGCCACACACCCTTCTTTCGCGTAGCCATGGCAGAGCCGTGGCTACTCCTCGTCCGTATCCATATATTCCAGATAATGCGCTTCGATCTGTTGGATCGGAGACGCCGCTTTTGCCTCGTCGATGGCCGTCGAGGTGCTGGTTTTTACGCCAGCCGTTTTCTTGGTCGAATCCAGGCTCCAGAGCGCATTGGCCAGGGAAGCTGACAACAGCGTGCTGGTGGAGTTTCCACCGGCAGAGCGCGAGCGGGGCGTGGTCGCAGACTCTACGGCAACATCCTCAACGCTTGACGCGCCATGAATGTAGCGGCTCTGATACTGTGAATTGCCAAGGCTGCTGTCGATCCTCATCGCAGGCCCTTTCTGTTCGCTTCGTTAACCCTTTATTAACGATCGAAGCTTGCGCGAGGCTTGCGTCATGTCCGGCTTTTCCGAGAAATTGTGGAGACGGGAGGCGTTTGCACTAGATCTAGTTTTATCAACATTTTCTACTGGAGAAAATAGGAATTTTCCGCCAATTCTGTTAGAATTTGTAAAGATCAATTCGAATTATACAACTATTTGGCGTTCGAGACCTACAAGACTTAAACTATACTACGGTGGGAAGCTTCGCCGACAATGCCTTCAGGCAAAGCTCGAAAGCCGTCAGATCGCTATAGAGCTGGTCTGCTTGGGCCTGATGGGTAAAAATCGGCCCGCCACGGCGTTCAACTCCCCCATGCAGCATAAGATTTTCGATCATATCGAAATCCTCCAAAGACAGACCATCCGGTCCGCGCTTGCGCTGATCAGGACCGAGCGTCACCTTGCCCTGATAAAATCCGGCGGTGCGGGCATAGTGATTGTCGACGATATTGGTATAGGCAGCGACGAGCTTGCCCTGCGCGCACATATAGCCCAGCTCGAACGCGGTGCCGGGATCGGCGGCAATGCCACGGAACGGGGTGAGATTGGCAATCACCCCATCAGCCCGATTCATCATATCCTCATCGACGGCACTGATTTTCAATCCGAACTCATGCAAGGTCGGGGCCGGTTCTATGGAAATATCGCCGGGGCAGATCGGCTCGAACCCATAGGCCCTTGTCATCTCAGCCTTGGCATCGAGCACCTCGCGGGCATCAGCGAGAAACACTTCGGGACCGGCGAGATAAAGCTTGAGTGACATGGATTGGGTTCCTGGAAAAGATCATTCTTCCGCGCAACCTCGGTCTGCGAGGCTTTATGACGATTGTAAAATCAGGGGTATGCCCAGGCCTTACGCAATTTCGGTTTCCGAGATCTTGATGCCAAAACCCTCCAGGCCGACGTAATGGCGTTCACGCGAGGCCATCAGCCGGATCGAGGTGACGCCGAGATCTTTCAGGATCTGGGCCCCAAGGCCGATTTCCAGCCATTCGCTATCGCGGGTCTGGGCTTCCTGATGGGCCTCGCGGTCATGCATGCCAGCCCTGGCCGTGGTCGAGGCGCCAACCCCGACGGAGCCTTCGCGTAGATAAACGATAATGCCGCGGCCTTTTTCTGCGATCCGTTTCAGCATGCTATCGATCTGGCGGGCGCCGCCGAACACATCAGCACCGACATTTTCCAGATGCAGACGCACCGGGATATCGACACCGTCGCGGATGTCGCCGAACACGACGGCCAGATGCTGCATCGGGTCCCAGGGCAGGGAATAGGCATGGGCTTTGGCCGGGCCGTAAGGCGTTTGGATGTCAAAGGTCGACATCAGCTGGATCAGGGTTTCCTTGCGCTGGCGATAGGCAATCAGGTCGGCGACCGAGATCTGTTTCAGCTTGTGCTTTTCGGCAAAGGCTGAGACCTGCGGGCCGCGCATGACCGTGCCATCGTCATTGACCATTTCCGAAATCACGCCGATCGGCGGCAGGTTGGCCAGCCGGCAGAGATCGACGGCTGCCTCCGTATGGCCGGAGCGCATCAACACGCCGCCTTCACGCGCCACCAGCGGGAAAATATGGCCTGGGCGGACGAAATCGGCAGGACCGACATTGGGATTGGCCAGATTGCGCACCGTCAGCGTCCGGTCATCAGAGGAAATCCCGGTTGTGGTTCCATGCTTGAAATCGACGCTGACCGTGAAGGCCGTGGTGTGGGCGCTGTCATTTTCGGCGACCATAGCCGAGAGATTCAACCGCTTGGCTTCCTCTTTCGGCATTGGCGTGCAGACGATGCCTGACGTGTGGCGGATGATGAAGGCCATTTTCTCCGACGTGCAATGCACGGCGGCAACGATCAGGTCGCCTTCGTTCTCGCGGTCGTCATCATCGGTGACGATCACGATTTCACCGGCCTCAAAAGCCCGGATAGCGTCAACGACACGGGTCTGTTCATAGCTCATGATATGTTCCTTACTTCAAACGCCCGGTCTGCCCACGGTCGCGCAGATAATGATCCGCCAGCGCACACGCCACCATGGCCTCGCCAACCGGCACGGCCCGGATGCCGACGCAGGGGTCGTGGCGGCCCTTGGTGCGAATATCGACATTGCGGCCCTGCGAATCGATTGACTGGCGCTCGGTGAGGATCGACGAAGTCGGCTTGATAGCAAACCGCGCCACAATGGGTTCGCCGGTGGAAATCCCGCCGAGAATGCCGCCGGCATGGTTGGAGAGGAAAATAGGCTGCCCGTCATTGCCCATGCGCATCTGATCGGCGTTTTCCTCGCCGGTGATTTCGGCGGCGCCAAAGCCATTGCCGATTTCAACACCCTTGACGGCATTGATCGACATCAGCAGCGCGGTAATATCCTGGTCCAGCTTGGCATAGATCGGCGCGCCCAGCCCAGCCGGCACGCCTTCGGCCACCACCTCCACCACGGCCCCCACCGAGGAGCCATGCTTGCGGATCTGGTCGAGATAGTCTTCCCAGACGGGGACGATCTTCGGGTCTGGTGCAAAGAACGGATTATTGCCGACCTCGGCCCAATCCCAATTGGCACGATCGATCTTATGCGTGCCGATCTGCACCAGCGCGCCGCGAATGGTGACGCCGGGCAGAACCAGGCGGGCAATGCCACCCGCCGCCACCCGCGCTGCCGTTTCGCGCGCCGAGGAGCGCCCGCCACCGCGATAATCGCGGATGCCATATTTCAGGTCGTAGGTATAATCGGCATGGCCGGGGCGATATTGCTGAGCGATCTCGCCGTAATCCTTGGAGCGTTGATCGGTGTTTTCGATCATCAGCGAAATCGGCGTGCCGGTGGTGATCATCGAGCCATCGTCCTGCGGCATGACGCCGGAGAGCACCTTAACCAGATCATCTTCGCGCCGCTGAGTAACGAACCGCGACTGGCCGGGCTTGCGCTTGTCGAGCCAGACCTGGAGATCTTCCAGGGTGAATTTCAAGCCGGGGGGGCAACCATCCACCACCGCGCCCAGCGCTGGACCATGGCTTTCGCCCCAGGTGGTGATACGGAAAAGGTGACCGAAACTATTATGCGACATATGCTGAAACCGGGTCCGCTTTGCCAGGGGATAAGCCCTGCCTTTTACAAGGCCCCACTCTTAGTAGAAAAGCCGCAAGCGTGAAAAGCCTTTCTTTGCGGCAATGGCGCAAAAACCGGAAAAGCTTTGCGTGAGTTGGAGCTTATGATGCCATCTGGCGGTCTGTCTGCAAGGCGAAGCGGCCGAATTCCTCGAAGGGCAGCGGTTTTGCAAAAGCGTAGCCTTGCAACAGGTCGCAGCCCAGTTCGCGCAGGATTTGTGCATGGGCAATGCTTTCGACGCCCTCGGCCACGGTTGCCACTCCCAGAGAGCGGGCAATGTCGATGATCGAGCGCACCATGGCCCGTTCCCGGCTGGAATTGAGCAGGGGCATCACCAATTGCCGGTCGATTTTCAGCCGCTTGGGTTGAAGTTTCAAAAGACTGATGATTGACGTGTGGCCCGTGCCGAAATCGTCGATCTCGATGTCGATGCCCAGCGCCTTGATCCGCTCGATATTGGTGGTGGCAATATCCTCGCTTTCATCGAGAAAGATCGATTCGACCAGTTCGAAGGAAATTTCACCGGGCGAAATGCTGAGGCCTTCCAGCGTCTCGATCAGTCCGGCATCATGCAGCCGACGGGACGAGACATTAACGGAAATCTTGGGGAGTTTCACACCCATGGCGGCCCAGCGCATCTTGTCCTTCAGCGCCAGTTCCAGCACGATCTGGTCGATACGCGCCATGACATTCAGGTCTTCCGCCACTTTCAGGAAGCTATTGCTGGGCAGGATGCCGCGGGTTGGATGCTGCCAGCGGACCAACGCCTCGGCGCCGACCAGATCCATGCTGTTGGCGCAGAATTGCGGCTGATACCAGGCGGTGATCTCGTCATTTTCCAGAGCGTGCAGCAATTCATCGGCGATACGCTTCGAGCTGACAATATTGGCCTGGAGATTTTCGGTGAAGAATTGGAAACAGTTGCGACCCTGCCGCTTGGCTTCATAGAGCGCCAGGTCGGCATTGATCAGGATCTTGCGGGCATCGGTTCGCAGTCCCTTGGCCTCGGCAATGCCGATGGAAACGCCGCAGCGACATATGAAGCCCTCGAAATCCAAGGGTATGTTGATATCCTGGATGATGCGTTCGGCAAGCTCGGCGGCGGCCTTGGCATCGATTGGCCCATGCAACAGAACCACGAATTCGTCCCCGCCAATCCGTGCCACCAGATCGCCGCTGTTCATGTGGCGCGACAGAACCCGTGCCGCATTGACCAGCATGGCATCGCCTGCGGCATGGCCCAGTGTGTCGTTGATTTCCTTGAACCGGTCCAGGTCGAGATGCAGAATGGTGAAGCGGCTTCTGTTCGCCTGGGACTGCCGCGTCAGGCTGTCCAGGGCGATGTCCAGCTTGCGACGATTGGCAAGGCCGGTCAGCGGATCATGCAAGGCATTGAATTCGATCCGGTTCTTGGTCAGTTCAAGTTCGATATTGCGCGCTTCCGCTTCGGCCTTCGCCGTGCGCAATTCTTCTGTCAGCAGCACGTCGGCCGTCACATCGAAGCTGATGCCGATCAGCTTCTTGCGTCCGTTGCGGTCGACATGCACCTGACCAACGGAGCGCACCCAGCGTGTACCGCCCTGGTCCAACAATACCCGCTGGCTGGTGTTGAGGCGCGTATGCTGCTTTAACACGTTGCGCGCGGCCTCCATCAACATGTCGTGGTCGTCTTTATGGATCTTGCTCAGCCACATGGCGTCGGTGATATGACTGCTGGTGGCCGGAATATTATAAAGATAGCACATGCGTTCGTCCCAGACGGTGTGGCCTGTGGCAAAATCATGTTCCCAGACGCCGCAGCCATAGGAATCCAGCGCCAGTTCGAACCGATAGGACAGGCTTTCCAACTGCTGCTCCCGGATGGACAATTCGTCCAGGGCCAGTTCCAGCTCCGCATTCTTGATATCGGAACTCTCCTTGGCAGCGCGTAGATCATTTTGCATGGCGACATCGGCAGTAATGTCCCAGACAAGGCCGGTCACACGGTTTTGGCCGGAGGCATCCGCATGGCTGCCGACGGAGCGCAAGGTACGGATGGCGCCGCTCTCCAGCACGACCCGGTAATCCTGGCTGTTTTCGCCTTGCTGGCAGGCCAGAACATGGGTTTGCGCCTTGGCGCGGTCTTCGGGATGCACTGTTTCCAACCAGCGGGCGATGTCCTGATCGAGATCGCCGCCGCTGCCTGCTCCATGCAATTGTGCGGCACGGCTGTCCTGGTGGAGGGTCGGATTGCCGGTTGCAAGCTCCCACATGCCGATATTGGAACTGTCCATTGCCAGTTCGAAACGCCGGGTCAAGGCCCGATACTTGTCTTCCATCTGCTGTAGCGCGCGCCGGCGTTTGGCGCGGGAGATGAAAAGCACCGCTATGCCGCAAAGCGGTGCAGCAAAAGCCAGATCCACGGCAACCAGCGTCATGACGAAATTACTGTGATCCTGCGGTTTCTGCTGCCAGCCTGCACGCGGGCGGCCATACACTTGCAGCGTCCCGCCTTGAAGCGCCATGGTCAGTATTTCCGGGCTTTCCCCGGTCATGTTCTGCTTGGCCAAATCCGGCCTGGTCAAATCCTGTGCCGCGAGTGACGGGCTACCGAAAACAGTGCGCGTACCGGATGCGGTCTGCACCATGACGGCAATCTCGATAGCTGGTCCGTTGCCGACCGGAGCCGTGGCGCCATCGGCGATGGCGGACTGGATGAATTTGGCGGTATCCAGAATGGCACGGACATGGATAGGGGAGGGCGTCGCATCGGCGGCGGTGAGATCCAGTTGCAATTGCCCGTCATCCAGCAATTGCATATCCGTGTCCGAATCAGAACCGATCGTCATGCCGGGCTTGGAGGAGAGCCCTTGCTGCGTCCACACCTGTTCTATGACAGTGCCTCGGGCCAGCGCCAAAGCTCGAAATTCCGGACGTTCCCTTAGAATACCGCGAACAAGCCCCTCCGTTTGCGGCGAGGCCAGTGCGCCTTCAAGCGGTGACAATGCATGGACAAGATGCCGAAGCGCGAAGAAATTCTCCTCGGTTCTTTGGGTCATCATTCCGCTGACCCGCTGCAGGTCCGCTTGGACTTGCCTGCGCAATTGGCTGCGGTAGTCGGTGATATTGAGATAACCGATATAGGCAAGCAGGCTTGTCAGCAGGACTAAAGCCAGGGCCAATAACACCATCGCCACATTGCTGGAACGGCGTGTTTGGACATCGGCGGGATTTGCGAATTCTGTCATTATCCTGCCATACACATTATACTGAGGCATCGAAGATGCTCACGCACCTTCGGCTTATAAGAATTTCTGATATCTCGCATGCAGCAGAGACGTTGTACTCGGCCATTTATTCTGCCTGAAACATCTGATGCTATGCTTTGATCTTAGGTAATATGATATTGTAACGGTTGTTAATTTAGCATTTATATTAGTTGAAATCAGTGGGATTTAAAAGGTATCGTCAATAAAACGTGAGTGAAGGGATGGCGCTGTTCATGACTGGAACATTGGCGCAGGACAGTCTGCTGTGTTCAGCGGTGGGAATGCTTGCATCCGCCTTTATGGACGGCTCTTGATCTGTTGTTTGCCGTTTGTGTTTTTGGAAAAAGTATGCAGTAGAATTTACGTTGTGAAGTGGATACCGGTTTTCTGGCCGATGCTGTAGAGCCTTGGGATGAAATAAAAATTCTGGGTGGGAGACGCTACCCTCGACTATCGCGCCACGCTTTAATACCAAGTCATCGAAGATGCTCGTGCATCCTCACCTGACAAGAATTTCGAATATCTTAAATGCGGCAACGGCTTGAGATATTCGAAACCGGAATCCGAGCCGCTATCCTCAATGACTCTTCTGATGAGTGCCGGGGATAAGTGCAGGCGAGGGGAAAATTCCGCCACATTCGGAGGCTTATTTGCAAGTACGTGACGATTCTAGACCGAAAGCAGGGGCAAAAACCATGCGCTTCCTTATCGCTATGCTGTTGCTGGCCGGCAGCCTGTTTGCGCCAATGGGTGCGCTTGCGCAAAGCGATGACGTGGAATCGACCATCAAGTCGATCAGCACCGAAAAGCTGACCCTGACGCTGGAGGACGGCAAAACCTATTCGGTGCCAGCAGAGTTCAATTTTGATGGCCTGACGACTGGCGTCAAGGTTGTGGTTTATTACACCATGGTCGATGGCAAGCGGGTGGTGGACGATTTGCAGGTCGTCAACTGACGCCGATCTGTCACAGCCAATTCAGGTTATTGTTTTCAAGGTCGATCAGGAGAATCCTGTCCTGGGGGATTGGCATGGCGCAGGCCTCGTTGGCATCGACATTGCCAATCAGCCGGAACAGGCTGCGGATAACGCCGCCATGGGTCACGGCCACGGTTGGCTGGCGGACCGAGGCAAGCCAGGCACCGGTGCGCCAGGACAGGATCTCATAGCTTTCAGCCCGTTGGCCAGGGGCAATGAAGTCCCATTTGCCCTGGGACCGCTGTTTGACGCGCTCCGGGTACAGCTCTTTCAATTCGCGGGTTGTATGACCTTCCCAGTCGCCAAAACAGATTTCCTTCAGCCGGTCGTCGAGCCGGTAACGATCTGGGTCGAGCCCCATTTCGGTACGGACCCGCTGCATGGTCTCGCGGGTTCGGCCAAGAGGGGAGGCGACGAAATCGAATGTATCGACTGTATCGCCCAGCACATGGCGCAGTGTTTCGCCATTGCGCATTGCCTGGCCACGGCCGGTGGCGTTCAGCGGAATATCCGTTTGGCCCTGAAACCTGCCTTCGGCGTTCCAGTCCGTCTGTCCGTGGCGAATGACGTAAAGCAGCACGGCAGACGAACCTTCCAAGCCTGTTTGCGGCCTTTTTATCCGGGACTTAATCCTTGACGACCGACATATCCGGCGCGTCCACGGCCTTCATGCCAACCGTGTGATAGCCGCAATCGACGTGATGCACTTCGCCGGTGACGCCGCTGGACAGGTCCGACAGCAGATAGAGGCCGGATGTGCCGACTTCGTCGGTGGTGACATTGCGTTTCAGCGGCGAATTATATTCGTTCCACTTCAGGATATAGCGGAAATCGCCGATGCCGGAGGCTGCCAAAGTCTTGATCGGACCGGCCGAAATGGCATTGACGCGAATGCCGCGCTTGCCCATGTCGACGGCGAGATAGCGCACACTGGCTTCCAGCGCTGCCTTGGCCACGCCCATCACATTATAATGCGGCATGACTTTTTCCGCACCGTAATAGGTCAGCGTCAGCAAAGCGCCGCCATCATTGAGGATGGCTTCCGCCCGCTTGGCGACAGCGGTAAAGGAATAAACAGAAATATCCATGGTGCGGGCGAAGTTTTCGCGGCTGGTATCCAGATAGCGACCGGTCAACTCGTCCTTGTCGGAAAAGGCGATGGCATGCACGACGAAGTCGATCTTGCCCCATTTGTCCTCGACATTCTTGAAGACGGCATCGACACTTTCCATATCGGTCACGTCGCAATCGCCTGCCATGAAGCCCTCAAGCTCCTGGGCCAGCGGCTCGACACGCTTCTTCAACGCCTCGCCCTGCCATGTCAGCGCGATCTCTGCGCCCGCATCCCGGCAGGCCTTAGCTATGCCCCATGCGATGGAACGATTATTGGCAACACCCATGATGATGCCACGTTTGCCTGCCATGAGGCCCGAAATTTGAGCCATTATTTGCTCCTTGAGACTTCTATCGAACCTGCCTATCGCATAGGCCGATCCGTGGTTCAAGCTGTGCTACACCTGTCTTCATGGGAGAGAGGCAACAAATACTGTAAGGAGCCGTAACAAAGGGTGTGGCTATCACCGTGTGATTACAGCGAAATTCGGTTTACCCCGTCATTTTTCCGGGGGGCGGAAACTACAGGAAAAGCCCGTGTTTCATCACTTTCATCAGATCCGTGACTTTTTCGTCCGGTTTTTCCCAGAGCACGACCCTGATTTCGACCACCAATGCGCCCCGTTCGTCCGGGCCGCTGGGCAGACCTTCGCCGTCGATGCGAATGCTCTGGTCCGAGCCGCTCCAGGCCGGCACGGTAATGTCGAGAGGACCTTGCGGCCCTTCGATCACCGTGTCGCATCCCAGCACGGCATCCTCAAGCTTGATCGGAACGACGCAGTGAATGTCATAGCCATCGACGCTGAAGGCGGGGCTTTTCAACACCCGCAGCGTGACCAGCACATCGCCGGTTGACATGCCCGGCACTTTCAGCCCCTTGCCGGACAGCCGGGCAATGCTGCCATCAGTGTAACCCGCCTCCAGCGGCAGCCTCACCTCGCGTCCATCGCTCAGCTGGACGGAAATGGTGTTGTGTTGCAACAGGTCGTCAATGGCAATGGTGGCCTCGACCATGATGTCGGGGGCCTTTTCGAGAACCGGCGGCGCCGGTTTGCGAATGCGGCGCACCAGCGACGAAATCAGGCCAAGAACCGGAAGTGCAAAGCCGCGTGACCGGTTGCCGTCTTCACTTGGCTCGTCTTCACCACGCCGCTGCTCGGTTTGGCGCTGCTCGGTCTGGGCGGCGCCAAAAATCTTAGAGACGGCATCGTCTGCGGCATCTGGGCTGGCGGGGCGGCTGGCGGTCGTCGTTTCGGCTGCGTCCGGGCCAGCTTTTGCGGTCTCCGGTTTTGCGGCGGTCTGGGGTTGGGCCTGCGTTTGGGCCTTGGCCGAGGCGTTGGCGCTTGCCGCTGCGTCTGCCGATGCATTGGCGGCCTGGGCTTCGGCCGATTGCGCGCGGGCGCGGGCGGCCTCGACTTTGACATTCAGCATTTCGGCGGCTTTTTCAGCCTTGGCCTTTTCTGCCTCGATTCGCGCCAGATCGGCCATGATGCGCTCCGCATTGGCCTTGGCCTGGCGGGCGCGCTCAGCGGCGGCGCGGGCTTCCTCGCGTTGTTGCATGATCGTCTGTTCGCGTTTCATGGCGTCCATCTTCGAGCGTTGCTGGTCGTAGCGGCTTCGTTTGGCGGGGTCCTTGAGAACGTCATAGGCCTGCCCGATCTCCGCAAACCGTTGGGTTGCCGTCGGATCCTCCCTGTTTTGATCGGGATGAGAGGTTTTGGCTTTCGAGCGCCAGGCAGCCTTTATCTCGTCAGTACCAGCATCGCGCTGCACGCCGAGAATGGAGTAGGGATCACGCATTTTACCACCAACCAAATACAAGAGCGGTTCAATTGAGATCTGTCCGGGTCACGACATCGCACCCGTGAGGGGAAGCAAGATGGACCGTAACACTTTCAATCTGTTGCGGAAATTCCAGAACAAAAAGCTTTTTGCTCAGCAATTCCGCAGAAAGGTGAATCATTCACGCTCATACGTGGCAAGCATTGTCTCTATTTGCTCCGCCACGGGACACAGTTATATTAGGAAGCAGATGCTAACCAGTGGTTACGGCTGGGGAATAATTCCTTGGATGATGCTTGATCCCAGAGGAATTTATGACATGGACTGCTGTCTCAGCCGATTTGATCATTATCAAGTCATCGAAAGCGGGCGCAATGCGCAGTTCCGTTGGGGTTTTTCAGCGCGGAATTGCCGATCTCAGGACTGCTTGTCGAAATTCATCAATTGCCATTGGCCATCGCCGGCCAGGCAGGTGCGGCCATAGAATTTGGCAATGCCGTCATAGGCATGGCGGCTGGTGACGAAGACCCGGCAGATCACGCCATTGCTGCGATCCTCGGAAATCGAGTTGATCACCCCAGCGCTTCCCGTTGTGGTATTGGCCCAGGGAACCGGGCTCGGACCCAATTTTTCAAGATCGGCGGAAGAAACCGCATTGCGCACCGTATCCTGGTCTGACCGTTTTTCCGGTTCGTTTGGAATGGTGCCTGTCGAAATCGACCGATCGACCTTTGGCGTATCGCCTCCGAAGTCCATGACGCCGCCGACACAGCCGCCCAACATGAGGCAAAGCGCCGCCATGGCCATAAAATGAGCGCTGGTGGCCCAGCGTCCCTTTCTGCATCGATCCGGCTTTGCTATGTCTCTCAAGACCTGTCCTGTCCTTCATGCGTCGGTGGCGGCGCGGGCATATGCGGAGCATTTAACATAATATGTCGCAAAATGAGTTAACAACCGGTGACTTTACCGAGGAGCATGAGCCTTTTGGCTTGTTCGAAACGTGGCTCACAGAGGCGAAGGCCTCGGAGATCAACGATCCCAACGCTGTCGCATTGGCGACAGTCGATGAAAGCGGCCTGCCAAATGTGCGCATGGTGCTGTTGAAGGATTTCGATCAAGCTGGATTCGTCTTCTATACCAATTTCGAGAGCCAGAAGGGTACGGAGATTCTCTCTCAAAAGAAAGCCGCGATGTGCTTTCATTGGAAATCCTTGCGACGTCAGGTGCGGTTGCGCGGCGAAGTGGAGGTGGTGTCTGACGCCGAGGCCGACGCCTATTACCAGACAAGACCGATCGGCAGCCGGATCGGCGCCTGGGCCTCGAAACAGTCGCGGCCGCTGGAGAGCCGGTTTGCGCTGGAAAAAGCGGTTGCCGAATATACGGCGCGTTACGCCCTGGGCTCTATTCCGCGTCCAGCCCATTGGTCGGGTTTCCGGATCAAGCCATTGACCATCGAATTCTGGCGCGACGGTAAATTCCGGCTGCATGATCGGATCGAGTTTCGCCGCGAGGCGCTGGACCAGCCCTGGAACAAGGTGCGCATGTATCCTTGATCTCGCAAGGGCCGCGCTTTCTCCCCTGTCACGCCGCCGGTTTGCGTGACATCAGGCGAAAAGGAATACCCGATGCCAGCGTCCGGACCGTGGCTGGCGTCTGGAAATGACCATTGAGTGAGATGCGCGGCAGGGCGTGCAAGCGCTGTCCGTCGCTCGCAAACAGTGTCGCGGGCCGGGTGGTGACTGCCAGACGGAAACCGGCCTCGCGCACCAAATCGATGGTACGGCTATCAACGCTACGGCCATCGCCATAGGGATAGGCGAAACTCACCGGACGCGTTCCGGTCAGGGTTTCGAGATAATCAGCTGAACGGTTCAATTCCTGCCGCACCGTTTCATCATCAAGCCCGGTCAAGCCTCTATGGCTGACCGAATGGGCGCCCAGGCTGACCAGCGGATGGGCGGCAAAATCGGCCAGCGCCTCCGAGGGCAGGATGGCTTTGGCAACGATGTCGCGGCTGTCTATGCCGACTTCTGCCGCCATCCGGTTCAGCCTGTCAATCATGTCTGCCTCGTCCAAGCCCGAGATCTGGCTGGCGATCTGCCGGAAGGCTGCGGCTTTGCGCAATGGTGTGTCGGTGGAGAGAATGCGCGTCCTGCCGTCGAAGTCCCATTTCAGCCGCTCAGCCTTGCGGGTCAGGGCCGCAAGGGTTTCCCACCAGAGGCCATGGCTACGCTCGCTGAGGCCCTGGCAGACAAAAACCGTGAAGGGCGCATCGAACCGCTCGAAGATCGGCAGGGCGAAGTCACGACTGCTGTAATAGGCATCATCCAGGGTAAAGGCTGCAAACGGCCTTTGACCTGGCCCTCTAGCAAGCCGTGCGGGCACATCTTCCAGGCGGATGAATTCGTAATTTTCCCGCCACAGGGCGCGAAGGGCGGTATCCAGGAACTGCGGGGTAATTTCCAGGTGCCGGTTGGGATCTGGCACCAGAGGAAGATAGGGGCGCACTTGATGCAGGGTGAAGATCGCGCCGAGCCCGCGCGCTTCCTTCCATGCACCGAACCTGCGCACAATCCCAGCCGCGACCAGTCCACCCGCGATCAGCCCATGCTTGAAGAGAGTACCATTCATACGTGATGTTCCGGCAGCCGCAGCTGCGCTATCTTTGAAAAAAGATGCTCTATAATTAGGTGTCCGAAATGGACCGGATCGGTACAATCGAAAGGGCAGTCCCATCCGGCCCAAAGGGTTATCGTCTCAATACCTGCCAGATTAATGGTACGGATTTAAGGAATTATGCATCGGCGCAGGTTTTAAGCCCGACTTCGGGGATGAAGCTGGTATTCTGGGGATAAAATCTATGGAAGGGCTGGACCTCACCGGGTTTTCTTCAGGCTTCGCACCATCCAGGGGGCCAGCAGGATTGCCGGAGCAAGGCAGGCCAAGCCAAACAGGAAGCTATTGCCGACCGCGTGGCGCAGGATTTCCGGCGATGCCGTGCCGGAAAAGCCGGAGCGATTGGCAATGAGACCGGCCAGTGCGGCCCCCATGGCATAACCGGCGGTTTGCAATGTGGGCAAAAGCGCTGAGGTCCGGTCACGGTCTTCAGGGGGGCTCGCCTCCATCATCGTCTGGCTGAGCGCTGCCCAGGCCATGCCAAAGGCCATGCCCACGCCGATGAGCGACAGGATCAGTCCTGGCAGATAACCGGTGGCAATGGCAAGCGTGGTGCCGGCAAGGCCGCCGGCCTCGGTGAAGACCCCCAGCAGGATCAGGTTTTCTCTGGCTTTTTGGGTGGAAATATTGGCGGTGATCACCGCCGTCAGGCTCCAGCTGACAGCCACCAGTGCGCTCAACGCCCCCGCTGCCATTGGCCTCATCGACCAGAGATGTTGCAGCGTATAGACGAGGTAGACGCCAAGAGCCGCCTCGGCAAGGGGCATGAGCAACACGATCCACAGACCAAGCCCGATTGGTGTTGACGCCAGAAAGGCGCCGCCGGGCAGGATCGGCTGAAGACTGTTTCTGTCAAGCGCCACAAACAGCATGAAAGCGGCAAGCGCCATGCCGATCATGGTGTTACGGGAGATCTCCAGCGCCGTCAGATTGGCCGCCAGCAACAGCAACAGCCCGACCAGCAGCAGGCTCAGCCGGCCTATCGGCAAGCCACCCGGATTGGCCGGGTTTTTGCCATTTTTCTCCCCTTTTGGAACAGCAATCCTGGCCAAGATCAGAAAGATGATACCGGCGGGAACGTTGACGAGGAAGGCTGCGCGCCACGAAATCGCCTCAGTCAACAGACCGGCCAGCACCGGTCCGCCAAAGGCCGATACCGCCCAGACGGCGGCTTCGATGCCGAAAATGCGGGCAATCAACCTGCGCGGGAAGAGCGTCGAGATCAGCATATAGCACAGCGCCAGGACAGCGCCTTCTCCAAGCCCCTGCAAGACGCGCCCGATGATGATACCTGCCATTGATCCCGCCAGACCGGCGGTCAGGGTCCCCGTCAGGAAAACCGTGGTGACGATAGCGAGCGCGCCTCGGGTGCCGACCCTGGCCTTCAGGCTGGCGCAACTTGCGCCAGCGATAATCGATGCTGCCAGATAGAGTGTGCTGGTCCAGGGCAACCACTGCGCGCCGCCAAGCTCGGCAATGGCCGAGGGCAGGGCGGTCGAGACAAGGAAAGCGTTGAAGGCATGCAGGCCAACTCCAAGGCTGACCATGACGGTTGCCGCTCTGAGGCCGGGGGTGAACAGATCGCGCCAATGCCCATTCTCCGGCATTATCGCATCAGCCGTTGTGGCTTCGGTGTTAATCTCCTGAATTTCCATGTTTTTTCAGTCCTTGCCATCTGCTCTGGTCAATTGATGATCGCCACGCTACAACCTCAACCTAAGTTGAGGTAAAGAGGAAAAACGCGGATGCAGGGTTTGAGCGTCGGTGAATTGGCTGAGCGCAGCGGCGTCGCGGTTTCGGCTTTGCATTTTTACGAGCGCAAGGGTTTGATTCGCGCCCGGCGCACCAGTGGCAATCAGCGGCGCTACGACCGGGACGTGCTGCGCCGCGTGGCGATCATCCGGGCCGCCCTGGCACTCGGCATTCCCTTGAAGGAGGTCGCGGCGATCATGGCGGATCTGCCGCAAGGCCAGACGCCGGGCCGGGAGGACTGGCGCCGGATTGCGACACGTTGGGCGCATAGTTTGGACCGGCGCATCGCCATGCTCGGTAGATTGCGCAACGATCTCGATGGCTGTATCGGCTGCGGTTGCCTTTCGATGACGCATTGCAACATCTTCAATCCCCAGGATATGGCGGGCGAGCGCGGCGAGGGGGCTGTATTTCTTCTCGATTCTGATAGGAACGAAGGGGGAAACCCTGCAGATTCCACAGAGTTGCCATAATTGGGCAACTCTTCATTAACAATATTGGGCAAGATGAAGGCGTTGCACAATTTCCTGCCCCATTTTGGGTCTAATGCCAGCACGTCCTCGTGCCGGTTCCGTGAAGTGTTCGAGGTCGTTTTCGTGAATTTGCCGATGAATTTGCCCAAGTATTTGCAGTGTAACCAGTCTGGAGGCCGAATGAGCAGGACCCTGATCGCGCTATCGTTGTTTGTGTCGATCAGCATGATGGCCAGCCCGGTTCTTGCAGGCAGCGCCCAGCTTCTGCTGGATGCACGCACCGGTCGGGTGATTGCCTCGGAAAATGCGGATATGCCCAACCATCCGGCATCGTTGACCAAAATGATGACCATTTATATGGTTTTCGATGCGATCCGCCGTGGCACGTTGAGCTGGGATAGCCCCGTGCCGTTTTCCAAATACGCCTCATCACGTCCGCCCACCAAGCTTCGCCTCAAGCCGGGTGAAGAAATTACCGTGCGCGAGGCGGTGCTGGGCATGGTAACCCTGTCAGCCAATGACGCCGCCGCCGCAATGGCCGAAAAGCTTGGTGGGACGGAAGAGAATTTCGCGGCGATGATGACGGCCAAGGCCCGCCAGCTCGGCATGCCCAATACCACATTCGTCAATGCGTCCGGCCTTCCCGACGATCGGCAGATCACCACCGCCCGCGACATGTCCACCCTCGGCGTAGCACTCCTGCGTGACTTTCCCCGCGACTACGCGCTGTTTTCCACCCGCAGCTTTGCCTTTCGTGGCCGGACCATCAACGGTCATAACAATCTCATGTACCGCTACAAGGGCATGGACGGCATCAAGACCGGTTATACCAATGCATCCGGCTATAACCTGGTCAGCGCCGTGGCCGATGGAAAGCGCCGGGTGATCGGCGTGATCATGGGCGGCCGCAGCGGCGCCAGCCGTGATAATCTGATGGCGCAACTGATCACCAAGAATATCGGCAAGGCCTCCGACGGCAATTCGCTGATCGCCAGCGCCGCTCCCACCGCTCCCATTGTCATTGCCCAGACCACTGGCAGCATTCCCCTGCCGCTCGACCGCAGCACCCCAATCGACCGCAGAGAGGTCGCCTCGGTCAGCGCGCAGGCCGATGCGCCGGTTCTTGGTTCCCGTTTTGGCAATGCTTATGCCGGTGGTGGCGCCAACAATGCCGCCGCAGCCACGGAAGCCCTGATTGCGGGTGCCCATCCGCGTCCCCTGAAGCCCATTCCGCTGCATCGTGACGGAACCTGGCAGATCCAGATCGCGGCTGCCGCCAGCGCCGAGGAAGCCATGAGCCTGCTGCAAATGGTCCGCGACAAGATCGGTGGACCGCTGGCCGACCGCGATATCTATACCGAAGCCGTCACCCGCAATGGTGCCACCGTGTACCGCGCTCGCTTCACCGGCTTTCCCAACAAAGACGATGCTCAAAGCGCCTGTGAGCGACTGGTAAAAAGTAGCTATGATTGCGTGCTGATGCCGGCCCGCGGCTAAGCGTTTCCAACGACTGCTGCAATCTCCTATCCGTATCCGTCGTGCCGTCTATCTTATCGATAGGCGGCACTATCATTTTGCAGAGGCTGGATAGGTTTCGATTATTCTCCCATCAGCATTTTCGATGCCTTGCTATAGATGAACGGCGCCCGAATGTTCTGTCGAGTTTCGGGGCCATATCCTAGGCTGTCCAATCTTCCTTAGGCTCTGTTTTCCACTCTCGACAATCTTGCGGAATCGCGCGATAAAGTCAAGAACAAACGGAGAACAATATGCTGTCTGATCTGATGGAGCGTTTTGAAAAGGCGTCGGCTACCTATGCAGCGGCCAATGGTGTCGAACGCGACGAGACCTGGTTCCTGCTGAAATTACTGGAGGAAGCGGGGGAGCTGGTTCAAGCGTCAAACCGCGTCAGCGGTCGCGGTCGCCAGAAGGGCATGAGCGAAGACGAATTGCGCCAACTGCTTGCCGATGAAACTGCTGATCTTTTCGGGCATGTTCTACTTTTTGCCCGTCATCACCGACTGGATCTGGAAAGCGCGATCCGGCGGAAGTGGCGGTTTGATCCCGAGGTTGCGGCAGCGGAATGAAAATCCGCCCCGCGCCTTACCTTGCCAGTTGCGAAGATCTCAAAGCTTCAATGTATTTGAGACCTTAGCCTTGGTATCAGAGTCTGCGAAGCGTAAAGGGCGCACCGAAGAAATGTAGCCACATGCGCTCCAGGATGTAGCCATGCGCCACTACGGGTGCCGTGGCGAAATCATAGAGCCTTGCATAGCTATCGGGTGAAACGGCTGTGACCAGATCGTTGCGAACCGCGAAAATTGCACCATAGGAAAACGTCCCCAGCAGATGCTTTTCGGCTTCGTCGGCAATGTGGTCCATGCGGCAGCGACGCAACATATGCGCGGCGATATTGATGTAAGCTTCCATACCGCCGTTCAGAAGGCGGTAGACTGTGCCCATGCCGAGGGCGCCATTGTCGATAAAGTCGACCGGACCCCAGGTGTAAAGCGAGAAATATTCCTCGCGAACCCGTGGGCCGCCCCGCAGCTTCGGGCGATAGGCATCCAGAAATTTTTGCGGCGGTACGTTTTTCTCTTCGACCCATGCCCAGGAGAGCGTCTGGATTTTTTCCCAGTCGGTCCAATTGTTCAGCAATTGGATGAAGTCAGGGCTGTGCGTGAAGGGGTCACCTTGAGCAAAGACCGTAAAATCGTGATTGCGCTGGCGCTGACCCATCATGTGATGGATATAGGTCTCAGATTCCCGCCCGACATTGGGGCGCGCAATGATATGATTGGCACGCTCAAGCACCTGCGGCGATGTGATCTCCTCGCCCTTGTTATAGATAAAAATCTCGAAATTGCTGGGGACCTGCGCGATCCATTCCAACTCTTCCGCATAACGGGCAATGACGAGTGTGTGCACCTGTGAACTCCTGGCAAGATACGGACGCAGTTTGCACCGCGCGATAACCCGATGGCATGCCGTAGGTCTAAGGCCAGAAGCTTGTCTGTGGCTTGAAGATTATGCGGAGTATCTGAAGTGCGGAACGCTACCAGAGTTATAGTATTTGGCGTTCCGAAAGCGCGTTATGCAAAAAAGCCGCAGCATTGGTGCAGATCATCGATGACCAATGTTGCCAACGCCCGAATTTCATCGGTCGGGGCCAGAAGATCGGGCACCATCACCGCCATCATGCCCGCCGAGGCTGCCGAGCGGATGCCGTTGTGGGAATCTTCCAATGCCAGACAATCGCCTGGTGCAATGCCAAGCCGCTCGGCTGCTGTCAGATAAGGGTCCGGCGCAGGCTTGCCCCTTGCGTAGTCGCCTAAAGCAACCACGTGATCGAACCGCTCTCGAATGCCAAAGCCGGAAAGGTGGTGCTGCACTTGGGAATGTGCGGAAGATGTGCAGATAGCCCGTGGAATGGCCTTGGTATCCAGCATATCGAGCAGGGCCACCACACCCGCCTTTAGCTTCAGTTCCAGGGCGGTCAACCGATCAAAATGGTCCACCCAGACTGCCCGAAAGGCTTCAGCGTCAAAATCCGGCCCATAATGGTCCTTCAGTAAATGCACGATCCCGTCCCAGGGGCGGCCCAGCATGCATTCATAGACCGATGGCCCGACATGCAGTCCTTCTTGCACACCTGCCGAAATCACCGCTTTGCGATAGAGGATTTCGCTGTCGAGGATGAGGCCATCCATGTCGAAGATAACGGCTTTAGGGATGCGGGGGAGCATGTGTCGCTATAGATCCAATGAGAGTTCTCGTTCGCCGAGATCCTGGTAAAAGCGCAGCAGATAACCGTCTGGATCGGCAACGACAAATTGTCTGTTGCCGCCCTCCATATTGCCTGTGCGATACCATTTGTCTTCCAGCGGCAGATAAAGGGCAATGGCTGCCTTTTCAAGGCGATCAAGGATGGCTTGTACATCCTCGACGCAGATCTGAACATTCAATCCGCGTCCAAATGGTCTTGTCAGCGGTGCACCGTCAATCTCGAACGTCCGGCCAAGCCCGATCTGATCGATCATCAACTGCGCGCCACTCCGTTCAAGGTAGCTGAACCCTTCTTCCGACCGCTCGTAACGCACCGAAAAGCCAAGCAGCCGAGTGTAGAACTCCCGGCTCTTATGCCAGTCCGTGACTGCAAATTCCGGAACCAGGGCATTCCCCATTACGCCCGCGTACCACCAACCGTGATCTGATCCATCCGCAGATGCGGCTGGCCAACGCCGACCGGAACCCATTGACCAGCCTTGCCGCAATTGCCGATGCCGGTGTCGAGTTTCATATCGTTGCCGATCATCGACACCCGTTTCATCGCTTCCGGTCCATTGCCGATCAGCATGGCACCCTTCACTGGTGCTCCGATCTTGCCATCCTCGATCATATAGGCCTCGGTGCAGCCGAACACGAATTTGCCCGAGGTGATATCCACCTGACCGCCGCCGAAGGACACGGCATAGATGCCCTTTTTGACCGAGGCGATGATTTCTTCCGGGCTCTTGTCGCCTGACAGCATGTAGGTATTGGTCATGCGCGGCATCGGCTGGTGGGCATAGCCCTGGCGGCGGCCATTGCCGGTTGGTGTCATGCCCATCAAGCGCGCATTCTGGCGGTCTTGCATATAGCCGACCAGCCGACCGTTTTCGATCAGCACGTTATAGGCCGACGGCGTGCCTTCGTCATCAACAGTGATCGAGCCGCGCCGGTTGTTGATCGTGCCATCATCGACCACGGTCACGCCGGGCGCGGCGACCATTTCGCCTAACAGTCCGGCGAAGGCCGAGGTTTTCTTGCGATTGAAATCGCCTTCCAGCCCATGGCCGACGGCTTCGTGCAGCATCACGCCCGGCCAGCCATTGCCGAGCACGACGTCCATGCTGCCAGCCGGAGCCTCGATGGCCTCCAGATTGACCAGCGCCTGCCGCAGCGCATCGTCAGCGCCTGCCTTCCAGCTCTCGTCGCTGAGGAAGTCGGCGAAGGACATCCGTCCGCCGGTGCCAAAAGAGCCGGATTCCTGCCGCTCGCCCTGGCCGGTCACCACGGAAATATTCATGCGGGTCATCGGGCGCACATCGCGGACCCGATGGCCATCGGCGCGCAGGATTTCCACCACCTGCCAACTGGCGGCAATCGAGGCGGAGACCTGGCGTACTTTCGGGTCCTTGGCGCGCAGATAGGCATCGATTTCTGACAGAAGCGCTACTTTTTCCTCGAAGGTCGGGCTGCCAATCGGGTTTTCATCGCCATAGAGCCGCACATTGGTGCGCTGCGGGGCGCTGGCATAGGAGCCGCTATAGCCATGGGTCACAGCCTTGACGGCATCAGCGGCGCGGCCGAGTGCCGATAGCGACAATTCGCCTGAATGGGCGTAACCCACCGCTTCGCCTGCCACTGAGCGCAGGCCAAAACCCTGGTCAGTGTTGAAACTGCCACCCTTCAGGCGTCCATTGTCAAAGGACAGCGATTCGGCCTGGGCGTGTTCAATGTAAAGTTCGCCATCATCCGATCCCTCCAAGGCCGCCGCGACGGTTTTCGACAGGGTATGCTCGTCGCAATCGAACAGGCTGATCAGATCGGTGGTCATGATTGTCTCCTTGGCTTACCCATTCCATGTAATCGGGCTTTGCGCATCGAACAAGGGCAAGGTCAATAAGCGCTAGCGCTCAGGGCAGGGCGTCATACCCTTCGCCAAAGCCGTTCAGCTCGACGGGAATACCGACCCGGTCCTGATCAGAGGATTCGCGCACTGCAAACACGGCGCTTTTGCCCGAACGCAGCACTTTCATCAGCTGATCGTCGATTTCCACTTCAACATAGCAGCCCTCGGCAAAGCAGCGGGTGAAGAAGGCGCGACCGACATTGTTATTGTCGACGTAAAGCTCCATGCCGTCCTTCAACAGCACGCCAAGCGGCGCCAGAATGCGCAGGATGCGGGCCTTGCGGTCGGCGGTCTTCAGCACCACCACGGACAGTCCTACTTCTGGGCGGTCCTCGGCAATCACATTCTGCATCAGGGCGCATTGTTCCTGCGAGGTACCGGCAGGCGTATCGCAAATGATCGACCAGGCGCCGTGATTGGAGCGCACCGTGCCTGCCTGCGGCTGTTGTGCCAGCGCTGCGCCCGCCTGCAATGTTGTTGCAAACCCTGCCGCAACGAGCCCCGCCGCGACAAGTCTAGCCCGCAACATTCTCTGGAAACCCATGGATACCTCTGGAATTCTGTTCAATCTTGTCATTCTCGCCTGCGCCGCACAAAGGATCAAGGGCCAAGGCCTTCGACATCCTTGCGCTATGCGCGCTGTATCTTCCTGTAACCTGCGATGATCGTCGAAACAAATCCAATCTGCGGTTATTGGCCCGACCGGTAAAAGGCCTGGCCCAAGACTGGACAAGACGAAAACCGGAGATGGGCTGACTATTGACAGTCTCCTTTCCAGCCGAGTGCGGCATAATTGGGGTGTTTGCCTGTGTTGCGATCAGGGTGAGACCCAGTTCAGGTCCCTGCGGTGACGAGATTTCAGGAGAATCTTCTCTGGCATTGCCCGCAAAGCGCGTACTGACATTTGCAGCGCAGGGCCGGGAGTTGCGCCAGTTCCGCCTGAATCTTTATGGCGATCTCTGTGGGATGAGCAAAAATGCCGCAGCGGCATGGACGTACGGTTGTTGCGAAATTGGCAAAATTGTGATTTTAAATTAGTATCATATCAGGGATTGTGCGTTTGCCATTGATTTGGGTCAAACGCGGGAGGGAGAGGCAACCGTGATAAAAACTCTTTTAAAAGTAATGGCCAGTTTGGCCACGGGTCTGGTCACGGGGACGGCAGGGCTGATGGCGGGTCTGGCGGGAGCCATGGTTCTCTGTCTTATGAGTGCCGTCGGTGCGATGGCGGACCAGCCGGTCGATTGGCAGCTCGACCTGCAACCCCATGCCAGCCCGGTGATGGAGCAGATCCGCTGGTTCAACCATTATACGTTGTGGTTCATCGTTCCGGTGACGCTGCTGGTTCTTGCTCTTCTGATCATCGTGGTCGTGCGGTTCAGGGCCAGCGCCAATCCGGTGCCGTCCCGCACCAGCCACAATACCGTGATCGAGATTGTCTGGACGCTGGGGCCGGTTCTTATTCTTTTCTTTCTCGCCATCCCGTCTTTCAATTTGCTCACCTATGAATTGACGATTCCGGAAAAGCCCGACCTGACCATCAAAGCCACGGCCACCCAATGGCAGTGGAACTATGAATACCAGGGTGAAAAGCAGCTGGCTTTCGACAGCTATCTGCTGAAGGACCAGGATCGCGCCAGCGCTGGCAAGGAAGATCACAAGATCTATCCGCGCCTTCTGGCTGTCGACAATGAAATGGTCTTGCCGGTCGGCAAGACAGTTCGCATGCTGGTGACGGCAGCGCCTTCCGACGTGATCCATTCCTTCGCAATGCCGTCTTTCGGCGTCAAGATCGACGCCGTGCCAGGCCGGTTGAACGAGACATGGTTCCGCGTCGACCGCGAAGGCCTGTTCTACGGCCAGTGCTCGGAGCTCTGCGGCAAGGACCATGCTTATATGCCGATCGCCATCCGTGTCGTTTCGGCTGACAAGTACAATGCCTGGATGACGGCGGCCGCAAGCGATCTTGGTGCGGCCAACAAGGCTCTGATGGCAGCAACGGATGGTCCGAAGGCCGCCAATCAGCTGGCTCAGAACGTTTCCACAATGACCGTTTCGAACTGAGGGGAGTGAGGACAATGGCTGGACATACCGGCGAGGGCGCTCATGCACCCGAACATTCACACGAACATTCACATGATCACAAGCCGGGTTTTGCCGCCCGCTGGCTGTTTTCGACCAATCATAAGGACATCGGCACGCTCTACCTGATCTTCGCCATTATCGCGGGCGTGATCGGCGGGGCGCTGTCGGTGGCCATGCGCATGGAATTGCAGGAGCCTGGCATCCAGATCTTCCACGGTCTGGCAGCTATGGTTTACGGCTTCGAGGGCGATGCCGCCATCGATGGCGGCAAGCACATGTATAACGTGTTCACCACCGCGCATGCGTTGATCATGATCTTCTTCATGGTCATGCCGGCGCTGATCGGCGGTTTTGCCAACTGGATGATCCCGATCATGATCGGCGCGCCGGATATGGCGTTTCCGCGTCTCAACAACATCTCCTTCTGGCTGATCGTTCCGGCTTTCGTGCTGCTCCTGCTCTCGATGTTCGTCGAAGGCCCGGCAGGCGCCTACGGTGTCGGCGGCGGCTGGACGATGTATCCACCCTTGTCGACCTCCGGCCAGCCTGGCCCGGCGGTGGACCTGGCGATCTTTGCTCTGCATGTGTCGGGTGCCTCGTCTATCCTTGGTGCAATCAACTTCATCACCACCATTCTCAACATGCGCGCGCCGGGCATGACCCTGCACAAGATGCCGCTGTTTGCCTGGTCGGTTCTGGTCACGGCTTTCCTGCTGCTTCTGTCCCTGCCGGTTCTGGCCGGTGGCATCACCATGCTGCTGACCGACCGCAATTTCGGCACGACATTCTTTGCCCCCGAAGGCGGTGGTGACCCGATCCTCTACCAGCACCTGTTCTGGTTCTTCGGCCATCCGGAAGTCTATATCCTGATCCTGCCCGGTTTCGGCATCGTCAGCCACATCATCTCGACCTTCTCGAAAAAGCCGGTTTTCGGCTATCTCGGCATGGCCTATGCCATGGTCGCCATCGGCGCCGTCGGGTTCGTGGTCTGGGCGCATCATATGTATACGGTCGGCCTGTCCCTGGCCGCCCAACGCTACTTCGTCTTCGCAACCATGGTGATCGCGGTGCCGACTGGCATCAAGATCTTCTCGTGGATCGCCACCATGTGGGGCGGCTCGCTGTCCTTCCGCACTCCCATGGTCTGGGCCATCGGCTTCATCTTCCTGTTCACCGTTGGCGGTGTGACAGGCGTGCAGCTGGCCAATGCCGGTCTCGACCGCTCGCTGCACGACACCTATTATGTGGTGGCCCATTTCCACTACGTTCTGTCGCTGGGTGCCGTGTTTGCAATTTTCGCCGCCTGGTATTATTGGTTCCCAAAAATGTCGGGCTATATGTATAGCGAGTTCATCGGCAAGCTGCATTTCTGGGTGATGTTCGTCGGCGTCAACATGGTGTTCTTCCCGCAGCACTTCCTGGGGTTGGCCGGCATGCCGCGCCGCTATATCGATTACCCAGATGCATTTGCAGACTGGAACCGGATTTCATCCTACGGCTCCTATCTTTCGGGCGTCGCGGTGTTGATCTTCCTGTTCGGCGTGTTCGAGGCTTTTGCCAGGAAGCGGGTGGCAGGCGACAATCCGTGGGGTGAAGGTGCGACCACACTGGAATGGCAGCTGTCTTCGCCGCCGCCATACCACCAGTGGGAACAGTTGCCCCGCATAAAATAGACATAAAAAAAGCTATCAACGCCGTGGATGAAGCCGCTGCGGCGTTGAGAACATCACAGGTCAGGACAGCATTATGGCAGCCATAGACAACAGCAACATCATCGGTCTGGACAGTGAGATCTGTCTGTCCGAAGCGGGCGCGAAGGATTTCTTCGCGCTTTTGAAGCCGCGGGTGATGTCGCTTGTGGTTTTTACTGCCTTTGCTGGCCTGGTGCTGGCACCGGGTACGATCAACCCGATTCTGGGCGTCATTGCCATCCTGTGCATTGCGGTTGGGGCTGGTGCCTCCGGCGCGCTCAACATGTGGTATGATGCCGATATCGATGCGGTGATGACCCGTACGGCGCGCCGTCCCATTCCGGCAGGCCGCATCCGTCCGCAGGAGGCGCTGGCCTTCGGCATCACGCTGTCGGTCTTTTCGGTCTCGATTCTTGGCCTCGCGGTCAACTGGTTCGCCGCCGCCTTTCTGGCCTTCACCATTCTGTTCTATGCCGTCGTCTATACGATGTGGCTGAAGCGCTCGACGCCGCAGAATATCGTCATTGGCGGCGCATCGGGTGCCTTTCCGCCGATGATCGGCTGGGCCTGCGTGACAGGTGGCGTGTCGCTGGACAGCGTCATTCTGTTCATGGTGATCTTCCTGTGGACGCCAGCGCATTTCTGGGCCTTGGCACTCTACAAGATGCGCGATTACGGTTCGGTTGGCGTGCCGATGATGCCGAATGTGGCGGGTGAGGCTTCGACCAAGCGGCAGATGTTCGTCTATGCGGTGCTGACCGGTATCTTTGCCGTGGCACCGGCTTTCACCGGGCTTGCTTCGCTCTGGTACGGGCTGGTGGCTGGCGTGCTGAGTGCCGTCTTCGTTGCCTGTTCCGTTGTTGTCTGGCGGATGCCGGAGGGCGATGAGCGCATGGCGCCGGCCCGCAAGATGTTCGCCTATTCGATTTTCTACCTGTTTGCGGTGTTTTCAGCCCTGCTGGTCGACCATTATGCGGCGAGCCTTATCGCTCATGCATCGGGAGCGCTGTGATGGAAACGGTCAAGCTGACGGAAGCCCAGAGAAAATCGAGACGCGGTCGCAATATAGCGCTGGGCCTGGTCTTGGCCGGACTTGTCGTGTTGTTTTACCTCGTGACGTTGGTGAAGATCAGCGGCATGGGACAATAAGCATGGTCTGATTGCGGATCGCTCGTCATTCGACGATGCGCAGACCGGAAATGCTCACCGTGAGAGAAGCGGATAGCCGGGTTTTGAAACGCAGACGTTGACATACGCATACCATTCAAGCAGCGGCACGGGAGGAACGAGCCATGGCAGAACCGGGAGGCACGCAAGCAGAAGAACGGCGCGGCAAGGGCAAGGACCTGACCGTGTTTTTCGCTTGCCTGGCGTTTGTCGGCGGCGTCACCGCCATGAGCTTTGCCGCTGCCCCTTTTTACCGGATGTATTGCCAGCTGACCGGCTATAACGGCACCACTCAGCGGGCCGAGCAGCCGTCATCGGTCATTCTCGACCGCAAGATGACTGTCACTTTCGATGCCAATGTCTCGCCCGGTCTGAACTGGGATTTCAAGCCGATGCAGGCCTCTGTTGCCCCAAGGATCGGCGAGACCATTCAGGCCAATTATTCTGTCACCAATCGCTCGCCCTATCCGACCAAGGGGCAGGCGGTGTTCAATGTGACTCCAATGGAAGCGGCGGTCTATTTCAACAAGATCGAGTGCTTCTGCTTTACCGAGACGGTGCTACAGCCCGGCCAGACGCTGGACATGCCGGTGGTCTTCTATATCGACCCCGACATCATGGCGCAGCCGGAAACCAAGAATATCGGAACGGTAACCTTGTCCTATACATTCTATCCGCATGGCGGCGAAAAACCGGTGGCGGGGATTGCGCAGGACAAGGCCACCGTTCAACCTAAGCTTTAGTAAGCTTTCTGCCGTATCAAAGCGGTGGACGCAGATTGGAGCCAGGGCCGGAATAAACTGCCGGAATTAAGGGATGAAGTGATCGGCGGCGAGAGGCGGCGGGTCACTTGAGGAGAGTTTTCAAGCGGGGATTGCTGACATGGCCGACGCCCATCAGAAACATCATGACTATCACATCATCGATCCGAGCCCATGGCCGATCCTGGCCTCGCTCGGGGCCTTCATCCTGACCTTTGGCGGTGTCGGCTATATGCGCTACCTGCATGGCGGCTCGTTCAAGCTGTTCGGCATGGAACTGGCGCATCCCTGGCTGTTCTACATTGGCCTCGCCATCATCCTGTTCACCATGTTCGGCTGGTGGGCCGATACGATCAAGGAAGCCCATGAGGGCAACCATACGCGGGTCGTGTCGCTGCATCTGCGCTATGGCATGATCATGTTCATCGCGTCTGAAGTGATGTTCTTCGTTGCGTGGTTCTGGGCGTTTTTCGATGCCAGCCTGTTTCCCCATGAAGCCATCCAGGCATCGCGGGTCGAGTTTACCGGCGGGCAATGGCCGCCAAAGGGCGTCGAAGTGCTCGATCCCTGGCACTTGCCGCTCTATAACACTGTGATCCTGCTGCTGTCAGGCACCTGTGTTACCTGGGCGCACCATGCTTTGCTGCACAATGACCGCAAGGGCATGATCAGCGGCCTGACGCTGACCGTGGTGCTCGGCGCGCTGTTCTCATTTGTGCAGGTCTATGAATATATGCATGCGCCTTTCGCGTTCAAAAGCTCGATTTACGGCGCGACCTTCTTCATGGCCACCGGCTTCCACGGTTTCCACGTCCTTGTTGGCACGATCTTCCTGCTGGTCTGCCTGTTTCGGGCGCTGAAGGGCGATTTCACCTCGAAGCAGCATTTCGGCTTTGAAGCAGCGGCCTGGTATTGGCACTTCGTTGACGTGGTCTGGCTGTTCCTGTTCTTCTCGATCTATATCTGGGGCGGCTGGGGCGCGCCGCTGGCCCATTAAAGCATTTCCAGCAAAAGTGCGGTGCGGTTTTGCGTCCGGAAATGCGTTAAAACAAGGAGTTAGAGTGTTTCTGCGTTTCCATGCAACACAGAAATACGTTAGCGGCCAACTGGCTGGAATTAACAAGGGCGGCGTCAAGAGCGCCGCCTTCTTGTTTGCAACAGGGCTTAGGACTGTGCCGAACGCGGAATCGGGTGTTCCCGAAAAGACAGACGAAACACGAAACGCGAGAGTTTGTGTGGTTTAATCTGAACCTCACAAACTCAGGAGTGAAAAGAGGATCTCGACGCCATGGCCAGCAATAGCGATTTCCCGCCGGTCGAACCGGTCCAGGCCGCCCTTTCGGTTTCCTGCCCGCGTTGCGGACGTGGTAAGCTTTTTCAGGGATTGACCAAGCTGAAACCCGCCTGTAGCGCATGCGGCTTCGATTACAGCAGCATCGATCCCGGCGATGGGGCGTCGATTTTCGTTATTCTGATCGCCGATTTTCTGGTGGTTGGCCTGGCGCTTTATACGGAGGTCACGTATTCGCCGGGATTGTGGGTGCATTTTCTGATCTTTGGACCTTTGGCGATCGGATTGTCGCTCTGGCTGTTGCGCACCATCAAGGCGCTGCTGATTGCCCTGCAATACAAGCACAATGCCCATCCGGGGCAGATCGACCGGGAGTAGGATGGCCGCGATGACGCGTGTAAGGCTTGCCGCAAGCGGCTTTCTGGTGCTGATCGCCCTGGCGCTGCTGGTCTCGCTTGGCACATGGCAAATGCATCGCATGGCCTGGAAGGAAGGCCTGATCGCCGATATCGAATCGCGCCGCCACCAGCCCCCTGCCAGCGTCGAGGACATCGATGCGCTGGCACGCAGTGGCGGGGATGTCGATTACCGGGCCATGACAGCCTCCGGCACCTATCTCAATGACAAGGAACGCCGTTTCCTGGCGACCTATGACGGCGATGCCGGTTTTTACATCTACACGCCGCTTCAGCTTGCCGATGGACATATTCTCTTCGTCAATCGCGGTTTTGTGCCGGAGCAGAAGAAGGAGCCTTCGACCCGCATGGGTGGGCAATTGCTGGGCCTCCAGCGCGTGACTGGTCTGGCGCGGGCGAAACTGACGGAAAAGCCCTCCCGGTTGGTGCCGGACAACGATATCGCCAAGAATGTGTTTTATTGGAAAGATCTTGATGCCATGGCTGCCAGCACCGGGATCGATGCGGCCAAGGTTCTGCCGTTCTTTCTGGATGCAGGGCCATCGCCGGTGCCCGGCGGCCTGCCGATCGGCGGTGTCACGATGATCGACCTGCCCAATAGCCACTTGCAATATGCCTTGACCTGGTACGGTCTGGCGCTTGCTCTGGCGGTGATCGCGGTTATTTCGGTTTTCAGAAAGAAAACCTGAAGTCATTTCCAGAATCAACAATAATGTGGATATTGTCAAAATGCTTGAACTGAATTGGTTCAAGCATAGATGGGCAATCCATCTGCATTTTTACTTTGTTTGCTTCAATATGGATTGCCGGAATTTTACTGCTTTCAACAGTCTCGAACGGGGGTGAGAGATATGACGATATTCTTAATTGCGACAGTTTTGGTCGTTCTTGTGATGCTGGAACATATCTACATCATGGTGCTGGAAATGTTTCTCTGGATGACACCGCGCGCCCGGAAAATTTTCCGTAAAAGCCTGCAGGGCGCCGAAACCACACGGGTGATGGCCGCCAATCAAGGCCTTTACAATGGATTTCTGGCTGCGGGCCTGTTCTGGGCGCTTTTGCATCCGCTGCCGGCCATGGGGCTCCAGCTCAAGGTATTTTTTCTTGGCGCTGTGGTGGTTGCTGGCCTATATGGGGGGAGGACCGTGTCGCGGCGGATCTTCTTCGTCCAGGCCGCGCCGGCAGCGATTGCCCTGTTTTTGGTTTTACTGGCTGGATAACAATGACGACTGCGATGGACAAAACGCTTCTGGAAACCGGCTCGGTAACCCGGTCGCCATTGACGATCCGGCTGTGCGGTCCGCGCGGTTTTTGCGCTGGCGTCGACCGGGCGATCCAGATCGTCGTCCTGGCGCTGAAGGGCTATGGCGCGCCGGTCTATGTCCGTCATGAAATCGTCCACAATCGCTATGTGGTTGAGGGGCTGGAGGCCAAGGGGGCGGTGTTTGTCGAGGAACTGGATGAAATCCCGGCGGAGCATCGCCATCAGCCCGTGGTATTTTCCGCTCATGGCGTGCCGAAATCCGTGCCGGAAGATGCGCAGAAGCGCAATCTCTTCTATCTCGATGCCACCTGTCCGCTGGTCTCGAAAGTCCATAAACAGGCCATGCGCCACCAGCGGCTCGGTCGCCATGTCATCCTGATTGGTCATGCAGGCCACCCGGAAGTGATCGGCACCATGGGGCAATTGCCCGAAGGCACCGTGTCCCTGGTGGAAACCGTTGAGGATGCCGCCGTCTATCAGCCAATCGATCCGCTCAATCTCGGCTTCGTCACCCAGACCACGCTGTCGGTGGATGATACGGCAGGCGTGATTGACAAATTGCAGGAACGCTTCCCGGAGCTGAAAGCGCCTGCTGCCGACAGTATCTGCTATGCCACCACCAACAGGCAGGAAGCGGTGAAGCAGGCTGCGCCCGGCTGCGATCTTTTCGTCACCGTCGGCGCTCCCAACTCGTCCAATTCCAAGCGGCTGGTGGAAGTGGCGCTGAAGGCTGGCGCCAAGCGCTCCATCCTCGTGCAACGCGCCAGCGAGTTGGACTGGGACGCCATCGGCGAGATCCGCAGCCTTGGCCTGTCGGCAGGCGCATCGGCGCCGGAAGTGGTGGTCAACGAAATCATCGAGGCCTTCAAGGCCCGCTTCGACGCGACAATCGAGCTGGCTGAATTTTCAATTGAGAACGAAAACTTCCTGGTTAATCGCGAATTGCGCAGCATTGAGCTAACCGCAGATGACATGGCCTTCGTGAACGGTTGACCCCGCCGGGTCAGGACATTACTTGCTGGCGAGCAGACCCGGCAGTTCTTCCAGCAAAGCGTCTCGGGCCCGAACCCCAGGGGTGATCTGGTCTTTTTTCTCATCCTGAATGAGACGGGCAAATACATAGGTCTGTTTGCCTTTGCTGGCCCAGCCGACATACCAACCCCATCCTCGGCGATAATCAAACGCGGTGTCCGACAGACGAGGGAAGGCCGCACCGGTTTTACCGTGGACGGTCCAGCCATCGGCGATCTCGCGTTGCTCAACGATGGCCATTGTCTTGTCCATGGCCTCGGGGCGAACGGGCAGTTGATGCTGCACCAGCTTTTGCAGGAACGCGACCTGTTCCAGCGGTGAAATCTTCAAGGAGGAGGCGATCCATGCCCGCTCCAGGCCATTGTTCTTGCCGGGATCGCCGGAAAAATCGGCATTGCCATAGGCAAATTTCGTCGCATAATCATGAAGCTTGTCTTGTCCAAGTGTCTTGGTGATCTGCTGGGAATACCAGACGACGGAGTATTTCATCCAGCGCACCGGACCGGTCGGCTGTTTCCAATTGTCGCCGCCCCAATCCACATAACCCTGTTTGAACGGCAGGGTCGGATTATGCTCGTCTTTCAGGTAACCTGCATCGTATCCCATGACGCTGAGGGCGACCTTGAAGGTGGAAGCCGGCGTGACCCGCTCCGCACAATTGCCGTTCTGGACCAGGGTCTTTCCGGTGTTGCTATCGGCAATGACCGTGCAAACCGTTCCGGCATGCGCCGTGGACGTGAAAACACTGGCTGCGACCAGTGTCAGAGCGATTTTCCCTAATTTCACAGCCTGTTCCTTTGCCTCGATTGCGACAGAAACCCACGATTGTCGCGGGATTGCCATGGCAATCGAAAACTTCGGCAGCATTATGGTCGGCAAGGATTGACGTCGATTGCCCAGTTTGAGTGCGTCGAACCGACGGTCAGGTCATCCAGGTGTCTGTTTGGGTCATCAGGGACAGCCGTTCGGTGTGATAATCGATATGCATCTGGTGATGGCTGTTGCGCATGGCGGCCAGAATAGCCGAGGCGATGGCCGGGGCTTGTGCAAAGCCGCCCGTATTATGTCCACCGACCAGAATCACGCAGCATGCCTTGGATTTATAGGTTTCGAACAGGCCGAGACCGGATGGGGTCCAGGGACGCACGCAGTATTTCAACGTCTCGCGCAGGCTGCCTGCTTCGACCAGGCTCTGATATTGCTCAGGAAAACAGGTGGCAGCAGTGTCGATCAGGCCGTCATAGATAGTATTGAGAAGGCTTTCGTCGATATTATTGGGGTTAAAGCCGGTAAAGCCATAGCCTGAGCCGATGATGGCGGCACGTTCACCTTGTTCGCCCCAGCCGATAGTAACATTGGCATCTTCCGTGACATGGTCCTTGCGCGCCAGTTTCAAGGAATTGCGCAACAGCCCTTGCGGGTCGGGCAGCGAGAGCCATGCACCCAGCACGCCACAAATCTGGCGGTGCGAGGCGGTCTTTGCGATGGCCGCGCCTGCATAGACCCCCGGTGAGATCACCAGATTGCCGGTCACGCGCTCGCCGGTGGACAGCACGACATGATCCACCTGACCATCAAAGCGGGTCGGCATGCTGATCATTTCGGTGTTCCAGTCAAATACCACACCGCGAGCCTCATACCGATCCAGCAAATTGGCCATGAAGCGATGCAGATTGAGCGTGAAGCCCTGAACATAAACACCACCCGAAATTTCGCCAGCCTCAATGGCCTGGCGCAGGATGGGCTGCTCGGCGGCAATCTCGTCGAGAGAGGCATTTCTCAAGGTCGCGCCGATGCGGTCCTGGCGGCTTTTGGAGCGTTGAAAATGGCTAGCATCGGAATAGACCCGCAGGATGTCGCGTTGCAAACCGGATGCGGCAAACAGCTCCGGCTCCCTGGCGATCCAGTCGTCCCAGAGGGGATGGCTCTCGCGATTGAAGCGGAAGATCGAGTCGTTATAGTTTTCGGCCAGCCAGCCCGGAACGCTCTCGAAAGAGGCGATCCAGTCGCGCTCGGCCTCCTTGAGGCTGCTGGATGGCGCAACGTTCCAACCGCGCTCGGTCACGGGCCGTGAAAATTGCCAGTTCATGTCACCATGGATGTTTCGGCAATTGTAATTGTCCATTTCCGACAGGGTAAACATGCGCGCGTCGCCACCGCCTGCACTGCATCCCAGCGATCGCCAATCGGTCTTGCGGCGCGGATCGGGCCGGGCATCGATGATCCGGACACTATAGCCCGCCTCGATGGCGTAATGGGCGGTGATCAGATTGACGATACCGGCACCGATGAACGTCACCTCTTCGCGCAGATCCGTATGGACGCCACCGCCGAACTGATCGTTGCAGATACATTGTTCGGCATCCCGGAAGGCAGCGACCACGCTGGTCGCTGGGCCGAGAACAGTGATCTGGCTGTTTGCCAATTGCCGCTGCCAGGCCTTGTCGGCTCCGGCTTCGCCGTAAACCGCGACATAGACGGGTCGGTTGGCGGCGCGCGACCATTCGGCCAGCACATCGGCGTCCACCCTGTCGGCGGTGACAATCACCGAGACAGGATTTTGCCGCAGGAAACGCGACAGATGCCGAGGCCCCTTGCGGACCAGGTCATGACGGAAAAGCAGGGTGTCCGTGGCCAGATCCTCGAGGATCTCATTGTCCACGCGCGAAAGAAGAAGAACATTCATGCTGGCCTCGGAGTGTTGGTGAGAAATTGATCAGGTCATGACGACATAGATCGCGGTGCCGATCAGCAGCGCGGCCATGGTGTAATTGAACACGCGCAGATAGGTCGGGTTGGCCAGAAGCGAGCGGATGCCGACCCCGAAACTGGCCCAGAGCGATGAAGAGACGATATTCACAGCTGTGCAGACGGTAAAAATCGCCACGCCGGAAGCAAGGATGGAGGTTCCTGTTGGCATGAAGATCGATGCGGTTGTTGTCGCCTTGACCCATGCCTTCGGGTTGATGAACTGAAACGACGCCGCCTCAATAAAGGTCAGGGGCTGCGGTGCGGATTTGGCATTGGCAACCCTGGCACCGATCAGCTTCAGGGAAAGATAGATCAGATAGGCGGCGCCCGCCCATTTCAGCAGGGTTTGCAGCGCGGGAAAATAGTCAAACAGAATACCAAAGCCGACGCACAGCAAAAACGTCTGCACCGCGCAACCCATGGCAATACCCAGAATATGCGGGCCGGTGCGCGTGAAGCCGAAGTTGACGCCCGACATTGTCAGCATGACGTTGTTGGGGCCGGGTGTGACGGACATTGTCCAGTAATAAAGGGCTAAAGCCAGGTACGAAATTCCGAGAATAGTCATGATTTTTCCAATCGCGGAGCTTCGACGAAGCCGCGTTTATAGTGTTCGATAAAAATGGGTGTCGAATTACCGAAGGTTGCCGCAGAATTCCTGAATTCGGTGGCAGGCGGCGGTAATTGCGGCTTCGTCTGTGGCATAGGACAGGCGGAAGTTTCCGGCCTGTCCGAATGCGGAACCGTGAACGGCAGCCACACCTTTTTCCTCCAGCAGTGCCGTGACGAAATCTTCATCCGTCTCGATCAGCCGACCGCCTTCCGTCGTCTTGCCGAAAGTGCTTTCGCAGGAGGGAAACACATAGAAGGCGCCTTCCGGCAGCAGGCAGGTCAAGCCATTGGCCTGATTGAGCATGGAGGTGATCAGGTGTCGGCGATTGTCGAAGGCAGTGCGAAACTGCACCAGGTGGTCCTGCGGTCCATCCATGGCGGCGACGGCTGCCCATTGGGCAATCGAGCAGGTGCCGGATGTTTGCTGGCCTTGCAGCAGCACCATGGCATCGATCAGCACTTTCGGACCTGCGGCATAGCCCAGCCGCCAGCCGGTCATGGCATAGGCCTTGGAAACGCCGTTGACGGTCAGGGTGCGGTCCTTCAGGCCGGGCTCGATCTGCGCGCCGGTGACATATTGAAAATCGCCGTAGACCAGATGCTCGTACATGTCGTCGGTCAAAAGCCAGACATGCGGATGGCGCATCAGCACATCGGTCAGCGCTTTCAACTCGTCATGGGTATAGGCGGCGCCCGATGGATTGGACGGTGAGTTCAGCAAGACCCAGCGGGTGCGCGGCGTGATCGCCTGTTCCAGATCCTCGGGCCGCAGCTTGAAGGCCGCCTTCTGCGTGGTGGCAACCCGCACCGGCACGCCGCCGCATAGCGACACCATTTCCGGGTAAGAGACCCAGTAGGGGGCGGGAATGATCACTTCGTCACCGGGATTGAGGCTGGCCCGCAGCGCATTGTAGATCACATGCTTGGCGCCCGTGCCGACGATGGTTTCATCAACGCGGTAGGAGAGCTGGTTTTCGCGCTGAAACTTGCGCACGATGGCCTCGCGCAATTCAGGAATTCCAGCCACATTGGTATATTTGGTCTCACCGCGCTGGATAGCGGCAATGGCTGCCGCCTTGATATGATCAGGCGTGTCGAAGTCCGGCTCGCCGGTCGACATGGAAATCACATCGACACCGGCCAGCTTCAGCGATCGCGCTTTCTGGCTGATGGTGATGGTCTCCGACGGACGGATTTCAGACACGGAACGGGCAACAATCGTCATGATACAGGTCTTCCTAGCGCGTGTTGCATCAGAGTGCGCAGCGGTTTGCGAAACGGGGTAGATTTAAAATGCGAGGTGGAGAAACACGGCCAGAACGCCGTGTCCTCAGTCGGGCATGACAGGCAGGGATTTCAAATAGTCGACATAGGCAACTGGCAGAACATCGGCGCCCGCCAGGATGTGGTTCATATAGCCGGTTCTCGGTTTGAGACCGTCCACATTATGCTTTAGGGAAATATAGGTGATGGCCTTGACCGTCGTATTTGTGCCCATGTCTACGACATCGACTTCAAGCTGTTCATATTGTTGGGTTTCAACATTTTCATAGATATCGAGAATGTCAAAACCAGCCTGCGGCATCAGGTTCAGGGTGCCGAAGATATGGGCAGCAGCATTGGGCTGGATATTGGCGGCACCCGCTCCCGGAAAATAGGCTGATGGCTTGTTGAACACCAATTCATACCCATCCAGTCGTCCCAGTCCACGCGAGATGGAATGGACGCCGTCTTTATTCAGGCGCTCTTTCTCAAGACGATCCACATCGAGATTGGACCCATAGGCGAAGTAATATTTCATCGAAATATATCTCTTGTATCGAGGGCGCCTAGGATCGAGTATTTTTTCAGTTTTCGGTGCTGAATATTACATTTATTCAGTATTACAAAATTCTAGTTGTTTTTAATGCTTCAAAACTAAAGCAAAAAATACGTTGTGGATTAAGTATGAGTTCACTTGAAAACTGTCAATGCAATTTATGAGTTATGTAGAAATATTTTTCACCTTTTATTGTCTGCCATTTCCTGTGCCTCCGTCCATGCCGGGGCTGGCTCTCGCGTTCGTGTCATTGTATCCCTGTGCGCCAATCAACCGGAATGCGGACCCGATCTGTGGCAGTTTATACCGATATCAACGAGGTCGATCTCAAAGACTTCCTGGCGCAATATGACACTGGCGAACTTCTGTCCTTCAAGGGCATTGCCGAGGGCGTGGAAAATTCCAATTTCCTGCTGCACACGTCGAAAGGTGCGTTGATCCTTACGCTCTATGAAAAGCGCGTCGAGAAAAACGACCTGCCGTTTTTCCTGGGCTTGATGCATCATCTGTCGGCCAAGGGCCTTAACTGCCCGCTGCCACTGCCGCGCAAGGATGGCGCTTTGCTGGGCGAATTGTCCGGGCGTCCGGCGGCGCTGATTTCCTTTCTGGAAGGCATGTGGCTTCGCAAGCCGGAAACCCAGCATTGCCGGGCCGTGGGCGAGGCCTTGGCGACCATGCATCTTGCGGCACAGGGATTTTCCCTGACACGCGATAATGCCCTGGATCTTGCGGGCTGGCAGGCGCTGTGGCCGAAGGCGCGTACCCGCGCCGATGAGGTCTCTCCCGGCCTCCAGGCGGAAATCGATGCTGAGCTGGCGCATCTGGCCGGGCAATGGCCGAAGGATCTTCCCACAGGCGTTATCCATGCCGATCTGTTTCCTGACAATGTGTTTTTCCTTGGCGACCAATTGTCGGGGTTGATCGACTTCTATTTCGCCTGCAATGACTCTCTCGCCTATGACCTGTCGATCTGCCTGAATGCCTGGTGCTTCGAAAAGGACGGCAGCTATAATATCACCAAGGGCAAGGCGATGATCGACGGTTATCTGTCGGTTCGCCCCCTCTCACCGGCAGAGGTGGCGGCTATGCCGGTTCTGTGCCGTGGTTCGGCGCTGCGCTTTCTGCTGACCCGGCTTTACGATTGGCTGACCACGCCGGAAGGCGCCATGGTGGTGAAGAAGGAACCGCTCGAATATCTGCGCAAGCTGCGCTTCCACCAGGCGGTCGAGACCGCTGCCGAATACGGGTGGCCGCAATGAAACATGTTGAAATCTTCACCGACGGCGCCTGTTCCGGCAATCCTGGACCCGGCGGCTGGGGCGCGGTGCTGCGCTATGGCGAGGTGGAAAAAGACCTGTGCGGCGGCGAGGCGGATACCACCAACAACCGCATGGAATTGCTGGCGGCGATCACCGCGCTGAACACGCTGAAGACCCCATGCGAAGTTGATCTGCATACCGACAGCAAATATGTGATGGACGGCATTTCCAAGTGGATTTTCGGCTGGAAGAAAAACGGCTGGAAAACCGCCGACAAGAAGCCGGTGAAAAATGGCGAGCTCTGGCAACAGCTCGATGCCGCCAACCAGCGTCACAAGGTGACCTGGCACTGGGTCAAGGGCCATGCCGGTCATCCCGAAAACGAGCGGGCCGACGAACTGGCCCGCAAGGGCATGGAACCCTTCAAAAAGGGCGGTGCAGGCTTGAAGCCAGGCTTATAATCGCACAATCCCACAAGGAGTTACCGATGATCTATCACTGCGTTTTTCTGCGGTTCAAGTCGGCGGTCTCTGACGCTGAGAAACAGTCGATCTATGATGCCATCACTGCATTGAAGGAGGTTGTGCCGGGTATGCTGGAGGTCCGTGCCGGTCAGAATGTGTCGCCGGAAGGTTTGAATGGCGGCTTTGTCGATGGGTTCATCGTCCGTTTCGAAGACGCCACGGTGCGCGATTATTACCTGAAACATCCCGATCATATCGCGGTTGGCGACCGTATCGTCGCCGCGACGGATGGCGGATTGTCCGGCATCATGGTCTTTGATCTCGAGGCATAAAAACAGCGGCCGTCCCGGTAGATGTAGGGTTATCGGGACGGCCCTATCAGGCTGACTGTAGGGTGACGTCAGCTTGATTTGCGCATGGCATCGGCCAGCTTGTCGACATTGTAGCGGAACATTTTCTCATAGGTTGAAGCCGGGCCCTTGGGCTTGGACAGGGCTTCCACATAAAGCTCGCCGCCGGATGTGGCGCCAGTTGCCTTGGCGATCTGCTTGACGAGACGCGGATCGTTGGAGTTTTCGAAGAAATAGCTCTTCACATGCTCGGTCTTGATCTGCTCGATCAGCTTGGCAACATCGGCGGCAGAGGCTTCGCTTTCGGTGGAAAGGCCGAGCGGCGACAGGAAGCTGATCTTGTATTCGCGGCCGAGATACCCGAAGGCGTCGTGGCTGGTCAGGATCTTGCGCTCGGATTCCGGGATGCTGTCGAACTTGGCATGGGCGTAGGCGTTCATGTCATCCAGCTTTTTCGTATAGGCGCTGGCATTGGCCTTGAAGGCTTCGGCATCGGCCGGATCGGCAGCGGTCAGCGCCTTTTCGATATTGGCGACCCAGACCTTCACATTAACAGGGCTGTTCCACACATGCGGATCGGTCACGGTCTTGCCGTCTTCTTCCATGGTGCGGGTGTTGATGCCCTCGGAGGCGACGACCGGCTTGCCCTTGTAGCCGGAGGCGGTGATCAGCCGGTCCATCCAGCCTTCCAGGCCTTCACCGGACACGAATGTCACATCGGCGGCCTTCAGCGCCTTGGCATTGGCGGGCGACGGCTCGAATTCATGGGGGTCGCCATCGGGGCCGACCAGGCTGGAGACGGCGACATGATCGCCGCCGACCTGTTTCACCACATCGGCCAGCACGGTGAAGGACGCGACGACCTTCACTGTTTTGGCAAAAGCCGGTGCGGTAGACAGGGCCATCAACAGTGGCAGGGCTGCGGACAATAACAGTTTACGGTTCATGGTGATCTCCTGTGATCAGGCTTTCAGGTGTGGACTGGGAAGAAACCGCCGGAAAACACCGGAGGGAGCAAAAAGAATCGACAGGCCGTAAAACAGCGCCGCGACCAGGATGATCGTCGGCCCGGAGGCCAGTTCCAGATGGTAGGAGGCGATCAGGCCGAGATAGCTGGCGACAATGCCGCTTGCCGCCGCCACCACCATCATGCCGGGCAGGCTGCGGCACCAGAGTTGGGCAATGGCGGCGGGCAGCATCATCAGCCCCACGGCCATCAGCGTGCCAAGCGCCTGGAAACTGGCGACCAGATTGAGCACGACGAGAAACAGGAACAGGAAGTGATAGACAGGCCCGCGACCGCCGACGGCCCGCAGGAAGCCGGGGTCGAGGCATTCGGTCACCAATGGCCGGTAGATGACGGCCAGTGCCAGCAGCGAGAAGGAGGCAATGGCGCCGATCTGCACCAGCGCATCATTGTCGATGGCCAGAATAGTCCCGAACAGCACATGCAGGAGGTCGATATTGGAACCGCGCAGCGACACGATCAGCACGCCAAGCGCCAGGGATGTCAGGTAGAAACTGGCAAAGCTGGCATCCTCCTGCAACACGGTTGAACGGGTAACAAAGCCCGACAGCAGCGCCACGGAAAGACCAGCCACCAGCCCGCCCAGCCCCATGGCGGTCAGCGACAGAGACCCGGCGATCAGGTAGCCGATGGCGGCTCCCGGCAGCACCGCATGGCTCATGGCATCGCCGACCAGGCTCATGCGCCGCAGCATCAGAAACACGCCGATCGGGCCGGAGCCGAGGCCGAGGCAAAGGGAGGCCACCAACGCCCGGCGCATGAAGCCGTAATCGGCAAACGGCGCGATCAGCAGATCGTAGGCGGTCATGCTGCGGGCCTTGTGCTTTTCATATCCGCCGGGCGGCAGACTTCGGCATCCTCGTCCCAGCGCTCAGCCATGGCGCGGGCCTTGAGCAGATTGGCTGACGACAGGGCGTCCTGGGTCGGACCCCAGCTGACCAGCTCGCGGGCCAGCAGCAAAGTCTCGGGGAAATGGCTGCGCACCTGATCGAAATCGTGCAGGACCGCAATCACCGTGCGGCCATCGCCATGCCAGCCGCGGATAATGTCGATCAGGTCGCGGGTGGTGCGCGCATCAATGGCGGTGAAAGGCTCGTCCAGCAGGATCACCTTGGCATCTTGCAACAGCAGCCGGGCAAACAGCACCCGTTGGAACTGACCGGCGGACAGCGCGCCGATATGGCGCTTCTCAAACCCTTCTAGCCCGACCATTGCCAGGGCTTGGCCAGCTTTGTCCATGTCGGATCGGGCGATGCGGCCAAAGGCGCCGCTATTGCGCCAGGCACCAAGCAGAACGGTGTCGAAAACGCTGATCGGAAACCGGCGATTGATATCGGCGGCCTGCGGCAGATAGCCGAAATCGGTCCGCTTCAGGCTATGCTCCACCGTGCCTTCGGCGGGGCGCAATTCGCCGATGATTGCCTTCAGCAGGGTGGATTTTCCGGCCCCGTTCGGTCCGGCAATTGCCGTCAGGCTGCCAGCCTCGATCACGCCGTTGACGTGATGCACAGCCGGATGCCGGTCGTAGGCGACGGTCAGATTGGTGAGCCGGATCATGGGATCGCTCATGGCAGGGCCACCGCCCATTGGATGGCAAGCCAGGTCAGGCCAATCAACGCCAAAGCAAAACCCAGCCGCATGACGGCGGACCGTGCCAGTAAACTGGGAAAGATAGGATCTTCGTCCTGCAAGGCCCGCACTCCGATAGTGGATTATATATGTAATAACGTTACGTGTAACGATATAACAATAATGGCAAATCGATGGCAAGCCTTTCTTCCCGGATGTGGAAGCCTTATCCTGAACTATCGGCATTCATAAAAAAACCCGGAAGCATGGGCCTCCGGGGTCTTTGTCTTGGTGGAACGCTAAAAGAGAGCTTTCCAGAAAACCGGTAAAAAGAAAGCTTACAGCCGTTCCAGCATGGCTTCAGCGGAGGAAACCGTGGCTTGGCCGGGATTTTCCTCGATATCGAGGCTTTTCACCATGCCATTTTCCACCAGCATGGAATAGCGCTTGGACCGAACGCCGAGCCCGCCTGCCGACAGGTCCATGTCGAGCCCGAGCGCCTTGGAGAAGCTCGCATCCCAATCGGCGAGGAAATGGATCTTGCCCATGCCGCCGCTGTGCTGCGCCCAGGCGCCCATGACATGCCAGTCATTGACAGAGAGAACGGCGATTTCATCGACGCCCTTGGCCAGCAGCGCTTCGCGTTGCTCCAGATAGCCGGGCAGGTGGTTCAGGGTGCAGGTCGGGGTAAAGGCGCCGGGCACGGCAAACAGCACGACCTTCTTACCCTTGAACAGGTCCTCGGTGCTGATTTCCACCGGGCCGTCAGCGGTCTTTTCCTTGAAAGTCGCCGCCGGAACCGTATCGCCAATTGCAATCGTCATGAAATCTCTCCTCATTGTGCTTGATGTCTCAGTCTGTTCCAAAAGCGCAGCCCGCCAGCGGCCATTGACTGTCAGGGCTGCACTATAGGGCGGCCGGTTCCGAAGGCAAGCGGGGCTTCCATGGCGCGCTTGTTGCCGGCTGCCACCAGAATGTGCCAGGTCTTGCCGCTCACCGAATAATTGCGCGGAAGTTTGGGCAGAGCGATGCGCAGCGTGCGGCTATTGCCTTTGCCTTGCACCGCCTTGTATTCGGTAAACAGATAGCCTTCCGGTCCGGTCACCAGAATACGCGGCTCGTCCTTGGAGCCATCGGGCAGGACCAGCGACACGTCGAGGCTGGAAAGATCGGGGGCCATTTCGAAGTCGGAGACGTAAAAATCCTCCGCAGCCGCCGCAGGCAGTTTGGATTTGGCCTTGTCAATCAGCTTAACCTCGCCGACATCGGTGGTTTCCTCGTGGCTGAGATCGATGCTGAGATCGGCTTGAAACGGAATGCAGATATTGCGGCACATGCCGATGAAGGCCGTCAGCTTGAGCGGGCTTTGCCAATCCTCCCCGCTGCTTTTCAGGGTGAAGGGAAATACCACGGCATGGTCATAGCCGACATCGCGTACGCTGCCGATATCCATGCGCTTGGGCACCGGGAAGCTCAGCGGCGAGGGTGTGACCTTCGCCTCCGGCGGGGCGGTCAATTGTGGTGGAATACCGCTGTCGCCGGGCTCGCGCCAATAGGTAAACCAGCCGTCGTTCGGCTCAATCTGCAGGCCCGCCTGCCGGGTTCCATCCGGAGCCGGCGGCAGGACGATCAGCCGCATCCGGCCGCCGTCGCTGGTCGCCCAGGCGGAGGTGGCGGCGTTCGCGTCGCCCAACGGCATCAATGCCAAAAGAGCAGAGAGCAGCAGAGCTGGAGAGAGGGTGAACACCTGGCGCATTGAAAAAATTGCATGGATCATGGTGGCTATTTAGACTGGCCCCATGGCTGCTGCCAATCACGCTTTTTACGGTTTTATCATTTTCGGTTGATTGATCGCCCTTCATGGCTCATCTTGGGAAACATGACTTGCGCCACATAGAACATTTCAGCATTTCACCGAAAGACTGAAACTTTGTTTGACGCATTTCCGGACACCAACCTCGCTATACGTTGGCTGGAAATGCTTTAGATCGGCACCCCGAACAGACCGGAGGCAGCATGGCTTTTTTGACCTTGAAGTCTGACCGCGAAAGAGGCTTTCTCGACGGCCATTTCCTGATCGCCATGCCCGGCATGGCTGACGGCAATTTTACCCGCAGTGTCGTCTATGTCTGCGCCCATACGACGGCTGGCGCCATGGGCTTCATCATCAACCGCACCCAGCCGGTCAAATTCGCCGATATCCTGCTGCATCTCGACCTGATCGATCAGAACGATGCGATCATGCTGCCGGACCATGCCCGCAACTTCCCCATTCAATGCGGCGGTCCGGTGGAAACCGGCCGTGGCTTTGTGCTGCATTCCGACGATTACCTCAGCGACAGCAGCATTCCGGTCAGCGACGATATTTCCCTGACCGCGACGCTCGACATCGTCCGCGCCATTTCCGATGGACGCGGCCCGGCGCGCGCCACCATGCTGCTTGGCTATGCCGGTTGGGGGCCGGGCCAGTTGGAGGCGGAGATCGCCAATAATGGCTGGCTGAATTGCCCGGCCTCAGAAGACCTGATCTTCGATCCGGTCCTTGACAATAAATATGACCGGGCGCTGGCCCTGATCGGCATCAGCCCCGCCACCCTGTCGGCAGAGGCTGGCCACGCCTGATCAGGGCTGTTGAGGCTTGCGTCGCAGCGGGCGAAAGATGCGGGGCAGACTGAGCGAAGCGGGCAGGGTCATGACGATGACACCGGCCACGACCAGGACGAGACCGGCGAGCACGGTCGGGCTATAGCGCTCCCCCAGAAAAATCGCGCCAATGCCGACCCCGATCGGCACCCGCAGATAGGCCTGGGATGTGGTGGCGACCGAGCCGAGCGTATGGACAAGCCGGAAATAGATGACAAATGCCAGCGCGGTGGAAAACACCGAGAGCGCCAGCAGGGCCGCTAGCGAAGAGGTGGAGACGGCCAGCGTCCAGGGCTTGTCCACGATCAGGCTGAGCGGAATAAGCATAGCCGCTCCGCACAAAAGCGAGCCGGCAGCGGGCATCATCGGGTCAAGTCCCTTAAAATTCCTCCCGAAAATCGCGGCCATCGCATAGCAGGCCGATGCCAGGATGACGGCGCATTGCGCAACGAGATCGGTTCCGGCGGAATGAAAAGCGTTGAAGCCGACGATCAGGCAGGTGCCAGAAATTCCCAACAAAACGCCAAGCAGTTTGGGCAGGCCGACATGTTCATGCCGGGTGAAGGCGACGGTGATCAGGAAGGTGAAGATCGGCGTCAAGGCATTGAGGATCACGGCAAGCCCGGCCTCGACATGCAGTTCCGCCCAGGCAATCAGGGTGAAGGGCAAGGCGCTGTTGAGGCAGGACTGGATGAAGAACCGCCGCCAGGTTGCGCTGTCGCGGGGCAGTGTCATGCCGCGCATCCGCAGAATGGCAAGCAACAAGCTGCCAGCCAGCAGGGTGCGGGTGGCAATCAGCGTGATCGGTGGGATGGTCTCCACCCCGATGCGGATGAAACTGTAGGCAGCGCCCCAAACGGTTGCCAAAGCCAAAAGCAGGGCAAGTTCTTTTAAAAGGACCGGTTTTTCCATGGACTATCACTTTCTATCGGGATGGTTTGATGTGCCTTGGTAGCCCAGTCGCTGATGATAATGCTTCGGCCATAGCCGAAGTGTTGCATGATGACAATTGCTGTTCAGCGGCCTATATTGAGGTCATGTCGAACATCGCATCTGGAAACATGCTGGCTGAAATTGCCGCCCTGATGGGGGACCCGGCCCGCGCCAATATGCTGATCGCCCTGATGGGCGGGCAGGCGTTGACCGCAGGCGAGTTGGCGCTGCATGGCGGTGTCAGCGCCCAGACCGCCAGCGGCCATCTGGCCAGGATGGTGGAGGGCCGTCTGCTATCGGTCGAAAAACAGGGCCGTCACCGATATTACCGTCTGGCCGGGCGCGCTGTTGCCGCGGCGATGGAAACGCTGATGTCGCTTGCCGCTGACGGGCCCCGACGCCTGCATCCGGTTGGCCCGAAGGACTTGGCGCTACGCTCGGCGCGCAGCTGTTACGATCACATCGCCGGTCGTCTCGGCGTGGCGCTTGCCGATGGCTTGCAGACCAAGGCCTATATCGAGCTAGGGGAGGAGGCTGTGACGCTGACGCCACCTGGCCAGCAGTTTTTCTGCGATTTCGGCATCGATCTTTCCCCGGCCACACCACGCGGACGGCCGTTCTGCCGCACCTGCCTCGACTGGAGCGAGCGTCGCCCGCATCTGGCCGGACGGCTGGGCGCGGCCTTGCTGGACAGAATGCTGGACCTGGGCTGGGTGGCGCGCCAGCCGCAGGGCAGGGCGCTGCGGATCACCCAGGCCGGACAGCAGGGCTTTCGGGCGCAATTCGGGGTTACGGAAGACTGGATGGCGTGAAGAGATCACGCCGTCAGGCCTGAACAGCCGCACCCTCCGGTATGATCAAGCCCGCTTTGCCCGCTGTTGCTGGTCTTTCAAAAGACGCATGACCGCTTCCGGGCCAACCGGGGCGCCGTAGAGGAAGCTCTGGCCGTAATGGCAGCCCATTTGGGCCAGTTCGTCGCCGTCATCCTCGCTGGCAATGCCTTCCGCTACGACATCCATGCCCATGTCCTTGGCCATTCCGATCACCGAGCGCAGCAGGATATTGCGCCGCTCGCTGGTATCGGTCACCAGTTCCCGGTCGAGTTTCAGCGTATCGAAGGGAAAGCGCGTCAGATAGGACAGTGAGGAATAGCCGGTGCCGAAATCATCCAAGGCGAGACTGAGCCCGATATCCTTCAGCTTTTCCAGCACCAGCCGTGCCTGTTCGGGATTTTCGACTACGACGGATTCGGTCAGCTCCAGCTTCAGCCGGGCCGGATTGCAATTGACTCGGCTGAGCAGGCTGCGGATATCGGTATAGAGCGTGTTGTTGATCAGCTGGGCGCTGGACAGGTTGACGGAGACGAAAATCGGCATTTCGCCTGTCTGCTTTTCCCATTCCACCAGATCCGTTGCCGCCCGCTCCAGCGCGAACATGCCGAGCGGCATGATCAGGTCGCAGCTTTCCGCCAGGGGTATGAATTCAGAAGGGGAGATCGTGCCGCGCTTGGGATGTTCCCAGCGCATCAGCGCTTCGAAACCGGCCAGCTCCTCGTCATCCAGCCGGACGATCGGCTGATAGACCATGGTCAACTCGCCACGCTCGACAGCGCGGGCAAGTTCGGTTTCCAGCTGCAGTTTTTCCGAGACGCTGCCCCGGAATGCCGGGCGGAACGGTTCCACCTTGTTGCCGCCGCCGCGCTTGGCGCGGTACATGGCAAGCTCGGCATCCGACAGCAGCCCGGCAGCGCTTTCCTGCTGGTCCACCCAGGAGACCAGGCCGATGGAGGCGGTCAGGTTGATCTCGCGATTGGCGAAATTGATCGGCACCATGATCGCCTTGCTCATCGCATCGGCAAAATCGGCGACCTTGGCCGGATCGCGCTCGGAAATCAGGATCAGACCGAACTGGTCACCCGAAAGCCGGGCCAGCGTATCCTGTGGCTTCAACAGGCGGCGCAGCCGCCGGGTCAGCGCGATCAGAATATTGTCTCCGGCGGAAATCCCGAGCATGTCGTTGACCCGACCGAAATTGTCGATATCGACGATCATCACAGTCGGGCGCACCGTATCGGCGGTGGCGGTCACGGTCAAAAGCGTCTGCAAACGGTCCAGAAACACTTCCCGGTTCGGCAAGCCGGTGAGATTGTCGTTGATCGCATCCTGCAACAGCCGGTCGACGGTGTTTTTCTGCTCGGTGACATCGGCAATCGTACCGATGCAGCGGATGATTTCGCCATTGGCTCCCAATACCGGCCGGGCGCGGATATGCAGCCAGTGGAAATGCCCGTCATCGGCGCGGATGCGGAATTCGTGGTTCAGCCGCCCACGCTTGTGCTCCAGAAGCACGTCCAGCGTGGCGCGAAAACGGTCGCGGTCATCGGGGTGCAGGCTGGGAATCCAGTTGCGGGCAGCCCCGTGCAGCGCGCCGTGGCTCAGGCCAAGCCGGGTGGAAATATCGGGAATGGTCACCACCCGGTCGCGGGCCACATCCCAGTCCCAGACGATGTCGCCAGCCCCGGTCAGCGCCAGGGATTGCCGTTCCAGATCGGAAAACAGGCCCTGGTTATAGCCACCGCCAGCAAAGGCATGCTGCATGACGGTAAAGCCGATCAGCAGCACGATCAGCACCAGCGCGCCGCCATGAGCGGGCTGGATGATGTCATTGGAGAGCCGACCCGTCACCGTCATCCAACCGGCAATCAGCCAGACGATAATCAGCGTCCAGGTCGGCACCAGCAGGATGGCGCGGTCATAGCGGTTGAAACCGAGATAGACGATCAGCGCGATTCCCGCCGTGGCCGTCAGCGCAAAGGACAGTCGGGCAATGCCAGCGGCAATCGACGGATCGTAGATGGCCACGCCAAACAGCAGCACCAGGCCCAAGATCCAGGCAAAGGTCGCGTAGCCAAGGTTCACATGCCAGCGATTGAGGTTGAGATAGGTAAAGAGAAAGATCACGAAGCCGGAGGCCAGGCCCACTTCGGCCCCCGCTCGCCAGATCTGCTCGCTATGGGTGGTGATGCTGATCAGCTTGCCAAGAAAGCCGAAATCGACGCAGATATAGGCGAGCACCGCCCAGGCCAGCGAGGCGGCGGCGGGCAGCATGGATGTGCCGCGCACCACGAACAGAATGGTCAGGAACACCGCCAGCAGGCCGGAAATGCCCAGCACGATGCCGCGATAAAGTGTGAACGAGTTGATCGTATCCTTATAGGCATCCGGCTCCCACAGATAGATCTGCGGCAGGTTCGGCGTTGCCAGTTCGGCCACGAATGTCACCACAGCCCCCGGATTGAGGGTGATGCGAAACACATCGGCATCGTCGCTCGGCACCCGGTCCAGCGAAAATCCTTCGCTGGGGGTGATGGAAATGATCCGCTGCGAGCCGAGATCCGGCCAGAACACCTTGGAATTGACGAGACGATAATGCGGCGCGACGATCACCCGCTCCAACTGCTCGTCGGATACATTGGCGAGCGCAAACACCGCCCAATCGCCCTGGTGCTGCGCTGACGAGGCGCGCACTTCGATGCGGCGGCGAATGCCATCGGACCCGGCGGCAGTAGAGACCTGAAATGCCTCACCCTGATTGAGATGGATTTCCGTCGTGGCGGTGAGGTCAAGCGCTGTATCGTCACGTGAAATCTTCACCGGTTCGGCGGCATGGCTGATGCCCGCTCCAAACCCGGCCAGTGCCAGGAGCACCAGCAGGAGGCCAGCGGCAAGCCGCAACAGGCCTGGATTGGATAAGGCCTGTTTCTGCTCAAAAAACCGCTGGGAACTGGCCTCGGATGAGTATCTGAATATATTCATGAATAGAGTTTTTTGCCGGAAACGGCACCAGGTTCCGCCAGAAGCGAGTAGATCGCGTGATCTCTCCACTGTCCGTTGATGTTCAAATATCCGCGCAACAGACCTTCCCGTTCAAAACCGGCCCGCTCCAGCAGCCGGATGCTTTTGTCATTGTCAGGAATACAGGCGGCTTCGATACGATGCAACTCAAGTTCCTTGAAGATATATGGTTTTGCCAATTGAAGTGCGGCAAACATATGGCCTTGGCCGGCGAAACGTTCGCCCATCCAATATCCGATCATACAAGCCTGGGAGACGCCGCGCCGGATCAGGCCGATGGTCAGCCCGCCCATCAGCACAGCGTCGCTTTCGCGAAACAGAAAAAATGGCACGGCCAATCCACAGGCATATTCCTGGGCATTGCGCATGACACGCGATCGAAAGGCGCTTTCGGTCAGCTCGTCGGGACGCCACAGCGGTTCCCAGGGCTGGAGAAAAGCCCGGCTTTCAGACCGTAGCCTGTACCATTGATTATAATCGCCATTGCGCGGCAGCCGCAGCAGACGTGCCCCGTCACGCAGCTCCGGCCGTTCCGGCTGGCGGGACAGAAACCCGAACACAGACCGCGTCATTTGTCATCCCCCACCCGAACAGTCCCTGCTTCCATTCCTTCGCATGCTGGAGGAATTGCGGTAACCTGCTGAAAGATGTGGCTTAACCCCAAAGGTCAGCCCCCCTGCCAACCTAAAGGCCAACCCAAAGACCAGATTGAGCGATGCCTCAGCCGCGCGCCGCCTTCAGCACCGTGTCGCGTGATCCCGACAGGGCCGAAAGGATGTCTTCCATGGGCGCCAACTGTTCGAGCGGGCCGATGGCTGACAATGTCGGTGGGCTGCCGTCGAAGAACAGCCGCCCAGCAAGGTCCGTCAGCCGGTCAACGGTAATGCTTTCCAACCGCTCCATCAGTTCCGGATTGGAAATCGGCCGACCATAGAGCATCATCTGCCGGGCGATCTGTCCGGCGCGCGCCGCGGGGCTTTCCTGCCCCATCAGCAATTGCGCCCGGATCTGGGTGCGGGACCGGTCGATTTCCTGTTGCTCGATTCTTTCAGCCGATTTGCGCAGCTCGCTGATGATCACAGGCACCAGTTCCGGCAGGTTTTCGCCGCCGGTCGCGGCATGAATGCCGAAAATGCCGGTATCGGAAAAGCCCCAGTGAAAGGCATAGACGGAGTAACAGAGGCCGCGAAATTCGCGTACCTCCTGAAACAGCCGCGAGGACATGCCGCCGCCGAGGATATTGGCCAGAATCTGCGAGGCGTAGAAATCGCGCGCATGATAGGCGCGGCCTTCGAAGCCGAGCAAAAGCTGGGTGTCCATCAGGTCGCGGCTTTCGCGCACCTCGCCGCCGGTATAGCGGGCAGGGGTGATCAGCGGCGAGACGGCGGGCTTGGTGCGCAGCGTGCTGAAGCGGTCTTCCACCTGGCGCACGAAGCTTTCGTGGTCGACGGCGCCAGCCGCCACCACAAACATCCGGTCGGTGGTATAGTTGCGGGCAAGATAGGCGCGAATCTGGTCGCTGGTGAAACCATCCACCGTTTGTGGCGTGCCAAGAATGCCGCGTCCGACCGTCTGGTCGCGAAAGGCGGTTTCGGCGAAACGGTCGAAGACAACGTCATCAGGCGTATCAAAGGCCGCGCCGATTTCCTGCAGGATCACATGCTTTTCACGGATCAACTCTTCGTCATCGAAGGCCGAATCAGTGAGGATGTCGGCGAGGATATCGACGGCCAGCGGCACATCGTCCTTCAGCACCCGGGCGTAATAGGAGGTGGTCTCTGTTGATGTCGCGGCATTCAGCTCGCCCCCGACATTCTCGATTTCCTCGGCAATCTGGCGGGCGGTGCGCCGTTTCGTCCCCTTGAAGGCCATGTGCTCGAGAAGATGGGCAATACCATGTTCCTCAGCGGTTTCATCGCGCGAACCGGATTTGACCCAGACGCCCAGCGCGACGCTTTCCAGATGCGGCATTTTTTCGGTAACGACCGTCAGCCCCGAAGGCAGGCGGGTGCACTCAACATTCATGGTCCATCTTTCCGCGTTTCTTAAGCACCAGCGCGCGAATGAGCGGAGATGAATGCCTCCACCACGTCGAGCTCGCCAGCAAGGACGTCGAAACGCTCCTCCCTATCCATCAGATCAGCAAGCCACGTCGGAAGCGCGGGGTCAATACCCGACGCCGATTTTACCGCCGCCGGAAATTTGGCGGGATGGGCTGTGGCCAGTGTCACCATCGGGCTTTGCGGCTTTTCGAATTTCGATGCGACCACCACGCCGCAAGCCGTATGGGGATCAAGCAGATAGCCGGTTTCAGCCAAAGTGGTGGCGATGGTCTTGGCCACCTCCGTTTCCGAGGCGCGTCCGGCCCGGAAGAGTTTCCGGATGGTTTTGAGCGTGTCCGGCTTGATTTCGAAAGCGCCGGATTGCTTCAATCCAGCCATCTGCGAACGGATCTCGCCGGCATTGCGGCCGCTGGCTTCAAACAGCAGGCGCTCGAAATTCGAGGAGATCTGAATATCCATCGACGGCGAGGTGGTGGCCATCACACCGCGCATCTCGTAGCGCCCGGTTTTCAGCGTGCGGGCCAGAATGTCGTTGTCATTGGTGGCAATCACCAGCTTGTCGATGGGCAGGCCCATTTCGCGCGCCACATAGCCTGCGAAAATATCGCCGAAATTGCCTGTTGGGACAGTGAAGGAAATCTTGCGGTCCGGTCCCCCCAGCGAAAGGGCGGCGGTGAAATAATAGACCACCTGGGCCATGATTCGCGCCCAGTTGATTGAATTGACGCCGGATAGCTGCACCTTGTCACGAAAGGCGACATGGTTGAACATCGCTTTGACCAGATCCTGACAATCGTCGAAATTGCCCTCGATGGCCACCGCCCGGACATTCCCAGCCTTGGATGTGGTCATCTGCCGCTGCTGCACCGGCGAGACCTTGCCCTTGGGAAACAGGATGAACATGTCGATATTATCAAGCCCGGCAAAGGCATCGATGGCCGCGCCGCCCGTGTCGCCCGAGGTGGCGCCGACAATGGTGGCGCGCTGTCCGCGCTCGCGCAGAACGTGATCCATCAGCCGGCCAAGCAATTGCATGGCGACATCTTTGAAGGCCAGGGTCGTGCCGTGGAACAGTTCAAGAATATAGGAATTCGGCCCGGTCTGCACCAAAGGCGCGACAGCAGGATGGCGGAAGGTGGCATAGGCGTCATGGATCATCGCCTGAAGGGCATCATCCTTGATTTCGCCGTCCACGAAGGGTTTCAGCACCGCGAACGCGACCTCCTGATAGGTCTTGCCGCGCAGCGCCCGGATGTCGCGCTTGCGCATTCTCGGCCATTCGCGGGGCAGGTAAAGGCCACCGTCACGGGCGAGGCCTGCCAGAAGCGCGTCGCAAAAATTGAGAGCGGGCGCCTCGCCGCGAGTGGAAATAAAGTCCATGCCAGTATCCTCGGTCTAAAGGTCACGCCCGGTCGAAAGTTTGATGGCCGCCACAATGATGCAGACTCTTGCTGATGCCTTGCTGAAAATTGCAACAAAGCACGTGCTAGCTGATCGATTTTTTGCCACGCCGCTGGTATAGACCATCGCCAACCGATAAGGAAAGGCTGATTACGGGAGATTTTCCTGTTTCCAGACCGCATTTTCCACGCGGTGAGACGAAGTCATGATGCAGAAGGTGTGACCCGGTGTTTCAATCTATAATGCGCGGCTCGTCCGCCTCATCTCAGGTTAATAAGTCGGCTCTGGTCATTGTTCCAGTCCTGGCCGTTTTTCTGGCCGGTTGCAATACCAGCGGCTCCGGGGCCGGTTCCAGTTCCGGCGCCAGTGGAGGCAGCCTGTTCAGCTCCAATGCCACAACATCGGTCTCCGGTGCGGCAACGGCGAGCGCCCCGGCAGCGTCTTCTGGTGCCGTGGTTCAAGCCGTCTGCCCGAAGATCTCCCTGCGCGACGGCACATCCTACTATCGCACCTATGCGAAGTCGGGTTCCAAGGACCCACAGGACGTTGTGTTCCAGGCCTCGCTTGCCGAAACCACCCGCGCCTGCACCCAGTCCGACACCACGCTGACCGTCAAGGTCCAGGTGGCGGGACGGCTGGTCGCCGGGCCTCAAGGCCATGCCGGATCGATCAACATGCCGATCCGGGTTGCCGTCGTCGATGGCGATACGGTGGTATCCTCGGAACTGGTGCCTTTTACCGCCAGCCTCGCCAGTGCCGATCAGCCAGCCCAGTTCCTGTTTAGCCGCGATATCACCATGGCTGCCAATGCCACGGCGGCGACGCAGATCTTTGTCGGCTTCGATGAAGGTCCGGCTAATGCCGCGGGCAAGCCATCCGGCAAAAAGCGTAAATAAGCCTCTCGGGCATACCAGCGCCGCGCCAGATATAGCGCACGGCGCTGTCGCTTTTTCTTGTGTGTTGAGCATTTCAGCAGAAGTGCGAAGCGGTTTTGTGTTCGCAAATACGTAAAAACAAAGATGCAGCACGCTCGTCATGTTTCCATGAGTAGCGGCGCGGCAATGGTAGGTCCGGCATGAGGGTCACGGTCATTCGCAATCCTGTGGCGGGCGGTGCTCATACATGGCCTGCCACGGCTCGTGCCCTTGCGGAGATTTTTCCCGGCTATTCGCTGGTCGAAACCGTCAAGGGCATGACGGGCTCCCAGGTGCGCGCCGCTGTCACGCCCGAAACCGATCTGGTTCTGGTGGTGGGCGGCGATGGCACGGTTGGTCAGGCCGTGGATGGGCTGCTGACGTCGCTTTGTCCACAAACCGCCTTTGCGTTCCTGCCGGGTGGCACGGGCGCGGATTTTTCCCGCAATTTCGATTGGCCCGCGACCACTGAGCGCCAATTGCAGGCGATTGCGACGGCTACCCCGCGCCGCATCGATGTCGGTGTTCTGCAAAGCCGTTTGGGCAGTGGCGAGGTCCATTCCACGCATTTCATCAATGTCGCCAGTACCGGCGTGTCGGGCGAGATCGTCGCGGCGATCGAGGCAAGCCGTGGACCCTCGCGTCTGCCGGCTTTTCTGCGCTACCGGCTGATGTCATTGGTGCGCATCGCTCGTTACAAGGGCGCGGCCCTGCGTATTTCGGTGGATGGAAGGCGCGTTTATGACGGCGCGGTTCTTGTGGCCGCCGTTACCAATGGCAGCTGGTTTGGCGCCGGTGTGCGCGCCGCGCCGCAGGCTTTGCTGGACGATGGCCAGCTCGATCTGGTCTTTGCACGCCATTGCGGCGCCATTGGCAATCTGAAGATCTTTGCCGCTTTCGCTAATGGCAGTCCGGCGAATTCGTCCGCGATCAAGACCCATCGCGGCCAGGTGATCGACATCGAGCCGCAGGGCAAGATCCCCATGGCCGAGGCCGATGGCGAAGTGATCAGGCCCGGCGCATTGCGCTTCAGCATTTTGCCGCAGGCGCTCACAGTTCGCCTTCCACCCGCTGTGGCGCCTGGGTGAATGAGCGCTGACGCTCTCCAAAAACCTGGAAACAAACTCTAGATCACATGGTCCCATTCGGCCATGGCGGCAATCACGGCTGGCAGGTCCATCATCCGGGCGATCACGGTTTCCGCACCGGCTTCAGTCAGGCGGTCGGCATGGGAGGGATAGGTGTGGGAGGCGCCGGTAAAGCCGACAACCCGCATTCCTGCGGCGCGGGCGGCATGGATGCCATGCACGCTGTCTTCCACCACCACGCAATTTTGCGGCTTGACGTTGAACTGGGCGGCGCCATGCAGATAGATATCCGGCTTCGGCTTGACGCGCTCAGCGCCGAGATCCTTGGCAGAATAGACATGCGGCGCGAAAAATTCCTTGAGGCCAACCTTGGTCAGCATCATGTCCAGCCGCTGCGACGAGGAATTGGAGCAAATGCAGCGCGGCCCCTGGAGACGGGACAGCGCATAGGTGACGCCCTCCACCAGCTTGACCTCGCGGGCCAGCCGCTGGTCCAGCAGGGCTTCCGACTTGTCGATCAGGCTGGCCGAGAGCGGAATATCCACTTCCTTTTCGATGGTCATCAGGATGTTTTTCCAGGTCATACCGGAAAAACGCTCGCCCATTTCCTCGACTGAAATCGGATAGCCTGCCTCGGTCAGCAGCTTGGACTCCACCTTGGCGGCAATGATTTCGGAATCGACGAGCACGCCGTCACAATCGAAAAGGGTGAGGTCGAAGCCAGCCATGCTCATCATATCCTGTTGTCGGGGGAAATGCCTGACTACACGATAAGGCGGTAAAGAACAATTGCGCAGATCTGCCGAATGTTCATGGCCCAGATGTTCAGGGCAGATCTGCGTCTCTCTCGACAAATTTGCCCCTTACGCCTAATCAGAAGACATGAGCAAAGCCAAGGACGACACTATAGCCGCGAGGATTGCCCGCGTATTGGCGCAACGCATCGTGCATGGAGAATTACAGCCCGGCATAAGGCTGGCACAGGACCATATTGCCGAGGAATTTTCGGTAAGCCAGGTGCCGGTGCGGGAGGCCTTCCGGCGTCTGGAGGCGCAGGGCCTGGTCGTCAGTCTGCCGCGCCGCGGGGTCCGGGTGGCGAGTTTCGATCTGAAACAGGTGCGCGAAGTGGCGGAAATGCGCGCCGCACTTGAAGTGCTGGCGCTGAAGCATGCCGCTCCGCATCTGACGCCCGCGCTGCTGGACGAAGCGGAAGCCGCGACCTGCGCCTGCGACCACGCCGACAATGTCGAGGACTGGGAGGCGGCCAATCGACGCTTTCACCGGCTGATCGTTTCCACCTGCGATATGCCGCGCCTGCTGACCGCCATCGATGACCTTCATGCGGTCAGCGCTCATTTCCTGCTGGCAGGCTGGCAAAGTGGCTGGGAGCGCCGCACCGATCACGACCATCGCGCCATCCTGGATGCCTTGCGCCGCAACGCCGTTGGTGAGGCGACAGCCATCCTGGAACGGCATGTGCAATGGATTGGCCGGGCGCCCGCGCCGCGTCGCGGCGAGCCGCAGCCGGAGCGATTTGCGATTGTCGGATGATGAGGCGTGAGCGCGCAAAAACGATCGGTAAAAATGACAAGCCTGTTGATCAGGCGGAAAAGCCCGGCGCAACCTATAAAGCCCAACGAATGAAGGATTAATGCCATGACGGTGCGGTTGCGCGGCCATCATCTGCTCTGCATGCTGACCTTTGTCGGCGAAGGCTATACTGCCGATTTCGTCGCCAATTATCACCGCGTCGCTGCGCGGTTGACCGAGGGCGAAACCATTGAGATCGTCGATGGCCCCGATGATCTCTGTCAGCCCTTAACCCATTCGCAAACGGCTCATTGTTTTCGTGACAGCGTGCTGGAACGCGACCGGAAAGCCAAGGATGCCGTGGCTCAGTTGCTGTCTCGCCCGGTGGTGACCGGCACAATCATCACCCCGGATGCCCCCCTTTTGGCGCGGCTGCGGGCCGCCTTTGCCACGGGCTCGGTGCGGTCTGCCTGTCATGACTGCGAATGGTCGTCGCTCTGCGATGGCATCGCGGCTGAGGGCTATAGCGGAGCGCTGGTGAATCCGCCCGCAGCTTGATCGCTTACCTCGGGATCATCCGTCCTCGAATTCCCTGGGCGTTGAGACCCGACAAGAGGCAATCTGGCTGGCGTCATGAAATTGCATGGAAATTTAAGCTCACCGTTCAGCATTTGGTAACCAAGTTCGGTAACCATAGGCACTGTTCAATATGTGCTGCGTCAGCGTAACCAGTGAGTATTCCATGGCCTCTGTTTTCCCGCTCGCCGACCTTCGTCGCTCCAACGATCCCTTCGCCTGGATGAACAGTATCATCAAGGGCGACTGTGTTGCGGCTTTGGAGGCTCTGCCGGATCAATCGGTGGATGCGATCTTTGCGGATCCGCCGTATAATCTGCAGTTGGGGGGCATGCTCCACCGGCCGGACCAGTCTGTTGTCGACGCCGTGGACGATGCATGGGACCAGTTTGCCTCTTTCGAGGCTTACGATGCCTTCACACGCGCCTGGCTGCTTGCCTGCCGGCGCGTGTTGAAGCCGCATGGCACCATCTGGGTCATTGGCTCCTATCACAATATTTTCCGGGTCGGCGCGACGCTTCAGGATCTGAATTTCTGGATCCTCAATGACATCGTCTGGCGCAAGACCAACCCGATGCCGAACTTCAAGGGCCGTCGGTTCCAGAACGCCCATGAAACGATGATCTGGGCTTCTCGCGATGCCAAGGCCAAGAGCTATACCTTCAATTACGACGCGCTGAAGGCGTCCAACGACGATGTGCAGATGCGCTCGGACTGGCTGTTTCCGATCTGCTCCGGTGGCGAGCGTCTGAAGGGCGAGGACGGCAAGAAGATCCATCCGACCCAGAAGCCGGAAGCCTTGCTGGCCCGCGTCATCCTGGCCTCGACCAAGCCCGGTGATGTGGTACTCGATCCGTTCTTCGGCTCCGGCACGACCGGTGCCGTTGCCAAACGGCTGGGCCGCAATTTCGTTGGTATCGAACGTGAGCAGGACTATATCGATGCCGCTTCCGCCCGCATCGACGCCGTCGAGGCCCTGGGCAAGGTAGAACTGACGGTCTTGACGGGCAAGAAGTCCGAGCCGCGCGTTGCCTTCAATACGCTTCTGGACAGTGGCCTCTTGCAGCCTGGTCAGGTGCTGACCTGCGAAAAGCGCCGCCATAGCGCCATTATCCGCGCCGATGGCACGCTGGTTTCCGGCACGGAAGCCGGTTCGATCCACCGGGTTGGTGCGAAGGTGCGTGGTCTGGATGCCTGCAATGGCTGGACCTTCTGGCACTACGAGGACGCAGGCAAGCTGAAGCCAATCGACGATCTGCGCAGCCTGGTGCGCGTCAGCATGGGCAAGCTGGCGGGATAAGCTTATCGTGCCAGGTCGGCGCAGTGTCTGCCACCGTCACGATTTCTTAATCATCGACGCCGATGCTGATTGTCTTCGTCGGTTTTTGTATTCAGTCCCGATGAAAGTGACGATGCCCGGCCCGGTCTCCGCGCCGGGCATTTCGGTCTTGCGTCAAGTAGGCAAGTTGTAATTTTTATGATGGGTCTAGTTTATGGTATCTTCAAGTTGCAGGTGTGCAGCTAATATAAATTAGATATCTAGTTATAAGCACTTAGCGGTTATTCTCGAAGCACTAAACAGGTTCGGACAAGTATGCCGCTTTATTTCCCGTCTTCATCAGATGGGAGACGGGTTTTGGCGGCTTTATACAGGCAGGCACTGGAGCAATACGGGGAGGGCGCCTATGAGGCGGCCCTGACAACCGTTTCGCGCCTGTTGCAAGCCGAACGAAGCAATGCCGAAGCCTATATTCTTGCCGCCACCGTGCATGAACGTCTCGGCAACCGACTTGAGGCCGCCGGACTGTTTGAGCGTGTGATTGCGCTTACACCGTCGCGCAAACGCGATGTCGCCTTTCGCGCCTGCTCTCACTATCTGGAAACCGGTCGCGACGATCTGGCTCTGCGTGCGTTGCTGGCGCTGCACCGCTATATGCCTGACGATGTCGATGCCAATCATTCGATTTGCAGCCTTTACCGCGAGGCGGGCCGCTATCCGGACGCGTTGCCCTATGCGCTCAAGCTGGTGACGATTGGCCGCGATTTCGACAATTGGCTGAATGCAGGCATGGTGCTGCTGGGGGCCGGTCAGGCAGAGAAAGCCTTTGTCGTGCTGAAGGCAGCCTACGAGGCCCGCCCGACAGAACGGCTGGCGCTGACGGAATTGTTCTGGTGCGCGATGAACCTCTGCGATTTCGATCTGGCCACGCGGCTACAGGGGGAGCTTGAGGCGGCCTATGCGGCGGATGGCGCGGTGCTGGACATTCGCGAAAATGTGTTCCGTGCGCTGCAATGGTCTGGCGATGAGGCCTATCATGTGCTGAGTGCGATCCGGACGGGGGAGAAGCATCGGGGCACGGTTGCTCTGCGACGGCCTTATAAGGCCCGGCCCGGGCAAAGGCTGAGGGTCGGCTATGTCTCGGCGGATTTATACCAGCATGCGACGCTGTCGCTTTTGACCGGCGTGATCGAAAACCATGATCGCGACCGTTTTGAGATTTTTGGCATTTGCCATACCGCAGCGAAGAACCGCAAGGGCATGCTGCGTCAACGTTTCCTTGAGGCCATCGATCACTATGTCGACATTCTAAACTTGGATGATGATCAGGCTGCTGCCGCCATACGGCAGCTTGATCTCGACATCCTGATCGATCTCAAGGGATTTACTTTCGAGAACCGGCTGGGGATTTTCTGTCGCCGTCCGGCTCCCGTGCAGGTGGCCTATCTCGGCTTTCCAGGCAGCGTGGTTGGTGTTGGCATCGATTATGCCATTGCCGATTCCATTGTCGCCCCGCCATCGTCGGACCAGTTCTATGCCGAGAAAATCTTCCGGCTGCCCAATAGCTACCAGTGCAATGACAATAGCCGCGAAAAGGTGATGCGCGATGGCCCCCGCAGCCTCCACGGCCTGCCGGAGCAGGGTGTGGTGTTCTGTTCTTTCAATCAAGAGGTGAAAATTCGATATCAAGTGTTCAAAACCTGGATGGAAATCCTGAAATCGGTTGATGGGTCGGTGCTTTGGCTGATTGATATGCTACCAACGACGCGCGACAATCTTCGCGCCGCAGCCGTCCGGCTAGGCGTGGCGCCGGAGAGATTGATTTTTGCGCCGAAAAAACCGCTCTCGGAGCATTTGCGTCGGGTGCCTTATGCTGATATCGCCCTTGATACGGGGCCTTGTAACGGCCATACAACAACGGCGGACGCCCTGTGGGCTGGTGTGCCTGTTCTGACGTGGAAAGGCACGAATTTTGCCGGCCGCGTCAGCGAAAGTCTTTTGAGTGCCGTTGGCCTGACCGAACTGGTCGCCGACGACCTTACCGAATTCGGCCGCCTGGCGGTCGAACTGGCGCAGGATGAGGTCCGCCAATCTCACCTGCGCCAGAACCTCCTTCAAGCCCGCGATACCGCGCCGCTGTTTGATACGCCCCGCTTCACCCGCGATTTCGAGGCGGCGTTGGTGGCGATCTGCGCGGATGCCGCCAAGGGTTGATCCGGGTAAAATGTTCGGATAAATCGATGCTGTCATGGCCCTCAACCAGACGCGGTATGAGGCACTGTAGGTCGGGAGGCGTATGATGACCATTGCCACGCTGCAACAATTGGAAGCCATCTATGGCACAGCGAGAGAGACGTCGCTTGCCAAGGAAATCGACTATCTCAACGACGATTACGCTGCCTTCGTCAAAGCCTCGCCCTTCATCCTGCTCGCCACGGTCGGCGCAGATGGCACCGATTGCTCGCCCAAGGGCGATGCGCCAGGCTTCGTGGCGATCCTTGACCGCAAAACAGTTGCTATCCCCGACCGTCCCGGCAACAACCGTATCGATAACCTGAAGAACATCATCGAAGACGGCCGGGCCTCCATGCTGTTTCTCATCCCCGGTGTCGGTGAAACACTGAGGGTCAATGGCCGGGCCACGATCAGTGCCGATCCTGACCTGCTGGCCCGTTTTGCCGTCGATGGAAAACTGCCAAAAACCGTGATCCTTCTCGCAATCGACACCGTCTATTTCCACTGCGCCAAGTCCATTCTTCGCTCAAATCTCTGGGACGCCTCCCGCCATGTAGAGCGCTCCACCCTGCCATCACCCGGCCAGATGCTGAAAAACATCGTCAACGGCTTCGATGGCGAAGCCTATGACAAGGAGTTGCCGGAGCGGTCGAGGAAAAACCTGTATTGATCCTCGGTAGAATGTCCGGAACATCATGACCGCTGACCTTACCAATACGATTCTGTCGCTTTATTCGCAGGGCCTGTTCCAGGCGGCCCTTGATGAGGTGAAGGCCTTGCCGCCGGGCCTTGCCGATGACCCCAGGATGGCGATCATCGCCGGACAATGTCTCTACAAGCTCGGCCATGCCGAAGCGGCGGCGGATCATTACGTGCGGGCGGCGGAGCGTCTTGGGGGGGAAGGGGCGCAGCTGCGCAAACTGGCTTACGATCTCTATAAAAACATGGGAAACAGAGAAAAAGCCGTCGCCCTTGCCGAGCATATCTTGCAGGATGACCCTCGCCATCTTGAAGCGGCCCTCCTGCGCCGCAACCGTCTTTTCGAACTCGCAATGCTGGATGAGCTAAAGCTGGCCAACGCCGCGGCCGCGCGCGCCATCGCGGCTGGCGATGAATTTGCGACGTCCTGCGAACTGCCGTTGAGCGCCCTTTACTGGTGCGATGATGAGAGCACGCTTGCCCGCCTATCGAACCAGGAAAAATCGGTCATCTCGCCGCAGATCAGATTGGCTCGCCGCACGACGCCGCATGTCTACGGCGACAAAGTCCGCATCGGCTATCTCTCTGGCGATTTCACCAGCAATCATGCCGTGATGGTCAACTTGCAGGGCGTCCTCGAACGTCATAATCGAAACCGGTTCGAGATCATTCTCTATTGCTATACCAAACAGGCCAAGATCGACCGCGACAACGGATCGCGGGCTCGCATGGGGACGATCAAACGAGTAGCTGACCTCTCAACGCAGGCAGCGAGTGATCTGATCAGGAGCGATGGAATCGACATTCTTGTCGATCTGCAAGGCCATACCCAGGATGCCCGGATCGATCTGGTCAATTCTGGTCTGGCGCCGATCCAGGTGGCTTGGTTGGGCTTTCCCTGCACCGGCACCGGCATTGATTGTGATTACGTCATCGGCGACCCGATCGTGACGCCGGATAGCAGCAAGCCGTTCTATCATGAGAAACTCTGCCGCTTGCCGGAGACCTATGAGCCCAATGACAATATCAACCGGCCCTTGCCGCCGCCTGCGCCGAGAACGGTTCTGGAGTTGCCAGAGGACAAATTTATCTTCGCCTCGTTCAACAATATCAGGAAAATCAGCCCGCAGACCGCCGATGCCTGGCTGTCCATCTTCCGAGAGGTGCCTGACAGTGTGATGTGTCTGTTGTGCGGGCAGGAACACGTCAGGGACAATCTGCGTGCCTATTTCACCCGGCAGGGGCTCTCGGCGGACCGGCTGATTTTCGTGCCGCCACTGGCTTATGCATCGCATCTGGCGCGTGTGCAGACCGTGGACCTCGTGCTCGATAGCTTTCCCTATTGCGGTCACACCACCACATCCGATTGCCTATGGGCCGGTGTGCCGGTTCTGGCGCTCAAGGGTCGCAGTTTCGCATCCCGAGTTTCGGAAAGTCTTTTGGCCGCGCTCGACATCCCCGAACTCGTGGCGCCAACGGTTGAGGCCTATATTGCCCAGGCGCTGGATCTCGCTCGCAACCCATCCCGCCTTTTGGCGCTGCGCGAGCGGATCGTTGCCAACAGGCACACCACGCCGCTGTTTGACACCGACCGCTTTACTCATCATCTCGAAGACGCCTACCGGATGATGGTGGCGCGCGCCAAGGCCGGGCTGGAGCCGGATCATATCGATGTCCCGGCTAGGTCGTTCCTATGACGAGATTTTGAGGTAATAGGCTGGAGATCAGCGCTATCAAGCCCTGATCGTATAATCCCTGGCGATGCCCTGCGTCACCGTGAACCAGTTCGATGCTTTCGTGCGCTGCTGATGCGCGTCGAAAGATGCCTGATCAACAAAGACTTCCGAAACAAGAAAACGCCCGGCGACAGTAGGGCAGGCTTCGACGTCGAAAGACAGGCACCCCGGCTCGGCCCGCGTCAGGGCGACATGCTCAGGCAGAGCCGCCTTTACGGCTTCCAGTCGATCCTCCGGCACGTCGATATGGCCGTCGAGAAACACTTTGGCCATCAGAGCACGCCGACGTTTGTGAGATCGGCCTTGAGCTTTTCCGGGCTCTCGAAATGCACCGCCTGCCAACCAGCAGCCTTGGCACCCACCACATTGGGCAGGCTGTCATCAATGAAAATCGAATGGGCCGGATCGAGACCAAAATCCGTGGCATGACGGTGATAAATCGCCACATCCGGCTTGATCAGGCCGATTTCGCCCGACACTGTGACGCCGCGCGGGCGGTTGAGGAAGGGAAACATCTCGCGGGCCTCAGTGAATGTGTCGGCGGCAAAATTGGTCAACATGGTCACATCGCGGCCCTTATCTATCAGGGCATTGAAGATCTCGACGGTGCCGTCATAGGCATGTGGCACCATTTCGCGCCAATGCTGGCGAAAGGCGCGGATATGCGCTTCGCGGTCGGGATACTCGGCAATCAGCAGCGCCTCGGCATCGGCCCATGTGCGGCCCCGGTCCTGTTCAATGTTCCAGTCATGGGTGCAGACGTTGTCGAAAAACCATTGCCGTTCCTTGGCATCCGGGATGATCCGGCTGAACGGTAGATTGGGGTCGTAATGGATCAATACCTTGCCGATGTCGAAAACGATATGCCGGATCTCTGCCATGCTCTATTCCATTTATCTGGCTGCGAAGGCCTCGGGTATAGCCTGGGTGATCGCCTTTTTCATCACTGTCGGCAAGGCCTGGGCTTCAAGATTGATGAGCGGCTCCCACCATCCGTGATCGGCCCAATGGTAATCGTCGGGCCGTGCCTTGACCGCATCGGCCCTAAAGATCGTCAGCCGCAGCTCGAAATGGGTAAACACATGGGTGATGACCCCGCAGGGCCGCCAGTTGGCATCCATCGGCGCACTGGCCTCGCTATCGTCGCCGTCGATGCGGGCCGTCCATTCGGTGGTCGGCACTTCGGTCATGCCACCCAGAAGTCCCTTGTCGGAGCGCTTGCGCAGCAGGATGCGGTTGCGGTCATCAAGGGCGATGAAGGCGGCGCCAAGCCGCACCGGCTTTGCCTTTTTCGCCGCCTTGACTGGAAAATGCTCGGGGTCATGGGCTTTCAGCGCCAGACAGTGGGTGTTGAACGGACAGAGCGAACAGGCAGGCCGTTTTGGTGTACAGATGGTGGCGCCCAGATCCATCATGCCTTGCGCGAAATCGCCGGGCCGATCCTTGGGGGTCAGCGCCGTTACCAGCAGTTTTATGGCCGGTTTGGCGCCGGGCAGCGGATCGGATATCGCGTATAGCCTCGAAATCACCCGCTCGACATTGCCGTCCATCACCGCCGCCTGCCGGTTAAACGCAATGGCGGCGATGGCGGCGGAGGTATAATCGCCGATGCCGGGCAGCGATTGCAGGCCTTCCTGGGTGTCGGGAAACACACCGCCATGCAGATCGGCGACGGCCTCGGCGCATTTTTTCAGGTTGCGGGCGCGGGCGTAATAGCCGAGGCCCGCCCAGGCCGCCATCACGTCCTCGGTCGGGGCGCTTGCAAGGTCGGTGACCTTCGGCCAGCGCGCCAGGAATTTCAGGAAATAGGGTTTGACCGCCTGTACCGTGGTCTGTTGCAGCATCACTTCCGACAGCCAGATGTGATATGGGTCGGGCCTCACACCGCGCGCTGCCATCGGCGGCGAAATCCGCCAAGGGAGATCACGGTGATGGCGGTCATACCAGGCGAGAAGGTCCTCAGCACTTGGCTCATCTTGGTGAGGCCCATCTTGGTGAGGCCCATCTTGGTGAAGGGTGTGTTCGGCAAGTTTTCGGGTTTTCATGCTCATACTATATATATGGTGGCGAATCACGGCGCATATCAAGCGTTCCGGATTGCAATGACGAGGCACCATCCAGCCATGGCCTTCAAAAAACGCGGCGCTGCCCAGATTTCGGAACTGGCCAACGGTATCATCGATCCGGTGATTGCGCGGCGTGCCGGGATTTCGACGGCGCTGCTGTCGTCTTGGGAGGAGATTGCCGGGGCCGATTTTGCCGATTGCACACGGCCTGAAAAGATCGTCTGGCCAAGGCGCGACTATGCCGGTCAGGATTCGGGCCAGAAATCCGGCCAGAAATCGAGTGCGCCTGCCGGTCAATCCGGCGGGTATAAGGCGGGCGTGCTGACCATTGCCTGCGAAGGGGCGCGGGCGCTGTTTCTCAACCATGCGCAGGGCGAGTTGATTGCCCGCATCAACGGGTTTTTCGGCTATCCGGCCATCGGGCAGATCCGCATCGTGCAAAAACCGGTCTCCAACACCGCCAAGCACCGGCGTGGGCCGGGCCGGCTGGATGCGGTGCAGGCGAAAAAACTCTCGGAAATGACTGAGGGTATTGAAAGCGACAAGCTCAAAAAGGCAGTCGAGCGGCTGGGCCGGGCGGTGTTGTCGCAAAAAAAGCCGAAATGACAGCTTTGTAATTTGAATTGGCAGGCCAAAACCCTCACATACAGTCTGAACCGTGCTGTGGGGCGGTGGTGTGCCTGTCTCGCGACAACTCAGTCTTGCGAGCGATGTCTTGTCAGGTTGTGAGAGACAGGTATAACCGGGCGCAGGTTTACAGCACGATCGTTACTCTATGCGGGTGAAATAATGTCGAATTCAGAACTGACCCTGACCAAGCGCCATCTTCTGGCCGGTATCGCCACGGCGGCCACAGGCCTCGCCGTTTCCGGCATGGTGAGCCCGGCCTTTGCCGCCGCCGAAATGCCCAAGCCCGACCATGATGTCGATATGGCTGAAGTGATGAAACCCGGCGCCCTGCCGGACATGGCGCTTGGCAAGCCCGATGCACCGGTCAAGATCGTTGAATATTTCTCGATGACCTGCCCGCATTGCGCTCATTTCCACGCCACGACCTTCGATACGATCAAGGAAAAATATATCGATACCGGCAAGGTCTATTTCGTCTTCCGCGAGTTTCCTTTCGACCCCGCCGCCACCGCCGCTTTCATGCTGGCGCGTTGCGCCCCGAAGGATCAATATTATCCCTTCATCACCATGTTCCTGAAGCAGCAGCGCTCCTGGGCAGCGCCTGACAATGGCGATGTGCGCGGCGCCATGCTGCAAATGTCGAAAATGGCCGGTTTCACACAGGAAAGCTTCCAGGCTTGCTTGACGAACACCAAGCTTGCCGGTGATGTAACCGCAGAGCGGGACCGCGGCGCCAAGCAATTCGGCGTCAACGCAACCCCGACCTTCCTGATCAACGGTAAAAGCTATTCTGGAGATATGTCGGTTGAATCCATGTCGGCGCTCATCGACAGCCTTCTCTGACACTGCGCATCCGATCAAGACGGGCGGTGGCGAAAGCCATGCGCCCTTTTTTTTGTGGCTGGTGGCCGGTTTTTGGCGTGATGAGCGTGGGGCCCACCCCCCTCTGTCCTGCCGGACATCTCCCCCTCAAGGGGGGAGATCGGCAAGATTAACTGCCGACGTTGCCAGGTATTGCCCGCGCGGATCTGCGCAAACGAGCCGAAATGAGGGAGTGAGGCCCATCCTCACCCGATCTCCCCCCCTGAGGGGGAGATGGCTGGCAAGCCAGAGGGGGGTACGCCTGGCCGAGGCGTTTCCTGTATCTCACGAGGCCCGTTCCCCAGAGGTCCACCCATGAAGTTCACCAAGCTTCGGGTTGTCGGCTTCAAATCCTTCGTTGAGCCCACTGAATTTATCATTGAGCGCGGATTGACCGGTGTTGTCGGGCCGAACGGCTGCGGCAAGTCCAATCTGGTCGAGGCGTTGCGCTGGGTGATGGGGGAAAACTCCTATAAGAACATGCGCGCCTCCGGCATGGATGACGTGATCTTTTCCGGCTCCGGCAATCGCCCCGCACGCAATTCGGCGGAGGTCGGGCTTTACCTCGACAATTCAGACCGCACCGCGCCTGCTGCCTTTAACGACAGCGACGAAATTCAGGTCAGCCGTCGTATCGAGCGGGAAAACGGCTCGGTCTATCGCATCAATGGCAAGGAAGCCCGCGCCAAGGATGTTCAATTGCTGTTTGCCGATGCCTCGACCGGGGCGCGATCACCGTCGATGGTTGGCCAGGGACGTATCGGCGAGCTGATCCAGGCCAAGCCGCAGGCACGTCGGCAATTGCTGGAAGAGGCCGCTGGCATTTCCGGCCTGCATTCGCGCCGCCACGAGGCGGAACTGCGGTTGCGCGCCGCCGAAACCAATCTGGAGCGGCTGGAGGACATTGTCGCCCAGTTGGAGAGCCAGATTGAGAGTTTGAAACGTCAGGCCCGTCAGGCCAATCGCTTCAAGATGCTGTCTGCCGATATCCGCGCCCGCGATGCCATGCTGCTGCATATCCGCTGGACGGAAGCGCGGCAGGCGGAGGCCGAGGCGGAAGCCTCGCTCAATGAGACGACCTCGCTGGTGGCCGCGCGGGCGCAGGAGCAGATGGAAGCGGCCAAGGCCCAAGCCATTGCCAGCCTGCAATTGCCTGCGTTGCGCGACGAAGAGGTCAAGGCCGCCGCCTCCCTGCAACGCTTGCAGATTGCCCGCAGCCAGTTGGAAGAGGATGCCGGACGGCTGTTCAAGCGCCGTGACGAACTGACCCGGCGGCTGTTGCAGCTTGAAGAGGACATTACTCGTGAGCAGCGGCTGGTCGATGACAATGCCGAAATTCTCGAGCGGCTCGCGGCCGAGGAAGCCGAGTTGGAAGAGGTGCTGACGGAAAGCGGCCAGGAGGCCGACGATCTGCGCATTGCACTGGAAGACGCATCTGCCAGTCTTGCCGACAGTGAAGCCCGCTTTGCCGCTGCCACCGCCGAACGCGCCGAGGCGGCAGCCGGGCGCAACCAGTTGGAACGGGCGCTGCGCGACCTCGCCGACAAGCGCTTGCGTTTGGAGCGTCAGGCCGATGAGGCAGGCCGTGAACTGGACGTGGTGGCGCAAAAGCTCTCAGCCCTGCCGGACCCGGAGGAAAAGCGCGAGGCGGTGGAAGCCGGTGAATATGCCGTGGAAGACGCTGAAAGCACGGTTGCGCAAGCAGAAGAGGCTTTAAGCGCCGCCCGCCGGGCCGAGGCGCTGGCCCGTGGCCCGGTGGAGGCTGCCCGCTCTACCTTGGCGGCGCTGGAAACCGAGGCGAAAACTATTGCCAAAATGCTGGCCGCTTCAGCCAGCGCCGGAGAATTTTCGCCGGTGGCCGACGCACTGACGGTGGAGCGCGGCTTTGAAACTGCGCTGGGTGCCGCCCTTGGCGATGATCTGGAAAGCCCGCTCGACGCACAGGCTCCAGCCCATTGGGCCATGCCCGGGCCGGATGGTGATGATCCGGCTTTGCCCGCTGGCATCGTGGCGCTTGCAGCCCATGTTTCCGCGCCGCAAGCGTTGTCCCGTCGCCTGAAGCAGATCGGCATCACCGATGCCGATACCGCCCAACGCCTGCAACCGGATTTGAAACCCGGCCAGCGGCTGGTGACGCGGGAGGGGGCCGTCTATCGTTGGGATGGCCATGTCACAGGCTCTGAAGCGCCGAGTGCGGCGGCCCTTCGTCTTTCCCAGAAGAACCGCCTGAAGGCATTGGAAGAAGAGGTTGACGAGGCTCGCATCGGGCTGGAAGACGCTGAAGAACAATTGACGGCAGCGCGCGAGGCGGTGACGTCGAGCGAAGCGGGTCTTTCGGAAGTGCGTGAACGTCAGCGGTTGATCCTGCGTCAGCTGTCGGAAGCCCGCGAGGCGTTGAGCGCTGCCGAACGGGCCAGCGGCGATCTGCTGCGCCGCCGCGCTGTGGTGGAAGAGGCGGTAAACGGTCTTCGCGCCCAGATCGAAGAGGCGGAAAGCCTGGCCGAGGAAGCGCAGATTGCCCTTGCCGATCAGGCCGACCTGACGGCGCTGGATGAACAATTGCGGCAATTGCAGATGGAGGTTGCCACCGGTCGCGGACTGGTGGCCGAAGCCCGCGCCCGCCATGAAGGGTTCGCCCGCGAAAACGACCAGCGCCAGCGCCGGATCATGGCGATCCGTCAGGAGCGGCAAAGCTGGGCGCAGCGGGCTGCAAGTGCCAGCCAGCATATCGCCACGCTGCGGGAGCGCGAGGCGGAAGCCCGCGACGAAATGGCCGATCTGGACGCCGCCCCCGACGAATTCGATGAAAAGCGCCGTCTGCTGATGGGCGAGCTGGACAAGGCCGAAGCCGCACGGCGCGCCGCCGCCGACCGGCTGGTGGAGGCCGAGGCCCGCCAGCGTCAAGCCGATCAGGTCGCTGCTAGCGCCCTCTCGGCGTTGGCCGAAGCGCGCGAGCGCCGGGGCAGGGCGGAAGAACGGTTGCTGTCTGGACGCGAGCGGCGCAAGGATGCCGAGGCCCGTATTCAGGAAGCGCTCAACGTAGGCCCGCATGAGGCCTTCCGCCTGACCGGACTGAAACCCGATGACGCGATCCCGGATCTGCGCGAGGTTGAGCGCGATCTGGACCGGCTGAAAATCGAGCGCGAACGGCTGGGTGCCGTCAATCTGCGCGCCGATGAAGAACAGAAGGAATTGTCCGACAAGCTCGCAGCCCTGATCAAGGAGCGCGATGACGTGATCGACGCGATCCGCAAGCTGCGTGGCGCGATACAGAGCCTAAACCGCGAGGGCCGGGAACGGCTGGTGGCGGCGTTCGACGTGGTCAATGCCCAATTCCAGCGGCTGTTCACCCACTTGTTCAACGGTGGAACGGCGGAATTGCAGCTGATCGAAAGCGACGACCCGCTGGATGCCGGCCTGGAAATCCTCGCCCGCCCGCCCGGCAAGAAGCCGCAGACCATGACGCTGCTATCGGGCGGCGAACAGGCGCTGACGGCCATGGCGCTTATCTTCGCCGTCTTTCTCACCAATCCCGCACCGATCTGCGTGCTTGACGAAGTGGACGCTCCGCTCGACGACCACAATGTCGAGCGCTATTGCAACCTGATGGACGAAATGGCCGCCTCCACGCAGACCCGTTTCGTGATCATCACCCACAATCCCATCACCATGGCCCGCATGAACCGGCTGTTCGGCGTCACCATGGCCGAACAGGGCGTTTCGCAACTGGTGTCGGTGGATTTGCAGACGGCGGAGCAGCTACGCGAGGCTGTGTGAGGGTTCACAAGGCCGATTGGAATGCTCTACGGGAGCAAGTCCGCCTTAGATACAGAGGAAAGCGTCGTGTACAATTTCAATCAGCTTGAGCGGCGTGCCAAGGACCTCATCAAAGCGGGCCGGAGCGCGGATGCGATCAAGATCTATCTGTTCATGGCCGATGGCGATCAGTCTCTGGATGGTGGATATCTTGGGGAGCGACTCGGGATCTGTTACGAGGCAATCGGCGATCTGCATGCCGCCAAATACTGGTACGGACGAGCGGTCGAAGAAAATCCGGACGTAAGGCTGGCATCTGCTGAAGCTCGTGTGCGGCTTGGCGAGGTCAGCATCCATAGCATCGTCGATTTGGCAGACAAATAGAGCATTGTTTCGAAAGGAACACCGAGGAAGGGACAGTCTGGCTGGTTCAACGTGAACCTGTCGGGCAGGCATAAACAGGAGATTTGCATGGCCCGCTGGATACCGCTGCTGACCGCACTTGCCTGCCTCTTTGCGTTTTCGGCAGCAGCCGAAAATCTTTCCGGCAATTTCCTTGCTCAGACCGTGAAAACCTCCAAGCCGCACCGCGATTCGTTGACGGGGCTTGTGCGCGGACGCCAGGGTATCCCGCTCTGGGTGCTGAACATGGTCCGCAAGGATGATTATATCGGGCTCGCTTCCGTCGAAATGCCCGTTGACGCCAAGCCCATGCAATTATTCTACGCCTGCCAGCCAAAACGCTGCGAGCAAAGCGCCGTTCGTGTGCTGTTTTCCGCCGATGGCAAGCATGCGGTCATGCGTATTCAGGACCAGGCGGAAGGCGAGATCTTCCTGGGCACGCCAAGCGAGGCGGAAAAGACCGCATTGGCACGCGCTCCCGGCTGATAGTCTGAGGGACAGCGATTTTAAATCATGCTGTCTGCGATGCATAAAAGATCACAATCCTTTGTATTTAAATAGGAAATAGAGGTCTTGCTTTGATTGGAGAGATTTTCACCTGTCCAGCAAGCCACGATTGCTAAATGCCAATTCCAATAGTATGCTCAACATACTTTACAGCATTTTGCCGCGCGGATGGCGTGGTCAGGATGGCTGTGGGATTATCCAAAAGGTCTGACCGGGCGCGAGGAGGCGAGCGGTTGAACCGTTATCGGCATCAATGGGAGGCATTATGCTGTCGACAACATCTCGACCGGGCTCGTCCCGGATCATTTTTCTGGTCTTTTTGGCGGCGATGATTGAAGGTTTCGACCTTCAGGCTGCGGGCGTGGCGGCGCCGAAACTGGCGCCGGTCTTCGGGCTGACACCCGCCCAGATGGGATTGTTCTTTTCCTCGGCGACATTTGGCCTGATCTTTGGCGCCGTTTCCGGCGGCATGATTTCCGACCGGTTCGGACGCCGTTTGGGCCTTAGCCTGGCGCTTTTCATCTTCGGGATCTTCTCGCTCGCTACGGCAGCAGTCACATCCGTGGAAGGGCTGATCGCCATGCGGTTCCTCACCGGCGTCGGCCTGGGCGGAGCGTTGCCGAACCTGGTAGCCATTGCTGTCGAGTCGACCACGCCGGAGCGCCGCGGCCGGGCCGTGTCGATCATGTATGCCGGTATTCCGTTTGGCGGGGCGATTGCCAGCGTGGTGGCCATGGCCGGCCTGCATGATGACTGGCGCACCATCTTCATTGCCGGCGGCATCATGCCGATGCTGCTCGTGCTGCCACTGTTTATGATGCTGCCGCAGCTCAAGGTCGAAAAGTCGGAAAAGACCAAGAAGGAGGGCGCCTGGCGTCAGGTGTTCTCCGCCGATACGGCGTTGCGCAGCATCCTGCTGTGGACGGGTTTCTTCTTCGGCATCATGGTGCTTTATCTTTTGCTCAACTGGTTGCCGACGCTTCTGGTCACGCGCGGGCTGGATCGCCAGCAGGCGGGCCTTATCCAGGTGATCTTCAATATTGCCGGGGCTGTGGGCGGCTTGACGGGCGGATGGTTCCTTGACGGTAAACGCAAGGTCCTCAACGGCTCGCTCTGCTTCCTTCTCCTGGTCGCGTCTCTCGTGCTGCTCGGATTGGCACCGGCCAATTTTGCCGCCAATGCCATAGCTGGCGCCTTGATCGGGGTGAGCGTCATGGCGGCCCAGTCGCTGCTCTACGGCATTGCGCCGCAATGCTACGCACCCGATGTTCGTGGCACCGGCGTGGGACTTGCCGTCGCGGTCGGACGGTTCGGTTCGGTGGTCGGCCCGCTGTTTGCCGGTGGTTTGATTGCCGCTGGACGCTCGCCGACCGAGGTATTGATGGCGATCGTGCCGGTGGCTGTTGTCGCCGGTATCGCAACCGTTCTGCTGTTGTCGCGGCTGCGCGACCTGCCGCAGGATAGCACCGCCAAGGGTGTGCCAGGACATGCAACGCCCTCCATGGTCAAGCCTTGACCGGCTGCGGATCTTGCCTGGGAAGCCGTCCGGCATTCTGATTGTAAAACCTCAATTACCGATGGTTTCACCGGGGTAGACGCCCCAGACCAGGCCCTGCCGGACAAAGCCGGAAGGGCCACCTCGTTCTACCGATACGGAACACCAATGCCCATCGCAGCCACCGATTTTCAGCCGTACCCGTGGCTGGAGTTGGGCGGTGACGGCAGCCGTGGCAAGCGGGCGGTCGCGCAGCATGACGAGATCGCCTTTCGAGCCGCGCCAGGGGGCGACAAGGCCGGTGCGCGCACCGCTGAGCATGACAGCGGACATCCAGCCGCTGGTGCCGTCGCTATCGCGAACCTGTCGCCAATTGTCGTATTCCTCAATGATTTCCACCGGCAGGCCCCGGGCCTCGTAGATAAAGCGGACCGGGTAATCGGTAGAAGGGCCAGCCCGCATCCGCACCCTGTCAGACTTCAGCGAGGCAAAGCGCGGCAGCGGATAGCCGGTAACGCGACCCTTCTGCCGCAGCATCGGCATGGCCGCAGCCGTGCCGGGCGCAAGCAGGCTTGCCGCCCCAAGCAACGGGGTCAGCAGCAGCAAGGCCAACAGGGCGCGGCGGTTCACACGGGGAGCCACCGAAAATGACGGACCGTATTCAGTTTTCTGATGTCTCAAGGCATTGATGCATTTGAGGTCGTCGAAATCTGTTGACGGCGAGGATGCGTCATCCTCCTGGAGCTTTTGTGTGAAACCGCCTTTGGCGGTCAGGGGGCGTTTCTCAGGCATTGTCGGTTTTGGACATGTCAGCGGCAAGCCTGGGCCTGTTTCAGCGCCGCCGAAACGCCCTGGAGCGAATAGGTATAGGTCGTGTGGGTGCCGCGCTTCGAGGTGGTCTTCACGGTCATCCGGCGGCCTTGCTTCATGGCGGCAATCACCTTGGCGTCCTCTGCTTCCAGCCGGGTCCAGCCGACATTGGCTTTCGGCACCATCTGGAACGTCTTGTCATCGACGTTCACGTCGATGGTAGAGCCCTGAGCGACGTTGTAGCCCATCACGGCCTGGGGGTAATAATTGACGCCCCCGGTCTTTTTCGGGGCGATCAGGAAGAAATTCTTGCCATGGTCAATGCCAACAGGATCTTCCTTCGATGGCACGGACAGCACGTAGCACACGGTCTTGCCGCCATCCTTGTAGGAAAACAGTCCCCAGTGATCGAACTGCTTGACCATCCGAGGTGCTGCCGATGCAAAGCTCGCCGAAAAGCCAAGAATGGCAAGCATCAATGCAACGGTTTGTAGTGATGACATATCTGGCAATCTCCTTTGGTTGAGTGAGTAGCGGTTCGTTCTCTACCCCAATCAGCCGGCCATGAGGTTACCGAGACGTTAATTTCTCTTCACAATTGGTTGAGCCAATTTGCGACATTTCATCGCAAATTCTTGAAATATCAATGGGTTGACAAGGAAAATCGCCCTAGAAACAGGTGTTGGCCTCTTTCCGGTTCCAGCCGTCCCACAATACCGCGCCGGGCCTCGATACATTGATCTTTAGCGTGGGATGCCGCAATTATGCTGCAATGCGGGATACGATTGATATTATGAGATTTTCAACGGATCACGAATGCGCTAAGTCTTTTGAGGGATAAAAGCATCGGACCGAAAAGTGGAAACCGGTTTTCGGATCATCCGATGCGGGAATAAAGCATCGGACCGAAAAGTGGAAACCGGTTTTCGGATCATCCGATGCGAAAACAAGAACAGTCGGGCGGAGAAAGAAAACGACCATGGGGAAGTGGGTCTACAGCTTCGGCGGCGGCAAGGCTGAGGGCGGCGCTGGCGATGTTGAACATTTGGGCGGTAAAGGTGCCAATCTCGCAGAAATGGCGGGTCTTGGCCTGCCCGTGCCGCCGGGTTTGACGATTGTCACGGATGCCTGCACGCATTTCTACGCCCATGGCCGCAGTCTGGCTGATGACATGAAGGCAGAGGTGCTGGCCGGTATCGACCTGATCGAAGCGGAGACCGGACGCACGTTCGGCAATGCCAAAAATCCCCTGCTTTTGTCGGTGCGCTCGGGTGCGCGCACCTCCATGCCCGGCATGATGGATACGGTGCTCAATCTCGGCCTGAATGACGAAACCGTGGTCGGCCTTGCCCATCGCGCCGGAGACGCCCGTTTTGCCTGGGACAGTTACCGCCGCTTCATCCAGATGTATGGCGACGTCGTTCTGGGGCTGGATCATGAAGTGTTCGAGGAAATTCTTGAGCATGAAAAGGGCCGGTTTGGCCATGAACTCGACACCGAACTCAGCGCCGACGAATGGCAGCATGTGACTGACCTCTACAAGCAATTGATCGAGGATGAGTTGGGCGAACCCTTTCCGCAGGACCCTGAGGTTCAGCTTTGGGGGGCGGTGGCAGCGGTGTTTGCCAGCTGGATGAATGCCCGCGCCATCACCTATCGTCAGCTGCACAATATTCCCGGCCATTGGGGCACGGCGGTTAATATCCAGGCCATGGTGTTTGGCAATCTCGGTTCCAGTTCGGCCACAGGGGTGGCGTTTACCCGCAACCCGTCGACGGGTGAAAACCAGCTTTACGGTGAGTTTCTGGTCAATGCCCAGGGCGAGGACGTGGTGGCGGGCATCCGCACCCCGCAATCCCTGAGTGAGCGGGCGCGGCTGGAAAGCGGCTCCGACAAGCCGTCGATGGAAAAGCTGATGCCCAAGGCCTTTGCTGAATTCAAGGCGATCTGCACCAGGCTGGAGAGCCATTACCGCGACATGCAGGATGTGGAATTCACCATCGAGCGCGGCAAGCTGTGGATGTTGCAGACCCGCTCCGGCAAGCGCACAACCAAGGCGGCCATGAAGATCGCCGTCGATATGGTGGCGGAAGGGCTGATCGATGAGGACGAAGCGGTGTCGCGCATCGAGCCCGCGTCGCTGGACCAGCTTTTGCACCCCACCATCGATCCGCGCGTGGCGCGGGATGTGATCGGCTCTGGTCTGCCGGCGTCGCCGGGGGCGGCCACCGGCGAAGTCGTCTTTACTGCCGAAGACGCGGTCAGCGCCAAGGAAGAAGGCCGCAAGGTCATTCTGGTGCGCATGGAAACCAGCCCGGAGGACATTCACGGCATGCATGCCGCCGAAGCCATCCTGACCACCCGTGGCGGCATGACCAGCCATGCGGCGGTGGTGGCACGCGGCATGGGTATTCCCTGCGTGGCCGGTGCCGGCAGCATGCGGGTCGATATCCGCAATGGCGTGCTGCTGGGCGTCGGCGTCAAGCTGAAGAAGGGCGATATCATCACGATAGATGGTTCTTCCGGACAGGTTTTGCAGGGTGCCGTGCCAATGCAGCAACCCGAATTGTCGGGGGATTTTGCCCAGCTGATGCAATGGGCCGACCGTACGCGCCGCATGACGGTGCGCACCAATGCCGATACGCCGGGCGATGCCCGTGCCGCCCGCTCGTTCGGAGCGGAAGGTATCGGCCTTTGCCGCACTGAACATATGTTTTTCGAAGGCGAGCGCATCCATGTGATGCGCGAAATGATCCTGGCCGAGGACGAGGCCGGACGACGCGCCGCGCTCGACAAGCTGTTGCCGATGCAACGCTCGGATTTTACCGAGCTGTTCACCATCATGCATGGCCTGCCGGTGACGATCCGGCTGCTCGATCCGCCATTGCATGAATTCCTGCCGAAGACCGTCAAGGAAATCGCCGAGGTGGCGGTGGCGATGGGCATGGAGCCGCGCGCTCTGGCGCAGCGGGTCGAGGCTTTGCACGAGTTCAACCCCATGCTCGGCCATCGCGGCTGCCGGTTGGCGATTTCCTATCCGGAAATAGCCGAAATGCAGGCGCGGGCAATTTTCGAAGCCGCCGTTGCCGCAGGCCTTGAGACCGGCGCGCCGGTCGTGCCTGAAATCATGGTGCCGCTGGTCGGGCTGCGCTCCGAACTGGATTATGTGAAGGGCGTGATCGACCGGATTGCCTCCGAAGTGATGCGTGAAGGCAAGCTGGAAATCTCCTATCTGGTCGGCACGATGATCGAGCTGCCGCGTGCCGCCATCCGCGCCCATGTGATTGCCGAGGCTGCCGAATTTTTCTCCTTCGGCACCAATGACCTGACCCAGACCACGTTCGGCATGTCACGCGATGATGCGGCCGCCTTCATTCCGACCTATCAGCGCAAAGGGATTATTGAGCGCGATCCGTTTATCTCGCTGGATTTCGATGGGGTCGGGGAGTTGATCCGCATGGCCGCCGAGCGCGGTCGCCAGACCCGGCCCGATATGAAGCTCGGCATTTGCGGCGAACATGGCGGCGACCCGGCCTCGATTCATTTCTGCGAGGATGTCGGGCTGGATTACGTCTCATGCTCACCCTTCCGGGTGCCGATCGCCCGCCTGTCCGCCGCCCAGGCAAGCATCAAGCAGAGGCGCCTCATGGCGAAGGAAGTTTGAAGCTACCGTATGTTTATTCGCCGTTTCGGCACAAAATTGCCTGTTGAGTTGCATTTTATCAATTAGATTTCGGCTTTGTTTTAAATGGTTTTATAAAACAGTTACCCAACAAGGATTGAAGGTCAGGACTGATGTCCCGGACGCTTCAACACATGGTTGGGTAAAATGCGCCTTAAAGATACAGTTTCAAAGCTTCTCGCCGATGACAAGGGCAATTTCGCCGTCATGTCGGCTATTTTGCTTATGCCGTTGTTTCTGGCTGTCGGTGCGGCGGTAGATTACAGTTCGGCACGCGATCATCGCAATGATATTCAGGTGACCGCCGATTCGGCTATCCTGGCTGCGGCGTCGAGCTATTCCTCGTCTTCCGGCGTCGACGCCCTTGCTGCTGGGATCGACAGCTATCTCGAGTCCAAATTGGCGGATCAGGGTTCAAGTGACGTCGATACCGCCGCGGTTCCCAAGCGGTTGAGCGGGCCAACCTTGTCGGCGGACGGCAAGGAAATCTGCATTGTCGTCGGCGAGGGTGTGCCGACCAGTTTCATGCAACTCGCTGGCGTCAAGACCGTAGACGTCTCCGCCAAATCCTGTGCAGCGCTGCCGGGCAATATTGATCTCGAAGTGTCCCTGGTGCTCGACGTCTCCAGCTCGATGATCGAGGAAGGTCGTTTTGTGCCGATGCAGACGGCGGTGAAAAGCTTTCTGACCTCCTTTGCCAATGATGCCACGGTTGCCAAGCGCAGCAAGATCGCCATCGCGCCGTTTTCCAGCCGTTTCAACATCGGCCTTCCCCATAAGGACTGGCTGAAAGCCCATGGTGGCAATGCGGCTGTGCCTAGCCGTTGGACCGATCCAAAATCCTATTATAAGGACTCGAAATATAGTTTCAGCCAGTGGATCGATAATGTCACGACGCTGGCCTATACCTCCAGTAACTATTATTGGATCGGCTGCGTCGAGCCGCGTGCCGACGTGGAAATGAAGGATAATGGTGCCATCGGCACCTACGGTCTGAGTGATGCGCCACCCAGCACCGAGGCTTTCGTGGCCCAGGATTCGAATAGCGGATCTTCCACCAGTTTTTGTCCGCCGCCCATCGTTTCCCTGACATCGAGCTTTAGCACGTTGCAAAGTGCTATCGCGGACATGACGTCGGAAGGCTCCACCCGGCTTGATGCCGGAATGCTGGCTGGCTGGTACACGCTGTCGCCGAAATGGCGCTCTGCATGGGGGGGTGGGACCTCGCCCGCCGATTATTCCGAAAAGGTCAAAAAGGTCATCGTCTTCATGACCGATGGCGAGATGAATGTGAAATTTGGACCTAACAATGGCGACAAGCTGGACTGGATTTGTGATAAAAACCGCACGAAATCCTGCAATGACACTGCCACCAGTGCGCTTTTGACCACCTGCGACTCGATCAAATCCAACAATATCGAGATTTACGCGATTTCCTATAGTTCGGAAGCCGATGTCCAGAATTTGCAGACCTGCTCCAGCGGCACCAAATATTACTTCAGCGCCTCCACCACAAATATCAAGGATGTCTATACCGCGATCTCCAAGAACATCATCGGTAGCACGGTGCGGCTGACGCACTGAACCGTACGGCTGCTGCATAATTCCTTAAGTCGGAATCGATTTAAGGAATTATGCAGCAGATTTAAAGTGTTACAGCGTCCTTTGTGCGTTTTATAAAACGCACGGCGCTGTAAAGGCAGGATGAAGAGCCGCGTGGGTGACAAATTGCCTTGATTGTGAGATAGGCCGGGTCGTCACACTCGCAAAGGCCAGGCCCGATGAACGACACGCACCGGACATCCTCCACGGCGCCCACCTCCCGCAAACGCCGCCAGAAGGGCCGCGACACGCCGCCGCCTGGCTCTCATTCTGCCAAGCCGCAACGCGAGGGGCAGGGCAAGGCCGTTCCTGCGGCTGCGTCCGGTAATGACACATGGGCGCAAGCCCGTCGCGTTATGAAGACGGATCGTTTTCGCGCCAGTGCGCTGCTGGCCGGTTTCGGCCTGTTCCTGCTGGCGGTATCGCAAAGCCTGCCGCATGATTATGGCTTTACCGAGCTTGGCGCGCTGTTCACCTTCTCGGTGTATGATCTGGTTCTGGCCATGCTGGGCATCGCGGTCGCCTGCGCGATGATGCCCAGCGCCCGGCAATTCTCCATCACCATCGGCGTGTTTCTCGGCGTGCTATCGGTCATGCTGCTGTTTTTCGACCCGATCTTCGTCGTCATCCGCGAGAGTGCGCTGGGGCAGGTGCTGTACCTGATCGCCCCGGTGGCCGTCGCCATCACCGGCGCCAGTCTCTGGCTTTCGGGGCGTTGGCGGGATCGGGCCATGCTGGCATCCGCTGCTGTTGTGGCCTTTTCTTTCTCACTGTTTCTCGGCCTGGACGATTTTGGCGTCGGTATTCCGTCCTTTGCGATTGCCTCTGTGCTTTCGGCCCTGTGGATCATCCTCACCCCGGCCTTTCTGCTGCGCTGCTTCAAAGGCCCCTGGCTGAACATTCCCTCGCGCATTCTCGGCAGCTGGCTGCTGGTCATTGCCATTATCGTCACCGTCTCGCTCTATGTGCCGCTGCCAATCAAGACCCAGCCGCCCGTCGATCTCGGTCAGCCGGACCTGTCGATCGATGGCGAGGACCCTGGTACGGCTCCCACCGATCCCTCTGGCTTGCAAGACCCCTCTGCCTTGCAGGATAAGGGCGCTTACGGCTCAATGAATTCCAATGGTACGCAGGTGCCCGATTTCCTGGAAGAGGAGCCAAAGCCCGACCCCAATGCGCCCTCCGTGTTCGAGGGGCTGAAAACGCCGAAAATTGGTGGATGAGAATGCCTATGGCAGATGCCGGGTTTCTGCGGTCGGACGCGCAGTGGATGCCTGCGCCAGATGGGCTCGCATGCGTCGTGACAGCCAGTCGGTGAACACCAACCGTCGCTCGTCAGCGGCAAAATCGCTATTGGATACGGCAAGGTAATGGGTGCCATCCTGATGAAACGCACCCAGTGCAGTCAGTCGTCCGGCGGCCATATCCGTCGTTACCATATGGATCGATGCCAGTGCGACACCCTGGCCGGCCATCGCTGCCTCAAGGGCCAGATAGAAATGCTCGTAGAAAATGTCCGAGTTGAACTTGCGGGTCCCCGGCTGGGTCTTGCACCAGTTCAGCCAGGCGTCGGGGCGCGAGCGCGTATGCAGAGCAGGCACGCTGGGGCGAGGCACTTTGTTAAGGTCAGCCGCCACCTGTGGCGTGCAGACCATGCCCATCGCTTCCGGGGCCAGTTCCCTCACATGCAGGCGGGGGTCGATGGCAAAATCGTTGCGCCGCACGGCAAGATCGACGTGATCGCGGCGAAAATCGATTTTTCCGCCCGCTGCGAGAACCTTGACATCCAGACCGGTCCTTTCTTTCAGATCGCCAAGGTTTGGGATGAGGAATTTCAGGCAGAGCGTCGGTTCGCAGGAGACGATCAGCGGCTGCGCATAGGCATTGCTGCGAAAATCCGTGACGACATTTTCCAGATCCTGGAACACGGAGGCAAGCCTGGCCGCCAATTGTCGACCGCGCTCCGTCAGGAAGACCGCCCGGTTGCGACGCAGGAACAGCGGCTCGCCCAGACTTTCCTCCAGATTCTTGACCTGCTTGCTGATTGCCCCATGTGTAACGTGCAATTCCCGGGCCGCCAGCACGAAACTTTCATACCGCGCCGCCACCGCGAAAGCCTTCAAAGCGCCCAATTGCGGCAGGCGCGCCATCCTGGATCTGAATTCGGAATTGTCGGGCATATGTGTGAATTTACCTCACGCTTTTGCTCGAAAATATATCGGTTTTCACAAAACACAACATATGATTGATAATCGTTGTCGGCGGTTTACGCCGATGAAATCGGAGCCATTTTCAATGCAAGGCAATATTTCAGTTTTAAAGCACAGCGATCCGGCCAATGTGACCAATATCGATGTCTGCCAACAGTTGCATGACTTTGATTTTGTGTTTCTTGAAGGCAACAATTTTCTCGATGTCATTCATCAAAGCCATTTTAGCAGCCAGGATATTGCTGATTTTCAGGCATCCTGGGATGATCTTAAGCCGGATACCTATATGGCCGACGGCGGCAAATATCGCCTTCGCCGGCACGCAACCCTGACGGGCGCGCCAAAAGGCGGGCCCGTCACTCTCGAAAAGCATCAGCCGCATTTCCAGACAACCTCCTACAATCCACTCAATGGCGGCATTGAGCGTCATTTCGAGCCGGTATTGGCATCGACCATTGAAAATCCGGTGATGCAGGCGATTTTCTCCTTCGCCTCTTCCACCTTTGGCGCTCTCTCGCCATTTTCCACCTGGCACATGGAATTGCATCAGTTCCGCATTGAGGCTGTGCAGACCGGTGGCAAGCCAACACCTGAAGGCGTTCACCGCGACGGTGTGGATTTCGTGCTGATGGTTCTCATCAAGCGGCAGAATATTGTCGGGGGCGAAACCTCCATCCTGGATCGGGACGGCGTCACGCTGGCGGAATTTACGCTGACGGACCCCTTCGATGCTGCCATTGTCAATGATGAACGCGTTGCCCATGGCGTAACGCCGATCACCAAGCTTGATCCCGACCAGCAGGGCCTGCGCGATGTTCTGGTCCTGACCTTCCGCCGCAAATAAATGCAGATGTCAGCCGCGCGGAACCGCGCGGCTGTTGCCGGAGCCGGAGCCCGCATATTTATGGAACAAATACTTCTGATTGCTTCGATAACCTGGCTGGCCGTCCTCAGCCCCGGCGCGGATTTCGCCATGGTGTCGCGCAACAGCTTTCTCTATGGCCGCAAATCCGGGCTTGCAGCCTCGATGGGCATTGCCATCGCCTGCTGGTTTCATGTGATTTACGCCATGTTCGGCATTGCGATCATCCAGCATATTTTCCCCAATATTCTGGATATCATCAAATTTGTCGGCGCTGCCTATCTGGTCTATGCGGGCTTGGCCACGGCCTTCAGCAAGATACGCGATGTCGAAGGCAGTCTGGTTCCCAGCGACAGATCCATGGGCCGGGAAATGATGACCGGCATTCTGACCAATGGTCTCAATCCGAAAACGTCTATTTTCGTGATCAGCCTCTACACGCAATTCATCGGCAAGGACACGCCGCTGTCTCACCAATTGCTTTGGGGCCTGTTCATTTCCCTGTCACATTTGCTGTGGTTCGCGTCCGTTTCGACCTTTCTGTCCAACCCGGCCATTCGAACCGTGGTGCTACGTCGCCAGCGTTTATTCAATATCCTGATCGGGGTTGTGCTCGCCTCGCTGGGGGCCATTCTCTTCACCGCGGGCACCTTGGGGAGTGGCGCGCAATGACCGAATCCATCTGTTCCTTCATCGATCTCGAAGGCGTTCTCGTGCCGGAAATGTGGCCGCATATCGCTAAGTCGTTCGGAATTCCCGAACTCCAGGCGACCACGCGGGAAATTCCCGATTACCGTCAATTGCTGGACCAGCGGATCAAGCATCTGGCCGATCACCACGTTACCCTGGCCGAAATCTGCGCCAGTGTTGCCGAACTCGATCTGTTCAATGGGGCGGTGGAATTCCTCGCCGCACTCAAGCAACGCGGGCGTGTGGTGATCGTCTCGGACTCTTTTAGCCCGATGAACCGGCATTTTATTGAGCAGATTGCTGCTGATCAGGTCCTCTGCCACAGTTTTCAGACCAATGACGAGGATATCATTATCGGCTTCGACTTCTGGAATGAGCTGGCCGGAAAACATCTCTGCTTCGACGCTGTCGATACCGAGGGGTGCGCTCATTTTGCAATGGGCGACGCTTTGAACGACATCTCAATGATCCGTGCGGCGACCTATGGCGTGCTGTTTCAGCCCTCGATGGCGACGCTGCTGGCCGCGCCGGATCTGCGGGCCACATCATCCTATAGCGAAGTCCTCGATATCCTCGATGAAGCCATTTATATCAATGGCAGATCGACCTCAAAGAGGGCCACGACTTTCCTGGGGAGCGCCTTCGGCTGACAGCATATACGGCGACGCGTAAAGCTAGAGTTTTCCTTACGGCACCCTGCGTTTTATAAAACGCAGGGTGTTGTGGCATGTTAACTATGCAGCAGTGTCACCACTCCCGGGTAGCGTCACCGCTCCCGGAATGCCTTGTTGAAATAACTGGCCAGCGGTTTGGTAAGGTAGGTGAAGGGCGAGCGTTCTGTGGTCTGGATAAAGGTTTCAACCGGCATTCCGGGCAGGACTTGCACATCCCCCAATCGAGCAATTTCCTTTTCATCGGGCCTGATCTTGGCCCTATAGAAGCTATTACCGGTTTTTTCATCGTTGAACACGTCGGCAGAAACCTCGATCACCGTGCCATGGATATCCGGCGTCTGGCGGCGATCGAAGGCGGCAAACACCAGATCGGCCTTCTGGCCGACATGCACCTGATCGATTTCATTGGGCGGCAAATTGGTGGTGATCACCAGCCCGACATTCTGCGGGATGATATAGAGGATCGGTTCCGCCGCTTTGACCACGGTGCGCAACGCATGCACGGTCAGGCCGAACACCACGCCGCCGGTTGGTGCGGTCACTTCGGTGCGACCAAGGGTTTCCAGGGAAGAGACCCGTTTCTGGCGCAATTCGGCAATCTGTGCTTCGGCATTGCGCAGATCGGTGATCGATTGTTCACGCAGTTCGCCACTGACGTTCAGAATAGCGATTTCGATCTCGGCGATCTTGGCGCGGCTTTCGGCAATGCTGGCCATGGACGAGGCGATCTCGCCATCCGCTTCGACCTCGGACCGTTGCAGCGTCATCACCTTGCTGGTCTGGGTCAGGCCGTCGCGCAGCAATTTCTGCTGCACGGCCAGTTCCTCGCTGATCAATTGTCTTTGCTGGCGCAGCGCATTGAGCTTGGCGTTCAAGCCCTCGATTTGCTGGGCGGTCTGGTGCTTGCGTTCCTGCAATTGCCCGACCTGTTTGTCACGGTTTTCCTGGCGCGCTTGCAACAGGTTGCGCTGACCCTCGATAATCTCGCGCACATGGCCGTCGGTCTTTGCCCGTTCAGTAAGCTCGGGGTCGAAGCTGATTTCGCTCTTGCCATCCTGCTCGGCAGTCAGCCGCCCGGCATTGCCAAGCAGCGAAAACAACTGGTTTTCAATGATCGTCAGCTCGGATTGGTCTAGCTTTTCATCCATCCTGAGCAGAACCTGGCCGGGCTGGACGACATCGCCCTCCTTGACCAGCAAGTCCTGCACAATGCCACCGGCCTGGTGCTGGACCACCTGGCGGTTGGTTTCCACCTCCACCGTGCCGCTGCCGACCACGGCGCCCTTGATGGTGGTCAGCGTGCTCCAGGCACCCAGCCCCAACACCAGGACCGCCAGCGCGCCATAGCCGAGCGCCGTGTGACCGCGGGCCTGCCAGACGGTTTCCGAGTTGGACGACAACGGCTTTGCCGAGGGAGATGAGGGCATATTGGCCGGGGAAGAGGAGGCCGGCGTCGATGTCTGGGAAAACAGGCTCATCGTCGCTCTCCTAAGGCTTACGCGGGGTGCCGGGTACGAAGCCGGTCATGGTGGTTTCCTGTTTGGCATAGGCCTGTTTGGTATTGCCCTGCGTGCCAACCACTTGCTGGGCATTGCGCAGATGGGCGCGCAGCACCTCGTCGCGCGGGCCAAAAGCGGTGCGGGCGCCATGGTCCATGATCAGTACCAGGTCGCATTCCTCAATCGCCGCCGGGCGATGCGCCATGATCACAGCAGCCCCGCCGTCGGCCTTGAGGGCGCGGATGGCCATGTTCAGCGCCACGGAGCCTTCGGCATCCAGATTGGAATTCGGTTCGTCCAGAATAAGCAGGACCGGATCGCCGTAGAGTGCGCGGGCAAGGCCGATGCGCTGCTTCTGCCCACCGGAAAGCCGCTGGCCGGTTGCGGGCAGGGGGGTGTCGTAACCCTGCGGCAGTTTCAGGATCATCTCATGGGCTGCGGCCTTGCGAGCGGCGGCAATCACCTTGTCCGGGTCGGGATCGGCGGTGAGGCGGGCGATGTTTTCGGCAATCGTCCCTTCAAACAGCACCACGTCCTGCGGCAGATAGCCGACATGGTCGGCCAGCCCGTCAGGGCCATATTGGTCCAGAGCGGCGCCGTCCAGCCGGATCTTGCCCGCCATCGGCTGCCAGACGCCGGTCAGCAGCCGGGCAAGGGTCGATTTGCCGGAGCCACTGGGGCCGATCACGCCCAGCGCATGGCCGGGGCCAAGCTCGAAGCTCATCATCCGCAGTGTCGCCACGCTTTCGCCGGGCGGCACGGCAGTAACCTGCTGGACCTGCAACAGCGCACGAGGCCTCGGTAGCGTGGTGCGGGTGTCTTCTTCGGGGATCTGTTCCAGCAGGAGTGATAGATTGCGCCAGCCTTCCTGTGCTCTCTGCATCAATTCCCATTGGGAAATGGCCGTCTCGATTGGGGCCAGCGCCCGACCGATCAGGATCGATCCGGCGATCATCGCGCCAGCCTTGATTTCGCCGCGCAGCACCAGCCAGGCGCCGAGCGCCAGAATGGCCGATTGCAGGAAAATCCGGAAGGTTTTGGACATGGCGGTGTAAAAGCCATTGGTATCCGAATAGGCAATGTTGGCGGCAAGCGCCGTATGGCGCGTCGCCCTCCAGCGTGTTGCCGCACTCTTGCGCATGCCCAGGGCCTTGACCGTTTCGGCGTCGCGGGCCAAGGCCATGGTCATCTCGTCGCTGATCCGGCTGGCATCGGCAGCTTTTGCCTGGATGCGTTTCGTCCCGCGCTGGTTCAGCAGCGTCAGCGCGATCAGCAGCAGCCCGCCCGCCAGCGCCAGATAGCCCATCCATGGATGGAAAACGAAGATCACAAACAGAAAAACCGGCGTCCAGGGAATGTCGAAAACGGCAAAAATCGCCGAGGAAGACAGCATTTTTTGCAGGGCGTCCAGATCGCGCATGCCGCGTGGTCCGGCAATACCTTTCGATGCCAGTGCGGAGCGATCGAGCAGGGCGCGAAACACCCTGATGTCGAATTCGCTCTGGAGCCGTGCCCCAATCCGGGCGGCGATGCGTGAGCGGACGTGATCGAGAATGCCCATGATCGCATAGAGCAGGATGACCAGCAGGAACAGGACCAGAAGCGTGGCTTCCGATCGCGCCGCCAGCACACGGTCATAGACCTGAAGCATGAACAAGGGTCCGGTCAGGATCAGGAGGTTGACGAAGAAACTGAACAGGGCAATGGACAGGAAGCCCGCCTTGCTGCGCGCCAGCGCTGCCCGCAATTCCTCGACGCCGCCGCGCGCGACCTGATTCCGGCTCATGGAGGTCCGGCTCATGAATGGCTCTTGATCATTGAAAACCCCTGGATCTGAGCCCGACAGAACAGCCACCCCTGGCTGAGACCTGTCTGGCCTCTGCATCATCCCCTCCGAGGGGAATGATTTTTACAAATAATGCAGAAAAAACAAATTATTATGACGACAGTTGGTGAACCTTTCCGAGTTCGCAGTCTGCAACTCAGCCTTTTATGTCTTTATGACAATCTTCTCGTTAAGGTACAATTCCCTCCACCCTGCAGGATTAAAAAAACCCTGCATATTACGATTTTTTGGCTGGTCTCAGATACAGGAGCTTCAGGCCCTTGACTGTGCCGCCCGTTAAAAACGGTCATGACATGACATCGTATAGGATGATACCACGAGAAGCAGCAGGCTTTAAATAGTGAGGAAGAAACAGCCTTCGGGAAAAGCCTTTGACCTGGTCGGAGTGGAGTGATTCGAACACTCGACCCCCACGTCCCGAACGTGGTGCGCTACCAGACTGCGCTACACTCCGTGACCAGTGGCGCCCGTATAAACCAGGGTTTCACAATAGACAAGCGGGTGGCTTTAAAAAAATCATGGCTTTTCAACAGGGGTGAGAATGCCGCACGCCGAGGGTGCCGCGTGCCTCGAACGGTTGCAGAAAAATTGAGTTAATTCTTTGTATTTAATGAATAATATTATCTTTTATCAATTTCGGTACGCGATATTTCACTGTTGCCGTTTTGAAACAAGTTGACGTGAGCAAGAAACTTGGTGATTTCCAATTTAAGGTTTTGGGGATAAAGGCGAAAGACAAAGTGGCACAGGTGTGGCCGGGGCAGGGCTCTGCCAGGCCGGGCTGCTTGAAGCGGGTTACCAAGGGACAGAATTATGAATTTTCGGATCATGCTGACGGCTGGTTTGGCGCTGGCGCTGGCTGGATGTACCACGACGACATCGGGCATCATGCCTGTACAGAAGAAAAACCTGGTGGAAGAGCGTTGGGTCGGCCAACCGGCGGGAGCCTTCTTTGCCAAATTTGGGCCGCCGATCAATGACGAACAGGCGGGCGGTGCCACCGTTTATAGCTGGCGCGGTGGCTTCAGGACCCGCACGGTCGCTCCGACCTATGCACAAACGCCCGATGGCAAGCGCGGCAAGGTCACCAAGGCCGGGCGCACCGAATATCTGCGCTGCGAAGTGCGAGTCACAGTCTCTCCAGACTATGTCATCCGTGCGATCAAGCCTGTCATCGACAGGCCTGTTGAAGGCGGCAAGACCTGGTGCGAAGAGTTTTTGGGCGGCGCATAATGCCGTTATCCACGTGATGAGAGGCCGTGTAAACGTCAGTTGACGGTGCCCGGTTTTCGAAAACGTGTCTTCTAAAGCGTACGAAGATGGATCAAGGCGAGGTTGTCAGGCGACCTCGCCTTTTTTGTTGTGTGCGGCGTTGAGCGCTTCGTGCTTTCACGCACAAACGTGCTCAAAGCGGGTTTCTTTGGAAACCCAGCCATGCGCCGGCGGCAAAATTGCGCCCCGGCGACCGGTTTTCAATGCCTGTTTATCGAATATTTCCAAGGTCTGGATGCGGGCGGAGTTTTTCGCTCCGGTTATGACCTCGACCTTTCGAATTTACCCACTCTATTTTAGGGAAATATTAAATCTTAATTGTGTTATATGAAATCTATCGTAAAGCACCCATGATGGGTCGCCTGTCGCACTCTTGCCAAGCCAAGAAAGCAGCGTCAGGTTCGTGAGAGCTTGCCTCTCCCTCTGTTCCTTCCCCACCCCCATCAGATTTAAGAGGCGAGGCATAATGTCTTTTTTGGCCAATGCGAGCATTCGCACGAAAATTCTGTCGCTCATTGTCCCGGTCTGCATGATCGGCATTGGCGGACTGGGCATCGTCGCGAGTACTTATAAGTCGACGGACACGGAATATTCCGACTTTATCGCCACGGACGCCATCGCTGCCAGCGAAATGTCTCGTTCGGTCACGTCTATGCTGGCAATGGGCTATGGCGCCTATCAGGTGATTTCCTATGATGTCAGCAAGCTTGACACATCAAGCGTCAAATCGGCCTACACGGATTCGATCTCGACACTTTTTAAGCGCTTGGACAAGGTCAAGTCCCTGACGCCGGAGAATGCTGGCGATGTCGACAGGTTTGTCGATCGCGCTCGCGCCATCCAGGCATTGACCGACAAGGCCGTTCAATTGGCTGCCGCGCGACAGCATGATGAGGCAAGAGTCCTACTGGTGACGGCAGATCCATTGATTGCCAAATGGCGCGACGATCTTCGCGACTGGAACAATGGCAATACAGCTGCTCTCCTTAAGAAAAGCGACGCCCTGACAGACCAGACGAATACAACCATTCTGACGTCTTTGACGATTGTCGGCAGCGTCATGCTCCTGGCCATTGTTTTGGCCCTGGTCGTCACCTCGCGTGGCATTATCGGTCCAATCGACAGGCTTCGCAGTCGGATGATAGCGCTAGCAAACGGTGAATCGCAGCAGGAGATACCCGGCCTGTCGCGCAAGGACGAGGTCGGGCAGATGGCTGTCGCTGTCGGCGTTTTCCGCGACAATGCCATCGAGCGCGTTCGTCTGGAGCAGGAAACCGCGGCCAATCGCAGCCTCTCGGAAAAAGAGCGTCTCGAGCGTGAGGAGCAAAAGGCCAGGGAAGCGGCGGATATCCAATTCGCGGTCGATAATCTGGCAAACGGGCTTTCGCATCTGTCCGATGGCGATGTCTCCTATCGTATCGGTCAGCCTTTCGTCGCCCATCTGGATGGCGTGCGCGCCAGCTTCAACAACTCGGCTGAAAAATTGCAGGAAGCGCTGACCCACGTTTCTCAGAATGCTAGCGCTATCGATGCGGGCGCCAATGAGATAAAGGCGGCGGCGGATGATCTGGCCAAGCGCACTGAGCAGCAGGCCGCCTCCGTCGAGGAAACGGCTGCGGCCCTGGAACAGATCACCACCACGGTAAAGGATTCGACCCGTCGTGCCCAGGAAGCGGGAACTCTGGTTTCGCGCACCAAGGCCGGAGCCGAGCAATCCGGCGAGGTGGTGCGCCGCGCCGTGATCGCCATGGAACAGATCGAAAAATCATCGGCTGAGATTTCCAACATCATCAGCGTCATCGATGAAATCGCCTTCCAGACCAATCTTCTGGCGCTGAATGCCGGCGTCGAGGCGGCTCGTGCCGGTGAAGCAGGCAAGGGCTTTGCAGTCGTTGCCCAGGAAGTGCGCGAGCTTGCCCAGCGTTCCGCCAATGCGGCCAAGGACATCAAGGCGCTGATCACCACCTCCAACAGCCAGGTCCAGTCCGGCGTGCTTCTGGTGGGAGAAACCGGTGCTGCACTGGAAACCATGGTTGCCGAAGTGCAGGAAATCAACCGTCACGTCAGCGCCATCGTTGAGGCGGCCCATGAACAATCGTCCGGCCTCCAGCAGATCAACACTGCCGTCAACCAGATGGACCAGGACACCCAGAAAAACGCGGCAATGGTGGAGGAATCCACGGCGGCAAGCCACGGTCTGGCAAGAGAAGTCGCCTCGCTGAACCAGCTTCTGTCACAATTCAAGCTGTCCGGCGGCGGGCAAAGTGGGTTCAATGCTGGATCGGCCTATGCTGCGTCGGCTCGTCCCGCCCCCGTTCGTACCACCCATGTGGCACAGGCTCCGGTGGCTTCGCCCGCCCGTGCGCTTGGCCGCAAGATCGCCAGTGCCTTCTCCGGCAAATCGTCAGCACCGGCTGCTGCTGCCGCCGATCAGTCCTGGGAAGAGTTCTGAGGCTGGCTCACCAGCTGCAACGCTCAACGGGAATATCCCTTGTTATCAAGATTATTACGCCGGGAAGCTTTGCTTTCCGGCGTTTTCGTTTGGAATGAACCGGACGGGCCGCCACAAGGGCAACGGGCAAGGGGGCGGCAAGGCAAAGGGGGGCAAGGGGGAATAAGAGCGACAAGGACGAGGCGGCAGGAATTGCGCTATATCTTTGGCTTTGAGTGATATTTGCTCCGCATTGGCGACAGCATAAAAGGCAATTCCTGTCTTTTGACGATAAAAACATCGATACTCGGCGGCATCAGAGGCTTATGCCGGGCGCAGCCAGTGAGTGGGCGTGGGCCTTGGTCGGACATTGAGTAGGCCCGCTAGGAATCAAACGAATGACATCGCAATCCAATCTTCAGGCCGTTGCCACCTTGGACGCGGCGCTCGCTGAATTAGATCTCACTGCCCGCTTGCGCCTTGTTGAGGAGCTTGGCGGTCGCTCTGTCTTCACCACAAGCCTTGGGCTTGAGGATCAGGTGATTACGGCGGCAATCGGCCTTGCCGGTCTCTCCATTGAGGTGGCAACCTTGCAAACCGGTCGCTTGTTCAAGGAAACCCTCGATCTGATTGCCGAGACCGAAGAGCGCTTCGGCATTTCCATCACGCAATATTCGCCCGATCAGGACGATATTGACGCCTATGCGGCAAAATATGGCTTGAACGGCTTTTACGAAAGCGTTGAAGCGCGCCATGCCTGCTGTCATGTGCGCAAGCTTGTTCCTCTGGCGCGGGCGCTGCAAGGCGCTTCTGTCTGGGTTACGGGCCTGCGCCGCAGCCAGTCCGGCAATCGCGCCACAACGCCGTTCGCCGAATATGACGCCGAGCGTAACCTGATCAAGGTCAACCCGCTGGCCGACTGGTCGCTGGACGATATCAACGCCTACGTAGAGAGCGAGGCTGTGCCGATCAATCCGCTGCATGCACGCGGCTATCCCTCGATTGGCTGTGAACCCTGCACCCGTGCGATCAAGCCGGGCGAGCCTGAGCGGGCCGGCCGCTGGTGGTGGGAAAACGACGAGAAGCGCGAATGCGGCCTGCATGTACCGGACGCTGCCATTCCATCACTGAATTCCAGTTCCCTTTAACAGCCGTTTTCTGGGCTTTTGGCGAGGTTTTTCTCGTTCAAGACTAGCCAAGACCAGTCATCGGCAACTAGGAATATGTTTTATGTCCGTACAGAGTCTGCCCCCGCAGCCGTCATCGCAGCCCGAATCTGGGCCGCACGCATCTGGAAATCAAGTCATGCATCTTCATCAGTCCGAGTTTGATCCGCATTCCAAGGAGGTCGTGGCGCGTGCGCCGCTCGATCCGCATTTGAAGGCGCTGGAAAACGAGGCAATCCATATTTTCCGCGAAGTGGCCGGCGAGTTCGAAAACCCCGTCATGCTCTATTCGATCGGCAAGGATTCGTCCGTGCTGCTGCACTTGGCGCGCAAGGCCTTCTATCCAGGCCGGGTGCCGTTTCCGCTGCTGCATATCGATACCGGTTGGAAATTCCGGGAAATGATTGCCTTCCGCGACGAGATGGCTAAGCGCTATGATCTGGATCTGGTCGTCCATACCAATCCGCGCGGCAAGACCGAAGGTGTCACACCCTTTTCGCACGGCTCGGCGCTCTATACCGACATCATGAAGACCGAGGCGCTGCGCCAGGCGCTGGACGCCGGCAAATATGACGCTGCCTTCGGTGGTGCGCGCCGCGATGAGGAAGCCTCGCGCGCCAAGGAGCGGATCTACTCCTTCCGCACGCCTGACCATAAATGGGACCCGCGCAACCAGCGCCCGGAACTGTGGAATGTCTATAATGGCATGATCCGCCGGGGTGAAAGCGTGCGGGCCTTCCCGCTGTCCAATTGGACGGAAGTCGATATCTGGCGCTATATTCAGGCGGAAAACATTCCGCTTGTGCCGCTGTATTTCGCCGAAAACCGACCCTTCATTGAGCGCGATGGCATGATGGTCCTGGCCGAAGATGAGCGGCTGGAACTGCTGCCGGGCGAAAAGGTTCAGCATGGATCGATCCGCTTCCGCACGCTCGGCTGCTTCCCGCTGACCGGCGCGCTCCGATCCGAGGCCCGGACCCTGGATGAAGTGATTGCCGAACTGGAAATTGCGACCGTCTCCGAGCGTCAGGGTCGCGCTATCGACCGTGACCAGTCCGGATCGATGGAAAAGAAAAAACGCGAAGGATATTTCTGAGATGACCGCAAGCGCCACCGCACTCGCCGCCAACCTGGCGTCCACATCCGATTTTTCCTCCAAAGAATCGTCGCAGGGGCTTTCCTTGGCAAATGCAGTCCCTCAGTCCGAGGTCGCCTATAGCGGTCGCGATTCCCGTCCCTTGCGTCTCATCACCTGTGGTTCGGTCGATGACGGTAAATCGACGCTGATCGGCCGGTTGCTGTGGGATACCAAGGCGGTCAAGGAAGACCAGGCCGCAACGCTGCGCCGTGATAGCGGCAAGCAGAACGATCTTGGCCTGCCGGATTTCGCGCTGCTGCTTGATGGTCTTCAGGCGGAACGCGAACAGGGCATCACCATCGATGTCGCCTATCGTTATTTTGCCACCGACAAGCGCTCCTTCATCGTCGCCGACACGCCCGGCCATGAGCAATATACCCGCAACATGGCGACCGGTGCCTCGACCGCCGATCTCGCCGTGCTGCTGGTCGATGCCCGCGCCGGTATTCTTGAACAGACCCGCCGGCATGCGACCATTGCCTCGCTGATGGGCATCAAGCAATTCGTGCTGGCCGTCAACAAGATCGACCTGACCGATTACGACAAGGCTGGTTTTGACGCCATCGTCAACGAGTTCAAGGACATCGCCCTGACGCTCGGCGTGCGCCAGACCACGGCCATTCCGATGTCGGCGCTGAAGGGCGAAAATGTCGTCTATTCCGGCCAGGAGCCGATGCCCTGGTATGACGGCCCGACGTTGGTGGAAGCATTGGAACGCGCCACCTCGCGTTCGGCACAATCGACGGGCTTCCGCCTGCCGGTACAGCGCGTGTCGCGTCCGGGTGAAAGCTTTCGCGGCTATCAGGGGACGGTGGCCGGTGGCGCGGTCAAGCCGGGCGATAGCGTCGCCATCCTGCCGTCGGGCGCCATTGCCAATGTGAAGCAGATCGTCACCTTCGATCTGGTGCGCAATGCTGCCGTGGCTGGCGATGCCATTACCCTGGTGCTCGACCGGCAGGTGGATGTGTCGCGCGGCGACATGATCGTTTCGCTCGATGCCGAGCCACAGGTTGGCCTCGCCTTCGATGCGCAGCTCGTGGCTTTGCAGCCGGACGGCATCCTGCCCAATAAGCGCTATTGGCTGAAAAGTGGATCGCGCCGCCAGCGCGTCCAGGTCAAGCCAGTGCAGCAACTGGATCTGAAAAACGGCAAATGGGGTCCGGCGGAAAGCCTTCCCATGAACGCCATCGGCAAGGTACATCTGGCCTTCGACGAAAAGGCGGTGTTTGACCCCTACGAGCAGAACCGCTCGACCGGCGCCTTCATCCTGATCGACCCCGACACCAACAACACGGTTGCCGGCGGCATGATCACCGCCAAGCGCTCGGATGTCGATGGCCTGAACACCGGTGAAGCCCGCGTGCTTCTGTCGCTGCCGGCCGATCTCGCCGACCAGCTCATGGCCACCGAACTGCTGGCCGCCCGCCGCGACGAAGTGGAACTGCGCCGGGTGACGACCGCCAAGGCACGGGACTTGCTGGACGGGATTGAGGGTTAATTTTCATCGGCTGTATTGGCCGATGAACTGATGAGTTACAGCCGTCATGTGTTGGAGAAACGCATGGCGGCTTTTGTTTTTATCAATTGCGTGGGTTCTTTATTGGTATGAGAGGCTTGGTGAGGGCGGGGATATGCTTGCTTTCGGTCCGAGACTTTCATGGATCGTGATGTAAAGCTCTCGGCGAATAATCCATTTCTGCAAAAACGGTTTGCGACGGAATTTTATTTGAAAATCCTAGGAATTTTGCGACACCAGCGTGCGCCTGATGGCAGTCGGTGGGCGTTTGTAGACCTCCTGAAAAACGGCGTTGAAGCGCCGGAGACTTCCAAAACCAGCTTGCAAAGCAATGTCGGTTATCGGTAGGTCTGTTTCTGTCAGCAGGCGCTTTGCCCGTTGCACGCGAGCCGTTTTTGCCACCTGCATCGGGCTTGCTCCGAGATGTTTTTGAAACAGCCGCGAGAGATGGCGTGCGCCAACGCCAACACGTTCCGCAAGCAAATCAACTGTTGCACCGCGCATATCAAGCGCTCCTTCTTCCCGAATGAGTCTGGCTGCCTTTTCAACGGTCGCAACGCTTCCCTTCCAGGCCGGACAGAAAGGGGCAGATTCCGGCCGACAACGCAGGCAAGGCCGATAGCCCGCCAGCTCCGCCGACGCCGCGCTGGGTAAGAACTCGACATTGCGGCGATAGGGAAGGCGGACCGGGCAGACACAACGGCAATAGATTCCAGTTGTTCGTACGCCGATGAAAAACCGACCGTCGAAACCGGGATCGCGTGCCAGCCACGCCTGCTCGCAGATGGAAATATCCAAATTCATGGCATCATTTTACACGAGTTCGATGCGCTTAGAAGGACAGAGTCCGAATCCGGCGAGCGGCCAGCAGAGAGCCGGTTCAATCTGTCGCGACGCTTTAAGGCAGGATTACACAATGCAGAAAACACAAACTTTGGGCATCTTCGACTGGGCTCTCCTAATAATTCTATCCGTTCTGTGGGGCGGCGCCTTCTTCTTCTCCAAGGTTGCCCTTGCCGAATTACCGCCCTTCATTGTCGTTCTTGCGCGGGTCGCCATTGCTGCGTTTGCGCTGTTCATCTATCTGCGCGCAACCCGACGGGCCATTCCAATAGCAATTGGCACATGGGTCGCATTTTTCGGTATGGGGCTCTTGAACAATCTCATCCCGTTCAGCCTGCTTTTCTGGGGGCAAACGCAGATAGCCAGCGGCGTGGCGTCGATCCTCAACGCAACCACGCCAATCTTCTCGATCATCGTGGCACATTTCCTCACAACAGATGAACGCATGACCCTCAATAAACTCGCTGGCATTGTCTTGGGCTTCATGGGTGTCGCGCTGCTCATGGCGGGAAATGCCTTTTCATCGCATGCACTTCCGTTCCTGGCTCTACTCGCCTGCCTGGCCGCGGCTCTGTCATATGGGTTCGCGGGCGTCTTTGGTCGGCGCTTCCGACGGATGGGCATCGCGCCTGCGACAAGCGCATTTGGCCAAACGATGGCGACAACGATCATGATGATACCGATTGTCCTGCTGATCGACCCGCCGTGGCTTTTGGTGATGCCGAGCGGTACAGTTATCGCAGCCCTTATCGGATTGGGACTATTGTCAACCGCGCTTGCCTACATCATCTTCTTTCACATCCTCGCTGTTGGCGGCGCGATCAATAGTTCGCTTGTCACGTTGCTAATCCCTGTGAGCGCCATCCTTCTTGGAAGCCTTTTTCTGGGGGAGGTACTGGCGATCAACCATTTTGTTGGCATGGCTTTGATTTCTGTTGGTCTGCTGTTGATCGACGGTCGCCTGTTGCGATCGCTTCGCAGACAGAACAATGTGAGCATTCAATGAAAGAAGTTCGTTATACATTCATGGACAGCCCGATTGGCCGCCTGCTGCTGGCAGGTGACGGCGACCATCTATCCCATCTTGGTTTTCCGACGGGGAAAGGTGCCATCACGCTACGACCGGAATGGAGGCCTGATGACAAGATCTTTGGCGACGTGAAGGGCCAGTTGCAGGCATATTTTGAAGGGACACGGCGGGAATTCGATCTGCCGCTTGATCTGCAGGGAACCAGCTTTCAGCTTACTGTCTGGCGGGAGCTGACACGAATTCCGTTTGGTGCAACGATTAGTTATGGCGAATTGGCACGCCGCATAGATAATCCAGCGGCGAACCGGGCGGTCGGTGCTGCAAACGGTAACAATCCAATCCCGATTATTATTCCGTGCCACAGGGTCATTGGAGCGAATGGAAGTCTCACCGGATTTGGCGGCGGCATCGAAACAAAGAAATGGCTTCTCGCATTGGAGCGATCCAGCACGGTTAGTGATCAACTGCGATTGCTGTGAGGCAGTCGCGCTCACATGGGCCAGGCCCTGATAGCTGTCTGAAAACCAAACAGAACGGCCACGTGATCTCGTGGCAGCAGCGTGACGTCAATCGGCCGCCCGACCCCGTTCTATAGATAACGGCGGTCGCGTTCGGGGTCTGTCTACAGGTTTTGGGCTGATATTCAAGCCCCGGTTGGCGGCTGGTGAGCCGCCGTATGGTTCATGTTTGAGTACGGCGGGTGGAGCCTCGGACGATCAGTTCGAAACCGAGATCCGTCGTGTGTTTCTGGCGGCTTTTGTCTTGGCTGCGGATGATCATGTCGGTGGCGCGGTAGCCGAGCTGATAGAGCGGGGTGCGCACCGTCGTCAGGCCAGGCACGGTGTGGGCGCAATAATCGAGGTCGGTGAAGCTGCACAGTCCGAGCTGGTCGGGGATACTGATGCCGCGCCGCTGGCATTCAAACAGCAGGCCAAGCGCCAGGTCGTCGTGGCTACACAACACGGCATCAAGATCGCGTTCGGCGGCAAACAATGTGTCGAGGGTCTTGCCCGCTGATCCGAAGCAATCGCTGGCGTCCACATTGATTTCGAGATCAGGATTGTAAAGACCTGCTTCCTTCAGCCGGTTACGATAGCTTTCAAGCCGCATCCGGACAGGAATATCCGTTCCGGTTGCGCAGAATGCGATCCGGCGATAGCCCGCATCCAGCAGATGCCGGATGGCGACATCGGCAGCGGCGGCATTGTTGATACCGATGGCCATATCGACCGGCGGATAGCTGATATCGATAAACTGCACGACAGGGCAGGGCGCCTCATGCAGCATTTCCGTCACCCGCGGATCGACCTGCACGCCGCCAATGATGATGCCCGTCGGCTTCTGCGCGAAAAACTGTCTGAGCTGGTAAAGCTCCTCGTCGGGATCGTAGCGCGTATTGACATATTGGATGCGCAGTCCCGTGCCCCGTGCCCGATCCTCGATGCCCTTCATGACCCTGGGAAAAATATTGGTGCCGAGCAGCGAGGACAAGACGCCGATCGTATTGCTGTTTCGGCTCGCCAGGGCCCGCGCGGCGTAGTCGGGCACGTAGCCAAGCTCTTCAACGATTTTCAGAATCGTTTCGCGCAGTCCCGGAGAGACTTTTTCCGGCTTGTTCAGCGCCCTTGAAATGGTAATCGGGCTGACGCCGACTTTCTCCGCCACTTCGTTCAATGTCAGGCGATTGCCCGACGTCCTGATTTTCTTCCCCACTCCGCCCCCGGTCATTTGCTTGCGCACTCATTTGCTGTCACGGCGGACATTCACGTGGATGAATGATCCGCATATCGGGATCGGCAAAGATCATGCATGCCGTTATCGCCGACTGTGTCCTCCGCTTTTGATTTCCCATCGGAAATCATTGAAAACGAGCCGTGATGGTTACTTTGAAGGTGTCTCAAGTCGTTGATAAAGCTGGACAGCTATGAGTCCAAGGCTTTTATATCGGTTCATGTCATACACCCCTCCCAAGGCTCTCCCCACCGGTTTTGTCCGTAACATAGTTCGAAGGCAATATTGATACATTCTAATAAGCCTTGAGAACAGGACAACCTGAACTCAAGAGTAAAGCAACTGAAAATTGCTGAATTTCTGGTCCTTTACATCAAAGGTGTGGATACGGCAGTCAGAAAAGATCGACATGCCAGCCTGATCGTACCGCTTCTTCATTGCATGATTGCTCGGTTCCAGTTGGCGCCACGGATGAAATTATACAATAGAAATAAGCTATTATAGCGAGTCATCATGGAGCATATATGCCGCAAGTCCTGGCACGGCGCCTTGCGTTTTATCAAATGCGCCAAGGATGTTTTGCGACATAGTTCCTGAAATCGATTCCGACCGGGGAATTTATGCGGTATGGGGTGAGGGAGACTACGGTTTCCGGCTGCAAGGCTGTAGATGCATTGAAAGCGGGCAAAGTCCGGACATCAACCGGGGCTTTTGACGCCTTTGAGAGAGTCGAAATTTTTATACCTGCTGCACAATTTCAGACCTCGCCATCGGTTTCAGACATTGTTCAGCGGAAGATCTGGAGACGGCGCATTCCGCATGACCATCCGTTTCACTCGTCCCGTTTCCATTGCCGCCCGCTGGGCCTGGCGGCTGGCGTCTTTGTCCCTGCTGCTGCTGGTGGCGGCCTGGCTTGGGTTCCGTTTCGGTCCGCTGTCCATGCCGAGCTTCGTGCTTGCGGTTCTGCTCTGCGGCGGGCTGGCGGCGCTTTCGGTGCCGTTTGCTCTCTGGGGCCTGTGGCGGCTCTGGTCGATTGGCGCCAAGGGCGGCTTGGCAGCCAGCCGGGCGCTGGTCATTGCGGCTCTGCCGCTTTCGGTGTTGGGGCTGGCTGCTGAGCGCTACCAGACCCGGCCGGAGCTTTATGAAGTGGTCAGCGACTTCACCGATCCGCCCGGCTGGATCTTGTCGCCAGCGTCGAAATCCAGCTGGCTGCCGCGCCCTCCAACCGATGCCGTTGTGCAAGCCCGTCTACAGGCCGAGGCCTATCCGACCCTGACCGTGCGCCGCTATGACGGGGCATTGGACCGGGTTTATCAGGCGGTGCGCAAAGTGGCGTCCGACGAGCGCTGGAGCGTGACGGCGACGCGCGGGGCCGCTTATGCCCGCCCGGATTTTCAGGCCCCGGCGCCAGCTTCCGGGACACCTGCCGGGCCTGCACCCGTGCCGGTGCCAACCCCGCGTCCGCAGCCGCAGGCCCAGGATCTCATTCCCGATGACGAGCCGCCCGGGGTGATCCGTATTCAGGCCACCACCCGCAATTTCATTCTGGGCTTCCCCTTCGATATTCTCATTCGGCTGCGGGAAGAAGAGGAGACGGTGCTGGTCGATATCCGGGTTTCCAGCCGCTACGGTCCCCACGATCTCGGCTTTGCCGCCGCCATCGCCAATGGCTACCTGACCGCGCTGGATGGCGAATTGCTGGGCATCGCCAGCCAGTGATAGCTGATCGGACCGGTGATATCTTCAGCTCATATGCCGATCAAGCCGGATGAAACCGGCCGTCTGCCAAGGCTGGCCCCTCGCATCGAACGGCGCCCCTTGCCACCAGATCTTCCAGATGCGCCAAAATCGACAGGACAGCGGGCTTGTAGAGATCCGGGCTGATATTGTGGTAAATGGCGGCCAGCATCTCGTCTATCGTCCTGTCTCCGGACTGAACACGGGCCAGAATGGCCTCTTCGCGGTTCAGTCGATGGCCTTTCAGCCTGGAGACATGGTCGAGGGGAGACAGGACCGGCCCGCCATGGCCGGGCAGATAGGCCAGGTCGTCGCGCGCCAGCAAAACATCCAGCGAGGCCATGTAATCGCGCATCGATCCGTCGGGTGGCGCAATCACCGTTGACGCCCAGGCCATGACATGATCGCCGGAAAACAGGATGCCGGTTCCAACAAGTGCAAAGGCGGCATGGTTGGCGGCGTGGCCGGGGGTTAGCACAGTTTCCAGAGCCCAGCCGTCCCCGTCCAGACGCTCGGTATCGCCAAGGGTGATGTCGGGGGTGAAATCCCGGTCGCCGCTTTCGGTAAAGGCTGCCGTTTCGCCAGGGTGCAGCGGGCGCGCCAGCCGGTGGCGGCCCTCGGCCACCAGCTTCGCGCCGGTCTGCTCTTGCAACCGCAGGGCAAGGCCGGAATGGTCGCGGTGGGTATGGGTGATGATGATATGGCTGACTTCGCGACCGCGCAGCGCCAATTGCAACGCATGGAAATGCGCAGGGTTATCGGGGCCGGGATCGATCACACAAACGGATTTTTCGCCGATGATATAGGTGTTCGTACCCATATAGGTCATGGCGGAAGGATTATTGGCGGTGACCCGTTCGACGCCATTGATAATGGGCACGCGGCGTCCATGGTCGGCACGATAATCGGTGCTGATGTGTGGCTGGCTGATATGTGGCTGGATTGTCATGATCTATCAGATCCCAAGGGCAAGCGGCGTCAGGAACACACATGGTAGGGAACAGACATGGCAGCCCCTCATTTATATTCGATTTCGATAAAGCTCATCGGTTGCGTGCCGCCATTGACGACATTGTGCTCCACGCCTGCATCGCGCCGGTAAGCCTCGCCAGCACGGCTGGTGACGCGTCGTTCGCCAGCTTTGTCCTCGATCAGGAAGTCGCAATCCGTCATCGGCACCACGACATAACCAAGTCCATGGACATGATGGCCGGTGGCGGCACCGGGCTCGAAATCCCAGCGCGTCACCCGCACCACGGCATCGTCGATCAAAAGCGTGGAAATGGCAGGCGGGCGAGCGGAATATCCGGGCATGTCGAAATCCTTGTCACACAAGCGTGTCTCGAAGACATTCTATGATAAGCATGCTGGTTGTGGAGTAAAGCTGTTGACGCGCAAAAAGAAAGCACCCCGTTCCAGGGGAAGGGGTGCTTCGTTTTTCAGATGGGAAAAAAGAGATCAGGCGGCGCGCCGTTCATGGCGGCCTTCTTCGACCTCCTCGACGATTTTTGCGACGAACGCATCGAGATCGCCGGGGTTTCGCGAGGTGATAATGCCCTGATCGGCAACCACAGTCTGGTCAACCCAGCGCGCACCGGCATTTTTCACATCGGTGCGGATCGAAGCATAGGAGGTTGCCTGACGGCCGCGCAACGCATCAGCTTCGACCAGCAGCCAAGGCCCATGGCAGACCGCGGCAACGACCTTGCCGGAAGCGACGAAATCACGCACCAGCTGAACGGCCTTGGCATCGGCCCGCAGGATATCCGGATTGATCTGGCCACCTGGAATGACTAGCGCATCGTAATTGTTGGCAGAAGCCTCTTCGACTGTGAGGTCGACATCGACCGTGTCACCCCAATTCTTGTCGTCCCAGCTTTTGATCGGCTGTTTCTTCAAGGAGGCGATGGTCACTGACGCACCTTTGGCCTTCAATTGATCCAGCGGAACTCGCAATTCCGAACGCTCATAGCCATCAGTGGCAAGAATAAGGATCTTTGCTTCGTTAATCTTTGTCATCTCTAAGTCCTTTTCTGTTTCGTGGTGGTTCATCATCACAACAGATGGAGCCGGGGATCGTTCCGTAATTTCTTAACCTTTGAATGACGATGTTCCTCGACGCTTTCCACGGAAAATATCAAATCAGCGATTGCAGCCCGTGCGCGCTTTTGCTAATGACCGGCATGCCAAACGCGCGGCATCATTGATCCGTGCGCTTTGTGATGGGGCGTAGCCAAGCGGTAAGGCAGTGGTTTTTGGTACCGCCATCCCTGGTTCGAATCCAGGCGCCCCAGCCACTCTTCCGAATCCAGATCCGTGACCTCGACATCCGAAGATTTATGTTCGGAAACGTCAGTGGATTGTTTGCGCAAACGGGCAAGACTTTTTCTGGACGAGCGCCTGAAACGGGCTTTTGAAAGCCCGCTCTCTCAAAATATAAGCTTGAGCAGCAAGACGACGACGATCAGGCCGATCAGGAAAATCGCACCGATTGTGCCACCAATGAATTTCAGCATTTTTCTACTCCTTCGATTGTGGGCAACCGATAAAGATGCAATCCGCAACCGCTTGCTCCAGGTCTCTCAACGATTCTGGCTGATTTGAGTTCCCAACCCGGCCAGGTTGCGGCGTGCCAGATCGATTACCTATGCCGCCGAAACGCATGCTTTGAAGGTTCCGAGCCGTGAATGTAGATTTTCAGGATATCGTCAATCACGGCATATCCTTCAAATATTCCCCGACATCGTTATCTCCCCTGACGCTGAATGAATTGCGACATCTGATTTTCGAGCTGAATGCGCTTTCCGAACAGCTGGGCTGCGTGGTTTTCGAGGGAGACGGATCGAGCAAGACCGATCTGGTGATTTTCGGCGGAAATCTTGAGCGATTTTCGATGCTGTCGGTGGCCCGAGGCCTCGGATCAAGGGTTTTTTATTTTCAGAGCCCTCGGACGCGCCGGACGAGTAAATCATACTCTGTCGAAAACAACCACTTCAAGCGTTGGCGCCAGATGGCTATCGAAGTTGAGCCTCGATGGCGACCTTGTCTATGACCGACCAGACATTGGCGATTTTCGATCCGTTGAATTCATAAAAGACGTTTTCGGTAAAAGCCACCCGGCGCCCATGGACGGGCACTCCCAGAAAAAGACCTTTGGGAGAGCAATCAAAGCAGAGGCGTGCGGCAATTTGCGGTGGTTCGCAGACGATCCGTTGAATGTCGAACCGCAGGTCCGGTATATCGATAAAGTCTTGAACCAACATTTCGCGGTAGCCATGAAGCTTGAGCAAGCACTCGTTATGGCGAACCTCGGCATCGACAAAAAGGCCCAATTCGTCCCAGGCTTGGCGGTTGAGGCAATCGATATAGGCGCGGTACTGGTCTACAAGCTGTTTTACCGGCATTTTGGCCCTCCTTGTTGGTGGTCATCGCAAAATGCCTGATCCAGGGGTTGGCTGCTCCGGCCTTCCTCTGAGCCCGACTGACACAATGACATAGGAACCATAGCAGCTTCAGCTATCGTTGCGGCTTTTGTTGTTGTCTTCCTGGCTAGGCGCCGATCGCGTTAGGCGCAGATGGCGCACCGCGATGCCGACGGGGATTTGACCGGCGGCATGTTTTGGCACGCCGATGCGCTGCGAAAGGTAGATGCTGGAATGGCCGCTGGTGAGATAGGCGGTGAAACAGGCGACTGCGAGATAGACGGCATGGGTGGCGCCGAACAGCTCCAGGCCCATGATCATGCAGGCAAGCGGCGTGTTGGTGGCCCCGGCAAACACAGCGACGAAGCCGAGGCCGGCAAACAGGTCGGTCGGCGCGCCGGTCAGTCCGGCCAGTGCATTGCCGAGGCCCGCCCCTATAAAGAACAGCGGCGTGACTTCACCGCCCTTGAAACCGGCGCTGAGGGTGACGACGGTAAACAGTGCCTTCCAGGCCCAGCTCCAGTCATCCACATGATCCGGGCGGAAAAAGCTGAGAATGGTGACATCGCCCGGATTGGGCGACCAGACGCCCAGCCCCAGATAATCGCGGGTGCCAAGCAACCAGACCAGGGCAAGCAGAATGGCGCTGGCCAGCACCGGGCGCAGGGGCGCAGAGGGAAGCAAGGCTTTGTAAGCAGCCCCTGCCAGATGCGACATCTCGGCAAAACCATGTGCCGCCAGCCCGAACACCGCTCCGGCAAACACCACCTTGAGCATGATCAGTGCATCGAGGTGAAACCCGCCGCTATCCGGCATGTTCTTGAGATAGGCGATGACGTAATGCGTATGGCTCGCCCCCCAGGCCTGGCAGGTCCAGTCGGCCACCACGGCGGCCAGCAGAGCCGGGAGCAGGGCCTCATATTGCATCCGGCCAATGGTCAGCACTTCCAGGGCAAACACCGCGCCGGCAATCGGCGTGCCGAAGACGGCGCCGAAGCCCGCGGCAATTCCGGCCATCAGCAGGATGCGGACATCGCCGGGCGCCAGCCGGAAGAGCTTTGCAAAGGCGCTGGCAAGGCTGCCGCCGAGTTGCACCGCCGTGCCTTCCCGGCCCGCAGAACCGCCGACCAGATGGGTCAGCACCGTGCTGACCAGAATAAACGGCGCCATGCGCAACGGCACGCCGCCGCCCGGCTCGTGGATCTGCTCGACAATCAGGTTGTTGCCGCCTTCTGCCGATTTGCCAAAGCGCTGATAGGTCCAGACCATGGCAAACCCGGCAATCGGCATGGCATAGATCAGATCGGGATAGGCAAACCGTAGCCGCGTTGCCTCATCCAGGCTCCACAGAAACAGGGCGACAAGCGAGCCCACTGTGACGGCCATTGGCACCGTAACGGCGATCCATTTTGTCAGGCTGCGGATCTGGTGCAAACGAAGACCAATAAACAAACGAAGGTCAGCAAATTCTGGGACCGTCCTCATTGTGACGCTCCCGAAACAGCAAATTCAATTGGAAAAAACAGTCTGGAAATTCTGGACATGACTCTACTCCTTCGCCTTGGCGCGTTGAGTAGGAGTCATCGGCTTCATCAAGGAAGCGGTTCGGCGTCGTGCCCGGCAGAATCCATTGCCGTTACAATCGAATATCGATTGACACCCATGAAAGTCAATGGGGAGAAGAAGGCGGGCGCGCCTTTTTTCACCGTTGATAGCATGGTTCTGTTTCCGTTTTGCCGCACGATGCTCTCGTCGCTGCGGTGTCTGCAACGAAGGGCAACATCCAGAAAGTTAATTGCAAGCGCGCGTTCTTTATCTTCCGTTCACCATCTTCCTTGGGTGGGACTTAACCTTAACGGCCCTATAAATCACCCATCCGCTTTTGGAAAATTCGGTCTTTTGGGGACGTCTGGCGGAGGCGTCTGGTTGGGGAAAATTCGGACTTTGGAGCCGTTGAACGTGGTTGCCTGCGCATCCACGAACGGGTTCCTGTTGTTGTCGGGTGACTGGGCGGTTCCAGCCCTCGCGACAGCACGCGATATGCTGTCCAGTATTGCGGGCGGCCTGTATTTCGCTTGTTTTGTATTGAGCCTGTTTTGTACTGAGTATGTGAGTGAGCGTATGACGAGTAAAAACACCAATGTTGCGGCTTACACCGCGCTTCAAAGCCTGCGCCATACGGTGTCCAGCCGCGATGATAGCCAGACGCGGGTCACGACCGGTTACCGGGTCGCCACTGCGGCTGACGATGCCGCCTATTGGTCGATTGCCACGACGATGCGCTCTGACAATCGCTCCTTGTCTTCGGTGCAGGATGCCTTGTCCATGGCGGCTGGCGTGCTGGATACGGCGCAGAGCGGCATGAGCACATCGACAGACCTGATGATGGATGTGAAGGCACGTCTGGTGCTGGCGCGTGAAGGCGGCACCTCACGCGACAAGATCAATACGGAACTGGACGAGATCCGTGATCAGTTCCGCTCCATTGCTGAATCCTCCTCCTTTTCCAAGGAAAACTGGCTGTTGCGCGATGCCGACAGTGACAAGGACAATCGCAACCTCGTCGGCTCCTTCGTGCGCGATGGCGCTGGCCGGATCAGCATCAATACGATTGATTACAATGTCGGCGGCGAGCCGGGAACGTCCAAGGTCAATTACCTGATCGACGATGTCGATGGGGAAGGGGGCATCCTCACGGGGTCCGGTTTTGCGACCGAGCTTGGCACCGCAAAGACCTGGGTGATGTTCAACGGCACCAAGGCGTCGACGACCTATGACGAGATCAGGTTGGAAGACAGTACCACGAATGCCGATATTGATGACATGATCAAGGTCGTCGATGCCATGGCCGAACGGATGAATGGCGTGGCGAGCACGCTGGGCGCGATGAGCAACCGGGTGGACATGCAGTATGAATTCTCCAAGGACTTGCAGGGTTCGATCAGCAAGGGCGTCGGTAACATGGTCGATACCGATATGAACCTGGAATCGAGCCGGCTGAAAGCCCTCCAGGCGAGAGAACAGCTTGGGGTCAAATCCCTGTCGATCGTCAATACCAGCGTGCAATCTCTATCGCAGCTCTTGTAGCCGTCAGTTGGTGCTGCGCTCCGCCGCCCGGCTGGCGCGGATGGCTTCGGCGAGGAATGGGCGCGACAGGCCGTGATAGAGTGGCTCGCGTGACAGAAGCCGCGACGTCGCATAGCCCAGCATGGCGGCGGTCATGATGGCGATGGCGCTGTCATGGCTGGCGGTCATTTCCATAATGATCACGAAGGCGGTCATTGGCGCCTGCACGACACCGGCGAAATAGCCGGCCATGCCGAGAATGGCGCCAAGCGCAATGCTGGAGCCAGTCAGGCTGGCGGCGGTGCTGCCGAGCCCAGCCCCAACCGATAGGGAGGGTGCGAAAATCCCGCCCGGAATGCCGGAAATCATCGTCAGGAACGAGGCCGCCAGCTTTTGCGCGAAAAACAGCAGCGGCAGGGCCTCGCCCTCCACCGCGCCGCGCGCCTGTTCATAGCCGGTGCCGTAGGTGGCACCTCCGGTCAGGATGCCGATCAGCGCCACGCCCAGTCCGCAAACGGCGGCGAGCAGAACGGCACGCCGCAAGGGCATTGCCGACAGCTGCGTCCAGCGGCGTATCCGGCGCATCAAGGTCAGCGCCCCCGCACTGAACAGCGCGCCGAAAGCGCCGCCGCCAATGCCGCACAGGCCGACCAGCATCCAATCGCGCAAGCCGGAGACGGTGGGATTGGCGGTGCCGAAATAGGTATAGCTGCCGACGAGACCGAGGGCGGCAAGGCCGGAAACGATCACAGCGATCAGAACCAGGCTGTTGACGCGGGAGTGATAGGTCTTGCTCATTTCCTCGATGGCAAAGACGATCCCGGCCAGCGGCGTATTGAACGCAGCGGCAATACCGGCGGCCGATCCGGCCAGGATCAGCCCATCTGCCCGCGCCATCCCGCCAATGCGGGCGCAAAACAGCATGATGGAGGCCCCGACCTGTACGGTCGGTCCCTCCCGGCCGATCGATCCGCCGCAGAGCAGACCGATTGCGGTCAAAAGCACCTTGCCGATAGCGATCCGCATTGACAGCAACCGGCTGCGCCCAGCCGGATCATCGATATGGCGGGCCGCAATCGCCTGCGGAATGCCGGAGCCTTGTGAGGCCGGGAAAACCTTGCCCGCCAGAAGCGCGCAAAGCGCAAAGCCTGCCGGTGTCAGCAGAAGCGGAAGGAGAAAGGTCCATTGCGTGGCGTGGGTGATGGTGTGAAACAGCCCTTGGGCGCGGTCCGCCAGCCAGGCAAAGCCGACGCTGACCACGCCGATGGCACCGGCACCGGCCCAGAAGACCAGCCGCATTTTCCACATGCGCCAGGAACCGCTGAGCGCGCGCGAGCGCCGCAGCATTTTCGAGGGCGTGGAACGCGGCATGAGGCAACTCCCAGATGGATACTGCATCATTCCTTAAATCGAAATCGATGAAATCCCAAGAGATTTAGAAAGTTGAAGATTTAGCGATTTGGGACCAACATTGGCGACGGGTTTTCAAAAATCGTCACTTGAACATAGTGGCGGCAATGGCCTTTGCGCCTGCATGGGTCTGGTATTTTACCGATTGTTCATGTATCCGCTTCACGACATGTTTACCGGGCGCTGCCATAAGCATGGCAGAGTGAATAATCCCTAATATTTCTCGGGCGAAGGACGTCGGGGCTGATGGTGAATGCATTGGAAACCGACGTTTCAATCAAGCCCGGACGATTTTTCCTGGTTGCCGGGATAGGTCTTGGCTGGCATGCGGCCAGCAAGCTCCTGCGCCTGATATTGGCGCTTGGCCTTGCGGCTTTGTCGCTACTGTCGATTGAATTTCTGCTGGAGCCCCTTGCTGAGCTTGGCCTCGTTTACAAACTGCATCAGGATATTGGCGGCGCTAGTCTGGCGACGCTGTCATTGCTGGGTGCCATCGCGGCTGGCCGTGTCGTCCAGCAACAGATCAAGCCGGTCCGGGCGGGCGCATCACCTGTTCACACTCAATTGGCTGGGCGCATCGTGCGGGAAAACTCCCGGGCGGCGGCAGGCCTGGTGGCCCTGGGTGACAAGCAGGTGCTGTTTTCCGACGCGGGTGACGCTTTCCTGATGTATGCGCGCCGCGGCCGTCGGTTTGTCGTGCTGTTCGACCCGGTTGGACCACGGGCTGCCTGGCCGCAGCTGGTGACGAAATTGCTGAAGGAGGCAAAGGCTTGCGGCTGCCGTGTCGCCTTCTACCAGGTCTCCCCGGACTTTCTGCCTGTCGCGGCGGATGCGGGCCTGCGGCTGTTCAAGCTGGGCGATCAGGCGATTGTCGATCTGCACCGTTTCGACCTGAAGGGCGGCGACTGGCTGAAACTGCGCCGCTCGATCAACCGCGCCGAGCGCGACGGGTTGGAATTTTCCATCGTGCCGCCAACTGAGGTAGCGGGATTGCTGGATGAACTGGCTTACGTGTCGGATGTCTGGTTGGCCCATCACAAGGCTGGAGAAAAGGGCTTTTCGCTCGGCACGTTTCAGCGCTGCTATCTCTGCGCCCATCCGGTTGCCATCATTCGCCTCGAAGGCCGGATTGTCGCCTTTGCCAATATTCTGACCACCGAGACAAAACAGGATGCCTTTATCGACCTGATGCGGCATCTGCCCGGCACGCATCGTGGCATGATGGACCTGCTGTTTGTGAAGATCATGCTGCATCTGAAAGCGGAAGGTTATCGCCAGCTCGACATGGGTATGGCCCCGCTGTCCGGCCTGTCGGCCCGGCCTACCGCCCCGCTCTGGCACCGCCTTGGCCGTCTGGTCTATGAGAACGGCGAGCGGCTCTATAATTTCAAGGGCGTCCACGCCTTCAAGGCCAAGTTCGACCCCGACTGGCAACCCCGCTACCTCGCCGTCAGCGGCAAGCGCGAAGCCTTGCCAGCCGTAGTCGATACCGCGCTGTTGATCAGCGGCGGGGTAAGGCGGCTGGTGCGGCGATAGCGGTGTCTCGCGTCGGCTTGATCATAACCATGGGTCGGTGTATATCATATAGCGATATATGATAGGTGTATGATGAGAACATTGATCGACCTTGATGACGATGCCGTTGTGGAGCTGGACCGGATTGCCCGCCAGGAAAAAATTTCCCGGGCAGCGTTGATCCGCCAAGCCGTGGCATCTTTGCTGGAAGAACGGCAGCAGCCCGATCTGGATCACGGCTTTGGTCTCTGGAAAAACCAGCCGGATGGCCTTGCTTATCAGCAAGCCCTGCGCGACGAATGGTAAAAGCGCTCTTTGATACCAATATTTTGATCGATTTCCTGAATGGCAAGGAACCGGCCAGACAGGAGCTTTCGCTTTACGAGGAAAAGGCGATCAGCATGGTGACCTGGATGGAGGTCATGGTTGGTGCATCCGATGAGAATGGGCAGGCAACCGCTGCCTTTCTGCGCAGTTTTCGCTGCATCGCCATCGATCAGGCCGTGGCCGAGCGTGCAGTGTCTTTGAGGCGTGCGCATCGGCTGAAACTGCCTGACGCGATTGTCTGGGCAAGTGCTCTGGCCCATGACATGGTGCTGGTAACCCGCGATACCAAGGATTTGCCGGGCAACCATCCCGGCATCCGCATTCCCTATCGGCTGTGATGTCTTACCGATCACTTAACTCCCAATTCGGATTAATCCATGGTTCCTGATTGCTGCGGGGTAGGGGATCACGGCCCAGAATATGATCGGACGCCTTTTCGCCGGTCATGATCGAGGGGCCGTTGAGATTGCCATAGGTGACATGCGGGAAGATCGATGAATCCGCCACCCGCAGGCCTTCGACGCCAATCACCTTGCAGGTCGGATCGACAACCGCCATCGGATCATCTATGCGCCCCATTTTGGCGGTGCCGCAGGGGTGGTAGGCCCCTTCCAGATGTTCGCGCAGGAAGGCGTCGATTTCGTCGTTGGTTTGCACTTTCGATCCCGGAGCGATTTCGGATTCCCGATAGGGATCAAAGGCTTTTTGGGCAAAAATCTCGCGGGTGATCCGCACGGCATGGCGGAATTTCACCCAGTCTTCAGGGTCGCTCATATAGTTGAAGCGCAGCACCGGCGCATCCTTCACGTCGTGTGAGCGCAGGGTGACGGAGCCGCGGGATTTCGACATGTTATAGCCGACATGGGCCTGAAAACCGTGGCCTTCCGCCGATGACTTGCCATCGTAAGACACGGCAATCGGCAGGAAGTGGTATTGCAGGTCTGGCCATTTCACGCCTGCGCCTGAGCGGATAAACGCCGCCGCTTCAAACTGGTTGGAGGTGCCAAGGCCTTGTTTGAAGAACAGCCATTGTGCCCCCACCACGCCTTTCCAGAACCAGTTGTTTTTGGAATGCAGGGTGATCGGCAATTTCGATTTGAACTGGTGGTAATATTCCAGATGGTCTTGCAGGTTCTGGCCAACGCCGGGCCGATCCGCCACCACATTAATCCCCATCTCTTGTAGATGGGCCGCCGGACCAATGCCGGACAGCAACAGCAGTTTGGGCGAGTTGAAGGCGGATGCGGCAACAATCACCTCGCGGTTGGCGCGGATCACCTCGATCTTGCCACCAATCTCCACTTCGACGCCCACGGCGCGGCGGCCTTCCAGCACGATCTTGCGGGCAAAGCAGCGTATTAGGCGACAATTGTCACGCTTCAGCGCGGGTTTCAGATAGGCATTGGCGGTGGACCAGCGGCGACCTTGCCAGCTGGTTTGTTCCATCAGGCCAAAGCCTTCCTGTTGGCGGCCATTGTAATCCTCGGTGACGGGGAATTCGGCCTGCCGACCCGCCTCAATAAAGGCCTGATATAGCGGATTTTTCACCTCGCCCCGGCGTACATGCAGGGGACCATCGGTGCCGCGCCAGCCGTCTTCTCCGCCGTGGCTATGCTCCATGCGCTTGAAATAGGGCAGCACATCGGCATAGGCCCAACCAGTAGCTCCCAGCTCATCCCAACGGTTAAAATCCTCCGCATGGCCACGCACATAGACCATGCCATTGATAGAAGACGAGCCACCCACCACCTTGCCACGCGGCGCAATCATGCGGCGATTGTTGAGGTGTGGTTCCGGCTCGGTCACATAGCCCCAATTGTAGCGATCCATATTCATCGGAAAGGCAAGGGCGGCTGGCATTTGCACGAAGGGGCCGATGTCCGAGCCGCCGAATTCCAGCACGATCACCGTGTGCTTGCCGTCTTCTGACAGGCGGTAAGCCATGGCCGCGCCTGCCGAGCCGGAACCGATGATGATGAAATCTGCCTGTTGCATATCCTACGCAAGCTCTCTGATAATGTATTCCCAGTCTTCCGCATCAATTGCTGAAGTAGTGAATGCAAGGTTGCCTTGGACTTTGAGATAATGGATGTAATTCGTTATACTTTCTCTTGCTGCACCAGGTAACTTACTAATATCTGATCCGGGCATTCTGCTTTTTGGATTTCCTAAAGCTTTAAACCGGAATGGCAGCATCCACGTACCGTCCCAAATTTCTTCTTCATTTTTATCAAGATCTGGTGCTGAAATTGTAACAAAAGGAACAGTGAAGGCTTTCCATGGTTCACAGTAAAGAATACCGAACGACCCAACCGTCATCCTTTTGCTTTTGGTCTTTTTTCCCGCATTATTGGATGCATCTTCTCCAATTGAAACGGCCCAAGTTTGAGCACCGTATCCGGCCCATATGTTGGTTATCGATTTTGAAGAAAAAACATATATATTTACTTTGCTAGACATCGATGTACCCCTCAATACGGCGCTTCACATTTCCCCATACCCACATAAACCGTCTTCAGCTCCGAATAATGCTCCAGCGCCGCCAGCGAATTTTCGCGGCCAAAGCCTGACTGTTTGGAGCCACCAAACGGCATTTCCACCGGGCAGAGGTTATAAGTGTTGATCCACAGCGTTCCGGCTTCCAGCTGATCCACCACGCGGTGGGCGCGGGTGATATCAGCGGTGAACACGCCGCCTGCGAGACCAAATTCCGAGGCATTGGCGCGAGCAATCACGTCAGTCTCGTCATCAAAATCCAGCACGCACATGACAGGGCCAAAAATCTCTTCGCGGGCGATGGTCATGCTATCTGTCACTTCGGCAAACACCGTGGGCTGAATAAACGCACCAGCTCCGGACGCACTGTTGGGAATTCCACCACCGGTTATCAGCGTTGCCCCCTCGGCCTTGCCCTTGTCGATATAGGACAGCACCTTTTCCCGCTGCGCCATCGACACCAAAGGCCCCATCTGGGTGGCCTCATCTTGCGGATCACCAATCACAATGGCCTCAGCTCGGGCTTTCAAACGCTCAAGGAAGACCTGCTTGATGGCCGTGTGCACAAACACCCGCGTACCGTTGGAGCAGACCTGTCCCGTGGAGTAAAAATTCGCCAGCATCGCCCCGGAAATGGCGCTGTCCACATCCGCATCATCAAACACGATCAGAGGCGATTTGCCGCCAAGTTCCATGGTCACATGCTTCAAGTGGCCAGCCGCAGCAGCCGCAACCTTGCGCCCCGTTGGCACTGAGCCAGTCAAAGACACCTTGGCCACATCGGGATGATTGACCAGCAATGGCCCTGTCTCCCGATCGCCCTGAATGACGTTAAACACGCCCTTTGGCGCACCCGCCTCGATCAAAATCTCGGCAATTTTCAACGCCCCCAGCGGTGTCATTTCCGATGGCTTGAACACCATGGCATTGCCAGCGGCCAGAGCCGGGGCCGATTTCCAGCAGGCGATCTGCTGCGGATAATTCCACGCGCCAATGCCCACACAGACGCCAAGGGGAACCCGTTTGGTATAGGCAAAATCATTGCCCAGCGGAATGTGGCTGCCGTTGAGTCCTACCGCTGCGATACCGCCAAAAAACTCAAAACTATCCGCGCCCGATGTCGGGTCTGCCACGATGGTTTCCTGTATAGGCTTGCCCGTGTCCAGCGTTTCCAGCTCCGACAGTTCGCGGTTGCGCTCGCGCATAATCTCGGCGGCTTTTTTCAGTACCCGGCCACGGGCAGTAGGGCTAAGGGCTGCCCACTCCTTCTGCGCCCGCTTGGCCGATGCAATGGCCCGCTCCACAATCGCAGGCGTGGCCGCATGGAGGCGCGCAATCACCTCACCCGTGGCGGGGTAGATGCTGTCAATCACGGTGCCGCTTGCGTCTTCAACGTATTCGCCATCAATGAAGTGAGAGGCTTTGGGTTGGGCTTTCATCATAAAACTCGCAATTCTTCGTAAGACACCATCACATGCTCGCGAAATGCGGGGCGCGTGGTCAGGTTTTGATAATAGCGGTGAAGGGCGGGGCGCTCTGGGCGGGTGATGTCGATATCGAAATAGCGAAACAGCACATGGCCGAATTGAATATCGGCCAAGGTTAGCGCATCACCCGCCAGATAGGCGTGCTTTGCCAGTCGTTGTTCTGCAATATCCAGCTTTGCGCCCAGCACACCCATGGCTTTTGTAATGGCGGCGGGATCGCGATCTTTTGGCGCAGTGCGCACCACGCGCCAGAATATGGGAGAGGTAAACTCTTGCGCAATATTCACTTTCGACCATTCAGCCCACATGTCCACACGGGTGCGACCCGCCAGATCATCGGGCCAGAACGGAGACGATGCATAACGGCTGGCGAGATAGCGAAGGATCGCTCCCGTCTCAAACAAAAAGTCACCATTACCGTCTTGCAAAACCGGCACGGTGCCATTCGGGTTCATCGCCAAAAACTCTGGCGTGTCATTGCCACCATAGCGATGGCCAATGTCATGGCGCACATAGTCGAGACCAAGTTCACCAACGCACCACATCAGCGCCTGCACATTCGAGGATGTTTTACGGCCCCAGATCGTTAGCATCGTCACTCTCCCCTCGGATAGCGTTTGCTTTCTTCCAATACGTTCAAGTCCATATGGTTGCGCATGTAGCGCTCGGATGCCTTTTGCAGCGGTTGGTGGTCCCATGGGTAGTAGGAGCCGTTGCGAAGCGCCTCATAGACCACCCAGCGCCGGGCCTGGCTTTCGCGCACCGCCGCATCAAAGCGGGCCATGTCCCAGCGGGCCTCGCGCTTGGCGGTGAAATCGGCCAGAACATCGGCATAAGCCGGATCAGCTGCCAGATTGGTCAGTTCTTGCGGATCATTTTCAAGATCAAACAATTGGTCGGGATCGAGCGTACAATGCACATATTTCCATTGGCCCTCGCGGATGCACACCATGGGCGCATAGGAGCCTTCGGCGGCATATTCCATCAGCACAGGCGCGGTGCGGGCCTCGCCACCGATCATGCCTTTCAGGCTGATGCCATCGGTCCAGGGCATGATCTCATCCATCGAAATTCCGGCCAGATCACACAGCGTTGGCGTCACATCCAGATTGGAGGTTGGAGCCAGATGCAGACCGGAGGCAATGCCGGGGCCTGCCACCATCAAAGGCACACGGGCCGAGCCTTCATAAAAATTCATCTTGAACCACAGACCCCGCTCGCCCAGCATATCGCCGTGGTCTGAGCAGAACAGGATGGTGGTGTTGTCCAGCATCCTTGTGCGGGTCAGCGTGTCGATCAACTCGCCAACCTTGTCATCAATATAGGAGATATTGGCGAAATAGGCGCGGCGCGAGCGGCGGATGTCTTCTTCGGTCACATTGAAATTGTCATAATCGCAGGCATGGATCAGCCGTTTGGAATGCGGGTCTTGATCCGCTAGAGCACCGACGTCTGGCAGAAGATGGGTGCAATCCTCATAGAGATCCCAGTATTGTTTGCGGGCCACATACGGGTCATGCGGATGGGTGAAGGAGACGGTGAGGCACCACGGGCGACGCTCCGCATCATCATTCTCACGACTTAACTGATAGAGCTTCTGGTTGGCCAGAAATGCCACCTCATCATCATATTCCATCTGGTTGGTAATCTCGGCCACGCCAGCGCCCGTCACCGAGCCGAGATTGTGATACCACCAGTCAATCCGCTCGCCGGGTTTGCGGTAATCCGGCGTCCAGCCGAAATCGGCGGGGTAAATGTCGGTGGTCAGCCGTTCTTCAAAGCCGTGCAATTGATCCGGCCCCACAAAATGCATCTTGCCCGAAAGCGCTGTGTAATAGCCTGCGCGGCGTAAATGATGGGCGTAAGTGGGAATGGACGACACATATTCCGCCGCATTGTCATAAACCTGCGTGCGGCTGGGCAATTGTCCGGCCATGAAGGAAGCGCGGGCAGGGGCGCAGAGCGGCGAGGATGTGTAATTGTTTTGAAACCGGGCAGAGCGGGCCGCCAGCGCTTTCAAATGCGGTGCATGCAGCCAATCTGCCGGGCCATCGGGAAACAGCGTGCCGTTGAGCTGATCGACCATGATGATGAGAATATTGGGCTTGCTCATAGGCTGCGGGTCTCCCGATCAATGGCGTGCAACTGGCTGTTCACATAATCCTCCACCAGCGTGACAGAGGCATCAATGGACAGTGGCGCTGCCCGCAGGCTTTGGCGAATATATAGGCCGTCAATCATCGCCGCTGTGCCTTCGGCAATGCGCTCGGCGTCGGACCGGCTGGCCAGGTGTAGCAGGGCATCGACCAGATTGGAGCGCAACCGCCGTGCATAGATCACCAGCAGGCGGCGGGTTGCTTCCGAGCGTTGCGCCTCGGAATAGAAGGCAAGCCAGGCCGCCACGGTATCGGGTGCAAACTGGTCGGCCTGGAAGCTGATCCGGATCACGGCGCTAATCCGCTGGCGCGGGGTGCTTGCCGTGGCAAGCGCGCTTGCGGCATCGGCTTGCAATTGTCTCAATAGTGAGCGGATTGTTTCGATCAACAATTGCTGCTTGGAGCCGAAATAATGATGGGCCAAAGCGGGAGAGACCCCGGCGGTGCGGGCAATTTCAGACATGGTGACCGTCAGCGAGCCATGCGTGCCGATGGCTTTCAAGGCCGCATCGACAAGGGCTTTTCGTCTGAGCGGCTCCATTCCCAGTTTCGGCATGGCCTATCCTTTCTGATGATCATCAATCTATTCTTGATTGACTGATCAATCAATAAAAATCAGCCAGCGGGATGCCGGTCCGAGGTCCAGATGATTGCCGAGCGTGGGCTGACACCCGGCTTACTCAGCCAGCTGGGGCTGTCACAAAACTTTCATCCCCGGTAAAGATTTCCTTCAGGCTTTGCCGTCACCGTGCCGTAAACTTAAACAATTTGGGCGCAGGGATATTTTCAATGGTAGCGATTGCGACGGAACGCGGAGTATTGCGCCGCTATGCCAGCGATCAATTGCTGACGCTGGCGAAAGTCGTAATGGAAAATGCCATGCAGCCGATTGTCGAGGTTCAGACCGGGGCGGTCTTCGGCTATGAAACGCTGATGCGCGGTCAGGAACGGATCGGTTTCGAGACCCCGCTCGATATTCTCGATCAGGCCCATGAAACGGGTCAATTGCTGGCCCTGGAGCAGATGGTGGCGAGCAGGGCGCTGGCCAAATTTGCCAGCCTGCCCGATCATGCCGCCTATACGCTGTTTCTCAATCTCGATGTCCGGTTGATTGCGCAAGGAGAGGCGATCATCGACGGGCTTTTGGCGCATTTGCGCGCCGCCGGGATTGCGCCGTCGTCTGTGTGTTTTGAATTATCGGAGCGGTTCAACAATACCGAAGTGCCGGAGTTTGCCGGTCTGATGGTGCGGCTACGCAGCGCTGGCTTCAAGATTGCCATTGACGATTTCGGCGTTGGCCATGCCGAGATGAAGCTGCTCTGTGATTTCCCGATCGACTATTTGAAGATTGACCGGCATTTCATCTCAGGGCTGGACAGTCATTCGCGCAAACGCCATCTGGTGAAAAACATCGTCCAGACCGCCCATGTGCTTGGTGTGCGGGTGATTGCTGAGGGGATCGAGACGGAAGGCGAGTTCATCGCCTGTCGCGAGCTTGGTGTGGATCTCGTCCAGGGCTGGTACATTGCGAGGCCTACCACCCATCTGGCCGAGCTGAAATCCCACTATCGGCATTTGAAGGATATCGGCCAGTCACGGCGCTCCAGCCAGTCGCTGGACGAAATCCTGATCCGCAAGCAGATCGAGCGCCTGCCGACGGTCTATGAAAATGACAGTGTGGATAGCGTGTTCGACCTGTTTCGCCGCAATCCGCGCCAGTCGTTCTTTCCGGTGCTGAACGCCAATGGCGAACCACGCGGCATTATTCACGAAGTGCACTTGAAGGAATATATCTATCAGCCCTTCGGGCGCGACCTTCTGAAGAACAAGGTCTATGAGCGGACCATCTCGCAATTCGTCGATCACGCGCCTGTTGTCGGGCTCGATGCCGATGCCGACCGGCTGATGGCGATCTTCTCCAATACCGAGGGCAGCGATTGCGTGCTGCTGACCGAAAACCTGCGCTATGCGGGCGTGGTCTCGGCGGCTTCGCTGGTGCGCATCATCAATGAAAAGCAGTTGAAGACCGCCCAGGAACAGAACCCGCTGACCGGCCTGCCGGGCAATCGCGCCATTCGCGATTTCATGCAGGACAGCGGTCGAGACAGCGATGACCTTCGCCATTTCTGCTACTGTGATTTTGATAGTTTCAAGCCCTTCAACGATCACTACGGCTTTCACCTGGGCGACCACGCGATTTCGCTGTTTGCCGCGCTGATGCGTCGTTATTTCTTCGCCGATGGCGTGTTTCTCGGCCATGTCGGCGGCGATGATTTCTTCATTGGCCTCATCGGCTGGACCGGCGAGGAGGTGCTGGAAATCCTCAACCGGCTGCTCTCGGATTTCCACGGCGATGTCGCCGCTCTCTATTCGCCGGAAGACCGCGCTGAAGGCCGAATTCGTGGCACCGACCGTCACGGTATCGACCGCGATTTTCCACTGATGCGCTGCTCCATCGGTGTTCTGGAATTGCCGCAGGGGCTGGTTGTCGATGATGTCAGCCGCCTGTCGTCGGAAATCGCCAGCGTCAAGAAAAGTGCCAAGGATAGCGATAGCGGCCTTTTTGTCTCCGGCATCCGTTCGCCGCAGCCGATCGGGTGAGGTGGCTTTTGGCTCAATCGGTCTGATAAACGATGACGGCCTTTGAAAAATCCTTGTTGCGCAGATCCGTGCGGCGGATCATGACATAATAACCGCCGTTGAAATCGACGCCATCGCTGGCATAGCCGGTGATCGTCAGCAGGGGGATCCAGTTCTCAATAGGCCCCGCAAGTCCGCTTATGGTGCGGATGTAATCGTCATTGCGTGGCAGATCGAATTTCACGTCTTCGGCACCGAGATCGATGCCCGGGTCGGATTGAACGAAGTTCGGCCAACCGTAGAGTTGGCAACCATCGCCGGGGCCACTGGTCAGCGCATCCAGCCAGGCCCGATGCGGCGGCTCCTGCGGATAGGGATAGCGGGTCAGCATCGGATAGGACCCATCGCCCGGCAGCGTAAAGGAAAATGTCGGATCGATCCGCGCAGACGGCAATCGCATCGCCTGCTCGTCGGTGTCTCCCTCATGCCGCTCGCCCCAAAGGGCCATGCCAAGATCAGGGACGGGACGCCGTTTCAACTCGGTCTGCGCGGCGGGAAGATAGAGAAGGGAAAAGGCCTTTTCCTCCTGCTGTTCGCCAAACCAGGGCAGCAGCACCAGGTCGAAAAACACCAGAAGCCGTCCGTCGGTGGGAATGTCGGGATCTACAGGGCCGGCTGCGGCGGCAGCGGCAAGATCGAGTTGCAGGACGAAGGCAAGCGGAGCATCCCGATTGGCAAGCGGTTCTTTGGCGGCAATCATCTGTTGGTAGTAGGGGCTGGGGTTCTCGGCATTCAGCTTGCGCAGGACTTCGACGTCCCGCTTGCCGCTTGAGGAGGGCTTGCGCATCGGCCAGTCTGTTTCCTCAGGCATGTCCGGCGCGCCGCCGATCTTGCTTGCACCGAGCGGAATGTCCTTATCCTCCAGCGCTGTCGAGCTGAGAATGGTTGTTGGCCGGGCCTGTTTCAGCAGGCTGCTTCGATCCCAGGACCCGACGCCGAAGGCCTTCAACGACTGGTCGAGTTCGTCTTTGGACTTGAAATAAGGGCCAGCCTTGCGCTGCTGCGCGAAGGTTCCTGTGGCGTTACCGAAAGCCAAGAAGCCCGCTGCCCCGGCAAGAAGGCTGCGGCGGTAAAAGAGACGCGGGGCAAGTGGCTTGGTGTGCATTCAAATGGTCCTGAACTCTCGGGATTCCGGGTCATTCGTTCGGTATTAGAAGGACTTATGTCGCCCCGCGTCGATCCGTCTTCTTTTCTTTTCACCTGTGCGTCTCTAGATAAGGTCGAGGTACATTTAGTCCAGAGGCAAAAAATGACGCTTCCCACGCGCATGCGCTATGTCGATACCCCATCCTTCGGCGGGCCTGAGGTCATGACAATTGCCCATGGTCCGCTGCCAGCCCCAGCAGCCGGTGAAATCCTTGTCAAGGTTGAGGCAGCAGGCGTCAATCGACCGGATGTGGCGCAGCGCCAGGGCAGCTATCCGCCGCCGAAGGGTGCAAGCCCTGTTCTCGGCCTGGAAGTAGCCGGCACGGTGGTGGCGCTGGGCGAAGGGGTGAGCGACTTTGTCCTTGGCGACAAGATCTGCGGATTGGCCAATGGCGGCGGTTATGCCGAGTTCTGCGTCCTGCCGGAAGGCCAGAGCCTGCCATGGCCTAGGGGATTCGATGCGGTGAAAGCAGCGGCGGTGCCGGAAACCTTCTTCACCGTCTGGGCCAACCTGTTCCAGATGGCGGGGCTGACCGAAGGCGAAACCGTGCTGATCCACGGTGGCTCGTCAGGCATCGGCACCACGGCCATCCAGCTTGCCCGCGCTTTCGGCGCCGATGTGCTGACCACGGTTGGTTCGGCTGAAAAGGCCGAGGCCTGCCTGAAGCTCGGCGCTCGCCGCGCCATCAATTACCGGAGTGAGGATTTCGCCGAGGTGGTGAAGTCTGAGACGGACGGCAAAGGTGTCGATATCATCCTCGATATGATCGGCGCATCCTATTTCGAAAAGAATATCGCGTCGCTGGCCAAGGACGGCTGCCTGTCAATCATTGCTTTTCTGGGCGGTGCCGTGGCTGAAAAGGTCAATCTCGGCCCGATCATGGTCAAGCGCCTGACGGTGACGGGATCAACGATGCGCCCGCGCACGGCGGAAGAAAAACGCGCTATCCGCGACGACCTGCTGGCCAGCGCCTGGCCACTTCTGGAACAAGGCACCGTCGCCCCAGTCATTCATACCGTTCTGCCGTTCGACAAGGTGGCGGATGCGCATCGGCTGATGGAAGACAGCACGCATATCGGCAAGATTGTGCTGACCCTTTGAAGCTTATTGCCAGTGACGCCCGGAACCGATGATTTCCATCTTGTTTAACTGTACTTTTTGAATAGGGGCTCATTAAAATACGTTTGTCACAAAAAATTCACAATAAGCTTCATGCAATTGTTTTTTAAGCGCTTATTAAAGCTATTCGTACACAGTGGTTTAGCTTTGCTAATGCGGTTTTCCAGTCCAGCAAATGATTTGCCCAGTCCGCCTTGAAGAAAGCATGACAACTCTTTTATTTGTCAGGGTCAATCTTCATGGCATTTGGCGTAACACGTATCAGTAGCAAACTCTCTGTCATGTCCGGCGCGGGCATTGTCCTTGTCATTATCATTTCGGTTGCTGGATGGCTTTTGTCGCAAGCGGTCGATAGGGCGGTGACCCAGGGTCAGGTCCAGGCCGGGATCGCCCGCAATATCATTGATATGAAAGCGTCCCTGCGCGGCATGGACATCGGCGTGAACGAGTTGCGTCTAGCAACGACCCAGCAGCAGCGACAGGCCGCGGTCGAGTATTTTCAGCAACGACGTAGCTCCGCTGAGAAATATCTAAACCTCGCCAGGGCTGACATGCAATTGCCCGCCAATCAGGAGCGTGCTCGCCGTATTGGTGAACTGCTGGCCAATTACACCGGGGCTGCGAACCAGTTGGCATCTGCCATCGCCAACTCTTCGGCGGATATCTCCGCCAGCCTGCCGCCACTGCACAAAATGAGCGAGCAACTGGCCGCGCTTGTCGACGAGACTGTGATTGCCGTCAAGCAGAAGGTCGATGAGGCGAACAACGACCGCCTTCATTTGCAAAATACCACCTCAGTGATCACTCTATGCCTCTCGGTTTTGCTGGTGATGCTGATGATTGGCTCGGCCCTGTTCGGACGCCGGGCGATTGCAACGCCCATCCAGCGTATCACCGATTGCATGGCAGACCTGGCCAAAGGCGATCTGTCCAAAACCATTCCCTATGCCGAAAACAAGGATGAGATCGGCGACATGGCCCGCGCCGTGCTGGTGTTCAAGCAGAATGCGGAAAAGGTCCGTGATCTCAATGCGCAGGAAGTCGCCCTTCAGGCTCAGAATGCGGACTTACAGAGCAATATTTCCCACGTCGTGTCATCGGCTGTTGCGGGCGATTTTTCCGTACGCATTCAGAAGCGCTATGAAAACGAGGATTTGAACCGCTTTGCTGCCAGCGTCAACCAGTTGGTGACATCTGTCGATCTGGGCGTGGCTGAAACCAATCGCGTGGTCGCGGCTCTGGCCGACGGCGATCTGACAGAAGCCATGCGCGGTGAGTTCAAAGGGGTGTTCCTCAATTTGCAGAAAAACATGAACGCGACCATGGAGAGCCTGCGGGTGGTGATGACGGAAGTCCGCGCCGCCATCGACATGATCAATAGCGGAGCGGGCGAGTTGCGCCATGCCTCTTCCGATCTGTCCAAACGTTCAGAGCAGCAGGCGGCCTCTCTGGAGGAAACCGCAGCAGCACTCGAGGAGATCACCTCCGCCGTCACGAGTTCCACGGACCGTTCGGCTGAGGCCGCCGAGATGGTTGCCCAGGCGCGTCAAAGTACCGAACAGTCCCGCGAGGTGGTGAGAAATACGGTTGCCGCCATGGAGCGCATCGAGCAGGCATCCAACGAGATCGGCACCATCATCAATGTCATCGACGAAATCGCTTTCCAGACCAACCTTCTGGCGCTGAATGCCGGTGTGGAAGCGGCCCGTGCCGGCGAGGCTGGCAAGGGCTTTGCCGTGGTCGCCCAGGAAGTGCGCGAACTGGCGCAACGCTCTGCAGGTGCCGCCAAGGACATCAAGACGCTCATCACCCGTTCCCGCAACGAGGTGGCCGGCGGCGTTGCCCTGGTGACGGAGACGGGCGACGTTCTGGGCACTATCGGTAGCCATGTCGTGAAGATCAACGAACATGTCCATTCCATCGCGCAGGCCGCCAGGGAGCAATCGACCGGTCTGGGCGAGGTCAATACAGCCATCAACCAGATGGACCAGACGACACAGCAGAATGCGGCCATGGTCGAGGAGTCGACCGCCGCGACCAGCAAGCTGGCCGACGAGGCGAACAATCTCTCCACGCTGGTGGCGCGTTTCAAGGTACACGCCGGTAAGCAGGTCTCGCCCCGCCCGACTTCGTCCCATTCGGCCTCGTCACGGACGGCAATGGCCTCGGACCGTGCGGTGCGGCGGCCTGCGTCTGCCAGCCGTGGCAATGCCGCCCTGGCGACAGAAAACGATTGGGAGGAGTTCTGAGACGCGTCGTGACGCTGGCTCAGCCTGTCGGAACTTTGTCTCTTTTCGACCTTTTGCAAGGCGCGCTTGAAATTCCGCAAAATCGGGCCTATCTTCATTGCAACGTCAACAGAAAGAAAGGAAGGTGATCCAATGTCTAATGAGATTTCGGTCTGCGTAGAGGGCTTTGGAATGGTGATGGTCGGAAAGGGGCAGCCCTCGATCTGATCCCATCTTCCTTCGGCGGCAGCTGTGCCGCCGGGTCTTAAGTCAGGCCAAACTCATGCAAAATTCATGGCCGCAAGGTCAGGAGGAAAGGGTCGCGAAAGCGGCCCTTTTTGCTGTCCGGTTGATCGTCCCGCTTTATCCCCTGATGCCTGCTCCAGCCCCGCGCAAACTCTTGTTTTTATGAATGAGAGGGTCGGGCGATCTGTATCCGGCGTTGGAACCCGGTGTTGCCGTTTGAATTCGATAATTCCGGTGACATGGGTATTGAGTGTTGGAGCATCGCGTGGCTACCTTGGAACTGGTACTTTCGGCCTATCAAAACGGCGATCTGGCTGAGGCGCTGGTGCTGGTCGATGCGACGCAGGAGACAGACCCGGACAGGATGGCCGATCTGGATTTTCTCACCGGCGGCATCCGGTTGAAGCAAGGCGACAAGGCCGGGGCAGCCAAGGCTTTCCTGAAAGTGGCGCAGAGCACATCGGTCAAGGCGAGTGACTGCCTGGTGATTGCCATTGATCTGCTGTTTTCCGAGGGCCAGTTCGAGGCGCTGGCCGGGCTTGTCGATCTCGTTGCAAAACGGCTTGCCGATCATCAGACGGCGCTCTTCAAGGTCGTGACCGCCTTGTCCACGCTTGGGCGGCTCGGCGAGGCCCATCCGATCATCGGCGGCCTGGATTGCGAAAAGCGCCCGCATCTCAACCTTCTCATCGCTTTTCTCGCCACATCGACGAACAGGGACGGGTTATATGCCGTTCTGCTGGCCAATGCCGTGCGCTACCCCAACAATGCTTTTCTGCTTGCCGCCCTGGCGCAACGCGCCCAGGAGCGCTGCGATTTCGCTGTGACGGATCATTTTGCGGCCAGGTTGCAAGAACCGGGTTTCGGGGAGCGTCTGGCGGCTTTTGAGCTGGGTTTGGCAAGGATCATCCGCACCGATGACGAGCGTGAGGCGGCAAAGCCGTTTTTCGGAGCGCTCGAAGTCATGCGTCACCGCGCGCAAGTGGCAGAACCTCTATCGCGTCGGGTGATCCGCCCGCAGGGCCGGCTTCGCATCGCCTATTTTTCCAGCGATTTTCGCCTTCATCCGATGATGACGCTGATCTATGACGCCCTGTTGCAGCATGACCGTTCGCGGTTCGATATTATCCTGTTGTGCAATTCTCCCGCTGGTTCCGAGGCTTATCAATCGACGTGGCCGGAGCAATTGCGTAGCGAAGTCGTCCGGGTTCGCGATCTGTCCAGCGCGGCCATCATCGAATGGATACGCCAAAATGAGGTCGATATCCTGGTGGATCTGAATGGGCATACGGCGCGGGCAAGGCTCGATGTCATCGACCTTTGTGACGCACCGATCAAAGTTACCTATATGGGATTTCCCGGTGCGGTGGTTGGGGTCGATCTGGACTATGCGATCAGCGATCCGATCATCACGCCCGATAGCAGCAAGCCCCATTATCAGGAAAAGCTCTGCCGCTTGCCGGAAACCTATATGGCCAACAGCATATCAGGCCGGACCTGGCAAAAGAAGGCAAGCCGCGAGGTGGTTGGCTTGCCATCCGGTCGGTTCGTGTTCGGCTCGTTCAACGGGTCGCAGAAGATCGACCGCCAGGCAATCCGTCTCTGGTCGCAGATTCTGAAGCGTGTGCCTGAAGCCGTCCTCTCCATAAGCTGCGCGCGACCTGCGGTGGCCGACAATCTTCGCGTCGCCTTCGCGCAACAGGGCATCGATGCCGGGCGATTGATCTTCTTCGATAGTTGCCCGCTTGCGGAGTTTCTGGCCCGGATGTCGGCAACCGATCTGGTGCTCGACACCTTTATCTACAACGGCCACACCACCACATCCGATGCGCTGTGGGCAGGCGTTCCTGTTCTGACGAAGAAAGGCAAGGCATTCGCGGGCCGGGTCTCCGAAAGCCTGCTGAAGGCTGTTGGCTTGCCGGAACTGGTGGCGCAGGATGCGGATGATTTTGTCGCCCGCGCTGTGGAGTTTGCCGAACATCCAGACCGGCTGGAAGAGCTTCGGATGCGTCTGCGCACCCAGATTTTAACCGCGCCGCTGTTTGATGCCGAGCGCTTCACGCGTCATCTGGAGTGCGGCTACGAGATGATGGCGGAGCGGGCGCGGGCGGGCCTTGCGCCCGATCATCTCGATGTTCCGGCCTTGCCTGCGCGCAAGGAACCGTTTTTTACGCCGCAAGAGGCAGGACATGGCAACGTTTGATACGGCGGTAAAGGCCTATCAGGCCGGGGATTTCGACGCCGCGCTGGGTGCGGCGCGTTCTGTGATTGCCAAACAAGCGCCCAACCATGCGATGGCGCAGGCCCTGGTCGGTAATATCCTGCTGAAGCGCGGCGATAAGCCAGCTGCCGCCACCGCTTTTGTCCAGGCGGCACAGGCCAATCGCGCCGAGGCCCCTGCCTTTTTGAAGCTGGCGGCGACGCTGTTTCTCCAGGCCGGACAGGCGGATGAAGCGCGCCGGATCGGGTTGGAGGCGGGACTTCTTAACCGCGTCGATCCGGCCTTCGTGCTGGTTATGGCGCAGACCCTGCTGGCCCCCTGGGACAATGCTGCCCGCCAGGCCGTGACGCAACTGATCCCTTATCTTGACCGGGCGAGCGGCCCGGCGATGTTTTTTGCCGCCAGTTTCTACCGCGCCAATTGGCAGTTGCCGGAGCTGAAAGCGCTGCTGGACGAGGCCCGCGAAACCGTGCCTGACGATGCCGCCATCGAAGGCCTGCGCTTTGCCAGCGCCCATGATCTGGTCGATCTCGCCACCATTGCCCGCCATCAGGCGTTGATGGCAGCCCCGGACGAGCCTTACGCGCGTGCTGTCTTGCAGGTCGAGCAGGCGCTGTCCCGTGTGCTCTGGTGCGAAGACGAGAGTGTGCAGGCCAAGCCCGTGCGCGAGCATCGGGCCCTGTCGCAAAGCTTTGCCGCCCGCCAGCCCCGGCGGAAAATCGGAATGGCTGAACAACCCCTGCATATCGGCTATCTCTCCAGCGACTTTCACGCCCATGCAACCATGACGCTGTTTCTCGACAGCCTGCTGGCCCATGATCGCAGCCGGTTCAGGATCACGCTGTTCTGCTATACTGCAAAGACCTACAGCGCCGATCAGCAGGCGATGCCGGAGCAGCTGCGCCGCGAACTTGTCAGCCTGCGCGATCTTTCCGACGAGGCGGCGGCTGGCGAAATCGACCGTCAACAGGTCGATATTCTGGTCGATCTGAAAGGCCATACGCCGGGTGCCAGGCTCGGCATCGTCAATCTGTCGTCGGCGCCAGTTAAAGCAACCTATCTCGGCTTTCCCGGCCCGGTGTCCGGCGTCGATCTGGATTATGCCATCACCGATCCGGTGGTGACGCCTGATAGTGCCGAGGCTTTTTACCAGGAAAAATTCTGCCGCCTGCCGGAGTGCTATCAGGCCAACAGCGCAGCCAGCCGTCCGCAACCAAGGCCGTCGCGGCGTGCTGATCACGGGGTGCCGGAGCATGCCTTCGTTTTCGCTTCCTTCAACGGCGTCCACAAGATCACGCCGCAGACCATGTCCCTGTGGGCTAGAGTATTGCGGGCCGCACCCGATAGCCTGTTGTGGATGCTTTGCCCGGATGCCCTTGCAAGAACCAACCTGGAGGCGGGGTTTGTGGCTGAAGGTATCGATCCGGCTCGCATCCTGTTTGCCGCCAAGCAGGATTATGGCGACCATGTCCACCGGCTGCCGCTGGCCGATCTGGCGCTCGATACCTTCCCCTGCAACGGCCACACGACGACCTCCGATATGCTTTGGGGTGGGCTGCCGGTCTTGACCAAACGTGGGCATTGTTTTGCCGGGCGGGTGTCGGAAAGCCTGTTGAAGGCTGTCGGCCTCGAGCAACTGGTGGCTGATGATGAGGAGGCTTTCGTCCGTCTGGCCGCAGAGCTGGCCCGGCAACCGGACAAGATCGCGGCGCTGAAAAACCACCTTGCCGCCAGTCGCCAAGCCGCGCCGCTGTTTGATACGCTTCGCTTCACCCGGCATCTGGAGCGAGCCTATGAGATGATGGCGGAGCGCGCCCGTGCTGGCCTTGCGCCCGCCCGGATCGACGTTCCGGCCTTGCCGGGGTAAGTGTTTAACGCTGTGTGCGGGCAAGCCTCGGGCAATGGTTTTCCTCTATCCGACATGACGCTACGGCATTTTTCTGCCGTCGCATGGATTGAACATGCAGGTGGCTTGGCGGATCATGGCTCAAGATATGGATTTGGCGCTTAATGCCTATCGGCAGGGCGCGTTTGATAAGGCTCTGGGCCATGCGCAGGCGGCAGCCAGGCAATTGGCGCGGGCCGGAAACGCCGGGCAGGCCGAAATGCTCGCCGCTAATATCCATCTGAAGCTCGGCCAGAAGATCGAGGCGGGGCAAGCCTTTGCCCGGTCGGCAGCAGCTTTGCCGGAAAAACGCGCCGAATTCCTGAAATTCGCCGCCAAGCTCTATCTGGCCGAGCGGCGGGCCGATCTTCTGGAAGGTATTGCTGTTGCGGCAGCGCGCGCCAATGCAGACGATGCGGGTTTTGTCAGCGAGATCGCCAATATGCTGCTGGGTGCGGGCATGCATCCGCCACTGGATGAATTAGTGCCGCTTCTCGATCTGACCAGTAACTGGCATTTGCAGATCATCATCAACCACTATCAATTGACCCGCAAACCGGAAAAACTGAAGCCGATCATCGAAAAGCGCTATGCGGAAAGCCCCGAGGACAGTTTTATCGCGGTGAATTATTTCAAGTTCTGCCGCTCCAGCCTGTTCTTTCCGATCTCAAGGCAATGGCTTGAGATGATGAAGACACCTGAGGATCCGCTGACGGCGGAAATTCTCTATCGCGACCAGCCTCTGTCGCGCTGCTATTGGAGCGATGACCCGGCGGTCATCAATGGTCCTTGCGGGGGCACCGACCTGCTTCAGCGCAATGTGAGCGACGCCATGCCCCGGCGCGCCGTTCGTGCTTTGGGCGAAAAACTCAAGATCGGTTATCTCTCCTCGGATCTGACCATCCATGCCACCATGTATCTCCTCTATGACGTCTTCCTGGCCCATGACCGCAGCCGGTTCGACATTACCTTCTTTTGCCACACCCCGCCTGGCCAGGCGGCGATCCAAAAGACCTGGGACCCTGTGCTGCAATCGGAAATTATCACCGTCGGCCAGATGGATCATAACGGGATCGCCCAGGACATCAGCCGGCGCGGTATCGATATTCTCATCGACCTGAAGGGACACACGGCGGGCAACCGGCTTGCCGCCGTTGCTCTTTCGGATGCGCCGGTCAAGGCCAGCTGGATCGGCTATCCCGGCTCGGTGCGTGGTGCAGGGCTGGATTATCACATTACCGACCCCATCGTCACACCCGACGATGCCAAGCCCTGGTTTGAGGAAAAGCTCTGCCGCTTGCCGGAAACCTATCAGGGTAATTGCAGCCTGACCAAGCCGCGCCCCAAACTCATGAAGCGGTCCGATCACGGGCTGCCTGACGAGGCCTTGGTTTTTGCTTCCTTCAATTCTCCCGCCAAGATCAGTCCGCAAAGCATCTCGCTATGGGCCTCCATCATGAAAACCGTGCCGGACAGCCTGCTTTGGATATTGTGCAGCGGGCCGCAATTGCAGGCCAATTTCGCCGAGGAATTCGCCCGGCTCGGCATTGGCCGTGAGCGTATCGTCTTTGCCGAGGGGGCGGATTATCCCGATCATCTGAGCCGGGTGGGGCTTGCCGATCTGGCGCTCGACACCTTCCCCTATAACGGTCATACCACCACGTCGGACCTCCTCTGGGGTGGCCTGCCGGTCTTGACGAAAAAGGGCCGTAGCTTTGCTTCACGGGTATCAGAGAGCCTGCTCACGGCCATCGGACTGCACGAACTGGTGGCGCGGGATGACGCGGATTTTATCGAAAGAGCCGTAGATTTTGCTGCTCACCCGGAAAAGATCGTCGCCCTGAAACAAAAGCTCGAAGCGAACCGCCGCAAGGAGCCTTTGTTCGACACCGAGCGCTTCACCCGGCATCTGGAAAGCGCCTATGAGATGATGGCGGCTCGGGCCAGGGCAGGGCTTGCGCCTGACCATATCGACGTGCCGGTCCTGCCGATCCGGGCAACGCCGTTCTAGAGTTTGCGAGGTTGAGATTGAAGCGGGCAGATTTGCGGTCCATCGTCGTGCCCGGATATTTGTGCTTTTTATAAAACGCACGGCGCCGTAAAAATCTCGCCAGCTTGTTTAGGGATGCGCCCTGTCGCATTCTGCGCTAATCAAACAGGATCGCCAAACATCGAAGGCTTCGCCATCATGACCAATCCCATTACCGTTGAAGTCACCCGCGGAAATCGCCTCGAAAGCCGCCATCATGGCGTGGCCGTGGTGGTGGATGGCGATGGCCAGGTGGTGTTTTCCGCTGGAGATATCGAGGCCGGTGTGTTTCCGCGCTCAGCCTGCAAGGCCATGCAGGCCCTGCCTTTGGTGGAAAGCGGTGCTGCGGATGCTTATGGATTTGGTGATAAGGAACTGGCGCTGGCCTGTTCCTCTCATTCCGGCGAGGATGAGCATGTGGTGCTGGCGGCGCTGATGCTGGCCAGGGCCGGACTGGATGTGGATGCGCTGGAATGCGGCGCCCATTGGTCATTCGACCAGAAAACCCTGATCCATCAGGCCCGCACATTGGAAAAGCCGCAGGCGCTGCACAATAATTGCTCCGGTAAACATGCCGGTTTCGTCTGCGCCTGCGTGCATGCTGGCTATCAGGTCGAAGGCTATGTGGAATACGATCATCCCCTGCAACGCGATATCCGTGCGACGATGGAAAGTCTGACGGGTGCCGTGCTGGACCGCGACCATTGCGGCACCGACGGCTGCTCGATCCCCACCTATGCGGTGCCGCTGAAGGCGCTGGCCCATGGTTTTGCCAGGATGGCAACAGGGCAGGGGCTGGAGCCGCTGCGCGCCAAGGCCTCCAGACGGCTGATCGATGCCTGCATGGCGGAGCCTTATTACGTGGCGGGTACCGCACGCGCCTGCACGAAGATGATGCAGGTCGCCCCGGGGCAGATCTTCGCCAAGACCGGTGCCGAAGGGGTGTTCTGCGCCATTCTGCCGCAACAGGGCCTGTCGATTGCGGTCAAGGTGGATGACGGCACGACACGCGCCGCCGAGGCGATGGTGACGGCGCTGCTGGCCCGCTATTTCGAAAAGGACAGTCCCGAGCGGCTGGCGCTGCTTGCCATGGCCAACAAGCCGATGCACAACTGGACAAGCCGCCATGTCGGCGATGTCAGGGTGACGGACGTGTTGTTTTCCTGATCCGACGCATCTTCATATCCTGACGACGGGTCACGCCTGAAAAAGCGCGATCCCTGTCGCCTGATAGGGGGTAAGGCGCGCGGCCTCCACGCTGGGTCCAACGATCAATCCCGCCAGGGCCGGCAGTGGCATGATCTGGCAGGGCGATAGCGTGTCGAGCTTTTCTGCGGTCAGGCAAAGATAGGTTTCCGCGCTGACCGATGCGATCAGCCGTTTGATCGCCGCTTCCTCGGCTTCGCCGGTGGTGACGCCATGCTGTGGGTGGATGGCGGTAGCACCCAGGAAGAACAGATGCGGGCGCAGCCTTGCAATTGCTTCCGCCGCCACCGCACCCACCGCCACCATCGAATGCCGGTAGAGCCGCCCGCCGATCAGGATGACCTCGATATCGCTGCGCCTTTCCAGCTCGACGGCAATGGTCGGGCTATGGGTGATCACCGTCAGGCCAAGATTTTGCGGCAGCAACCGGGCAATTTCAGCATTGGTGGTGCCACCATCCAGAAAGATCATCTGCCCCGGCTGGACCAATGCCACCGCACGGGTTGCCAAAGCCTGCTTCTCACTGCCCGCCCGGCTTTTTCGGGTCGAAAAATCCGGCAGGTCAGGCGAAAGCGGCAGCGCACCGCCATGCACGCGGGCCAGCAATCCCACTGCTGCCATGTCGCGCATATCGCGGCGAATGGTGTCTTCCGACAGGTCGAGTTCAGCGGCGAAATCCTTGGCAATCACCCGCCCGTCGCGTTGTAGCCGGGAGAGAATGAGAGCCTTGCGTTGATGAGTCAGCATTGCACGAAATTACCTGAAAATTTACATAATCATCTATGTCAACAATTTTGACTCGACTATCAAGAAGAATCGTGCAGATTTGGGGATATTCGTGCAGTTTAATGGAGAGACAAATGCTGATTTTGATTGCAGGCCCTTATCGCTCGGGCACCGGTGACGACCCAGTGAAAATGGCGGCCAACCTGAGGGCATTGGAGGCCCCGTCCTATGCGCTGTTTCAGGCCGGACATGTGCCGATGATCGGGGAATGGGTGGCACTGCCGATCTGGCACGCAGCGGGTGGAACGGCTGTCGGCGATGCGCTCTATGAGGAGATTTTCCACCCGGTCGCGGGTCGGCTGCTGGCGCTTTGCGATGGTGTCTTGCGCTTGCCCGGTGCTTCCAAAGGCGCGGACAACGATGTGCGGATTGCCAACGAACGCGGCATTCCCGTATGGACCCGGCTGGAGGATGTGCCCGATGTGGTCTTGTAATATGAGGATGCGCGATAGCGAACCTTCGTAGAACAGACGAGCCGACGCCGGGCATTTTCCCGGTTTTGGCCGGTGATCATAAAGGAGGCGCGGTTGCAAATCCAATAGAACACATGAGCTAATGGATTCCCTCTATCTCCCATGCCACTGGATGATCCGGCATCACCCCGCAGGGTTGCGGCGGTGACCGGCAGGAGCGATCAAATCGCAGTTTCTGCCAGGATTGTGGCCAGGATTGTGGAGAGAATAGGGGACAGATGTTGATGAGAAGAGTTTTGCACGGGCTTTTTAGTCTGATGATTTTGTCTGGTCTGGTTTCATGCCAGACACCTCAGGAATCTGCCAGCAACGCGGAAATGACCTGTAGCGCACAAGGCCTGAAGCCGGGGACAACGCGCTACCAGAAATGTGTTGGGGCGACCTATCAGAGCAATCGCATGCAGGCCAAGCAGGCCGAAAGCAATGTGGCTGCCGGTGCGGCGATCGGCGTACTTGGAGGTGCTGTTCTTGGTGCCAGCCTGGACAACCGGCACCATTATTATCGTCGCTGCGGGCCTTTGGGTTGCTATTACTAAAAGCATTTCCAGCAAAAGTGTGTAGCGGTTTTGGCAATCGGAAATGCGTGGAGAGCAAAACCATTTCCAGCAAAAGTGCGTAAGCGGTTTTGCTGGAAATCTCCCAAGTGCGAGAGCTTAGTATCACATCGGCGGCACGACGCCCTTGGTGCCGACCACGACGCGGCTTGAGGCGATTGTGCCGTCCTCGGCTTTTTCGGCATTCACGAACACGGTGGCGCCGCTCTTCAGGTCGGCTTCGACGGCGGGGGCGAAGGTGACGATGGGCGTGCCTTCGGGAATGGAGATGGTTTTTTCACCGCCCTTATAGGTCAGGGTCAGGGTCGGGCCATCGACGGCTTTGACAGCGTTGGCCACGGTGGCATTGGTCATTGTGCTGCCGGGCTGAAGATCCCAGGGGCGGCTGCCTTCGCCGGTGCCTTTCATGGCGGCGGGAAAGATCACCACTTCCAGTGCATTATTGCCACCATCCGATTTGGGAGCCGAGGCAATACCGACAAAATCGCCGGGCTTGATCTCATCGGCGGAGGCCTTGGCGACGCTGGAGATTTTCCAGCCGTCCTTCAGTGCAATCTTCGCCGTCTCCCCCTCGCGGGTCTTGACGGTCAGCACCTTGCCCTCAAAGCTTTCGACCGTGCCGCGAATGCGCAACGCTTCCGCCGCCTCGGCACTCATGCCAATACCCAGCGCCAGAAGGCTGCCTGCGAGAAGGGAGAGGGTGGTTTTCGATCGTACCATTGTCGTGCAAAGCATGGTGCTGCTCTTTCTGTTAAACCTGTCGCCATATCCTAACAGTCCGTCCAATAATCGCCGCTGGCCGTCTGCAAATGGCAATTTCTGCGCTTCCGGTACTCACGTACGTTAAGTACGCTCCGTTCCGGTTCTCGAAATCACCATTTTCGCCAGGCCAGCAGCAATTCTTGAACAGACTGTAACAGATCTGACTGCTGCCGCTGCTCTTTCAAGCAGTGGACACGAATAGTTGAGAGCACAGACTTTGGTGTCGGTCACTTGACCGGCTCAGCCGCCGCCACTGTTCCCGGCGCACGACGGCAGCCGGAAAACACGTCGAGCGCGGGATTATAGACTTTGGTCGCCACATCCATCAGGCCCAGCACGCTGTGGAACAGATTGTCGTGGGAGCGCGGTTCGGCTGTGGTCTTTGCCAGGCAGGCCCGGTCATAGCCGCCATCCTGGGCGAGATCGTCGGCCAGCCAGAACAGCATCGGCACATGGGTCTGTTCGGTTGGCGCCACCATATAGGGCATGCCATGCAGATAGATACCGTTTTCGCCAAGCGACTCGCCATGGTCGGACAGATAAACGACGGCGCCAGCCAGCGTGGCGGACCGCTGTTTCAGCGTGTCGATCACCTCAGCAACAATATGGTCGGTATAGAGTATCGTGTTGTCGTAGGCATTGCGGATTTCCTGCGGGCTGCATTTGCCAAAATCATTGGCGCGGCAATCCGGCTGGAATCTGCGAAATTCCTCCGGATAGCGCGCGTAATAGGCAGGCCCATGGCTGCCAAGCTGATGCAGCACCAGCACGCTGTCGCCCTTGATCCCGTCCAGCCAGCCGTTCAGCTTGTCGGTCAGGATGCCATCCAGACATTCGCCATCCTTGCAAAAGCGCGGATCGGCAGACGGTGGCAGAAACGTATAGGGCACCCGGTCGGCGACATTGTAATGGCCGGTGTCATTGTCCAGCCAGGTCACGGAGACCTTGGCATAGCCCAGCACATCCAGCAGGTTTTGCCGCTCGGCGGCCTTGCGGTGGCTATAGCTCGCCCGCGTCAGGTCGGAGAACATGCAAGGGATGGAGACGGCGGTTGCCGTGCCGCAACTGGTCGTGTTGGTGAAATAGGTGACGCCCCGGGCTTTCAGCTGCGGATTGGTGTCGCGCTGATAGCCGCCCAGCGAGAAATTCGCTGCCCGTGCGGTTTCCCCGGCAACGATGACAGTGACGCGCGGCTTGGTGATGGCGGCGGTATTGATCCGGTGGGCGTCGGTGCCGATCGGCCCTGCCACGATATTCCGGTCCCGGTTGGCGTCGATGGTATAGCGTACGGCATTGGCAATCGGCAGGAATGGGTTCAGCCGGTCGAGAATATCGTTATGGGCGCGCCCGACGCCTGCAAAGGTTCGGTAATCGCTGAAGGCGGCGGCGGCAAACACCGCGACACAGGCGATGATGACGCCAGCATTATGGGCAACTTTGCTGAGGAAAGGCCGGTGGCGGACCCGCAGCCAGACGATCAGCAGCGAGGGCAAAACACCGGTCAGAACCACATGCATCAGAAAACGGGGCGTCAGCAGATGGGCCGTTTCCGCCCCGGTTGAAACCGCAGCATTGCGGATCATTTCGCGGTCGATGATCGTGCCGAACTGGTCGGTAAACCATGACGATAGCGAGGCGGTGATCACCAGGAAGATCAGCACCGGCTTTACCAGATATTTTGCCGAGAACAGCGTGAGGATCGCCAGGCACATGGCGGAAATGCCGAGTGCAAACAGGCCGAAAGCCAGTGGCGAGGTATCGGCCAGATAGCCATGCGCCTTGATCCAGAACGTGGTGTTGGTCACCGCCAGCAGATAGGCTGTGGTCAGGATGCACAGCGTCACGCTGCCGATCTGTGGTCTGAACGTGAAGACGCTGGTTTTTCCGGCACGATAATTCAAGCAACGTCCTCCACATGACCGTTTTATGTCGGTCGCATGGCACGCAGTCCTGACAGGAAGCTGAATATCGGAAAATGTTAAAAACCGAATTCAGACGTTAAAAGCCGACCTTTCCACAGAATGTATTGGTATAAAAAGCAATTTCAGGTTGTTTTTAGGGGTGTAGGCTGGCCCAGCCTGCCGGTGAACCGCTATTGGATCGATCAAAGGTCCAGCCGCATCAGCACCTGCGGCCCGGCCTTGCCGCCGAGATAGGTCTGGCCGGTATTCTGCCAGCCGCTTTTTGTGTAGAGGCCAATTGCCGTGGGATTGCGCAGGTTGACGGTGAGGAAACAGTGTCTGGCCGGATAATGGCGGGCGAGATAGGCGGGAAGGGCGACCATGGCTGCCTTGCCAAAGCCTTTTCCCTGAAATTGGCTGCCGACGATCAGCGCCCGCAGGCCGAGATCGCCGGGCTGGAAACCGTGCTCTGCCAAATCAAACCCTGCGAGCCGGGTGTCATAGCCCCGGTCAATCTTGAAGAAGCAGACAGGCTCCTCACAGACACTGCCGATGTGAAAATCCACCGCCGGATCAGCGTCTTCGACGGCTTCTGCAATCGAACCGGCAAAGACCTGCTGCGCGGGCGGCAAGGCCAGATGCAGTACGCGGGCGCAGTCTTCGCGCGCCAGCGGTGCCAGGGTCAGCGTCGGAGCTGGATGCATCGGTTACTCCGCAACCCGTCTTTCCCACATGGCCTTGAAGGCCGGGCGGCTCTGGCAGCGGTCAAGCCAGGCACTGACGCTCGGATGGGCGTCCATCACCGGCGTATAAGGCTGGGCGTAGCGAACGATTTCGGCAAGATTGATGTCAGCCACCGTGAAGCGGTCGGACACGGCGAATTCCTTGGCCGAGAAATGCTTTTCCAGCACGGCCATCGGCCGCTTCAACAACCGGGCGGCAGCGGCTGCTTCCGATTGACCGGCTTCACTGTCCAGCCGACCGTCCATGGAGATCCGGGAGATTTTCAGCGCATTGCCTTCGATTTCGGTGGCAGCAAACAGCGACCACTGCATCATCAGCGCATCTTCCTCCAGATCCCTCGGACCGATCTCGCCGCCATATTGCTTGGCGAGGTAGAGGGTGATGGCGAGCGATTCGGAGAGCACTAGCCCGTCATCCTCGATTACCGGGATCGCGCCGAAGGGATTGATGGCCAGAAAGGCTGGCGACTGCGTGTTGATCGGCGCATCCGGCGCCAGCGGATTGTCCAGCTTCACCGCCTGCAGAACCGGGATATGATCGAAGGCCAGTTCCAGCTCTTCCGCAAGCCATATGACGCGCGTGGCGCGGGATTTATAGCAGCCATAGACTTTCAACATGGAGGGGCTCCCTGAGATGATGTTGGTGCAGAGGCTATCCTTGAAATGCAGCCTTGGGAAGCGCGGGATTGACAGTGAAAACAGTTTGCGCCTATCAATCTTAACAGGGTCCGCAGTTCACCCAGACGCTACCGCTCCTGCAAAGGAGAGCTAAACCTGCATCATACCTACAGCGAACCTTTGTGGGCCATATATGGCGCACGGCGCTGTAGACCCACGGCACGCTTTATTGCGCCCGCTGGCAGGACGGTGGCTACCGGCATGGCATGGGCGCATCTATCGAAGGATAAAGCGATGTCGCGTCTGACTTACTCTTATGAAATTGCAGATATTTCCGATCTTGCCCGCCGTCTTGGCCGCGAACTTCAAAAGCATGAGAGAGCACCCGGCCATGTCGAGCTTCTCAATATGCTCGCCCGCGCCTCAGGCCACGCCAATTTCCAGCACTGGAAAGCCTCACGCGCCGCCCAGGCAAGACTGGCTCTGCCAAAGGCGGCCGATCCGCCGGTTGATTACCGGCTTGTCGAGGCCGTCGCACGCTGCTTCGATGGCAAGGGCGTGCTGATCCGCTGGCCATCCAAAACCAGCCATCAGCGGCTGGGTCTGTGGAAGCTCTGGGCGGCCTTTCCCGCCGATAGGGACATGCCGGAAACAGAGGTCAATGCGCTGCTCCGAAGCTTGAATGGCTTTGGCGATCATGTCCTGCTGCGCCGGGAAATGGTCAATAACAGGCTGTTGTCGCGCACGCTGGATTGCCGCCTCTACCGAAGGGTGGAAAGCCGTCCGCCGCCGGACGCCCTGGCCTTGATCGAACTGTGACGGCGGCCCCGGCCACCGTCTTCGTCGGCAAGCCTCGTCAATAACCCTTGGCGGAACCGGCGACAGCTCGGCTGTCGATGGCGCCGAAATAGCCGGATGCCTTGTCTGCGGCCTTGGCAATGTCAGAGACGCTCTTGCCTCCAACCAGAATGCCGGCGGCCTGGCCCCAGACCGGGCCGTCATTGCCGCCATCAAGGGTATAGCCCATGTCCTTCAGCTTCTGGAGCGTATCGGGCGATAGCGCGTAGGGCTCGTAATAGATCTTGTCCGGCTGCCATTGATGGTGAATGCGCGGCGCATTGACGGCGGCGGAAATGTCCATGCCGAAATCCACCACATTGAGGATCGCTTCCAGCGTGATGGTGATGATGCGTGAGCCGCCGGGGCTGCCGATCACCATGAACGGCTTGCCATCCTTGGTGACGATGGTCGGGCTCATCGAGGAGAGCGGCGTTTTCTTCGGCGCAATCGCATTGGCCTCGCCCTGCACCAACCCGTAGAGATTGGCCACACCGGGCTTGGAGGTGAAATCGTCCATCTCGTTGTTGAGGAGAATGCCGGTGCCGGGGGCGACCACGCCCGCGCCGAACGAGCCGTTCAGCGTATAGGTGACGGAAACCGCGTTGCCGTCACCGTCGATGATTGAATATTGCGTGGTCTCGGTGCTTTCCTTGCCCCCGAACGGCTTCAGATTGGCGGATTGACCGGCTTTATCAGGAGTGATCTTAGCGCGGATTTCGGCGGCATAGGCCTTGTCCAGCATTTTTGGCAGCGGATTGTTGACAAAGTCCGGATCGCCCAGCGCCGCATTGCGATCAACATAGGCATAGCGCATCGCCTCGACCATCTGATGCACGGTGGTGGCCGCGCCGTAGCCTTGCTCGGCCAGCGGATAGGCCTCCAGAATATTGAGGATTTCGCAGATGATCACCCCGCCCGATGATGGCGGCGGCGAGGAGATGATATGGTAGCCGCGATAATCGCATTCGACCGGCTTCAACTCACGCACCGCATAGGTCTCAAAATCTGAGGCGGTCAAGATGCCCTTGCCATCGGCGCTGGCCTTGGCAATCGCCTGGGCAGGCATGCCCTTGTAGAAGGCATCAGGGCCTTTTTCGGCAATGCTGGCCAGCACATTGGCCAGATCTGGCTGTTTCAGCACTTCGCCTGCGCCATAGGGCGCGCCATCGGCTTTCAGGAAGATTTTTGCCGCTGCCGGGTCTTTTGCCAGTCGCTTGGCACCACCGGCCAGAATGGCGGCATCGCCCTGGTTGAGCGTGAACCCGTCACGGGCCAGCGCAATCGCCGGGGCAAGCAGGGTGGCGCGGTCCTTGGCGCCGTATTTTTCCCGCGCCAGTTCCAGGCCCTTGACGGTACCGGGCACGCCGACGGCCAGATAGCCATCCAGGCTGGCACGCGGCACGATCTCGCCCTTGTCGTCGAGATACATGTCCTTCTTGGCGGCCAGCGGCGCCTTTTCACGGAAATCGATGAAATCGGTACTGCCATCTTTCAGCCGAATGGTCATGAAGCCGCCGCCGCCGATATTTCCGGCGGTCGGATAGGTCACCGCCAGCGCATAGCCGACAGCCACGGCGGCATCGACCGCATTGCCGCCGGATTTCAGAACCTGCACGCCGATATCGGTCGCCAGATGCTGGGCCGTGACCACCATGCCGTTTCGGCCTTCGACCGGAGCAGGCGAGGCGGCATGAAGCGATGTCATCGGCGCAAGCACCAGTGCCAGCGCTGTCAACAGGCCTGAGGATGGGAACAGCAAGGATCTACAGCGGAACATAATCATCAAAACGACCTCTGGAGCACAACAGGTTTTCGTTTGTCTTTTCGGAAAAATCGGATTTCCCTTTTCCGGGACAATCATTGGCCGAAAGAGAATACGGTCATCCGGCGAGGTCGAAAGGTATCACCCATAACGGATCTTGCAACCACGGCAGCGGCAAGATCAATCCGATTTTCCGGTCCATCGTTTCATGCGCACCCGATGTCATGCAAAACCGGCGGCAATCTGAAGTATGAATGGAAGGCGGCCCTTGGTATTAAATCTTATCTCCGGCCTCTTTGGCCAGCATCGTTCCCCGGCATTCCAGCCCACAGATGAAGCGATCGAACAGGGTTTCGAATGTGATGATGTCGTCAGCGCTCCAGTCTTCCACGGTCTGGCCAATCACCTCGCGGCGCACAGTGTCGAAGTGATGCAGCAATTCCTCGCCGACTGGCGTCAGGGTGACGATGGTGCGCCGGGCATCGGCCTGTGAGGCCTCCCGCCGCAGGGCGCCGCGCCGGACGAGATCGGCCACGACGCGGCTTGCCCGCGACGGATCGATACGCATCTGCTCGGCAATCACCCCGACGGTCACTTCCTGGCCACGCGCGGCATGGGAAACCACCTTCACCACATCGAAGTGGGAAAGTTCCATGCCGTGGCCCTCGCTCATCCGGCTGAGCGCAATGCGCGACATGAAGCGGCGGCCCATCATCATGCGCAGCCGGGCCATGGTCTGTGAAATGCCGTCCAAGGCCGTTTCGACGCCCGCAGGGGCTTGCTCACCAGCAAGATCGGCGCCCGGGGCGGGCAGATGTTCGGCGCGGTCTTGAGGTTGGGTCATGCGAAAGCCAGTGCAGATGGGAGTTCACGAAAATATGTGCTTTTATCATATATGTGCTGATTGACAATAAAACACAATATATGCTTTTATCACATATATGACAAGAGCAATGAACGTTCCGTTCTCCGCTCGTTCAGGCCATCGCACCCCAGACAATCGCGCCTTTCCAGCTCCTTCTGCCTTGCAACCAAAGAGATTTCTGCATGGATACTGCCCTGTCCGATCCGGCCGTCGCTCCCAAGACGGTGGAGCCGCCACCCTTCCAGTCACTGGTGCCGGACCCGCGCCTGCGGATGATGTTGTTTCTGTTCCTGATGACGGCGCTGTTCATGGCGACGCTGGACAATCAGATTGTCTCCACGGCATTGCCGACCATCGTTGGCGAGTTCGGCCAGCTGGAGCGGTTCGGGTGGGTGGGGTCCGCCTATCTTCTGGCCACCAGCGCGGTCATGCCGCTCTATGGCAAGCTGGGCGATCTGTTCGGCCGCAAATATGTGATGATGACGGCCATCGCGATTTTCACCGTCGGCTCGCTGATCTGCGGCTCGGCGGTCTCGATGAACACGCTGATTGCAGCACGGGTTCTACAAGGGCTTGGTGGCGGCGGCATCATGGTGTCGATTTTTTCCATCAATGCCGACCTGTTCGAGCCGCGGGTGCGGGCTCGTTATCAGAGCTATTCCAGCCTGGTGCTGATGGCATCAGGCGCGGTCGGTCCCACCCTGGGCGGCACGATGAGCGACCTGTTCGGCTGGCGGTCGATCTTTCTCGTCAATTTGCCGATCGGCATTCTGGTGCTGGTTGGTCTTGGCCTCTATCTGCCCTATCGCAAGCCGCATCGGCGTCCGAAAATCGACTATGCCGGGGCGCTGCTGCTGGCCTGCGCTGTGACCAGCGTGGTGTTCTGGGCCGATAGCGGCCAGATCTTTGGTTCGTTGGTAGCACCGGCAAGCCTCGGCGTCGTTGCCTTCGGTCTGGTCTGCGCCGTCGTGTTCGTGCAGGTGGAAAAGCGGGCTGCAGAACCGATGGTGCCGATCAGCCTGATGCGCAATTCCACCGCCCGGCTGCTGTGGATCATATCGCTGGCCAGCGGTGCTGTCGGTATCGGCTCTGTCAATTATGTTGCGCTCTATCTGCAAACCACCACCGGGCTGTCGCCGACACTGGCTGGTCTGTTGTTCATTGCTGTGACGGGCGGCATCGCCATTGGTTCGCTCAGCAGCGGACGGCTGATTTCCTCGACAGGTCGCTACAAGATCTTCGGGGTGATCGGCGGCGCGGGCAGCTGCATTGCTTTTACCCTGTTCAGCCAATTGCCGGTTGGCACGCCGATTGCGGTGATTGGCGCCCTGATGCTGATGCATGGCATCAGCGTCGGTATCGGCCAGCAGATCCCGGTAATCGGCGTGCAGAATGCCGTGGCCCAGAAGGATGTCGGGGCTGCCACCGGCACGGTGACGCTGACCCGCATGGGTGGCGCCTCCATCGCCATTTCCATCTATGGCGCGGTGCTATCCGCCTTCATGACCGGCGGTGCAGCAATCCCCGGCGTCGGCAATATCGAAAGCCTGACACCGGCGGCCATTGCGGCGCTGGACCCGGCAGCCCGTGCGGCGGTCTCGGCCACCTATGCCCATGCATTCGGGCCGGTGTTTATCAGCATGGCGCTGATTATTGGCTGCGGCTTCATCGCGTCCTGCTGCTTGAAAAACGTCCGCTTGCCGACCGGCGGTGCCCCGAAACCGGTGGAGGCCGTGGCGGAGTGATTTGCCCGGCATAGCGAGGCTGTGCTAACCAAAGGGAAAAGCATCCCTTTGTTGAAGGCGAGCATGGCCCCGGTATACCGCATAATTTTCGCCCTTGCTGCCGCTGCCTTGTCCGGCCTGTTTGCTGCCGTCTCCACCATGGCAGCAGAGCCGTTCACCGCCCGTGATCCGGGCTTTCTGGGCGATCAGGATGCGACGCGGATCGTCGAAAAAGTCGGCGACATGGAAAAGGCGCTGGGGGATGAAGCGGTTCTGGCCGGGCATTTCGCCGGTCTGGTTTCCCCGCCGGAAGAAACGGCCAGCCTGCACCAATTAACAGGCAATGTGCCGGGCCTGGTCTATGTCCTGCCGGTCGTTCATGACGAGGTGCGCGGCACGCTGATCGACATGCGCTTTACCGGCAAGGCGGCAGTGGATGGTTTTCGCCAGAAGCTCGATCAAACCTTCGGCCCATCCGATCCCGCCTGTAGCGATGACATTCAAGCCTATTGGGCGGTTCATAAGGACCGTTCGCTGGCCTTGCGGGTCGATGTCTACGAGACGGAAGCCACCGCGCAACTGACATTGTTTGCGTCCGCCCCTCCGGATGCCAATTGCAAGATCAATTCCGCGCCGCCCAATGCGCTGTTGGACAAGGTGGCATTGACGGCATTGCTCGCCCGGCTGAAGACCGAACCGCCGCCATGGAATGATGCGGATGCCACGGAGGCCTGGCTGAAGTCTTATGGCGAAGTCGCCGTTGAAAGGCCGGACAATTGCTCGGCGCAACTGGACATCGCCAAACCGCAGCAACAGCTTGGCGGCATCGGCACGTTCTCGGCCAGCCTGCGCCTTTGCATCGTCTCCAGGTTTGGCAAGCCGTCCAGCCTGTTTCTTTACGCCGGTGAAAACGATCTGTTCGGTTTTCGCAAGACGGAACAATCGCTGGAAGCAGCCCTTGGCCCCCGCCATGCGCAATGCAGTGGCGAGGGCCGGGAGGTCTGGGTGGTTAGTCCCGAAGTGACGGCGGTTCTGAGCCGGCTCTATCCCTCGTTCGGGGTGCTGATCGTCAACGCGCCGGTGACGGCGCTGGCCGATTGCCGGGAGTGAGGAGGAAAGATCCTCTCACTTCACCTCGATAACGAAGTCTTCACGAGCGCGGCGGACTTTTTTCAGGTTGACCAGCCAGTCGCCGTCCGGCTGACGATAGCCGAGCGGCAGGATGGCGACGGAGCGCAGGCCCTTGGCGCGCAGATCGAGAATTTCATCAAGCGCCGCCGGATCGAAGCCTTCCATCGGGGTGGAATCCACCTCTTCGAAGGCGGCAGCCGTCAGCGACAGCCCAAGCGCGATATAGGCCTGGCGGGCCGCATGTTCGAAATTCACTTCGGCGTCGCGTGGTGGATAGGTATCCAGCAGCATCTTGCGATAGTTTTCCCAGCCTTCATTGGTGAAATTGCGCTCGGCATTGGTGAGATCAAACATCGTGTTGATCCGTTCCGCCGTGTAATTGTCCCAGGCGGCAAACACCAGCAGATGCGAGCAATCGGTGATCTGGCCCTGGTTCCAGGCGATCGGCTTGATCCGCTCGCGGATCTCCTTGTTGGTCACGACAAGCACGGAAAACGGCTGCAAGCCGCTGGAGGTCGGCGCCAGCCGGGCCGCCTCGACAATACGCTCGACCTTGTCTTCGGCAACAGTCTTTGACGGGTCCATTTTCTTGGCGGCATAACGCCAGTTCAATTTATCAAGCAGCACGATACTATCCTTATGGGAGGAGAATTGCCTGCCCGATGTAGGCGGGCAGGGGCTGTTTCACAACCGAGCGAAAGAGAAATGCAGTGTTCATGATTGGGTGACACTGCGGATCGGTGTTGTAGGCCCTTCAACAGCGACTTGGGCGCGCGGTAGGCGAGTGTGTTCGGAAAAGAGCGTTTAGGATGATGGTTTGCAATCTATGATTGACATAACTTGTGACGCAGTCCTATAAACAGCCAAGTCTATCTGAGGTGTTTTTAGATGATATTGAATGAATTTAACTATAGGCGATTTCGCGGTCGAATTCACACCCTTGGCAATGTTGAGACGGCAATAACGTGTTCGATATTTGCGGCAAAAAAACTATTCGAAAATTCAAATATATTTGGATACCCTTCATTTGAAGAGGCCGCAGCCGGTTTGCGCGGTGAGGCCGATGATTTGCTGCTGGTGCCTGCTGCTTACCCTGGTGTAGGTTCCTTTCTTATGGATGAGCGGCTTGCTTTAAGAGGCGCGACGACGTTCGAAATTCCTGCCTTGGTTGCTTGTGGCCGGCTAGGTGCGCATCGTTATGAAAAACTGTTTCACCATCCAGCGACCGCAAGCCTCCTTCCATGCATTTCTTGCTTCACGTATGGCGAAACAGTAGAAGTTTCTAGTAACGAAGTCGCTGCGCATTGCATGAATGAAGATGATTTGCGGTTCGCGGCGGTCACGAATCAGCTAGTTGCTGAGCATTTTAATCTGCCGATATGTCAAGTATTGCGCCGTCAACGGGATATGGCTTGGCTATTGTTTGCATCGGAGGCATCGGAATGCAAAGAGTCGCCATAGTCGTAACAAAAGCGCTATCAGGCGGATTGGCTGCGAATGCCGCCGCGATTTTAAGTGGGCAATTGGCAGCCTGCCGTCAGGGTTTCTTCGCGCCATCTCCGGTTGTTGACCTTGATGGCCTTCCCCATGCGACCGTCAACCAGAATATCGTGCTGCTGAAGGCAAGCGGTGGACAGCAGATATTGAATACGGCAAAGACATTGTGCCAGCGTGAGGATTTGGTTGTTCTTGTCTTCTCTGGTGAGGGGCAGGCGACGAGCAATGACGTTCAAGCGTATTCCGGGGCTGTTGCATCCAGCACGGCTGAAAGGCTTGGTTTGATTGCCATGCTGATCGCGGGGCCGGATCAGCAGGTAAGGCAGGCCACGAAAAAATTTTCTATCTTTGAATAATCAGATAAGGCTGCTGCATAATGCTTTAAACCGGAATCGGTTTAAAGCGAAAATTATGTAGCATATATAAAGAGCGACAGCGAACCTTTGTGCGCCATATAGGGCGCACGGCGCTGTAGAGCACGTCCGCGTTTCGTTGAATCGCGTAAGGTCTCTAAGTTTTTGTTTACACATTTCCGGACCGAAAGCCGGTTTCCACTTTTCCCTGACAAACCCTAGAAAAGTAGATAGAGCGAGACGACTGTGAATTTTCCGTTACTTCTGTCAATGACAGCTTTCGCCTTGGCGGCGTCCATTTCTCCCGGCCCGGTCAATATTGTCGCTCTCGCCTCGGGCATGCGGTACGGCCTGCGGAAGTCGCAGTCTCATGTGCTTGGGGCAAGCCTCGGCTTCGTATTGCTGCTTCTCATCGTGGGCTATTGCTTGGAAGAGAGCGTCCGGGAATTCCCCTTGATGCTGCTGATCGTGAAATGGGCTGGGGTGGGGTTCCTGCTTTATATGGCCTATGGCTTGGCGGTCGATCATGGGGCTCTCGCTGGTGAAGAGGAAGCAAGGCCACCCTCCCTGCTGCAAGCTGCCTCTATGCAATGGCTTAATCCCAAGGCGTGGCTCGCCAGCATGGCTGGCGTCGGTGCGTTTGCGCTTGACGGGGTTCCGTTCGCCCTTCCGATCTTCGCGCTTGTCTATGGTCTTGTGTGCTACGTCTCGATTGCCGTATGGGCCGCAGCCGGGGCTCGTATGGGGACGTGGGTGCAAAGCCCCGGCGCGTTGAAAGTGCTCAACAGAGTTTTAGCAACACTGCTTGTGACAAGTGCATTCTATCTGATGTTTGAAAACCTTCGGGGCTGATACCACAGGTCTGTTTCATGAGGCGTCGCCTTATGCCAAGTCTCGAAGATGCGAACCGCATCCTCGACTTGAAAAATTGAAAATATATCAAAATTATCAGAGGCTTGAAATATTTTCAAAAGGAATACGAAGCGTCATTTTCTAAACCTCCGTATTACTTTTCGACAAACACCGCCTGTGTCAGATCGGCATCGAAACGGTAGCGGTCGTTTTCCCGGCGCAGCAATTGCGAGAGCGGCACTTCCGTTCGGTTGTCGATAATCACCTTGTCGTTTTCGCTCTCCGTCTTGCGCAGCCACTCGACCAGATCGGTCTCACCGGATTTGAGAAAATCGCAGCCGCGGCGGAAGAGTTTCGGAAAGATCAGTTGGGCCTTGCCGGTGCCGTCTTCCTCTTCCTCGCCCGGCTTGCTGCCGCTCGCCCAGCCAAGATCGCTGAGATCGGTGAGGGCAAACCGTTCCGTCTTATCCACCGCCCAGACGCCAAGGTCCGCATCCCGCGCCTGTCTTGCGGCCTCGGAAATCGTCTCGCGTTGGTCCACCGGCGCGGAACTATAGAGCATGGGATAGGCCATGCCGCTGGAAATCAACCGGTAATTGGCGCTGGCCTCCAGGGTCTTGGTTGAAATCGCGCCGGTATCGCCGGAGGAAAACGGATTGCCGTTAAACGTCAGATAGCAGATCGGCCGCCCGTGAACATCGGCGGAGGCCGTCAGAATCCCGGCCTGGATGGTTTGCGGCTCGGCAGCGGTGACGGTTTCTTTCGTGAGCGAAAAGGAGGAAAAGCCGATGAGATCGCGCAGCAGATAATCCCGCGCCACCCCGCCGCGCGGCTGTGCCTTGCTCTCGTAATGGGTTTCGGGCGTATCGATCCCTTCCAGCCGCAGTTGATGGCTGCCATCCTTGGCGGGTCGCAGCAGATGGGCGCGGTAGATATCGGCAAGCAGGTTTTCATCATCCGGGCGAAACCGCACCGAATCGCCATCCGGCTGCTTGCCGATGATGATGATCGTGCCGGGAACGTAGCGATAATTCTGCAAGGCCATGGGCGATCCTCCGTTGCCATCAATGGTTGGGTATCAGCAAACCGCAGATCTGTGTCATGGGTGAGACAGAGGAGGCCGATCAGACGGCTGCGGCCAGCCCCTGCACCGCCAACAACTCGCTGGCCGCCGCAGAGGTGGAGGCCGGAGACGGTGCAGCGTCCGCGCCTTGATCCGTCGCCGTATCTTCATCCGTCTCGGCCAAATCGTCCTGAATATTTTCACCGGTATCGGTCAGGAACATCCTGTTGACCATGGCATCGCTGCTGAACATCCTGCTCATCAGCTCTGTCTTAAGGCTCTTGTCGCCGCTCTCGAAATCGTCTGCGGTGAGCTTGCCGCTATATTCAGCTATGATCGCAGCGGTGCGTTCTTCCGGCGTGTCGAGATTGTCCCAGTCGATACTGTTTCTAAACTGTTCCATGACATCGGCACTTCCTTCTCCTTGCTCATAAGGAGTAAACATCCAGGCGCCCTCGTTGTAGATGGTAACCGTTCCGATGCTGATTTCCATCTTTGAATAGATTGTTGCCGGCTTGCTCTCGGCTTCAATCTTGGCCTGCTCCGCCGCAGCCTCCGTCCACATCGCTTCCATTTCCACCTGCAAGGCGGTCTTGGGTTGGCTATCGTCAGGCAAACTCGCCATAAACTCGGTATCGGCCTCCGCAGCCTTGGTTGAGGAATAGCCATAGGCATACGCTATGCCGGGTGTAACTGTAGTGCTCATGTGACCCCTCCTATGAGCATGGAAATGAAAAACCCCGGTGCCGCAATGCGGCGCTCGATCAGGCGGCTGTGGATTGCGCTTGCGGTGCGCTGGTGGCTGAGGTGGCCGAAGCACTCGCTTGCGCCCCATCCGCGTCTTCGTCTGAGGGCAGCAAGCCCTCTTGCAGGCTTTCGCCGGAGCTGGTCATCAACATCCGGTCCACCAGCGCATCGCTGCTGAACATCTTGCTCATCAGTTCGCTGGTCAGGCTCTTGTCGCCGCTTTCGACAGAGCTTGCTGTGAGTTTGCCGCCGTATTTGGACATGATGGCGTCGGCGATCTCTTCCGGCGTATCGAGGTTGTCCCAGTCGAGATCGAAGCCTTTGCCTTCTCCGAGAAAGTCTTCGGCTTCCGGATTGACCGAGTATGCAACCCCACCGGATGCGCCGATTCTCACCGTTTGGCCGCCAATATGTAATACCCCCCAGAGGTTAGCATCGAAGTCCTCCGATGTTTCAGTCTCCGTGCTTGCTTCTGCGGGAAGATCTTCCAGCGTTGTGTATTCGGTTTCGTAAAAATCGTCTGGCAGCTTCGGCGTCTGCTTTGTTTGATAAACGCTGGTGGATGATGTCGTGGTGGTGGATGAAATTGTTGCGCTCAACTCGACCTCCGGCTTTAATTTTTAATCGAATTATCAATCAAAACTTGCGTGTAACTTTCTATCTTTGATTGCATATTGATGTTTCTCCATGGTGATTGAGGCGGCGGCCTCATCGTTTTCGTTTTGCTCAAAGCTCACCCCTTCACCAGCTTCGCGCCAGCCGCGTCTGTCAGTCTTGTGGCAATCTCGAACCAGGCCAGGTTGCGCAATGTCGTCTACTGTTTTTGTCCGCCCGTTTTCCCGTGTTGCTCGTGCCCTGTTGGCAGGGCTTGTCTGCCTGTCGCTGTCTGTGCTTGGCGGCTGCTATTTCGTGACGGATACGCAGCGGATGAATACGGAAGTGTTTGCGGCCCAGACCGCGCCGACCTGGAACCAGCCGATGGCTGCGCCGCCAGCGGAAAAGCCCAATAAATTCCTCGGCCTGTTCAAGACGCCCTTCCACCAGACCTATGGCATGCCAGCAGCCGAGCCCTATGTTTCGCCATTTGCGACGCCAATGCAGAAGGCGATTTACGGGCAGATGAGCGATGACGGTCACACGCTGACTGCCATTCCGCTCGACCGGGTGGACAAGCGCTTCCTGCGGCAGGAGGTTGATTATCCGACCACGGAACGGCCCGGCACCATCGTGGTCGATACCAAGGCGCATTATCTCTATCTGGTTGAGGCCAATGGCCGGGCAATGCGCTATGGCGTTGGCCTCGGCAAGCAGGGCTTTGCCTGGCAGGGTAGGGGCGTTATCCAGTTCAAGAAGACCTGGCCGCGCTGGACGCCAAGCGACGACATGGTCGAGCGCCAGCCCGACATGCGCCAGTTTGCCGCCGCGCAAGGCGGTCTGGAGCCGGGACTGCGCAATCCGCTCGGCGCGCGCGCGATGTATATCTTCCAGAATGGCCGCGACACGCTCTACCGCATCCATGGCACGCCCGATTGGCAGTCCGTCGGCAAGGCCGTTTCGTCAGGTTGCGTGCGGATGTTCAATCAGGACGTGATTGATCTTTATGCCCGTGTGCGGGACAAAGCGGAGATCGTGGTTATGTAAGGTGTAGGCAGCCACGGTCGAGGCTCCGCCTACCGGCCTGTTGCCTGAACGACACGCAATGGCGCAAATGTGAACGTGTGTGTGCGCTATTGGCGGTGAAATTCGGGTAAATCGCTGTAGATAGGATCTTGCGGAACAAAACCGTGCAGCGTGCGTTTGTGCGCTGCTGACCAGCAGGATGTACCACCGTATATGACAAGCCCCGATTTTTCCCGCCGTGCCTTTCTCTCTTTTTCCGGCCTTGGAGCGGCAGCGCTTCTGTCCAGTTGCGCCTCGTCCTATCGCCCCCCGGTGTATGAACAGGGGTCGCTGGGCGGTATGGTGCAGCCCACGGGACCCATGGCGCCATCCACGCCGGAGCTGGACGCCATGTATGGCGAAGTGGTCGATGGCGGCTTCGTCATTCCGGCCATTCCCTACCAGCAGATTCCGCCGCGCTACTATCGCCAGCGGGTCAGCGATCCCACCGGCTATCCGGCTGGCTCCATCGTGGTCGATACGCCCAACCGCTTCCTCTATCTGGTGGAACAGGGCGGCACCGCCATGCGCTACGGCGTCGGCATTGGCCGTGAGGGCTTTGCCTGGCAGGGCGAAGGCGTGATCCAATGGCGTCAGAAATGGCCAAAATGGACGCCGCCGGATGAAATGGTTGCCCGCCAGCCGCAGCTGGCCAAATATTCTTCCGCCAATGGTGGCATGGCACCGGGCCTGATGAACCCGCTGGGCGCACGCGCTCTCTACATCTTCCAGAACGGTCAGGACACGCTCTACCGTCTGCATGGCTCGCCGGAATGGAACTCCATCGGCAAGGCGATGTCGTCGGGCTGTGTGCGGTTGATGAACCAGGACATTATCGACCTCTATGACCGCGTGCCGAACAAGGCGCGGATCATCGTCCTGCAATAGGGATCAAGAGTCCTGCGCGGCGGCATTCAGCTTGCCGCGCAAATCCTGCAATTGATCGCGCAGCGCCGCGATTTCTTCCAGGCTACAGCCGGTGGCCGTACCAATTGCCGCCATAACGCCGAGAGCCTTGTTCTGCACGGCGGCACCTGTGGGGGTGAGCGAGACAGTCACCTGCCGCTCATCCTGGCTTTGGCGCTGGCGGGTGACGTAGCCGGTCTGTTCCAACCGTTTCAACAGTGGCGATAGCGTGCCGCTATCCAGCCCCAGCCGCTCCCCCAGCGCCTTGACCGCCAGATGGTCGGTTTCCCACAGCACCATCATCACAAGATATTGCGGATAGGTCAGGCCCAAAGGCTCCAGCAGCGGCTTGTAAGTGCGCGTCAGCGCCAGCGATGCGCCGTAAAGCGCAAAGCAAAGCTGCTTGTCCAGCACCAGATCCGTCTTGTCCATGTCGCGTGTCCTTTGGGGCATTTCAGACTGCCATTCTCCCAGCCTTGTCATAAAAATGCAATGTGCAAAAAACAATTGCGTACAATTGAATTGCGTGATACCAAGAATGCAGACGCAGCGGCTGGCACGATGTTCCGGCCTTCAACCAACCAAGACGACCAGTTTTCAAAAAGGAGAGACTCTCATGGCTATTCTCTACACAACCAAGGCATCTGCAATCGGTGGTCGCGAAGGCCGCGCGGTCAGCGAAAACGGCGTTCTGGATGTAACGCTGACGACGCCGAAGGAGTTAGGCGGCAATGGCGCCACCGGTACCAATCCCGAGCAGCTGTTTGCTGCCGGCTATTCCGCTTGCTTCCTCGGCGCGCTGAAGTTTGCCGCTGGCCAGCAGAAGGTCAAGGTGCCTGAAGACGCCAAGGTCACCGCCACGGTTGGCATCGGCCCCCGCGAAGACGGCACCGGCTTCGGCATCGAAGTCTCCATCAGCGTTGATCTGCCGGGCATCGACCGCGAAACCGGCGAAAAACTCGTCGCCGCCGCCCACATCGTCTGCCCCTACAGCCACGCCATGCGCACAGCAACGGAAGTATCCGCTACGCTGGCCTGAGGCTGGGGTTAAGGATAGGCGAAAGGCCGGTCTGGCGGGACCGGCCTTTTGTCGTTTGGGGGAGGGGTAAGCGTGTCACTCTCTTGAGGTCCGTTTTGCGACAAGAGGAGGCATCTAGCGCTTTGAGGTTGGAGGCTGGACCGGGGCTAGATGCAGTTAAATCCAACTGGTTCTCACTTAAAGGTCGTATTGGAAGCCGAATAGTTCCATATAGCCGTTGCTCTCGGCATAAATCATCCTCCTAGTGGCGAAGACACTTACGCAAGCTTGGGTTGTTTGATAAGAGGGTGGGATATGGGGAGCCAATGAGCAAAGTTCCATTTCTCGGAAGTCAAACCCTATTCACTCCGCCTTTACCAACAGGCACATCGTCAGGAGATCGCATGGCTGACTGGATTTACGTCGACAATTCTAATGTTTTTATTGAGGGCAAGCGCGTCAGCGCGGTAAAGCTGGGGCTGGCTCTCGATATCTGGGATGCGTTCGACAATCGCATCCTTGACAACAACTATCGGATGAGTTTCGGAAGGCTCTACGAATTTGTTGCTGGCGCTAACAAGTCCGAGACAGCCCGTGCCATGCTGTTCGGCTCGCGACCGCCTGAAAACGACGCGATCTGGGGGGTTGCCAAGCGTGCTGGATTCGAGGTCATTACTCACGACCGCAACATCGCAAACAAGGAGAAAAAGATCGATACTGGCTTGGTCGCGGCGCTCACTCGCGATGCCTATCGGAACGCCAAAACAGGCGATATCTTCACAATTGTGTCAGGCGACAACGACTATGTCCCCGCGGTACAGCAGCTCCGCGAGGACGGTTTTCAAGTCGATGTCGTCTTTTGGAGCCACGCCGGTAAAGAACTGCAGCAGGCTGCGTCGAACTTCATCTCACTTGACGACCATCTCGATAACCTTAGGGCTTAGCTTCAGCAGTCATGTTGAGTGGCGTTGTCGCTCAAAAGCTATCTGTTATTGAGATTATCTCAGTGTTGCGAAAACGCCTGAAATGGAGGCGGGCTGTTGGCCGTCGGTTTTCGCCCTCTGATGACCGCTTCGGGCCGGAAGCGGCTAACTAGGTCAAGTCAAACCAACCTATTCGGTGTTGGAATTGACCAAGCAGAAGCGAGGTTCTTCTCTTGTAATTACGTCGACGCAGTCGCCTCCCGTGACAAAAAGGTAGTGGGTAGCTTCCGGGAGCAATACTTCGAAGACTTCGCGTTGCGCTGCCCAGAAGGAGCTTCCCTCGACTTTGTAAGCAAAGTGGTTGGAGAGATGCCCCACTATTTCCATCCCTTGCTCTTCCAGCGGCCGGTGCATCTCATCGATGACCCGGAACATGTCTACGTGCGAAAAGAACACTCTCAGATGCTTGTCCTGCCCGCTCACAGAAAAATACGCGCTCAGTTCCTTCGCACCTGAGTCAGGGTGGTAAGTCATCTCAAGACGAGCAAGGTCCGCCGCCGTCGCTCCCGCCCCGAGATCGAATCCCATGGGTTCGTATCTAATCATTGATTCGCCGACCTTTCGAAAGCATCTTCGCGTATGGTTCCATGTCGTTAGCTTCTGTGTACTATGTCCGCAACAGGCCAGTGACTGACACACGACCCCACCACACCGGAGCAGCTAGGCTCCTATCAACGGACCAGCCAATATCGCATGGCCGAAAAGCGCGCTTATCCCTAACCCTTTGGCAGTGTTGCGCTCACGTTGGGCGATTTGATGCAACAACCACGCGTCTGGCGTGTTACAGTGACAGCGTTGGACTTGACCTCATCGATTTTCCGACGCTGCCTGCCGAGTCATGGCTTGCTCCGCAAGTCTTCGGCCCTAGAGGGCCTTTTCATGCCACTGATGCCGACAGTCCATTTCGAAGCGGCGAGCACGCTTGCCGTGGTGGTGTCTTCCAACGAACCATTGTTGTTTCTGTCTGACGATCTTAGAATCATTGCAGCAAGCACATCGTTCTGCCGGGCTTTTGAGATCGATCCCACGTCCGTCGCCGGCAAGCGCCTCGGCGAACTTGGCAGCGGGGAATGGGCGATGCCCAGGCTTCAGTCGCTGCTGATGGCGACTGCCACCGGCAGTGTAAACGTCGATGCCTACGAGCTCGACCTGAAGCGACCAAACCAGAAAACGCGGCGGTTGGTCGTCAATGCACGAACGCTCGACGATGGCGACCTCGACCATATTCGTCTGCTTCTCGCCATAACCGACGTGACCGACATGCGCGCTGAAGCGCGCTTGAAAGACGATCTGGTTCGCGACAAGGCCATCCTGTTGCAGGAGGTCCAGCATAGGGTCGCCAACAGTTTGCAGATCATCGCCAGCGTCCTGATGCAGAGCGCACGTCGCGTTCAGTCGGAGGAGGCACGCGGACATCTCCACGATGCCCGTCAACGCATCATGTCTATCGCAGCGCTGCAACGGCAGCTTTCCGCATCTCCCGGCGGCAGCGTTGAACTCAGTGCCTACTTCACGCAACTGTGCCAAAGCCTCGGCGCATCGATGATCGCCGACCCCGAGAGGCTATCGATCCAGGTGACGGTTGACGATAGTACTGTGGATGCGGACGTCTCGATAAGTCTGGGGCTCATCGTAACCGAACTGGTGATCAATGCTCTTAAACATGCCTTTCCAGACGGGCGGGCCGGGACGATCGTCATCGACTATCGGTCGGCGGGCAAGGACTGGACGCTTACCATTACCGACAACGGCATAGGAATGCCGGTGGGCAGCGATGCGCCCAAGGCGGGATTGGGGACGGGTATTGTGGAGGCGCTCGTGAAGAATATGAACGGTGAGATTACGTTGAGCAGCGCAGAGCCAGGTACGGTGATTACGATCAGTCATCGGGACGCATCGGACCTCCAGGCCGACTTTTCTCCAGCGGCATAGGAACAAAACGGCTCCCCAAAACGCTAACGGTGTTGTGCGGAAAAAACGGCATTGTAGGACGCATAAAATTTTGTTTTCGCATCGGTTTTTTCGAAAACTGCTTTCCACTTTTCCGAAAAACTCTAAAGGCCGCGGCATTGTGGCTAGCCTCATAGATCGAGTGAACAATGAAGAACGGCAGACCGGTTATCCTGGTCGTGGAAGATAGCCCGTTGATCCGAATGGGTGCCATCGATCTTGTCCTATCGGCGGGCTACGACGTGCTGGAGGCTGGCGACGCTGACGAGGCAATCCGCATCCTGGAATCGCGAGACGACATTGACCTTGTGTTCACCGATGTTCAGATGCCGGGGGCGATGGACGGTATCAAATTGTCCCACTCCATCCGTGATCGGTGGCCGCCGGTGAAGCTGATCGTCACATCCGGTGCTGCCATTATCGAGGAAAGTATGTTGCCTGGTGGAAGTCGCTTCTTCTCAAAACCCTATGACGAACGCACCATCATCGAGGCAATGGCACGTCTGCTTTCAAGTGAAAACCCGCCCGCCCGTATCACCTGAAGCCTTTCTCTAGCCTCACTAAAATGGCCTCGACAACCGCATCAACCGGCATTGTCGCATCAATAACTGTGGCATTTGCGGGAATGTCTTCCTTCGTCGCATGCAGTCGCATAATCAGATCCCGCTCGGCTGGCTTTCCGCCGAACTCGTCTTCGGGTCTTCCGGCCAGCCGGTTTTTAAGGGTGTGCTGATCGACGTCGAGAACGAAGACGTCGTCAAACAGCTCGATAAACCGAGGGAAATTGCGGGAGCCGCCGCAGAAGAAGGAGATCGGGTGGCTGTGGTCAGCGATCAGCGCTTTGACCCTATCGATATCCCACAGGTGGTGTTTGTGCCCGAAGGCCACATCCAGAAGATCCTGCGTTGGCACAGAGCCATCCAGCGGTTCACCGGTTTCGGGGTCGCCCTGGTAGGCAAGCTCACGATCACCGTGGATGACGTGGTAGCCGCGCCGTTGCAGTTCGGTGGCGACAGAGGTCTTGCCGGTTCCTGAAACGCCTTCGATCAGAATATTGCGTAGGCCCATGCTTGCATCCCTTCGTTCATCAATGTGGCTCGTCCGGCGGTGATTGTTTTGAAACATCGCCCGGCTGCCGCTTCGGTTCAGTTTCATACAAGCCAAGGCTGGCACATCAGGTTGTGCAATTTATTGGCTCTTCCATGACAGCAAAGCGGAGAGAGTCAGTCTTGGCCTGGATCGGGCCATCTCCAGGCGAGGAAATTGAAAACATGTTCAGACGCAATCATCAAGGCCCTGCCTACCGTGACTTCATTGCCGCGATTGCTGGCAAGAAACAGGCGCGTGGCTATCTCGAGGTCGGGGTCCGGGATGGCGGCACGCTGTCAGGGGTCGGATGCGAGGCCATCGGCGTCGATCCGGAGTTCAAGATCCGCTACGACATACTCGCCAACAAGAATGCGGTTCATCTCTACAGCATGACCAGCGACGTATTTTTCCGCGATCACGATCCGCGCGTGATCCTGGGCCGATCGCCGGACGTGATTTTTCTAGATGGCCTGCACCAGTTCGAATATCTGCTGCGCGATTTCATCAACAGCGAGCGGATCGCCCACCGCGATACGGTGATCCTGCTGGACGATTGCCTGCCGATCAATGCGGAAATGACCGAGCGCGTCTATAATCTGGCTGGCCGGCGTGACCGCGACAATGCACCGTCCTGGACCGGCGACGTCTGGAAAATCATCCCGATCCTCAAGACCTATCGGCCAGACCTGCACATCACCCTCGTCGATACCCAGCCGACCGGCACCGTTTGCGTCACCAATCTCGATCCGGATTCAACCGTGCTGCGGGACCACTACTACCAGATCATCCAGGCGTATATTTTAGAGATGATGGACGATGCGGCAATCGAGCGGTTTTATGAAAGCAACCCGGTGGCCTCGGGCGAAGTGATTTTGAGCGAATTCAACGCCTCTATCTTCGTCGGGCCCTGAATCGGGCCTTGACCGGTCCAAGGTCCGGGATCACTTCTCCAGATCAGCCATGGTGAAAACCGGGAATACCGGAAGGTCAGGCGCGTTTGTGATATGAGGACTGCCGTTTCCGCGCCAGATTGCGCAAACGACGGCAAGAATGTCTGCTTGCTCCGCCACAGCCAATCGATGCGCGTCGGCGACGGCGCCGCCTGTGGTGATCACGTCTTCTATGAAGGTGATGCGGCGGCCCCTGATGTCCTGTCCTTCGATGGCGCGGCAGGTTCCATAGGTTTTTGCCTCTTTACGAACGAAGGCGGCGGGAAGTCCTGTTTCCAACGAAATCGCGGTGACAAGCGGAATACCGCCGAGTTCCAGGCCAGCAAGGATTTCGGTCGTCGGCGGAAGCAGGGAGGCCATGGCCTTGGCCAGCTCTCTCAAAAGAACCGGGTTTCCCTCAAAGCGATATTTATCGAAATAACGGTTGGAAACCTGGCCGGAGCGCAACACGAATTCGCCCTCAAGGGTCGCCGTGGCTGCTATCTGTCTGGCGAGTTCCGCCAACGGGGAGGGCACATTTCCGATCATTTTCGGCCTCTTTGAACCTATCGCAAATGCCGGATCGCTACACCAATTGAGCGCATGCAACAAGCGGAAGTCGATAGATACGCGCGCCCTTTATCACTTCAATATTGTGTGCGAGGCAGGGCAGGGGGCAGCGCAGCCGCCCCCTTGTTTAATCTTACGACGCCATCGCATATCGCTGCTGTCCATAGCCTCCGGCATTGGTGCGGAAGCGCTGGACCATCTGGGCGAGCTGTTCGGTTTCCTGGGTCAGGCTCTGGGCCGCTGCGGTGGTTTGTTCCACCATGGCGGCGTTCTGCTGGGTGACCTTGTCCATCTGGTCGCCAGCGGCGGTGACTTCGCGCAGCGAGGTCGCCTGTTCGCGGGCGGCGTTGGCGATGTCGGTGATGGTGGTGCTCATCTCGACCACCTGCTCGACGATTTCCTTCAGCGAAGTGCCGGATGCGGTGACGAGGCCGACGCCGGTCTCGACTTGCGCACTGGAGGTGGAAATCAGTGCCTTGATCTCCTTGGCGGCATTGGCCGAACGCTGGGCGAGTTCGCGCACTTCCTGGGCAACCACCGCAAAGCCCTTACCGGCTTCACCAGCGCGGGCAGCTTCCACACCGGCGTTCAGGGCCAGAAGATTGGTCTGGAAGGCGATCTCATCGATGACGCCGATAATGTTGCCGATCTTTTCCGATGAGCCCTGGATGGCAGTCATCGCTTCCACGGCCCGGGCGACGATGTCGCCACCCTTGGCGGCATTGTCACGGGCGGCGGTAACGGCATGTTGGGCGCGGCCTGCGCCTTCGGCGGTGCCGTTGACGCCGCGCGACACATCGCCCAGTGCGGCAATGGTTTCTTCCAGCGAGGCGGCCTGCTGCTCGGTGCGGCGTGCCAGATCGTTGGAGGCGGCGGAGATTTCGCCAAGGCCGGAACGGATCGTGCTGACGGTGGAAACCACCGAGCCCATCGCGTCTTCAAGCGCTGCGACCGAGGTGTTGAAATTCTGGCGGATCGCCTCGAATTCCGGTGCGACATGGGTGTTCATCCGCACGGTCAGGTCGCCCGCGGCCAGCGCGTCGAAGCCTGCCTGCACCTGCTGGACGAAATGGCGCAGATCTTCCGCCTTGGCCAGTTCCAGTGCGGTCTGGCGCTCGCGGTCGCTCTCGACGCTGGCCCTGAGCTTTTCCTGTTCCGCCTGCACGGACCGGCCATTGGCGAGATCAAGGCGGAAACTGTCGAGTGCCGAAGCCAGCATGCCGAATTCGTCGCTGCGGGTCTTGCCGGTCACGTCCGTCTGGTAATCGCCACTGCCCATGCGGCGCACGGCTGCCACCACGTCGCCCAGCGGGCGGCGCACGATGAGGATGGAAACGCCGTAGATCATCACCAGGGCAATGACCAGCAGGATCAGCCCGCTGATGGCGGTGGAGGTTACCTGTGCGACAACAGGTTCGGAAAAGGTTTTGGCCGGTACATCGAGAACGGCGGCCCAGGTCTTGTTCATGCCCGGCGCTGTGAAAGGAAAGACCAGCCGCGTCGCACCATCAGGCAGGCCTTGAAGGATGCGCATCCTGCCATCGGCAAGGGCGGCCTTGACATCGGCAGCACCCGTGTCGCCATAGGGCTTCATCAGCGTGTCCTTGTCGGGATGAACCAGCCAGTTGCCGTTGTCTGCCACCAGCATCACCCGGCCGCCGTCAAACGGGGTCATGGCGCTGATCGAGGCGGAAAGATCGCCCAGCTGCACATCCACACCGGCAAGACCGATGATCTTGCCCTTGACGACGACGGGGGTTGAAACCGAGGTCAACAGCTTGCCCGTGGTGGAGATATACGGTTGGGTAATCAACCCCTTGCCGGTTGACAAGGGTTCGGCATACCATTGGTCGGCGGTCTTGGTGACCCAGGTGGAAAATTCCAGGTTACCGCTATCATCCTTGGTCCAGTAAGCCGCAAAAATCCCCACCTTGTTGCTGCCCTCGGTGCCTTGCAGCTTCAGCTCCTGCGGGGCTTCCGGCACTTCGGTCATCCAGGCGCCGAACATGGTTTTGTAATGGGTCGGAACGCCTTTCAACAGCGCAATCACATCGGTGCGGTTGCGTGAGCCGTTTTCGATCAGGCCGGACAGGCTGCCAGCCACACTGGTTCCGGCCGACACCACATCGGTGATCTGCACGGCCACCTGATTGGCGACCGAGGCCGCCTTTTCGGAGGCGAGCGCCACCACCTGATCATTGACGCGCTTGCTGGTTTCCCAACCGCTCAATGCCGTATAGGAGGCGATGAGCGCCGCCATCGCGGCACCTGCCGCCAGCATCAGTTTTCCTGAAACAGTCCCTACCTGTATACTCATTGCAACCAGCCCCTCGGTTTGCCGAATTTTGTCTAAGGTTGCATAGAGATTCTAACGAAAGTCTAAGGCTGCACCCCGATTGCTGGGCCGCACCCACCTTTTTGTGAAAAAAATATTCCACTGGCGAAACCATGAAAGCGAAATGCCGCCGAGCAATCAGGCGGCATTTATCTTCATGCAGATGATCGAAGACCCGATGCCGATCTCACGACGCCTTGGCGTAGCGCTGGGGCTGGCCGGAATTGGTCCGGAAACGCCGGACCATATGGGCGAGGTTTTCGGTTTCCTGGGCAAGGCTCTGGGCCGCGGCGGTGGTTTCTTCCACCATGGCGGCGTTCTGCTGGGTGACCTTGTCCATGACATCGCCCGCATTGGTGACTTCGCGCAGCGATGTGGCCTGTTCGCGGGCCGAATTGGCAATGTCTGTTATTGTCGAGCTCATGTTGGCGACCTGATCGACAATCTGTTGCAGCGAGGACCCCGAGGCACTGACGAGATGGACACCCGTTTCAACCTGGGCACTGGAGGTGGAGATCAGCGCTTTGATTTCGCGGGCTGCATTGGCGGAGCGCTGGGCGAGTTCGCGCACTTCCTGCGCCACCACGGCAAAACCCTTGCCCGATTCCCCGGCGCGGGCCGCTTCAACCCCGGCATTCAGGGCCAAAAGATTGGTCTGGAAGGCGATCTCGTCGATAACGCCGATGATATTGCCGATCTTTTCGGATGAGCCCTGGATGGCGGTCATCGCCTCGATGGCGCGGGAGACGATATCTCCGCCCTTGGCGGCATTGTCGCGGGTGGCGGTAACGACCGACTGCGCCCGGCCAGCCCCGTCGGCCGTGCCGTCGATGGCGCGTGACACATCGCCGAGTGCTGCAATGGTTTCTTCCAGCGATGCGGCCTGCTGTTCGGTGCGCCGCGCCAGGTCGTTGGAGGCGGCGGAAATTTCGCCAAGACCGGACCGGATCGTGCCGATTGCGTGGACAACGGCGCCGATCGCCTCCTCAAGGCTTGCCACCGATGTGTTGAAATTCTGGCGGATTGCGTCGAATTCCGGTGCGACATTGTCCTGCATGCGCACGGTCAGATCGCCTGCGGCCAGGGCATCGAAGCCAGCCTGGACCTGCTGGACAAACTGTAGCAAATCTTCGGCTTTGGCCTTTTCCAGCGCGCTCTGGCGTTCCCGGTCCTGTTCCACGCTTTTGCGCAAGGAATCCTGTTCCTGCTGCACGCGCAGGCCATTGGCGAGTTCGCGGCGGAACTGGTCGAGCGCTGTCGCCAAGGTGCCAAATTCATCGGGACGGCCTGTTCCGGCAATCGGTTTATCGTAATCGCCACCGGCCATCACACGCACGCCTGCCACCACATTGGCCAAGGGACGACGCACGATCAGCGTCGAGACAAAGTAAATCAGGCAAAGACCAATCGTCAGCATGATCAGGCAACTGGATGATATGGCGATGATCTGTTCCTTGATCGGACCTGTGAAGGTCTTGTCCGGAATGTCCAGAACGGTGGCCCAGGTCTTGTTCATACCGGGGCTGGTAAAGGGAAAGACAATCCGTGTCGCGCCATCCCGCAGGCCATGGATGATGCGCGTCTTGCCATCGGCAAGCGCCGCCTTGACCTCGGCGGCCCCGGTATCGGCATAGTCTTTCATCATCAGGGACTTGTCGGTATTAACGAGCCATTTGCCGTTATCGGCCAGCAGCATGATGCGGCCATCTTCGAAGGGCCGCAAAGCGCTGATTGTCGCGGCGAGATCGTCCAGCTTGATATCGACGCCCGCCAGACCGACAATCTTGCCATTCACTCTTACCGGCAAGGATATCGATGTCAGCAACTGGCCGGTGGTTGAGATATAAGGCTGGGTAATCAGGCTCTTGCCGGTTGCCAGAGGTTCGGCATACCATTGTTCGGTGGTTTTGATGTCCCAGGTGGAAAATCCCAGCTTGCCGCTGTCATCCTTGGTCCAATAGGCCGTGAACAGACCTTGTTTATTGGTGCCCTCAGCGCCTTGCAGTTTGAGATCCGCGGGGACATCAGGCAATTCGGTCATCCATGCGCCGAACATGCTTGGATATTGTGGTGGAATGTTTTTCAGCGCGGCGATGACATCGGCGCGGCTGCCGGCGCCGTTTTCAATCAATCCTGACAGGCTTGCCGCGACGCTGTTCGCAGAGGAAACCACATTGGTAATATCTGCCGTTACCTGCCTGGAGGCAAGCTCGGCCTTTTGCGTCGCCACGGCGACAATATTGTCGCTCAGTTGCGTTTTGGTGGCAAATATGCCGACAATCGAGAAGCCGCCCAGAGATATCGTTATCACGACCCCTGCTGCCAGCAGAAGCTTTGCTGAAACCGATTGCACTGGCATTTTCATCAAATGACTCCGACTGGTTGTAAGTCCTACGGAACCGTATCTTTGATTTTCTAAATAAATGCTAATGTTCGGTGTTAAAATCCAAATAGCCTGCGAATACCACCATGTATGGCAAGCACACCTGCGTCCAACCTTCAACGCGTTGCAAATATCTCAAATGCATCAGGTGCTTGAGATATTTGCAAGGTTTGAGATATTTGAAAGGAGAGTCTGACTGGTGCGTGTTAGACGAACTGGCTAAGGCCCGGTACGGATGCCACGACCTTGTCCACGACTTCGTCACCAGCATGTTCGCGGGCAATGGCCATGGTTTCCTTGGCAAGCGCCGAAATTTCTCCCATGCCTAGTCCAAGGCTCATCAATTGCTGCCCGAGACCCATGATGCCGCCGCCGCCGATGGCGCTCATCAGGCCACCCAGCAGGCCGCCGCTCTTGCCTTCGCCATTGTGCATAGCCACCAGTTCAGGTGCGCCGGGCATGGCTTCGATCATCCGGGCAACCGCGCCGTCATCGGCTTCGCGCTGCAAAAAGCCCAGCATCATGCCAAGCGCCTTTTCCGCCGTGTCCGGGGCGATGCCGACATTGTCGGAAATGCGGGTGACCAATTCGCTCATGGGATGCTCCTCAAAGGTTTTTTGACGTTCACGTCAACGTAATTTACTCAGGCCGCAAACTCAAGCGGCAAGCGCCTTCAATCTGCTCAAAGCCGTGTGAAACCGCTGACGGAGTTGAGGATGTTCCATATTCTGCTAAGAACAACAAGTGCATGACCGAAGGGGCATTCGGCGATTGTACACGTCCTTCAATCGAAACCGGTTGAGGGAGAAGACCATGCAGCGCTTATGTGTTTGATAAAACGCCCGGTGCTGTTGTCGCGAAGGCGTGTCGAGGGGATGTGACGCGATGCTTGAAGATGGAAAATTGTTTCTCGGCGCCAGCCGCAAGCCGGATGATGCGTTTAACGCACCGGAATATCTGGATCTGAAACTGGCCAACCGCCACGGGCTGATCACCGGCGCCACCGGCACCGGCAAGACCGTGACGCTGCAAATCCTGGCGGAAGGTTTCGCCAGTGCGGGTGTGCCGGTGTTCTGCGCCGATATCAAGGGTGATCTGTCGGGCATCGCCGCGCCGGGGGAGGCCAAGGATTTCCTGCTGAAGCGCGCTGAGGAGATCGGGCTTTCGCCCTATCCCTTCGCGGAATTTCCGGTCACCTTCTGGGATCTCTACGGCGAAAAGGGTCACAGGGTCCGCACCACCATCGCCGAAATGGGGCCGCTTCTGCTGGCCCGGCTGATGGAGGCCTCGGAAGCCCAGGAAGGCGTGCTGAACATTGCCTTCAAAATCGCCGATAAGGGCGGGTTGGCGCTGCTGGATCTCAAGGATTTGCAGGCGCTGCTGACCTATATGGCGGAAAATTCCAGTGAACTATCGGGCCAGTTCGGGCTGGTGTCCAAGTCCTCGGTCGGCTCGCTGCAACGGGCGTTGCTGCTGCTGGAAAGCCAGGGCGCCGACCAGTTCTTTGGTGAGCCGGCGCTGTCTATCCAGGATATCATGCGGGTCGCGCCGGATGGGCGAGGGACGATTTCGGTGCTGGCCGCCGACCGGCTGATGATGAACCCACGGCTTTACGCCACATTCCTGCTCTGGCTACTTTCGGAACTGTTCGAGGAACTGCCTGAGGTTGGCGATCTGGCTCAGCCCAAACTGGTGTTCTTCTTTGATGAGGCGCATCTGCTGTTTCGCGATGCGCCAAGCGTTCTTGTCGAGCGGGTGGAGCAGGTGGTGCGGTTGATCCGCTCCAAAGGCGTCGGCGTTTATTTCGTCACGCAAAATCCGCTGGATGTGCCGGAAACCATCCTGGCGCAATTGGGCAACCGGGTGCAGCATGCGTTGCGTGCCTATACGCCCCGCGAACAGAAGGCGGTAAAGACCGCCGCCGAAACCTTCCGGCCCAATCCGGCCTTTTCCTGCGAAGAGGTGATTACGGCACTTGGCACCGGTGAAGCGCTGGTCTCGACCCTTCAGGGCAAGGGCGTACCCTCAATGGTCGAGCGCACCCTGATCCGCCCGCCCTCCGCCCGCATCGGCCCGCTGACCGACAGCGAACGGGCGACAATCATCGGCGCCAGCCCCATGGCGACCCTCTATGATCGCACCATCGACCGGCACTCGGCCTTCGAAATCCTCGCGGAACGGGCCGAAAAAGCCGCAGGCCGCAGCGGGGCCGACGATAGGACCGATGACGGCGCCGAAGACAGCAGCGCCGCCAGCCGCTGGAAATTGCCGGGCTTTGGCGATGAAGCACCAGACCAAAAAACCACCACCACCCGCCAAGCGCCTGACCGCACCGCACCCCCCGGCCGCCAACGCCAAACGGTGATCGAGGCCGCGATGAAAAGCGCCGCCCGCTCACTCGCTAGCCAAGTCGCCAACCAGCTCGGCCGGGCGCTGGTGCGGGGCATTTTGGGGAGTTTGAAGCGGTAGGGGTGGGGTATTTGGTGGGGGCTTTTGGGCCGGAGTGGACAAAAAATCGACCACTGGAAGACAGCTTTGTGCTCTCGGTTCGGTCATTTGGAGCTACTTGACCGTACCCGAAAAGCAGTCGTCCGTCGAGGCTCGACATAACGAATCCATCACAGCGCCATCCGCGCCGTTTGCTGGGGTTCTTGTACAATTATCTCTCACCCAAGTTGACGTCTGTATTGTGTAGCGCTACACTACTGCGACTTTTGGATCGTGCCGTTAGGATTTTAACGTGAACAATGAAATTCAACACCCCGGCATTTACGTGCGCGAGCAAGTCATCCCCGCTGGGATGAGCGTTACGAAGGCAGCGGCGCAGCTCGAAATCGGTCGCCCCGCACTTTCCAATTTCTTGAACGGCAACGCCGATCTGTCCCCCGAAATGGCGGCTAGGCTTGAGGCTGCGTTCGGCGCATCCGCTCGTGACCTTCTCGACCGTCAGAGCGCATGGAGCGCTGCTCGCGCGAAGCGCTCAACTGAGACGTCAGCCATCAAATCCTACGTGCCGCCATTTCTACAAATCAAGGCGGCTCGCATTGAGGCATGGGCTTCGTCGGGCATCGCCGCGCGGCATCGACTCTCGGTGTTTTTGCGAACCCTCGTCAACTCAACCGCCTCCAACCTCTCAAAGGTTGATTTCCCCGGCAACGATGACAGCGAGCAACCGGGCTGGGACGGTGAGATCATTTCGGAACAGGCAACGCCGTGGATTCCAGCGGGCCACTCTGGTTGGGAGTTCGGGGTTAACCAAAACATCAAGACGAAGGCGGATCACGACTACGGAAAAAGCGTTGGCGGAACGGTGGACGCTGTCCGTAAAAACATGACGTTCGTGTTTGTCACGCCTCGCGATTGGTCCGGCAAGGCCGCGTGGATCAAGGAGCAGAAGGCGAAGAAACACTGGAAGGACGTGCGCGCTTACGATGCCAGCGACCTTGAGCAATGGCTGGAACAGTCGCTCCCCGGCCAGACTTGGTTCGCCAACGAAACTGGGCAGGACTCAGATGGTGCGCTCTCGCTCGACGAGGCGTGGAAGGTCTGGAGCGCGGATTGTAAACCTGAGCTGACGCCTGCCCTGTTCACCGATGCTGTGCGGTCAGCGGAAGCCACCGTGCGTCGTGGTCTGACCGAAACGCCCTATCGCCCTCTTGTTGTCACCGCCGATTCCAAGGATGAAGCACTCGGTTTCCTCAGCTCCGTTTTTGCGCTCGATAGCAAAGAATTCAGCGTTTACCGTGACCGCGTGATTGTCTTTCGCAAGCCTGGTGCGTTGAGTAAGCTGGCGTCGCAGGTTTCAAACTTCATCCCGGTGATCGCATCGCGCGAGGTCGAAAAGGAATTTGCACCGTTCAGCGCATCAATGCCATCCTTCGTTATCTACACGCGTAACGCGCTGGCCGAACAGCCCGACATCGAACTTGAAACCCTGAACTGGCAGTCGTTCGAAGCGGCCTTGCAGACAATGGGTCTGGACCGCGACCGCATTGATCAACTCAACCGTGAATCCGGCCGGTCGCCGACCGTCTTGCGACGCCGCCTTTCCCAGCTGCCAGCAATTAACCGCCCCGATTGGGCATCGGATGCTGTCTTGGCAGCTAGCCTGATTCCTTTCTTTTTCGGGGGGACTTGGAAGGCCGACAACAAGACCGATCAGGCGATGCTGGAATTGCTGGCCGGAGACGTGCCGTTCGCCGAGCTAGAACGCCGCCTGTTGGCGTTGCTGCCGCTCGACGGTTCGCCGGTCTGGTCGGTTGGTTCGCTGCGCGGCGTCGTTTCGAAAATCGACCTGTTATTCGCAATCCGCGACGCCATCACGGCTGTCGATCTGGAACGGTTCTTCGCTGTCGCAGAGGTCGTTCTGAGCGAGGATGATCCAAGGCTTGAGTTGGCTGAGAAGGACCGTTGGGCTGCGAACATCTACGGCAAGCAGCGCGAAATTTCGGGAGCACTGCGCAACGGCCTCGGCGAGACGCTGGTGCTGCTATCTGTCTACGGTCACAGCCTGTTCAAAACACGTATCGACTTCGACGCGGCGGTGCGCGCGTCCGTCCTCGTGCGGACGCTGCTGATGCCAATGACTCCGCATCTTCTGGAATCGCAGATCGACAATGTGGGGGTGTACGCCGAGGCCGCCCCTGAGACCTTCCTGTCGATCATTGAAGCCGATTTGAAGACAGACGACTCCGCCGCCATGGCGATGATCCGACCCAATAGTGACGCGATGTTCGGGAGCACCCCCCGCACCAGCTTGCTGTGGGCGCTAGAAGGGCTGGGTTGGTCTCAGCAACTGTTCATGCGGACGGTGTTGGTGCTTGGCAAGCTTGCCGAACGGCCACTTCACGACAATCTAATTAACAAGCCCTCCAATAGCCTCGCGGCGATGTTCAGGGCCTGGATGCCGCAGACGAGCGCGCCATTGGCGGCACGAAAGGCTGCGTTTAAGAAGCTGGCTGTAGAGTATCCCATGGTGGCGTGGCCGATCTGTCTCGACCAGTTTGCGCCGCATTCGAGGTTCGGCGGTTATAGCCATAAGCCGCGCTGGCGCCCGGACGGTCATGGCCTTGGCGATCCCATTTCGGGAAGCGAAGCGAATGATTTCGCGTTGTTCGCCTTTGACATGGCGATCAACTGGCCTTCGCTGACGTGCGGCATGATATGTGACTTGGTAGATAATCTGAGTGGTGTCGCGGAGGAACTCCAATTTAAAGTCTGGGACTTGATCGATGCGTGGACGGCGACGGCCACTGATGAGGACAAGGCTGCGGTGCGCGAGCGCATCCGCGTGACCACCATGACTAGGCGGGCAATCCTGCAAAAAGGCGGGCGCAAGGCGATTAAGACAGATTCGCGCGCGAGGGCAGCGTACGACCGGCTCGAACCGAAAGACCCTGTGCAGCGGAATGCGTGGCTGTTTAGCAAGTCTTGGGTCGATGAGTCGGCTGACGAGATCCAGGATGAGGCTTTCGATTATCACGCCCGCGACGAGCGCATTACTCGCCTGCGCGAAAACGCTGCACAGGAAGTATTTCAGACAGGCGGCGTCGCTGCCGTGATGAAGTTGGCCGAGACTGGTGATGCCGGTTATAATCTGGGCTGGGCGTTCGCGGCTACCATGAGCGATGAAGCTGCGTTGATCGAAGCCGTGCTGAAATTCATCGGGGGCGGCGATCTCGACGGTGCCCGGCGGGCGGTGGTCATGGGGATTCTGGCCCAAGGATCTGGACGTAATATTCTCGATAAGGCGGCGCATCGGGTATCGGACGAAAAGGTGGTGCCGTTGCTGACAAGCGCTCCGTTCGACCGGGCGACATGGGCGGTTTTAGACTCGTTTGATGACGATATTCGCACAGCTTATTGGCGCGAGGTCCCTCCCAACTGGAATCGCGACGAGGACGACCTGTTGGTCGGCGTAATGAATTTGTTGAAAGCCAATCGCCCGCGCGCGGCCTTCCGGTTCGCACACTTCTCGATGAATGAACTGCCGCCGCTGGTGCTATTTGATCTACTCGCTGCCATTGCCCGCGGATCGGACGAACCGGCAAATACCTATCAGCTCGACCGGCATGATCTGCGCAAGGCATTCCGTCGACTGAGTGGGAGCGCTGACGTGAAAACCGACGCGATGGCAGGCCTAGAATTCGCGTTCATCGACATTTTCGACGACGGGGAAGGTAACCCGGAAAACCTCGAAAAGGAAATCGCGCGCAACCCCGAACTGTTCGTTCAGGCGGTCGGCTTCTCGTTCAAGCGAAGCGACGGTAACGAAGACCCAGCCGAGCTGCGGTCGGATCACAGCGAGCAAAAATCCACCCGCGCACACGCCGCCTACAAGCTGCTCGATGTCATTGCTCTCATTCCCGGAAGTAAGGATGACAGGACGATCGACAGCGCTGATCTGGTGCGTTGGATCGAGAATGCCCGCACCGGTTGCGCCGCAATCGCGCGTGAACACGTGGGCGACCAGATGCTCGGTAAGCTTTTATCACATGCGCCGGTAGACGAGGACGGCGTCTGGCCATGTATCCCCGTCCGCGATGCTCTTGAGAAGGTAATGACGGAGCATATCGGTCGCGGCCTTCAAATGGCGCTCTTTAATTCGCGTGGCGCGACCTGGCGCGGCCATGGCGGCGATCAAGAACGTGAGCTTGCGACGAAATACGCGCTGTGGGCGGACGCGATGGAATACACCCACCCGCGTGTGGCGGCGGTGCATCGCGATATGGAGCGCAGGTATCTCTACCATGCGGAACGTGAGGACACTGACGCCAAGGCCAACCGGCGACTGATGCGCTGACCTCCGCAGAGGGGCGCGAGTATCGACTGTTTGCGAATAGCAACCATAATGGCGCTTGCAACCTCATTCCCCAAATAGATCCAACCCACGGCACTCTTCACCCAAGCTTCGCCTCCTCATCCGCCTGCTGCACCTTCTCCCCCCATTTTTCAAAACGGGAGGGAGAAATGCCAGGAGCCCTCCGCGCCCCGCCAACCAGCTTCGCCCCCTCACGCCTGCTTACGCCGCATAACGGTTGTCGACGCTTCTTGATCCGCCGGGAACGATGAAGCGGGAGACGAGTTGTTGCAAGCGCACGCTTTCCTGCGCAAGGTTGGCGCTGGCGGCGCTGGTTTCTTCTACCATGGCGGCGTTCTGCTGGGTGACCTGGTCCATCTGGTTGACGGCGGTATTGACCTCTGACAGGCCGACCGATTGTTCACGCGAGGAGGTGGCGATGGCGTCCATCAGGCCGTTGATCGTCGTGACGTGCTGCTCGATGGCTTTCAGAACCTCGCCGGTTTCTTGCACCTGACGCACGCCGTTTTCCACTTCCTGGGTGGATTTGTTGATCAGTTCCTTGATTTCGCGTGCGGCCTTGGCCGAGCGTTGCGCCAGTTCCCGCACTTCTGTGGCGACCACCGCAAAGCCACGGCCCGCTTCGCCCGCACGGGCGGCTTCGACACCGGCATTCAGGGCGAGAAGATTGGTCTGGAAGGCAATCTCGTCAATCACGGTGATGATGTTGGAGATCTGGTTAGAGGAGTGCTCGATACGCTGCATGGCGCTGATGGCTTCGCCAACCACCTGGCCGGAATGCACCGCGCTGCTATTGGCTTCCTTGGCCACGCCGCGCGCTTCTTCCACCCGGCGAGAGGAATTGCTGACATTGACGGTGATCTGGTCGAGGGCGGCGGCTGTCTCTTCCAGCGATGCGGCCTGCTGTTCCGTGCGCTTGGAAAGGTCGTCCGCACTCTGGCTGACTTCGCGTGAGCCGTCGCTGATAGCATTAGCAGAGGTGGCAACGGTGGAAATCGTGCTGCCCAATTGGGCGACAGCGGTATTCAGGTCGAGGCGCAGAGCGTCGAATTCCGGGGCAAACGGTTCTTTCAGTTCAAAGCCGAGATCGCCTGCCGCCAGCGCTTCAGGCCAGATGCAAGACCTGCGGTGGCTTCCTGCAATTTCTTCTGTGCCGCTGCTTCGGCCTCCTGCTGAAGGCGCAGCTTGTCTGCTTCGGCCTTCTGGCGGTTGCTGGCGGCTTCGGCTTCCAGGGCACGGCTGTGGAGAATGCCGTCCTTGAACACCTGAAGCGCGGCGGCCATGGCGCCGATTTCGTCCTTGCGGCTCATGTAAGGCACGCTGCCGCTGGTATCGCCGGAAGACAAGGTCCGCATATTGTCCGTCATATGCTTCAAGGGGCGCACGACCCGCAGGCTGCTGACCAGTGCCGCACCGATGCCGATGCTGAACGCTAAGGCAAGAGCGATATAGGTCACGGTCGTGGCCAGGGAGATTTGCTCGGCGTTGGAGGCGCCCTCGTCTTTAACGTTGTTGGCCAGATCGTCAACAGCGGCCTGGATATCGTCACCGGCCTTGGCATAGGTCGCCAGGGACTCTCCCAGAAACAGCTGTTTTGCCTCATCCGCATTGCCGCTGTCCGTTAAGGTCTTGACCTTCTGCCACAATTGCTCGGCCTTGGCCCAGTCCCTGGAGAAGGTGTCGTAAAGCTCCTGGTCTTCTTTGTCGACGATCAGCGGCTCATACTGCTTTCTAGCCTTCGCGAGTGCTTCATAGCCATTGTTCAGCGATCCCAGAAACACAGCCCGCTGTTCAGGTGTGGTGGCGCTGCGATAATTGCTCTGCGCAACGCGGATATCGCCCAGATCAGCATTGATCTGCCCCATAAGGATGAAGGAAGGAACCCGCTTATCGACGATCTTGTTGGTCCCATCCGATATGGTGTTCAGCGACGTCACCGCATAAATGCCCTGGCCAACTACCACCAGAAGAATGACCGCGAACAGGGATATGAGAAGTTGGCCAAGAGAGATGCGCATTTTTAATCTCCAGAGCCGGACGGCCCGCTTTCTTGCAGAGTTACCATTATGGTGTTGCTAATCCTCAGTTTAATGGCAAATAGGTTTAAACATTAATAATGTTGAATAATATCAAGAAAACCCAGCCAACCTTTTGATTTTCCTGTAAAAACAGAAGAGGAGGAGTGCGCTCGTCTTGAGAGACTAGCGCCAGCGCAAATCGCGGACTTGCTGTACTGTTTTTGGTATTCTGTCACGATCCGGCAATATACTGTCTTGCTTATGCCATGGTCGCGGTTTCAAAACACCTGGCGTTTGATGCCAGAACAAGCAATGAACGAGCAATGAGCGGCTAGGCAAAGGGTATAAGATGGCGGATGCATGCGTGGTGGGTTCGGCAACGGGTTTTGTCGATCTGAGTTTTATCCAGACCGCGTTTCTAGGCGTGGTGCAGGGGGTGACGGAACTGGTGCCGGTTTCCTCCTCGGCCCATATGCGGGTGGTGCCAGCGCTGCTGGGCTGGCCTGATCCGGGCGCCGCCTTTTCGGCTGCCATGCAGATGGCGGCGCTGGTTGGCGTCATCAGCTATTTCTGGCGCGACATTTACGGACTGGCCAGCGGTTCGATCAGCGCCGTCAAACGCCGTGACTTTGAGAATTTCGATTTCCAGCTGGTGCTGTGGATTTTGATCGCCACGCTGCCGATTATCGTCGCCGGGCTGGCGCTGTCGCATACGCTGAACAGCTGCGGTTCACCGCTGCGCAGCCTCTGGGCCGTGGGGCTGGCCTGTCTGGTCATGGGCGGGCTGCTGGCCGCCACCGAGCTTCTAGCCAAACATCGCCGTGACCTGCCCAGTATTCGCCCGCTGGATATTCTTCTCGTCGGCATCGCCCAGGTCGGCGCGCTGATTCCCGGCGTGTCACGCTCCGGCGCGACGATGACGGCGGCCTTGGCGTTGGGCTTCAAGCGGGAGGAAGCAGCGCGCTTTTCCTTCCTGCTTGGCTTGCCGGCCATTCTTCTGGCCGGTCTCAAGGAGGTCTGGGAATTGCACAAGCTGGCGCTGGACAGCCATGGCTGGGCGCTGCTCGGGGTCGGCCTGGTGGCGGGCGGCATCTCCTCGCTCATCGCCATCTGGGGCCTGATGCGCTTTCTGGAGCGTTTCTCCACCTGGCCCTTCGTGATCTACCGGATCATTCTGGGCGTGGTGCTGCTGGCGGCTGCCGCCTCCGGCATGGCTTCGTAAACCTGGGTCTCAAACCACCTGCATCGCGCCGGGGCCAGGCACGGCACCGGGCGGCACCTTGCCCATGATGATCATGCCCAGCACTTCATCCTTGGTGACATCCTGCGTGCGGGCGTGGCCGACCACCTTGCCGTTCTTCATCACAAACACCCGGTCGGCGAGATCGAAGACATCGTGGATGTCGTGGCTGATCAGGAAAATGCCGATACCTTCCTTTTTCAGTTGCAGGATCAGTTCCCCCACCTGAGCGGTTTCCTGGGGGCCGAGCGCTGCGGTCGGCTCATCCATGATCAGGATGCGGGCATCGAACAGGATGGCGCGGGCGATGGCCACCGATTGCCGCTGGCCGCCTGACAACGCTTTCACCGGCTCCTTGAAGCGCTGGAAATTCGGATTGAGCCGCCCCATCACCTCACGCGCCTTGGCCTCCATGGCCACATCATCCAGCGTCCCCCAGGGGGTGCGCAACTCGCGTCCCAGATAAAGATTGGCGGCGGCATCGACATTGTCGGCGACGGCCAGTGTCTGGTAGATGGTCTCGATGCCGTGGCGCTTGGCATCACGCGGATTGCTGATGTCGACAGGTTGACCATTGATCAGGATCTCGCCGGTATCGCGTTTATAGGCGCCCGACAGGATCTTGATCAGCGTCGATTTGCCCGCACCGTTATGGCCGAGCAGGGCGACGACCTCACCTGCATGAAGATCCACCGAGGCATTATCGACGGCGTGAATACCGCCGAAGGAGATGGAGATATTCTTCATTTCCACAAGAGGCGTGTTCTGTTGTGTCATAACGTTTCTCCTGCTTTTTATCGGGTGCGGGCGCGGTAAACCGTATCCAGCCAGACCGCGACGACCAGCACCATGCCGATGACGATGCTTTGCAGCGGTGTATCCATGCCCAGCAGCACCATGCCCGAATTCAGCGATTGCATGACGATGGCACCCAGGACCGCACCGGCAATGGTGCCGGCACCACCGGCCAGCGATGTGCCGCCAATCACGGCTGCGGCAATGGTATAAAGCTCGTCCAGCGTGCCTTGCGCATTGGTGGCGGCATTGAGACGGGCGGTGGAAATCGCTGCGGCAATGGCGCAAAGTGCGCCCATCAGCGCGAAGATCCGCACTGTTACCCAGCGGGTCTTGATGCCCGCCAGCACGGCAGCTTCCGGATTGCCGCCAATGGCAAACACATAGCGGCCAAACCGGGTGCGGTTGGTGATGAAATTCATGACCATGGCAATGCCAAGCGCGATCAGCACCGGAATGGCGATGCCCAGCGAAATATCCAGCCCGCTGTCCGGCCAGGCGATATTGTTGGCCTCGGCATATTTGCGGGCCAGGTTGACGGGCATGTAATAGCTGTTGAGTACGCTGACGGAGCCGAGCACCGCGCCACAGCCGATCAGCCCCATGAAAGATTCGGCCCAGATGGGCTTTAGCGGAAAGCCGAACCGCTTGCGCTGACGGCGAGAATGCAGGATGGACAACACGATGAACACGCAGGCGATGACCCCGACCACCCAACTGGCGGTGGCCCCGATCGAGCCATCCGCGCCGCCGCCCATCAGGCGAAAACGGGTATCCATCGGCGCGACCGTCGCGCCGCTCGTCACCATCCAGGCGCAGCCGCGCCAGACCAGCAGACCACCGAGCGTGACGATGAAGGACGGCACGTTGAGAAAGGCGATGATCGCGCCCTGAAACGCCCCGATTGCCGCGCCGATGACAATGCCGAGCGAGAGCGCCAGCACCCACATCAGCGGATGATCGTAGCCGAGCAGAACCGGCAAAAACTTGGTCTGCGTCACCGCCATCATCATGCCGACAAAGCCAAGGATTGATCCGACCGATAGATCGATATTACGGGTAACGATAACCAGCACCATCCCGGTGGCCATGACAGAGACCGACGCGGCCTGAACCGACAGGTTCCACAGGTTGCGCGGCGTCAGAAACAACCCATCCGACAGGATATGGAAGCCGAACCAGATGAGCAGCAGCGCGACCACCATGCCCATCAGCCGGGTGTCGATTTCGGTGGCATTCAAAAACCGCCGCCAGGGACTGACCGTTGACGGACGCGCACTGCTGGATGCTGCGCCAAGTGTGTGATCCACCATGGATCGGTTACTCCTCTATGATCTTAAAGATCTGCGCTAAGGGGCCGCTTTCGTGCCAGCTTTGGTGGCGCGTATGGGATGCGTTTGAGGGGCGGCGGGGTTACCCCCCTCTGTCCTGCCGGACATCTCCCCCTCAAGGGGAGAGATCGACTCGCGGTTTATCCCTAGCAGTTCATTTCAGCGTTTCGGGTTCAGCGACGGGTGATGGGAGAGGAGCATTTAACTCTATCCAATCTCCCCCCATGAGGGGGAGATGCCCGGCAGGGCAGAGGGGGGTAAGCCACACACAGCAGCGCATGTTTCCGCTGCTGCGGCTCCCCACCAGCCCTTACTTGCAGACTGCTACCGCGCCGGCTTTCACGCCCTGGCACAACTCGCTCTTGGTGATCCACTTGGCATCGAGAACAACGTTGAGATTGTCCTTGGTGATGGCCTGCGGCATCAGGAATTGCGATTCCATTTCCACGCCCTTGGTGCCGCCTTTGAACTTGGCGGTGCCGGGGATTTCGCTCATCTTCTTGCCACCGGCCAGCGCCACGGCCACATCACCGGCTTTCTTGCCCAGCATGCGGCTGTCTTTCCAGACGGAGACGGTCTGGGTGCCAAGTGCCACGCGGTTCAGCGCTGCCTTGTCGCCATCCTGACCGGAAACCGGCACGGAACCGGCAAGCCCCTGTGCTTCCAGCGCTGCGACAACGCCGCCCGCCATGCCGTCATTGGAAGAGACGACCGCATCGACCTTGTTGTTGTTGGCGGTCAAAAACTGCTCCATGTTCTTCTGGGCAATTTCCGGCTTCCAGCCATCGGTATAGGCTTCGCCAACATTCTTGATCTTGCCGCTGGCCATGGCGTCTTTCAGCACTTCCATCTGGCCGGAAAACACGAAATCGGCGTTCGGATCGGTCGAGCCGCCCTTGATGAACACGTAATTGCCTGTGGGCTTGACCTTCATCACGTCCTTGGCCTGCAAGCGGCCGACTTCCTTGTTGTCGAAGGTGATATAATAGGTGTTGGGGTTCTCGATCAGGCGGTCGTAGCCGATGACGGGAATGCCCTCAGCCGCAGCCTTTTCGATGGCCGGGCCGATGGCGCTTGAATCCTGCGCCAGTACGATCAGCGCATTGGCGCCCTGGGCAATCAGGCTTTCGATATCGGTCAGCTGCTTGGCGGCGGATGTCTGGGCGTCGGCGGAAATATACTTGGCGCCATGCGCCTTCAGCGCTTCCTTGATGGCGGCTTCATCAGTCTTCCAGCGCTCTTCCTGGAAGTTGGACCAGGACACGCCAACCACCAGATCCTTGGCATGAACAGGAGCATAGGCAGACGTCATGACGGCAGCCACTGCCATCAGTTTCAAAACGGATTTCATTGTAAACCTCCCCAGGTGAAGGCAGCGCGGGCAGACCTCCTCGTCCGCCGCCACGCTGCCAGAAAACTGCCTCTGTTCCCCAATCATCAGGCTCTTACAAGCCGGCGATTGTTTTTCTCGACAGTCGAGAAAATAACTGGCAGAAGAATTAGACCCTGTCAATATGCCTGTGGGGACCATAAACGGGTGATGGGTCGAGAACTGCAACACCTGTGAGTTTACCCAGGGGGTAAGGAAGAGTGCTTTTCCCGAAATGAGAAATGGGTCATAGAGAAATCAGACCTTGCTGGTTCAGGATGACCCAGAAGAACAGGGGCGTTGCAGTGAAACAGATGCTTTGGGAGGGGCATGTGGTTCAGGAAGAGATAACAGAAGATAGGAATAGGTCGGCGCATCGATGCTGATGAAATCCAGCACCGAACAGGTCCGCCGCCAGAATTCAGCCCTGGTTCTCGCCGCTTTGCGGATAGAGCAGGCCATGTCCCATACCCAAATCGCTGCCGTGACCGGTCTTGCCTCGGCAACGGTCACCGCCATTACCAGTGAGCTGGAACAGGCCGGCGTGATCGAGCGACATGAGCAGCAGGTCGCTGGCGCACGGGGCAGGCCGCGTGTCGCACTGTCGCGCCGCCGGGATTTCGCCTATGTGATGTCGGTCAGGATTTCCTCCGACCGGCTGAATTACACCCTGTCGGATTATCGCGGCACGCTGATGGACCGTTTCGAGGAGCCGCGCCCGCTTGATGTGTCGGCGGTGGGCTTTGTCGACGGACTTGGCCGCAACCTTGCCCGTCTGGCCAGCCGCTCGAAACTGGAGCCGGAAAAGGTCGCCGTTCTCTCCGTTAGTTCCAAAGGCATTGTCGGTGCGGGCGGCGCAAGACTGCTCTGGACACCGGTATTCGGTCGGCAACCGCTCGACATCAAGGCGGGCCTTGGTGATTTCGATGGGGCCATGGCTCTGCTCAGCAACGAGACATTGCTGGTGGCCCACGGTCTTAGCCGCCGCATGGACGCTCAAGATGGCACGTTTCGCGGCCTGATTGCGCTATCGCTCGGCCACAGCATCGGGCTTGGCATTGCAAGGCCGGTGCCGGATGGCACGGTGGCGGTCAGCGCCCCGAATTTCGGCCATATGCTCAATACCGCTGACAGCAAATTGTGCGGTTGCGGCGCGAGCGGCTGTATCGAGGCCTCCGCTGGCTTCTACGGCATCCTGCGCATGGCGTTTGAAGTGCGGCCCGATACCATTCCCGCCAAGTTAGTGCCGATTGCCGAGATGGACAAGATCGCGCTCTCGGCCCGCCAGGGCAATCGTATGGCCCAATATGCCTTCCGCCAGGCGGGGCTGGCGTTGGGCCAAGGCCTGTCACGGGTGTTCAGCCTCCACGAAACGCTCCCCGTCATCATCACCGGCCCCGGCACCCGCTATTATGACCTGCTGGCGCAGGGCATAGAGGAGGGCCTTGCCCAATCCCTGCAAGTACGGTTGGACGGTATGCCCTCGATCACTCTGGTTGGAGACGAGGCCGATCTGGTGCAGGAGGGGCATGTGGACCATGCGCTGAGGGCGATTGATGAGCGGTTGTTTGGGGTTGGGGGATGACGCAACTGCTCTGCGATCCTGTCATGCGAGCCATCATGGATCAATCGACTTTGAGGGCTTTCATCCGCTTCGCTCTGACGATTTCCGCGAGTTTCTTGCGAATCTCAACAAAGAAGCTCTCCGGAACCATGCCATAGTCGCAACGGGTTTGATCGTGCGGCAAGGGAGCCAGCCGATCAGAGGGCCACGTGAACTGATTGATTTCAGATACGCGGACGTAATTAGCCTCCTGATCCAATCCGATAGCCTTACAGATGTCCTCTGGGATAAGAATGGATTGGTCTTCTTCCCCGACTTCTGGATAGGAATGGGTGATTGGAACCACTGTTACCATGCCTGACTCCTGAGACGTCAGCACGATCGCGCAGGGCCTATCCTTCCTGAAGCGGTCTTTATGCCAGGTGTAGCCAAAACGGATCACAAGACCCGGAACAGGATCCGGCAGATTCACTTGGAAATCACGCCATATTGTGCGTTTTCAATTTCGCCCAGGAGATCGTCATCAATTTCGCTCGCGTGCAAAACCCGAACTTCCTGGCTCTTCAATCTCCTGAAATGCTCAAGTTCTCTAGGGCTAATGTAAGCACCCACAACACGGTCATGAGATGTGACTTCAATCACGCCGACGTCGTAGACTTCCTCGCGGATTTTGCCAAATTGCCGGGAAAAAGCACTGGCGGGAACTTGAATTGCCATGACCGGTCTCCTTTAATCAGTGTGTAAAATACGTAATTTGCGCAAAATGTCAATAAGAGTCGATGGAACTTTGGTCGATCATCGGCTTATTTTAAACCTGACTTGTGTCCCAGAGAACCTCCAGTGCAGCACTCTTTCGGTGCAAATGATTTACCGAATTTCAAACCCAGTGACTGGAGGGGTGATCTCTCTGTTCGCCACCGCATGTTGCGTGTAACTGAATGAGGTGAACTGGACGCTGAATTCCTGGCTGAGGCCATCCGACAAACGGACACTGCGCGGCACCAGCAAAAGGCTATGCGACAGCCGATCGCTGTTGGAGAAGAACTCATCATACCATATTTCCGAGGGATGCTCATGCAGGGCCTCGGCCAGGATCTCCCTCCCTATGAGTGTCGCATCGGTGTATTGGATTTTCGTCCGCCAATAGCCAATTTGAAGATCTCCGGTCAGGAGAACCAGCTTGAAGCTCTTCGAAGCCTGCTCGAAAACGGCATGTTCAATAATCGCGTCATTCAAACTGACCGATGTCGCGAATGTGTAAACAGCGCTGTCTTTGTCCAGGGTGCTTAGAAACCGGGTGTATTCTGCCACCGGATCACCGTCATCCTGATCGCCTGTCGCCCATTCTGAGGTGAAAAACTGCATTTCCGCTCCTGGGTAAGGCCGCCAAAGCCTCAACCTCGATACTGTCACCGAAACAGACCGATAACAGACGTCGGATAAAAGCACGAGCACGGTTTTACCACCAGCGAATGAAGGCGTGACGGCCTCATTAGCCGTAGCGCTTTATATTTGCTGTATAATTCCGTGCGATCGTTGAATTGTCACACCAACGCCCCATCAACAATCACCTGCAACCGCCCCTGGCTGCATGCCTCAATGCGTGCATCGACGCGGTAGACGTCGCGCAGCAGGGTAGGGGTGATGACGTCTTCGGTTGGGCCTGAGGCGATCAGCTTGCCGCCGCCGATGACAAGGGTGCGGCTGCAATAGCGAAGCGCATGGTTGAGGTCGTGTAGCGCGATCAGTACGGCAATGCCTTCGCGGGTGGCGATCTTGCGCATGAATTCCAGCACTTCGATCTGCCGGAAGAGATCGAGCGCCGAGGTCGGCTCATCCATCAGCAGCACTTCCGGCTTGCGCACCAAGGCCTGGGCAATCGCCACCAATTGCCGCTGACCGCCCGAGAGCGCACCGAGATCGCGGAAGGCGAGATCGGAGATGCGCAGAGCGGCCAGAATCCGGTCGATATCGTTGAGTTCGCCATCGGCCACCCGCCAGCCGCCGCCTTGCTTGGCGGCCAGCAGCACGCTTTCGTAGACGGTCAGCACCGCATTGGCGCCGGTATCCTGTGGCATGTAACAGATCGGGCGGTGGCCCTCGCGCACGTCTTCCACGGCAACCACGCCGGGGCCGGAAATCAGCCCGGCAATGCGCTTGAACAGCGTGGATTTGCCCGCCGCATTCGGGCCGATCAGCGCGGTCATTTCACCGCCGGTCAGCCAATCGGTGCTGATGTCTTCAAAAACCTGGGCGCGGCCATAGCGGGCGCCGACGCGGTCGAGCTTCAGGCTTACCATGCGCGCCTCCTGTTGGTGAAAATCAGTGAGAAGAAGAACGGAACGCCGACCAGTGCGGTGATCACCCCGATGGGGAGAATGGCGCCGGGGATCAGCATTTTCGACACGACCGAGGTGACGGACAGCAGCAAGGCCCCGCAGATGACCGAGCCGGGCAGGAAGAACCGCTGGTCTTCACCAACCAGCATGCGGGCGATATGTGGCCCGACCAGACCGACAAAGCCGATGGTGCCGACAAAGGACACTGGAATGGCGGCCAGCAGGCTGACCAGCATCATGGTTTCCAGCCGCAGAGCGCGGACATTGACGCCAAGGCTGGCTGCCTTGTCATCACCAAGCCGCAGCGCCGTCAGCGCCCAGGCGCGGCGCGCAAACAGCGGTACGGAGATGACCAGCACGGCCAGCGTCACGCCAACCTTCATCCAGGTCGCCTTGGTCAGGCTGCCCATGGTCCAGAACACCACGGCGGCCAGCGCCTGTTCCGAGGCCAGATATTCGAGCAGCGACAACAGCGCGTTGAAGGTGAAAACCAGCGCAATGCCGAGCAGCACGATGGTTTCCACCGTCACACCGCGCATGGTGGACACGCCATAGATGAACAGCGAGGCGAGCATGGCCATCAGGAAGGCATTGATCGGCACCATGAACTCAATGGCGGCGGGAAACACCGCGACGCCGCCCACCAGTGCCAGAGCCGCGCCAAAACCGGCTGCGGCCGAAATGCCGAGGGTAAACGGGCTTGCCAGCGGATTGGCGAGAATGGTCTGCATCTGCGCACCCGCCAGCGACAGACAGGCGCCGACGGTGACCGCCATCAGCGCAATCGGCATGCGGATATCCCAGATCACCACCCGGATCTGGTTGGAGACGCTATCGGGGGTGAAAATCGCCGAAAGCACCTGCGATAGTGTGTAGCGGGCCGGGCCAAGCGCCATATCAACGGCAACGCTTGTGGCCAGAGCCGCCAGCAGGCACAGGAGAATGGTGACGCGCCGGGCGGTCAGCGCGCGGTACTGGCTGCGCCCCTTTCCTTCACCCTGCACCTCAGCGGCGCTCTCAATGGCAACAGTCATCAGTTTGATCCTTTTTCGTCATCCGACGGGTTCATTGAGACGAAATAGCCCGGCTTATAGGCGACCGGCAGGAATTTCTGGTGAAACTCCCGGAAGGTGCGGTCAGGGTCAAGATCCGCAAACAGCTCCGGGTGAAACCACTTGGCAAATTGCTGGATGGGAACAAATTCATAGGGCACGCCGTAGAACTGGTGCCACGCGGCATGGACCTGACGGTTGCGCACGGCGGCAAGCCCGTCGAAGCCGGTGCGCTCGATCAAGGTTTGCAGCTTGGCGCGGGCCTTTGCGGGATCGGCGCCGCGGCCGACATGCACGAAACGGTTGGTCTTGGATTCCGCCAGCCAATTGGAGCCGGTGACGATGATCTGGGCCGGATCGGAGGCGATCAACTGTTCGATGCTGATTTCGCCAAAGGTGGTTGAGATGATGTCGGAGGCAATATTATGCCCACCGGCGATCTCGATCATCTGGCCGAAATTGGCCGGGCCGAACGTGCGGCAGCAGCCGCCTTCGGCATCATTGCCCGGCGCGCGTTCCATGAAGACAGCAGGGCGTTTCAGGTCCTTCACAGCGGCCAGCCGGTCGGTGACAACTGCGATCTGCTGACGGCGATAGGCGATCAGCTCTTTCGCCTTGTCCTCTGCGCCAAAAATCTGGCCGAGGATTTCGATGGATTTCTCGGTATTCTTGTCGGGGTCGAGACGGAAATCGACATAGACGACCTGAATGCCCGCCGCTGCCGCCTTTTCCTCCAACCCGCTTTCCCGCGCTGCCTGCAACACTTCCAGATTAAGCGTCATCACATCAGGATGCAGCGCAATTGCTGCTTCCAGACTGAAACCGCCCTGCGGCAGATAGCCGAATTGGGGGAGCTTGGCGATCTCAGGGAAGCGCTCGACATAAGCGGCGTAGCTGTCGGGGTCCTTTTTCACCATGTCATCGCGCCAGCCGACAATGGTATCGAAGGTCTTGTCCCCGGCCAGCGCCGCGATGGTGTGGATCTGCCGGGCCTCGCCGACCAGAACCCGTTTGGCTGGGAGGTCTAGCGTCACGGTGCGGCCAGCGACATCGGTGATCTCGGCGGCGAATGCGGGAGCGGCCATAAACGGCAAAAGAGCGACAAGCGCCCGCATGATAATCCTGAAAGTCATCAACAAACCTCTTGATATAAGTCCGGCGGCAAGTCCACGCCGCCGGATGCCTTTATAAAATCTCAGAGCCCCGTATTCAGCGAGACGAAATAGCCGGAACGGTAGGCAACCGGCAGGAAGCGCTCATGCAGCTCCTTGAAAGTCGCTTCCGGGTCCAGATCTTTAAACAGCTCGGGATGCAGCCATTTGGCAATCTGCTGCACGGCGACGAACTGGTAGGGATTGTTGTAGAACTGGTGCCAGATGGCGTGGACATTGCCATCCTTCACCGCCTTGATATCGGTAAAGGCGGGGCGTTTCATCAGGTCGGCCAGCTTCTTGGTCGCCAGCGCCTTGTCGGCACCGGGGCCGACGCCCACCCATTTGCCGCCGGGAACATACAGTTCCCAATTGGCGCCCGTGACGATCACCTGATCGGGGTTAGAGGCGATGATCTGCTCCGGATTGACGGTGCCGAACGTGCCGGGAATGATCTTTCCGGCCATGTTGACGCCCCCGGCCAGCTCGACCATCTTGCCGAAATTCTCATTGCCGAACGACATGCAGCAATCGTCGCTATAGCCACCGGCCCGTTCCATGAACACGAGCGGCTTTTTCAGGTCTTTTGCTTTGGTGAGGGTCTCGGTGACGCGCTTGATCTGCGTATCGTGGAACTCAACGAACTCCTCGGCGCGCTTTTCCTTGCCGTAGAGCTTGCCGATCAGCCGCATCGACGGATCGGTGTTTTCCATGGCCTTTTCGCGGAAGTCGACATAAACCAAGGGGATGCCGACCTTCGCAAGCTTTTCGATATAGCCGCTTTCCTCGGTCGCCGATTTGGCGTCGATATTCATGATGATCACGTCAGGCTTCAGCGTCACGGCCTGTTCGATATCGAACGTGCCGTCCTTCATGCCACCAAAGGTCGGGATTTTTGCCATCTCCGGGAATTTTTCGAGATAGGCATTGTAGCCGTCCAGATCGGCCTTCTGGAAATCGTCGCGCCAGCCAACGATGCGCTTGAACGGTGTTTCCGTGTCCAGAGCGGCGGTGAAATAGATCTGGCGGCCTTCGCCCAGGATTACCCGCTCCACGGGCACGCTGACCTCGACCTCACGGCCGGTAATATCCTTGATCTTCACCATCTCACCGGCGACTGCCACGCCGGACATCAGCGTGAGCGAAAATGCGGCTGCGCAAGCCACCCCATGAACGTTGAACACGTTTGCCTCCAAATATAATTTTCTGTTGTGTGAGCACGAAAGCGGAATGGCGTCCCCACCTGGTTCTTGTTTTCGTGACCCACACAGTGTTTCGCCGTGGATTTATGTTTTTATGACTTTAACAGTCAAGAAATATCTTTTAGAAGAATTCCAGAGATTTTGAGGGGTTTTTGCGGGCATGACGCAGACGGCAATGCAACAGAATTACAACCTGAAAGACGAGATCAAGGCCTATTGGTCGGCCCGCGCCGAAACCTTTGACAGCCAGCCCGGCCACGAAATCTTTTCCGAAGACGAGCGCGCCGCCTGGCATGCGCTGATCCGTAAACATCTGGGGGTGGGCAACGTTGGCGCTGGCGAGGGTCGCAAGGTGCTGGATCTGGCGTCGGGCACCGGTGTCGTCTCGCATCTGCTGGATGATCTCGGGTTTTCAGTGACCGGCATGGACTGGGCCGAACCGATGCTGGAACGCGCCCGCGCCAAGGCCAAATCCCGAGGCCGCAATATCCGCTTCCTGATCGGCGATGCCGAAAACACCATGGAGGCGGAGGCAAGCTACGACGCCATCACCAACCGCCATCTGGTCTGGACGCTGGTCGATCCGCTCGCAGCTTTCAAGGAATGGCACCGCGTGCTGAAACCCGGCGGCAAGCTGCTGATCGTCGATGGCGATTTCGTCAATCCGAGCCCGCTTGCCAAACTTACCGGCCTGCTGGCCAGGCTGGCAACACGCCTTGGCCTCGGTAAATCGCTTGCCCATCATGGCCCGGCATCGTCGCTGGTGGAAACCCACAGGAGCATTCTCTCACGGGTCTATTTTTCCCAAGGCGCCAGGGCGGACGCCGTTGTGGCCCTGCTGAAAGAGGCAGGATTTTCCTCCGTAACGGTGGATACGGACCTGCGCGCCATCAACCGGGCGCAACGCGCCAATTTCGGATTTTTGAAAGGTCTGGAGCGGGCAACCCAGCATCGCTATGCGATTTGCGCGGTGCGGTGAGGCGGTGATCGGTGTTGTCGGGGCAGTCACTCAGGAGGACTAGGCAAAATCCTTCTCGAAGGCCTCGAGAACCTGTTCGCAGGTCTTCTTCATGTCCAGCAGGGTAAACCGGATCAGCGGCGAAATTTCAGGAACGCCCAGTGGTTTGAAAACCGCGAAATGACCCTTTGGTGCGTCGCAGATGAAGATATCGAATAGGTCGTTATAATATTTCTGTTCGTTTTTCTCGCTCAGGTAGCTGACGAACCCGTACCGCTTGAACACCGTGAATGTGGGTCCAAAATATAGTTTTCCTCTTTTATTGTCGCCAATTTTTGCTTGATAGGGTCGGCTGACGTAATAGGATCCGGTCTCGATGTCGTCGCGGAGTATTTTGATCTTCTCGATCAGAAGTTTCATATGCTGTGGCTTGATCCGACGGGAGAAATAGCCGTCGAATTCACCAGAGAGAGTATAGATCAATTTGCCCTTTTTCGTCGTAGACATATTGAGATAGAAGGAAAAACCCCACTTGCCCCTGAACAGGCAGACCCGTTTGCAGAGCGTCTGCCCCCAGCTGTCAACAAAGGGCTGCACCAGGAGATAGACAGCAAAGGATGCCATGAGGAAGAGGATGACTTGCTGAAAGCCTGTCATAGAGATTGGATCCGCTTGCTGTTTACGACAGACATTTCTTCAAATTTGGCTTTTCGATGTCTGAGATAGGGTGGTGTCTCCAGCGGCTTAGCGGCAAAGTCGATACAAACACAAGAAATCTATTTAAGATTGCAATAATGAATGAAGCAATCTAAAGAAGCGCGTCTGGAAGGCCAAAAGAATGGCATGAGATGGTGCTACCGGCTCGCGGGCATTACAGCTGCGGAACGAAGACACGGTCCAAGGTTGACATTTGCCCTAAGCAAGCGCTTTAATGGCAACATGATCGACACGCGCACAATCATCTCCTGCACGTATTTTTGGGCCTACCGGTAGCCGGCGGCCTGACAGATCATTGTGTCAACAGGCCGCCGTCAGGCGGCCTTGTTGTTTGAACGAGCTTCCCTGACGGCGGTATTTCAAGAGGGAAGCAGCCATGACTGAAGATAGCGACATTACCCTGCCAAGACCAACGATGGTCAGCATTCGCAATGCCCAGCCCGGCGATCTGCCGGAGTTGAACGAGATGATCGCGGCCTTGGCCGCCCATCACGGCGATGCCTCGGACATGACCCCGCAAACGTTGAAGCGCGACCTGTTCGGCCCCATGCCGTGGATCACAGCACTTGTGGCCGATGGTGGTGAACAGTTGATCGGCTATGCCATCCTGATGCCGCTTTACAGGGCCAATGAAGGCAAGCGCGGCATGGAAATGCTGCATCTCTATGTGCGTGACGGTCAGCGGGGCAATGGCATCGGCCATCACCTGATTGCCCGCGCCCGTGACGTGGCGCGTCAGTCCGGTTGCGATTACCTTTCGGTGTCCGCTGCCACCGGCAATTTCGCCGCCCATCGCTTCTACGAGCAGATGGATTTCTCCGCCCGGCCTGTGACCGGCATGCGCTACATTCAGGCGCTGGCCTGACAGCCGTTACCCGACATTCATAGGCCGAAAAGGGCATGCCTGGGGCAAGCCCGGCCTTCTATATTAGACCTTCTTGAAGAAGGTGAAAGTGACGATATCGCATGACTTCGGCAATGCTCAAAAAGACGGACCAAACCAGGGTCCAGACACTCGCCATGGAAAATCGGCGGATAGAAAGCGCCATCCGCAGCCTGCTGGATCGGCATTCCGACCCCGCCCTGCATCGCTGGGTGCGAGAAACCGTGAGGACATTTGAGGCGCGGCTTGCCGGTATTGTCGATCCGTCCGAGCGCGATCAGGCTCGCCATGCGGCGCTGGTGCTGATCAGGACAACGTTGCAGGAATGGTCGAGAAACCCGGTTTCGCAGCACTAAAGCTAAAGCCGCCGCGTAAAAGTGTATCTCGGTTTTCCGATAACGACACGCAATTAAACAGAGATCACAAAATGTGCGAGCGGCTATAAAACATCGCGCCCCGTTTTGTTCATCATACGGTTTTTCCTAGTTTTGATGCTGGTGATAGTTAAGTTAGGACCCTGGAGGCTCGTCCTTTTTCGCCAGTGTGGAATGTGTTTTAAGTGAACGTTCCCCATCAAAGTGAGTGCCCAATGACATCATATCTTATGGACCTTCGCGGTTTGATCGGAAACCGCTTAATTTTACTCCCTTCTGTTGCGGGCGTCATTCATGACCATACCGGCAAGTTGCTTTTGCAAGAGAAGGCATCAGGGGAGGGGTGGAGCCTCCCTTCTGGCGCAATCGAACCCGGCGAAACGCCGCAGGACGCCGTCATCCGGGAGGTAAAGGAAGAGACTGGCCTCGTCGTCTCCTCAACCGGCATTCTGGGCGTTTTTGGTGGACGTGAGTTTCGGTACGTCTACCCGAATGGCCATCAAGTCGAGTATGTGGTGACGTTGTTTAAGTGCCGGGTGCATGAAGGCGGGGGCAAGTGGACGGATACTGAGACAAAATCACTTCGATATTTTGCCATCGATGACATGCCGTCCCTCGCGTTGCCTTATCCTCTTCCGGCTCTGTTCTCGTAGATAGTGCAGCTTAGCGGAAATCACATTTCCAAACGAATCTCACTTCGCCGGAATGGCCTTGAGATAGGCGGCAATCGCTGCGCGGTCTTCGGCGGGCAGTTCGGCCAGATTTTTCTGTACCTCGACCATCGAGCCGCCGACACTGTCGAAATCGGGGGTGAAGCCGGTTTCCAGATAGCTGGCGATTTCGTCTTTTGACCATTTGCCCATGCTGTCGGAGCCGGGGGTGATATCGGGGATGCGGCCTTCGCCTTCCGGGTTCGGTCCGCCGGCCAGCCATTGATCCACCTTCAGCCCGCCGATCACGTTGCGGGGCGTATGACATTCGCCACAATGGCCGGGGCCTTCGACCAGATATTGGCCGCGCTGGATTTGCCCATCCGCAGAGGCCAGGGTGACGCGTGGTTTATCGTTTAGAAACAGCAGCTTCCAGCCGGTCAGCGCAAGACGCTGATTGAAGGGAAAGCCAAGCTCATGCGGCGGCGCGACATTGCCGCTGACGGGCAAGGTTTTCAGATAGCCATAGAGATCGGCCACATCCTGCGGCTTCATCCGCGCATAGGATGTATAGGGAAAGGCCGGATAAAGATTTTCGCCGGAAGGACCGATGCCACGGGTGACGGCATCGCCAAATTCGGCCAGCGTCCATTGGCCGATCCCGGCTTTCGGGTCTGGCGAAATATTGGGAACATGAAACGTGCCGAACTGGGTTTTCAGCGCCACGCCGCCAGTCAGCAGCAGGCGCGCGTCGCCGGTTGCACCGGGTGCCGCATGGCAGCTGGAACAGCCGCCAGCAAAAAACATCCGTTTGCCATTGGTAAGGTCGGGCGCCGTGGTCGCGGCCCAGACGGTGGCGGGCTGGCGGTGCGGTGCCACGGCAAACACATAGGTGCCGACCAGTGCTACACCCACGACGAGTGCCGCCGCGATGCCGAATTTTGCCGTTCCAGCCATGCTCATCCCCAATTTCTTTATATATCAAACCCGCCCGGGTGGCCCGGACGAGTCTCTACATGGGATGCAATTATTTCTTCAGCCTGAACGTCTGGTGGCAATCGCCACAGGTGCCGCCAATGCTTTTCAGCGCCGCACCAACGCCAGCCTGATCAGCGGGCAGGGTGGCGAGCTGGGTGGCGGCGGCGGTTTCAAGCGCCTTGGCCTTGGTCTTGAAGGTGGCCGGGTCTTCCCAGATCTTCGGGCTGGCTTCCGTGTTGAAGCCGGTCTCGGAGCCCTTGGGGAACTGTTCCGGGAAGGCCTTGGCAACCTCTTCCATCGTGGTCAGCGAGGTCTTGACCACGGCTGCGTCATAGGGCTTTTCGCCCTTGGCGATAGCGGCCAGCTGGCCCATGGCACCGCCGACTTTCTTCATCATTCCGGCGCGCACCACCTGCGGCTCATCAGCGGCGCTGACCGCGCTGCTGAGGCCGGCGCCAAGACAGAGGCCAATGGCGGCCATGGTTGCAAGCTTCCTCATGCCAAGCCCTAGTGTCATCGTCATTCTCCTCTTGATGGCCGATATCGCGGCGGTTTTCAGTCGTTGCATCGTCTTGAATTTCGGTCAGTGCATTTTGATGGTAAATCAAAATGCAAATAAAGTCACAAGAGAGTGATGTTTGTGACGGTTAAATATCTGATATAACGATCATATCAGTAAAGCTTTCAAAAGCTGTGCTGCCTGATCGGCAAGAGCCTGTCTTCCTCGCGGCCAAAGCCTTGAAGCCCAAGCGCTTCTGTCTCAAGGGTCAGAATTGAAAAGGCGGTGTCCTCTTCGCCATCCACCATGCCTTTCAGGGTAATGAAATGGGTATCGTCGATCAGGCCATAGCCGCCACGGTGGTCATGCCCGTTGATATAGGCGATGGCAGCGGGTGCTGCGGCAATCACGTCAGCCACCTCCTGTGCATTCCACAGGGCATGGTCGGTGAAGGGATGGAGCGGATAATGGCCGAAGACGATGGCCTTTTCCCCTGCGGCATGCGCTAGCGTCAGGCGGCTCTCCAGCCAGTCGATCTGCGGCTGGCTGATGGCGGCGTTCCAGTCCTGGGCATTGGCCGCATCTTTTGCCTTCAGCGCGAGGAGCTGGCGCACCGCCACTTCCCTGGCAGGATCGTCGCGCGCCACCGAGAAAGTGGAGATTTCACAGCCATCGGTGAAAATCAGCCTGATACCGTTGATCACCCGGTCGAAGTAAGGAGCGGGCATGCCCAGCGCGTCGCGCACCATCGGTTTTTGAGCGTCGGAGACCGCGAAATCATGGTTACCGGGCAGGGCGATCAGCGGATGGCGCAGGCCTTCCAGCACTTTCAGGGCTGGGGCAAAGTTGCGGAAGTCCCGGTCGATCAGGTCGCCCAGCAGCAGCACGGCATCCAGCGTCTGTTCGTTGAACACGTCGATGGCCGCCTGCATCTTGGCGAGGCTCAAGGCATAATAGCGGTTGGCGGTCAGGTTGGGCGGCAGATCGGCATATTGCGGATCGGCGATAAGCCCGAGGCGGAGTTGGGGCATGGTTTGCGCGTCACGGTCGGTTGCATCCGCCGTGGACATAGGCCCCGGCTATAACAGCAGCGTGACGGCAACAGACTTGCGCTGTGGATGACGGGAGAATACATCGGCGCACTTTCATTGGAGTGCTCTTATGTCATCGATCATAGTCTCCCGCATCTGCCGTGCCGACGGCCCGGATCTGGTGGCGGCCAATCTGGCCAGTCGCGATTACCATGCGCCCTGGACGGCGCCCTTCACCGATCTCGATGGTTTCGAGGCCTATCTCAGCCAGACGATCAGCGGTGCCAATATTGGTTTGATTGCCCGAGAGTCAGACAGTCACGGTGTGGTCGGGGTCTTTACCCTGAGTCAGATCGTGCTGGGCAATTTCAGAAGCTGCTATCTCGGTTATTACGGCATGGCTGCCTTTGGCGGGCGCGGATTGATGACGGACGCGCTGAACGCGGTCATCGCCCATGCCTTCACAGAGGTGGGCCTGAACCGGATCGAGGCCAATATCCAGCCGGAAAACCTGCGTTCGATTGCGCTTGTCGCGCGGTGCGGCTTTGAGAAGGAAGGTTTTTCCAGGCGCTATCTGAAAATCGGCGGGGAATGGCGCGATCATGAGCGCTGGGCCAAGGTGTCAGGATAAAGCGTGGCATCATAAACAAAGGCGCAGCGGGGATGCCGCTGCGCCTTTCATTTGACCTTATGTCAAGCGGATCAAGCGGCCTTCAGGGTCGCGATCGAATCCTTGGCGCCCTTGACGGCAGCGGCCTTGGCTTCTTCGCCCATGTTGACGCCTTCGGCGATCACGAAGTCCAGATCGGTGATGCCGAGGAAGCTGAAGACGCCCTTCAGATAGGTTTCGGCATGTTCGAGCGGAGCCGCAGGGCCCTGGCTGTAGATGCCGCCGCGCGAGATGGCAACGATGACGCGCTTGCCGCCGCACAGGCCTTCAGGACCGGCAGCGCCGTATTTGAAGGTCTTGCCGGCAACGCTGATACGGTCGATCCAGGCCTTGAGCTGGCTCGGAATGCCGAAATTGTAGAAGCCGACGCCAATGACCACCACGTCGGAGGTGAGGAACTGTTCCAGCACTTCGCCGCCCAGCGCCAGATCGGCCTTGGTGGCTTCGTCATTGCTGGCATCGTAATTGCCCATGGCAGCCGCCAGCGTCAGGCCGGACAGATGCGGAAGCGGATTGGCGGCCAGATCGCGGTAGGTCACGTCCAGGCCCGGGGTCTTTTCGCCCAGCGTCTTCACAATCGACGCCGAGAGGTCGCGGCTGACGGAATAGGGGCCAAGCACGCTGGAATCGAGATGCAGAAGTTTCATGGTCATCGACCTTTCCTTGTGGTATAAAATCAATACTGACACACTTATGGTAACTGCCAATCGGGCGCAAGGAGGCACAGACTTGGAACTCGGGCACATCAATGTAACCACATCCGAACCGACTGCCGCGCCAGAAGTATCCATGGCGGCCGTCAACCAGCGCAGCAGCTGCGAGGCTGTTAACAGCGTGCTGACCCGCATCGGCGACAAATGGAGCGTGCTGATTGTCATGATGCTGGCCCAAGGCCCGCAACGCTTCAACGAATTGAAGCGGCGGATCGGTAGTATTTCCCAGCGCATGCTGACCTTGACCCTGCGTGGGCTGGAGCGCGATGGGCTGGTGAAGCGCACCGTGTTTCCCACCATTCCGCCCCGGGTGGATTACGAATTGACCGATCTCGGCCAGTCGCTGCGCCAGCCGATCGAGGCGCTTGGCCACTGGGCCTTCGACAATTACGCATGCATCGCAAAGGCCCGTGACAGTTTTGATAAGGCGGCAAAGAAGCAAGGCGTCAGGAAGCCCTGATCTGCTTTGCCATGTTGACGCCGGTGACACGAAAGCCACCATATTCATAGATATGCCGGGCGCGGTCGTTGTCGGCAGCAACCCGCAGCTTGATTTCGCGGTATCCTTCCTCCGCCAACAGGGTTTCCAGGGCGGCAAGAGCTTGTTTGCCCTGGCCTGTGCCGCGATGGGCCTGAAAGACATAGAAATCGAGGATGAACACGGATTTTGCCGTTTCGTCGAAGCGATACCAGAGGTAACCGATCGTCTGCTGCTGCTTGTCAACAATGTTAAGCAACGCATGATCAGGAGTTTTCGGGCCGTGCGGCAGGCTTTGAGCGATCTCGTGTTCTGCCCGTTTTAACGCCTCGCCCTCAGTGACATTATAATTGAGGGCGATTTCGGCAGCGTAATCCGCAATGAAATAGTTGAGGTAGTGACTGTAGTCCTCGTCGGACATCCCTGTGAATTTAATCATTTTCCCCTGCGCCGCTTGGGTCTGCTCAATGAAAAAGGCCCGGAGCAACGAGCCGCCGGGCCTTATTATCGTCGGTAATCTGGTATCGCCGATTACTTGGTGGCGGCTTCGTAAAGCTCGGCCACATAATCCCAGTTGATCAGGCTATCAACGAAGGCTTCCAGGTATTTCGGGCGGGCGTTGCGGTAGTCGATATAGTAGGAATGTTCCCAGACATCGACACCGAGGATTGGCGATGCGCCATGGATCAGCGGGTTTTCGCCATTCGGGGTCTTGGAAATTTCCAGCTTGCCGTCCTTGACGGAGAGCCAAGCCCAGCCGGAGCCGAACTGGGTGGTGCCAGCGGCGACGAAATCGGCCTTGAACTTGTCGTAGCCGCCAAGATCGGAGGCAATTGCTGCTTCCAGCTTGCCAGGCAACTTGGTGCCGCCGCCGTCTTTCTTCATCCAGTTCCAGAAATGCACGTGGTTGTAATGCTGGCCGGCATTGTTGAACAGACCGGCATTCTTGCCATAGGACTGCTTGACGACTTCCTCCAGCGAAAGCCCTTCAAGACCCGAATCCTTCAGCAGATTATTGCCGTTGGTGACATAGGCCTGATGATGCTTGTCGTGGTGGAATTCCAGCGTTTCGGCCGACATGAACGGGCCGAGTGCATCGTAAGCGTAGGGAAGTGCGGGAAGTTCGAAAGCCATGATGAAACTCCTCTGGCATCGCTTAATTGAAATCGCGAGATGACGGGAACATAGGAGGGCGTTGTTAAAGAGGCAACCTTCCAAATGAGAAATTGTTCCTCATCGCGCTGTTGCGAACGGCCTGAAAATTGCCTGGCCTGTTGCATATGCCTGAAGCCGAAAATGCTTGAGGAAGAAATGATGCCACAGACATCAAACACGGACACGAGTTGAGATATTTAAAAGTATAATACGAACGATCACTTTCAGCGGCTCTTCGTATGATCCAAAAACCGGTTCTTACCCCTTGGTCCGATGCCCTATAACGCTTATTGAACGAGGGCTGAAAATGTCCGGTTGGTGTTGGACGCGGTGGCGCAAAGCCATGCCGTTTTGGCAAAGCTGATGGTGGGAATGTTAAAGCTGAAATCAAATGGTCCGATAAAGAAGGTTTTGTCGGGATTTTTGCTGAGATTGAATTTTACATCCAGATAGTTCTTCTCGACGATCGTCTCGGGCGAAAAACGAGTTGAGGGCTGTCCATGAACCAGTGCAAAATGACAGAGATTCAAAGAGATCGTGGTGATTTCCAGATCTCGGGGAATGGGCTCTCCCGGTCCATTAATGGCTGACAAACTGCCGCGATTGACATGTCCAATCACCCGGCCGTTGATCACTTCTACATTGCCGGAAATCTCAAAGCGGATATTGGGCCGAATTGTCTGGCTGAGCGCAAAGGATTTGCGAGCTACATTCTTTTCCGCAACGTTCAACGGCGTGGTTTGCGGGGGATTTTGAAAGAACCTCTCCAGGGGGTTGGGGGCCATGACCACAGCGGCCCCAATGAAGAGTAGCGCGAAAGCCGTGCAGCCCAAAGTATAGAAAATGCAGGATGCGGCGCTGATCTGGGGGCTGCCACGTCCGTTGATCAGTGAGGTCAGCCCCGCCAATCCACCCGCGGTGAGCAAGGTATAGAGCGATATGTAAGAGTTCTTGATAAAATCTGGCAAACGCTCGAAATTTTCATCACCTAAAAACTTGCCGGCCATAGTGACGATGAAAATCACCATGGCAACGGAAAGCAGAAGAATAATTGTCGCCTCCAGCAATCCTCCCGACTCGCGTCGTCGAACGGCATGAATGCTTGGTAGTTTACTACCTTTGGCTGAATCAACTTGCGCCATCACACATCCTCGGCTGTGCCCGAGAAACAAAAAGGTTATATATATAGCTAACATACAATTTATATTTAAGCAACATGATTAAAACCTATGCGCGAACATTCAGAAATCAGTCATCATAAATATCGGTGTCGGGCAAATTATCTATGGCAAATCCGCGTGCTTCTCGGGCGATGCGACATTCAGGGTCGCCGGGCATGCAATCGCGGCAGACCTGCGGACGAACGTCGTAAACTCCACAGCCGACATGCTTGCCAAGTTCGCCGGTCAGTGCCGCGCAGCGGCCTTTGCCCGCCGCATCGACGTCAAATTTCATGCCGCTCAGATCCGCCGCCACGAATTCATCAGGGATCTTTGCCAATTGCTCGTCGCTCTCCAGCGAAAATCGTGGCCAATCAGCCTGATAGGCGCAACAGGCACCGCAGGTCTGACAATCGAAAATTTCGGGTGGTGAGGTCTCCAACATGGTTTGTCATAGCGCAAAATCATTCCGAGCGAAATTAATTCGTGACATAAGCAGGGTTAAACTATGCCGTGTTCTGCGAAAATTGACACACGCCAAGACAACCAAAGGTTAGTAAATGGCCGTTAACATGGGGAATGAGTTTCGAGGGTGATCAATGGAAGATAATGCAGCGAGGCGACGGGTCGACATCGGAGACTATGAGGCGATGACACTCGCCATGGAGAATATGGGGGTGGCCGTCGCCCTGATGCGATTGGACGGGAGCCTGTTGTTTGCCAACAAGCCGTTTCGAACATTGCACGATTATGCCGCGCATCTGGCACCGGCTGGTGGCTTCAGCGATCTTGTCCAGTCCGGGGCGCTCGCCCATTGGAATATCGATCCGGCCCGGTATTTTCAAACCCTGGTCGAGCGTCTTGTCGATAATGGCGGTCTATGCCGGGATCAGCTCGAAATCGGCGACCGGATCATTGCGGTGGAAGACCGGCTGATCGAAGACCGGATGATCCTTTCGGTGCAGCAGGATATTACCGAGCAGATCGTCGGGGCGCGTCGGCTGGCCTATCTTGCCAGCCACGATATTCTCACCGGCCTTGCCAACCGCGCCAGCGTCGAGGCCCAGCTTGATCGGTTGACGGCCATCAAGGGCGAGGGCAGGGGCCGGTTTGCTGTGCTGATTGGCGATCTCGATCTGTTCAAGGTCATTAACGATACCTATGGCCATGCGGCTGGCGATGCGGTGTTGCAGGAAATGGCCTGCCGCTTCCGAGCTGTCCTCGGCCGCAACGATTTTGCCGCCCGGCTTGGTGGCGACGAATTTCTGTTTCTTTGCAATGATGATGATGCGCCGGACGCCAACGCCGAAAGGCTTGCGCAACAGCTGATCACCTGCGCGGACCAGCCAGTGTTCTTCGAAGGCAAGTCCTTGCCCGTCGGCATCAGCCTTGGTTATAGCCTGTTTCCAGACCATGGAACACAGACGGCGCAATTGACGCGCGCCGCCGATATTGCCCTTTACCGCGCCAAGAGCCAGGGCCGTGGCCGCCTGTGCTGTTACAGTAAGACTGAGGCTAACTGATCCGAGCTACCGCAAGCATTAAACTTTTATCCCGGCCCGCAACCGGGGCTTGCCGAAATGGCGTCTCCTCCTATCTCCTCTCAGATTGGGTCTTTGGGGGATTTCAGCATGGAAAAGGTTATAAAGTGGGGTGGCGTCTTCTTTTTGATGACCGGTCTGACATTTGTCGCGGTTGACGGTGGTATTTATTACTATGACCGCCAATTCGAAGCGCGGGCGCTGCATGCCGAAGGTGTGGTTACTGATCTTATCCGTAACCGAAACCTTGATAATAAACACAACTCCTATACCGCCATCGTTCGCTTTACCGATGCAAATGGCGAGCAGCAGGAAATGGCCGACCGGGTGTGGTCTAATCCGCCACGTTTTGGCAAAGGCGATCAGGTGGATGTACTCTATGATCCGCAATCGCCAAGACATGCGATCATCAATGACGCCTGGGGCCGATATTTCATTCCCGCTATGTTTTCGGGCCTCGGATTGCTCTGTGCCGTGCTTGGTGGAGTCTTCCTGATCGTTTTGATTGCCAAGAGCCGGAAAAATGCCTGGTTGAGGCGCTTTGGCAAGCCGATCGAAGCCGAATTCCTGCAGGTAATTCAGGATCAGAAGCTGAACGTTAACGGCGTGTTTCCGTTTCGGGTCGTGGCCCAAGGACCCGACCCGAAAACCGGGCAGTTGCGGCGCTACCGAAGCGGTCCTATCTGGGTCGATCCGACGGAGCAGTTGAAGGGCCGCAAGCTGCGGGTGCTGGTCGATCCGGCCAAGCCGAAACGCCATTTGATCGACCTGTCCGGCATCCTTGCCGAACCGGCCTGATAGAAAAGACGGGCTAAGCCTTCGCCGACCCTCACATGTCGCTGCCGGACCGTGCCCAGTCCATATAGAGATCCAGTGCCTTGCGGGTCACGGGGCCTTCCTGATAATCGCGGCCGTCAAGCCTGGAGACCGGGGCGATCTTCGAATAATTTCCGCTGGTGAACACTTCGTCGGCTCCGAGGAAATCGGCGACGCTGAGCGTGACTTCCTGCACGTCGAAGCCCGCCTGGCGCAGCAGGGTGATGACACGCGAACGGGTGATACCGGCCAGGAACGTCCGGTTGGGGATCGGAGTCAGCACCACGCCGTCCTTGACCATGAAGATATTGGAGGAGGCGGTTTCCGCCACATTGCCATTCATGTCCAGCGCCAGCGCATTGTCAAAACCACGGGCGCGGGCCTCGAGAATCATCCGGCCGGAATTGGGGTAGAGGCTACCGGCCTTGGCATCGGTCATCGCGCATTCGGGCGAGGGGCGACGGAAGGGAGACACGGTCAGCGTGTGCGGCGTGGCTGTGTGCATCGGCGCCTCGAACAGGCAGAGCGCAAAGCGGGTGGAGGCAGCATCCGGGGCAACGACCGAGCCCGGCGCGCCATGTTCAGCCCAATACATCGGCTTGATATAGATCGCGGTCTTGCCATCGAACTTGGCAACCCCTTCGCGCGCCAGCCGCTCGATGTCCTCGGCGCTCATGGTTGGCTGCATATGCATGGCCAAAGCTGAACGGTTGATCCGCTGGCAATGCAGGTCGAGGTCGGGCGCGATCCCGTCGAACCAGCGCGCGCCGTCAAACACCGTCGAGCCCAGCCACATGGCATGGGATGTCGGCCCGATCAGCGGTGGATTGCCCGACAGCCATTCGCCATCGACATAGGTCCAGGTAGGGGTGCGCGGGGTGGTATCGACGGCCATTCTCAGTCTCCGGATCGTATTTGGCGGCAAAAGACAAGCTGCACCGCGCAACGTCAAGGAGAAAATGCAAAGGGCATGCAGCACTTACCCCCAAAAATGGCCGGTCGGCCACCCTGGTCTCGCACAGACGGCGCGTCGTTCGAAATGTCTCCATGAATACAGTGGGATGACGATCAGTCGTTGCAGAGTTCACTGATGGCTTCGGTGTTTTGCCATTAAAGTTGTGGTTGATTTTTTTACTACCTAAGGAAAGTGTAGCCTTTTCGCGATTCCCTTGCTTTTCTTAAGGAGATTTCATGCAAAGTGCTCGATGGCGTTGCCTTGTGGCCGCCGCTTTCCTTGGCCCGATATGCCCAGCCCTGGCGCAGGATGCCGCTCAGGTTGCAAACCCCGCTGCCGCAGAAGAAGCATTTGGCAATCCGCCGGTGCTGGGGCAATCGGCTGTTGCACCCAAGGGCACGCTTTACCGGGCGCTGCCATCCGCCGTACCGCTGCCCCATGCCGGGCGCGAACAGGTGCTCGACCTCAAGGTCGTCTATACGGAAGGCAGGATCCGCAAACCGGGTGGGTCGCCGGATAACCCTTTCGATCGCGTGCGCCTGCGCAGTTATCAAGGCACCAATGTCGATCCCGACCACCCCTTCGTCGCGCCAACCATCGAGGCCATGCCGGGCGATACCATTCGGGTCCGGCTGGACAACCAGCTGCCGGCAGACCCGTCTTGCACATCCAGCGATACATCGGTGGATACGCCCCATTGCTTCAACGGCACCAATCTTCACAGCCACGGCCTGTGGGTCAGCCCGACCGGCAATAGCGACAATGTGCTGCTGTCGATCAATCCGGGCATGAAGTTCGAATATGAATATAATATCCCGGTTGATCATCCGGCGGGCACGTTCTGGTATCACCCGCATCGCCATGGCTCCACCGCCTTGCAGGTCGGCAGCGGCATGGCGGGCGCGCTGATCATTCGCGGCGACCGTCCGCCGACAGGCAAGACCAATGGCGACCTCGACACCTTGGTCAAGCCGTTTCCAGAACGGCTGCTGGTGTTCGAACAGATCCCCTATGCCTGCCTGCAGGATGGCAAGCTGAAGCAGAAATTTGTCCCCGATTCCAACGACCCGAAAAAGGGAAAATATGTCATCGACTGGACCTGCGAGAAGGGTGAAGTGGGCGAGGTGATTTCCTACGACCAGTTCACGCCCTCAAGCTGGGATGATTCCGGCCGCTTCACGACGGTCAATGGCCGGGTGCGACCGGTGTTTGCCAATGCTGAAACTGGTAAGACCGAGCGCTGGCGTCTGGTGCATGCAGGCGTGCGCGACACAATCCAGGTCGAGTTCCGCAAAATGAACACCACGGATTTCTTCAAGCGGGAGCGCAGCACCGATGCGGCTGGAGAAGACCGGTTCGCCAACGACCTGTGTACCGGCCAGCAGGTGCCTTACGTCGTGGCGGCTTCCGACGGGTTGACCATGGAGCAGGGCCAGGTGCGCAAGGCTATTACCCTGCAACCCGGCTATCGCAACGACCTGCTGGTGAATTTCCCGGAAGACGGCATCTACTGCATCGTCAACCCACCAATTGACGGTGCCAATTCCGTCACGCGCACGCAGCAGGCCCGCTCAGTTCTCGGCTTCGTCCGGGTCAAAGGGGGCAAGGGCGCGCCAGCATCGGGTGATCCAATTGCCGAGATCAAAAAACAGCTGATTGCCAATGCCAAGGCGTTCTACACGCCAGAGGTCGCCAATACGGTGGTCACTGATCTGCAAGAGGGGCTGAAGCTGACGAAATTCATTCCTCATCCGACAGTCACTGACGAAGAAGTTGCCGGCCAGCCAAAGCAGGATCTGGTGTTCTTCATCAATCTCGGTCCGGGTGGTAAAGGGCCAAATGGCTTCCAGGTCGGTAATAATTTCAATGTCGTGCAAAACGATGTCGGTGTCTATGTGCCAGCTGGCGCCAAGCCTTACGATCCCGATGTGGTTGACCGCAAACTGGTGTTGGGGACGGCGCAGGAATGGGAATTACGCTCCTATTTCGTCAGCCATCCCTTCCATATCCACGTCAATCCCTTCCAGATCGTCCGCATTCTCGATCCTGCTGGCAACGATGTCAGCGGGCCGGTCACTGACGGAAAGGAGAATTCGGATTCCCAATATGCCGGACTGAGAGGTGTGTGGAAGGATACGCTCTGGATCAAAAGCAATGTCAACAACCCGCTGACAGCGGTTGATGCCGCCTGGCTGAACGGCGATCTCAGCCGCAAGTCGATTCCCGATGCCCCCGATACCCCCGATGCCGCAAAGCCGCAAGGCGTCTACCGCATCTTCATCCGCACCCGTTATGAACGCTATATCGGCGAATTCGTCCTGCATTGCCACATCCTTGACCACGAGGACCAGGGCATGATGCAAAATGTCTCCATCGGCCTGCCGGATGGTGCCGGCGGATTGGCAAACGCCCATCATCACGGAAGTTCACCAGAGAGTAAGTAGACCTTTGCTCTGGTAACCGGAATTGATCCGACAAACTGTTTCCGCCGTCCTCCGGGATGGCGGAAATGGTCCATTTCAGTAGCGCGCGCGTCGTAAAGCTGATCCTTCGCCTCCAATCAGACGGTCTAATAGCTGAGCCGCTATTCTTTACCTGCGGGAATTGATGGTGTTGGCGGTGAAGGCAGGGGACGGCCAACCTATATTGTAGCGCGGAGTGTAGGTAGCGAAATAGGAATAAAGATGGATTGTCGGTCCATCTATCATTAACCTGCCAGCATAATGCATGCTCATTTATGCCATAGGAGCAATGATTGGTCGAAAGCAGATCGGTCCCGGATCATCTCGAACGCTATCTCGGCGCAATTGATGCTGGTTGGTCTGACGAGACCACACCTCATGGGCTCAAAGTCGTCAGTTTCAAAAATCAGCCAACAGATCAGATCACGACCTATTCGACGCTCGGCATGAGCGAATTTGCTTTGGCCCTGCCCGGGGATCGAAGCATACGGCAGGAACTGGTCATGTCCGTCCATGAGAACAGTTCTGCGGGAGACATCGCAAATATCTTGCTGAATTGCGCTGATTATATCCTGGAGAGAAAGAGAGCCGTTCTCCGAGGTGAGGTCATCAATTTTCGCCGTCCTCTCGTTCCAGGGGGGACAGTAACAGCGGCCTATGCCACCAATCCCACGCCGTTTGAGAGGGAGTTTTCTGAGCTTTCCTGTTTTGAGCCACCGGTTCTATTTGTACTTTTAATCCCTATCACTGAGCGAGAAAGTGACCTGATTAGACAGGAAGGGTGGAGCTGTTACGAGGACCTGCTGGAAAAACAAGATCCCGATATTTGGGACCTGAAACGCTCAGAAGACGTTTACATCGCGTAAAACCATGTCCGCCTTCAAAGCCAAAGCGGACATGGTTGAGATAATCCATATTGGAAACAACAGCCGGGAAGCTGCTCTCACATCTTCCCCGCCACCTTCACCGCGAAGGCATATTCAAACGCCACCTCTTCCAACCGCTGGAAGCGCCCGGATTTGCCGCCATGGCCGGCGGACATATTGGTCTTCAGCAGATATGGCCCGGCATCGGGTGCGTTTTCGCGCAGTTTGGCCACCCATTTGGTCGGTTCCCAATAGGTGACGCGGGGGTCGGTCAGGCCGGAGAGGGCCAGAATGGGTGGATAGGATTTTTTGCCTACGTTGTCATAGGGGCTATAGGCGGCGATCCAGCGGTATTCTTCTTCTGACTCGATCGGGTTGCCCCATTCCGGCCATTCCGGTGGGGTCAGCGGCAGGGTATCATCCAGCATGGTGTTGAGCACGTCGACAAAGGGGACGGCGGCGATGATGCCGGCGAATTTTTCCGGTGCCATATTGGCGACGGCGCCCATCAGCATGCCACCAGCCGAACCGCCTTCGGCGATGATCTTGTCGTAGGCGGTGAAGCCCTCTTTTACCAGATGATCGGCGGCGGAGACGAAGTCCTTGAAAGTATTGACCTTATTCTCCATCTTGCCGTCTTCATACCATTGAAAGCCCTTGTCCTTGCCGCCGCGAATATGGGCGATGGCATAGACGAAGCCTCGGTCGGCCAGTGACAGGCAATTGGTGTTGAAACCAGCCGGAATGGTCACGCCGTAAGCGCCGTAGCCATAAAGCAGGCAGGGGGCGGAACCATCCAGCGCCGTGTCCTTGCGATAGAGCAGCGTGACCGGCACATCGACGCCATCATGGGCCTTGGCGAACACCCTTCGGGTGACATAGTCCTCGGCCTTATGGCCCGAGGGGACTTCCTGAGTTTTCAGCAGCACCCGCTCACGGCTCACCATATCGTAATCGTAGAGCTGGCTGGGTGTCGTCATCGACGAATAGGAGAAACGGATGACCGTGGCATCATATTCGGCAGCGCCTGACAGGCCGAGCGAATAGGCCTCCTCGGCAAAATCGATGGCGTGTTCTTCACCGGTCTTGCGGTCGCGGATCATGATGCGCGGCAGGCCATCGCGGCGTTCCAGCCACAGCAGATGTCCGGCAAAGGCCATATGCGAGAGGATGAGACGGCCCGGCACATGGGGAACGAGGTCTTTCCAGTTCTCCTTGCCCGGCGCGCTGACCGGCGCTTCCATGATCTTGAAATCCTTGGCACCGTCAGCATTGGTCAGGATGTAGAACACATCGCCGCCCTCGGTCATCGAATATTCGACGCCTTCCTCGCGCTCGGCCACCAGCATCGGTTCCGCCGTCAGATCCTTGGTGGACAGCAGCCGGTATTCCGAGGTCTCATGGTCGTGGATGTCGATATAGATAAAGTCATCGAGCAGCGACCCGCCGACGCCCATGAAGAAGCCGGGGTCCTTTTCCTCATAAACCAGCCGGTCGGAGGATTGTGGCTCGCCGATAATATGGTGGAAGACTTTGGACGGACGGTGGTTTTCATCCTGAAGCGTATAGAAAAAGCTCTTGCCATCGGGCGCCCAGACGCCGCCACCAGCGGTATTGTCCAGCACGTCGGCCAGATCTTCGCCGGTTTTGAGATCGCGGATGCGAAGCGTGTAATATTCCGACCCCTTGTCGTCATAGCCCCAGATGCCACGGGCATGATCATTGCTATGGTCGATGCCGGACAGGCGGAAATAATCCTTGCCCACAGCCTCCTTGTCACCATCCAGCAGCAATTCGCGCAGGCTCTCGTCCTTCGGGTCGCCGTCGCGTGGAATGCGGAAATAGCGCGGCTGTTCGCCACCGGTCACGAACGCCGAACCGTAAGCATAAGGGCCGTCCTTCATCGGGATGGAGCTGTCATCCTCCTTGATCCGGCCTTTCATCTCGGCAAACAGCTGTTGTTGCAGCGCCTTGGTATCGGCCATGGCTGCGTCCATATAGGTGTTTTCCGCCTCCAGAACCGCGCGGATCTCAGGGTCGAGGATCGAGGTATCCTTGAACATCTGTTGCCAGTTGTCGGCCCTGAGCCAGGCATAGTCATCTATGCGGGTGATGCCGTGGCGGGTGTCACTCAGCGGTTTTTTCTGAACCTTGGTGGCTGCGGGCAGGTTGGCAAACAGGGACTTTGAGGATGAAGACAAGAGCAATCTCGCTTTTTTCGCATAAGGCGGGGTTTGGCGTAAGGCATGTGTTGCATGAGAGATAGGCGTCCGCCCAGCACCGATCAAGCAGAAATCCGTGATCCCGGCCATGACCGGGACCCGCCATAGAGTGAGCCGATCACAAATGCGGGATGCACGTTTTGAGTGCTGGCTTCGCCAGAAGTCAGGCAATACATTCCGCCGAATCGGTATCTGTTAGGAAATTCTATATGCGATTGATGATTTTAGGGGGTGGTTTGGCGATGGTTTTTGCGCAATCGGCCTTTGCGCTTGACGCCGCAGCCACCCGCCAGCTCAAGTCGCTGTCGCCGGCCGAGCGGCTGGAACAGCGCTGCGACATGGAGGCGATGAGCCGGATTGGCAAGGATAGCAAAACTTATTCGCCCGACAAGGTGATCGCCTATACGTTCGCCCAGACCAAGGCCGATGGCAACCGGCTGAAGGCGCCGGGCGCGGTGTTTCGCAGCAAGGGCCACTGGTATCGGCTGAAATACCAGTGCGAGACCGGCAACCAGCGCCTGGACGTGAAAAATTTCAGCTATCAGGTCGGCGCCGAGGTGCCCAAGGAAAGCTGGGGCAAATATTACTTGTATAATTGACGAGCAACAAGCCGTGGGGTGACGCCTGTCACCCTTTTTGCCCTGTCACCCTGGCAGTTTTGGCTTCGGTGCCGCATGGGGCGCCAGTTCGGTGAAGATCGCCTTGCCGATCAGCGCCAGAGGCACGGCCAGCATGGCACCCGCCGCGCCCCAGACCCAGGTCCAGAAGATAATGGCGACGAACACGCCAAAGGCGTTGATCTCCATACGCCGTCCCATCACGGCTGGCGTCACCAGATTTTCGACCAGCGCATGGACAGTGAAGAAAGCAATGGCGGGAAGCAGGCCAAACAGAAGGCTGCTATGGGTCAGCATTCCGGCCACGGCCAGCGCAAAGGTCATGGCGGTTACGCCGAGAAAAGGCACGAAGCTGGAGAGAAAGGCGAAAAAGCCCCAGAGTACCGGCAGCGTCAGCCCGCCAACCCAGGCAATCAGCAGCGCGCAGCAGCCGACACCCGCGTAGATTACTGACGCGGTGGCAAAGTAGAAGCCCAGCGCCGTTTCAATCGCATTGATGCTGCGGATGGCCGAGAGCCGGCGAGCGCGGTCGCGGAAAGAGACGATCAGAGTTTTGCGGATCGACACCCTCCCGGCCAGAAATAGCACCAATGCGGCAAAGAAAATCAATGTCTGGACGATGGCGGGCGTCACCTGGCTTGCCACTGTCGAGAGAATGCCGCCGCCATTTTCCAGCATCTTGTCGAGGTTGATAGGGCCGTTGCCGCTGGCAAGCCTGTCCAGATGCAGCCAGTGAAAGCGTTGAAAATAGGGTGTGAACCGATCCATCATGGTCTGGCCAATGCTGGGGATGTCCTGCGCCAGTTCCATCAGTGGCCCGGCCAGCGTGTTGGCAATGATCGTCACCAGCGTGAAAAGCGCCGTGGTGAGCAGCACGGCGCTCATCATCGGCGGAACGCCCAGCGCTTCCAGCCGGTCGGCAGCCAGGCCCAGAATGAGGCCCACCACAACCGCAAGCGTCAGGGGCATCAGGATGGTGCCTGCGTAATGCAGCGCGGCAATGGCGACAATCAGGAAGAGCCCAATGACCGCCCAGGCCTGCGTCAGTTCCAGCGCCGTCTTGCGGTGCCGCCCCAACCGCGTTTCCGCCGGCTGCAAAATCCGGCGTTTGACCGTGTCATCCATCATGTCCGTTTACGTCCCCTCGGTGCCATCATTGAATGCGTCCAAGCTGGCACCATGAGGGTGCTAGGCCGCAACACGTTATATTTACAACATAATTTTTTCGGATTGCCAGCGCGTCGATGTCCGGCTCGCCATTTGATGCGGCTATCGGACGCTCTCCCCGAGAGCGCCACTGAGGGGCGCCTTGACAAGCAATCCCGAATTAACGCGCAGAACGGGCAGTGGTTCCGCCCAGATTTTGCCTTGCTTGCGCCACTTTGGTGCGAATGGGCGGATTCCGAGGCTGTCTCAATTTGGGGCAGGCGTTCGGAACAGGGCGAGTCTCTGCACCACATACGCGCTAAATCATGGGTTGCAGCGGCGAGAGTGAAGCTGTTTACGCGAAATCCACTATCATTACAGGGGTCTACGAAATATTGGCGTTTTGAGCCTGCATCCATGGGGATATGGAGGTTTTTGTAACTATCCGAAACAAAAAACCCCTGGCGCCAACATGTAACTGCTCCAAAAAAATAGAGATGCACCCAATAAAAGTGTCTGAAAAGTGTAAAAACCAAGATTTGTATTAGGGTTGGAAAAACAAAAAATGCAACTGAAAATATGTGTTTTTTGGCGCGGTTTCCAATACATTGATAGAGTAAATAATATGTACAAGGCGGATGACTATGCGTTTCATTATGGGTCGTCGAGTGTTTGTTGCTGGAGCGGCTAGTCTTTTTGCGTTGAGACCAAGTTTTGCACAGCAAGCGATCTATGATGTTATTGTCTATGGAATGACCAGTGGTGGGATTACAGCTGCCATCCAGGCAAAAGTCATGGGAAGAACCGTGGCAATTGTTGGTGGCTGGCGTGAGCGTCATCCCGGTGGGATGATGTCTGGCGGGCTTGGCGGCACAGATGTCGAGGCAGGCAGTGCCTTCGGCGGTCTGGCGCGCCATGTGATTTCCAGGATCAATCAAGAGGCCCAGGTGGCTGATGACCGGTTCTCCTTCGAGCCTCGCTTTGCCCAGACCGTGTTTGAAAAACTGCTGCGCGAATATGATATTCCGGTATTTCAAAGCCGTGGCGTGCTGCGGGTCGCCAAGACCGGTTCCCGCATCGAAGCACTGGAAACGGTTGACCGTCAGGTGTTCAATGGCCGTGTGTTCATCGACGCCAGCTATGAAGGCGACCTGATGGCCGCGTCAGGCGTTTCCTGGACGGTCGGCCGCGAACCGCAGGACGGCGACAATGTGCTGAATGGTTTTCGCGGCACCCGGACGGATTCCTGGGGCGACAATCATAATTTCCAGCTGCATCGCCGTTTCGAGCGGGTGATCGGTCAGGTCGGCGTCGATCCTTTCGTCACCGAGGGCGTGGCCGCCAGCGGGCTGTTGCCGGGCATCCGCAATTATCCGTCCCCGGAAGTCGGTGCGGGCGACCGGGCCGTGCAGGCCTATAATTTCCGCATGACCATGACGCGCGATCCGGCCCGCCGGGTGGATCTGCCCTCGACACCGCCGCCGGGTTTTGATCCGACCCGTTACGAATTGCTGTTCCGCTGGATCAAGGCGCTTGACGAGCGCGGCCAGCTCACGGACGCGGAAAACGCCGTGAAGATGCAGTTTCTGCTGCATAACGATCTCGGCAACGGCATTTTCGACATCAACAATCGCGGAGCCGTTTCCACCGATTATATCGGGGGCTCCTGGGGCTATCCCCAGGCCGATTACGGCATGCGTGAAAAGATCTGGAAAGCCCATGAGCGCTGGACGCGGGGCCTGTTCTACGCGCTGCAACACCATAAGGACCCGCGGATGCCGGGTGCTCTGCGTGATGTCTTCCTTGATTATGGACTGGATGGCCAGCATTATCAGGACCCGCACGAAAATGATGAGGCACACTGGCCCTATCAGCTCTATGTGCGGGAAGCCCGGCGCATGGTGTCCGACCATCAGATGACCGGCCATGACGTCACTGCTGCCGACGACCAGGAATTGCGCGACAACAACACGATTTCCACCGGGTCCTACAAGCGTGACAGCCATCATACCCAGCGGATCGTCCGTACCACGGTCAACATGCTCGGCACGCCGACGCTGAGTGTCTGGAACGAGGGCAATTTCGAGGCCGAGGCTGGCGGTGCTGACCGGATCTTCACCATTCCGCTGTCGGCCATCGTGCCGCGCCGGGTGGAATGTACCAATCTGATGTCGATCTTCGCGCTTAGCGCCACCCATGAGGCCTTCGGGGCGATCCGCATGGAAATGAGCCTGATGCAAACCGGACAGTCAGCAGGCGCTGCTGCCGCGCTGGTCGCCGTCAGCCGGGCCGATATTCAGGACGTGTCCTATGATGAACTGATTTCCAGCCTCTACGTCCCACCTGGCGCCAAGCCCTCGGTTCTGCCGCGTGATCCCAACAGCCAGGCGCTGGCCTTCAACCTGCAAAGGTCGTGAAGGAAGGCCGCCGAGCCGCATCTATCGATAGAATTCTCTTGACGGCAGCGTGATAGAAGCGTTTCTCCCGAAACGCTTTCTTCAAGGCAGGGATGTGGCATCCCAGATCTTGGTATCAGACCCTTGGTATCACGGCCAACTGGCTGGCAGGCGCGAAAAGAGTGTCATGGTTGTTATGGATATCCGCCGGATCGGTATTTACTTGTCATCACTGCTGCTGGGGGCGCTGCTTCTGAATGGAGCAGCACGACCTGCTCTTGCCGCTGCGGATGGCTTGATCGAGCCGAAACTGCATATTCATGCCGCTCCGAAAGGGTTGGTGCAGGTGGCGGTGACGCTGGATGCCTGCATGGGCAAGACCGATATGCGCATTCTCTCCACCCTGCTGGATGACAATATCAAGGCGACGATTTTCGTCACTGGTCGCTGGATAAGGTCCAATCCGCAGGCCGTTGCGGTGCTGAAATCCAGGCCGGACCTGTTTGAGGTGGAAAACCACGGCGAAAACCACATCCCGGCGGTCGACTATCCGGCGACCGTCTATGGCATCGCCGCCGCTGGATCGCCAGAAGCGGTTGCCAGGGAAGTGACCGGCGGCGCGGACGCCATGCGGGCCGCAGGGTTTTCTCCGCCACGCTGGTATCGGGATGCCACGGCCGAATATTCACCCTCCGCCATCGCAGAGATCAAGGCGATGGGCTACCAGATCGGCGGCTTTTCCATCAATGGCGATTCAGGCTCACTTTTGGGCGCCAAACAGACCGAGCAGCAATTTGCCCGCGCCAAAAACGGTGACGTGCTGATCGCCCATATCAACCAGCCCACCCATGCCGCTGGTGAAGGCGTGGTGGCAGGTTTAAAGGCATTGAAGGCGAGGGGCGTGGTGTTTGTGCATCTGAGCGAGGCCGGTCCGGTTGAGGCAGTCAAAGGCCCGCCGGTCAACTGACATTCATCCGGATATGGACGGCGCCGAATTCAAAGTCAGACCAATTCCCCAGGGATCGGTCAGCCGGTAGCCTTCGGCACCCAGGGTCACAGGAATCTCCAGCGCCTCCAGCGTCGCTAGCGCCTTTTGCAGTGCTTCCCCGTCGTTAAACGTCAGGGAGTAATCGGCAAGCCCGGTCATTGCCGCAAGGCGAGGGCCTGCGCCCCGGCTGTTCCAGATATTGGCGGCGACATGGTGGTGGTACTGGCCGGAACCGAAGAAGCTGGCGCCGGGATAGGACGCCATTTTCTTCAAACCCAGCACGCCCTCATAAAACCGGTCTGCCTCCGGCACATTGCCGACCTGCAAATGCATATGGCCGATGCTGGAGCCTTCGGGCAGGCCTGTCCATGCTTCATCAGTGGCGCTGTCGTAAAGCTCTTGCAGGCTGAGGGGCAGGGTGGCCATGCCAACCGTACCATCGGATTGATAAGTCCATTCCAGCGGGCTGCGGTCGCGGTAAATCTCGATGCCATTGCCTTCCGGGTCAGACAGGTAGATCGCCTCGCTGACCAGATGGTCTGAGGCGCCGTCCAACTGGACGCCGGAATGGGCGGCATGGCGTAGCCACTGCGCCAGTGCCTTGCGGCTCGGCAAAAGAAAAGCGGTGTGGAACAGCCCGGCTGCCGTGGGCGGCGCAATAGCTGCATCGCTGCGGGTGGTCAGCGTCAGCAATGGCGTCGTGCCAACCCCAAGCACCATGCCGCTGGGGTTGCTCTCCAGCACGGCAAGGCCAATGATCTGCCGATAGAAGCTGGAGACCGTGGCCAGATCGCCGACCACCAGATGCGCCCGTCCGATATGGATCGGTCGGGTCAGGGCAAAGCTTGGGGAATGATGGGCATTCATGACGGCAGGTCCGATAGGTTGGCGCGAGGGCGCTGGGAACGTCTTGCTCCCTAGATAGAGCCTGCCGATCGTTTCATGTAGAGCACATATACAGGAAAGTTCGTTCGATAATACTGAACAGTGGGGCGTTTATTGTTCAATCTGAGCCCTTTTCAGGCTTGATCGGGATCAATGCGGGCGGAGCTTGGCGCGCGCAGGTTGTTATCAGCAAAGTCGTTCAGCAGCCGAGAGGAGAGGGCCATGTATAGAAAGATTATTGTTCCCGTGGACATCGCGCAATGGGAAAAGGGCGACAAGGTCCTGCGAAAGGCCCAGAGCCTGCTGGATGCCGGTGGCGAGATCGTGCTGCTGACCGTGGTCGAACATCTGCCATCCTATCTCGCCATCGATATTCCGCATGACATCCTCGACGGAGCGGTTGAGGAGGGGCGCACCAAACTGGCTGCGCTGGCGGCTTCGGTTGGGCCTGGCGTGACGACGCTATTGCGGGTCGGTTCGCCCGCCCATGAGATTCTGGCGGTAGCAGTGGAGCAAAAGGCCGACTTGATCATTATCGCTTCGCATATCCCGGATTTTTCCAACTACCTGATCGGGGCGACTGCCGACCGCGTCGTGCGCCACGCCCGATGCGCGGTGCTTGTTGACCGCTAATCGTATCCGGGAGGCGTTTCACATTTTGAGGAGATCGATGATGGACATGGATGGATATAAGCAGACTTTGCTCGGACGGCGGCTGGAGCTGACCAGCCGACTAGGAAAAATTTCCGGTGACCTGTCAGAGCAACGCAGCGCCGAAAGCGCCGAGCGCGCTATCGAATCGGAAAATGACGAAGTGTTGGAAAGCCTGGGGCAGGCGGGCGAAAACGAGCTGCGCGGCATCGAGGCGGCATTGGCCCGCATGGAGGCCGGTTCCTATGGACGCTGCGTGACCTGCGATGCGGCAATTGCACCCGAACGCCTCGCCCTTTTGCCGGCCACGCCGTTTTGCCAGGATTGCGCCCCAGCCTGACCAGAGGGGCAAACAAGCGCGCGGTCCGGCTATTGCAGCAGTGCCGCCACCGTGCCGCCCATCAGCAGCACAAAGGCAATGACCCAGGAAATCAGCGCGCCGGGACCGCGCTTTTTAGCATCCGCATAATATTCAGCGGCATAGAGCACCCGTGCGCCTGTCCAGCATAGGCCCAGCAACCCAGCGAACTGGTCGGACAGGTAAAAGCCGAAGAGCCAGAGCGATGGCAGGAAGAAAACCAGTTGCTCGGCGGTATTTTGTTGAACCCGGTAAATCCGCTCGAAATTCTCATCACCTGTCATCTTCGGTGCCTTGACCCCAAATTGCTGGCGCGCCCGGGCGACCTTGATGAAGAACCAGTTATAGGCGATCAGCGCCATGAACGTGGCAAGGACTGTAAAGCGCATGGGTGCTTCCTGACTGGGTGCGAGGACGGCAGTTTCGCGGACAGAGCCGTTAACTGTCCAACAGCTTAATCCGCAAACGGTTTAAGCCCGGTTGATGACGGCGCAAGCCTTGGCATTCGGCGCATATAGTTCAGGCCTTGAAACTGCAATGGTCGATCGAAGAACGGCAGTTGGCCGTCTTGCCAACGCGATGGAGTTGACGCATCATGGTCACCTAAGGTTGCGGTGTGTGGCCGTCATAGACATAAATTTGACCGGATCGTCGGGCTGATCAGGCTTATATGAAGACGACGAGACAGGCGACATTATCTGGCAATCATTCTCGGTTATGCTGTCGGCAGATATTTTAATTTCTTGGGTTGATCATAACGATGGAAGAATTCCGCTTCGGGCGACACTATGATTTTCACGAATTGCTGGCCGATGGCATCGTGCATGGTGTCGGCGTGGTGTTTGCGCTGGTTGGCGTAACCGCGCTGATCTTCTATGCCACGGTGTTTACCAGCTTTGGCGAGATTGCCGCCAGCTGGATCTATGGTCTTGGCTTGGTGCTCGCGCTTGGCTGTTCCTTCACTTACAATATGTGGCCGCGCTCGACCTTCAAAAGCTATTTACGACGGCTGGATCATTCGGCGATTTTCGTGCTGATCGCCGCCACCTATACGCCCTTTCTGGAACGCGGTGCCGATGAACCGGCTATTCTGTGTCTGTTGATCGGCATCTGGCTGACGGCGATAACAGGTATCTTTCTGAAATGCCGCTATCCGGGTCGCTATGACCGGTTGGCCATCCTGCTTTATCTGGCCATGGGCTGGAGCGGCGTGCTGGCGCTGGAGCCGATTTCCGAGCGGCTGCCGCCCGTCACCATGGTGCTGATCTTCATCGGCGGCATTCTTTATTCCGCCGGCGTGATCTTTCACGTCTGGCAGCGGTTGCGGTTTCAAAACGCCATCTGGCACGGTTTCGTGGTGGCTGCGGCTGCCGTGCATTATTCCGCCGTGGTTACCGCCATCGGGTCTTGAGGCGGCGCGGCTGTATAGCCGAAAAAGTCAGAGTTGGCGTATCATGTTGGCCTCTCGGAGATCAGCGCTTCAATTGCGCTCAGTAAATGGGCCAGTCCCTCAGCCTATACCTGAAAAGTCGATCAGTTTCTTCATGCTTATCTCGAGCTTCCTCGGCCCCTTTCGCTGGACAAGGCCGTTTTTTTCAAGCAGTGCAAAAGTGCGTGACACTGATTCTACCGAGGTCCCAAGATAGTCCGCAATATCGTAGCGCGACATCGGAAGCGATAAGGTCGAGCTTTCACTGTCGAAATAGCGATCATGGTCCAAGCAGTCTACCAGAAACGCAGCGAGACGTTGTGGCAGCTCCAATTGTCCGATTGTGATGGTGTGTCGTTGCGCGGTCCGAATTTCGTGGACCGCCTTGACGAAGAAACCTTGCTGAATCCTCGGATTTTCCAGAAGGAATTTCTCCAACTTACGGAACGGAAAGCGGTATACGGAGCAGGGTGTTACCGCCTCTGCCGAGTTAACGTACAGTCCGCTCTCCGCCAGACCAAAGATATCGCCTGGCCAGTAAAACGCCACGATCTGTCGCTGACCATCCTTCAGCGCGTGACTGGCCTGAACGACTCCCTCGATAAGCAAATAGAGGAAATCTGCGGGTTCGCCTTGCGACAATATCTCTAATTTCGTCGTGCGATACTCTATGATTTCTCCCATTCGCCCAAGTTCGTACTGTTCATTTGGGCTTAGGACGATATGCTCCGCTTTCTCATCTTGCTGCGGCGACAATACAGGCGTTGCTCTGATTTGGATTGGCAGTCGGCTAGCGGGCGAAGACAGGTTCATGTGTTACATTCTTGCAAGGAGGAAACTTGGAACTGATTTTTATGACGGCTTAGGAACGCCCTAACAAATAACTTTCGTTGGTACGACGCTGCGTGATGGAACGATTTATTGTGGAAGGCAACACTAACCATTTCCAAAAAAACCATTCCAAAGAGAGTAACGCGAGTAGTTTCTTGACATTTCTTTGCATTTTCGGAAGAAGAACGAAAATTTGCAAAATTCGATACCACATTGCGGAAAATCTCGACGCAAGATTGGCCTTGCGCTGTGATATCAACCTTTATCCGAGCTCAGATTCTTTACAACAGCGTTCGCCCATGTCGCAAGGATGATGTTTACTCCGCAAAAGCTACATAAAGGGTTGGGCTATTGTTTTTGGCTTAGTCAAATGACCGAAATATCCCGCAGGTTGAATTAGATCTATTCTTCCATTTCGAGTTGGCGCATTGCCAGTTGCGGTAAGACCCTTGTTGGGAGCGTCATACGTGAGGGGCATTGCAGACGACAAATCCTATTTCCGTGCACGGGTTTCTGCGATAGGACTGTCGTATCCTATGTCTGTTCCAGGGCTTCTCATGACCACACAGCACGTCATCCGCGACGGCACCGAAGCGGATCTTGCCGCTATTGTCGAGATTTACAACCATGCCGTCGAGCATACGACCGCCATCTGGAACGAGGCGTTAATCGATGTCGACAATCGCCGTGTCTGGCTGGAACTGCGCCGGGCCAAAGGCTTTCCGGTCCTTGTGGCTGAAGTGGATGGCCGTGTTGCGGGCTATGCCTCCTATGGCGATTGGCGGGCTTTCGATGGTTATCGCCATACGGTCGAGCACTCGGTCTATATCGACAAGGACCATCGCGGCGCAGGGCTTGGCAAGGCGCTGATGCAGGCGTTGATCGAGCGCGCCAAGGCCGGAAATGTGCATGTGATGATCGCCGCCATCGAGGCCGGAAACACGGCCTCAATCGCCCTGCATGAAAAACTCGGCTTCCGCCTGGTCGGCATCCACCGCGAGGTCGGCACCAAATTCGGCCGCTGGCTGGATCTGGCGGCGATGGAACTGATGATTGCGCGTTGATTACTCGATCCTGGCCCGCACCATCTCGCCGCGAATGGTGATGGCGGGGTGGGCGCCCGGCGTATTGGGCAGGGCGCTGTCGACATAGGAGGCGGTGGCCTCGACCAGATAGCTGATCGATGTGGGGGTGAGGAAGCGCAGGGTGGCGTCCATCATCCGGCCGGACAGAAGGATGGTTTCATCCTTGCTGATGGTCTTGAAAAACGCCTGCACCCGCAGCGCTGCGCCTGAAACATCCAGCGTGCTGGCATGGCCGTCCAGGGTGAAATCCCCGGCATCGGCCCGAACATTGATGGTGGAAAAATCACCGTCAAGCCCGATACGGGCGGCCTTCTGGCGGATCAGCACGGCAGATTGCGGACGCAGATTGGCCTTGAGCTTTATGGTGCAATCCGACCAGTCGAAATAGCGCGACATGTCGGCGACATCGATAACCAGAGTGTCGTTATCGATATGCATCCGGCCACTGTCAGCGCAGTCGCGGGCATACCAGCCGGACTGCCAGAGCGAGCCCCAGCCGTCGCGCTCACCTGTCAGGGTGGCGGTCAACGGCGTGTTTGGATCGGTGGTTACGGAAATCAGGCTGGCGGCGCCATCGACGCGCAGTTTTGAGATAGCCGACAGATCAAGCGGCACGCCTATCGGCACATCGTGCCGCCATAGCGCCATGGCCCGATCCATGGCGGCGATGCAAACAAGTCCTGCGGCAATGCCAAGTACGATCACACGTTTTTTCATGGGTCTTCACTCCGATGGATTGCGATGCGCCAATCTTTGCCAAGGGAGGGAATGCTGCGACCTGAAACACGTTTCGGGTCGTCGCCGATCATGATCGGGGGTATAACAGTCGCAAGAAATGCCCCATGCAATCGCTCAGAAATTCACCTCGCTCAACGATTCCCGTCCCATGATATTCTTGCCGATTTCCTTTTTCGTTGCCCTGCTGCTTTTGACCCTGTTGATCCGTATGCTGCGGCAGGACGACGCCCCGGCCTCCGCGAAGCTTTTCCTGTTGCTGTTGGCGGTGATGGCGGTGCAATCGGTTCTGGTCGGTTTGCGCTGGGGCTATGGCATGATGTTGGTCATGCCCGCCATGTCGGCTCTGGCGACGGTTATCCCTCCTTTGAGTTTTCTGGCCTTTCGCAGCCTGACATCCAGCCGTGCGGATCGGCAGGATCGTGGTTTTTCGCAGCTCGATTGGCTGTATGCCGTACCGACTGCTATCGTGCTGGTGCTGAGCATTGCGGGCGGTGGGCCGATCGATGCGATCATCATCCTCACTTTCCTGGCTTATGGACTAGCGCTGCTCTGGCTGGCGCGGCTGGGACCGGATGGGCTGACGGCCTCGCGGCTGGACGGGGCGCTTCGCTCCTACCGCGCCCTGCAATGCATGGCGGCTTCGCTGCTGGCCTCAGCGGTTACCGATGTCGTCATCAGCCTCGACTTTGCCTTTGGCGGCGGCCGTCATGCGGCAACCGTCGTCTCGGCTTTCATGACCCTGATCCTTCTGGCGCTCGGATTTGCTGCGTCGTTGGCCGAAAGCGGAGCTTCTTCCGATGAGAACGGGCGCGAAGAGCAGAAAGGCGAAAACGCTGGCGACAAGCCGGTGCCGAGATCCGCAAGCCAGGAGGACGCGCAGATTGCCAGCGCGCTGGCAGCGATGATGGTGGAAAAACAGCTCTACAAGGATGTGGACCTTAACCTTGGCCGGCTGGCACGTCGCCTCGGCCTGCCTGCGCGGTCGGTATCGAATGCCGTCAACCGTGTGCATAGCATGAGTGTTTCGCAGTATGTTAACAATCAGCGGGTGTCGGAGGCCTGCCGGCTGCTGCGAGAAAGCGATGAGCCGATTACCAGCATCGTCTTTGAGGCTGGTTTTATGACCAAGTCCAATTTCAATCGGGAATTTCTGCGGGTCACGGGACAAAGCCCCAGCGCCTGGCGGCGGCAGGAGACGATAGCACAAGCGTGTGCATAGTCGCGCTGGGCAAGCCAACCAAAGGCTATTTGCCGGGATTGGGCTGATATTGGGATCGGGCTGATATCAACAATATAACGCAAAATTCCGCGCGCCTTATGAGGCCCACGGAATTGAGGTCTGACGATCGAAAAGCATTCATACCAAGTCGAAGATGCATAAGCATCTTCGACTTGAAAAAAATCCGAATATCTCAAATGCATCGGGAGCTTGAGATATTCGAAAATAGAATACGAACGCGTGTCTTGATGACCGTTCGTCTTACTTGGCGCGTCGGCGGCGCTGTCCCAGGCCCATTTCCTTGGCGAGGCGCGAGCGGGCTTCCGCATAGGCGGGCGCAACCATCGGGTAATCGACGGGAAGGTCCCATTTCTCGCGATATTCTTCCGGGCTCAAGGTGTGATGGGTCATCAAGTGACGCTTCAGCGACTTGAACGAGCCACCACATTCCAGGCAGATGATCTGGTCGCCCTGAATCGACTTGCGAACGGCAACGGCAGGCTTCTGCTTTTCGACCACGGATACCACTGGCACCGGTGAAGATGTATTGGACAATGCGGTATGCACATCCGAAATCAGGTGGCTGATGTCCCCGATTGGTACAACATGGTTGCTGACATACGCTGCAACGATATCTGCCGTCAGTTCGACCAGAAGATCGTTTCCTGACGATCCAAATGCCGTTTCACTCATTTTTTTCTCCTGTCATATGTCTGCCTGACGGTTCGTTTGCCACCCACCGCCGACACTGAATTCAAACCAGTTTGACTGGTTTGCGTGATACCCCCACATAAAATCCACTGCCAGCCAGCCAGGATGGCAGTGTTATATTAGATATTTACGCCATTAACCCAAAACTAGTCTCCAAATTGATTGTCCGCCTCACGTCTACAACCCGGGCGGTCGCATCGGCTGAATACATGCTGCTTTTGAACTAGATCGAAATTGAAAACGGTTCAGTGATCCAAATAGTCCTTTTAATGAATTATCAACATCGGGAAAAATGTCCAGTTCCTATTTATCCTAATTTTTGTGCGTGAAAAAATGTAGATCAGGCTAAATATGAATGGCTCTCTGCTCTTATGATACTTTTAGAACGGTATTATTCATAATTTGTTAACTAAGTCCTTCTTGCCGTTGCCAATACCGTTGCTCATTTCATCGAGTACGGTTGCGTGGGCCAGGGGGTATCCGACATGCCGCGCAGCTTTTGCCAGCAGGTGGGCGGAGACCGGCGCTGTCAGTACAAAGAAGAAAAACCCGCAAAAAGCGCGTGCAAAAACCGATAAATCTCCGGAATTGACGCCAATTGCCAGTAACAGCAGGCCCGATCCCACTGTTCCGGCCTTGGAGGCCGCATGCATGCGGGTGAGAAGGTCCGGCAAGCGGTTGAGACCGATTGCAGCGATCACCGCAAAAAACGAACCGCCCAGAATCAATACAGATGTTAGAATCGCCGCCGCCATTTGCATTAATCTGTTTCCTTTTGGGACATGTGCCTATTTTTATCGTTCCGCTTGCGCCTGTGCTCCATCCGGGACTTTTCCACAGCTAATTGTTCGGCTGCCGCCCGAATTGCCGGTTCGGTTTCCGGTGTTTCGCCAATCACGCCGCGCACAAGGATGAATCGCGCAAAAGCAATGGTTGTCAGAAATCCAACCAGGCCGAGCGAAATGGCGATGTCCATGTAGAGCACATAGCCCGACTTGATCGCGAAGACGGCAATAAAGCCGATGACGATGCCGACCAGCATGTCCAGCGCAATTACCCGGTCGGGCAGGGTCGGGCCACGCATCACCCGGTAGACGGTCAGGAAGAAGGCGATGGCCAGCAACAGCAGCCCGCCATTGCAGGCATGATGGACGAGGACTTGCGCGGCTGTCATGTCGGGATGGGTCATTGGAACGCCTCGCGGATCTTGCGCTCGAATCCCTCGGCAATGTCGCGCCGGGCCGCATCCGGATCGCTGCAATCCAGTGCATGGACATAGAGGATCTTTCGGTCCTCAGACACATCCACCGATAGGGTGCCGGGCGTCAGCGTGATGAGATTGGCCAGCAGGGTGATTTCGAAATCGCGCTCGACGCTGAGCGGAAAGGCGAAAATGCCGGGCTTGATATCGAGCCCCGGCGACAGGACCATGATCGTTACTTTCCAGGCGGATTTGGCCAGCTCGCTGAGAAACAGCAGCAGCAGGGACAGGATGCGCCACGTTCTGTTGAGATAGGAAACGCCGCCGATCTGCTCGCGCAACACCCCGACCACCGCCAGCGACAGCACGAAACCAAACAGAAGATTATGCAGGCTGGCGCTGCCGGTGACCGCTACCCAGATAATGGCCATCAGCAAGTTGAGGATCAACAGCCTCATGGGCGCGCCTCCGTGGGAAAGACCGAGGTGATATAGGCCGATGGATCGACAAGCCCGACGGCGGCGTCCTGCGAGAGTGCGATGAGCTTTTCAGGAAACAGTCCGAACCAGACGATCAAGCCTGCCAGCAGCAGGATCGGCGCAAGGGATGAGCGTGTTGGTGCGGCAAGGATTTCTGGATTGGCCTGGTTGGTGTTCACGTCTGATTCGTCCCTGGCCGGTTGTTTCCGCCAGAAGGCCAGCAGGAAGACTCGGGCCAGCGCAATCGTGGTCAGGAAGCCGGACAGCAGGATTGCGCCCGCCATCCACCAGGCACCGATATCGAGTGCTGCCTTCAACAGCATGACCTTTGGCCAGAAGCCGGAAAACGGCGGCAGGCCGCTTGCGGCAAAAAACAGCGCCAGCGCCAGAAAGGAAAAACCCGGTGCTGCGCGGTAAAGACCAGACATGTCCTGTAATGCAAAACTGCCAGTCATCCGCCCGGCTTGGCCGACCACCAGATAGAGCGCTGCCATCAACAGGATCGAGTGCATGGCATAGAAGATCGTCGCGCTGATGCCCTGTACGGCGCCAATGGCGATGCCGGCCAGCATGATGCCGATGCCGGAAATGACGACAAAGCCCATCAGCCGGCGGATATCGGACTGGCCGAGAGCGCCAATCGCACCCAGAACCATGGTGGCGGCAGCAATCACCCCCAGCACCAGGCTCAGTTGCTCACGCTCAATCGGAAACAGCATCACCACGACCCGCAGCAGGCTGTAAATGCCGACCTTGGTCAGGAGGGCGGCAAACAGTGCCGACACCACGATGCGCGGCGTGTGATAGGAGGCTGGCAACCAGAAATTCAGCGGGAAGGCGGCGGCTTTCATGGCAAAGGCCAGGGCAAACAGCGTGGTCAGCGTCATCAGCGGGGCGGTATCGCGCAAACCATTGGCCTTACGGGCAATATCGGCCATGTTGAGCGTGCCGAAGCTGGCATAGAGAAAACCGATGGTGATCAGAAACAGTGTGGTGGCGATCAGGTTGAGCACCGCATATTTCAGCGCCCCATCGATCTGTTCGCGCTCGGAACCGAGGATCAACATGCCGAAAGACGAGATCAGCAGCACTTCGAACCAGACATAGAGGTTGAAGATATCGCCGGTCAGGAAGGCGCCGGACACCCCGGCCATCAGCACCAGAAGAAACGGATAGAACCCGTAGCGGCGACCGGACGTATTGATATCCGTCAACCCATAGACGCCGCAGGCCAGGGCGACGATGGCAGACGTCAGGGCAAACAACGCCCCGGTGATATCGACGGTGAAGGCGATGCCGAAGGGCGGCATCCAGCGGCCCATCATCACCGTCAGCGGGCCGTCCTGGATGACCTCGAGCAGCAGCGCGAGATCGATCAGCACCAGCAGGACCAGGGTGGGAAGGGCAATCATCGGCTGGAGGCGGGTGCGGTCACGCAGCATCAAGGCCACGGCCCCACCGGCAAGACACAGGGCCACCGGCAGGATGGGCAGCCACTGGGCAAACGTGGTTGGTGTCTGCACCGTGGCAGCGGCCAGGGCGGCATTCAGAGCCTCGGCATTGGTGGTTGAAACGGCCATGCGGTTATTTTGGTCTTTCGGTTTAAAGCGTTCGTGTTGCCGGGAAATCCTCAGTAATCAAGCGGCGGCAAGGGCGGATTTTTCGGTTCAGCCAACCGCATGTCATCGGTATCATCGGTGTCGAGGTCCTGGTAGGCGCGGTAGGACAGCACCAGCAGGAAGGCGAAGAACGAGAAGGAAATCACGATGGCCGTCAGGATCAGCGCCTGCGGCAGCGGATTGGCGGCGGCCATGCTCAGCACGTCCTCACCCTTCATCATGATTGGCGGCACTTCGCGGGTCAGCCGTCCGGCGGTGAACAGGCCGAGATTGACGGCATTGCCGAGCAATACGATGCCCAGCAGCACCCGCACGATATGGCGTGACATGATCAGGTAGAAGGCGGTCGTGGCAAACAGCCCGACCAGCAGGGAGAAAATCGCTTCCATCAGTCATTCTCCCGTTCGCCCAGCGCCAGCGCAATCGAGGTGATCGCCCCGACCACCACCAGATAGACGCCGATATCGAAGCTGGTGACGGTGGCGACCGGCACATCGACGCCGAAGATATGCGGGGTGATCCACAGCCCGGTCATGAATGGCACGCCGGCAAAAGCCGAGAGGAAGCCGGACAGGCAGGCCATCAGCAGGCCAAAGCCCGCCACCGACAGCGGATGGACGTAAAGGGCGCGGCGCACCGCCTGCACGCCGAAGGCCATGCCATAGATGGCAAAGCCGGAGGCGGCGATCAGCCCGCCGATAAAGCCGCCACCCGGCTCGTTATGACCGCGCAGCAGCACGAAAACCGAAAACAGCAGCATCAGCGCAGTAACGACCGGCGCAACGGTGCGAAAGATCAAGCTGTTCATAAGCGCTCTCCCACCTCATGGCTTTCATGCCCCACCCCGGACGGCGAAGCCGTTGGCTTGGGCGCGCGCAGCCGGATCAGCGCCAGGATGGCAAGCCCGGTGATCACCACCACGGCAATTTCGCCCATGGTATCGACGCCGCGGAAATCGACGATGATGACGTTCACCACATTGGCCCCGTGGGCGATGACTTTGGAATAGCTGTTGAAGAATTCCGTCAAGGTCGGATCGAAGGGGATTTGCGTCACCTTCAGCAGCATCAGCGTCAGGCCGGCCCCGGCGGCAAGCGCCACCGTGCCGTCCAGCAGGATCTGAGGCAGTGGCCGATGATCGGCGGGATGCAGTTTCAGCCGCGTCATCACCAGCGCCAGAATGACCACTGAAAGCGTCTCGATCATGAACTGGGTAAAGGACAGGTCCGGCGCGCCAAACAACAGGAAGATCACCGAGATCGCAAAGCCCTGGATGCCAAGCGCGACGATGGCATCCAGCCGGTTGGCGGCCCGCAGCACGCCGTAGAGACCGGCCACGGCAATCAGCAGGAAGGCGGCTTCATGCAGCTCGATCCGCTCCGGCAGCACCGGCCAGGACGGTGCCTCGCCAAACAGCATCATCGGAACCAGGAAAGCGGCGGCAATGGCAATCAAGGTCACGGTAACATAGACATCCAGCCGCCCGCCGTGCAGAACATTGGTGATGCGAAAGCAGAGCCGCACCAATCCGGCCATCAGATGATCGAAGCCCTGATCGGGGCCGGGACCGAGCGCTTCCAAGAGGTTTGCCACCAGACGGCGCAGCCTGTCGAGCAACATGAACAGCACCAGGCCGATGGCGATGGTTAACAGCGATAGAGCCAATGGCACGCCGATATGCGGGACAAGGCCGATGGCAACGGTCAACGTTCTGCCGGTGACAGCGCTAACCATCGGCGAGGAAATCGCCTGGTGAAACAGCCCGGAAAACACCGCAGCCCCCAGTCCTACCAAGGCCAGCACCAGCGGTCCCAGCCACAGCAGAGCGGGGCCGTCATGGGCGGGTTTCGGGCTGGTGACAGCGCGCCCCAGAAACGGTTTGAAGGCCAGCGCCAACCCGACGACCATCATCAGCGCATTGCCGATCACGGCGATGGCGGTAAACAGCCAGGCGCGAAGATTGCCGCCCGCCAGCGCCTCATAGATTTCTTCCTTGGCGAGAAAGCCGAATAGCGGCGGCAGTCCGGCCATGGAAAGCCCGGCCAGCAGCGCCGCCGTGAAGGTAACCGGCATGGCCCGGGCCAGCCCGCCAAGCCTGGTCAGGTCGCGGCTGCCCGCTTCATGGTCGAGAATACCGGCCACCATGAACAGTGCGCCTTTAAACAGCGAATGGGCGACCAGATAAAGCACGGCGGCTGACAGCGCATGCGGCGAGCCGAAGCCGGTCAGCATCACCATCAACCCCAGCGAGGCGACTGTGGTATAGGCCAGCATCAGCTTGAGGTCGGTCTGGCGCACGGCGATGACCGAACCGACGATCAGCGTGACGCCGCCGAAAAACGGTAGCAATATTTCCCAGGCGGGTGTGGAGCCCAGCACCGGCTGCAAGCGCATCAGCAGGTAGACCCCGGCTTTGACCATGGTGGCCGAGTGCAGATAGGCCGAAACGGGGGTAGGGGCTTCCATGGCGTTGGGCAGCCAGACATGGAAGGGAAATTGCGCTGATTTGGTAAACGCCCCGCCCAGAACCAGCAGCAGGATCGCCAGGTAGAAGGGGCTGGCAGTGACCATATTGTTGCTATGCATCAGCATCGACAATTGCGTGACGCCCGACACGTTCCACAGCAGGATCAAGCCGGCCAGCAGCAAAAGCCCGCCGCCGCCGGTGATCACCAGCGCTTGCAGAGCGGCACGGCGCGCAGCCGGGCGTTCATGGTCGAAGCCGATCAGCAGGAAGGAGGTGATCGAGGTCAGTTCCCAATAGATGAACAGCATCAGGAAACTGTCTGAAATCACCACGCCCAGCATGGCGCCCATGAACAGCAGCAGAAAGGACAGAAACCGGCCCTGCTGCGGATGGCCCTTCATATAGCCGCCCGCATAGAGCACGATCAGCGTGCCGATGCCGGTAATCAGCAGCGCGAAGGTGAGGGACAATCCATCGATAAACCAGGAAAAGCTGACATTGTAGCTCGGCACCCAGGCATAGCCTCCCGTCACTTCCTCACCATTGGAGATTTCCGGCAGGAAGCCGAGGAAATGCACGAAGGAAAGCAACGGCAGAAGCGCCAGAACCCACGCCGCCCGGCTGCCAAGGTGCCGTACCAGCCAGGGCGCCAGACAGGCGCCCAGAAATGGCAGGACCAAAGCCAGCAGCGTCATAGCGGCGGCATGAGCGATCATCTTGTCTCCTGTCGTCTGCAACACGATGGGTCGCGGTCGCACGGGCTATAAAACCTGCAAAAGGCAAGTGCGATTGCGGCTTTTCAATAATTGTATGGTGACACTGACGCCCAAACAGCAATGTTTCGACAGGTCCGCAGCAAATATAAGCATTTCGGCCGGAACGGCCACCCCCAATTCTCCATTATAACGTGCTTTAACAGATCCGTTGGTCCGTCCAGCATCGCATCCGGCTTGCAGCTAGGGGGCGAAACACTATCTATAGGCTTGAAACCCGATAAGCCAGCACCGATAAGCCAGCCAAGTGAGGACGCGACAATGAGCGAGGACAGCATCGACAGCCGTGAAAAGCCCGCAACAGCAGAGCGCAGTGAGGCCGAGTGGCGCGAACAATTGACGCCAGATCAGTATCGAATCCTGCGCGAACATGGCACGGAACGGGCCTTTACCGGACCGTACTGGGATAATTTCGAGTCGGGCCTTTACCGCTGCGCCGGTTGCGACACGCCGCTGTTTTACTCCGATACCAAATTCGATGCCGGTTGCGGCTGGCCGAGCTATTTCGAGCCGGTCACGCCTGACGCCGTCACCGAACATCGCGATACGGCTTATGGCATGGTGCGCACCGAAATCCGCTGCGCCACCTGCGGCGGCCATCTTGGCCATGTGTTTCCCGATGGTCCCAAGCCGACCGGCCTGCGCTATTGCATCAATGGTCATTCCATGGTGTTCGAGCAAAAGCCCTGACAGTCCATCCAAGAATAGCGGCTGGCCGTCTGCAAATGGCAATTTCTGCGCTTGAATGGTGCAATCGCATTTCCAAACGGAAAACCGCTTCGCACTTTTCCTGGAATGCTTGTACTCATGTACGTTAAGTACGCTCCGTTCCGGTTCTCGAAATCACCATTTTCGCCAGGCCAGCAGCAATTCTTGAACAGACTGTGACACAATTCGTTGTGAGATGAATGTCATGTCGCATAAGCGCATTGCGTTCGAGCAAAAGCGCCTATGCAAAATACCGATGTTCTAACGTGCCGCGTATCAACAGGATGCGCGGCACGTTTGTATATTGCACTTGTTTCTATAAAATCCCCCTGAATTAGCTGGGTCAAACTCGCGGCGCCGTGGAAAATAATCCTGAAACCGTCTGTGGATTTCAATAAAAATATCAATAAAAACAAAGGATATAATTTTGGCGGCGTGAAAATACGTTCACAGGGATTGTGGATGTTGATATGAATAAAATCCTATATAGGGAGACGTTATCATGTCTGCAATGCCGCTTGAACATCCTGTCCCGGTCAAGGCCTCCAGCAGGCTCCTGTGCCATTCCGTTGCCAGGGTGACGGAGGAAATATTTGTAGTTTTTCAGAGCCCGGCTCTTATGCATGCGGGGCGCCGCCGCCAGCGCTGCCAGATCCGGCAGATCGCCATGTATCTCTGCCATGTGGTGCTCAGCCTGCCGCAACACGAAATCGCCCGTGCCTTCGGCTATGACCGAAGCACAGTATCCTATGCATGCCATGTCATCGAGGACCGGCGCGAAAATGCGGCTCTCGACCAGTTTCTCAGCGTTCTGGAACGGGTCGTCGCAGTGCTGTCGACGGTGGCCAAGGATGGACGCGATGCGTAAGCCCGCAAGTCATTCGCCGCAAAACCCGGCATCAGGCAGCACCAAGCCGCTGCTGCGGTTGTTGCGGCTGGCGAGCCGGGGGGTGTTGCTGGAGCCAGCCGGTTCTGGCGAAACCGCACTGCTGCGGGCTCAGGATGGCGTGCTGCTGGGCCGCGTGCCCGACGCGCTGTTGCACAAGGCGCTGGCGGACGGTCTGGTTCGGCGGAAAGACAATAGGCTGGCCGCGACCTGCGAAGCGGAAAGCTTCCTGAAACGGGCGATGGCCGAGCGGGAGGACGAAATCTTTACGGGCCAGCATGGGGAGAGGGTGACCGAGACCCTGGTGGAGCCGGATGGCAATCGTTCTACAGTACGGCGCAATCTGGATGACCAGCCGTTTTCGACGGTGGCCCGGCTGCGGGACCGGACTGGCAAGCCCTATCTGCCACCGGAAGCGGTCGCCGCCGGGGAGCGGTTGGCGGCAGATTTCGAGCGCGGTCATTTGCAGCCACGCATCACCGCATCCTTTGAGCCGCGCCTGGCGCAAAAGCACAAAGGCGCCCGGCCATCCGGGCCGGATCTGACCGACAGCGCGCTCGCCGCGCGGCTGCGGGTTGGCGAGGCACTGACCGCTTTGGGGCCGGATCTGTCAGGCGTCGCTCTGGATATCTGCTGTTTTGCCAAGGGGTTGGAAACCGTGGAGCGGGAGCGGCAATGGCCCGCCCGCTCGGCCAAGCTGATGCTACGAACAGCCTTACTGGCGCTGGCTCGTCACTATGCGCCGCCATCGGCAAGGACAGCGTCCGGCCTTCGACATTGGGGCGATAGCGATTATCGTCCGCCGCTCTCAGGCGTTCCGGGGTGAGGCATCCGTTGACGGAGGTTGTCGGACAACCAAAACCGGATGACGTTTCCGGCTGTCTCAAGGCTTTATACGAAGAGTCATTGAAAGTGACTCTTCGTATTCCCTTTGAAAACATCTCAAGCCTCTGATGTATTTGAGATATTTTCAATTTTCAAGTCGAGAATGCCTCAACATCTTCGAGGCTTATTAAGCGGCCCCTCCGCCGGGCAGTTCGAGTTGATTGATGAACTGTTCGGCGAAGTTGCTGAGATTGCCATTATAGTTCGTCAACTGGGCCAGCAGGTCTTCATCCGACATGTCGCTGTCATCGGTGCTGTCCGTGGACGACGATGCGGTGGCGCTATCGGTATCCTCTGTCGAGGAGGTCGATGACGTGGAGGTCTCCGTTGAGCTAGCGCCCGTCGAAGCACCGGCGGACGGTACTGCGAACACTTGCGACAGAAGATCGTCTTCAACGGCGGCGGCGTCCGTACTCGATGCGCTGGCTGTGGTCGATTCAGCCTCAGTGGCTTCAGTGCTTGTCGACGAACCGGCGGTGACCTCTTCGTCTTTTTCCTCGTCTGAACTGGTGCTGCTGGCAGCTGATGCCGAGGTCAGCTGTGACAGCCAGGCCTCGAACGACGTGGACGGATCGGTCGATACGCTTTCGCTTGTATCACTCTCATCCGTCTCCTCGGTGCTATCGCTACCGAAGAGGGCGTTGAGCAGTGTATCATCGCTGCTGCTGCTGCTACCGCTGCTGCCGCCCGACAGAGAATCGAACAGACCACCGCTGCCGCTGCTGGATTTTTGCTTCGATGAACTCGATGTATAAGTAGATTGCGATGCATTGCTGCTGGAAACCTGCATGGACCTCTCTCCGTGTGTGACCGTGCCATTCTGCGTCTGTCCTGAAACCGGGTTCGATCGAAGGCCGGTTACGCAACCCCTTAAAATACGAGCGCTTCACGCCAACTGGCGATGATTGCCAGCAATGATCTCCTGGGCCGGGCGCATGATCGTTAAAGGCTGGGTACGCCTGCTGCAAAAGCCGCATCCTGGACCGGTGGCATTCCGGAATGCAGCGCAGCGGGCGTGGGCCCTGTCGCGTTCACCACGGCATCATGCCGTACAAGTGAATAGGTATGATTTATAACCTTTTGTCTTGCGCGAGGCTGATCATTCGCGCCCCCGTTGTGGAAAAAAGCTGTCCTGATCAAGGGAAGGTTTATCTGGATCTGTCAGGCTCTCCAGCATGACGCCACGGGCAAAAATGGCCAGGCAATAGCGCAGGTGGTCGGTGCGTTGACAGTCCTGCGGCATCAGCGGCGAAGGAGAAAAGGCCATGTCCATCAGCATTTGGGCCGCAGACAAAGGATTTTCGATGCGGATGCGTCCCAGCCGGTGCTGAGCGCTCAACCATTCCGCCAGATCCAGTCTTGAACGCTCGATATCCCGGTTAGCAAATGCCTCGGCAAGACCCGACGCTTGTCTGGCATCGCGGAGCAAGGCACGCATGAAAACAGTTCTTCGCTGGTCGGTCGTCTTATCCGTGCCGACATGGAAAATCTGCTCCAGCGTCTCAACGAAAGACAGGTCCTCGTCTGGCGGACGTGGCAAATCCAGCATCAACCGCCGGTGGCGATGCAGAACCTCAACAAAAAGAGCATCCTTGCTGGGAAAAAGCCGGTAGAGCGTCTGTTTGGAGATATGGCAGCGGGCCGCGACGAGACCGGTCGTGGTGGCCAGATAGCCTTGCTCGACCAGGCAGGCATAGGCCTGTTCCAGGATGGATTCGCGCCTGATCTCGTCATCCTGGCGCGGCCGTCCCTTGAGGCGAGCCGTGTCCGACTGGTTCGGGGTCGCCGTTTGTTGCCGAAGTTTAATCCTTCCGCTGATTGACACCCTTTGTCCCCTCAGATTATCGGTACTTAAGAGTACTTATAAATTTACCGTCGTCCAGAACCGTCTTTACATTTTCTAACGTTTTGGAAGTCTGGAGAAAATCAGGTCGGCGTCATCTGACCTGAGATAGAAGTTCCAGCAGTTCACACTGCTGAAGGTAGGATTCCAGCGGCTCGCACCGCTGTAGGAAGGATTACAGTGTCGCGTAAACTGTTCGCAGTCGTTGTCATCGTCGTTCTGGTACTTGCCGCCGTTGGCTTCACTCTGTTCAAGCGCTCCGAGGCCAATCCGACCGATGGGCTGCTGCTGGCGGCGGTCAAGCGGGGTGATGTGGAGGAGACGGTGCTTGCTACCGGCATCTTCAAGCCGTCCCGGCTGGTTGCTGTCGGCGCCCAGGTGTCGGGCCGTATCACGGCCCTGCACGTCAAGGTTGGCGACACCATCAAGAAGGACAGCCTGGTGGCCGAGATCGACTCGGTCACCCAGGTCAACGACCTGCGCACTTCAAAGGCCTCGCTGGCCGATATCAAGGCCCAGAAGGAAGAGGCCGAGGCGACCCTGGTCAGCGCTGAACTGGCGCTGGTGCGCCAGCAGAATCTGAGGGCCAGCAATTCCGGCACCCAGGCGGATCTCGAAAGCGCGGTCGCCACCCGCGACAAGACCAAGGCGCAGATCGACAGCCTTCAGGCCCAGATCGTCAAGGCTGAAGTCGCCGTGGAAACCTCAGAGGCTGACCTCGGCTATACCCGCATCACCGCGCCCATGGATGGCACGGTTCTGGCCGTGGTCAACCAGCAGGGCCAGACCGTCAATGCCACGCAATCGGCGCCCACCATCGTTATCCTGGGTGACCTCAACCAGATGATCGTGCGCGCTGAAATTTCCGAGGCCGATGTGGTCAATGTCAGGCCGGGGCAGGCGGTCTATTTCAACATTCTCGGACAACCTTCCGTCCGTCACGAGTCGGTGTTGAAATCCATCGAGCCCGCGCCGGAATCGATCACCAGTGACAGCAGCGTCTCGACCTCGTCCAGTTCCAGCTCGTCCAGCAGTTCCTCCAGCACATCGTCCTCGGCGATTTATTATAACGGCATCCTGGATGTCGATAATTCCGATGGCCGTTTCCGCACCTATATGACGGCGGAAGTGCATGTCGTGCTTGGCGCGGCGAAGAATGTTCTGACGGTGCCGGCCTCGGCACTTGGCGCCGGCGTCAAGACCGGCAAGGCCAGCCTGCGGGTTGTGGGGGGCGACAACGCGGTTGCCACCCGAACGGTAGAAATCGGCCTGAATGACGGGGTCAATGCCGAAGTGAAATCGGGCTTGAACGAAGGGGAGAAGATCGTCATCGGCCAGGCCGATCCATCGGCCAAAGCGGCTCCGGGGGGCTTTGGGCCACCACCCGGAGGGATGTGATCCATGGCCCTGCTCGAGCTGAAGAACCTCACCCGCATCTATCGCTCCGGGGAAGAGGATGTTGCGGTCCTTAAAGGCGTCAATCTCAGCATCAATCGCGGCGAGATGGTCTCGATCATCGGTCCATCAGGGTCGGGAAAATCGACGCTGATGAATATTCTCGGCCTGCTCGATCGGCCAAGCGGCGGTGCGTATGAGATCGATGGCAAGCGTACCGACCAGTTGGACAGCGACGCGCTGTCGGCGCTTCGGCGTGAGCATTTCGGCTTCATCTTCCAGCGCTATAACCTGCTGTCAGATCTGACAGCGCTTGGCAATGTGGAAGTGCCGGCGATCTATGCCGGGATTTCGCCGGGGGAACGCCGCAACCGGGCGACCAAAATCCTGGAACGGCTGGGCATGGGCGAACGGCTGCGCCACCGGCCTGGGCAATTGTCCGGCGGCCAGCAGCAGCGGGTGTCCATCGCCCGCGCGCTGATCAATGGCGGCGAGGTGATCCTGGCCGATGAACCAACCGGCGCGCTCGACAAGCATAGCGGCGAGGAAGTGCTTCGCATTCTCGACGAATTGCATGCCGAAGGACGCACCATCATCATCGTCACCCACGATCCGGGCGTTGCCGCGCGCGCGGAACGCGTGATTGAGATTGCCGATGGCGAGATCATTGCCGACCGCCGCCAGGACAAGCCAGTGCTGGTGCGTGAAAACACCCTGCCATCCTCGGCCCGGCCGCATCGTTTCCCCGGTCTCGACCGGTTGGGTGAAGCCTTCATGATGGCCGTGCGGGCGCTTGCCTCGCACCGGCTGCGCACCTTCCTGACCATGCTGGGCATTATCATCGGCATCGCCTCGGTGGTGTCCGTCGTGGCGCTCGGGGCTGGCACCCAGCAGAAAGTGCTTTCCAATATCAACGGGCTTGGCACCAATACGCTGGAAATTTTCCCCGGCAAGGGGTTCGGCGATACCCGTTCAGGAAAGATCACCACGCTGAAGGTCGGCGATGCCGATGCACTCGCCAGGCTCTCTTATGTCTCCGCCGTAACCCCGACCGTTTCCACCTCAGGCACGGTGCGCTACGGTGCCACCGTGGCCAATGCGCTGGTCAACGGCGTTGGCGATCAGTATTTCATCGCCAAGGGCTCCAAGCTGATGGCCGGGCGGCTGTTTGACCATGCAAGCGTTGTCGCCATGAGCCAGGAGGCGGTGATCGACCAGAATGCCGCAAAGGCGTTGTTTGGCGACGATCCGGCCATGGCGCTTGGCCATACGGTGTTCCTGACCGATGTGCCGGTGCGGATTGTCGGCGTCATCGAGGCCCAGCAGGGCGGCTTCGGTTCGAACTCTAATCTACAGGCCTATTTGCCCTATAGCAGTGTCCAGGCCCGCTTCCTTGGCGATCTGTCGCTGCGCAGCATCACCGTCAGGTTGGATGATAGCGTCGATAGTTCCGTGGCCGAAAGTGCCGTCACCACGTTTCTCACGGGCCGCCATGGTGAAAAAGACTTCTTCATCCTCAACACCGATGACATCCGCAAGACCATCGTCAGCACCGCTCAGACGCTGACACTGCTGGTGGCGGCGATCGCAGTGATTTCGCTGATCGTTGGCGGTATCGGGGTGATGAATATCATGCTGGTTTCGGTTTCCGAGAGGGTCAGCGAGATCGGCGTGCGCATGGCGGTCGGCGCGCGTCGCCAGGATATTCTCCAGCAATTCCTGATCGAGGCCGTGCTGGTCTGCCTGATCGGCGGCGGCCTCGGCCTTGGCTTTGCCCTGTCGATCGGCTTTGTCTTTAGTCTGTTGACCAAGGATTTCCAGCTGGTCTATTCCACCACGTCAATGGTTGCAGCCTTCAGCTGCTCGTGCCTGATCGGCCTCGTCTTCGGCTTCATGCCCGCCCGTAATGCCTCAAGGCTCGACCCGGTGGCGGCACTCTCAAAAGATTAAGAATGCGGGCCAAGAACTGAGAAGGCGGGGCAAAAGAAAAGCCCCGCCTTCTTGCCGGACCGGCTGGCGGGCCGTCCTGCTACTCTTCGTGCTGCTATTTTTGGTTTACACCCCGGGAATAAAGGGTACGAGCAGTTTCGAGCCGTATTCCCCACCGAAGTGGATGATATGGCGGCCCTTGTTGAGGGTGGGAATAGGCGGCAATTGCGGGAATTCCGGCCTGATCAGCAGATCGGTACCGGTAATCACCAGTTCCAGTGTTTCGCCCGGCTGCCAGCGGATGCCATAAGGCCAGAAGCCGATTTCGATGGGCACGATCTCCCCCGCCTTCAACTTGGCCGGAGTGTCATAGGGCAGGAAGGGCTCAAGTTCGGTCGAACGTTCGGGGTCCGTGGCCCTTAGCGAGACGCGCAGGCGGCCATTGGGGCCGACATGGGTGCGGTCCGTCACCACGTGGCATTCCTGCACCGTTCCGTTGCTGTCGCGCTTCCTGACAAAGGCAAACAGGTCCATGTCGTCATTGCCATCCGCTTCCACCCAGAGCTTCAGGTTGAAGGAACCGGTGAGTTCCGTCAGCTCGTTGAAGGTGATGAAGAAGGAAACACCTTCCTTGTCCGCGACATCGTAGGAAAGGCTGGCGGCCTCCGTCTGGCTTTCGTGGGACAAAACAGGTTTGCCGTCCTTCAGCCCAAGGTGAAGCGCTTTGGTGACCTGACGCTTGAGCGGGAAGGCGACCTCGCTGCGGTTGACGGTATCGCGGTTGCCCGGGTCCATCACAGACAGGCGGACGCGCGGCGTGGCCTCCCAGCCATTATCGATATCTTTCAGGAAGCGATCAAAGAAACGGCGCAGGTCATCGACATTCTCGGGGTTGAAATAATCAGTCCATTCATGGGTATTGTTGACCCGCAGCCATTTTTCCGTCGATGAAATGGATGACCAGCCGCGAAATGTGCCGCCCGTATGCAGAAGATTGGTCCAGGAGGCCACGACATAGGCGGGAACATCAATGTTTTCGAGGACAGGGACCTTGGCCTTCCAATAGTCGTCGAGGAGCGGATGGGTGGCTGACATGGCGGGAATGTCTTCCACCAGACCGTGGCCGGCGAGCCGACCGAAAATGCCCTCGGAGAAAATAATGTCCGGGATGCCGCCGCGGCAGTTGGAATCACGATAGATGTCGGCAGCCCCTTCCCAAGGGGCAATGGCTGCCAGATGCGGTGGGCGCAGCGCGGCGACAAACCATTGCGACATTGCCAGCATGGAATTGCCTGTCAGGCCGATCTTGCCGCTCGACCAGGGTTGCTGGCCAGCCCACTCGATCAGGTCGTACTCGTCTTCCGGCTCCTGGCGTCCCCAGGCGTGAATGTCGCCTTCAGAATTACCGGCACCGCGGCTGTCCGGCGCGATGATCACATAGCCATGGGCAACCCAATAGGCCGGTGTTGGGGCTTCGAACTTGTTGAGCCCATCCTCCCAGGCGACAGGCACATCCATGCGTGTCGGGTGTCCGAACAGATCGTTGTTGAGAAAGCTCCCGCGTTTGCCATAAGGGCTCCAGCCGATAATGGCTGGATACTGGCCCTCTGCGACGGGCCTATATATGTCTGCCCTGATCTTCACGCCGTCGCGCAGTGTTACGGCCACATCCCGCTCCACCAGCACATCCGATTGTAGTGGCATACCGCCTTCACGGTGGGTGCTGCCCTTTTTGAGAATGAAACTGCGCTCATCCACCCGATAATTGGTGGAGTTCTCATTGACCACAGCTTTCCTGAAAATAACGTCGATTCCGTCTAAGTTTTTGGTAATATTCATGTTTTCCTCCATATGGTGCCGGTCCTCCTGTGCCTTGGCCCAAAAAGCGCCAAGGCTTCAGGTTCCGGCCTCCTCCCAGTGACCGCCAGTTCATGTCCTGCATCGTGTGCATCTGCACACGACAGGAAACACCCGGAGGTTACGCCATTTATATAAAAATACAACGTGTGTTTAATATTTTTATAGGCTGTCGTTATTGACGCCCTGTTCGGTCACGGGGCAAAAGATCAGTCAATGGCCTCATCGATGAAGCAGACATGACCATGAGCGACGAGCAACCAGCCAAGATGAAGCCGACCCGGGTCGGCAGGCCCCGGTTGGGCGCGGAGGTTGGCCGCGAGGCAATTCTCTCGAAAGCCATTCATGCTTTTGGCCGCCAGGGCTTTGACGGGGTCAATCTGCGGGACCTGGCAAGGCAGGCCGGGGTCAATATTGCGCTGGCAAACTATCACTTCGGCTCAAAAGCCGCCCTATGGGAGGCATGTCTTGAACGCATGAACCTGCGCGCAGCACCCTGCATCAGCGCCTTGCAGGCCATTTCGGCGGCCCCTTTGGCCTATTCGCAGAGAATGGCGGATTTCTATGCCACCTTCATCCGCTTCAACGCCGACCTGCCGGATTATGGCCTGTTCATTCTCCAGGAGATGGTTCAGGAAGGCCCGCGCCAGGAACAGGTGAAAGCCTCGCTGATCGATCCTTTTCACGATGCGACGGTGCCGCTTCTCTTGGAAGGAATGGACCTGGGATTGGTCCACCGGCAGGATGCATCCCTGCTGTTTTTCACCCATTCCATCACCATTTCGCACGTTCTGGCAGGCCAGGGTACAATGGCATTCTATCTCCAGCCTGAGGGCCGCAAGGAGCAGACGATGAAGGATATTCTGGCAATGATCATCCGTTCCGCAGCAGGCCTACTGCCGGCCGAATTCGAACAGGCAATCGCATCGGCCAATCCACCGGCATAAATTTTATGATGCGGCAATAAAGATAGTGGCAAGCGGGTAGGGCGGCTTTTATGGCCTTGGCAGCACCGGCAGCGCACTCAGGCCCGCGCCACAGCCTCGCCCCTGATCCGTTCCACCATGGAGCGCAGGCCGTTGGCGCGTTGGGCGGAGAGGTGTTCGATCAGGCCGAGCTTGCCAAACAGGTCAAGGGCGTTGAAGCCTGCGACTTCTGAGGCGGTCTTGCCGGAATAGGCTGACAGCACGATGGCGACCAGGCCCTTGACGATATGGGCATCGGAATCGCCTTCGAAGGTCAGGATCGGGTCCGGACCTTCGCCCGCCTTCGTCACCAGCCAGACCTGACTGGCGCAGCCCTTGACCTTGTTGTCAGCGATACGCTGCTCTTCCGGCAGGTCAGGCAGTGCCTTGCCCAGTTCAATAACGTAGCGGTAGCGGTCTTCCCAATCGTCGAGATAGGCGAAGTCGTCGATAATCTGGTCGATGGGCGTCATGGGAGGGTCATCCAGGCGGTTTTTCGGGTGTTTTGGGTGGCTTCCGATGATGGTTTTGGAAGCCGCTCGAGGCCATATAGGCCTTTCCCATACGGAAATGAACCGGCTGCGCGGTAAAAATCACTCAACCTGCGGGTTTCGGCCTTGGTCTCGGAACGGTGATGGTCAGGGGCACGCCATTGCCAGCAGCAGAGACCGTACCGGTGACCATATGGTCTTCGCTGGCGGCGGCAGGGGTGGCGATTGTCGCTTCCTTGACGCTGCCATGGGCTGGCGCCGCATCGGCGCTGATGGCCTGATGATCCTCTCCGGTGCCAAACTGACGGTTAAGCAATTGATAAGCGACCAGCGCACCTTCACGCGCCCGGATTCCGATGGCCTGAAGCGTCTGGCCGCCCTTTACGCAGACATCGGGCTTTTCCCCGCAGAGGCCGGAAACGTAATCATAAGCGCCTGATGCGGCCGAAACGGCGTTTGCCAGCTCGAATTGCGGTGCAGATGCAGAACCATCGCGCGGCGCGCCGCCCAGATAGGACAGGGCGACCAATACCAGCGTAAACCAGAATGCTCCCTTGATCAGAAACCACATGACCGCTTATCCGTCTCGTTCTGCGACATTTTTTCGTCTGTCGCGTCGGTTGCGCCGATCGTATGGCCGGGCTGCTGCGAAACAGACTATGATTCGCGCGGAAATATCGCTTTGCAAAACATAATCGGATTTTCTGCGTATTTTCATAAAATGCGTTCTTTCCGCATTTGAACCACATTCTAGTCAAAGTTTAACGACTGAGGTTAAGCATAATTGCGGCAGAACCCTTCTGTTCCCGGGCTTTTTCATTCCACCAACCGCCACAGATATTAACGTGATGCGGAAAAACATGCAAAATCCGTTGCTTACGCCACGTTAACCATGTTTTCGAAAGCTTCTGACCCCTGTCCCTTTCCGAGACGGAAACACCGGTTTAGGCGGGTTTTGCAGCTTTCCCTTTATCTTTTCCTTAAGGCGGCGACCTCTATTGTTTGGTCAGTAAAGAGGACCGCAAGTCGCGGAAATTTGGCGTGTTGGTATTGAGTAAAATCGCTGATCGGGCAAAGACCCTTCTCGACGAAGCCGTGACCCTGGTGGTGACGCGCATCGGCGCGGAAGCCTCGCCGTCTCGCGCCGAAGTTGCGGCGGCACGTTGCGTGGTGCTGGCCTGCTTGCCTGCTCTCGTCCTCGTGCCACTCACCCTGTCCTTCTTTCAAGGTGTCGCCGTGGCCCTGCCGCTCGGCGTTGCCATTGTTGCCGGCCTGTTTCTGATAGCCGTGGTCGCCGCCTTGTGGCTGGCGCGCCTCTCGGCTCGCCAGCCGGTCATCCGCCATTCCCTGGACGCGAGCGCTTCCATCGATCTGTCGCTGTTTCCCGGCATGGTTTTCACTCTCGATGCCCAGGCGCGGGTAGAGACCGTCGGCGGGCGCGATGCCCGTGATTTCCTGCCTTTCCTGCGCAATCCGCTCGGCCGTCCTTTCATCGATCAGGTGCATGTCACCGACCGTATCGCTTTCGTGCGTGCCTTTGACGCCCTGCGCCAGGGCGAGGATATTGGCCGTGTGCAACTGCGGCTTGCCCGCCCGACCGGTCATCCTGAAGGTGTCAAGGGCGAGACCGGCGAAGGTCAGCATAGCGAAACCGCGAGCGACGAGGCTGCCGATGGCACGTTGATGGCGGTTGGCCTCGACATGGCCGTGCGCCGCGACGAGCGCGGTGGCATTGCCGGAATTTTCGTACAGATGCTGGATTGCCGTGAGCAACAGCAGATGGCGCAGCGGTTGGTCAAGCTCGATGCCGATCTACAGACGGCCAACGAAGCGAAGTCGCGCTTTCTCGCCGCCGTCAGCCATGAATTGCGCACGCCGCTGAATGCCATACTCGGCTTTTCCGATATTCTGATGGGCGATTATTTTGGCCGGATGGAAGATGAGCGTCACCGCGAATATGTGCGGTTGATCCGCCAATCCGGCGGCCATCTTCTGTCGGTGGTCAATACCATGCTCGACATGTGCCGCATCGAGGCCGGGCGCTACGAATTGCTGGTGGAGCCGTTCTGCCTTGCGCAGACCATTCACGATTGTGAAAACATGCTGGCCTTGCAGGCCCAGGAAAAAGGCGTGAAGCTCACCAGCCGTATCGGTCGCGATGTGAGCGAGCTGACCGCTGATCCGCGTGCGGTGCGCCAGATCCTGATCAATCTTGTTGGTAACGCCATTAAATTCACTGAGCCGGGTGGCGTTGTTACCGTGGATGCGGCACGTTTCGGCAAGGATCTGGTGATCTCTGTCAGCGATACGGGTATTGGTATCGCCCAGGATCGCATCCTTCTGCTCGGCCAGCCTTTTGTTCAGGTCGATAGTGATTATAACAGGAAATTCGACGGCGTTGGTTTGGGCCTGTCGCTGGTCAAGGGCCTCGTTGCCCTGCATGGCGGGACATTCCTGTTGACGAGCCGTGTGGGCGAGGGGACGGTGGTTTCCATCACCCTGCCAATCGACGGATCGGGCATTGCCCGGGTTCAATCCACAGGTGAAAGCCGTCAGATCGAATTTCCGCCACGCTTGCCCGTCAGTGAAAGGCAGCCTGCTCGCGAGAGGCTCGATGGGGCAATGAGCATGAATATGGCGGGCGACAGCGGTGTGCTTGGTGAGGGGCTTGCCCCATCGCTGCGGCATCACCAGATGGACGGCGTCTCTTTTGAAGGGAGCACAGGGCAAACGCATGAACGGCAGGGTAGCGGGCAGCCGGGCCAAAGGATGGGCCAGCAAAAGGATGTGAATGACGACGCGAAAGCGAAAATTGCCTGATAAAAGAAAACCGGCCCGCAAGGAACCGGGATTTCTGATGCTGGCCGCTCGAGCGTCCATGCGCCTCTGCGCGCGCAATCCAGCCCGGTTCACCAGCACGGTCGGCTTTGTCGTGGTCATGGGTTTCGTTGCGGCCAATGCTTTCTGGTATCAGCCGGGACGGCATCCGTCTCCCTTCCTGCGCACCCGCGATCCGCATGATTTTACCGCCATGCTGGGGCTGAACAGCAACCATTCCCTGAAACCCGACCCTGATGACGTCACCACGTTCCGTATTCAGCGCCAGACAGCGGAAAACACCCCCGCCAGCACAGCGCCCGGCAGTGGTGGTCCAGCAACAGGTGTGTTGCCGGCCACGGATATTGGTGCCGATCGGCTGACCGCCGGTATTCAGGCGCAGCTCATTCGCCTGGGGCTTTATGATGGTGTCGCCGATGGCAAACGTGGACCCCGAACCGATGCAGCGATCAGCGCCTATCAGCGACGGATCGGCATGCCGGTTACCGGTGCGCCAAGCGATGACCTGCTGGCGGCCTTGAGCGTCGATCAGAAATCACCTGCGGTTGCGGCCCCCAAGGGGAGTGCGCCGCCAGTGCGCCCTATGGAACGGCCAGTTCAGGTCACGGCGACAGCGGATGATGCCATCGATCCCGTAGCCGCAGCCATTCGCAATGCGGAAAAGACCGTCACCACAGCGCGGTCCGCGCCTGTGCAGCCCGCGCCCTCACGGTTGCCCACGGCAACACCCGTGTCGACCGCCTCGGCCTCCTCGGGCAAAACCCAGTCCGGTGCGAAAACCCAATCCGGTGAACTGGCCAAGGCCGCGACGACAGCCAATGCGCCAGTGCCGCAGGCATCGGTTGCCTCTGCCAGCCTTGTCACGACGGGTGTCAATGGGACTGGTGCAAGCGGGGAAGCAAGCCTGATCATGGATATCCAGCGCGGCCTGATCAATATCGCTTATACCGATATCAGCGTGGACGGCGTGGCTGGCGACAAGACCAAGGCTGCCATCCGCCACTTCGAGCGCCATTATCGCCTGCCGGAAACCGGTGAACCGAATATGGCGGTGCTGAAAAAACTGAAATCCATTGGCGCTTTGTAAGCGGCTTTCACCAGCATTTGCGTATGTCCTAACGCAAAACCGGTTCCCACTTTTCCCAAAGTAAACGCTAATAAGCGATTTTTCCGTCGATCAGCGGTTTCTGCCCCGACGAAAATTCCTGCTTGAGCGATTGACGTGCATCGCTGCTGATCACCGCCATGGGAGCCGTGACGACGGTGCGGGCCGCGGAACCCGCCAGATTGGCTGTGCCGATTGCCACCAGGCCGACCCGATCGCCCAAGGTGGTTTGGCCGCCTTCCATGGATTGGCCAGCGATGTTCTTGCCCAGATTGCGGATGATCTCCGGACTGTCGGCAAAGGCCGTGTGGCCGAGCGGATCGTGGCTATCGACGCTGCTGGTGTCGATGGCGGTGATGCCGAGCGCTTTCAGGTCACCAGCCAGCGGCTGCAGGTCGGCCTGGCTCATGCCGCCGACCCGGTTGACGCCGCCCGACAGCCATCGCGACACGGACAAGGCCTTGTCTTTGTTGGAGGTGAAGATGGTGAAATGCGGTCGTTTGGTCCCCATTTCGATCAACTGGCGACGAAATACATCGACATCGATATCCGGCGAGGCCAGGATGACATTGTTGACCTTGCTTGGAACTGTTCCGGTGCGCATCGCCACGCCGCGCAACGCTTCCATGGTCAACCAGGTGCCCATGGAATGGGAAATAATCGTCACATCGCCGACATTAGGATTCTTCGCGGCTTGCAGGATCAGGTCTTCCAGCGCCCGCCGGGAATAGGTGGTGCTTTCCTTGTCGTAGAGATAGTCGAACACACTGCCGCGCGACGGCCATGTGAACAGGATCGGGGATGCGTCCGTGCCGGAATCATGGATGATCTGGGCAAAGCGGAAAACCGCATCCGAATACGTATTGTTAAAGCCATGCACGAAGATCACGGCCTGGCGTTTCTTGTTACGGGTCGCGTTGAACCACCGCAGGGCCTCGGCTTCCGTCGGCACTTTATCGGCCTTCAGCACCGCGAAATCATGTTCCGGGTTGGGGGGAACACGGGACGGCCACTGCACTTCGCCTACCTTGCGGTTGCGCTCCGGAGGGATGGAAACGACTACATTGTTCACTGAGATGGCTGTGCCGCGATCACCGGAGTAGAGCAGGCCGGGATCGTCTGCCGGTTTGCGGGTGGTGAACACCAGCATGTTCACCTGGCTGGCGTCGCTGGCAACCGGCACAGGCTTCAGCACGCTTTCTGGCCTGCCCGCGCAGCCACCCAGCACGAGGACGATCACTAAGGGAATGACGGCATGTCCCGCAAAAGCAGGACTGGATCCTGCCAGCCCGCTTGCGGCCGACCCAGATGCGGAAGCGGAAGGCGTGAGGGCATATCCACGCTTCAAGAGAGAGCGGGCGTGTTCCCGCTTCCTGTTCTTGAGCCAGCCGAGAGTCGGCATCCTATTTCTCGGCTCCGATAGCATTGTTGTCTGGGCTACTGTTGTTGTGGCCATGGGTATCGGGGACGTGGCTGTCGTGCGCCTGGTTTTTCTCCGGCTTGATCCGGAACCAGGTGATGTAGAGCGCGGGCAGGAACAGCAGGGTCAGCACCGTTCCGACGACGATGCCACCCATCATGGCAAAAGCCATCGGTCCCCAGAAGATCTGCCGCGAGATCGGGATCAGCGCCAGGGTTGCTGCGGCGGCGGTTAGCATGATCGGGCGCATCCGGTGTTCGGTTGCCTCGACCACCGCCGCAAAGGCGGCGACGCCCGATTTTCGCAGGTCCTCGATCTGCACCACCAGGATGACAGAGTTTCGGATCAAGATGCCGATCAGCGCGAGCACGCCGAGCAGCGCCACGAAGCCAAGGGGCGCATTGCTGGTGAGAAGCGCGATCACCACGCCGACCAGCGCCAGCGGGGCTACGGAAAACACCAGGAACAGCCGGTGGAAGCTCTGCAACTGGATCATCAGCAGCGTTGCCATGATGAACAGCATCAGGGGTGCCACCTGGGCGATAGGCCCCTGCGACTTGCTGCTCTCCTCGACGGCGCCGCCGATATTGACGGCATAGCCTGCCGGAAGCGCCTTGGAGAATTCGGTGACTTTGCCGCTCAGCGCGTTGACGATGGTCGCGGGCTGGGTGGGGCCGTTGACCGCAGCCTCGATGGTAATCGTCGGCATACGGTCGCGCCGCCAGATGGTCGGCTGCTCCAGTTCGTAATGGAAGGTGGCGACCGACGACAGCGGGATCGACTGGCCGTTGCTGCTCGGCAATTGCAGATCGACCAGCGTTTCGACGGAACCGCGATCCTTCTTTTCGGCACGGCTGACGACATCAATCAGATAGATATCGTCCCTGACCTTGGTAACCGTCGATCCCTCGACCACTCTGTTGAGGGTCTGGGCGATGTCTTCGGAGGTGACACCCAGTTGGCGGGCCTTGTCCTGTAGCACATCCACCTTCAATACCCGGGCCGGCTCATACCAGTTGAAGGCGATATTGGTGAGTAGTGGGTGGGTGCCGACAATGGCGGCCAGCTTGCCGGCATAATCGCGCACTTTTTGGATGTCCGGGCCGGACACGCGGTATTGCACCGGCTTTCCTACGGGAGGTCCGATATCCAGAAGCTTCACATAGGCATCGGTGCCGGGGAATGTCTGGCTCAGATAGGCCTGGAACTGCTGGCGCAGCTTGTCGCGTACGTCCAGCCCCTTGGTGACGACGACCATCTGACCGAAGGTAATATCATCCGGCTGCACATCGAAAGACAGGATGAAGCGCGGCGCACCGCGGCCGACATAGGTCGACCAATGGTCGATATCCGGGTTGTTGGCCAATTGCTCCTGTTCGAACTTGGCCATCTGCCGGTTGGTTTCGTCGATGGAGCTGTTTTGCGGCAGATTCCAGTCGACGATCAGTTCCGGGCGGTCGGAGCTGGGGAAAAACTGCTGCTGCACATGGGTCATGCCATAGAGCGACAGGGCGAAGGCACCGATCGTCGCAACGATGGTCAGCCAGCGCCAACGCAGGCAAAAGTGGAGCATGCTGGCAAACAGCCTGGCAAACCAGCCTTTGTGGTCGGCATGCTTCTTCATGGTCTTCGGCAGCATGGTGACGCCCAGAAGCGGCGTGAACAGCACAGCCACCACCCAGGACACGACGAGCGACACGGCGATGACGACGAACAGCGAGAAGGTGAATTCGCCCGCATTGCTGTTGTTCAATCCGACCGGGATGAAGCTGGCGACGGTGACGAGGGTGCCCGTCAGCATCGGGAAGGCGGTCGAGGTATAGACATGGGTGGCGGCCTTGCGCAGGCTATCGCCCACTTCCAGCCGCGCCACCATCATTTCCACGGCAATCATCGCATCGTCGACCAGAAGCCCGAGCGCGATGATCAAGGCGCCGAGCGAGATGCGTTGCAACGATATGCCGGCATATTGCATGAACAGGAAGGTGATCGCCAGAACCAGCGGGATCGAGATCGCCACCACCAGTCCGGCGCGCAGGCCAAGGCTGATGAAGCTGATGGCCAGCACGATGACGATTGCCTCGAACAGCGCATGGGTGAAGCTGGAAACCGCTTCCTCTACCACCGCCGGCTGATCGGCGACCCGATCGACGGAAACGCCGACCGGCAGGTCCTGGATGACGTCGGCCATGGTCTTGTCCAGCGCCTTGCCGAAATTCACCAGATTGGCACCGGCCTTCATGCCGATGGCAAGACCGATCGCCGGCTTGCCATTGACCCGGAACATGCTGGTCGGTGGATCGGCATAGCCCCGGCTGATGGTGGCGACATCGGTCAGCGGAAAGAACCGGTCGTTGACCTTGAGATTGATCGACCGCAGGCTGTCTTCCGAAATGAAGCGCCCGCCAACCCGAAGCGCGATCCGCTCCGGCCCGGCATCGATGAAGCCCGACTGGGTAACGGCATTCTGGGCCTGAAGCGTGGTGATGATCGCCGACTGGTCGATGCCGAGGGCAGCAATCTTGCGGGTGGAAAATTCGAGATAGATCGCTTCGTCCTGCGTGCCGACAATGTCGACCTTGCCGATATTTGGAACGGTCAGAAGTTTGGTACGCGCGCTCTCGACCAGGTCGCGCAATTGCCGATGGGTCAGGCCATCGCTGGTGAAGGCGTAGATATTGCCGTAAACGTCGCCGAAACGGTCGTTATAGAACGGTCCGACGACGCCGGAGGGAAAGTCTCCCTGGACGTCCTGGACCATGTTGCGCACGCGAAGCCAGGTGGCGGGCACGTCGCGGGCCTTGGTCGTATCCAGCAGGTTGACGAAGACGATGGTCTGGCCAGCCGTGGTGATCGACTTGGTATAGTCGAGCGATTCCAGTTCCTGGAGCTTCTTCTCGATCCGGTCGGTGATCTGCTGGGTGACTTCCTGGGCGGAGGCGCCGGGCCACTGGGCCTGAACCACCATGGTCTTGATGGTGAAGGATGGGTCTTCCTCACGCCCAAGGCCGATATAAGCGAGCACGCCGGCCAGCGAAAACACCATCATGAAGTACCAGACGAGGGAGCGATGTTCGAGCGCCCAGTCCGACAGGTTAAATTTCTTCACGGGCGCGGCTCCTCATCGATCTTGATCTTTTGTCCTTCGGCAAGCTGGTTGGCGCCAGCGACGGCAACCTGCTCGCCCTCCTTCAATCCGGACAGGACCTTTACGCGGGTGCCGTCGATGGTGGCGTCGTCCAGAACGACCTTGCGCAGGGCGACCGAGGCGCTGGCCCGGTCGATCACCCAGACGCCAGTCGCGCCGTCTTTCCTGAGGATGGCGGTCAACGGCAGCAGGATGACGCCGTCTTCTTCATCACGGCTTGCAGTCGCGGTCACAACGGCGCCGAGACGAAAGACCTCGGGGGCATCGTTGATGGCAATCTTCAGCCTGTGGGTGCGGGTTTCCGCATCGGCTTCCGGGCCGATCTCGCGCAGCGTGCCGATGGCCTGTTTGGTGGGGTCGAGCTGTAGCGCTACGCTGAACTTCGTGCCTTCCTTCAGCGCGCCGATCCGTCCTTCCGGGACATCGACGATCACGTCGCGCTGGTCGAGCCGTGCGATTTTCATCACTGTCTGCCCGGCAGTCACCGTCTGGCCGACTTCGACGGAGACTGACGTGACGACGCCGTCGAATTCTGCCTGTAGCCGCGCATAACCCAATTGCTCGCGAGCCTTGTCCAGCTTGGCCTTGGCCTGATTGAGACTTCCCTCGGCCGATTTCAGGCCCTGTTCGGCCAGTTCGAAATCGGCGATGCTGCCCGCATTGGTGGTGGCGAGCGTGCGCCGGCGCTTTTCGGTGATCTGAGCATTCTCAAAGGCCGCCTGGGCATTGCGCAAGTCGGCCTCGGCGCTGTTGACGGCAAATTGCAGCGCCAGCGGATCGATTTCTGCAACCACATCGCCCTTGTGGACGAGATCGCCGACTTCTGCCTTGCGCAGGATCACCCGGCCAAGCGTGCGGAAGGCGAGATCGGTTTCGACGCGTGCCTGGACGACACCGGCAAAGCTGACACCCGACAGGCGCTCGGCCTTGATCGTCATTGAGCGGACAGGGCGTGGGCCGGTGGGCTGCTCGTCGTCCGCCTGGCTGCAACCGGCAGCAAGCGCCAGAGCAAGCAGAAAGGGAAGGGTGATGATTGGACGGTAGAGGCGCATGTCACTTTTCCTTAAAGGCGACGACCTGGCCGTCCGTCAGAAATTTACCGCCGTCGGTGACGATCATGTCTCCGGGCGCGACGCCGGATGCCACCACGAAATCGCCGACGCGGTAGCGGGCAACGTCAATCTTGTGCAGCGTCACGGAGCTGTCTGCGGTGTTGACCGCCCAGACGGCGGGCTGGCCATTGGCCGAGGCCATGGCGCTCCAGGGGAGTACGATGCCCTGTTGCGGCTGGGCGCGGAACCGTCCGACCACCGTTGTTCCGAGCGACCATTGCGTATCCGCAGGCAGCGCGACCTTGATGCGGATGGTGCCGGCGCTGGTGTCGATGGCTGGAGAGACTTCGCGGATCTTGCCGTCCTTGGACTGGGCGCGTGCACTGATCGGCGACACCTCGACGGTATCAGCCGGCGTACCTTCCAGGAAAAAGGCTTCGAACATGTCGAACACAGCATCGCGCGGACCGTCATGGGCAAGCGTCAGGGCCGCCTGCGCAGCCGAAACCACCTGTCCCACCTCGATGCTGCGCGAGGTGATGATGCCGTCGGCGTCGGCCTTCAACTGCGTATAGGTCATCGCGTCCTGGGCCGTGGCCAGATTGGCCTGCGCGGTCTGAAACGAGCCCTGGGCCGTGGTGAGATCCTCGCGGGCCTGGTCGAAGGTGGATTGTGCAATGGTGTTGGTCTGGATCAGCAACTTGTAGCGGTCGAAGGCCAATGACTTCTGGCGCATCGTCGCCTGGGCCGATTCCAGCCCGGCCTGGGCAACGGCGATATCGGCCTTCTGCTCGGTATTGTCGAGCAAGGCCAGGACGTCGCCCGCCTTGACCCGGTCGCCGACATCGACATGCCGCTCAATCACCCGGCCAGCCGTGCGGAAGGAGAGGTCAGACTGCACCCGCGCCTTTACCGATCCGGAGATTTCCACGGAGGGTTGGTATTGTGTGGTTTGGGCCTTGGTCACCTTGACGCTGCGTGGTGAAGCGTGGCTCTCGGTCTTTTCATTGCAGCCTGCCAGGCACATGGCGAGCAGGATGCAAGCCAGTCCGGATAAAATCGTTTGTAACCGCACTGTGAGGTCCCCACCATTGCATTCACGGGTCGTTTCGAGTAGTTATCAATGACTGTACAGTTAGTCAATATAGTTGCCGGTGTGACAGTTACCGGTACAGTAATGGAAAGCGTCATGCCTGTGCTCTGGCTCCGTCCCCACACGCAAGTCCGCTCGCTCAAAACTCAGGGAAAATGCTCATGGCAAAGCGATTGAAAACGATCAGCCGGGCCGAGCAGAAAGCGCGGCGTCCACAGGAAATATTGGAAGCTGCATTTGAAGAGTTTCTGGACAAGGGTTTTGCTGCGACGCGTGTGGAAGATGTAGCATTGCGACTGGGCATTACAAAAGGCACAGTTTATCTTTATTTTCCGTCAAAAGAGGTGTTGTTCGAGGAAAGTATCCGGCAGATGTCGCTGCCATTGTCTCAACTGCGTGCTTCTGCCGAAACGCTGCAGGGTACCCATGCCGAACGATTGAAGCAAATGATCGGCATGACCTATGAGATGATCAGCGGCGATTGTAAGTGTAGCGAACTCCTGCGTTTGACGGTGAGCGAGGGAACCCGCTTTCCCCATATTGTAGACAGGCATTACGACGAATTCGTTGCACCCCTCTTGAAAACCGTCTGCACGCTGGTGGAGGGGGGCGTTGCCGCAGGCGAATTTTTGCCCGGTCCGGCCGTTTCCGTTCCCGATGTGCTGATTGGCCCGGCCATCCACTTCAATCTCTGGTCAATCCTGTTTGCGCAACGCAGACCGCTTGACCAAAAGGCTTACATGCAGGCCCATATCGATATGGTGATGCGGACCCTGATGCGCGACAAGGGCGAATAATTTCGACTGCCTCGATGAATGCCTTTCTTTCCGTCAATCCTGTCTATAGACAGGCGGGATGCGCCTTCGCTCCGATATTTTTGTCGCCGCTATCATACGCCGCGTGTTTTCCGCCGGCGGCTTTGCCGCTGTTGAGCATAAGGGCATGGACCAGGCTGGCGCCATCTTCCTGCGCCAGCGGTTTCGCGATGGCCTGGAAAGTCTTTACGCTCCCGCCCCCCAAAGCCTGATTGAAGCCGACGATGCCGAAATGTCAGGCGACCGCCAGTTCGAGCGCCGCCTGGACAGGGTCGATGCCTGCGAGGTCGCAGCCCTGATGGAGCGCGAACGCCGTTTCGATCCGGATCTGTGGCTGTTGGAAATCGAGATCGACCAGTTGGATGGTCTTTTCTCGCTGGTTGGCGAGGGAGGCTGAAGGCCAGCCACGCGTATCGCTGCCCTCTGTCTTTTCAGGAAAATCGGTTTCCACTTATCCACGGATAAAGTTTCAACGGGAAGCCGACACTGCCGCTGGCTGGATGTCGCTCTGACTGCTTTGATAGGTATAGCGGTCGGCCCTGAGCCAGGCATCGATGCGCTTTTCGCAGTCCCTGCCGTCGAGGGCGGCGATCAGCCTGGCGACGCGCGGTTCGCCCTGCTGCAATTGGCTGAGATGCGGATAGAGGCGGGTCAGTATGAAAATCATGTCGGGAATGGCCATCGCAAGGCCGGTCAGCGTCGTGGCCAGCTGCTGGCCGGAGGTATCGAGCAGGATACGCTCTGCCAGCCATCGACTTGAAGACAGGGCATCGGCCAAGGCCGTGGCAAAACTGCCTGCTGCGTTTTCACGGGCAAAACGCACCAGCAGGGCTGCCTGCACGGAGCTGAGATTGCGCCGACCCAGGCGATCATGGTCCTGGCGATTAAGGTGACGATCCAGCGCCTTCAAGGTCTGGCGCAAGGTTTCCTCGCGTTGTGCCCTTGTCGGATCTTGTGCAGGATCTTGCTCCTGTTTCTCTACATGGAGTTGATCTGGTTCCTGCGTTACCCCCTGATCTTCCACGGCATCCTCAGGGTCGATAGCGGGCACGCTTTCGGGCTTGGCAACCGCGTCTGACCTCAGGCGAATGGCGCGCGGCGGCGCTTCCATCATGTCCTGGGCAATATCCTCGTTGTCCACGTGCTGGGCGTGCTCGGGCAGCGGGTCGATGAAGCGCAGTCCTGCCAGCGCATCGATGACGGCGGGCGACAAAGCCTCGCGCCGCACGATGGTACGGGCGTGGTGGACACCCTGAGTGCGGGCGATGGTGATCAGCAATTCATCTGAGAGGCAGGGCGAGGCGATCAGGAATGGTGCGGCAATGGAGAGCGGCTGGCTGGCGATGAAAAATGCGACCGCTTCCGGCACATTGGGCGATTGCGACAGCGCCGCCACGGCATCGCGCCGGGCCTCTTCGGAGGAGTATTGAAACAGGGGCTGGAACAGCAGGGCAAACTGCCGGAGATCGGCCTTGCGGGGATGTTCGAGGCTTTCGAAACTGGAAACGGTGGCCATTAAAACCACGTCCTTCTTGCGGCCGATCCTCGGATTTTCCAACGCCCGAAATTGATGATCCACGACATTACCCGTCCCAACGCAATACCAATTCGGTCAAAATAGACGGTAATCGTTAGCAAGCTGTTAACCATCGACAGTGTTTAATAAGGAAACTTTGATAAAGCAGCATATCCTTGCGTGAGCGTTGCAGCGTCATCGCTTTTACTCGGAAATGTCAGCAAGGGTTTCCGGAAAAACGGGAAACTACTCAATATAAGAGCAACTTTTCATGAGGATGGCTGTTTACCCCTCATGTCTGGAGAAAAGCGCAGAATGCCTGTCTTTGCTGCCCAAAAAAGCGAGACCGGATGTGCTGGCCCCTTTGCCGGGGCAGGATGAAATCGATCTCTTCATCCGTCTCATCTACCCCAAATGGAGACGAGCATGGCTGATATCGTGAAACTGAAAGACCGGCTTGATCAGAAGCCCGTCAACCGTACCCCCGCACCGACACAGGCCCGTATCCTGCTGTTTACCGGCGTGCGCTATACCCGCACCGAACCCCTGCTGATCGGCGCCGCCTCGCTCACCGGCAAGCGGCCAGTGCAGGATATGCATCCTTACGAGGGGTAATACGAGGGTTCGCTGAAAATGATTCCTCGTAATTCCTGTGAAAATATCTCAAGCCATTGGCACATTTGAGGTATTTTCAATTTCTCAAGTCTGGGATGCATGAGCATCTTCAAGACGTGGTATAAGGCTTGTGTTCCCGTGATCCGGCTCTTCCTCCCCGTGGAGTGAGATCGATTGGCCGTTGGCTATTGCGACCCGTGAGGCAATCACATGGGTTCGATGTTGCAGGCTGAGTCCGGTTGCTTTTCTATAAAGCGTTCAAGGGCGATCAGGAAATCCGGGCCGTTTTCCACGCATTCGCCGGAATGCTCTCTATCGTCCTTGACGTTATCCACGACGTAAAAGACGCGGTAATACCGCCTATTCTGTTGGGTAATTTTCTCTTTGCAATGGACGCGTTTGGAGAGAGTGCGCAGTAGTTGTGCAACTAATGTTTTTCTAAGGTTCCTATATATGTTTTGTTTAAGTATGATCTGAAAATTTAAAATATGTATTTTATTTTGCAACTCTACCAAGGATTGATTTATATGCGATTGCGATATTTGATGAATAATTCCGCCTACCCCATTTGGGGGATGTTTAATGCACCCAAAAATGGTTGATAAACGTTGTTGGGAATAAGCAACATTATTTCAAGTGGGGGCGTTTGATGCACAAAGATACAGAGTCTGCGCTTGGATATAGTCACGCAGAGAAGCTGGACCAGAAGAAAGCAGAATTGTCTCGAAACGATCGGCGAGAGTTCTACGACGAGGATTTGGCGGGCACGCCCGATCGTGACAGCATGATGTATGCACCACGGGTGTTTGCAGGAATGGGTGTCGTTTTGCTGGGTTTTGCCATCTATAATTACCAATCGACAGGGTTGCTCGCGGCCACAATTATCAGGACGGTTGTTGCGGCAATTATCCTTCAAACCGTCTATTTCATCGCAATTGTCTATCTTGTCATGCGCCGGGTGAAGGTGCGCCTGGCCGCGCTTCAAAACAGTCAAGCGTCTCGTGAGGGTAGTACACGAAAGGACCAGTGTGCAGGTCGCGACCTGACGCTTGCCGAGAGGGCGGACAATGCCTGATGCCTGCGAGGTTTGACAGGTGCGTGATGGTGCCTTTCCGGGCATTGGTGATGCGGAATCAGAATGACAAGGTGCCGACGTCCTTTTAGAGAGGCTTGCGGTATCGAAACCATAGAAAGTATAGCGTAACGCCCCTCAATCCGCTTGCAGTGAATGAAGCGAAGTCAGAGCGGCAATAAGGTCGGTTTGCCGGGCCATATCGGTTTTGGCCAGCACGGTTTTTATCTGGCTTCTGGCGGTTTCCAGCTGAATCCCAAGGGTGTGAGCCGCATCGCGTAGAGGCTCTCCATCAAGAAGCAGTTTCGTCAAGCGCGCCTCGGCTCGCGTTAAATTCATCAGAGATTGGATCATTTCCGAGGTCAGGCCATTGCTACGGCTGAGGGGGACCATAATGATGAAAAAGCTGACCGGGCTGAACAATCCGACATTCAACCGGGCGGCGGGAATGAGATAGACGATCGCTGGCGGCAGGCCCGGTTGTCCGGGGCAGGCGAATTGAGCTCCCTGCATCTCATCCCGGCTACCACCGGCAGCTACTCCTGCGGCAAGACTTGCTTCAAAACTTGCCTGCGCTGCGGGATGGAGAAAGCGCAACTGGTCGAAGGCCGAAATGGCGTATCTTGGATTGCCTGCCTCAAACTCCGTATTACAGCCCAGGATCTTGCCTTTGGCGGTAAGAGCGGCGGTTGGGAGCCGCGCCAGCTGCAATGCCCGCAGACTGTTGCCAACCGCCTTGAATTCAAGCTGGGAGGCAAGGATCAGGCTGCGCCGCAGGTCCCGGCCGACACTGTTGAGAAGATCCAGATGCTTTTCTTCGATGGGGCCGCTATCACGCTTTCGTTCAATCGAGATGGCAATGGTTTTCTCCTGGGGAAGATCGAAGCTGACGCCAGCGGCAAAGCCGAAGCCGCGCGGCCAGAGAAAATCCCGGTAAAGTGGGTCATCGCGCATCTGCTCTTGTGAAAACTGATCGACGTCACTGATGAATTTTGACTTGCTGGCGCTCAGGAGCGCTTTGGTACGGATATTGTTGGCGGTCCAGCCCTGCTCGAAAAAATCTGAATAAAGGTCACGCACCCCTGGCGTTGTGATCAAGGGCATGAGCTCGTCGGAGATATTGACAAGCAAGGCGCCTTCGGCGCCGACAAGATGCGCCAAGCGATCTAACGCATTCTCCCAGGCAGCCGGTTCAATTGCGGCCTCGTAAATGCAATCGATGATACTTTCGGGCATAGCAATCTCACATATTAATATCGCTATGTTTAGCAGGCGTGCTTTTCCAAAGCAATATGGTCAATTTGGCTTAATAACATTGTCTGTTTTTAAGTCGAAAAAGCCATATAATCGAACAGATTAATTTTATATCATTTAAAAAGATAAAGTTTTACATTAATTGAATAGTTTAAGAAGGGTTTCGAGAAGTAATACTTGTGTTTTCCATTGAAACACGAAAATCCTTAAGGATCTATGGCTGTCTGGTCGCAACCAGCATTCGTCAGAAAAGCCTGTGCATCAGGCGCGAAGCTGGCTTGAGGCACAAGGGTGCGCAACACGGCATAGCCTTGGGTTTCCGGCATTTCCACCAATATGGTCTGCGCCAGCGCATCGGGTGCCGCGGCACGCAGCCGGGCGAGTTGGGCCGGGGTGGCGACAATAATGTCAAGCTTGCCCTCGACGGATGTACTGTCGTTCATACTGTAGACTTCATTGGCATCACGGTCGAAAATACCCACCGACCAAAAGGGAACGCTGCCCTCTGCCGTCAGATGCACTGGCGCCTCGCTGACATCGAAAGCACAGGCGGCGAGTTTGAGGAAGGGATCGCCATTGGCAAGCCCCGCCCGGTCTGCCCGGCTGTCGAGACTATAGAATTTGAACAGCGGGCCTTCCATCGTCACGCGGGTATAGGCATCCTTGCCAGTGAAATGCGGCAATGCCAGGATGATGACGATATGCAAAACCACAGCCCCGACCAGGCCGACAAGAATGGCGTAGATCAGCTTACGCATTGCCGCATCCGATCTGTTCGACATGCGGCATGGCCAGTTTCACCAGACCGGAATTGCCCGCGACCGGCGTATCCAGCAGGGTGAGGTTGAGCATCAGGTCTTCGCTTCCCGCGGGAGTGGCTAGCCAATTGCCGGGTGCCGCCTGCGAACCGATGGTGATCTCCATGCTGGCATCACGATTTTTTAGCGTCGTAACCGAGTTCAGCGCCCCCGGCAGGTCGAGCGAGACGGGCAGGGGCGTTCCATCCGGGCGGCTGGCTGAGAGCGTCCAGTAGCGGGCCATCGGCACCGTACCCGCCAGCCGGTAGCGGCAGCGTGTATTCAGCTTGCGGCCGCTCATATCGGTGGTAGCGATGAAACTCAGCCCTTCAGCGCTGCCCAACAGCAACCGCCCCGCCTTGGCCCGGTGCGATCGCGCATAAGGATCGGCGTCGGCAGTCTGCGCCTGCGGAAACGCCCGCCAACCATCAATCTCAATTTCGCCAAAGCCCACCGTGGCATTCAACGCCATCAGCGTGGATTGAATGCCAAGCCCGAAAGCAATGGCAAGCGCAATGGCGACAAGAAGCGGAACCCGGAACACGCTGATTCGAACCCTGTTGATTGTTGGAGAAGCGGTAGCACTCAATTCAGGGCAGGGAAATGGCGGTGTGGACGGCTTAGGCGGAATGCCGCCGACGCCGCAACAGGTTCGCCAGCGTGACCGAGCTGGCGACTTGCCAAAACGTGTCTCCGCGTGAGATTGTGGGGCCGCTTAGTCGATCACCAATCGTTCCCGGTTCAAATCCTGGGTGTCGGACCTGAGCGGCGGTGAGGTCAGCCTTTGTTCAAAGCCTGTAGATGTGAAGGATAACGACCCGACGTCGCAATCGATGCGATAATCCCATAGAGTATAGAGCCCGTTCGGAGATGTCCGCTCGTTGCTCCGGTGGATATCGCTTATGAAACAGAGTAAATTTTCTGCGTAGTCGAGGCCGATTGTGAGACGCGATACATTGAAGAATGTTAAAGCAGAGGGGGCGACATCAAACCCGGTAAAGGCATCGCCTTCTTTAATCCATCTCAATATATAATCGATATCAAACGTTATTTCAAAATTTTCATTGAGCAATTTTATTCCGTAGAGACGGCAATCATGCCAGCCCATGTCGGTGAAGTCGTTGCAGGTCCATATATCTTTTGTCATAGGCGATCGAGGCCACGTTATCTTAATTTTACAAGTCGCAGACTATCGACGAGCGCATAGTCATCGCTTCCTTGGCGGATCTCGGTAAGTTCATTGCCACCCCAAGAGCAGGTCATTAGGTGTAAATGGCCATCATTATTTTTCAGGAAACTGAGCTTTTTTAACAGAAATTCTAGTCCGTCGTCATCAAAGCATATAGCAATTTCTCCGGGATCGGATTTCTGTTGTTCAACAGTCAAAATCATGAGGATTCACCTATATAAAATTGTCTTTCACAACAAAATTGATGTGTCTTATGATCGGTTCACATCAACCGATATATTTCAGCATACCTATTTTCCCTCAGCTAATAAAATTATCATCAAGGGAGTGGGGCAGGGCGTTCAATTAATTACTCTATTTTGAGCGGCTTTCCCCTGTGAAGCGGTACCGAAATGAAGATTTATTTGTGCGGGAGGTACCCCAAAAGTGGAGTATGCGGAGACCGGTCTGGATCGTCAAAATGTTGTGCCTCTCCGCAGCGCTGATGCTCTCCGGATGCGGCGATGACCTCAATTTAGGAGATGCCGTTGGCATTTTTCAGTCAAACCATGGCCATGGCGTGGAGGTCCTCGATATCAGGCCGGATGGCACCTACGTCTTGACCTATCAGAAAGTCGATTCCACGGTCTTCACCAACAGCAGTCGCTGGACCTTTGAAAAGGATAAGGATGGCGTTGCTTCAATGTCTTTCTACTATTTCAGGTTCGGCTACACCGACAGTCCGCCGCCGTTTGGCGATCGTATCGGTATCTTACATGTCGACATTGAAAGATCGTTTTGGGGTACTCCAGAGATGATCGTCGATCCCGATCTAGGATACGCCTATGTGAAATAATGACCTAGGATTTTTTTTAACATCCTCGTCCTTTGCTTGCCTATCGCTCAACCGGACGCCATCGTGTGAGCGAAAATTGGAGTGGCCTTCGTGCAAGAGATGCTAGCGATTGTTGATAGGCTTTTTCAGGAGAAAGCGTCGTGGTCGGAACTCATCAAGCAGATCAGACAAGCGACTAGCGTCGATATCTTATCTGCGGAAAGAATTGCGCTATCGCATCCTGGATGGCGACGATTATGTACTTATAGGATCAATCACGATCCTGAATGCAGGAAGCAGGCGGCATGGCATATCAAGTTCCATGGCCTGGACTCATTGATTGTATCTGTCGGCGGAGCCTTGATCGTCGCAAGCTCGGATCCGGAATAGACGTATGAGAGGCGGCGGCGATCTGCTTATCGGACGTGCTGGGACGTGGGGACAGTATTGTCGCGGTCCGCCGCACCTCACGCTTTCAAAAACGGTCGTTCCTTCTCGCGATCAAATCATGAAAGAACAAATAAATGATACACGTTTACAATGATATACTTCGTGTCATCGGCATTATATTTATCGAAATACGGGCGGCTAGCAGCCTCCAACAGGCCCAAGCACTTGCGGATGTCTTTCATAATGCCGCGGCTTGTATCGCAAGCGGCTCTCCTCCTGACAAGGTGGAGGAAGATATCTACAGAAGAGCGGCGCGATTAAACTGCGAGAGCTATGTGAAGGCCCTGTTTGACTCTGTCCGCGCCCGGAATGAAACCAACTGAACATCGTTCTGAGTGCGCTCGCTGTCGCTGACGTGTCTGCGATGTTCGATCTGGGGCACCTTTCGATTCGCAAATGCCCCCTCAATCCAACGCCGCCCGCAATCCCGGTGCCAGCGGCTCAGCTTCAGTCAGCATCGTGCCGATCTGGCGGAGCAGGGCAGTGGTTTCCACCGAGAGTGTCCGGGGGCGGACGAATTCGGGCGGGGTGGGGGCGGGTGCGGTGCCTTTTGGTTCGCCCTTGGCCGGTGCTGGTGCCTTCACTGCCACGGTTGCCGGTTCCAGTACGCCGGGGATTGGCCGGACGGCGACGCCCTGGTGGGCGTAGTCCATGATGGTCTTGAAGGTCATGGCGGGCAGGGAGCCACCGGTCATGTTGTTGGTCGAGGTATAATCGTCATTACCGAACCAGACGGCGGTTGTGAAATTGCCGGTAAAGCCGACGAACCAGGCATCGCGGTAGGCCTGCGTTGTGCCGCTCTTGCCGGCAGTCAGAATGCCGTCCAGGGCGGCTTTGCGGCCCGTGCCGATATAGGGGACCTTGGTCAGCATCTGGTTCATGTAGTTATCGGCCTGCTCGGTCAGCACCCGGCGTGGGGCCGGTTCGTCGCGGTCGAAATCGTAGAGCACATGGCCGCGATAATCTCTGATATCGACAATGCCGTGGCGGCGCGATTGCAGGCCCCCCGAGGGCAGCACGGCATAGGCTGTCGCCTGGTCCATGACGGTCACTTCCGAGGTGCCGAGCGGGATGGTGACATCCTTGCGGATCGGCGTTTCCACGCCCATGGCCTTCGCCATGCGGATGACGGAATCAACGCCCAGCCGGTCCTTGACCAGCCGCACCGGCACGGTGTTGATCGATTTGGCCAGCGCCGTCGTCAGCGTGATGCGCCCGGCATAGCTGTTGCCATAATTATGCGGGCTCCAATTGCCCCAATTGACCGGACCATCGACAATGGTGGTCTCCGGCGTCAGGCCCGCCTCCATCGCCACCGCATAGGTATAGATCTTGAAGGAGGAACCGGGTTGGCGCAGGCCGCGCGTGGCGCGGTTGAACTGGCTTTCGCCGTAGTCGCGCCCGCCGACCATGGCGCGCACCGCCCCGCCGTTTTCCAGCGTGACGAGGGCCGCCTGCTTAACATTATATTGCTCGCCATATTCGCGCAGCGTATTGCTGACAGCGGTTTCGGCGACTTTTTGCAGGCCGGGATCGATTGTGGTGCGCACGATCAGTGAATGTTCAGGGAAGCGGGAGGCGATGCGTTGCACCTCATCAAACGCCCAGTCGAGGAAGAAGTCCGGTGCCTCGCGCTCGGCCCGGTCGACGACGGTGGCCGGATTACGCCGGGCGGCGATCACCTGTCCCTCGCTCATGAAGCCGCTTTGTACCAGATTGCTCAACACTTCATTGGCGCGGCCACGGGCGGCGGGCAGGTTGACATGCGGGGCATATTTGGCCGGGGCCTTGAACAGACCCGCCAGCATGGCGGCCTCGGCCAGATTGACGTCGCGCACGCTTTTGCCGAAGTAGAATTGCGAGGCCGCCGCCGCCCCGAATGTACCGCCGCCCATATAGGCGCGGTCGAGATAGAGCGACAGGATCTCCTGTTTCGACAGATTGGCCTCCAGCCATAGCGACAGGAAGGCTTCCTTGATCTTGCGCTCGATGGAGCGCTCATTGGTGAGAAACAGGTTTTTGGCCAGCTGCTGGGTCAGTGTCGAGCCGCCCTGCACCACGCCGCCAGCTCGGGCATTTTCGCTGAGTGCGCGGCCAAGGCCGATGAAATCGATGCCGAAATGATCGAAAAACCGCCGGTCTTCGGTGGCCAGCACCGCCTTGATCAGATTGTCGGGCAGGTCTTCGAAGGGCACGGAATTTTCGTGGATAATGCCGCGATGGCCGATGACATTGCCGTAGCGATCCAGAAAGGTCACGGCGAAATCGCCACGATTGCGCCAATCCTTGACCGTTTCCTGAAAGGCGGGCATGGCCAGCGCCAACATGACGACGGCACCGGCGGTGCCCAGGGTCATCGCTTCGCCCAGCGCCTCGAACAGCCATTTCTTCCAGCCGCGCATGCGAAACCGGCGAAAGAAGATCGTGGTTTCCTCCCAGAATTCGGCGGCCTGGAAACCGGTATTCCACAGGGTGGAATCCAGCCAGGCGTCGAGTTTGAGAAAGATATGCCGCTTTTTCTTCTGCATGGCGGTTCCGGGGCCGAGCCTTAAGATGATCTGCTACAATATCATAGGCGCAGAGTGCCGATGATGCTGTAGGCATATGCAACGCTTCACATGCAACGCTTGACAGGCGCCAAGCTTGCGCCCATGTCTGCGTTGATCGCGATATATCCCAGCCAATGGATCATATGCGACTTAACTTTTAACGAATCTATAAGATTGCCGCGGATTGGATGCTCGCATCCGACCGGTGGCCAAGGGCATGATGACCAGCGAACCCTATTGGAAAACCAAGAGCCTCGACGAGATGAACACTGTGGAGTGGGAAGCCCTCTGCGATGGCTGCGGTCTGTGCTGTCTCAACAAGCTGGAGGATTGGGAAAGCGGTGAGGTGGTCTTCACCTCCGTTGCCTGTCGTCTGCTGGACGGGGAAAGCTGTCGGTGCAAGGACTATCCCAACCGGCAGGCGACAGTGCCCGATTGTATCCAGCTGACGCCGGATCAGGTCGAGGATATCGCCTGGCTGCCACCCAGCTGCGGCTACCGACTGGTGCATGAGGGGCGCGACCTTTACTGGTGGCACCCGCTGGTTTCTGGCGATCCCGAAACCGTCCATCAGGCCGGGATTTCCGCCCGTGGTCGCACGGTCAGCGAAGAGCATGTTTCTATCGAGGAGTACGAGGATTATCTCTGCGACTGGCCTTTGACGGTGCTCTTGCAGGCCGAAGAATCTGGCGGCCAATAGGGACATGAAATGACGGCAGAAGCAGACGGACTTTTTTCCAAACTCGGCTGAAGCTTTCGTTTGGATCGATGCTCTCGTGGTATTATTTTGACATTCTCTACCGTTCGCAGCACCCTCAAGAGCAAATGTCAAAAACCTTGAAGACCACTAGCAACCTAGGCTGCCGTCTTGGCTGCCACCGGTCCGGTCAGAAGTGTCAGGTCGCCATTGACGGCATAGCGGTCGAAAATGGCCATGGCCTGCCGACGAATATTTTCCGGCACCTCGGCTCCGCGGCCCGCGATGCCCTGATTGATCCGCTTGCGTTCACCGTCACGCTTGTCGGCCAGCGCCTCGGTGATTTTCTGAGCCGCCTGGCTGTCCGCTCCGGTAAAGGTGGCGATCCGATCGGCTAGAACCGCCTTGTCACCGAGGAAATCCGTTTCATAGGAAACCCATAGCGGCTTGACCAGATTGAGCATTTCGCACCGCTGCCAACTCAGCAGAAACTGCGCATACCAGACCGCTTGAGCCGCAACCAGCATCTCAAGCCGCTCCTCGAAGGGCAGGTGGTGGTAATTGCTTGGCAGGCCGTCATCAAAAAAAATGGTATCGACCGGACGATTGGAAACGCGCCAGGATTGGAACATATCATCGAGGCTGATCAGCGTGTCGAAGAAATTACGGACAGTGACGATAGGGCGGATGTTGTAAAGCGTCATCTGGCGGGCCAGATAGGGCGTGCATCGAATGTGATGCTGGGCGACATAGCCACGGCCGTTCAACCCATGCCGCATAAGTGCAAGCTCATCGGTTTCCTGCGAGCGCAGATTGCCTCCCAGTGCAGAGCCGCTGCCGGGTGTGAAGCTGGGAAGTGCCAGGTTGGCCAGGGGGATATCCAGTGCCTGCACCAACGCCATCGAAATAAAAGTCGAGGCCGATTTGGGCGCACAGGCCACCAGAATATTCGGCTGTCTGGCCCGGCTTGCCGTCAATCTCGCTCGAAATGTCAATTCGGCAAGTTGGGAAGTCGACAGCTTCAGACCCTGGGCATCGCCATCGCTTACCGCGGGCAGAAAGAACGGATTGGCATGGCAAAGGGCCGCGGCGACTTCCAGAGCCCGGTTTGGCGGCACGCAGGACAGATAATCCATTCCCAGGCTTAGCGCTTCGCGCGGCGCCAGAGTGGATATGTCTGCTAGCGTCTGGCTCAGCGTGTCTTCCAGGTTCGAGCCTGCCTTGTCATTCGTCCGGATGCCGACCGCATGTTCCATGCTGCAACCTGTCCTTATCCTGCTGCGTCTATCCAAACGGAGGCTTTGGCCGAATTGGAGATGTCGACGCATAAACAAAAGCTTGGTGCATGAGCGCATGACTGAAGTGAATGCGCCGGTGCACCGGGGTGTGTCTGTGCCAAAGGGTTATTCGCAAGGGGCGAAAACGTTGTGGTGTAAAGCTGACTGAGGAAGCTTGCGCCAGGCAGGACCCTGCAACCTCCTCGATGAGGGTCGCGACCTTTACTGGTGGCAACCGCTGGTTTCTGGCGACCCTGAAACGGTCCATCAAGCCGGAATTTCCGCCCGGGCCGCATGGTCAGCGAAGAGCATGTTTCTGTCGAGGATTTCGAGGATTATCTCTGCGACTGGCCTTTGATGGCGGCTGGGGACGCTCCCTGACAATTGCCTGCAAGCTTATCCTTAGGTAAGTCTCGTACAAGTTCTACACTATAATTTCTTCTCGATTGAAACCGTTTCGGTGCAATGGAGAGCCTATGTCGAGACTTGACTGGTCGTTTGTCAAAAGCTTTGTCCGCGAGGCGGCCCCGGTGCCCGATGCGGAATGGGTATCGCGGAAATTCGATGAATTTCTCCGGCGGACCGATCCCGCCGATGCTTTTGCGATTTCGGGCGTGTTTTCGCTGGCGCATCCTTTCTATGTGCCAAAGATGACCGATACCGTAGCCGACAGTCTGGCGATTTCCGTGCCGGAACTTGGCGAGGCTCTTATGCGGGCACGGTTGACGGCCTCGCGAGCGCATCAGCCGAATGTTCTGGTGGCGTGCCTGCCGAAATCGGCTTCCACCTTCATCGGGCAGAGCTTGATGAAGGTATTGAATGTGCCGATGGCGGTGCTGATGTCCTCGGCCTTGTCGCCGCAAACGCCTTTTTCCATGGGCATTACCCTGCGTGAGCAGGAAACGGACGAATTGGCGTTAATCCAATACGGCAATAATGGCCTTGGCTATGTGGCGCAGCATCATTTGCGCTGCACGCCCTATCTTTGCCGGCAGCTTGAGCTTTACAATATTCGCCCGATCGTCACTTATCGCAATGTCTATGACAGTCTGGTCAGTCTGGATGACATGATGCGCAAGCAGCAGCAAGAATGGGCTGCAACCCGTGACAAGGACGCGATCTATTTCAGCGATGGTCTGCCATCCAATTATTGTGAGTTGGACGACGAGACGCGCTATCTGATCCTGGTGGATCGCCAATGTGCCTGGTATCTACAATTCTTCATGAGCTGGAAACGCTGTGAAGCGCTAGGTCTGGTCAAGCCGCTATGGGTTTCCTACGAGGAGGATTTTCTCGGAAACAAGCAGCGTCTGGCCGAGAGGATTGCCACCTTTGTCGGGCCGGAATTCGTTGACTCCGAAAAGTTGTCCAAGGTGTTTTCCGAGACGATAGAGGCGGGTCATGCCCGGTTCAACAAGGGCGTCAGCGGTCGGGGCAGCCAATTGCCTCAGCGTGTCAAGGATCGGATCAGGGCGAGTTTCGATCTCTATCGCGATGATTTCGATTTTTCTGAAATATTGCCCTCCTAGCACCTCGGTTCCGTCGGCCCTTGAAATCCGGTGTGCCGTGCGGATTTTTACACCCTTGTACCTTATAACTATTGCACCATAGGTTGTGGTTGCGCTATATAGCGACTTCGCGCATCGCTAGCTGTATTATCGTGATATCGAATTTGCCGATCATACTTTCTGTATCGTTCCGACACGCAAGTGTATCGGAGTACGATACGCTTTCAATAAAATTGTGTGGGTAAGGAGTGAATGACAATTCGAATTGGATAAGTCGCGCTCTTGCTGTCGCTCACGTAAAAATGTGTGAATCCAATGTAACTTTTTTTGGTTATTTACTTCTGTCGATATTGATAGTTAAAAGCTGGAATGCAATTTTGAAAACGGCGTGAGCTGGATAGTTTACTATTTTTGCTTGCAGCCAGGAAGGACAAGCTCATGAATATCGGAGAAGCCGCCGCAGCCTCCGGCGTTTCTGCGAAGATGATCCGCTACTATGAGGAAATCGGGCTGGTTTTGCCAGCACGGCGCACCTCAAGCAATTATCGGGTCTATGGCGAAAATGAAGTCCATCGTCTGCGCTTTGTGCGGCGGGCGCGGACCCTCGGGTTTTCCCTGGAGGAAACGGAGCGGCTGCTGGCGCTGTGGAGCGACTCTGGCCGCAAGAATGACGATGTACGCCAGGTGGCCATGAACCACCTGCGCGAACTCGAAGACAAGATGGAAGCCATGCAGGCCATGGTCGACACGTTGAAAAACCTTGTCGATCACTGCGAGCAGGGCGACCGCCCGGATTGCCCGATCCTGGAAAAGCTGGGCGGTGGTTCTTCCACGGACAACAGCCGCAAGGTGGAAATGGAAGAGGCCTGAGCCTCGGCATAACGGGTCGGACAAACGCGCCATCCGCTATGACTGCCTGCTTTATATCTGCCGCAGTGTTTTTTACTGGCGGCAGGACGCATACGGGCGAAATGGCCCGTTGTCGGACGCACCGGAACCCTGGGGGCGGGGGAATGGGGCGGGCGGCCGGTCGAAAGACCGGCCGTCAATCATGACCTCAGCCAGCTGTATGCTGAACCAGGCAGACCCGTGCGTCTCTGTAGTGCGGTTCGTGATGCCTTCACGAGGGGCGGATTCAACCGCGTTAGTCTATAAACACAGAAGCTTTAAAGAGTGACAGTGTCCTTTGGCATTTTACAAAATGCGCGGTGTTATACCAAGGCTCTGACATGCTCACGCATCCTCGCCTTGAAGGCATTGCAAATATCTCAAATGCATCAGATGCTTGAGATATTTGCAAAGGGAATCTCAAGGCCATTTTCAATGACGCTTGGTATTAGAACCGGCAATTGTGAAATTGCACCGGATATGGTCTCGTCGCCCTTTTATCATCTGCTGATGGGCGTTGAGTGATGCTCCGCCTGATGGGCGACGGTTATCTTCGTCGCGATTAAAATAAGAAAAAAAACCTAAATAGGAAAATAAGCATTGACGCCGTGACGGTGTTCTGTTAGGTTTTGGCTACGGTCGGAAATCTGCGGCTTCGGTCCTTCCGGTTCGGTTTCATGCTCTCTTTCATAGATTTACAGCGCTTCAACTCTGGTTTTGGCGGTTCCCCTTCATGCGGATGGGAGCCTCGCCTGCCGGGAGGATATTGGTCATGGATGATTTCGATATATCGCTCTACGGCTGCTGGCCTTTACCGGCGCTGTCCTCCTCCTTCGGCCGTCATGGCCTGGCGTACAACGACAGGCTGGAAATCAAGGCTGCCGATCTCGCTGCCTTGAGCGATCATTATGCCGGGTTGCTCAATGAGTTGACACGGGAAATGTCGGCGCAATTCGAGCAGTTCCGGGTGTTGCGCGAAGGGGCAGCAGCGCTGATGGAGTGTGGCGACGAGGCGGCGGCAAAGCTCGCCCGTGCTGATCTGAAAGCGGCGACCGAAGCCATGTCGGTGATCGTCCGCACGCTGGAAAAAATCGATGCGCTGCAACGCCAACTGGTCCGCGACCGCGAAGCCGAGGAGGAGCGGGCGGGTGAGACCGAGACGCTGGATGCCGCCCAGGCGCGGCTGTTGGCCCTGGTGGAAACCCAGGCCGAAGCCAAGGCGAGCCTGCTGTTCGAGCGGTGGAAAGTTGAAAGTCTTGCTGCAACTGGCCCCCCGGGTGCGACAAACGACCAGCCAATTCAGACAACAGCGTGAGGGCCGCAGGTGACAGGACGTTCGGATCGGCTGTCGGCGGGCATATCGGTTGCTGCCCTTCTGGCGGCATCTCGGACCGAAAACAATGGGTTATCCGCCCTGCGCCGGGAGATGCAAAATCTGCACGACACGGTTTCGGCACTGGGCGATGAAGGATCGCTGCTGGCGCGGGCGATCAGCGCACGGCAGGGTGATCATTCTGTTATCTCGACCCTTCAGACAGATGGAAACAACGGCGCTGATATGATGCAGGGGTTGGAGCTTGCGGCCTTGCAACGGCTGGCGCGCAGCTGGGCTTTGCTGCGGCACCCGTTGCAAGCGCCGCCAGAGGGGACTTGGCGCAATTGGCTGTTGATGGGCGGTCGCGGTTCCGGCAAGACCCGGGCCGGGGCAGAATGGGTGCATGAGATCGCCTCGGCTGGTGAAAAATCCGCTGTGCGGATTGCGCTGGTGGGCGAAACCCTGGGCGATGCCCGTGAGGTGATGGTGGATGGTCTGTCCGGCATTGCCCGTATTGCCAGTCACAAACGCCCGGAGGTGGAAATTTCCCGGCGCAGGCTGGTTTGGCCGAATGGGGCGGTGGCGCAGATGTTTTCCGCCGAAGACCCGGAAAGCCTGCGCGGCCCGCAGTTCCACTATGCCTGGTGCGATGAGATCGCCAAATGGAAACATGCCGAGGAAACCTTCGATATGCTGCAATTTTCCCTGCGGCTCGGGGATGATCCACGCCAGGTGATTACCACCACGCCGCGCCCGGTGCCGATCCTGAAACGGTTGCTGGCGGACCCCGGCACAAGACTGACCCGGCTTTCCACCTTCGGGAACGCCGGTAATCTTGCTCCCGGCTTTATCGAGGCCTTGCAGGCTCGCTACGGTGGTACGCGGCTGGGCCGTCAGGAATTGAATGGCGAGCTGATCGAGGACCGGGAGGATGCACTCTGGCGGCGCGACCGGCTGGAGCAATTGACGGTCAGGCTCAGCGAACCGCTGCACCGGATCGTCGTCGGCGTCGATCCGCCCTCCGGGGCAGGCGCGCAATCGGTCTGCGGCATCGTCGTTGCCGGTCTCGACCGTCTGGGCCGGGCGGTGGTGCTGGCTGATTGTTCGGTCACCGGGGAAAGCCCCGCCAGCTGGGCGACTGCCGTGGTGCGGGCGTTTCGCCGGTTTGAAGCGGACCGGGTGGTGGCAGAGGTCAATCAGGGCGGGGAAATGGTCGGCGCGCTGTTGAAAAGCGTCGATGCCAACCTGCCGGTGCGCATGGTGCGGGCAACCCGCGGCAAGTTTCTGCGAGCCGAGCCGGTGGCCGCTTTATATGAACAAGGCCGCGTTTTTCACGCGGCCCGTTTTGCCGATCTGGAAGATCAAATGTGTGATTTCGGCCCGGAGGGCTTGTCGAGTGGCCGATCACCGGACCGGCTGGATGCTCTGGTCTGGGCCTTGACCGCGCTTTTGCTCGAAGGCGCGGGCGAGCCGCGCATTCGCACGCTGTAAATAAGATTACTTGCTTGCGGGGGTAGGCTGGGGCGCAGGCTGGCGCATCTGGCGCCATTCGGATTCGAGGCGTTCAACGATATGGGCAGGAATGGTCCGGCTGGCCTCTGCGATCGTCTTGCTGATCTGGCTGCTGCTCTTGGCGTCCATCACATGTCTCCTGTGTTAACCGCCCGGCGCCCGTCATGGCGCGGCAGGGCTTGTTGCTCGTGCCGCTCATAACCAGCGGTGGAGCGGAAAGTTCCACAAGCTTAAATCTTTGTAAATATCTCGTGATAGGGCATGAAACGATTGAATTTTGTTTAACCGATTTAAATCACAGCATTTTTTGGGTTCAATCTCGCCGCGTTCGGCTGGACCCTGCCATTTTAAGGGGAATTGACAGTTTATGAACAGCACGGCTTTGCAATGGCTCTTCAACGTGATCCGAGGTGACTTATGTGGCGGGCGGCTTGGCACGGCTCAGGTACAGGGCATCAACGCCATTCTGGCGGGCTGCGCGCGCCATGGTCTGACCGACCAACGCCATATCGCCTATGTGCTGGCCACCGCCTTTCATGAAACGGCGGGTCGCTTCCAGCCCCTGCGCGAAACACTGGCGAAAACCGATGCCGAGGCCATTGACCGGCTGGAGCGCGCCTATGCGGCGGGCCGCTTGCCCCAGGTAAGCGCGCCGTATTGGCGGCTGGACGAGGCGGGGCATAGCTGGTTTGGCCGGGGCTTCGTGCAGCTCACCCATAAGCGCAATTACCAAGCGCTGTCGGTGGCGTTGGGCGTCGATCTCGTTGCTGATCCGGGCCGCGCGCTGAATATGGCGACGGCGGCGGATATTCTGGTGGTTGGTATGCGCGATGGTTTGTTTTCAGGCGTTAGGCTCGGCGATGTGTTTAACGCCACAGCAAGCGACTGGACCGGCGCCCGGCGCATAGTCAACGGGCAGGATCGGGCGGATCTGGTGGCCGGGTATGGGCGCGCTATTTTGGCGGGCTTGGGTGAGGTCTGCTGACACGATTTCCGTGTTTCACGAAAATGCAGACCCGCATTGTCAGGCCCCTCTCGACAGGCCCTCGATGGGCAGGCCTTTCCATATAACCGGCGCAAATATCGCAACTTCAGGAGAACATCATGCTGTCTTCCTTTCGCCTGCCGTTCCGGCGGGCCAATCGTGCTGCTGGGTCGTCGGCGACGCCACTCAACACAACGTCCGGCCAGACAAAAGCGGCGATACGACCCCGGGCGGGGTTGGAAATGCTGCTCTCCACCGGTGCCGGGCGCGGCACGGGGCGGTCTTATGCGGCCTTGTCACGCGCGGGCTTTCTCGGCAATCCGGTGGCGCATCGGGCGGTGCGGCTGGTGTCGGAGGCGGCGGCGGCTGTGCCTCTTCTGCTTTATCAGGGCCTGCCGCAAGATGGGGCGGGGGAGTTGAGCGAGCATCCGGCGCTGGCGCTTCTGGCGCGGCCTAACGGGCGGGCGACGGGGGCGGATTTTTTCGAAATGCTCTATGGCCATCTGCTGCTGTCGGGCAATGCCTATCTGGAGCCGCTCTGGCTTGGTGGGCGGCTGATGGAACTACATCTGCTGCGCCCCGACCGGGTCAGCGTCGTCGAGGGCGCCGATGGCTGGCCGGTCGCCTATGATTATCGCGCCGCCGGGGTGACGCGCCGTCTGGCTGCCGAGGGCGAACCGCAGCCGATCCTGCATTTCAAGCTGTTTCATCCGCTCGACGACATCAGCGGCTATGCGCCGCTTGCCTCGGCCCATAACGCGCTGGACCTGCACAATGCCGCCGCCACCTGGAACAAGGCGCTGCTCGACAATTCCGCCCGACCCTCCGGGGCGCTGGTTTATCAGCCCAAGGAGGGTGGCAACCTGCCGCCGGAACAATATCAGCGCCTGAAAGAGGAGCTGGAGCAGGGCTATTCCGGGCCAATGCAGGCGGGCCGCCCGATGCTGCTGGAAGGCGGGCTGGACTGGAAGGCGATGAGCCTGACCCCACGCGACATGGATTTTACCGATGCCCGCAATGGCGCGGCCCGCGATATCGCGCTCTCGCTCGGCGTGCCGCCGATGCTGCTCGGCATTCCCGGCGACAATACCTATGCCAATTACCAGGAGGCCAACCGCGCCTTCTACCGGCTAACGGTGCTGCCGCTGATCCGCCGCACCGCCGCCAGCCTGTCGGGGTTTCTGTCCGATGGGTTTGGCGAGGTCTTGTGCCTGAAGCCCGATCTCGATCAGGTCGAGGGCCTGTCCAGCGAGCGCGACGCGCTGTGGTCACGGGTCGGGTCCGCCAGCTTCCTCACCGACGAGGAAAAGCGACAGGCGGTTGGATATGACGCGTAAAGCCTAGAAGTTTCAAGAGGTTGATGCCTGATCCGGACTCTGTTCCGCAGAAGGGTGATTCAGAGTGTGAACATCTGCACCCTGTTTGTGAGCAGACGCGCGTAAGCGATTCTAAAGATTAGAATTCTCGGATAAACCAGGGCGGATTTGTGTCTGTCTCCGCAATCATAAGACGAAAAGATTAATAAAATGACCGATTTTACACCCGACACCCCTCTATGGGGTGCGCGGCTGGCGGGCGCATTGGCGGGGTCCGCCATCTCGCTGGTTTATCTTCTACCCAGAGGCCGACGCGAGGCGGCGACCCGATTTTTCACCGGACTGGCTATAGGGCTGATCTTCGGCGGCGCCACCGGCCAATGGCTGGCCCGCAAGCTGGACATTCTGCAAAGCCTGTCCGGTGCCGAAATCATGCTGGCCGGGGCGACGCTTGCCAGCCTTTCGGCCTGGTGGGCGCTGGGTGCTTTGGCGCGATTGGCCGGCAGATACGGCTCCAAGGGCGGCTGATCCAGCCCCACAATTTCAAACATTGAAGGAGAAATTCATGCACGCTTATCGCGGGCCAGGAAAGCTGGTGCGCAAATTTGCCGATCTGACCCTGTCGGATCTCAGTGGCGACGGCACGTTCAGCGGCTATGCCAGCGTGTTCGGCGAGGTGGATCTGGGGCGCGACATGATCGAGCCGGGGGCCTTTCGCACCAGCTTGCAGGGGCGTGGCGCAGGCGGCATCCGCATGCTGTACCAGCACGACCCCAACCAGCCGATTGGCAGCTGGACGCTGCTGAAGGAGGATGCGCGCGGCCTTTATGTCGAGGGACGGCTTTCCCCCGGCGTCAAGCGCGCCGAGGAGGTGCGCGCCCTGATGAAATCAGGCGCGCTGGACGGGCTGTCGATCGGTTTCCAGACGGTGAAATCCCGTCAGGACGCCAAGACCGGCATTCGCCGCATTCTGGAGGCCGATCTCTGGGAAATTTCCGTCGTCACCTTTCCCATGGCCCCTTCGGCCAGAGTTTCCAATGTCAAGCATCAGCGGTTTTTCCGCGACAAGGATACCGAGCTGATCCGCGCAATGCGCCGGGCAGCCCGGACGATGGCCAAAAGCAATTTCAAATAAAGGATGGATTTATGAGCGATCATCAGATGACTGCCCCCGAAATCAAGGCGATCCCGGAAACCATGGCCGCCGCCTTCGATGATTTCATGGAAGCGTTCGAAGGCTTCAAGCAGGCCAATGACCAGCGGCTTGGCGAAATCGAGCAGAAGCTGACCGCCGATGTCGTCACCCGCGACAAGGTGGAGCGGATCAACAAGGCGATGGACGAGCAATCCCGGCTGCTGGACCAGCTGGCGCTGAAAAAACTGCGCCCGGCGCTGGGATCGAACGGCAATCGCGGCGGTTCGGCCAGCCTGGAGGCGACGGAGCGCAAGGCGGCCTTCGAGGCCTATATCCGGCGCGGCGATGAGACGGCGCTGCGCGATCTTGACGCCAAATCCATGGCGATTGGGTCGGATGCGGATGGCGGTTATCTGGTCACCGACGAGACCGATAGCGAGATTGGCCGCAGGCTGGCCTCCATCTCGCCGATCCGGCAATTGGCCAGCGTCCGGCAGGTCTCGGGCTCGGTGCTGAAAAAGCCGTTTGCCCCAACGGGCATGGCCTCCGGCTGGGTGGCCGAAACCACGGCCCGCACCCAGACCGATACGCCGCAGTTGACGGAACTTTCCTTTCCCACCATGGAGATTTACGCCATGCCCGCCGCCACCCAGTCGTTGCTGGATGATGCGGCTGTTGATGTCGAGGCCTGGATTGCCGGCGAGGTGGATATTGCCTTTGCCGAACAGGAAGGGGCGGCCTTTGTGGCCGGTGACGGCGTCAACAAGCCGAAGGGCTTCCTCGCCTATGACACGGTGGCCGACAGCGCCTGGGCCTGGGGCAAGATCGGCTTCAAGGCGACCGGTGCCGCCGGTGGCTTTGCCGCAAGCGGGCCATCCGACGTGCTGCTCGACACCATCTATGCGTTGAAGGCTGGCCATCGCCAGAACCGCACGTTTGTGATGAACCGCAAGACGCAAGGCGAAATCCGCAAGTTCAAGGATGCCGACGGCAATTACCTCTGGCTGCCGCCCGCAGGCCCCGGCCTTGAGGCCTCACTGATGGGCTTTCCGATTGCCGAGGCCGAGGACATGCCCGACATCGCCGCCAACGCCTTTTCCATCGCCTTTGGTGATTTCAAGGCCGGTTATCTGGTGGTCGACCGCATGGGCGTGCGGGTGTTGCGCGATCCCTATTCGGCCAAGCCCTATGTGCTGTTCTACACCACCAAGCGGGTTGGCGGTGGAATGCAGAACTTTGAAGCGCTGAAGCTGATCAAGTTTGCTGCCGCTTGACAGCCCGCGCATGAATACCCGCTGACGGGCTGCAAATGGCGAATTCTGCGCTTCCAGTGCTCACGTACTTGAGTACGCTGCGCGCCGGTTCTCGAATTCACCATTTTCGCCACGTCAGCAGGAATTCCTGCACGAGCTGTCGGCTGCGGCAGGAAGGGCGCTCCCGTAAACGGAGAGCGCCCTTTGTATTTTGGGCATTTCACCTTCCGGAGACCCCCAACACATGACCATCACCACCCTCACTCCGCCGCAAGCGGAGCCGCTGACCCTTGTCGATGTGAAGGCGCAGTTGAAGATTGATACCGATGATGAAGACGATCTTTTGACCGGCCTGATCACCGCTGCCCGCCTGCATCTGGAGGCCGAGACCGGGCTTTGCCTGATGAGCCAATCGCTGCGGTTCTATCTGGATGACTGGCCGCATGGCGAGGTGATTCAGCTTCCCAAAGGTCCGGTGCAAACTATTGATGCCGTGACGGTTTTTGATGAAAACGGCGATGAACTTCATGTTTCACTGAAAGATCATCTGCTGGATGGACAGGCGCGGCCATCAAGGCTGTGGCTGCGCGACCGGCCCTTGCCGGGACGGCCAATCAACGGCATCGAGATCGATTTTACCGCGGGCTTCGGGGCTGCCGCCACTGATGTGCCCGATACGCTGCGCCGGGCGATGAGCCTGCATGTTGTGGCCATGCATGCGTTTCGTGGCGCGGTGGCGCTGGCCGATCAGCCTGCCGCCGTGCCGGTTGGTTATGAGCGGCTGATCGCCCCCTTTTGCCGCAGGAGCCTGTGATGGGCACCTTCACCATGCCCGATCCGGGCCGGATGACGGCGCGCCTCACGCTTGAACAGCCGGTCAACGCGCCTGACGGCCAGGGCGGGGTGAGCCAGAACTGGCAGGCGATTGCCACGCTCTGGGCGCTGATCGAGCCGCAATCCTTCACCCGTGAAGAGCGCGGCGAAGCGGAAATCGCCACCATAGACCAGACGGTGACCATTCGTTTTCGCACCGATGTGGCGCGCGGCCATCGGCTGGTGAAGGGAACGCGCATTCTCGCGGTCCGAGCGCTGCGCGACCCGGATGAGACCAAGCGGTTTCTGCTGCTGGATTGTGAGGAGGAGGTGAGATGAGCCTGCAATTTTCAGCAAACGGGCAGCAGGGTGCGGTGACGGATTTTACCGCTGCGCTGCGGCGCAGGGTGGAAGAGGCCGCCAGCCGGGCGGCTGCCAAAAGGCAAAGCGCGAGCGAAGAGCCGAAGGGCGAGAAAATTGGAGAGACATCCGATGACCACGCACAGTCCGGTCAATGACCTGCTCACCGCAATGACGGCGGCGGCGCTTGCCGATACCGGCATTGCGGCGATCATCGGTGCCGATGGGATGAAGGATCGGCGGTTGCTGCGCTCCGCCCAGCCTTACCTGATGGTGGGTGAGGTGACGGTGACGGATATCTCCACCGATGATGATGGGTTGGTTGAAGCGCTGGTCAGTTTGCAGGCATGGTCTTCGCTTAGCCGCCGCGAGGCGGAAAGCCTGGCGGCAATGGTGCGTGCCGTGTTGCAGGATGCGGCGCTGTCGCTTGCCCATGCCCGCCTGATTGCGTTGCGCCATATCAAGACCGTCAGTCGCCGTGAGGCAAAGACCGGCCTTTATCTGGCCGAGCTGCAATTTCGCGCTGTTATCGCTTGATGGTTGCCTGGCGCGAAAGCATGGCCAGAAAGATCAGTGCTGCCAGCACCAGAGCGCTGACGACGAGGGTGAAGGTTAGAAGCAGCTGCAGGCCGCCGCGATCCAGCAGACCGGCGATCACCACCGGCGATAGCGCCTGGGAGATATTGCCGGGCAGTGCCAGTTTTGCTGAGATCCCGGCGTAGCGGCTGGCGGAAAAGAAGCCGAGCGGCAGCACGGTGCGCGAAATGGCCGACAGGCCGGAGCCGATGCCATAGGCGCCGATAAACAGGCCGAGCATCCATACGGAGCCATGGCCGAATATCAGCGCGAGAAAGCCGATGACGATCAGGCCGGTGGCCACTAGGCCTGATGTGACGGGTGAGGCGCGTTTGCCGGCAATTGTATCGGCGGCACGGGCGGAAATGCCCAGCACCGAGCGCAGCGACCCCAGTTGCAGCGCCAGCGCCGGTGTGGCGCCAGCCTGTGTGAGCATTTCAATCAGCGATGAGGAGACGCCGAAGGTGACGCTGCTGAAGCCGATGCTGATGACGGCAAGCGCGATCATCGCCCGCTTTTGTTGGAGTGCTGTCAACGGCATTGGTTCGCGGTCAGCTGCTGCCTGCGCTGTTTGCGACCGGGCTTTGATAGGCGGCAGGGCGAAGCGATGCAAGGGAACGAGGATGAGAAGATGGCAGCCAGCGGCAAGCAGCAATGTATCGCGCCAGCCCAGCAGGCCAGTCAGCCAACTGAGCAACGGCCAGAAAATGGCCGTCGACAGCCCGGTGAAAATCATCAGCAGGCCGATGACGCTTTTCGCCGACGAGCCTTCGCGCTCGACGACCGCCGTATAGCAGGCAACGCTCAGCGCCAAGGTGCCGGCAATACCGATGGTGAACCAGGCGGCAAAATAGGAAGCCACGCCTTGGGCTTGCGATAGCAGTGCGAGGCCGAAGGCAAACACAACCGAGCCTGCTGCCATCACCTTGGCGGCCCCATGTCTTTCCAGCAGGCGGCCGCTGGCCGGTCCGGCAAAGCCCATGATCAACAGCATCACCGTTGCGCCGAGAAAGCCTGTCTCGTTGCTGATGCCGATATCGGCGGCGATGGTGCGACCGAGAACGCCAAACAGATCGAAACTCGTGCCCCAGCCGACAATCTGGCTGATGGACAGCACGCTCAGCAGCCGCAAGCGCGCTAGCGATGCGGCATTGTGGGGAACGGGACTGGGAGACGTGGAGGGAAGAGCGGACATGCATGGAACCTAATCGGTAGACCAGCATAGTCCGGCATCTGTGTAATTTTCACGACATGGGTGCGCCTGTTTTGCACATTTGCATCTGTTTTCAGCACCGGTGAGGACAACCGTTCCTATCGTATTACGCGATTTTTCGCAGTCACACCAGTTTTGGTGCTTCCCCTGCGAGCCTCTTGGTCTCCTTAACCTTCGCCCTGGGTTTTCTCTCTGAAAAAGGGACGGGCGGTCGTGCCGGCTTGGCTGGGTCCGCGCGTGGGAGAGACCCCGAAAAACGGGGAGGGGGTGGATGTCGCCCTGGCGTGGTTGGCGGCCGGTTTGCGGATTTCTATTTATTTTCAAGGAGATTTTTTATGGTGGCCCAAAGGGGTAAGGACCTGCTGCTGAAGATTATCAGCGGCAGCGATTATGTAACCGTTGCAGGACTGCGCTCGCGCAAACTGGCCTTCAATACCGAAACCGTCGATGTGACCGATGCCGACAGCGCCGGGCGCTGGCGTGAGCTTTTGGCCGGTGCCGGTGCCAAACGCGCCTCGTTGTCGGGGGCCGGGCTGTTCAAGGACCAGTCCTCCGATGAACTGGTCCGGGCGGCGTTTTTCGCCGGCTCGGTGTTGAGCTGGCAGGTGGTGATCCCGGCTTTCGGCACGGTGACCGGCCTGTTTCAGGTGACGGCGCTGGACTATTCCGGCGAGCATGACGGCGAGTTGAAATTCGACATCGCGCTGGAATCGGCAGGGGCGATTGCCTTTGAGGTGACGGCATGAACGGGGGGACAGAGAAAGTCGGGACGGGGAACGTTGGGACGGGCATGCGCGCCAACCGCAGGCGCGGCGAGGTGGAAGCGGTGATCGATGGCGAGCGGCGGATTCTGTGCCTGACGCTGGGCGCGCTGGCCGAGCTGGAAACGGCCTTTGCCGCCGATAGTCTGGCGGATCTTGCCCTGCGGTTTTCCAGTGGCAAGCTTTCCAGCCGCGACCTGATCCGCATTCTGGCCGTCGGTTTGCGGGGCGGCGGCAATTGCTGCGCTGATGAGGATGTCGCGGACATGTGCGTCGAGGGCGGGCTTGCCGCCTGCGTCGCCATCGTCCGCGAATTGCTGCTCGTCACGTTTGGAACCTCAGGTCAAACCACCTCAGCCGGTGAGGGCGACCCCGCCCGCCCTTGAGTGCCGCAGCGGGTCGATCCGACATGGTAAAGCCGCCTCCCTTTCCATGGGAGGCGGTGATGCATGCCGGATTTCACCTGCTGCGGCTGACCCCGCAGGCCTTCTGGGCGCTGACCCCACGCGAATTCGCCGCCATGAGCGGGGCGTTTCGCCCCGTCGCCACCGCCCGCGCTGAGCTTGCCCGTGCCGACCTGGAGGCGCTGATGGCCCGTTATCCCGACGGTGCCTTCCTGACCGCAACATCTAAGAGGTAGACCATGGCCGATGACGAAACCCTGTCCTTCGGGATCGATCTCGATGCTTCCGGGGCGACCAAGACCCTCGATGATCTGGAAAGCCGCTCGAAAAGCTTTGGCAGCGCGCTGACATCAGCGCTGAAATCCGCCACGAGCGGCGGTGGCGATCTGGAAGACACGCTGAAATCGCTGGCGAGCCAATTGTCCAGCATTACCCTGTCATCCGGCCTGCAACCGCTGCAAAGCAGTCTGTCGTCGCTGGCCTCCAGCGCCACATCCAGCCTTTCATCGGGGATCAGCTCGCTGTTTGCCTTCGAGAAAGGTGGGGTGCCCGGCTCGATCACGCCTTTTGCGTCAGGTGGGGTTGTGTCCAGCCCCACCTATTTCGGCATGGATGGCGGCAATACCGGGTTGATGGGCGAGGCAGGTAGCGAGGCGATCCTGCCGCTGAAACGCGGCTCGGACGGTTCGCTGGGGGTCGCCACCCAGGGCGGTGGTTCCTCCGGCACGCAGGTCAATGTCAACGTCACCACCCAGGATGCGTCGAGCTTCACCAAGAGCCAGTCCCAGATTTCCAGCTTGCTGGCCCGCAGCGTCAAGCGCGGCCAGCGTAATTTGTGAGGTGGGGCAGCGCCCTGTCCTTACATTTGGATCACGAGAAAAAAGGAGGTCTACAAGTCTAAATCTTTCAATTGCTTGAGGCATTTTTTAAACCCAGAAAGGACTTGAAATGGTTACCAGTATTGTAACAACTTCTGCCAACAACACCGTAATGGACTTTAGCACCAGTGGATCGCACGGCTATGTCGGTGGCAGCACACCGTATGGTCTGTGGGCAGATGGGCCGATCCATCCATGGCGCGACGCAAACGGAACGCCAACCTTCATTACCGCCCATTCGGAAGGTTACCGGTTCAACGTTGTATCCGACTGGCAGAACGGCGCGACCTGGACCAATTGGGGTCAAGGCATGAACTGGAACTCGCCCCGGGATACGGTCGAAGGGCACTACGCCAACCGTTATTGGGTGTTCGCAGGTTTTGCGCGCGGCTCGACGGTCGTTGCCTTGGCCCATCATGAATTTTATCAGGCGCCGACTACCATCGGCGGGGTCGCCGGCTTCAATTCCAACAAATATGGCTTCAATACGCGCTGGGTGAATTCCATCACCTATGTGAAGTCCACCAATGACGGGCAGTCGTGGTCCGTTCCCAATCCTGGCGATTTTGGACAAAACCATCACAATGTCCGATGCGTCCTTATTCCGGAGCCCTGGAACACGCAATCCATCAATACGGCCTACGGCTTTTTCCATCCGTCGAACATCGTCAAGGAAGGCAATTATTACTACGCCTTCGTTGAAGTCCGCAATCTGCCGGGCAACACGACCGTTCTCGACAACGGCTTTGCAATGATCCGCACCAGCAATCTCGATGCATCGACGGGATGGCAGTTCTATAACAACTCCAACCAGTGGGAGACTGTCAACCACAGCTACTATCAGGGCAATCTCGCTCCCCAACAGCCCAAGGTCTTTTTCAAGGTCACCGGGTGGGATTCCTATACCACATCCGAGCGGAACGGGCGCATGGCGCAAGCCATTCGCTATCATGTTCCGTCGCAGAAGTGGATCCTGTTCGGCTTCACCGGCCTGGAAGGCGATGGGTTGTGCTACTGCGTTTCCGACACGCTGGCCAATCCTCAATTCGAGGCCAACGGCAGGCGCATGATCAGCCTTGCCGGTGGCGGAGCCGCGAACGAATACAACAACAACCACTATATCGGCGTCTTCGATCCCAATTCCCAGGACCAGAATTATCAGACCATTCTCGGGAATACGGCCCTGTTGATGACGGCTGATGCCGGAGTCCGGTATAAGGCGGGCACGATCAGCATCACCTGACATCCAAAGCCGCGCGGCATCACACGATGCCGCGCGGCAGCCTTTTTATCACGACTTCATTCTTTCCAACATAATTCAGTTATCGAAGGTGTTGATGACATGACCGAAGCCTTTCACGAGGTGCGCTTTCCGCTGCGCGTGTCGCTTTCGACCAGCGGCGGGCCGGTGCGGCGCACGGATATTGTCAACCTGTCGAATGGGCGCGAAGTGCGCAATCAGCGCTGGGCCAATTCGCGCCGCAGCTATGACGCCGGATCGGGGGTGAAATCGCTTGCCGATCTCTATACGATACTGGAGTTTTTCGAGGCGCGGGGTGGCCAGATGGCCGGGTTCCGGTTTCGAGATCCGCTGGATGCTAATTCTGCCGGGCCGGGCCGGGCGATAAGCGCTGAAGACCAGCAGATCGGCATCGGTGATGGCGTCACAGCCAGCTTTCAACTGGTCAAGACCTATGGCGATGCCGGTGGCGGCTGGAACCGCAGTATTGCCAAGCCGGTCGATGGCACTGTGCTGATCTCGGTGGATGGTGCGCCGGTCAACGGCTTCGTCTGCGATAGCACCACCGGGCTGGTGACATTTAATCAGGATTTTATTCCTGTGTCCGGTGCCGTTATCCGGGCGGGCTTTCAATTCGACGTGCCGGTGCGTTTCGATACTGACCGGATCGAGATCAATCTCGAAGCCTTTAATGCGGGTAGCATTCCCTCCATTTCGCTGACGGAGATCATTCCATGAGGACAATCGATGCCGCTTTGGCGCGCCATCTGGCGGGCGACGCCACGACGCTGTGCACCTGCTGGCGGGTGACCCGCAGCGATGGTCTGGTGCTGGGCTTTACCGATCATGACCGGGATCTGACCCTGCGCGGCACACTGTTTCATGCCGCCAGCGGCTTTTCCGCCAGCGATGGTGAGGCGGAAAACACCTTGTCGGCACCGACCTCCGAAGTTGCCGGCGGTTTTTCCAGCGAAGTGATTACCGAAGCCGATCTGATTGCCGGGCGCTATGACGGCGCGCGGATCGAGGTCTACCGTGTCAACTGGCAGGTGCCAGACCAGCATGTTCTGCTTAAGGTGCAGGATGTTGGCGAGGTCAAGCGTCAGACAGGGCAGTTTACCGCCGAATTGCGCAGCTTCGCCGCCAAGCTCTCCCAGGACCAGGGGCGCACGCTGGGCCGCCGCTGCGATGCCAGTCTGGGCGATAGTCGCTGCGGTATCGACCTGAGCATTGAGGGCCGCACCGTCAGTGCTGTTCTGGTGAGTATGAGCGGGTCCGACCGGCTCATCGTTTCGGGGCTGGATTCCTATAGCGACGACCATTTCCGCTATGGCCGGATCACTGTCACATCAGGGGCCGAGACTGGCCTGACAGCCGAGGTTGAGACCAGCCGCCCCGGAGAGGACGGCACGGAGCTGACAATGTGGCTGCCCTTGGAAGTGACATTGTCACCAGGCGACGCACTGACCGTTACCATCGGCTGCGACAAACGCTTCGCCACCTGCCGCGACAGCTTTGCCAACGCCGCCAACTTCCGGGGCTTCCCGCATATGCCCGGCAGCGATTTCGCCTATTCCTATGTCAGCGGCCAGACCACCCATGACGGGTCGGTGCTGTTTGAGTGAGGGGGATTGTATGCCCTCCATTAATACCCAGGTCCTCACCCTCGCCGAGGGGTGGATCGGTACGCCCTATCGCCATCAGGCGTCCACCAAGGGCGTTGGCTGTGATTGTCTTGGCTTGGTCCGGGGCATCTGGCGCGAGCTCTATGGGCAGGAGCCGGAAGTCACGCCTGCCTATGCGCCTGATTGGGCCGAGCGGTCGGGGGAGGATCGGTTGATCGAGGCGGCGGGGCGGCATTTCATCTCAGTGTCCAGCCTTGGCGAGGCCTTGCCCGGCGATCTCCTGGTCTTCCGGTTTCGCGCCCATTACGCCGCCAAGCATCTGGGGCTTTTGGCGGCAGACCAGCATTTCATTCACGCCTATGAGCAGGCGGCGGCGTGTCGCGGGCGTCTATCGTTTTCCGGAGAAGTGATCGATGGCAACTCTTGTTTTCCAGGCAGCCGGTGCGGCCATCGGCGGCATATTCGGGTCGGTCGGCACCATGCTGGGTCGCGCCGTGGGGTCGCTGGCTGGCAATATGGTCGATCAGGCATTGATCAACGGCAGCTCCACCACGTCTGGCTCGCATCTGTCGTCGGCGCGGATCGGTGGGGCCAGCGAAGGCACGGCGCTGAACCGGGCCTATGGCACGGTGCGCATTGGCGGCACGCTGATCTGGGCGACGCGGTTTGAGGAAAAGACCACCACCGAAACCTCCGGCAGCAAATCCACCGGTAGCAAGACCAAGAGTTATGATTATTACGGCAATCTGGCGCTGGCTTTGTGCGAAGGCCCTGTGGCGGCCATCCGCCGGGTCTGGGCCGATGGCGAGGAAGTGGATCTGACCGAGGTCGAGATGCGCTTTTATCCTGGCAGTGAGGATCAGGGCGTCGATCCGCTGATTGCCGCCAAGCAGGGCGAGGGCAATACGCCGGCCTATCGCGGCGTGGCCTATGTGGTGTTCGAGCGCCTGCCGCTTGATGATTACGGCAACCGTCTTCCCGTGCTGCAATTTGAGGTGATCCGCTCGTTGGGCGTGCTGGAAAGCCAGGTCAGGGCTGTGACCATCATTCCCGGTGCCACCGAGCATGGCTATGCGACGAAAGCCATTACCGAGGAAACAGGAGATGGCGAAGAGCGGATCATCAATCGCAACACGCTGGTGGCCGCCACCGATTGGCAGGCCTCGCTGGATGAGTTGCAGGCGGTGTGTCCCAATCTCGTCCGCGCCGCGCTTGTTGTCAGCTGGTTCGGTACCGATCTGCGGGCCGATCAATGCGCCATCGTGCCGGGTGTCGAAGTGGCGCGGCGTGACGAGGAGAGCCGCGCCTGGAGTGTTGCGGGCATCGGGCGCGCGTCGGCCCGGCTGGTCAGCCAGAACGGTGGCGGCCCGGCCTATGGTGGCACGCCCGGTGACAAAAGCGTGATCGAGGCGATCAAGGATCTGAACAGCCGGGGCATTGCCACCTGCCTCTATCCTTTTGTGATGATGGATATTCCCTCAGATAACGGACTGACTGATCCTTATGGCGGGACAGAACAGGCGGCCTATCCCTGGCGGGGCCGGATCACCTGTTCACCTGCGCCGGGTCTCACTGGTTCGCCTGATGGGACGGACGCGGTGGACGCCATCATCGAGGCCTTCATGGGCAAGACCACAGTCGATGATTTCTTCGTGCTCGGCACCACGATCCTTTATACCGGCAACAAGAACGGTCGCGATAGCGGCTATCGGCGACTGGTGCTGCATTCTGCGTTGCTGGCCAAGGCGGCAGGTGGGGTGGATAGTTTCGTGATCGGCTCGGAGCTGAAGGGCCTGACAACGCTGCGCGGTGCGGGCAACAGCTTTCCCTTCGTCACCGCCTTGATGCGGTTGGCAGAGGATGTGCGCGCCATTCTGGGGAGCCAGACCAAGCTGACCTACGGTGCCGATTGGAGCGAATATTTCGGCTATCATCCTGGCGATGGGTCTGGTGATGTGTTCTTCTATCTCGATCCGCTCTGGGCCAGCGCGACCATCGATGCTGTAGGCATCGACAATTACATGCCGCTGTCGGACTGGAATGACGCGGATTTCACTGCTGATAATCCTGACGGGTTTATCATTGCCGATGACCGTGCCGCCATGCAGGCGCAGATTGCCGCCGGGGAGGGTTATGACTGGTATTATCCAGACCTTGTCGCCCGTAAGAAACGCGAGCGTGCCGCCATTACGGATGGGCTGGCGGGCAAGCCCTGGGTCTATCGCTACAAGGATATCCAGTCCTGGTGGGAAAACCATCATTATGACCGGGTCGGTGGCGTTGAGCTTTCCACGCCCAGCGCCTGGGAACCAAAGATAAAACCGATCTGGTTTACGGAATTGGGCTGCCCGGCGGTAGACCGTGGTGCCAACCAGCCGAACGTGTTTCCCGATCCAAAATCCTCGGAAAATGCGCTGCCGTATTTTTCCTCCGGCATGCGCTCCGGATGCCATGCAGCGGCGGTTTCTTGAAGCGCATCTGAGCTATTGGCAGGGAGAGTCGGCACCATCAGGCATGGTCGATGCCGATCATATCTTTCTCTGGACCTGGGACAGCCGGCCCTTTCCGGCCTTTCCCTATGATACCGATCTGTTTGCCGATGGCGACAATTGGCGCAGCGGCCATTGGCTGAACGGTAGGCTGGGCGGCGGCACGCTGGCCGAGGTGATTGCCGCGATATTGGAAGATTGTGGCTTTAGCGATTACGATGTGTCCGCCGTCACCGGCGATCTCTCGGGCTATGTGCAGGGTGATATATCCTCGGCCCGTAGCCTGATCGAGCCGCTGACCGAGGCTTTCCTGATCGACGTGATCGAGGACGGTGCCGTGCTGCGGTTCCGCTCCCGCCAGGCCGCCAGCCTGAAGGCCATCGAGACCCGGGTTTTCGTTGATACCGAAGATGAACCGTTCTGGACCGAGACCCGGGGCGACAGCACCGATTATGCCGGTCAGGCCGTATTGGATTTTTACGATCCCGCCAATGATTACGAGGATGCCAGTGTCCGCTCGCGCCGCGTGGTGGGAACATCCGCGAAGCTTTTATCCAGCGATCTGCCCGGGGTGCTGGATGAGGCAAGCGCTTTGGCCGTGGTTGAAACGCAATTGCGCGATCACCGGATTGGGCGGCGCAGCCTGACCCTTTCGCTGTCTCCCTCGCAGCTGGCGCTTCAGCCCGGCGACGTGCTGACCTTGCCGGACGGGCCATCCGGCCGGTTCCTGATCACCCGCATTGAGGACAGCAGCACGCTGTCGTTGGAATTGACCGAAGTGGCAGCGCCGGTGTCTAGCGCGATTACCGTTGCTAGCAGCGGGCGGGTGCAGAGCGGCAGGGCTTCGGATGGGTTTGCGCCGCTGTGGCGGCTGATGGACCTGCCACGCCTTGACGATGGTGAAGACGGCAGTTTTGCGCGGGCGGCGGCCTATGCCAGCCCCTGGCGCAAGATCGTGCTGTCCTCATCCGCAGAGACCGAAAATTATGCGACCCGTGTCGTGGTGGATGGCCCGGCAACGCTTGGCAGCCTGTCATCGGCATTGGCTGCGGGTGTGTCGGGCCGCTTCGACAGGGCCAATCGTCTGACCGTTACTCTGTCGCATGGCAGTTTTTCCTCCGGCTCACGGCTGTCGGTGCTGAATGGCGACAACCGGCTTGCGGTCAAGGCCGCCAACGATGTCTGGGAGGTGATCGGTTTCCAGACGGCGGAGGAATTGCAAAGTGGCGTCTGGCAATTGTCCGGCCTGCTGCGCGGTCTCTATGGCACGGAGGATGCCATGGCGGCCGGTGCCGTTGCGGGCGCGCAGGTGGTTCTGCTCAACAGTGCGGTCACGGCGCTTGACCTTGCCGATAGTGAAATCGGCCTGACGCTGAACTGGATTGCCGAGGCCGCCGGCACCAGCCTTGCGGCCAAGGGGCCGGTCAGTTTTTCCGGTGGCGTGCGGGCGCTGACCCCGCTTTCCCCGGTGCATCTGCGCGCCAGCAGGGTGCCAAGCGGCGATATTGCGCTGAGCTGGGTTCGGCGTGGTCGCACCGATGCCGACAATTGGACGCCATCCGATATTCCGCTGGATGAGGAAAGCGAGCGCTACCAGCTCGATATTCTCGACGCAGGCAAAGCAACGCTGCGCAGCGTCACCCTGACCTCTGCGGCCTATGCCTATAGCGCCGATTTGCAAGCTGCTGACTTTGGCGTGGCACCCTCGGCGCTCGCCATCCGGGTCCGGCAGATTGGCCGCCATGCCAGCGGCATCGCGGCTGAAACAGCATTCACTTTCTGATCTTCAACCCGAAAATACCAACCGAAAACAAGGGAAATCAACATGAATGACGGCAAACCATGGTATCTCTCCAAGACTGTCTGGGGTGCGCTGGTCGCTATCCTGGCGTCAGTCCTGCACCTTGGCGGGGTCGAGCTTGGTGTTCTGGAGCAGGGGCAGTTGACCGACGGACTTGTGGCACTGGCCGGATCGGTGGGCGGGCTGGTGGCGCTCTATGGCCGGCTGGTGGCAAGCCATACCATCGTGCCCAAATCGGACCTGTCACCCCCGGAGAAAACCTGATCTTTGCTGAAATCTAGGCGCTCATTGCCGCCTATGACATGGATAGTTTAATAAATTGAAATGCTTGCAGTGTAGTATCTTTGTCATAGGGATGGTCCTGCGGGCCAAGATTACCAGGCATTCATTTGCCATTCAGCCGTTCTTCGGTAACACTTACGCCACGATAACCGAATGCGGCAGAGTGGCAGTTGATGGCATCCAAATCGATCATAGGCAGTATCGCAGCCGGGCTTATTGCCTGGACGGTACCGGCGACGACAGCGCCGGTCCCCGATGCCGTGCCTATGTCGCAGATGGTGTCTGGGACCAGCGGGTCTTCTTCGCCTGTCATCGTCCAGGCGCAGAACCAGAATCAGAACAGTGACAATTCCGACGGTAACGACAGCAAGTCCAATGGCAGGGTCGATTGCCGCTCGGCGGCGCTCAGGGCCGTGGAGCAGGCGGGCGGGCAATTGCTTTCCGTGCGGCTGTCGGGCGGCCAATGCGTGATCACCATTCTCGTGCCGGGGACTGGCGACAATGCAAGGCCCCGCAAGATGACGGTCCAGGTTTCCCGCTGAGGCTGGTTTTGGGCCAAGGACTAGTGTAAGACTTTCTATCTGTTGGATATTTTTTCTCATGCGGGCTGGTTTTACTGGACCTGCGCGCAAGATCGCCCGGCTGGCGCCAGCATGGCAAAACGGAGAAGTGAAGAATGCGCATTCTCGTCGTCGAGGACGATGTCAACCTGAACCGCCAGCTGGTCGAGGCGCTTCAGGAGGCAGGCTATGTGGTCGACCAGGCCATGGATGGCGAAGAGGGGCATTATCTCGGTGATACCGAGCCCTATGATGCCGTGATCCTCGATATCGGTCTGCCGACCATGGATGGCATTACCGTGCTGGAGAAATGGCGCTCTGCCGGGCGCGTCATGCCCGTGCTGATTCTGACGGCCCGCGACCGTTGGAGCGACAAGGTATCCGGCATCGATGCCGGTGCCGACGACTATGTCACCAAGCCTTTCCATGTCGAAGAGGTGCTGGCGCGCATCCGGGCGCTGATTCGCCGTGCCGCCGGCCATGCCTCCTCGGAAATCGCCTGCGGGCCGGTGCGGCTCGATACCAAGAGTTCCAAGGTTACGGTTTCGGGCAAGGCGCTGAAACTCACGTCCCATGAATTCCGGCTGCTGTCCTATCTCATGCATCACATGGGGGAGGTCGTGTCGCGCACCGAACTGGTCGAGCATATGTATGATCAGGATTTCGACCGCGATTCCAACACGATCGAAGTGTTTGTCGGGCGGCTGCGCAAGAAGATCGGTTTGGACATGATCGAGACCGTGCGCGGTCTCGGCTACCGGATCAAAGCGCCTGACAGTGTCGAGGGCTAGGTGTTCCGGGTCAAGTCTCTCACCCTTCGCGTCCTGCTCTCCGCCACTCTCTGGTATATAATCGCGCTGGTGACGATGGCCGTGGTGATTTCGGCGCTCTATCGGCAGGGGGCCGAGCGCTCCTTCAACGATCTGTTGCGCGCCCAGCTCTATAATGTCGTCAATTCCGTCACGGTTGGCGATGGGGAAAGCCTGTCCGGCAGTCCGGCGCTGGGCGATCTCAGGTTTTCGCAGCCCGGAACCGGCTGGTACTGGCTGGTTGAGCCGCTTGGCTCCTTTAATGCCGCGCCGCTGGCGTCCACCTCACTGGGGCTGACCAATCTGCCGGTGCCAAGCTTCGAGGAAAGCCCGTTCGACCAGAATTACGAGCGGTTTTACGGCATGACCGATAGTTTCGGCAACCGGCTGCGGATTGCCGAAACTGAAGTTATCCTCGACGAATCCGGCCGGGCGGCGCGGTTCCGGGTGTCGGGCAATCTGAAAGTGGTGGAAGACGAAATCACCGGATTTTCCCACCGGCTTTACGCCGTTCTGGCGATGTTCGGGGTTGGCGGCCTGCTGGTCAATGCCGTCACCATTATCTTCGGGCTAAAACCTCTGGATCGGGCGCGCCGGGCGCTGGAGCGGATCAGGGGCGGCGAGGCCGAGCGAATCGAGGGTGAATTCCCGCGTGAGATCGAGCCGCTGGCCAATGAAATCAACGCCCTGATCGACAGCAACCACCGTATTGTCGAGCGCGCCCGCATGCAGGTCGGCAATCTCGCCCATTCGCTGAAAACCCCGATTGCCGTGCTTCTCAACGAGGCGCGCGTCCTTGATCCACCGCATGGCGAGGTGATCAAGGCCCAGGCATCCGCCATGCAGAGCCAGGTCGGCACCTATCTCAACCGCGCCCGCATTGCTGCCCAGCGCGAATCGGTGCTGTCGCGCGCCGAGGTGGAGCCGGTTCTGGAGCGTCTGGTGCGGGTGATGCGCAAGCTTAATCCCGATAAGCAATTCGAGGTTCAACTGGAGAGCCAAGCCTCGGGGCAAGGTCTGGTTCTGGCGATGGAAAGTCAGGATCTCGAGGAAATCCTCGGCAATCTGTTGGAAAATGCTGCCCGTCACGCACAAACCACTGTGACGGTGACGGCCCGGATCGCGCCGGTCGGCGAGGTCGGGCTCGATCCCGCCCGGCGTAGCTGGCTGGAAATCATCGTTGAAGATGACGGTCCGGGTCTTGACCCCGACCAGATCGGCGAGGCGTTAAAGCGCGGTCGCCGCCTGGATGAAAGCAAGCCCGGAACTGGGCTCGGACTGTCGATTGTCAAGGAAATAACCTCGGAATATCAAGGCAAGCTTGGCCTGTCGCGCGGCGTCAATGGTGGACTGCTGGCGCGGCTGGTTCTGCCTGCCCTGTCACGGGATGGAGCATGATCTGGCATGGGTGCTGGTGCTTTATGCAGGGCAGGATTGTACTGTTTTCCTGACAAACTCCAGACAGCGGATCAAAATGGCGGCTTGCAAAGTGAGGCAGTGTCGGGCTTATCATGAGATACTACAGCAACGCACGGTTTGACCGTGCAAATTGTCATGAGAAACAGAATTTGGAATTGCAGGCCATGAGGAAGATCAGCACCGGTTTTGCATTTGCCCTGCTGGGCTGCGCCCTGGCACTGACCTCCTGCAAGACGACCGGTGGCAGCACCGGCCTGCTTGCCAAATCCACCACCTCAAGCTCGCTCTATCTCAACGCACTTCAGGGCGGCATTGTGTCGCGGACCGGTGCGGAACTGGACAACAGCCAGAAGCAGCGGGCGCTGGCGGCCGAATATCAGGCCCTGGAAGTGGCCCCTGGCGGCCAGACCGTGACCTGGCGCGATGACGATGTTTCCGGCGAAGTGGTGGCCGCAGCCCCTTATCAGGTCGGCAATCAGAACTGCCGCCAATATCGCCACAAGGTGACGGTCGATGGCAAGACGGTGGAGGCACGCGGCGTTGCCTGCCGCAATGAAGACGGGACATGGACGCCTCTGACCTGAATCACATCTGCGCGGGTCAGTCCGGCTTGCCCTTGACTTAAGTCAAGGCTGATGGAAGGTCGGTTGTTTAAGACGCCATCAGTTGCAAGATAGTATGGACGGCGTTCCAAAACGTCATAGAACCCTTCGGGTTCAGGGAGCCTTATGCTGTTCTGGGTTGAAATTGCTGTTCTAACCTTTGCCGTTGCGGCAGCCTTTCTGTTGCCGTTGACGCGGGCGCAGCAGCGTGGTGAGCGCGAGACCCGTGATGGTGCGATGGCCGTCTATCGCGATCAATTGCAGGAACTCGAGCGTGACCGGGCGGGCGGGCTGATTTCCGCCGAGCAGGTGGATTATGCCCGCGCCGAGATTGCCCGCCGCCTTCTGGCCGCCGATAGGGGCGATGAAACAGGTCAGGCAGCCAAAAACGCGCCTCGCAAAACCTCGCGTAACGGTCTGGCGCAGGCCTTCGTCGTTCTGCTGGTACCTGCGGTCGGCCTTGGGCTTTATCTGGCCCTCGGCAGCCCCGGCCTCCCGTCGCAGCCTCTACAGGCCCGGCTGGAAAATCCCGGCAACGACATGAGCCTGCTGATTGCCCAGGCCGAACGCCATCTGATGCAAAAGCCTGACGATGGCGCGGGTTGGGATGTGCTGGCCCCGATCTATCTGCAACAAAACCGCATGGGCGAGGCGGAACTGGCCTTTCGCAATGCCATCCGGCTGAAGGGCGCCAGCCCCGAGCGGCTCAACGGGCTTGGCGAAGCGCTGATTGCCCAGAGCGACGGCGTGGTGACGGATGCTGCCCGCGATCTGTTTTCACAATCCGTGGCGCTGAACCGCGACAATCCGCGCGCTGCCTATTATCTGGCGCTGGCGCTGGAACAGTCCGGCAAGCGCAACGAGGCGCTGGCCGCCTTCAAGGTGATTGCGGCCCAATCCCCGCCCAATGCCCCGTGGCAACCGCTGGTCGCCCGTCATATTGCCCGCAATGATCCTCAGGCTGCTGCAACGGCGGCGCCCCTCGGAAGTCCCGATGCCGCCGCTGTGGCCGCGGCCCAGGGCTTGCCGGACGGCGACCGTCAGGCGATGATCAAGGGCATGGTTGAAAGCCTGGATGCCAAGCTGAAAACCGATCCGAACAATTTCGAAGGCTGGGTGCGGCTGGTGCGCTCCTATACGGTGTTGAAGGACAATCAGCGAGCGCTCGAAGCCTTGAAAACCGGGTTGAAGACCTTCCCAGCCGAGGGGGAGCAAGGCAAGCAGCTGATTGCCATGGCGCAGCAATTGGGATTGCCGGTTGAGGAGGCGCTGAAATGACCCGCAAACAGAAACGTCTCGCCGTCATCGCCGGAGGTGTTGGTTTCATCATGGCGGCTGTGCTGCTGGTTCTGTTCGCGTTCGGTCAGTCCATCGCCTATTTCTACATGCCCTCCGATCTCGCCAAGACGCCTGTTGGTCCTGGCACCCGCATCCGGCTGGGCGGGCTGGTGGCGGAGGGTTCGGTGAAGCGCGATACCGGCTCCACCGTCAGTTTTGCCGTGACCGATGGTACGGCCACGGTGCCGGTGACCTATACCGGCATTCTCCCGGATCTGTTTCGTGAAGGGCAGGGCGTGGTGACGGAAGGCGTGTTTGGCGCTGGCGGCACGCTGTTTGATGCCGATACGGTTCTGGCCAAGCATGACGAGAATTACATGCCGAAGGAAGTTGCCGACCGGATGAAGAAGGACGGCGTCTGGAAGGGTGAGGGAGAGGCGAAATGATCATTGAGATCGGCCATTACGCGCTGGTGCTGGCGCTGGCCGCCGCACTCTTGCTTTCGGTCCTGCCGATGCTGGGCGCCCGCAGGGGCGATACCGCCATGATGCAGACCGCAGTCACCGGCACCTATGCGCTGTTTGCGCTGGTGCTGTTTGCGTTCGGGGTGCTGGCTTATGCCTATCTGGTCTCGGATTTCTCGCTGCTGAATGCCTATCAGAATTCCCATTCGCTGATGCCCGCCATCTATCGCTTCTCGGCGGTCTGGGGCAATCACGAGGGATCGATGATGCTGTGGCTGTTGATCCTGACGCTGTTTTCGGCCCTGGTGGCGCTGTTCGGCACCAATCTGCCCGACAGGTTGAAAGCCAATGTACTCGGCGTTCAGGCCTGGATTTCCACGGCCTTTATTCTGTTCATTTTGATCACCTCCAATCCGTTCATTCGCCTCAATCCGGCGCCTGCCGAGGGGCAGGACTTGAACCCGGTCCTGCAGGACCCCGGCCTCGCCATCCATCCGCCGCTGCTTTATCTCGGCTATGTCGGGTTTTCCGTCTGTTTTTCCTTTGCCATCGCCGCTCTGATCGACGGGCGGATCGATGCCGCCTGGGCGCGCTGGGTCCGGCCCTGGACGCTGGCGGCTTGGACCTTCCTGACGGCGGGCATCGCCATGGGCTCCTACTGGGCCTATTACGAGCTTGGCTGGGGCGGCTGGTGGTTCTGGGACCCGGTCGAAAACGCCTCCTTCATGCCCTGGCTGGCAGGCACTGCGCTGTTGCATTCGGCGCTGGTGATGGAAAAGCGCGATGCGCTGAAAATCTGGACGGTGCTGCTCGCCATCCTGACCTTCTCGCTGTCGCTGCTCGGCACATTCCTGGTGCGCTCCGGCGTGCTGACCTCGGTGCATGCCTTTGCCACCGATCCCAGCCGCGGGATTTTCATTCTCGCCATCCTCATCCTGTTCATTGGCGGCGCGCTGTTCCTGTTCATGCTGCGGGCTCCGCATTTGAAGGCGGGCGGGCTGTTCCAGCCGATCTCGCGCGAAGGCGCGCTGGTGCTGAACAATCTGATCCTGACGGTGTCGACTGCGACAGTGCTGATCGGCACGCTCTATCCGCTGCTGCTGGAAACCCTGACCGGCGAGAAGATTTCGGTTGGCGCACCCTTCTTCAACCTGACCTTCGGCCTGCTGATGATCCCGCTTCTCGTCGCCGTTCCGTTCGGGCCGATGCTGGCCTGGAAGCGCGGCGATCTGCTGGGCGCGCTGCAACGGCTTTATCTGGCAGCAGTGCTGGCTTTTCTGGCCGGTCTTGTCTTCTATTACCTCCAGAATGGAGGCCCGATTCTGTCCGTGTTGGGGCTGGCCGCGGGCTTTTTCCTGATGTTCGGGGCGCTGGCCGATCTTGCTTTTCGTTCGGCTTTCGGCAAGCAGAATGCAAGCGTCGCCTTCCGCCGGTTGATCGGCCTGCCGCGCTCGGCCTTCGGCACGGCGTTTGCGCATTTTGGCCTTGGCGTCACCGTACTTGGCATTGTCGCGGTCACCACGTTTGAGAGCGAAATGGTGGTAGAGATGAAGCCCGGACAGACCGTGGAGGCCGGGGGCTTTTCCCTGACCTATGACGGGCTGCGCTCCGCCAAGGGACCGAATTATACCGAGGATCGTGGCCATTTCACCATCCGGCGCGGCGGGGTTTCTGAGGGCGACGTCTGGTCATCGAAACGGCTTTATACGGCAAGACGCATGCCGACCACCGAGGCGGGTATCCGCAGCTTTGGCTTTAGCCAGCTTTACGTTTCGCTCGGCGATGCCATGGCCGACGGCGGCATGGTGGTGCGGATCTGGTGGAAACCGTGGATTCTCTGCATCTGGGGCGGGGCGCTGGTGATGATGATCGGCGGCTTCGTTTCGCTTTCCGACCGGCGTCTGCGCGTCGGTGCTCCAAACCGCAAGGCAAAGGCAGCGGCGGTCAATGGTACCCTCAAGGGTCTGGAGGCGGCGGAATGAGGGCGCTTTTTGCGGTCTTCTTCGGTTTCTGGCTGTTGCTGGTTCAATCCGCCTTTGCCGTCAATCCCGATGAAATGCTGAAAGATCCGGCCTTGGAAGCCCGCGCCCGGCACCTGTCGTCGCAATTGCGCTGCATGGTCTGCCAGAACCAATCCATCGACGACAGCAACGCTGAACTCGCCCGCGATCTGCGGCTTCTGGTGCGCGAACGGATCGTCAAGGGCGATAGCGATGACGATGTCATTCGCTATCTGGTGTCGCGCTACGGTGAATTCGTGCTGCTGAAGCCGCGATTGACCTCGGAGACCTTGCTTCTGTGGGGCGCGCCGGGCTTACTTCTGGTGATTGGCGTGGGCGCAGCCTTCGCCTACAGCCGCCGACGTAGGAGCGTGGCTGCGGCGCAGCCGTTGAGTGCGGATGAAGAGGCTCGGCTGAAGCGGCTCCTGGAGGAGTAGGGGCGGCTCCCACGAAAGCCAGCAGGGTTCAGCCGCAGGACGCGGGGATATGTCCCCATCAGAAAAGCGGGATCTCGATCGTTGTGGGGTGATCGCTCGCCACGCCACTCACGCCTTGACGATAGACACGGTTGGGAAGCGGGTGGGGCACGCGCTTGGCGAAAGTTGTGCGCATGAAAAGCATGACACGACGATCGGTTATCGCGTTACCGGTCGATTTTTCCATATAGATTTTTGCGGGGCGTCCTTGGGCGTCGGTTATCAAACGAATGGCGCCGATCTCCTTGTGCGGGGCGGCTGCGCAGCCGGTCAGTATTGCCGCGAATAAACAGAGTGGAATACGATGCATAGAAATCCCCGGATCGGCTCAGGATGCGTAAAGGTCGTCCAAACTTTATCAAGCGACCGGCGTCGAACCTATTGAAAAACCTTTCCGGCGCGTAAATTTCCGCATTACCAACTTTTCATGTTCCGGACAGTTCGTTGTAACGTGATCCATCCTATATCTGTGTCATCCACCGCCTGAAGCCGGGTTGTTCCGGTCTTCGCAAGATACGATGCCAACAGAACAGATAAGGTAGAGATCCATGTCGAAATCCTTCCATAATCGCTCCGTTACCTCCAGGCTGCGGGCCGGTACCGCGGCAGGGCTGGCGGCCCTGATGCTGGCGGGTGCCGTGACGGTAACGCCTGCGCTGGCTGCGCCCGTCGAGGTGCAGGCGCCGCAGGTGCCAAGCTTTGCTGATCTGGTCAGTGCCGTTTCTCCCGCCGTCGTCTCCATCCGCGTCAAATCGGATGTGCAGCAGGCTTCCGAGGATGGCAGCAATTTCTCCTTCAATGGTCGTGACTTCGACCAGCTTCCCGATCCGCTGAAGCGCTTCTTCAAGGAATGGGGCATGCCAGGCCCCGGCGGTCCGGGTGGTCCAGGAGGCCCCAAGGGCGGACCGCATGCCGAGCGTCATGGCAAACTGCGTCCGATTGCCCAGGGCTCGGGCTTCTTCATCTCCGAGGACGGCTATGTCGTGACCAACAATCACGTGGTTTCCGATGGCCAGGCCTATACGGTGGTGATGAATGACGGCACCGAATATGATGCCAAGCTGGTCGGTAAGGACCCGCGCACCGATCTCGCCGTTTTGAAGGTCGATCAGCCGACCAAGAAATTCACCTATGTCGAATGGGCGCAGGACGAGAAGATCCGCGTTGGTGACTGGGTCGTGGCCGTCGGCAATCCTTTCGGTCTCGGTGGAACCGTGACCTCGGGTATCGTTTCGGCCTTTGGCCGCGATATCGGCTCCGGCCCTTATGATGATTACATCCAGATCGACGCACCGGTAAACCGGGGTAATTCGGGTGGGCCGGACTTCAACCTCAGCGGCAAGGTGGTCGGGATCAACACGGCAATCTTCTCGCCATCGGGCGGCAGCGTCGGCATCGCCTTCGCCATTCCGGCGGCCACCGCCAAGGATGTGGTTGCTGAATTGATCAAGCATGGCTCGGTGCAGCGCGGCTGGCTTGGCGTGCAGATCCAGCCCGTCACCAAGGATATAGCCGAATCGCTCGGTCTGGCCGATGCCAAGGGCGCGCTGGTGGCTGAGCCGCAGGCCGATTCGCCCGGAGAAAAGGCCGGTATCAAGCAGGGCGACGTGATTACCGCGGTGAATGGCGATCCGGTCAAGGACCCGCGTGACCTGGCCAAGCGCATTGCTGCCTTCCCGCCCAATACAAAGGTCGATATTTCGATCTGGCGCAATGGCAAGCCGACCGCCGTCAAGGTCGATCTCGGCACCTTGCCTGCTGAAAAGGAAACGGCCAGCGGCGATGAGGACCAAGGCGCGCCCGAGCAGAATGCACCGGCCACCGAGCAGGCGCTTGCCAATCTCGGGGTCACTGTCCAGCGTGCCGATGACGGCAAGGGCTTGACGATCACCAATGTCGATCCGGATTCCGACGCTGCCGACAAGGGGCTGAAGAATGGTCAGAAGATCACCTCGGTGAATAATCAGCAGGTCTCCAGCGCCGCCGATGTCAAGAAGATCCTTGAACAGGCCAAGAAGGATGGACGCACCAAGGCGCTCTTCCAGGTGGAAACCGACAATGGCAGCCGCTTCATCGCCCTGCCGATCAACCAGGGCTGATGATCAGGCCTTTGACGGCGGCTGGACCTTTCCAGTCGCCGTCAATCTTCCGGCAGAAGATGTGTTTTCGTGAACGAAGAGGCGCAGATCATGGCATTCGGGACGGGACAAAGCATGGAAACCGGTAAAACAGGCTGTGCTTCGGGCAATGCGGGCACTAATGTCGCACGCATGAAAATACTTGTGATCGAAGACGATCTTGAAGCCGCCGCTTACATGACCAAGGCCTTCCGTGAGGCGGGGATCATGGCCGACCACGCCAGCGATGGCGAGGCAGGCCTATTCATGGGCTGCGAAAATACCTATGACGTGATGATCATCGACCGGATGCTGCCGCGTCGCGATGGCTTGTCGGTGATATCAGAATTGCGCAAGCGCAGCATCAATACGCCGGTGCTGATCCTGTCGGCGCTTGGCCAGGTGGATGACCGGGTGACCGGTCTTCGCGCCGGTGGCGACGATTACCTGCCCAAGCCCTATGCCTTTTCCGAGCTTCTGGCCCGGGTCGAAGTGCTGGGGCGACGCAAGGGGACGCCGGAACAGGATATGGTCTACCGGGTCGGTGATCTGGAACTTGACCGGCTGTCCCATGAAGTGCGCCGGGCGGGCAAGGAAATCCTGCTCCAGCCCCGCGAATTCCGCCTGCTGGAATATCTGATGAAGAATGCCGGGCAGGTGGTGACCCGCACCATGCTGCTGGAACATGTCTGGGACTATCATTTCGATCCGCAGACCAATGTCATCGACGTGCATGTATCGCGGCTGCGCTCCAAGATCGAAAAGGATTTCGACCGGCCGCTGCTGAAGACGGTGCGCGGTGCGGGCTATATGATCAAAGACGAAAGCTGACGAGCCCGATGTCGCGTGCCGGATTTCTTCTCAAGTCTACCGCCGTCAGGCTTTCGGCGCTTTACATCATTCTGTTTGCGCTTTGTGCCGCTCTTCTGGTGATCTATGTTACGGCGCTTTCGGAACGGCTGCTCAATCAGCAGACGCGAGAGAGCCTGCAACAGGAAGTGGCCGAAATCGAGCGCGCTTATGAAAAGGGTGGCGTCGAAAATCTGCTGCGGCTGATGGAACGGCGCATGCGCCAGCCCGGTGCCAATCTCTATGTTATCGCCGGGCCAAATGGCGAGTTTCTGGCGGGCAATGTCAGCTCTGTCGAGCCGGGCGTACTGGACCGCGAGGGCTGGACGAATTTTCCCTTCGCTTATAACCGCTATGCGGAGGCAGGTCCGGCCCGCCCGCATCTGGCGATTGCCAATGTGCTGGCGCTGGACAATGGGTTGCGTATTCTGGTCGGGCGGGATCTGGGCGAGCCGACCAAATTCCGCATTCTGGTGCGCAAAGCACTGATGGTGGCGCTCGCGATCATGGGGGCCGGGGCTTTGGTGATCTGGTTTGCCATTGGCCGCAACGCCTTGAAGCGCATCGATCGGGTGTCTGCCGCCAGCAAGAAGATCATGGCGGGCGATCTTGCCCAGCGTCTGCCGGTCTCCGGTTCCGGCGATGAATTCGACCGGCTGTCGCGCTCGCTGAACGATATGCTGGAGCGGATCGAAAAGCTCAATGAGGGGCTACGTCAGGTTTCCGACAATATCGCCCATGACCTGAAGACGCCGCTGACCCGGCTGCGCAACAAGGCCGCCGATGCGTTGGCCGAGGATGATGACCAACTGCGGCGTCAGGCGCTGGAAGGGATTATCGGCGAATCGGATCAGTTGATCCGCACGTTCAACGCGCTGTTGATGATTTCCCGCGTCGAAGCGGGATCGATTGCCGCCGAGCTTTCCGATCTCGACGCCTCCACCATTGCCGCTGATACCGCTGAGCTTTACGAGCCGGTGGCCGAGGAGGCGGGCTATATGCTGGCAAGCGATATTGCCCCCGGCATTAGCGTGCGGGGCAATCGCGAACTGATCGGCCAGGCGATTTTTAATCTGCTCGACAATGCCATCAAATACGCGGGTGAAGGCGGCAGCGAAATCCGCGTGGTGCTGGTAAAGACGCCGGGCGGCGAGGCGCGTCTCAGTGTCTGCGACCACGGCCCTGGCATCGCGGCAGAGCGCCGGGAAGATGTCGTCAAGCGTTTCGTGCGGCTGGATGAAAGCCGCAGCAAACCCGGCACTGGTCTTGGCCTGTCGCTGGTCGAGGCGGTGATGGCATTGCATGGCGGCAGGCTGGAACTGAGCGATACCGATGCGGCCAATTCCGAGTGTCCCGGACTGACGGCCACCATGGTCTTTCCGCGTGTAACCGCATAAACTTCTCCCAACCCGCTATGGCCAAAAAGGCCGCCTTGTAACAGGCAGACCGAAACAGGCGGGATGGAGGATGTGCATGCCCAAGGACCAGCCCGTTTCGCCGGAAACCGTCTTTCTGCGCGATGTCGCCGAAGGTGTCGTCAAACCGCTGAACAAGGTGGAGACCAAAGCTGTCCTTGCCGTGCTGAAGGAGCTTGGCCGGGATGCGCCTGAGATCGCGGCCTTGCTTTTGGAGGAGACGCCACTCAGAGCCTTCATCATCGCCGCCCTGACGCTGTCGCCCTATCTGCGTGAGACGGCGGCCCTGCGTCCCGATCTGCTGGTATGCGCGATACAGGCCCCTTTGCAAGACAGCCTGAACGAGTTGGTGGAGCACGCGCGTCATGCCTGGCGACCGGAAAAGGGCGAAACGCCGCCAACTGAGGTCATGGTGATGAGCCGGTTGCGCCGGGCCAAGCGGGGCCTGTCCTTCCTACTGGCGCTGGCCGATCTGGGCCGGCTGTTTCATCCCCGCCAGACGACGCTATGGCTGTCGCGGATGGCGGATGCGGCAATCGCCTGCGCCATCGACCACCTTCTGCTGGCGGGTCATGAGGCTGGCAAGTTGCGGCTTGCCGATCGCGATGCGCCATCGAAACACAGCGGCCTGATCGTGCTGGGCATGGGCAAGCTTGGCGCGTTTGAGCTGAACTATTCGTCGGACATCGATCTCGTGGTGTTTTTCGAGCCGGATGCGGCAATCCTGGTCGCGCCCGAGGAAGCAACCGAAACCTATGGCCGGATGATGCGCCGGTTGATCCGCATCCTTCAGGAGCGCACGGGGGATGGCTATGTCTTCCGTACCGATTTGAGGCTCAGGCCCGATCCGGGGGCCACGCCGCTCGCCATGCCGGTTGAGGCAGCGCTGATCTATTATGAGGGACGTGGGCAGAACTGGGAGCGCGCCGCCTTTATCAAAGCCCGGGCGTTGGCGGGGGATCTTGCCGCAGGTCAGGCCTTTCTCAAGGAATTGGCGCCTTTCGTGTTTCGAAAATACCTCGATTATGCGGCGATTGCCGATATTCATTCGATCAAGCGGCAGATCCATAGCCATCGGGGCCATGGAGCGATTGCGGTCAAGGGCCATAACGTCAAGCTCGGGCGCGGCGGCATTCGCGAGATCGAGTTCTTCGCCCAGACCCAGCAATTGATCGCTGGTGGACGGATGCCGGACCTGCGGGTGCGCGGCACCGAGGCGGCACTGGCCGCGTTGGAACAGGCCCGCTGGATCGATGCGACCACCCGCGATGAACTGACGGAGGCCTATTGGTTCCTGCGGGATATCGAGCACCGCATCCAGATGGTGCATGACGAGCAGAGCCATACGCTGCCGACCACAGAGACTGAGTTGAAGCGGATCGCGCTGATGTGCGGCTTCGATACTCCGGCAGGCTTTTCGCAGGCCCTGGAAAAGCGGCTGCGGCTGGTGGAGCGACGTTACGGTCAATTGTTTGAACAGGAAGACGATCTGTCTGTTGGCGGCAATCTGGTATTTACCGGTCAAAAGGACGATCCCGATACGTTGAAGACGCTGGAAAAGCTTGGGTTTCAACGGCCTGAAGACATTTCCAGGGTGATCCGCACCTGGCATTACGGGCGCTACCGCGCCACGCAATCGGTGGAGGCCCGCGAACGGTTGACGGAACTGACCCCGCGTCTCCTCAAGGCATTTGGCGAAAGCCGTCGCGCCGATGAGGCGCTGTTGCGGTTTGATGCGTTTATGTCGGGCCTTCCCGCCGGTATCCAGTTGTTTTCGCTGCTTGGCAACAACCCGGCACTGCTGGAATTGATCGTTACCATCATGGCTGCAGCGCCCCGGCTTGCTGCCACCATTGCCAGTCGGCCGCATGTTTTCGACGGCATGCTCGACCCCGGTCTGATGGCCGATCTGCCGACGCGCGATTACCTTGCCATGCGCCTCGATGCTTTTATTGGCGGTGTGTCGAATTACGAGGAATTGCTGGACCGCCTGCGGATCTTTGCCGCCGAGCAGCGTTTCCTGATCGGCATTCGCCTGATGACCGGGGCAATTTCCGGAACGGTGGCAGGTCATGCCTTTACCGATCTCGCCGATCTGGTGATCGAGCAGGCCTTTCACGCCGTGCGCCGTGAAGTGGAACGGGTGCATGGCCGGATCTCTGGCGGGCAACTGGCGCTGGTCGGCATGGGCAAGCTTGGCTCGCGGGAGCTGACGGCAGGTTCCGACGTCGATCTGATCGTGCTTTATGAGTATGATGATGAAAACGGGGAGAGCGATGGAGCAAAACCGCTCGATGCCGTGCGTTATTACACCCGCCTGACACAGCGGTTGATCGCCGCCTTGTCCGCACCGACCGCCGAGGGCGTGCTCTATGAGGTGGACATGCGGCTTCGTCCTTCCGGCAACAAGGGGCCGGTGGCAACCCGGTTGAGAGCCTTCGAGCGCTATCAGCGCGAGGAGGCCTGGACCTGGGAGCACATGGCGCTGACCCGCGCCCGGCTGATCACCGGCGATGGCCCGCTGGTTGCGAAGGCGCAAACCATCATTGCCGATATCCTGGCGCAGACCCGCGACCGCGCGGCAATTGCTGCCGATGTCAGTGAGATGCGCAGCCTGATCGACACCGAAAAGCCGCCGAAGGACGGATGGGACCTGAAACTGATACCCGGCGGATTGGTCGATCTGGAATTTCTCGCTCAATACCTGGCCCTGGTAGAACCGGATCATGGATTGAAGGCACGGGACGGGTCGGGATTTTCGCAGACGGATATCACCACCGCCCAGCGTTTGAAGCAGGGTGGTGCGCGGGCGATGGATGCGGGTGATCTCGATCTCTGCCTTGCGGCCCTCACGCTCTACACGGAACTGTCGCAGGTAATCAGGGCCTGTGTCGAGGGAGGATTCAGGCCGCAGGATGCACCGGCGGGCCTGATCGATGTCGTCCTGCGGGTTGCCGACTGCCCGGACCTGAAAGTGCTGGAGGCCGAGTTGAAACGCCTGTCCAAGGCGGTTCGGCGGATTTTTCAGGCGGTTGTCAGCACCCGGCCCTGAGCGGCGGATTTGCGGCAGGGGGGAAGTTGTGACGGTCTATCCGGCACGGTGATCGAAACGACAGTCCCTTTGCCCTCGCGTGAACGGATCCGCAGGCTGCCGCCATGCAGCATGATCAGCGAGCGGGAAATCGCCAGGCCCAGGCCCGATCCGCCCTTGCTCTTGGCATATTGGCTCTGCACCTGCTCGAAGGGCTGGCCGATCTTGCTGATGGCCTGTTTGGGAATGCCGATGCCGGTATCAGAGACCAGCAGCCGCACCGCGCCGTCGATCTTGTGGGCGCGCACCGCGATACGTCCGCCCTCATTGGTGAATTTAACCGCATTTGACAGGATGTTGAGCAGGATCTGCTTCAGGGCGCGCCGGTCGGCGGTCATGGCGAGGCCCGAAACGATGCGTTGCTCAATGGCGATATTCTTGTCCTTGGCGGAAATCGTCGTCAGTCGCAGGGTTTCGTCGATCAGCGAGGCGAAATCAACGTTTTCGCATTTCAGCAGCATATGGCCCGCCTCGATCTTCGACATGTCGAGAATGTCGTTGATAACGTTGAGGAGATGCTTGCCGCTATCGTGGATATCGCGAGCATATTCGCCGTATTTCGGGGAGCCGATCGGCCCGAACATGCCGGTGGAGAGGATTTCGGAAAAGCCGAGGATGGCGTTGAGCGGCGTGCGCAACTCATGCGACATATTGGCGAGGAACTCTGATTTGGCCTTGTTGGCCGCTTCGGCGCGCTGCTTTTCGGCCAGGTATTTTTCGTTGGCTTCCGACAGTTCCGCCTTTTGCCGTTCCAGCTTTTTCTGCGACGAAGACAGGTCGCCAATGGTTGCCATCAGCCGGCGCTCCTGCTCTCGCAGCCGCTCCTGATGGCGCTTCAGCAGGGTAATGTCGGTACCAACAGAGACCAGGCCGCCATCACGGGTGCGCCGCTCGTTGATTTGCAGCCAGCGCTCGTCGGCCAGTTGCAACTCTGTCGTGCGCGAGCTTCCCTTCGCGGACGGATCGGCAATGCGCCGTTGAATGATGGGTCTGGCAGCAGCCGCATCGACCACAGCGCGCTCGACGCCGGGCACCAGCACGCTGTCGGGCAAGCCGTAGACATGCTGAAAATGGGCATTGCACATCACCAACCGGTCATTCTTGTCCCAGAGCACGAAGGCTTCCGAGGTACATTCGATGGCATCGGCCAGTCGCTGGTCGGCTTCGGCGTAGCGCTGTGCCAGCCGGTGCTGCTCCGTCACGTCCATGGCGATGCCGATCACATGCGGGCTGCCGGAACTGGTGCGGATCACCTGGGCGCGGGCGCGCAGCCAGACATAATGGCCATTGGCGTGACGCATGCGAAACACCTGGTCGATATGGCGGTCGCCATCCCGGCCAATGGTGCGGGCCAGCGCATAAAGATTGCCGTCATCGGGGTGCATCAGCCGGGCAGCGTCGGCAAAGCCGAGCGGTTCGCTGGACGGCGGCAGGCCGAGAATGTCGAACATCGAGCGCGACCAGACCAGTTTTCGGCTGGCGAGATCGAAATCCCACAATCCGCAGCGACCGCGTGACAGGGCGGTTTCGACCCGGCGGTTGGAATCGACGAACACGTCAGAGGTTTCCCGTGCCCGTTTTGCCTGGGCGAAATAGGCATAGAGAATGCCCATCAGGATCAGCGAGATGGCCGAAAACAGCGTGACGTTGAGGGCGAGTTCCGCCCGCCAGTAATCGGCGGCGGATTTCAGCGAATGTGCCGCCAGCACCAGGGCGCCGTCCGTGCCGGTAGGGGTCAGCACGGCGATATGGCGAAAGCCGTTGATGTCGGTTTCGACTGCTCCGGTCTGGTCGCCGAAATTACGGAGCACCGCGACCTGCGGAAACAGCGCCATGATCTGCATACCGACAAAACTGCGGCCATTGCCGGAACTGGCGACCACCCGGCCTTCGGGATCGAGCAAGAGAACGAAGCTTTCGTCATCGAGAAGATTGGGCGGCAGAAAACGCTTGATCAGCGCCTCGGCCTTATCCCTGCCAAGTTCCGCCGGAAGCTCAGGGCCGGAAGATAAGGCCGCCGCCGCCGCAGAAGCCATCATTGCGGTGGAATGGCGGATGGCGCTTTCCATTCGCGCATATTCCGAGACAAGCCCCATGCCGCGCGCCATAGCGATGACGATCAGAAAAGCGACCACCAGAATAGGAATGACTTGGCGAAGGGCCGCGTCAGTATTGGAAATCGAAAGGTTTCGGACGACGTAAGCAACGCCTCCGTGGTTCTTGACCGCGTCCAGAAATGACAGATATCCGGGAAATTCCGGTCGCAACCGATCATCGGCTGCGGTCGCCCGCTGCACGTTTTCCATTGTCCCTGCCTTGATCCCTCGTCCTGATTCGGCGCGCCGCTCGCTCCAAATCTAACCTAATGAATCATCAGGGATTCTTCCTGTCCAGTCGAAAAAACTAACCACTTGTTAACCTCTTGCGAAGAATCAGCTTTTCATGATCGTACGCCTGTTGCAGCCGCACATATCAGGCATCGAATCATGCTTGCTTCGCCAGTACATGCGCATGCCCTCCAGGCTTGCGCAGAAAAAAGGGGCGGACGCATTTGCGACCGCCCCTTTGGGAAGACTATAAACTGGAGGTGTTCAGCCTTTCAGCATTCGCTCGACGATGTCGCGGACATCGTTGGAAAGCCCGTTTGAGCTTTCGATAAGGGCAAGGGCCGCCTTGGCCTTGGCCGCGCGGATCGGCTCAAGTTTTTGCCAGGTGCGCATCGAGGTCAGCAGGCGGGCGGCAAGCTGCGGATTGCGCTTGTCGATGGCCAGAATTTGCTCGGCAAGGAAATCATAGGCCTTGCCATCGGCGCGGTGGAAACCGGTCGGGTTGGAAAAGGCAAAACTGCCGATCAGCGCACGAACGCGGTTGGGATTGCTGGCGTTGAACAGCGAATTTTGCATGAGCGCTTCAATCCGTTCCAGCGCACCGTGTCCCGGGATGGTGGCCTGGATGGAAAACCACTTGTCCAGTACCAATGCGTTCTGGGCGAAACGGGTCTGGAAATTGGCCAGTGCTGCCTGCGCCTCTTCCGTATCGCCAAAGTGATAGGCGAGAACGCCGAGCGCATGCGACAGATCGGTCATGTTGTCGGCGTTGCCATAGGCCTCGGCGGCCTTGGCTGGCTCGCTTTTGGCCTGAACGAGATAGCCAAGTGCTGCATTTTTCAGGGCTCTCTTGCCTGCCGCAGCAGCATCCGGGCTATAGGGGGTCTCAGACGCCATGTCGTCATAGAGGCGGGCAAACAGCTCCGCGCCCTCAATGGCGATATCAGCCAGAACTGCCTGGCGTGCCTGATGGATGGCGTCCGGGTCGATGTCGCTGCCCAGTTCGCGGGCGATATCGGCTTCGCTCGGCAGCGCCAGCACCTGGGCGCGGAAGGCCGGCTCAAGTGCATCGTCGGCGATGATGGCAAGCAGGCTTCCCTTCAGGGCAGCGCTTGCCTTGTCGGAAGCGCTTTTGGCCGTGCCGCTCTTGGTGGAGAACTGGCGCGCGCTGTCGCACAGAACCGGCAAAGCGAGGTCGGTCAAGGCCTGCCAGCGGGAGAACAGGTCGCTATCGTGGCGGGCGATCAGCGCCAGATCCGCACTTGCCTGGCTGAAATGCAGGATGACGGGTGCCGAAAAGCTCCGGTTGAGCGACAGGACTGGACGTTCCTTCACGCCTGAAAATTGGAATACCTGCCGACGTTCGGTCAGATGCAGCACGTCGCCGCTGATTTCGCCACCGTCCACAGTTGCTGTGTCGAGCGGCGTGCCATCTGCCGCAAGAAGCCCAAAGCGCAGCGGAATATGCATTGGCTGCTTGTTTGGCTGGCCGGGTGTCGGTGGAATCACCTGTTCCAGCTCGACGGTAAACAGGTTCGCGCCGGTATCGTAGGCGCAGGATACCGTCACATTCGGCGTACCAGCCTGATTATACCAGAGAGAGAATTGGGTAAGATCGCGCCCGGAGACCTCCGCAAAACAGGCAACGAAATCCTCGACCGTTGCCGCATCGCCGTCATGGCGCTCGAAATAGAGATCCATACCGGCCTTGAACAGGTTCGGCCCGAGGATGGTGGCGATCATCCCGGTGACTTCAGAGCCTTTTTCATAGACGGTGGTCGTGTAGAAGTTATTGATTTCCTTGTAGGTATTCGGGCGTACCGGATGCGCGAGCGGCCCGGAATCCTCAACGAACTGTTCGGCACGCAAATGCCGGACTTCGGCGATGCGCTTGACGGCGCGTGAGCGCTGATCGGCGGAAAACTGGTGATCGCGATAGACCGTCAGCCCTTCCTTGAGGCAGAGCTGGAACCAGTCGCGGCAGGTGATGCGGTTGCCGGTCCAGTTATGGAAATACTCGTGGGCAATGATCGCCTCGATATTGGCATAGTCGGCATCGGTGGCGGTTTGCGGGTCGGCCAGCACATATTTGTCGTTGAAGACATTCAGGCCCTTGTTTTCCATTGCCCCCATGTTGAAATCCGACACGGCGACGATCATGAAAATATCCAGATCGTATTCGCGCCCGAACACATCCTCATCCCATTTCATCGAGCGCTTCAGCGCATCCATCGCATAGGCGGCGCGAGGTTCCTTGCCGTGCTCCACATAGATTTTCAGCGCGACCTCGCGGCCAGACACCGTCGTGAACGTGTCCTCGATGAGGCCGAGATCGCCTGCCACCAGTGCAAACAGGTAGCTGGGCTTGGGATGGGGATCGAACCAGGCGGCGAAATGCTTGCCCTCGCCATAGCCCGCACCACCCAGGAAATTGCCGTTCGACAACAGCAGCGGATTGGCTTGCTTGTCAGCGATGATATTGACGGTGTAGACCGACAGCACGTCTGGACGGTCCGGGAAATAGGTGATGCGGCGGAAGCCCTCGGCCTCGCATTGGGTGCAATAGATGCCGTTCGAGCGGTAAAGCCCCATCAACTGGGTATTGGCCTCAGGATTGATCAGCGTGGTAATGGTGATCTCAAAGGGTTCGGCAGCAGGAAGATCGCGGATCGTCAATGAGCGCGCGGTTGCGCTGTAACGCTCCGGCTCCAGCTCGATCTGGTCGAACAGCACGCTGGAGAGAACCAGATCATCGCCGTCCAGCACCAGCGGTGCGGTGACATCGGCACCTTCACGACGATGGAAGATCAGGCGGGCCTCGACCTTTGTGTCTGTTGGATCAAGCTCGAAAGTCAGGTCCACTCGCTCCAGGACAAACTCGGTCGGGCGATAATCCGCCAGGCTGACAACCTGGCCCGTTTCTGTACGCATCAATATATCCTGATCGTCCTATTGCAAATCGACTACACGCGAGCGTTTCGATGGAACGGGCCAGCGCAATTCATGGGCATGATGACATCAATTTCTGAACGATTGCTAAAATCCGATCTATTATTGTCTATTCTTGATGAAGTCAGATCATTTTCTTGTCCCATGAAAACGCGGAAATGAGCTATCCTATTGTTTTCAAAGGTTTCCGATTGCCAAATCCGCTTTGCACTTTTGTTGGAAATGCTCCAGAAATATTTTGACCCGAGGTCTGGTTTTGGTGTGCCGACAGGCCTCGGCGGGAACCACTGGGATATCGACCTGGGTCACAGACCGATATCAAGCTTTGCGCGGATGTCTTGATCCGCCTCGGTCTGTTGAATAATCACGCCATACCAACCAAGACCATCGTAGTCTTCGTAACCAAGAGTTTTGGCAAAGGCGATGATGTTTCCGCTGTCATCATAGTAACTGCCTTTCTGGTTTGCTTGGCTATTGTGCAGCGGGAAATGAGTGTAGATCCGGCTTGGATGAGAGCTTGCAATCACCCGCATTGAGCCATCGAGCAGCATGACCTGGGTCTTGTCAACGAGATGCGGCGGCAGATTGGCTTCTTTTTCGACAATGGCCTGGCCCTGGGCCTGCCAGTCGAAATAGACGCCAAGCATTCCCAGCAGTTCGCCGTCCGAACGGCCTCCCGCCCGAATTCCGGTAGCATAGACCAGTGTGTCGCGGTTGTCATGCAGAGGGCTTTTTTTGACTTCGTCAACGATATAGTCGTCGCCGCTTTTGGTTTGACCGGCGGCCATGACCCATGTTTCCTGGGCAAAATTCTTGTTCTGAAGATTGTTGCGGTAGCGTGGATTTGCAGAAGCGACGACACGGCCACTGGCATCCGTCATCACCAGATCGAGATAGACCGTATAGAACCGATTGATGACCCCCAGTCGCTCCGAGGCATGGTTGAAGCTTTCGGTGGTTGGATTTTGCAGCGCCGACCACAGGGCAGTGTCCGTTGCCCACCAGCGAACATCGGCGGTGCGCTCGAACAGATTGCGGACGATGAACTGTACCAGGGTCAGGCAGAGATCGGTCAGCCGCACACCTTCCATTTCCTGAACCAGACCATCGGCCATGGCCCGGCCAAGCTTTATGCGGCTCAAAACATTGTCCTCGAACTGTTTGGCGATGTCGGCCGCGCTTTGCGCCAGGCGCTGGACTTCATTGGCCACGACCGCGAAGCCCTTGCCCGTATCACCGGCGCGCGCGGCTTCAATCAGGGCATTGATGGCCAGCAGGCGGATCTGCTTGACCACCAATGTGTTGTTCATGCTGAATGTTTCGAGATCGCCGCCAATGCTTTCCGTAATCAACCGCATGGAGCGAGGCGTTGCAGTCACGACCCTGTTCTGGCGGAGCGGTGCTGGGGAATTCGACATGGCGATAAATCCTGAAGCCAGGGCCGCGATGACCCAAAGTGGAAAGAAAAATAATATATTGCTTTGCAGTAAATTAACGCATGACTTGGTTAAGTAAGTATAAATTCAAATCTATTGTTTTTGGGTGCGATTTGTTTATCGAAGATAGCTCAACGATTTTCGAGATTTGGGCATAAGTGTATGATTTAAAGATAGTAATTTTGTAATTATTTATTTAGGGTTGCGACAGTATTTGTGGTTGTCCAACCACATTGCGCATTGCCTGTTTGCAACGTGGTATGTTCGTGAATGCTGACGTTGTTCTTGCGCGGTCGGTCCGAATCGGCAATGGTCGGGTTATCCGACGTGCTGGCTGAACCCCATGGCCGCTCGTCCCCTTGATGTCATGGCCCGCATATCAGCCGGCCTTGTGAGTCCAGCGTCATGAACAGTGAAGTATCGGCGGGTCCGATCAGAGGCCCGATCAGGGGCATTGTGTTCAAGGTCGCCTCTGTTACGGTCTTCGTTGCCATGCAGACAGCGATCAAACTGGCAGGCGATGACGTGCCGGCGGGGCAGATCACCTTCTATCGCTCGGCCTTCGCGCTTATTCCCATTCTGGCCTATCTTGCCTATCTGGGGCAGATCAGGACCGGGTTGAAGACGGCCAATGTGTTTGGGCATGTCAAACGCGGGCTGATCGGTATCGCCGCCATGGTCTGTGGCTTTTACGGCCTCGTGCATCTGCCGATGCCGGATGCAATTGCCATCGGTTATGCCATGCCGCTGATCGCCGTGGTGTTTGCTGCGGTTTTCCTGGGTGAGACCGTCAGGCTCTATCGCTGGTCGGCGGTTGCCATCGGCCTTGTTGGTGTGGTGATTATTTCCTGGCCGAAGCTGACCCTGTTGCAGGACGGATTTTATGGTTCCGAGGCTGGCATGGGCACACTTGCGGTGCTGGCTTCCGCCACGCTTGGGGCCGCGGCGATGTTGCAGGTCCGCCAACTCGTTCGTGAAGAAAAAACCGCGACGATCGTATTGTATTTCTCGATCATCGCGGCACTGATATCGCTTGTCAGTCTACCATTTGGCTGGAACGATCTCTCTGCCCGTCAGCTTGGTCTGCTCGCCTTTGCGGGGATCTGCGGCGGTCTCGCCCAGATTTTACTGACCGAAAGCTATCGGCATGCCGATATTTCGACGATTGCGCCGTTCGAATACAGTTCCATCCTGTTTGGCTCACTGATCGGCTATCTGCTGTTCAATGATCTTCCGAGCATTCACACTCTTGTCGGCACGCTGATTGTGGCCGGAGCCGGAATTTTCATCATCCTGCGCGAACATCAACTGGGGCTGGAGCGCCGCGCGGCGCGCAAGGCGTCCACCCCTGGCGCCTGATACCAAAGGTCATTTTCAATGGCCCTTGGTATGAGTGTCGTGGATCAGAGATCGGTGATCTTGCTGGAGACGGCTTCCGTGCCCTGGAGCGGGATGGAGGAGGCTTGAAACTCCGTTTTTCCAGGTTGGTCAGGGACAGCGCTACGCTGCCGCATCCGCCAGGCGGCATAGCCAGCGTAGAGAAGAAAGCTGATAGCGAGGCTGAACAGCAGTCCGTTGGGGCCGACGCCCTGCATGATTGCGCCTGTTACCAGCGGGCCGGTGACGGTGCCGAAGCCGTAGAGAATCATGATGGCACTGGAGATCGTCACATATTCATCGGGATCGGCCATATCATTGGCATGGGCAACATTGAGTGAGTAGACCGGATAAAGCACGGTGCCGACAAAGAAGCCGCAGATATAGAGCGCCAATGGCGAAATTCCGCCGAGCACGATCATCACCGCGCAGCAAAACACCCCGAACAAACCAGCGCCGACCATAACGCGGCGGCGGTCCATGCGATCGGACAGCCGCCCGAGCGGCATCTGCGCGATGGCGCCTCCAGCCAGGACGGCTGCCAGAAAGGTAGCGCCTTCCGCCGTCGAAAGACCGACCCTCTGGCTGTAAACCGCGCCGAGACTGCTCCAGGTTCCCGATAAAGCGCCTGATAGCAGTGAGCCGACAAAAGCAATGGGCGAGCGGATATAGAGTTTCTTCAGGTCGAACCGTGCCTGGGCCAGTGGTGCGGGCGATTGAGCGGTGGAGAGGGCGGTGGGAAACAGAGCCGCGGAGAAAATCAATCCGCAGACGACGAACAGTGTCACCTGGCTTGGATCGCCAAGCGGCACGATATACTGGCCACCAATCGAGCCAACCAGGCAGGAGATCATATAGATGGAAAACAATCCGCCACGGTTTTCATTGTTGCTACGCTCATTCAGCCAGCTTTCGATGATCAGGTAGCTGCCGGCAATGGCAAAACCGGCAATGCCTCGGAACAAGGTCCAGGCCCGCCAGTCGACAACGATGGCGCAGAGTAGGACAGACATGGTCAGGAGAGTGATCAGGGCGGAAAAAACCCGGACATGTCCCACCTTCTGCACCAGGCGAGGCGTGACGACGCAGGATGTGGTGAAGCCAAATGTGTAGCCGGTGGCGATGATCGAAATGGTGAATGTCGACCATCCCTCGGCAATCGCCCGGATTGGCAGCATGTAATTCATCAGCCCGAATCCGGCCATCATCAGCAGGGTTGAGAGCATGAGGGCGCCGATGGAGGCGAGACTGGCGATCATGGCATGGTCCGAACAGGAATGGGGCTGCGACTGGGAAGCGACTCTAACTGGGACCCACTTACGGCGAAGATTATGCCGCAGATATGACAGGCAACAGCATGCTTTATAGAACAAGGCATCGTAGATGCTCACGCATCCTCGCCTTGTGCGAATTTTGACCCTCTCAAACGCACCGGAGGCTTAATATACGCAAAATTGGAATACTAAGAGCCATTTGCAGTGGTTTTCCGTGTTATGCGCCCTGGAAATGTCATTGCTCGGAACGCTGGGATACGTGCGATAGGGAGCCATAAAGGACCGTGTAGTGAAAAGATGCTCCAAAGTCGACTATGATATGGTATAATATCGACTTGCCACTTTCTACGGCGGATACGCGCTGCCTTACTCAGGATGGCGCAGTTTGGATAATGTTGATTTTACGCAAATGATATTAATTCATGCGCTGTGACCGTATGAATAATTTTTAGGTTAAGAATTTCCTTGTATTCCTGTCCGTTGTGATGGGGTTCACAAGAATTTATTGGCAATACGACGGGTTTTGTTGCTATGATCAATAAAAAATTAACGATGTAGATGGCGATGGCTCGCTGGGTATAGGTTCTTGCTGTTTTCCTTATTCATGTATTGCTGAACTTGGGATTGTTCATGGCGCTTTCTGTTGCAACGCTTGCATCCTCCTGGCGCTTCGCCGAGGCGATAGCTGTCATGGCGGCACGGTTCGGCGATCAGTTCGATGAGACGCCAAGATTGGCGCGTGCGCTTGTTTCGCATCAGCGCTGGATGATGACCCAGGCCGCATTTGCGCTCTATGCTGATCACCTGGCGGGACGCAGTAGCGGTCCTGGAATGACGGCCAGTGGCTTGGCGGACTGGATCTGCCAGACCGGGATTGCCAGCCGCAACACGGTTCTGACCTATGTCGATCAACTTCTATCCTATCGCTTCATTCACCTTCACCCCGCCAGCGCCAAGCGTCCGCGCAGTTTTGAGGCGAGTGAGGCCAGTATCGATGCAATGCAGCGATGGCTTAGCGTCAATCTCGCTGTACTCGATCATGTCGATGGTGGCGAGAGATTACAGCATCTTCAGCAACGTCCCGAATTGCTCTTCCTGGTTCAGCCGGAATTTACGCGGCTTTGCCTTGATGATCGGCAATGGCGCGAGCCAGGTGAGCGTATCGGCCTGTTTCTGTGGACGGAAAGTGGTGCCCTGGTGATGGATAGGTTCATATCCCTCACGCCCAATGCAGTCCTTGAGGATGACTTCTACGATCTGGGGACAATTGACATTCCGGCCATGGCGGAACGCTTCGTCATGTCACGAACCCATCTGCAAAGGGCCTTGAGAAAGGCCGAGCAGCACGGTTGTATTCGCCGTAACGGATCGGGCCGGGCCAGCCACATCTGGCTGTCGGCAGACTTCTATCAGGAATATCGCGATTGGCTGGCGCGCAAATCGGCTATTCTCGACGCGGTCTTTGAAAAAGAAACGATGTTTGTCGGAAGAGAAGAGCAAGCACATCCGCACAATGAACCTGCTGTGGAGGTGCGTTCTGCATCAAGCGGAGGATGCTGACCGGCATCTGCAGGTTTGAAATGGTGTGCCTAAACACCTAACCGCTTGCAGCCGGTCTTCGAACCATTTGTTGCTGAACGCGATGCGGCAAGTGGAAATGTTGCAGTTAAAGTCCATTCCGAAAGAAAACTGCTGTCAGTTTTTGAAACGGAACCATTTAAAAGGGAATGGCCGCCTGCAACACGGCGTCATCGCCGTCGGCACGTGCGGAGCGGCTGAAATCACGCGATGCACTAACCGCTTCGCGGATCTGTTGAAAAGCCCTCACCGGGCGGATGGCGAGGCGTCTGGCCTTTGTCCCGTCAAAACTGTGGGTCATCGAATGTCTCTTTCCAATCGTATCCAGGCCGTAGAGGCCAATTGTTCGCAGGCGACATAGCCCATGCGGTAATAGCTATGCAGGCCCTTGAGCGAACGGATTTGCCCGCGCACCGTTTCGAACTTGCTATGGATTGGCCGTGTAATGCGTTTCCGGTTCATCGTCCTGGTTCCTGTAAAGGGTCCTCCCAAGACTGTAGCGCGATTGCCAGCCATTCATGCCCGACAAACACCTGCAACAGTGATTATATTGCACTGCAATATAGAAAATTCAATGGCTCTAAAATGATGACTGCCATGCGGTTTGCGCATGGGTTCGGTGAGAAAGCTAACGATCGGCTATCATTGCAAGGCGCGTGTCAAACTAACCGCTGCCGGAAGGCGAGAAGGTCGCGCCAGGCCAGAGCCTTGGTGGCGGGAGCTTGCAGCAATTCCTGCGGATGAAAGGTTGCCATGGCGGCAACCCCATGACCGCCTGCGGCCACGTCACGCCACTCTCCGCGCATCGAATGGATTGTCGCCGTTCCACCGAAGAAGAACCGGGCGGTGAAATTGCCGAGCAGGAGAACAGCCTTCGGTTCGGCCAGGGCGATCTGTCTCTCTATGAAGGGCCGGCAGATGGCGGCTTCAGCCGGGGTCGGCATGCGGTCACCAGGGCCGCGCCAGGGAATGGCGGTGGTCAGCAGCAGCGCGTCGCGACCAAGGCCAATGGCGGCAAGCATCCGGTCGAGCAGTGCGCCGGTCCGGCCGGAAAAGGCCAACCCCTCGCGGTCGTCATCGCTTGACGGAATGGGGCCGATCACCATGATGCCTGCCTCAGCGGGGCCTTCGGCAAAAATGGTGGAACGGGCGCTGGTCTTCAGATTGCAGCTGGAAAATCCTTCCAGAGCCGCTTTCAACTCAGCCAGCGACCGAGCGCTCTCGGCGGCAAATCGGGCGTCGTTGATTGCCGTTTCGTCGGGAATGGCAAGCGGTGTCGATGCAGCAGGTCGAGGGGCCGGGCGGTCGCGGGTGAGGGCAGGGCCATTCTGCGAACCGACAGGGGCGGTCGCGGTCCGTTGATCCTGGGCCTGAACTGCGGCTTGAACTGGGGCTTGTTGGGGCGCGGCCCTGGTCCGCGCCTGCCGTTCTGCTGCAAATTGTGCGATCCGGTCAACAGGCGCATCTTCCACAAGCCACTCCACCCCGGCTTCGGCGTGAAAAGCCAGAAGGGCGGCAAGTTCGGCGGCAGTCATGTCCTGAGCGGCAATCATTGCAACGTTTTAGACAAGCTGTTCGCAGAAAGGAACAGAAAACCGTATTTGCTTCCGGTTATGCTGTCCCCCCGGTCGTGCTGTCTCCAGGTCATGCTGTCCAGAGAGCGATATCGTCGCGGTCGCCAATCAGCGCCAGTCCATGGGCAATCGATACCATTTCGCCGCCGCTCTCGATGCGGTCCTGGCTGAAGCGCTCGGTGAAGATTCTCCGCACCGCCGGAACGAAGGATGTGCCGCCGGTCAGAAACACCTTGTCCACGGCGCCTGCCTCGGTGTTTGTTCGGGTGAGAACATCATCGAGTGCCGATTCGATGCGTGTGAGATCGTCGGCGATCCAGCTCTCGAAATCCTGGCGTTTGACGGTCTTGCGGCCAGCCGCGCCAAGTGGCGAGAAGTTGAATTCTGCTTCATCCGCCGCAGACAGTGCCATTTTGGTGGAGGACACCGCCTGGTAGAGCGGATAGCCTTCATCATGCTCGACGAGGTCGATAAACAACTCCAGCTTGTCGGGCGCGAGACTTTGGCGCACCAATTGCTTCAGGTCGGCGAATTCCTTTGAGGACTTGAACACCGACAACTGGTTCCAGCGCGAAAAGCTGGTGTAATAATTGCTTGGAATATCCAGGATCTTGTCGAAACTCTTGAACTGGCTGCCCTTGCCGATTTCAGGCGCCACCAGATGCTCGATGATCCGCGCATCAAACTGGTCACCGGCCAATCCGACGCCGGAATAGCCGACCGGCACTGCCGACAGCACGCCTGCCTTGCGCTCGAAGCGGATCAGCGAATAGTCGGTGGTGCCGCCGCCGAAGTCGGCGACCAGCACCGTGGCATCCGTTGTCAGGTGCTGGGCGAAATAGAAGGCCGCGGCCACCGGCTCATAGACATAGTGGATTTCCGGAAAGCCGAGACGGGTGAGCGCTTCGTTATAGCGGCGCATGGCAAGCTCGGGATCGGGGGAGGCGCCAGCGAAATGCACGGGCCGGCCCGCGACGATGCGGCCAGCATTCGCAGGCCAGCCATCGCCAGCATAGGTTTCCAGCCGTTTCAGGAACACTTCCATCAGGTCTTCGAACTGAAACCGTCGCGCATGGACCAGCGTGCCCTGAAACAGTGCCGAGGCCGCAAAGGTCTTGATCGATTGCAGGAAACGGCAGTCGCCGGGATTGTCGATGAACTGACGAATGGCGGCTTGCCCGGCCTCCACCTTCAGGGCGCGCGCGCCAAGCTGGGCATCCTTCATGAAGGACAATGCGGTGCGCATGCTGTCGGTGGTTCCAGCCATGGAGGTGAACTGCACCGAATGGGTGGTTGTCTCGTCGATACTCTGTGCCAGCACCGTGTTGGTCGTGCCGAAATCAAGCCCAAGCGCGTTTGCCATGGCTGCTGCTCCCTGATGCCTGTCTATTGGCGTGATTGATTGGACCGTTGCGGGCGCGCCTCTGCCTGAGAGGGGCTTTTCTTAAGGAGCGGGCCTGATGACACAGGCTGGGGCAGGATGCAAGGATCGATTTCCAGAAAGAGCCGCTGGCAGCGGGCGAGAGCTTGTCAGGTTCAGGTTGAACCCGACAAGCTCTCGCTTCTCTTGTTTTCGTATGTCTTATCGAGGAAACCGGGTTCCACTTTTCCCTGACAAACACCTATGACTTGACAGATAAAAGCGCCGCGTTCGGTCAAACGCGGCGCTTTGAAGCGGCAATCATCAACTGCGCGAAGTTATCGCAAAATCCGGCCCGCTCCCCAGGTCAGGACCAGGCCGAACAGGGCCAGCAAGCCGCCCCAGATGATCCAGGGGGTCTGGTTGATCATGAAACTGGATTGTGGGTAGGGGAAAATCCCGGCACCCTGCGCCATCCACAGAATGCCCATGGCAATGGCCAGCAAGCCGATAATTGTTAAAGCCCAACGCACGACAATCATTTGACTTGCTCCCGCTATTCAGCCGCCATGGCTGGTTTGGATGGCCCATCTTCGCTGTTTGCGGCGTGGTGACCTTTGTCGCGGCGAACGAGCCGGGTCAGGAATTTGCCGAACCGGTCCATTTCCACGAAGATGACAGGTGTGATGAACAGTGTGAGCAATTGTGAGACGATCAGGCCGCCGACAACGGCGATACCGAGCGGCTGGCGCAGTTCGGAGCTGGCGCCATGGCCTAGCGCAATAGGGAGTGCTCCGAGAAGCGCGCAGAACGTGGTCATCATGATCGGCCGGAAACGGCGAACACAAGCCTCGTGAATGGCCTTTGCCGGTGTCTCGCCATGCTCGCGGATCAATTCCACCGCCACGTCGATCATCATGATCGCGTTTTTCTTGACGATGCCGATCAGCATCAGCAGGCCGATCAGAGCGATGACCGACATGTCGAAATTCAGCAGTTTCAGGGCCAGAAGCGCCCCGAAAGCCGCCGCCGGCAGGCCGGAGAGAATGGTGAGCGGATGGATGAAGCTCTCATACAGCACGCCCAGCACCACATAGATCGTCAGCACGGCGGCCAGGATCAGCAGACCGGTATTGCTTTGCGACTGCTGGAAAATCGCCGCCGTACCGCCATAGGAGGTGAAGACGTCGTTGGGCATACCAATCTCGGTCTTGATCTGATCGATCCGGGCGGTGGCGTCGCTCAGCGATATGCCGTCAGGCAGGTTGAACGACACCGTGGTCGAAACCAGCTGGCCGGTCTGATTGACAGTGACAGGGGCAGTATGACGCTTGACCGTGGCGAAGTTCGACAGCGGCACCAGCGTTCCCGTGGAAGAAGACCGCACCAGGATATCGCGCAGGAACTCGTCGTCCCATGGCTTGTTCCTGTCGAACTCGACGATGACATCGTAGCTGTCGCCGGTCGACTGGATCTGGGCAGCATTATAGCCGCTGAACGCCATTTCCAGGGTCTTGCGCAACTGATCGTTGGTAATGCCGAAAGCGGCGGCCTTGCCATTGTCGATGTTGATATCGGCGGCGATGGCATTGTTCTGCGCATCGCTGGTCACATCGGTAAACAACGGGTCCTGGCGCATGGCGGCCTGGATTTTCGATGACCATTCATCTGTTGCTTTCGTGCTCAGCGCCTGGACAACCAGCTGATACTGGCTGGCAGTGCTGCGGCCGCCGAAGCGCAGATTCTGCTGTGGAGTGATATAGCTGCGGATGCCGGCGATCTTCGACAGCTTCTGTCGCATCTCGTTGAGGGTTTGAGCGAGAGGCGGACGGTTGTCCTTCGGTTTCAACTGAACGAAGATCGTGCCGTTGTTAAGCGGGCTGCGGCTTGAGCCACCGACGATGGATGTGACGTGATCGACAGCCGGATTGGTCTTCAGTTCTTCAGCGACCTTTGACTGAAGATCGCGCATGGCCGCGTAGGAAATATCCTCACGCGCCTGGGTGCTGACCGTCAACCGGCCAATATCTTCCTGCGGGAAGAAGCTGGATGGCAGCGTGTGGAACAGCCAGCCGGAGCCTGCGATGGAGGCGACAAAGACCATCATCACCACAAAACGGTGGTTGAGACACCAGCGGACAGACTTGTCATAGCCGCGTTGCGTCTTGGCAAAACCAGCATCGAACCAGCGCACGATCAGCGGTGGGCGGCTGTTGTGGGAGGAAATGCGGGCCGCCAGCATTGGCGTGACCGTCAGGGACACTAGGGCTGAAGACAGAATGGCCATGGTGACGACCATGCCGAACTCATTGAATAGGCGTCCGACAACACCGCCCATCAACAGGATGGGAATGAACACCGCAACGAGTGAGATCGACATGGAAATAATCGTGTAGCTGACCTCGCCTGCGCCTTTAAGGGCAGCCTGAAGCGGCGGCATGCCTTCTTCGACATGGCGCAGGATATTTTCCAGCATGACGATGGCATCATCCACCACCAGTCCCACCGCCAGCGTCAGGCCGAGCAGCGAGATATTGTCGATACTGTAGCCAAGCACATACATGCCGCCAAAGGTGGCAATCAGCGACAGCGGCACGGCAAGACCGGGTATGAGGGTCGCGGTCAGATGGCCGGTGAACAGATAGATGACCAGGATGACAAGGGCGATGGTGAGGAACAGCGTGAACTGAACATCGTGGATCGCCTCGCGGATCGCGGTCGATGAATCGTTCATCACATTGATCTTCAAGGAGGGAGGCAGCTGCTTTTGCAGGGCAGGCAGCTTGGCCAACACCTCATCGACCACCTCGACCGTATTGGCGTCCGGCTGGCGCTGGATGGCGAGGATGATCGCCTGCTTCCCATCGAACCAACTGCCCGCGTCGAGATTATCGACACTGTCGCGCACATTGGCGACATCGGAAAGGTGGATTGGCGCGCCATTGCTGGTGGTGGAGATTACCAGCGACTTGAATTCCTCGGCATTGGTGCGCTGGGTATTGGCATTGATGGTGAGCGACTGATTTGCCATCTGCAAGGTGCCGATTGGCACCTGGCTATTGGCCCCGGAAATCGCCGAGGTCAGCGTGTCGACGCCAAGCCCGCGCGCTTGCAGTTTGGCGGGATCGACGCCGATCCGCACCGCGTAGGTCTGGGAACCATAGATGCTGACCTGCGCCACGCCGTTCAGCGTCGACAGCAGCGGGGAAATGATATTTTCGGCAATCGAATCCACCTGACTGCGCGGCATCTCATCGCTGTTGATGGCCAGGAGTAGCACCGGTGAGTCGGCCGGATTGGTCTTGCGGTAGCTCGGGTCAGACGTCATGTTGCTGGGCAATTGACGGCTGGCGCGGGAAATTGCCGCCTGAACGTCAGCGGCGGCGGCGTCGATATCACGGTTCAGGTCGAACTGGAGAACGACGGAAGAATTGCCCAGCGAGTTGGTTGCGCTGATTTCGCTGATTCCGGGTATGGTTTCGAACTGTTTGATCAACGGGGTGGAAACGGAGGTCGCCATCGTTTCCGGCGAGGCGCCTGACAGGGTCGCCGTCACGTTGATGGTTGGAAAATCCACCTTGGGCAGAGCGGCCACTGGCAGAAGCCGATAACCGGCCAATCCGGCCAGAACCAGGCCGATGGCAAGCAGAATGGTGGCAACAGGCCGATTGATGCAAAAAGCAGGGATCATCGGGTGATATCCTTCGGCTCGTTTTCAGCCACTTTCTGGCCGGCAAACTGTTCCAGAACAGTCTGGCCATCGGCAAGCTGCACCTGGCCTTCCACCACGACGTGATCACCTTCCTTGAGACCCGAGGCAATCGCCGTCATATCGCCATTGGCGCGCAAGACGGAAACCTTGGTTGCCTTGACCTTGCTGTCGCTGTTGACCGTATAGACGAAGAAGCCTTCAGCGCCGGGGCGAACCGCAACGGTCGGTACGAGGATGTTGCGGTCTTCGGTCTGGAAACGAACGGTGACATTGGCGCTCTGACCGGGCCAAAGAACGCCCTTGTCGTTTTGAAACTCTGCCTTGACGAGAATAGTCCCCGAGGTGGTGTCCACGCTATTGTCGAAGAAGGACAGCTTGCCTTGAACCGGTACGCCGCCGGTCGAGGCGGGATCGACATCGACCACCACATCCTTGCCAGCAAACGCCTGATGCAATTGCGGCAGGTAGCGTTCCGGCATCTGGAACTTCACATAGATCGGATTGTAGCGGGTGATGCTGACGATGGCGGTTCCGGCGCTGACATAGGCGCCGATGCTGAGCTGGATACTTCCGAGCCGGCCATCGAAGGGCGCCCGGATCTTCATGTGCTCCAGGTCGACCATATCGGAGGCCAGAGTGGCCTTATCGGCGTCAACCTTGGCGGCGGCCGAATCTCTTGATGCCTTGGCCTGTTCGTAGGCCTGCTGTGATTGCGCATTCTGCTTGAGCAAGCTTTCTGCACGCGTCAAGGCAGCCTCGTATTCGGCCAGGCTGGCCTGGTCGGAAACGATATTGGCCTGGTCCTTGTCCACAGTCGCCTTTGCGATCCGGTCATCCAGCCGGGCAATCAGATCTCCAGCCTTTACTTCCTGTCCGTCCTTGGCGATCACGTCCTGAAGCAAACCGCTCTTGAGGGCCGCCAGTGTCGTGGTATCCTCCGCTTCGGCCCAGCCAGTTGCCGTAGCATCCATTGGCAGATTGCCCATGCTGACCGCAACGGTCTTGACCGATGCTGGCCCGCCATTGCGTCGGCCGCCACTCTTTCCGCTCCCTTGGCCGCCACCTTGGCCTGCCGGTTTACCGGCTTCCTGCCCTGACGATTGCCCATTGGTCTGGGCCGTTGCCTGTTCGGCACCTGGTTTGTGGCCCGCCGTCTGGCTGGCTTGGCTCAGAAACGGAACCTTGTCGAGATAAGGAATTTGGTCGCGATATATCCACCCGCCGACGGCAAGGATTGCGATGATGCTGGAGGCGGTCCAGAATTTTTTCATGTGTCAGGGCCTGATGAAGCTTGAGCTGGTCGTTCATCCCATCATTATTGAATTAATGCACCGCGAAAATAACAGCCAAGCACACTATCGATCAACTCGCGGTGAGTTATCCTTAAATTCTTGTAATAAAGTCGTATTTAGTGACAATAGTGTTGGTTCGTCACTAAATACGACGGTTTGAGCTGCTTATTCAAAGAGATTTGGCGGCGCCGCCATCGACCCGCAGCATCGTGCCGGTGATGTATGCGGCAGGGACGGAGCAGAGAAAAGCACCCGCGGCGGCAAATTCTTCCACCTTGCCAAGCCGTCCTATGGGGATGGTTTTGATCGAGCTCTCGCGAACCTCTTCCAGCGATTTGCCCTGGCGTTTGGCATTGGCGCCGTCCAATTCATCAATCCGGTCGGTATGGATTCTTCCGGGCAGGAGAAGATTGGCGGTGATGCCGAAGGAAGCTATTTCGGAAGATAGTGTCTTGTTCCAGCCGACCAGCGCGCCGCGCAATGTGTTTGAGAGCGCCAGATTGGCAATCGGCTCAATAACGCCAGACGAAGCAACAGTGAGAATGCGTCCGAAGCCCTGCGCCTTCATCTGGGGAACCAGCGCGTTGGTCAGCGTAATGATCCGCACCACCATGGACTGAAAGAAGGTGTGGAGCTTTTCATCGTCCATGTCTTCCACGGTGCCGGGTGTCGGCCCGCCGGTATTGTTGACGAGGATATCGATGCCGCCAAGTTTTGTGGCGATGGCTTCAACGAGCGTGGCGACAAAGTCAGTATCGGAGAGATCCGCCACCACATAGTCCGCCTTGCCGCCAGCCTTGACGATGGCAGCGCAATTGGCCTCGAGCTTATCTTTTGTGCGCCCGCAGATCAACACATGGGCGCCTTCGGCGGCCAGTGCATTGGCGATGCCTTGCCCAAGTCCGCGGGATGCGGCGAGAACAACCGCCCGCTTGCCGGAAATGCCGAGATCCATTGTGAATTCCTTTTTGTGAATGACGATGCGATGTCGACAAGAACCTAACAAGCGAGGATGCAAAATCAAAGGCACAGATAGCGATAAGCTGCGGTGGCCAGCATGTCATACATTTCCCGGCGGCTCAGTAATTGACGTGCACGTAAACGGAAGATATTCTTGTCCCTCATAGCACCTCGCAGGGATTTCACGCCTTGCCCTGTCGCAACCTGGCTCGACAAGCCCGGTTTGATTTGACAAGGAAGATATCCATATGGGGAAAAGCCGAGCGGAGAAAAACGATGAGCGAACAAGAGCTGCCCGAGCGCGAGAGCATGGAATTCGACGTGGTGATTGTCGGCGCGGGACCGGCAGGTCTTTCGGCGGCCATTCGCCTCAAACAGGTCAATCCTGATCTGACGGTTGTGGTGCTGGAAAAGGGTGCCGAAGTTGGCGCTCATATTCTCTCCGGGGCCGTGGTTGATCCGGTTGGTGTCGATAAGCTCCTTCCGGATTGGCGCAAGGAAGCCGATCATCCGTTCAAGACCGAAGTCACCGCCGACCATTTTCTGTTTCTTGGTCCCGCAGGCTCCATTCGCCTGCCCAACGCGCTGATGCCGCCGCTGATGAACAATCACGGCAATTACATCGTCTCGCTCGGCAATGTCTGTCGCTGGCTGGCGGGCCATGCTGAAGCGCTCGGTGTCGAGATTTATCCGGGCTTTGCCGCCACCGAATTGCTTTATAATGAGGCTGGCGCAGTGATTGGTGTTGCCACCGGTGATATGGGCGTCGAAAAGAACGGCGAACCCGGCTCCAGTTACACGCGCGGCATGGAATTGCTGGGCAAATATGTGCTGATCGGAGAAGGCGTGCGGGGCTCGCTTGCCAAGCAGTTGATCGCCAAATTCGATCTGTCACGCGATAGCGATGTGCAGAAATTCGGCCTTGGCATCAAGGAACTGTGGCAGGTCAAGCCCGAGCACCACAGACAAGGCCTGGTCCAGCATTCGTTCGGCTGGCCGCTGGACATGAAAACCGGTGGCGGCTCGTTCCTCTATCATCTGGAGGACAATCTGGTCGCGGTCGGCTTCGTCGTGCATCTGAACTATAAGAACCCCTATCTCTATCCGTTTGAAGAATTCCAGCGCTTCAAGACCCATCCGGCCATTCGCGGTACGTTCGAGGGTGCCAAGCGGATTTCCTATGGTGCAAGGGCGATTACCGAAGGCGGCTATCAGTCGGTGCCGAAATTGTCCTTCCCCGGTGGGGCGTTGCTGGGCTGTTCGGCGGGCATGGTCAATGTGCCGCGCATCAAGGGTAGCCATAATGCTGTGCTGTCGGGGATGATGGCGGCGGAAAAGATTGCCGAGGCAATTGCCGCAGGCCGCGCCAATGATGAGCCGGTCGAGATCGAAAACAGCTGGCGCGGCAGCGAAATCGGCACGGATTTGCGGCGGGTGCGAAATGTTAAGCCGCTGTGGTCGAAACTCGGCACGGTGCTTGGCGTGGCGCTGGGTGGGCTGGATATGTGGACCAACCAGCTCCTCGGGCTTTCCGTCTTCGGCACGCTGAAACATGGCAAGACCGATGCCCAGAGCCTTGAACCGGCGGCACAGCATAAGAAGATCGATTATCCCAGGCCTGATGGTGTACTGACCTTCGACCGCCTGTCTTCGGTGTTCCTGTCGAACACCAATCACGAGGAAGACCAGCCGGTGCATCTGAAGGTCAAGGACATGGCCCTGCAGAAGAGCTCCGAGCTTGGCGTCTATGCCGGTCCGTCAAGCCGCTACTGTCCCGCCGGGGTTTATGAATGGGTGGAGAAGGAGGGCGAGCCGAGCTTCGTCATCAACGCCCAGAACTGCGTCCACTGCAAGACCTGCGACATCAAGGACCCGAACCAGAACATCACCTGGGTGCCGCCACAAGGAGGCGAAGGACCGGTTTATCCGAACATGTAATGTTTGGGTAAGACGGTCCGCACGGACCTCCGTTAAGGAGAGCGGGGAAGGACCGGTTTATCCGAACATGTAATGTTTGGGTGAGGCGGTCCGCACGGACTTCCGTTAAGGGGAGCAGGCGAAGGACCGGTTTATCCGAATATGTAATGTTCGGGTAAGACGGTCCGCACGTCTTTATTACCCGGATCAGGCCGTTGGTTGGATATTTTTATCAACCGTACCGGTTTGCACTTGAAATGACTTGCGAAAGCTGGTGATCGTCTATACGAAACGTCAATAGGTCAGCAATATTGACCTATTGACTGATTTGAGGAGATCACCTGTCATGTCTGCCGCAACCGCACAGCCGGAATTCATCGTCAAGCCGAATGCGAACCCCATGCCGGAAGCAGAGCGCCTGGAGGCGTTCCAGAGCCTGGGCTTTGGCACGCTGTTCAGCGACCATATGGCGGTGATCCAGTGGAATGTGGTGAAGGGCTGGCATTCGGCGGAGATTACCGCACGCGGACCATTTGCCATCGATCCGGCAGCTGCGGTGCTGCATTACGCCCAGGAAATTTTCGAGGGGATGAAGGCGTACCGTACGGCGGAAGGTCGCGTCGTGCTGTTTCGCCCGGACGAAAATGCCCGCCGTTTCAACGAGTCTGCGCGACGCATGGCGATGCCGGAAATTCCCGAGGAACTGTTTCTCGAAGCCATTGATAAACTGGTCAAGGCCGATGCGAAGTGGATTCCGGAGGGTGAGGGTAGCCTTTACCTGCGGCCTTTCATGTTTGCCAGCGAAGCATTTCTGGGTGTGCGTCCGGCGCGCGACTATATTTTCTGCGTCATCGCCTCACCGGTCGGCCCCTATTTCAAGGGCGGCGCCAAGGCGGTGAAGATCTGGGTCTCGGAAAACTACACCCGCGCCGCGCCCGGCGGCACCGGTGCCGCCAAATGTGGCGGCAATTATGCGGCCAGCCTGATTGCTCAGCAGGAAGCGGTCGAACACGGCTGCGATCAGGTGGCCTTCCTGGATGCCGCCGAGCACAAATGGCTGGAAGAACTGGGTGGCATGAACGTGTTCTTCGTCATGGACGATGGTTCGCTGGTGACGCCGCCTCTGGGGGGCACCATCCTCCCGGGCATTACCCGTAATTCGCTGATCTCGCTTCTCAAAGACCAGGGCATGACGGTGCATGAACGCCCATATTCTTTCGAGGAATGGCAGGCTGATGCCAAAAGCGGCAAGCTGAAGGAAGCCTTCGCTTGCGGCACGGCGGCTGTGGTGGCCGGCATCGGCGAGGTCAAATTCACCGACGGTGGCTTTGTGATCGGCAATGGCGAAACCGGTCCGACCACGTTGAAAATCCGCGAGCAATTGGTCAATATTCAGCGTGGCCAGAGCAATGACCCGCATGGCTGGGTGCGGCGGATCGACGGGATCTGATTGCCGGTCATTCCAGGATGACAGATGAAGCGAGCAAGGCCGGAAGCTATTCCGGCCTTGCTCTGTCTCAGCGGATCTGCAACTCGATGCCGCCCATGATCGTTGGATCGGAGCCAGCTTCCGGCTCGCCGATCGGCTCGAGTGTGACTGTGGCATCCTGTAGCGTCAGGCCATCCAGATCCGCCTTGGGCACGAGGTCGGTGATGTCGAACAACACACTGCTGTCGCCATGGCTTGCATTAGTGTCCGCATGTGTTGCGGCAAAGAAGTTGAGGTAGCCGACAAACCGTTTATCCTTCTGACCCGCCAGCGTGAGGTTGATCATGTAGAGCGTGTTGGGATTGCGGGCGACCATGACGGCCTTGAGCACGACGTAAATCCGCGCCTTTTCCCGACCTGTTTTCAGCGCCGTCAGCCGATTTTGGTTTTTCGCCGTGGTCGCCGCTGCTGGCTTGAGCGTCACGGTTGTTGCCGTCTGCCCGAGCTTGATCAGAGCGTGGCTGTCCATTTTCATTGTCTGCGTATGCTCACCGTGGCTGGGCGCCGAGGACATCAGGGTGAGGGGGCTTGTAGCAGCGGCCGAATCGGCGACCAGTTGCAGATTGGCGCTGACCGGCTGCGGCAGGGAATCGTAGGTATAGGGCAGGGTAGCCGGGTTGGACACCGAGCTTAGATCAGCCACCAGCGCGGTGCCGTCGGGCGCAACGAAGGTAAATTTGACGGTAGACCAGTCGATGCCGTCCGTCTGACTGGGGTTTTTGCCGCCCAGGGCATTCCAGTTGGACCAGATACGGTCGATATTGCAATGATGCATCCAGAAGACCGGATCTCCAGCGGCGGTCGGCACATAGCCCATATTGGTGGAATTGCCGGTAAGATCATGGACATTGCCGTGCAGGCCATAGTCGAGCGTGTTGCAGAAATCCGAATATTCATTTCCCTGCATGACCGGCAGTGCGAGTGGATTGGGCAAATTCTTCTCGAGATAATATTGGTTGATCGGCTGCCCGCCATTAACGTTCGCATAGCCCTTTCCATTATTGATATTGCGGTTTTGCTTGTAGAGAGGGCTGCTGGGGTCCCTGAATTCCTCAGGAATGGCATAGTATTTTGCGTTGGTATAGTCCCAGTATGGCAGGGTGAACGCGTCGTTCTGGGTAACCTGGCGGACGATATTCTCAAGTTGGAGAACATAAAGCCGGTGCCATGGCAGGAAATAGTCTGGCTGCGTCTTCGTGCCGTTTGCCTGAGGGGCATGGGGCTGGCAGGTATACCAGCTGGCCTCGGCCAAGGCCTTTTCCTTGGAGGATGATGTGCCGAACACCTTTTTGATTTCGGTGTCCTTGCTCGCCGGGCTGGCATGGATATACCATTGGAATGTCCAGGAGCGAGGATCGGTGTCCTTCCAGCTCTTCATTTCCTGGACGGCGCTCGTATAGACTTTGAGCATTTCCTTGCCCTTGTCCGAGGCGACATTATACCGGACGTAACTAGGTGCAGCACGGCTGCCCTTGGGTGCAATCAGAGAGGCGATTGCAGCCGACATGGAGGTGAGGAGAAGAGTTCTGCGGTCGATCATATTGAGCCTTTCTAAAATAGATGGACTCAATTATTAGTTTCATAAAATAAATTTGCAACCTTTGAGGGTCGTCCTTTTTTGGGTGTTATAGGTCCTCATGCGCCCCGCTCTTCCTATTTTTTGCATGATCCTTTTTTACACCATGATTAGCCGGTTGATTGGGATCTGCTGGGCTGGTGCCGAGACGATGTCAAACTCCGAGACTTTCGTTTCAGCCTCGTTCGCTTCGTAAACCGCAGAAGCTGCGGTAGAACTTCGAATTGGCTGGGTAATATCCTTCTTAAATCAAGGCGGTCTATAGCTTGTCAGAGAAAAATGGAAACCGATTTTTCCGAAAAGACAAACGAAACAAACTGATCTTAGGTCATTGTGGTTCAGTCTGAACCTGACTGACTTTTGAGGAAGGTAAAACGCAGCCGTATCGCCGGACTCCTTTTCTCAGATCCACTCCAGAGGCTGTTGAAGATCATGGCATTGCATCCCGGAAATGCAGACCGCTTGAAACAACCACCACGATCCATTTTTAACACTATTTCGGATTGGGCCCTGGCCTCGGCGCTGTCGCGCATCGTCACCATTGGTTGTCTGGATATTGTGACAGCCAGCGGCAAGACGCTGTCATTTGGTGACCGTACGGGTGACCCTGTCACGGTTCGCTTCGCCGATACGCGCGCGCAATGGGCGTTTTTGATCGATGCCGATATGCGGCTGGGCGAACTCTATATGGATGAGCGGTTCTTCGTTGATCAGGGAACCATGTTCGATTTCGTGTCCATGGTGTTGCGGGAAGCGCAAAATGCCACCCATCCACTGATCGCCCGGATTATCGACGATGTGAGGACCCGGTTCAGGATCTTTCGCCATCGCAATCTTCCAACCAGATCCAAACAGAATGTCGCGCACCATTACGATCTGGATGCACGGCTTTACGAACTGTTTCTGGATGAAGACCGGCAGTATTCCTGTGCCTATTTCGAGCATGACGATCAGAGTCTGGACGACGCCCAGCGCGCCAAGAAAGACCATCTTGCCGCCAAGCTGCGCCTCAAGCCGGGAAATCGTGTGCTGGATATCGGCTGCGGCTGGGGCGGTCTTGCCCTGCATCTGGCCGATAGGGCGGTGGGTGGAGAGGTCGTGGGCGTCACCCTGTCCGAAGAGCAGCTAGCCTATGCGCTCAAGCGGCCCCGCAAACCTGCCACAGAAGCGGCCAATGTCGATTTCCGGCTGATGGATTATCGCAGTCTGGACGGCACGTTCGACCGGATCGTCTCTGTCGGCATGTTCGAGCATGTCGGTCTTGCGGCTTACAGGGCGTTTTTCAGCAAATGCAGCGCGCTGCTGGCCGATGATGGCGTGATGGTGCTGCACACGATCGGCTGTTCCGCAATGCCGGGCTTCACCACGCCCTGGCTCGACAAATATATCTTTCCGGGCGGCTATATTCCGGCGCTTTCCGAGATCGTTCCTGAAATCGAGAAGGCTGGCCTGACGATCACGGATGTCGAGGTGCTGCGCATCCACTATGCCAAAACCTTGCGCCACTGGCGTGATCGCTTCACCGCCCGATGGGCAGACGCAGCCACCCTCTATGACGACCGCTTCTGCCGGATGTGGGACTATTATCTATCAACCGCCGAAGCCGCCTTCTATCACGAGGATCTCGTCGTCTTTCAGATCCAGATAGCCAAGAAAAACAATATCCTGCCGCTGACGCGGGATTATATTTTGCGGGAGAGGTGAGGGGGCGGCGGTTGAGCTAAGACCGCCGCCGGTTTCATCCTTTGGGTAGAAGACGGCGATTGCCGTTTTACTCTATCCTATTTCTGGGTGACGCTCGAAATATCGCTAAGGGACAGTATTAATCTTTTTTCGTAATTTTTTGTATTACTGTTTCGATATTGTCATCGATTAGTCGGATGCTGACTCCAACCTGCGTCTGGCTTGATAGAGTCTGAAGGCTGGATATCCGGATACTCGTGGTGCGGTCAACGGTATAGTTCAGTGTATCCCAAGTTATTGTATCGTTGGTGACCGTACCACGCTTGTAAAAAGCATCGTCGTCATTGCTGCTTTTATGCGACTCCCATATGACGCCACCATCAGTGATTGTGAGATCATTGGAATCGCCTTTGTCGTAATTGTTATTATGAACGAGTTTCAATTGCGTAAGATCAGCGGTGACACTTCCGTACTGGTAGTAAAGGTTTGTGCTGCTCCCTGACGCGTGTCCAAGTATGACGTCATTCTCTTTATTGATGCTAACGGTCGGATGTAATCCTGCATCATATTTAACTCCAGAACTCCATTTTATTGTGAGTTTATCTGTATCTATTGTTCCAATGCTGTAATATAAATTTGTACTTTCCGTAGAGGACCATACAGCAACCGCGACTTTTTCGTTTATCGATAAAAAGGGATCTGTTCCAGCGTTGAATTTAATGCTTTCACCCCAATTGATAATATATTTCTCTTTGTCAATCTTTCCAACTCTATAGAATAAGTTGTTGCTATCTGTGGTAGATCTATGAACAGAAACTGCATATCCGCTATCATTGATAGAAATGGTGGCTTGGTCTCCATCGTCGTATGTTAGCTGCTCCCCCCAGCCTATGGTAGGAATATCTGTATCATAGCAATTTCCTACGCAGTAGTATAGATTGCTACTGGCTGTGGAACTCCACCCAGCAACAATAACTAAATCACCGTTCATTGTTATTGTCGGATGCGATCCGTTTGCAAAAACTCTGGAGCTGGTTGATTTCATATCATAAATGGCCATGTTTATTACCTCAATATTTTTCTATTGTCTGATTTTGTAATTTGCACGTAGAGGTACGTGCAGTACAACTTTTTATAGAAAAAAATAGTTAATACAACCTAATAGGCGGGCCTATGGAAGAAATGATTTATGTATGGATTGTGTTTTCTTAGAGCATCGGACCGAAAAGTGGGAACCGGTTTCGGAAAAATCTGATGCTAAAACAAAATTCTAGAGCATCGTGTCGATTCCGATTTTCGGCACGATGCTCTAGGCCGTAGACTCATAACGATCTGATCCAAATTCTTGCTGCTGCCAATTTGACAGCGGCGAGAAAGTTCAATGGGTCTTTGTCGTAACGGGTTGCGATGCCTCTGAACTGTTTGAGTTTGCTGAAGAAACGCTCAACGAGATTGCGCTGTCGGTAAACCCATTGGCTGAAAGGGAAGCTTCCCTTCCGATTGCTCTTGGCAGGAATATTGGCCCATGCCTGCCTTTGCTTTGCAAATGCTCTGATCGCGTTGGTATCGTAGGCCTTGTCCGCCAGCAGGATCGCACCCTTGGAGATTGTCTGTAACAATGGTTCTGCCATGCGACCATCATGGGTTTGACCGGCTGTGAGTGCGAGACGGATCGGTCGGCCATCGGCATCGACAACGGCGTGGATTTTGGTGGTCAAGCCGCCACGGGAACGTCCCATGCAGCCATCGTGTTGATCCCCCTTTTTCCCGTGGCCGCATGTTGATGAACACGGACACAGGAGCTGTCGATCATAACGATATCGCCGTCGAAAGCCTTGGAAATCTCGCCCAGAACATGATCCCAGACACCCGCCTTTCGCCATCGCACGAACCGGTTGTAGCAGGTTGTATATGGACCATATCGATCAGGAACGTCTGCCCAGGGTGAACCTGTCCGAAACCGCCACAAGATGCCGTTGATCACCCGCCGGTCGTCAACCCGTGGCACCCCACGCGGCTTGTTGGGCAACAAGGGCTGGATGACAGTCCATTCGAAATCGGTGAGATCAAACCGGCGACGGGTCATGAGAGGCCTCCAAATCAAGGCCTCAGTGAATCAAAATCAGGCCGATTTGCAAACCCGGTTTATGAGTGTGCGGCCTAGTGAAATGAATTTAACATTTGATACCCATTTGCCGGGCCGTCGAGGATCAAATGTCAAAATCAGAGCACTCGGGTTGCCTCAAACCCCAGCGAGCATGCAATGACGCGCGAAGCCGCCCTAGCCAATCCCCGGGCGGCCTCATCCCAAATCCCTCCCTACAACAGCGTTCCGCTCAAGATCACCAGCGCAACGGTAAAGTAGATCACCAGCCCACTGACATCCACCAGCGTCGCCACAGCTGGGGCCGAGGCGCTGGCGGGGTCGAGGCGCAAGCGTTGCAGCAGGAAGGGCAGCATTGAGCCCGCCATCGAGCCGAACGTGACGATGCCGATCAGGGCAGCAAATACGGTGAAGCCAACCAGCAGCCAATGGTCGCCGTAATTGTAGAGACCCATGTGCTGCCACAGCGCAATGCGAACGAAACCAACCAGGCCGAGAATAGTCCCCAGCGTCATGCCCGTGGGCAATTCGCGGATGGCAACCCGCCACCAGTCGGAAAGCTTCAATTCGCCGACAGCCAGCGCACGAATGATCAGCGACGTTGCTTGTGAACCGGAATTGCCGCCGGAGCTCATGATCAGCGGGATGAACAGGGTCAGCACCACAGCCTTTTCCAGCTCGCCTTCGAAATATTGCATGGCGCTGGCCGTAAGCATTTCGCCAAGGAACAGGGCGGCAAGCCAGCCGGCCCGCTTCTTGATCATTCCGGCAAAGCCGATCTGCATATAGGGCTTGCCGAGTGCTTCCATGCCGCCGAATTTCTGGGCGTCTTCGGTTGTGTCGGCAATCATCGTGTCGATCACGTCATCGACGGTGACAATGCCCAGCATCTGGCCTGAATCATTGGTGACGGGCAGGGCCAGCAAGTTGTGGCGGCGGATCAGGCGAGCCACTTCTTCCTGCGTCATCAGCGGGTCTGCATGCACGACACCGTGACATTGGGCGACCGACAGAATGGAGGCCTCGGGCTCCACGGTGATCAGCCGCCGCAACGTGACCACGGCAATGAGCGTCCGGGTGATACGGTCAAGCACATAAATCGCATAGACGGTCTCGCTGGCATTTTCCACCATCCGCACATGGGCCAGCGTTTCGGCCACCGTAAAATCATCGGGCACGCTGACGAATTCCGTCGTCATGATCGATCCGGCGGTGCGCTGCGGATAGGCCATCAGATGTTCGACAGCATGGGCTGTGGCCGCATCGAGCCGCGAGAAGATCATCATGCGGCAGCGGTCGTCCATCGCCTGGAAAATGTCGGCGACCCGGTCGTGGGCAGTGGCTTTCAGCAGGCGCACGGCTGTATCGACCGGCAGGGCCGCGATGATGTCGGCAGCATGCACCAGTTCGGGGCGGGCAATGACGCGCAGCGCCTTTGGCTGCGGCAGGCTTGCCAGCATGGCGGCGGCCTCGGAATTGTCGAGCGCGTTGAGCTGTTCAATCCGGTCCGTAATGGTCACGACATTAAGGCTGTCGTTGAGAAGGTGGCGGGCAGCATGACCGGCCCGCAGAGGAAGGCGTTCGATATTCATTGTGCTTGCCTTTCCGTCGATCCGCCGTAGCGCAACCGACCGGCAAGCTGACGGAACCGTCAGAGCAGGGCGACCGCGTACGGCATGGACAATCGACTGCTACTGTCGCTTGGCATCTTATCGATGACTCCGTTGATATCCGTGCGGGAAATTCCCGCCCGTTCATATTAGCTGCGCCTCTGCCTGCGCAAAGTCAAGAGGGGTATAGCGGCTTGAACCGGGGTGAAAGCGTGCGGTGCATTACACAATTCGGTGATTACCGGTTCTGTCTGGATATAGGCGTCATCTCGATTTTTATTCCGCTATCCTGCTGGTCGGCGGGTACGGAAATTTCCGAGATATTGCAAGGACTTAATCAATAAATTCCACCGTGGCTTTCTAAGCTTGCGGAGCGGGAAAGCGGCAGATGCGGAACTTATGATCCATTAACTATGCACGTAAAACACACTCAAAGGCGCGCTGCTGGCGTGGGTTGGTAGCGTGCTTCTCGTGCTTGTTCGATAACCGGTCAGGATGCTGATCGGCGCTGTAATGTCACCGAGATGAGGAAGACGATCAGGCCGAAGAAAGACAGAACCGCACCGACATAGCCGGTTGCGCCATAGCCGTAACCCGCGGAAATCACCATGCCGCCCAGCCAGGCGCCGAGTGCATTGGCGATATTGAAGGCCGAGTGGTTCGATGCTGCCGCGAGCGTCTGGGCGTCGGCTGCGACATCCATCAGTCTCGTCTGCACGGCGGGACAGGCGGCGAAACCGCAGCCGGTCAGGAAGACGCAGATGCACAGCATGACCGGATTGGCGGCGGTCAGCGAAAAGATCGTCATCAGCACGACGTTGAAGGCCAGCATGCCGCCGATTGTGCCGTTCAGCGAATAATCGGCCATGCGTGAGCCAACCACATTGCCGACATTCATGCCGATGCCGAACAGCGCCAGCACAACGGCAATCATCGAGGCGGGTAGTCCGGCGGTGTCGGTGGTGGTCTTGGCGATATAGCTGAAGATTGAGAACATGCCGCCAAAGCCCACCGCAGCCACCGCAAGCGCCAACCAGACTTGTAACCGGCCGAAAGCACCGAGTTCACGGCGAATGCTGGCGCCTTCCGCTACCGTGTCCTTGCGCAGGTTGAACGCGATCAGCACCGCCGTCAGCGCGGCAATTGCTCCGACCAGCATGAAGGCGGCCCGCCAGCTCATCATCTGGCCAAGGAAGGTGGCAAATGGCGTGCCGATCAGTGTGGCAATGGTCAGGCCCAGCATGACGCGGCCAACGGCGCGCGCCCGCTTGTGCGGCTCGACCATCGATGCGGCCACCAGGGCGGCGACGCCAAAATAGGCGCCATGCGGCAGGCCAGTGATGAAACGCAGGACGGTGAAACTCAGAAAGCTAGGGGCCGTTGCACTGGTGATATTGCCAAGAGCAAACAGGCCCATCAGCATCAGCAGCAATGTCTTGCGTGGCAGCTTTGCCGCCAGCGCGGCAATGATCGGCGCTCCGACAACCACGCCCAATGCATAGGCACTGATCACGCGCCCCGCCTCGGGTACGCTGACGGAATAGGTCTGCGCCACCTCCGGCAGCAGGCCCATGATGGCAAACTCGCCGGTGCCGATACCAAACCCACCGACGGCCAGCGCAAATTCAATCAACAGAACCGTGCGCGGTGATAGGGCTGCTTCGGAACGGTCTGGACCTGGTCTGACAGCTGAGGGTGCAAAGCGGATCGTATCGTTCATAAAATCATCCCGGCACCGGAGCAAGGCTGGTGCTGTTCAATAGAAAGGGCAGCAGGGAGGACTGCTCGACGCAGCTGAATAGCGAAATAACCCATTTGGCGCATCCATCATCCAGCCGCTAACCATGCGGCGGTCATGCACAAGGCAAGACAGTCGAGGTCGCAAACCTGCCGGAGGGATGGTCAAACGTGATACCGCTATCCTTAGCATGCCTGTGTGCGTTGCGGTAGAACGATAATGGTGATCTTGATCTTTTCGGCTGCAAACCCGATTTGCAGCAGACGCATGCAACATAATCGACGGCGGATCGTTAAATTGCGTTGTCGTGCGGTTTCAACGTAAGGCACGCCAGTCTGGAACTGGACGTCGGTCAAAAGGAGCAGCGCGGGAATGAAAATCAAGGCCGTTTTCAACCGGGAGGGCGGGACCTTTCGCACCACCGACATGGATGCCTATTGCGCACGCGCCGAGCAAATCTTCCGCGATGCCGGTCATGAGATCGAAACCATGGCTGTTGATGGTCGTGATATCGTCAAGACCCTCGAGGCGGCTGCAAAGCAGGGGTATGACGCGCTGATCGCCGGTGGCGGCGACGGGACCATATCGACGGCCGCCGGCATTGCCTGGAAAGCCGGTCTGCCGCTCGGCGTCGTACCCGCCGGGACTATGAACCTGTTTGCACGCTCGCTGAAACTGCCGCTCGATATCTGGCAGGTTCTGGAGGTGCTGGCCTCTGCGGAGGTCCAATCCGTTGATATTGCCACTGCCAATGGTCAGCCCTATGTCCACCAGTTTTCTGCGGGCCTGCATGCCCGAATGGTCCGCCTGCGCAACCGGATGGATTATGCCTCGCGCTTTGGCAAAATGCGGGCCAGCACCAGCGCAGCGATCAGCGTGATGTTCAATCCGCCTCGCTTCGACGTCGTTTTCGATATCGACGCTGATGGACGCCAGGATAGCAAGGAAGTGTCCGCCGTTTCGGTTTGCAACAACCCGGTTGGGACCAATCCGTTATTTTATGCCGATGATATAACCACCGGGCAACTCGGGATTTATCTTGCAGCCCCACTCGATTCGGTCGGATTGGCGGGATTGGCGATTGATATTCTGCGCGGCAAACTCACGGAAAACCAGGCTGTCACATCGGCCACCTCACAAATCGTCAAGCTGCATTTCCCAAAACACCGTCACGGCGTCGCCTGCGTGATCGATGGAGAACTGCTGCACATGCCTCGCGATGTAGAGATCAGAATTCATCCCGGGGAACTGAAGGTCTTGGCACCAGCCCTTCAGGTATAGCGCACATCATAGAAACGCCCGGCTGAGCCGGGCGTTTAAACTGTCACACTTTCCCTAGAGCATCGTACAGAAAATCGGAACCAGCACGATGCTCTGAGTTTTTGTTTGCGCATCGGATTTATCCGAAAACCGGTTCTTAACTTTCGGTCCGATGCGCTAAAGCTTTAATGCGTAAACGCAGCCGCAATCAAGGCCTTGGTATAGTCCTCGGCGGGGCTTTCGAAAATGTCTTCCGTCGGCCCTTCCTCTACAATTTTGCCGTTCTTCATCACGATCACATGGTCGGAAATCGCCTTGATCACCGAAAGGTCATGGCTGATGAACACGTAGGACAGATCATGTTTCTGCTGCAGGTCGCGTAGCAACTCGATCACCTGCCGCTGCACGGAACGGTCCAGGGCCGAGGTCGGCTCATCGAGGATCACCACTTTCGGCTTGAGGATCATCGAGCGGGCGATGGCGATGCGCTGACGCTGGCCGCCGGAAAACTCGTGCGGATAGCGGTTGCGCGAGGCCGGATCGAGGCCAACTTCCTTCAAGGCGGCAATGGCGCGCTTGTCGCGCTCCGCCTTGCTGAGATTAGGCTCATGCACGTAAAGCCCTTCGGTGATGATCTCGCCAACCGTCTGGCGTGGCGAGAGCGAGCCGTAGGGGTCCTGGAACACCAGCTGCAATTGACGGCGGAAGGGTCGCATCCCGGCGCGGTCGAGACCGGAAATATCTGTTGTTTCGAAGCTGAACCGGCCATCGGCGGAAAGCAGCTTCAGCAGCGCCCGCCCCAACGTTGATTTCCCAGAACCAGATTCGCCAACAATGCCAATGGTCTGGCCCTTTCGGAGTGTCAGATTGACATGATCGACGGCCCGAAACTTTCGATTGCCCTTGAACAGGATGCCGGAACTGATGTTGAAGTCCACCACGACATTGCGGCCTTCGAGAATGACAGGCGCATCGGAGGGGGGCGCCACCTTGGAGCCTGATGGTTCGGCGGCCAGCAGCATTTTGGTGTAATCGGCCTGGGGACGCTCGAAAATATCGTCGCGGCTGCCCTGTTCGACAATCTCGCCGCGCCGCATCACCGCTACGCGGTCAGCGACGTGGCGGACCACGCCGAGATCGTGGGTGATCAACACGATGGCCATGCCGAAGCGTTTTTGCAGATCGGCGAGAAGATCGAGGATCTGCGCCTGGATCGTCACGTCCAGTGCCGTGGTTGGCTCGTCGGCAATCAGCAGGTCCGGCTCGTTGGCGAGCGCCATGGCGATCATCACGCGCTGGCGCTGGCCACCGGACAATTCATGCGGATAGCTGTCGATCCGCCGTTCCGGTTCCGGGATGCCGACCAGCTTCAGCAGTTCCAGCACGCGGGCGCGCGCCTTCGACCGGCTCATGCGGCGGTGAAAAATCAACGGCTCTGAAATCTGCTTGCCAACCGTGTAAAGCGGATCGAGCGAGGTCATCGGCTCCTGAAAGATCATGGTGATCTTGGAGCCGCGCACGTCGTTCAGCGTCGAGATACTGGCGCCGGCGAGTTCGGTTTCACCGTAGCGGGCCGAGCCGGCGACTTGGCCGTTGGAGGCCAGAAGCCCCATGATGCCCATCATCGTCTGGCTTTTGCCGGAGCCGGATTCACCGACGATGGCCAGCGTCTCACCTTTCTTGACGTCGAAGGAAATGCCCTTGACGGCATTCACCTCGCCATCGGGCGTGGTGAATGTGACCTTCAGGTCCTTGACGGTCAGCACCGTCTGGTTTTCGGTCTTGTCCATGCTTATCGGTCCTTGGGATCAAGCGCATCGCGCAGCCCGTCGCCCACGAAATTGAGCGAAAACAGGGTCAGCACAAAGAAAAAGGCGGGGAAGATCAGCAGCCACGGCGCGTTCTGCATGTTTTTCGCCCCTTCGGAAATCAACGTTCCCCAACTGGCCAGCGGCGCCTGCACGCCAAGCCCGAGGAAAGAGAGGAAGCTTTCGGTCAGAATCACCTGCGGCACCACGACAGTGACGAAGACGATGACAGGGCCGATCGTATTGGGAATGATATGACGGCAGATGATCTGCCAGTCGTTCAGACCCAGTGCTTCCGCCGCGCCGACGAATTCGCGCCGCTTCAAGGACAGGGTCTGGCCGCGGACGATCCGGGCCATTTCCAGCCATTGCACCGCGCCAATGACGATGAAGATCAGCCAGATGGAGCGACCGAAAAACACCACCATGACCACGACCAGGAATACGAAGGGCAGCGAATAGAGGATTTCGACGATGCGCATCATCACATTGTCGATCCGCCCGCCGAGATAGCCGGAGGTGGCCCCGTAGATCACGCCAATGCCGAGCGACACGAGACTGGCTGCAAGGCCGACCGCAATTGAAATCTGACCGCCCAGCATGACACGCACCAGAAGATCGCGGCCATTGCTATCGGTTCCGAACGGAAAATATTCCTGAGATACGCGACCGGTCAATACCATGCTGAGCTGGTCTGGGGTGGTCTGGGCGACCCGCGTTTCCTTGAACTCGTTGACCCGGTCGAAATAGCGCACAGTGCGTGGATCGATCGGCTTGTCGGACGTGATCGTGGCAGTGAAGCTGCCGTTTTCCACGGCAAATGCACTGATCTTCAGTCGCGCTCGATTGGCTGCACCTTCGGCAACCTGTTGAAGTGTGGCCGGGTCCGGGAAGGGCTTGAGGCTCGGCGGTACCGAGACATAGGAGGGAAATACCTGATCGTAGGTATGCGGCACGAAAAGCGGGCCTGCGAAAGCAAAGAGCGTGATCAGCAGCAAAACGAAGCAGCCGCCCATGGCCGCTCTGTTGCGGCGAAAGCGCAAGAGAGCCAACTGGCCAAGGCTACGGCCTTCGACCGCCGGAGAGGTAATGGAAATATCAGTCATGGCGAACCCTCGGGTCGAGCAGGCCGTAGGCGATGTCGACGATCAGGTTGAAAACGATCACGAATACCGCAACGAGAACCACGGTGGCCATGACCAAGGGATAGTCCCGGTTCAGCGCACCGATGACGAAGAAGCGGCCGACGCCCGGAATGGTGAAAATGCTCTCGACCACAGCCGAACCGGTCAAGAGGGCCGCTGCCGCTGGCGCCAGATAGGACACAACCGGCAGCATGGCACCACGCAAGGCATGGGTGATGACGATGGTGCGCGACGGCAGGCCATAGGCGCGGGCCGTACGGATATGGTCGGTATGCAAAGCCTCGATCATAGAGCCGCGCGTCAGCCGTGCGATGATGGCGATCTGCGGCAGGGCGAGAACGGTGATTGGCAGGGCCAGATAATAGGGTGAGCCATCACCCCATCCGCCAGCTGGCAGAAGGGACAGCATCAGGGCAAAAACCAGTGTCAGCACCGGTCCCATGACGAAATTTGGTATGGTGACGCCCACTGTCGCGAAGGTCATCACCACGAAATCGATCAGGCCATTCTGTCTTAGCGCGGCGATAGTGCCAAGAATGACGCCGCCGATCAGCGCGATCAGCAGGGCGGTGGCGCCAAGCTGAACCGAATAGGGCAGGGCCTGGGCAATCAACTGGGCAACCGTATTGTCCTTGTAGATGAAGCTTGGACCGAAATCACCGCGCAAGGCATTGCCGATATAGGCGAGATATTGCTGCCAGATCGGTTGATCCAACTGATAGGTCTTCATCAGGTTGGCCATGATGTCAGGCGGCAACGGGCGCTCGAGGTCGAACGGTCCGCCCGGCGCAAAGCGCATCAGGAAGAAGGAAATGGTGATGACGACGAATACCGTTGGCACGGCGCTCATCAGTCGGCGCAGGACGAAATTGATCATGGTCAAATAGCCGACGCGCGACGGACCGGATTGGCCCATCGCGCGTCATTCTCCTGTTCGACGTTACTTGGATACGCTGAGATACTTGGAATAGTGCTCGTTGACGGCATTGTCGCCCCAACCGGAAACTTTGCTGGATACCAGCCACAGATTGGCTGTGTTCATCAGCGGAGCCACTGGCTGCTGATCCACCAGGATCTGTTCAGCCTTATGCATCAGGTCCATCCGCACTTTCTGGTCCTTTTCGTCATAGGACTTTTTCATCAGAGCGTCGAATTCCGGATTGTTCCAGTGGCTGTAGTTGAAGGTCGTGTTGGTGCTGATCGTCAGCGCCAGGAAGTTTTCCGGGTCGGCATAATCGGCTCCCCAGCCAGCACGGGCGACGCTGTATTTGCCGCCTTCCTTCAGGTAGGAATAGTGCGAGGCCACATCGAGATTGACGAGCGATACCTTGGCACCGAACGTGGTTTTCCACATATCGGCAATGGCGGTCGCCACGCGCTCGTGGTTGGTATTGGTGTTATAGCGGATTTCGAGGTTGAGCGGCTTGCCACCCTGGCCGTAACCGGCCTCCTTCATCAGTTCCACGGCCTTGTCTTCGCGGTCGATCTGCGACAGCGAGGCAAAATCGGGCGTGGCCGGCTTTTCATAGCCTTCCATGCCCGGAGGGACCATGGAATAGAGCGGCAATTGCGCGCCGGAATAGATTTCGCTCGACAGGAAGTCGCGGTCGACGGCCATGGACAGGGCCTTGCGGACGCGAACGTCGCTCATCGGCTCTTGGCGCATGTCGAAGGTGTAATAATAGGTGGACAGGCCCGGATCGACATGGACCTGGCTGTTATAGGCAGTGCGTAACCGCTTCAGCTGGTCAGCGGAGAAATTGTAGACGACATCAAGTTCGCCTGCTTCATAGCGGCGAACAGCAGCGGCGTCGTCCTCGATCGGGTAGAATACCACCTTGTCGAGTTTGACATTCTTGGCATCCCAATACTGATCGTTCTTGGCGACAACCAGCTTGTCGTTCGGGACATGCGATTCCAGCTTGAATGCGCCGTTATTGACCATATTGCCTGGCTTGACGAATTGATCACCGAATTTTTCGTAATTGGCCTTGCTGATCGGCAGGGCGGTATAATGAGCCATCAGTTGCAGGAAATAGGGCGTTGAGCGCTCCAGAGTGATTTCCAGTGTCTTGGCATCAATGACCTTAATGCCAAGCTGATCGACCGGCGCCTTGCCTGTGTTGACGGCTTCCGCATTCTTGATCGGATAGAGCAGGTTGGCATATTCGGCGGCGGTCTTTGGGTCTTCCAGGCGGCGCATGGCAAACTGGAAGTCTTCCGCGGTTACTGGCGAACCATCCGACCATTTGGCATTATCGCGGATCTTAAAGGTGTAAACAGTGCCGTCGTCGGAGACTTTCCAGCTTTCGGCGGCGCCAGGCACGATCTTGCCATTTGCGTCATGCGTCGTCAGGCCTTCGAACATGTCGTGAATGACGAAGCCTTCGATGTCGATCGAGATATGCGCCGGATCGAGCGATTTCGGTTCGCCTGCATTGCCGCGGTTCAGCACCGCTTCCGCCAATGCACTGCTTGCACCAAACAGCAGGGAACCTGCCAGCACTGCCGTTGCCAATCTGATTTTCATCTGGGTCATTCTTGTTGTCTCCGCGCCCGTGGGGAATTCGTTCGGTTGTTGACCAAATGGTAAAATTGCCCAAAAAACAAGCCCTGCCTTCAAAAAAACATTGTCGGTTTCTGACCAGAGGCACTTTGTGCTCAAAAGGCAAAATGTTTTCCACAGTCTGGCCCGGCCTCCCCACGATTTTAGGGGGAAGTTGGTGCTCCATTCTGTGTGTTAGCAGTATTTTAGTATTTTATTATAGGGATTGCGATCTCAGTGGGATCACATTTCGCTGAGCGATTCTGCTGACGCGAGGTCCAAAGAGGACGGGGCGCGCCTTTTACAGGCGCGGTAGATAGGTCCGGTAATCGAAATCCGACACGGTGCGCAGATAGGTGATCGCTTCCTTGCGCTTGGTGTCGCCATAGAGCTGGCGATATTGGCGACCAAAAATATCGGCGATGAAATCAGACGTGCGGAAGGCATCGACGGCGGTCAGAAAGTCGTGGGTCAACAGGTCCGGGCTGGTGGCTGGCGCATCCGGCGTGGTGACTCGGCCGGGATCGAGATCGGCCTCCAATCCCTTCAACATGCCGCCGAGAATGGCGGCGAGCAGCAGATGCGGATTGGCGTCAGCGCCTGCCACCCGATGCTCGATCCGTGCTGCCGGGCCATCTTTATCCGGAATACGAATCGCGGTGCCGCGATGGCCAAAACCCCAGTCGATCCGGTCGGGCGCAAAGGAGCCGGGCTGGAAACGGCGATAGGAATTGGCAAAGGGCGCAAAAATCAGCTGTGCTTCCCGCATGGTCTGCAACAGGCCCGCCGTTACCGATTTCAGCTTGACCGGTTCGCCGCCCTTGGCATCGAGAATATTGCGGCCCTCAGCATCGATGATGCTGACATGCACATGCAGGCCGGAGCCTGCCTGATCGCCATAGGGCTTGGCCATGCAGGTGGATTTCAGCCCATGGCGGCGGGCGGCAAATTCGGCGATGCGCTTCAGGTAGATGCAGTCATCCGCTGCCGCCATGGCATCGGGCCGGTGCAGAAGATTGACCTCGAACTGGCCGGGGCCGAATTCTGCCGTCGTTGCATCGGCGGGCAGGCCCATGGCATCGGCATAGGCGCGCACGGTGGCGAGATAATCCTCCATTGCTCCGGTTGCCCGCATGTCATACAGCTGAAAGCCGTTCGGCTCGCCGCGATAGGTCAGCGCTTTCGGCGGCATCGGCCGTCCGGTTTCGCGCCAATCATCCTCCATCACGTAAAATTCCAGCTCGGTTGCTACGACAGGCGTCAGGCCCAAGGCCGAAAACCGCTCCAGCACCCGGGCCAAAATGGCGCGCGGGCAGACGAAATGCGGCTTTCCTTCTAGCGTGTGCATGGTGGCCAGCACCTGTTTGGAGCCTGATGGCGCCCAAGGCATGGAGCTAAGCGAACGCTTGTCGGGAATGCACAGGCCATCGGGATCGCCCAAGGTCAGCGAAATACCGGTCAGGTCGTCATTGTCATCGCCCCAGATATCCAGTGACTGAGTGGAAGCGGGCAGGCGGACGCTGTTTTTCCAGACTTTATCCTCAGCACTGAGCGGGATCATCTTGCCGCGCAGGTCGCCATTCATGCCCACCAGCAGGATTTCGATCCGGGCCTGCGGGTCGGGAGCGGTGCTGGTGGCGGCGTCGATCTGGGTCATGGCGGGCTTTCGAAAGAGGTCTGCCAGCCCTTGGCGGTTCTTGCCAAAGCTGGGGCATATCGTCATGGTCGTAGCGGATAAATTGCCGCCTTTCAATGCGACACCGCCGCCTGAGGATGCCTGCCATGAACGAGAAACCCGCCGCCCTTTCCAATCTTGCCGCTATCGATGCCGCCCATCATCTGCACCCGTTCAATGACACCAAAAAGCTGAATGAAGCGGGTGTCCGCATTATTGAGCGCGCCGAAGGCGTCCATATCTGGGATGCGACGGGCAAGAAATATCTCGATGCGTTTGGCGGGCTATGGTGCGTCAATGTCGGCTATGGCCGCAAGTCGATTGCCGATGCGGCCTATGCGCAAATGCAGGAACTACCCTATTACAACACGTTTTTCGGCTCCACCACGCCACCAGCGACGCTGCTGGCCCAGAAGGTTACTAGCCTGGCCGGACCGCATATGAACCATGTGTTCTTCACCAATTCAGGCTCCGAGGCCACCGATACATGGTTTCGCCTGGCGCGGGTCTATTGGAAGGCACTCGGTCATCCCACCAAGACCCAGGTGATTGCCCGCAAGAATGGCTATCACGGCTCGACCGTGGCGGGCGCTTCGCTGGGCGGCATGAAATACATGCATGAACAGGGCAACCTACCGATTGAGGGCATTCACCATATCAATCAGCCCTATTGGTATGGCGAGGGCGGCACGCTTTCGCCTGACGCGTTCGGCCTGCAAGCGGCGCAGGAGCTGGAAGCAAAAATCCTTGAACTGGGTGCCGAAAACGTTGCGGCCTTCGTGGCCGAACCCGTGCAAGGAGCGGGCGGCGTGATCATTCCACCGCAAACCTATTGGCCGGAGATCGTCCGGATCTGCAAGCACTATGACGTTCTGCTGGTATCGGACGAAGTGATCTGCGGCTTTGGCCGGTTGGGCAGTTGGTTCGGCTATCAGCATTTCGGTTTCGAACCGGATCTGGCTCCGATTGCCAAGGGCCTATCGTCAGGCTACCTGCCGGTCGGTGGCGTGCTGGTCTCGGACCGGGTGGCTGAGGTGCTGATCAATGAGGTCGGCGATTTCAATCACGGTTATACCTATTCAGGCCATCCGGTCTGCGCGGCGGCGGCATTGGAAAACATCCGTATCCTCGAAGATGAAAAACTGGTGGAGAGGGTGCGCGACGATATCGGCCCGTATTTCGCCACGGCGCTGGCTTCGCTTGCCGATCATCAGATGGTGGGCGAGGTGGTCAGCTTGGGCTTGATCGGCGCAGTGCAACTGACGGCGGACAAAGCGTCGCGCCGTCGTTTCGCCAAGCCTGACGATGTTGGCGCGCAAATGCGCAATCAGTGCGTTGCCAATGGCGTGATTGTTCGCGCCACCGGCGACCGCATGCTGTTTTCGCCGCCGTTTATTATTTCCCGCGCCGAGGTCGATCAGGCGGTGGAGGTTTTGGGCAAGGCGCTGGACTGGCTGCGCGACAATTATCGCGAATAGGTCACTTTCTTGCCAAGTCTCGAAGATGCTCACGCATCCTCGTCTTGAAGGCATTGCAAATATCTCAAATGCTTGCACGGCTTGAGATATTTGCAAAGGGAATACCAAGTCATTTTCAATGACCTTGGTATCAGGCAGGTTTCCAATCAAAGGGCAGAGGCGCTTCGCGGAAGGCGAAGCGATCGAGATGGCTGGAGACCACACCTTTGAAGCGCTCCAGCAGGTCGTCGTTTTCTGCCTCGATGGTGACAGTCAGTCCTGCCTCGTCGCAGGTCATCACGGCGATGGCGTTGTCGAATTTGACGGTACCTTCTTGGTCGCCGAGATCGACCTCCAGTTTATGGCTCCAGTGCTTGCAGAGCTGCTGGACATATTTCCAGCCGTGTTCTGTGGGGACGGTGGCAATGGTTTTGGTCATGATCAAAGCCTTTCAATCTTGCTGGCTGCTTCATCGAGAATGCGGGCGACGTCCAATTGTGTCTCACGCGATACGTCGTCCTGGGCGAGTCGGTCATGGATCACGGCTCGCAGATTATGGATTGCCCGGCGCACCGGCCCGGCATCGGTGCGCTCGGTCAATTTGGCAAGGGCGGTCAGCCGGGCGATGGCAATCTCTACCGCTTCGGCATTGTCGTCGAGGTGGATTTTTCCAGCTTCGGTAATGCCCAGCAATTTGCGGGTGCCCTCGGTCTGCTGTTCCTCGGCCAGACCCATATCCAGCAACAGGGTCATGGTCGGATAGATCACGCCGGGGCTGGGCGCATAGGCGCCGCCCGATAGCCGCTCAATCTCGCGGATCAGGTCATAGCCATGGCGCGGCAGTTCTGAAATCAGCTTCAATAGCACCAGCCGCAATTCGCCGGTCTCAAACATCCGGCGACGTTCGCCATCGCGCCCGCGCCCATGCCTGCCGTCCGGCCCTTTATGTCCAAAGGGGCCGCCGCGCATCGCGTGCATCAAGTCGGCAAGCGGATGACCGATCCTGTCTCCTCCTCTGCGGCCATGCCTGCCACCATTTCCCCCTTGGTCTTGGTGTGAATGAGAAAATCGCATTGTGTATCTCCGATAAGTTTTTATAGGTCTAAGATATATCGTAGATAAAATCTATCAAGTGGCAATGTGAATTTTTTCAAATCGAAATTTCAGGGCCTGCGAAATTTCAGGGTGTGGTGGAATAATAGAGGGCGTAGCCGAAGGAATAAAGCGAGTGCGGCCGTCCATGCAGGAAGGGCAGGGCGATTTCGCCGACCGATTGGGCCTGTAGACCGGGATAGGTGGCGATCCAATCCTTCATGGCCTTCGGCATTTCCGGATTGGGCCTGCCGAAATTACGCCAGATCACCAGCAGCGGATGCTGCGCATCGAAACGCGCCGGTGCAGACACGCCGCTTGTCGGCGGAACGGTAACGGCAATATCCGGCGCATGCAGGCGGATGTTGCCGGCCATCTGCTGATCGCTGGTCAGCACCAGCGCCGGAAGGCTTGGCGCAGAGGCCAGCGCCGTGGCAACGGCCTGGCCATAGGGTACATTCTGCTTCTGGTAATGGCCGATAATGCCAGCACCGACCACGCGGCCATAGAGGATCACCGGCACCATCACCATGATAGCAAGCGCGACGACCATAAAGCGGCGCAACTGTCCCTCTTCGCCTAAGCCTGCTGCCTCGACTTTCAGGCAAAGATAGAGCGGCAGCATCAGGAAACAGGGCGCAAGCCAGCGGTCCTTGATGGCGCTGACGCCGCCGAAAATTACCATCAGCGCCAGAACGGCGACCACCAGCAGCATCATCCGGCCCAGCAGCCGGGTCCATTCATTGCTGGCGGACAAAACGGAGGCGGCTGGACGCGGCAGGTGAGGGAAGGGCAGGGTGCGGGCAAAAGGGATCAGCAGCAGCGCCATAGTGGGGGCGGCGCTGGCCAGAACCGCAGTGCTGAGTGATGTCAGCCCCTTGAGGATCTGCTGTGGCAGGCTGGTAATATTGTCATCGGTCATTTTACCCAGCGTATTGCGGGTCGCTTCCTGCATATGCTGGAAAAACCACAGGGCATGCGGCAGCACGATGGCCAGTGCCACCCCAGCCGTCAGCAGGATGCGCCAGTCCAGTACACGCCGGCGAAACTTCGGCTCCGCCAGGATGGCGAGGAAAGCGGCGCTGACCAGCAGAACGAAGTTATATTTGGAAATAAACCCACAGCCGATCGCAGCCCCGGTCAGGGCGTAGCTCCAGATGCTGGGCGATTTCAGGGTCCGCAACACCCCGAACAACAACAGCGCGGTGCAGAAAATCAGCGCGACGGTATGGGTCAGGTCTCGCTGTGCCTCAAAGCTGATCTGCGGCATGGTCAACAGGCTGAGGCAGGCGATGATGACGAGATCACGGCTTTTCAGCACCTGTGCTGCGGCCAGCGCGATTAGCGCATAGCTGGCAAACAACATCAGGTTTTTCAACAGTGCCAGCGCCAGTCGGTTGGGGCCAAGCAGCTCCACCACACCATACTGGATCCAGTTGTAGAACGGCGGCTGGCTGTCATAACCAATTGAAAGCCATTGCGCATAATAGAGCTGCTGGCCTTCGTCCAGTTCCAGCGACGCGGGCAGGGCCAGCCGCACCAGCACCTGTACGAGAAAATAGAGGCCCAGGAGAAGGAAGAGCGAAGCGGGCTTCTGCCGGAGCGTCGAAATCATCTCAGATGTCCTTGGTATCCGGTGCTTGGTCGTAGGTCTTGCGGATCACATAGGCACGCGGTGTATCGTAGGAACGGGTCAGCATTTCCGCGACAATGCCAGTGGTGATCATCTGGATCGAGGCCAGGAACAGCATAACGCCGACCAGCAGCAGCGGCCGCGTGCCGATATCCTCGCCCATCAGCTTGATGACGAACAGATAGAACAGGATCAGCGCGCTGAGCGTGCCGATGAAAAAGCCGATCATCCCGAAGAAATGGCCGGGCCTTTGGCGAAAGCGCATGAAAAACAGCACGGCCAGCAGATCGAGCACGACGCGGGCGGTGCGGGAAATGCCGTATTTCGAGGTGCCGAACTGGCGGGCATGGTGATTGACCACGGTTTCGCCGATCCGTGACGATGGAATGACGCTGGCGACCCAGGCCGGGATGAAGCGGTGCATGCCGCCCATGATGCTGATCTGCTTGATGATTTGGGCGCGGTAGAGTTTCAGGCCGCAGCCATAATCGTGGATGCGTACGCCGGTGACCTTGCCGATCAGCCGGTTGGCACACCAGGAGGGGATCTTGCGCAGCACCAGTGCATCCTGCCTGGCCTTGCGCCAGCCGCAGAGCAGGTCGAGATCACGGCTTTCCAGCTCGGCGATCATGCCAGGAATATCGTGCGGGTCGTTTTGCAGGTCGCCGTCCAGCGAGGCAATCAGCCGTCCGCGTGCGGCGTCGAAACCAGCTTGAAGGCCTGCCGCCTGGCCGAAATTGCGTTGGAATTCGATGATTTTCAGGTCGAGGCCTTCACGGCCGATATAGGCCTGTGCGCGGCTCAATGTCCGGTCGGTGGAGCCGTCATCGATGACGATCAGTTCCCAGGGCTTGCCGAAATCCTTCAGCGCTTCCATCACCCGCTCGATCATGCGACCAATATTGTCTTCTTCGTTCATGAAGGGCACGACGACCGACAGTTCAATCGCGGATGCGGCATTATCAGAGGAAGCATGGCCGGTCACGGCGGCGAAACGGTCTGTCGGCAAGGGAGGAACTCCGAAAATTGCTGGCCTTTATAAGTCCGGGTGTTATAGGAACCGGCGCGGCCACGCAATTCGGAACTGTCAGGGCAATGACCTCAATCGATCAAAGTCACCGCAAATCGTGGATAAAGCGCCATGGCGTTTCGCTCATGGCCTTTATCGCCATTGCCGCTTATGTGGTTTTTGTCGAAGCCGTCTGGGGCTGGTCCATGGTGCTGCGAGAGTGGCAGGCGCTGGGCCTTTCAACAGTGCTGCTGGCACTGGGCCTGTTGGTGTCCACCTCTCTGGTCCGTGCCTGGCGGATCTACGATTATTTCCCACGCCAAACCTCGGGCCGGTTTACCGCGCTGTTTCATCTGGCGCAGGTCCATAACCTCCTCAATATTCTTCTGCCATTTCGAAGTGGTGAAACCAGCTTTCCGCTGCTGATGCGCTCGGAATTTTCCGTGCCGCTGTTGTCAGGAACTTCGGCGCTGCTGGTGATGCGGCTCCTGGATCTGCATGCGCTTCTGGCCGCTGCCGGTCTCGGCCTGGTGCTGGGAAAACCGCAGCCCCAAGTATGGGGAATGGTCTGGCTGCTTTTTTTGGTCTTACCGCTGATCGGCTTTGCCTTGAAACGCCCTGCTTTAGCTTTCGCAAGGGCGCGTTTCTCTGGCAGGGTGCTAAAGATGGTCGAAGGGGTGGAGGCAGGCTTGCCTGCGCATAAGGCCGCCTTTTTCCGAGCCTGGGCCATGACTATCGTCACCTGGGGGACCAAGGTTCTGGTGTTTGCCTGGGTGTTGAGCCTGATGCAGGTGACACCGCTATCTGCAGCTTTTGGCGGCGCATTGGGCGGAGAGCTTTCCTCCGTCCTGCCGTTTCATGCGCCCGCTGGCGTCGGCACCTATCCGGCTGGCATCGTCGCCGGTGCAGCCGCTCTTGGAGCGGCAGTGCAGGATATGGATGGATTGGCCAAGGCCGCCGTCAACCTGCATCTGATCGTCATCGTCTCGGCCCTGCTCAGTGCAGCGCTCTCGCTGGCGCTGCACGCGGTTTTCCCTTCGCCTGTGCGAAAGCCCTGAAACGTCAAGGCATCAACGGCAAGGCATCGAAGATGCTTACTGGAAGGCCGTTTCGAAAAAGCTTCTCAGCTTGCGCGAATGCAGTTTTTCCGTTGGCATGGCACCGAGCTTCTGTAAGGCGCGGATACCGATCTGCAAATGCTGGCTGACCTGGGTCTTGTAGAAAGCCGTCGCCATGCCAGGCAGCTTCAACTCCCCATGCAGTGGCTTGTCGGACACGCAGAGCAACGTGCCGTAGGGCACGCGGAAGCGGAAGCCATTGGCGGCAATCGTCGCGGATTCCATATCGAGCGCAATGGCGCGCGATTGTGACAGGCGCTTCACCGGACCGCGCTGGTCGCGCAGTTCCCAATTGCGATTGTCGATGGTGGCTACCGTGCCGGTGCGCATGATACGCTTCAGCTCGAATCCTTCATAACCGGTAATTTCCTCGACGGCATCTTCCAGCGCCAGCTGCACTTCGGCCAGTGCCGGGATCGGTACCCAGACGGGCAGGTCGTCGTCCAGCACGTGGTCTTCGCGCATATAGGCATGAGCCAGCACATAATCGCCGAGCCGCTGGCTGTTGCGCAAACCGGCGCAGTGGCCAAGCATCAGCCAGGCATGCGGGCGCAGCACGGCGACGTGGTCGGTAATGGTCTTGGCATTGGACGGGCCAACCCCGATATTGACCATGGTAATACCGGCATGCCCCTTCATTTTCAGATGATAGGCAGGCATTTGCGGCAGGCGGCCAAGCGGCGCGCCGGAAGAGGGCGCATTTTCACCAGCCAGCGTGGTGATATTGCCCGGCTCGACAAAGGCCGTATAGCCTTCGCCGCCATTGGCCATCAGGGTGCGGGCATAGGCGCAGAACTCATCGACATAGAACTGGTAATTGGTGAACAGCACGAAGTTCTGGAAATGCTTGGCGCTGGTCGCGGTATAATGCGACAGCCGCGCCAGCGAATAATCGATCCGTTGCGCCGTGAAAGGTGCGAGCGGAAACGGTTCACCGGCTGGCGGCTCATATTCACCATTGGCGATTTCATCGTCCGTGGTCGAAAGATCAGGCGTATCGAAAATATCGCGCAACTGGATATCGGAAAAGCCATTGGCCGAAGCCTCGACATGCGCGCCTTCGCCGAAGGCGAAATGCAGCGGGATCGGCGTTGTCGATTCGCTGACCCGCACCGGAACCTGATGATTGCGCATCAGCAGGGATAGCTGTTCTTTCAGGTAATGGCGAAACAGTTTCGGATTGGTGAGCGTCGTGGTGTAGACGCCAGGCGAGGTGACATGGCCATAGGAAAGCCGGGTGTCCAGATGGCCGAAACTATTGGTCTCGATACTGACCTGCGGATAGAAGGCTCGGTAACGGCCCTCTATCGGTGCGCCATTGGCAAGGGCTGTAAATGCATCGATGAGAAACGCCGTATTGCGCTCGTAAATCTCTGTAATCGCATCGACAGCCTCGTTGGCATCGGCAAACAGCCTTGCCTCATAAGCGGGTGGGCTGATGATGGTGACGGGGATAGGCCCAGGGATGGAATTGACGATTCTATTGCTCATGAGACGTTATATATCGGTCTGAATAACAAGCAAACGACAGCCATGCATTTCCGCTGATTTTATCCCCTGCGCGCGGTGATGTTTTGATTGGCAAACGACGACCCGTTTTGCAGTGAATAGAGCCGCTCTCCCGCCAGGCCCGTGCGCAGGTTTTGCGGTATGCGGGCAGAATTGACGACCAGTATGGAGAACAGCGCCGCGAACACCGCCATGATAACCGTTACCGCCGTCAGCCGTAGTGCAATCTCTCTCATGATATCCCCCGATAGCTTGATGGTTTTGATATAAAACGATCAAGCTATCGCGAGGCTGGAATCCCCTTTGACGCTGTTGTTTTATGGCGACTGTCCCTTGAACTTGGTGTCATGATATTTACCTCAGGACAGGCAGCGACTGCATCATTTGAAGTGCTACAGCATCGGCATTTGATAAAACACACGATGCCGTAAAGGAGAGAGCCCATGACAGCGCCTATCGAGCTTTATTACTGGCCCACCCCGAATGGCTGGAAGATTTCCATTCTGTTGGAAGAACTCGGCCTGCCCTATGAGGTGAAATACATCAATATCGGCAAGGGCGAGCAATTCGCGCCGGATTTCCTGAAAATTTCGCCCAATAACCGCATGCCAGCAATTATCGATCCGGATGGTCCGGGCGGAGAGCCGATATCCGTGTTTGAATCCGGCGCCATCCTGCAATATCTGGGACGCAAGACCGGCAAATTCTACCCCACCGACGAGCGCGCCCGTGTCGAGGTGGATCAATGGCTGTTCTGGCAGATGGGCGGCCTTGGCCCAATGGCCGGACAAGCGCATCATTTCCGCCAATATGCGCCGGAAAAGATCGAATACGGCATCAACCGCTATACCAATGAAGTCAACCGTCTCTATGGTGTGATGAACAAGCGGCTGGCGGATCGGGAGTTTCTGGCGGGCAATTATTCCATTGCCGACATGGCTTGCGTCGGTTGGGTCGTACCCCATGCCAATCAGGGACAGGACCTCAACGATTTCCCCCATCTGAAGCGCTGGTTTGAGGCGATGATGGAACGCCCGGCGGTCAAGGCCGGTATTGCTGTTGGCGCCGAGCGGCGTAGCAATGTCGCCACCGATGAGGAAGCCAAGAAAGTGCTGTTTGGTCAAAAGGCGCGATAAGCAGGCGTCTTGAAAATCAGGCAATACCGCGCCGGTATGATCCGGCGCGGCGAAATATTACATCCGGGTCCAGGTCTGGCTCTTGCACAGCACGGCCAACACGCAGCCCTTCAAGTTGAGGGACTTGCCCTGAACATTTGCCGAGCCGGAATAGGTCTTGTCATTATCCGGATCGGTGACTTCGCCGGTATAGCTGGCACTTGAGCCACTCAGCTTGCCGATTTGCTTGCCAGCATGCTTGCCCGTCTTCAGGGTGATGCAAAAGGCTGTGCCACAGCTGGCGATCTCGGCGGTTTCACCGCTCGCCGTCTTCCATTTGCCTTCGATCGGCTCAGCTGCGCTGACACTTGTCAGGCTCAAGGCCAATAGTCCGGCTGCTAGCAAAATAGTTCTCATTCTTTCCTCCACGATCCTCCGCCCCCGATATGGTTTCGGGTAACAAGACCGTCAAATTAAATGACGCGCACGTAAACGTAAATAGGGCTCTGATGCGATGTGAAAGGCGCTATCGCAAGGGACGAATTTCGAAGCCTTTCCGCATCTCTCTCGATCATGATGAACAAAGAGTAAAATCACAACTGTAAAAGATCAGTAAAATTAACCTCTATTTGCCGGTAAACCAGCCCCTGTGATGCTTAACGGAAAGACAAGTTGACAAAGGGTTTCGAGCCCGTTTGCCACCCGTTAAGCAAGCATTTTAAGCGCATTTTGAAACCCGTCCGACATAATGGACCCATCAAACGAGCAGGGAAAACCTGCCGCACCGCAAACACCGAAAAGCGACGCAAGATTGCCAGGATGTTGACGGTTCAGACATGAAAACAGGGACTTAGCTTGGTGGGGTATTCCGGCGCAATGATAAGCCGGAAACCCGCCATGACACTGAAAAAAGACCAACCGAAGCCAAATTGGACAGGAACTAGACCATGGCACGTTTCGATATGCAGGCAGACGATATGGCCACGATTGGCGGCCAGCCCCAGGCTGATATCTTTCGGATCATGGGCCTGATGTATGCCACCGGTCGTGGCTGCGAGCAGGATCTGGTGTCTGCCCATAAATGGCTGAATATCGCCGCGATCAAAGGCTGTGACCGTTCTGTCGGCCTCCGGTCCGATCTGGCCTCCACCATGACCAAGAGCCAGCTGGCAGAAGCGCTGCGTGACGCCCGTGAATGGATGACCTCCCACTGATCCACCGCCATCCAAACAGGGCATCAACGAAACAGGGTAATACCAAACCATTCAACCGCGACCGGCAGGAACAAGGCCGGCGCGGTTTTTGTTTTTCCAAGTGGTTCAATCACTTCGATTCGAGATCGCGCAAAACCTTCGGCAGCACTTGCTCCAGCAAATCGAGATCCTCCGGCAAGCCAGCGCTGATGCGGATACAGCGATTGAGCGGCGCGACGCCCGGCATGCGGATAAACACGCCATGCTGCATCAATCCGTCGACAATAGCGCGGGCATAGGCCGCGTCACGACCGCAGTCCACCGCCACGAAGTTGGTCGCTGAGGCCAGCGGTTGCAGTCCATTCTGGCGGGCGATTCCGGCAATTCGCTCCCGTGCCGCGATGATCCGCGCGACGGTTGCGGTCAGATAATCCTGGTCGGCGAGGGCGGCCAGAGCCGCGGCGACGGAGGTCCGCACCATGCCGAAATGATTGCGAATCTTGTCGAAGGCAGACACCGTTCCGGGTGTGCCGATCGCATAGCCGATCCGTGCCCCAGCCAGGCCGTAAGCCTTGGAAAATGTCCGCATCCGCAGCACATTCGGCAGGTCGATCAGCGCATCGACCGCAGGGATGCTGCCAGCCGGGGCGGTTTCGCTATAGGCTTCGTCCAGAATGAGCAGGCATGTCTCCGGCAAGGCGCGGGCAAAGGCGACGACGTCGTGGCTCTCGTGCCAGCTTCCCATCGGATTGTCGGGATTGGCGAGATAGGCCAGCGGCGCATTTTCGCGGCGCACTGCCTCCAGCAAACCGTCGAGATCCTCGCGGTCCTGCCGATAGGGCACCGTTACCAGTCGCCCGCCAAAGCCATTGACGTGAAAATTGAAGGTCGGATAACCGCCAAGCGAAGTGACGACTGGCAAACCCTGCTCGATCACCAGCCGCACGGTCAGCCCCAGAAGATCATCGACGCCTTCGCCAACCGCAAAATTATCGGCGCCAAGACCATAATGGCCAGCCAGAGCGGCCTTCAGCTCGAAATTTTCGGGATCGGCATATTTCCAGATGTCGGATGAGGCGGCCTGCAACGCCAGGTGAACTTTGGGCGAGGGGCCGAAGCCGCTCTCATTGGCGCCGATCCGTGCCTTGACCGGCAGACTACGCTGGCGCTCGATAGCTTCGGGGCCGACAAAGGGGACGGTGGCGGGCAGACGAGAGATGAGCGGCGTAAACCGCGAAAAGGATGACATGAACGCTATTCCTGGCGAATCGGTGTCGCTGAGAATAGAAAGGCTGCAAGGAGCCGCCAAGGGGCATGAGATCAAACAACAGAGGCTAGCTCTCTCTTTATTGCAGCCGACGGCAGTTGATTGAAACTAAATGGTGCGCCTCGAGGTTTGAGCGCCTGCTCACCGGGCAAGTCTGCCTGTACCCGGCGCAACGGTCTTTCCAGCATTGTCTTTGGTGCGGTCGGCACTCATGACGAAGTCGGTACGGATAATCCGCTGCAACAAGACATCTGAAATCGGCATCAGGAATTTGACGCCAGCCCTTGTGCCGTTGCGATAAGCCTCAGCACAGCCAATACGCGTGGCAATCCCCAACACCTCCAGATAGTAGTGACTGCCAAGGCCGATCCCGGTATCCAATTCTATACCGGCACCACCGCGGGAAATATCCAGCACCGTGGCGCTGCGCATGGTCACGCCGCTCAAACCTGACCGGACCGCCATAATGCGAGCGGGCCGACGAACCTGGTAACGGTCCCAGCGCCGCTCATACATTTCTGAAGTGACGGACGCGAGATGGGTTCCTTGCAGCATGGTCTCTCCTCGGTTGTGCTTGTTGTCAGGAGAAGTTTGCCGCAATGGCATTTCAGAGCGTTGAATCTATTCCATCAAATTTGAGCGATTGGACTAATTTTAAAACCAAAACGAGAATACATAAAGAAGCGCAACTCAATCTCAAGTTCAATCTATGTTAGTCTGTGCCATTACGGGCCAAATTCGAATGAAAGCTTTACGACGTGATGAAGGAATTCGGGATCGATCAGCATGTTGAAGCTCACCACTGCCGTCTCTTGCTCCCGGCGCATCAAGGTACAGCCGATCTCGTCGCGGATGCCTAGAATTTCCAGAAAGAAGTTTTTAGGCACAGGTAGCATGCGACTGACTTCAAGGTCCGCGCCCTGCAAAGAGATTTTGCGGATCAGGCAACGTACCGTGGTTTTGGTGCTCAGGTGGTGGCCGACAAAGATTATTTTGCCTGGTCGGTCAATGCTGAACTTCTTATAGGCGAGGTCCCGCGGAATGTCCTTTTTTGCATCGAGAATGTTCTGCAGCGGCATGACACCGGTCCTTCTTCTCCTTCTTGGTATCCCAGTTTAACGCAGTTTTCCTAATTGTTTGTCTCATCTGATCGGTAAAATTGTCGAGCCTGATGAACTGCCCCATCTCTTCTGATACGCCCCAAGGTGAGGAGGTGGCCGATCTTCTGAACCTGGCATTATTACATCCAGGCGTGGCCACCGAACTTGACGGGTCGGCATCCGGTATTTACCCGTTGAAGAGAATGGTTATCGCGCTGGCCGCCGCATTTTCCGGCAGAGAATTCGCGATTTTTCTGGAGGCATGGCGTGGAAAATTCTTTGGTGATCGTCGGCGCAGGGCAGGCTGGCTTTTCTGTTGCGTCAAAACTACGGGCGCTGAACGACCAACGACCGATTACCATGATTGGCCTTGCGCCGGAATTACCCTATCAGCGCCCACCGCTTTCAAAAAAATATCTGATCGGTGAAATGAGTTTTGATCGACTGCTGTTGCGCCCGTCACAATGGTACGATGAAAACGCGATCGCCCTGCGTCTTTCTCGCTGGGTGGAGGAAATTGACCGGCCAAAAAAGCTGCTGCGGCTTCAGGACGGCTCATCGCTTTCGTATGATACGCTCGTGCTGGCCACCGGTTCGACACCGCGGGGACTGCCGCAGGAAATTGGCGGCAATCTTGCTGGTGTCTACACCATCCGCAACAAGGCGGATGCCGACCGTCTGGCTGAGGTGATGAAGCCAGGGCGGCGGCTGTTGATCATAGGGGGCGGCTATATTGGTCTGGAGGCTGCTGCCGTGGCGCGCCATCTCGGCCTTGAAGTCACGGTGATCGAAATGGCCGACCGTATCCTAGCCCGTGTTGCAGCAAGAGAGACCGCCGATTTCATTCGTGCCGTTCATCAGGGCCATGGAGTGATGATTCGCGAAGGCATGGGCTTGAAACGCCTCCTGGGCAATAATGGTGTCGTGACCGCAGCCGAGCTATCAGATGGCAGCAGGCTCGATGTCGATCTGGTGATCGTCGGTATCGGCGCTACTGCCAATGACGGATTGGCACGCAACGCCGGACTGCATGTGCAAAATGGCATTATTGTCGACAGCTATGCCCGGACATCCGATCCTGACATCTTCGCTGCAGGCGATTGCGCGCTGCTTCCCTGGGGTGAGGGGACTGTCCGGCTGGAATCAGTTCAGAATGCCGTCGATCAAGGGGAAGCCATCGCCATGGTGCTCGCGGGTGGGACAGTGCCCTACGCACCAAAACCATGGTTCTGGTCGGATCAATACGATCTGAAACTGCAAATCGCCGGGCTTAATCTGGGCTATGACGAGACGATTGTAAGGCCCGGCTTGCGCGAGGGTAGTCTGTCCGTCTGGTATTATCGTCAGGACCGCTTCCTTGCTGTCGATGCCATCAATGATGCCAAGGCCTATGTTACGGCCAAAAAGCTTCTGGAGGCCGGCCGGTCCGCCGATAAGGCGATCATTGGTAATCCGCAGGAAGATTTAAAGCAGTTGCTGGCCTGATCCAGCGCTGACGAAATAGCTCCCGAAGACATTTTAAAGCACCTCAAGCCCATGAGGCATGGAAGACATCTTGCATCTCGTTCAAAGCGACAATGCGTGAGTATTCGTGTCTTGATATAAGGCCAGCCAAATTCTTTCAGAGTGAGAGGTTGCCTTGGGAAAAGTGAAACTCGGTTTTCCCGAAAAGACAAACGACAAGGCAAGACGGCGGAGTTTGTATGGTTCAATCGAAGCCAAAAGACCAAAGGTAATCCGAGAACCCAATCCTTCAAACCCAGTCCTATAAGAGGGGATTATGGGCGATAAGCGCAATCGCGCTTTATATCCAACCCTGCTTGCGAGATTGCACATCGCATCAAGACAATAAAAAACCTCCGGGCGTAAACCCGGAGGCTATTGTCAACTGAAGATCAACAATCAGATCAGAACTTGCGTTCCAGACGAACAAAGCCCGTCCAAACGTCGTCGTTGCCATCCCAATCGTGGTCCTGGTACTGGGCCGAAACCTTGGTGGTCAGGCCTTCTGCCAGCTTGTAGTCAACTGTCAGACCAGCTTTCCAGATGTCGCGACCGAAGTAATCGCCAGAAGCGTCGGTTTCGGTTTCACCCCAGTACTGAGCGCCAGGCGTCAGGGTCAGCTTGTCGGTGATCTTTGCTGCATACTGAGCCGCAACAGTCCACTTGCCGAGGTCGTAATAGGCGCTTGCGCCTGTCGAGTAGATCGCAGCGATACCGAATTCGCCAGGACCGACTTCAGCCGTTGCCAAGCCACGAATGGCGCCGTCATTGGCTGCGAAATCCCAAGAACCGAGCAGGTTAGCTGTGATAGGTCCATAGGTGGTGCCGACCTGAGCTTCGAGACCAACACGAGAATTCTTGTTGTAAGGATTGTCAGCCAGGTCACGAGAATACAAACCGGTCAACTCGTCAACCGAACCGTATACGAAGAAATTATCGGCCTTGTACTTGTAAGCAATCGAATTCAGACGGTTCGAACCGATGTCGTCGGTTTCGCCGGACAGATCGCTATCCCAAGGATTGTAGAAGGAACCGATCTGGAAGCCAGCAACAGTGATGAAGGCTTCGTCGAGTTCCAGGCTGCCGCCGTTTTCATCAGCCCAAGTACGGACCGTGATGGTGGAGCCGATCGTGCCGAGTTCGGAGTCGTTCTTGGCGTCGAAAGTGACGAGGCCACGCGTACGAGCATTCCAGTTACGATCGTCGCCCAGGCTGTTGTTGCTTGCGCCCTGAACTTCGAAACGAACGTAGCCGCTCATTTTCAAGCAGGTTTCAGTGCCGGGGATGTAGAAGTAGCCAGTGCCGAACGCATCGCAAACGCGGACGTATTCAGCAGGTTCAGGGGCAGCGGCAACAATAGCGTCAGCAGCCTGTGCGCCAGATACTGCTGCGAGAGCCGCAGCGGAGCCGAGAAGAAGGCCCTTAATATTCATTTTTGATCTCCAGTTTATCGTTTAGGAAATAGAGATGTACTCTCTATGAACCGCTCTTGTTGTTTGCCCCCCGGCATACTGACTAGGCCCCGTATTCCAACGAGGCCTAGTCTTAGTCTTATCTCCTAAGAGATAATTAGAACGAACGCTGCAAGCGAACGAAGCCAGACCAGACTTCGTCGCTGTTGTTCCAGGAATGATCCTGGTACTGAGCGGAAACCTTGGTGGTCAAGCCTTGAGCCAGCTTATAGTCCAGCGTCAAGCCGCCCTTCCAGATGTCACGGCCAACGTATTCGCCAGCGCCGTCAGTCTGAGTGTTAGCGAAGTACTGAACGCCAGGGGTCAGGGTCAGCTTGTCAGTGATCTTTGCTGCGTATTCAGCGGCAACAGTCCACTCAGCCTTGTCGTAGTAAGCGGAAGCGCCGGTCGAGTACAGACCAGCAACGCCGAGAACGCCAGGACCGAGGTTTGCAGTTGCGATGACGCGAACAGCGCCGTCGTTAGCAGCTGCATCCCAACCACCCAGCAGGGTTGCCGTTACAGGACCGAAAGAACCGCCAACCTGGCCTTCAACACCAACGCGCTTGTTTTCGTTGTAAACAGCCGACGTGCCGCGAGAATAATAGCCGGTCAGTTCGTCGACAGCGATGCCAGCGAAGAAGGTGTCGGACTTGTAGTTGTAAGCGATCGAGTTCAGACGGTTCGAGCCGAGATCGTCGGTTTCGCCGGAGAGGCCCGTATCGAAGTAGTTGTAGAAGGAACCAACCTGGAAGCCAGCAACAGTGATGAAGGCTTCGTCGAGTTCCAGGCTGCCGCCGTCTTCATCGGCCCAGGTGCGGACAGTGATGGTGGAGCCGATCGTGCCGAGTTCGGAGTCGTTCTTGGCGTCGAAAGTGACGAGGCCACGAGTACGAGCATTCCAATCGCGCTCATCGCCACGCCAAGAACTACCACGACCAGAGTCATTGGTGTTGCTGTTGCCCTGAACTTCGAAACGGACATAGCCCTTAACGCGAAGGCAGGTTTCGGTGCCGGGGATGTAGAAATAGCCAGTGCCGAAGGCGTCGCAAACGCGGACGTATTCAGCTGGTTCCGGAGCAGCAGCAACGATAGCGTCTGCTGCCTGGGCGCCGGATACTGCTGCGAGAGCCGCAGCGGAGCCGAGAAGAAGGCTCTTGATGTTCATAATGACCTCCAGTCAAGTTTCATTAGGGTCTGGGCTTGTTTGGCTGAAGGACAGCATTTCCTGCCCCCATTCCCGTTAACGTATGAAACGGACGATCCACCGCCTCGCTTCTGGATTTGAAAATACAAAACGCTGCTGCGCTTGCAATCGACAAACGGCAAACGGGGCAGTTTCGCCATAGCCTTCCCCGTTTGATGTTGCTGAAAGGACACAAAGCTATGGCCGAACCGGGGCATTTGTTTACTGTTTGTTAAGAAACGCTTTGAAAAACAAAGGCTAACGCCAAGCACCTGAAAACCGGCTTGAATTTCGACCTCATCCGAAATGCGGCAAATTCGGGCGATTCGATGCCTAAGAGTGCTGTTTGGAGGCGATCTCAGGTGAAGTCGCTTCAAGGTGAGACGATGTTTTCAACAGCCTCTCCGGCACGCAGTGTAGCAAAATCGGACTGAGGACAGCCAGAATCGGTGGCGATTCTATTTTAGACCCTTGCGATTCTCTCAACCAATCGCGGTGTCGCTCGTTACCTGACGAGGTTCGGGAATGTAGCCCGCTTGTTGCAGGGAAAGTGCGCCCGCCTTTCTTATAAGGGCAGTCTTCGTATAAGGGCAATTAACGGCATTCAAAACGAGACAGAGCAGCGTGGTCGTACGGGACGAGCATGCTGGAATTGCCCAGGCCGGCACGGTGGTGCGCGGTTTGCTTTGTTTGTCATGAGGAAATGGCGCCTTTATCGTGGAAGTTGGCGAAAAGCGCTTGCAATCGAATCTACGACGACATAATCAGACCGCACCGGAGAGGTGGCCGAGTGGTCGAAGGCGCTCCCCTGCTAAGGGAGTATACCAGAGATGGTATCGTGGGTTCGAATCCCATCCTCTCCGCCATCAAACATTCTTCCATTCAGTCATGTCATAACAATCAAAACAGTTCGCTTCTGTCATTGAACAAGTGATTGTTTTACCTGCGGCTCAGGAACCGCTCGATATCGTCTGCAAGCGGCATGAGATGCAGCAGGGGGGCATGGCCCTGGCCATCGGCGATGACCAGGCTGGCCGAGGGATGGCGAGCGATCATTGATTCGCTTGCCTGCTTGGATAGCAGCTGCGAATGCTCACCGCGAATGATCAGCAGAGGGAAGGGGGCCAGCGCCTCATATTGCGCCCATAAATCCGGGATGGGCTTGCTGAAATCGATGCTGGAAATTTGTGCTGCAATCGCCGGATCGTAGTCGGCGACGGGGATACTGTTTTCGTCGCGATAGAGTGCCTGTGCCATGTCTTCCCAATCCTGCTGTTCCAGCACCGGAAACGTCGCACCATGCACGGATTTGAGATAATCAGGGCAATCCGCCCAGGTCTTTGGTCCGCCACTGCCGCTCAGGTAATCCCTGATGGCGATCAGGCCCTCTTTTTCCAGAACCGGTCCCACATCGTTGAGAATCACTCTGCGAATACGGCTGGAATGCATGACGGCCAGGAAATGCAGCAGAAGTCCGCCTCTGGATGTGCCGATAAAATCTGCCTGAGCAACGGCAAGCTCATCCAGTACGGCGACCACGTCGGCCATTTCCGTCAAAAGATTGTAGTTCTTAGGGTCCGGATCACGCCCGGAGCCGCCACGACCGCGCGAATCGATGCAGATCACCCGTCTTCCGCCCGCAGAAAGCCGCCGCGCCAGTTGCGTGAAATCGCGGTGATTGCGGGTCAGGCCGGGCAGGCAGACGACCGGGGGCTGCGCGGCTAGTTGGGTGTCGTCGCTAGCTTGGTAATCGCGCGCAAACAGTTGCATACCATCGGCAGCTATAACCGTCCGATCTTGAAAGGTCCCACTCTCCAGGTGTTGCATGCCGTGAACTCCTGTTGTCGTTACCTGATCCGCGATCAGCCGTTAGCGGCCATAGCGAAGATCGTGCTCGATATCTGCGGTCTGCCCCAGCCGGGTCTTGTAGATCTGGTAGTTTTCCATGACGCGCTGTACATAGCCGCGCGTTTCGGGGAAGGGGATGCGCTCGATCCAGTCGACCACGTCATCAATCGGCATGCCGCGCGGATCGCCATAGCGATTGATCCATTCCGGCACCCGCTTTGGTCCGGCATTATAGGCAATGAACGTCAATATATAGGAGCCGCCGAAAGCGTCGATCTGTTCGCCCAGATAATGGGCGCCGAGCGTGGCATTATAAGCGGCGTCCTGGGTCAACCGATCCGGTGAAAATGTCATGTCATGACGCTTGGCGACGGCCTTTGCCGTGGCTGGCATCAGTTGCAGCAGGCCCTTGGCATTGGCGGCGGACACGGCTGCCGGGTTGAATGCGCTTTCCTGACGGGCAATGGCATAGGCCAGAGCCTTGCCGGAGCCGGCAATATTGGCGGAAGCCGGAATGACGCCGATGGGAAAGGCCAGGGCCGGCACGTTTATGCCACGGCCATAGGCGGTCTTGCCCACTTGCAACGACAATTGGTGATTGCCGGCGCGTTCGGCCTTGGAGGCGAGAAGCGCCAGTTCTCCAGGGCTTTGCAATTGTTCGGCCAAGGCCCGGTAAAGGCTTGCGCCGCGCCATTCGTGACCGGCGGCCTTGTAACGATCGATAGCAATAATGGCTTCCCGGCTGGCGAATCGACGGCGGTCTTCGTCCGTCGGTGTGGGGTAGCGAATGTCGAGCCGTGTCTGCTTCAGGCGGGCGCCAGCCAATTGCCCATAGAATGTTCCGGGATAATCGGCTGCCTTGACGAAATCCTGTCTCGCTGCGGTCGGATTGCCCTGTGCTTCATCGGCACGCCCCAGCCAATAATAGGCGCGCGAGGCCGACAATGGACGATTCGACGCCTCGACAATCCGGCGAAAATGCTGGGCTGCGGTTTTCGGATCATTGAGGCCGCGCAGGGCATACCAGCCCGCATGAAACTCGGCATCGACGATATCGACCGGGTCGGTCGCGGTGTAGCCAGCGGCAACCTGATAGGCCAGCCGGTATTTGCCGTCATCGGCAAGGCCGCGCGCCACAATACGCCGCTCGTTCCACCATTCGCCTGGATTGACCAATCGTGACGCGTCTCTGGGCACAAGCGCCAGCAGCTTTGCCGCGTCCTGGTAATTGTCCTGACGGCGCTGATACTCGATCTTGACGAACAGCAATGCGGGGTCATTGCCAAACCGTGCGCTGGCGGCCTGAACCAGCGCCACGGCCTTGGGCGAACGGCTGTTGACGGCCATCCAGGCGGCATAAAGAGCCTGCGCATCGCCAAGCGACGCGAATCGCTTGGCCTGGGCGGTGCGGCCGCGATACATCAGATAATCCATCCGCAGCTTGTGATCGGCGCGGGTCAGCAAGCCGCCGAATTCGCTCAGGATGCGGTCTTCGGTGGCAATCTCCAGCGGTTGGTTGCGCCACAGGTCTTTCAGGATAAAAACGGCGCGGCTGCGATTGCCGCTTGCCACCAGGGCGCGGGTCAGGATGATCGTGCCTTCTGCCGTTTCCGGCTTGGTCTCTCCGAAGGCTGCCAGTACATCCGGGGCTGGCGGGTTTTCGCGCAACAGCGCTTTTTCCGAATTGGCGCGGAAGGCGGAAAGCCCCGGCCAGCCTTTCAGCTCGCGCTGGGCATTGGCAATTTCCGAGGAAGGAATACCGGCAAGGCCCGACATGGCAATCGACCATGTCAGCATATGCCGGTCCAGCCCCTGGGGCATGGCATCGCGAATCGCCAGCGCCAGCGCTCCATTGCGGTCCGAAAGCGCGTCGAGCCCGGATTTCAGCGGCGACCGTTCGACCGGCATGGGTGCGACCACCGGGATAGAGCCGGTAATGTCTCCAGAAACAGAGGAGGCGGTAGAGGCCGAAAGCGCCGCTGGACGGTTGGCGGGTGCTGGCACATCCCCGCCACCCAGAAGCGGCTGGGACCAGGACACACCGGCAGGGGCCAGCGCTGCCACACCTATGGACAGGGCAAGCTTGAGCAAAATGGTCCGTTTCATCGGCAAACTCGTCCGGAAAATGCGCATAGCTCCCATTAACTCTGACCCCGATTAATGAATGCTTAATGAAATGGCGTCAATGCGACGAAAATTCCGCATTGAAAAACTGTCATAAAACCGGTCGAACCGTGCTTGTACCGGTGCGGGCCTAGCAGTAATGTGCCCGCGTTTGATTGCACATTTACGGCTGACCAGGGATTGGCGGCTGTTGGGAGTTCTATGCATGTTCCAGGGTTCCATGCCCGCGCTCGTCACGCCGTTCACCGAAACCGGGGCGATTGACGAGAAAGCCTTTGCCGCTCATGTCGAATGGCAGATCGCCGAAGGCAGTTCCGGCCTGGTGCCGGTCGGCACAACAGGCGAATCGCCAACCCTGACCCATGCCGAGCACAAACGGGTGGTGGAACTATGTGTCGAAGTGGCTGCCAAGCGGGTTCCGGTGATAGCCGGTGCTGGCTCCAACAATACGATGGAAGCCATCGATCTCGCCCAGCACGCCGAAAAGGCCGGGGCCGATGCCGTGCTGGTGGTGACGCCCTATTATAACAAGCCGACCCAAAAGGGGTTGATTGCGCATTTCTCGGCGATTGCCCAGGCCGTATCTCTGCCGATCATCATCTACAATATTCCGCCGCGCTCGGTAATCGATATGAGCCCGGAAACCATGGGCAAGCTGGCCCATACCCATAAGACCATCGTTGGCGTCAAGGACGCCACCGGCAAACTGGAGCGGGTTTCCGAACAGCGCATCACCTGTGGGCACGATTTCATCCAACTGTCCGGCGAGGATGCGACCGCGCTTGGCTTCAACGCCCATGGTGGGGTTGGCTGCATCTCGGTGACGGCCAATGTCGCGCCGCGCCTGTGCGCCGAGTTCCAGGCAGCGACGCTGGCCGGGGATTTCGCCAAGGCGCTTGACTATCAGGATCGGTTGATGCCGCTGCACAAGGCGATTTTCCTGGAGCCAGGTCTTTGCGGGGCGAAATATGCCCTGTCGCGGCTTGGCCGGATGGGCCGGACCGCACGCCTGCCGCTGTTATCGACGCTGGAAGCCTCGACCGAAGCTGCCATCGATGCCGCACTTCAACATGCTGGTCTGATGAACTGAGATCATCAATGGACGGCTGGGCCGGAGTTCACATTGGCTCCGGCTTCTTCCATTCCTGATATTGCTGTATTACATAAGGCCTACAGACCGGAGTAGTGACCCACCGGCGTTCAACAAAAACAAAAAAGCATTAGGTCGGATTGGACAGAGTTCATGGCACCCAGAGGCAGCCAGCGCACCGTAAACAAGATCGTCGCGGAAAACCGCAAGGCGCGGTTCAACTATGAGATCATCGACACCTACGAGGCCGGCATCATGCTGACCGGCACGGAGGTCAAGTCTCTGCGCGAAGGCAAGGCCAATATTGCCGAATCCTATGCTTCAGACGAGGGTGAGGAAATCTGGCTGATCAATTCGCATCTGCCGGAATATCTCCAGGCCAACCGTTTCAATCATGAACCCCGCCGTCGCCGCAAATTGCTGCTCAACAAGCGCGAGATCAACCGGCTGCGCGTTGCCATCAATCGCGAAGGCATGACGCTGGTGCCGTTGAAAATCTATTTCAACGAAAAAGGCCGCGCCAAGCTGGAATTGGCCTTGGCCAAGGGCAAAAAGCTGCATGACAAGCGCGAGACCGAGAAGGAACGCGACTGGAACCGGCAGAAAAGCCGGTTGCTGAAGACGGGCTGAGATACGTGTGAGTTGTCAAAGCGCCGCGTAGAGTTTGTCAGGGAAAAGTGGAATCCGGTTTTCCCGAAAAGACAAACGAAAACAAAAGAATCTAGAGTCTGTCTGGTTCAATTTGAACCTGACAGACTCTAGTACGGCGCTTTGACAGGCATGGCATGAGTTTTACCGCCCGTGCATCCCAATCAGGAAGGCATAGGCCGCCAGTCGGGCGTGCCGCTCCTGTTCCTGCCGGGATGAGATATCCCTTTCGTCGAGGCCGATATCGCGCAATTGATGCGCATTCAACTCGCTTATGTTGTTGCTCGGCTTTTCCCCGCCCTGACGCGAGAAACGGCGCGCCAGAACCGAAGCGATCCAGCGATAGGCCGTCGCAAAGCGGCGGGTGAAACCGCCTCTGGGGGCCAGGACAACACTGTTTTTCGTCGGATCTGTCGTGCGCATGATCTTTTCCTTTCAAGCGGGCACGAGGACAGGAGCCTACGTCGCGACGACGCAGACAAGCGATGGGTGAGGGGTGAAAAGGTGGCAAGCCGAGAGCCTTGTTATCCGTCATGGAAACAGGGAATTTTTCCCTTTTCCTGGAAATAGTCTGGCTGCCAGTGGACGCGCGAAAAATGACCGAGATGCGTCAAATCGTCCAGCGAATGTTTTGAATGACAACGATCAGCGACGCTTATGGGTTGTGTTTTATGCGTCGTTCGTGATTGAGCAACCACTGTTTGCGCCACAGTCCGCCGCCATAGCCGGTGAGGCTGCCATCCGCGCCGATGACCCGGTGGCATGGTATGACGATAGCGATCTGGTTTGCTCCATTTGCCCGTGCCACCACCCGCACGGCGCTTGGACGGTCAAGGGCTGTCGCCAGCTCTGAATAGCTACAGGTCTCCCCCACTGGAATGTGCCGCAGCGCCTGCCACACATCGCGCTCGAATGGCGTTCCATGTCCGGCCAGTCGGGTTTCGAATCCCCGGGTTTCGAAATCATTCGGATCGCCGCTGAAATAGCGAGCCAGTTCGGCCGCGATTTGTTCGGTCACGGCGGTTCGCCCAATTGCCACCCCGCAGCCCTGTCTTGTCTTCAGACGGTTCAGTTCCGTTGGCAGGGCAGGCCGGTCGGCAAATTCGAGCAGATGCAGCGCATGATCGTCAGCAATCGCCAGCATCGGTCCGATCGGTGTGTCGATCCAGTCAGCCTTGAGCAGGCCGAGGTCCTTCATCCGTGCCGGAGCATTGCCAAGCAATTGGGTGATGGCGGCACGAAAGCCGCTGCCGGATTCATATCCGGCCTCGATTTGCGCTTCGATCACCGCCTCGCCAGCCGCAAGGGCTTCGGTGCCAAGGCTGATCCGGCGCAACCGTGCCATTTCGATAAAGCTCACTCCGAACCGGCGTTTAAACGCGCGCCGGACCGTGGATGGGTCATGACCGAGTGCAATGACGTCCGCTTCTTGCCAGCGACGACCGGGATCGGCGTCCAACCGCTCGAGTAAGGCTTTTACCAGCGGATCGGCATGGCCATAGGCGAGAAGCGGCCGGCAGCGTTTGCAGGGGCGAAAACCGCCTTCAAGGCAGGCGGCAATAGTTTCGGTGAACCGGCAATTTTCCGGTTTGGGTTTGCGCGCCGTACAGGTGAAACGGCAGAAAATCCGTGTCGAGGTGACGCAGACATAGGCGAAGCCGTCATAGGACGCATCTTTGGCGACCAGTGCGGCGTAGAGGGTATCGTCGGAAGGTTGTTTGAACAGCATGGGCAGGTTTTACGTCATTCCACCGGACGCCGCCGCCGAAAAACGGGCGTGGATATGCCCGTTTTCAAAATTCTTTGGCTCGATGAACGATTTTATTTTTCGGTCATCAGGCCGCGTAGCTCTGGTGGTAGGCCCCGGACCGTGGCGTATGCGCCTTCGTCCCTTGCGTCTGGAAACGGGCCAGCAGCGATGCCAGATGGTCGGATACACCTTGCAGCGTATGGGTTGAGGCGTTGGTTTCCTCCACCATCGAGGCATTCTGCTGGGTCAACTGGTCCATACTGGAAATCGCGGCATTGATTTCACTCATCCCGGAGGCCTGTTCCTGGGCGGCCTGGGCTATCGCTGCGATATGGCCGTCCACTTCGCGAACTTGATCGCTGATGGTGCGCAAGACGTCGCCCGTCTGGTTGACCAGGGCTACGCCATTGGCGACGTCTTTCGACGAGCGGTCGATCAGCGTCTTGATTTCCTTGGCGGCATTGGCGGAGCGCTGCGCCAGTTCGCGCACTTCCTGGGCGACCACAGCGAAACCCTTGCCTGCCTCGCCCGCGCGTGCGGCTTCTACCCCGGCATTCAGTGCCAGCAGGTTGGTCTGGAAGGAAATTTCGTCGATGACGCTGATGATCGAGGAAATCTTCGTCGAACTGTCCTCGATAGCGCTCATGGCCGCGACCGCATTGCCGACGATCTCGCCCGATTTGCCGGCAGCCTCTGCTGCATGGCTGGCCACCGTCTGGGCTTCGCGGCTGCGCTGCGCCGATTGCTTGGCAATCACGCTGATTTCCTCCAGCGCCGCAGCCGTCTCTTCAAGGGCGGCGGCCTGTTGTTCGGTGCGCTTGGCCATGTCGTCGGTCGCCCGGGTCAGTTCACGGGTATTGGCATTGACCTGGCCTGCTTCGTGGCTGATTTCGTCGAAAGCGCCCGCCAGGGTGGCGACGGCCTTGTTGAAATTGCCGCGCAAGGCCTCGTATTGTGGCGCAAGCGGCGTGGTGATCTGTGCCGTCAAATTGCCGTTGCTGAGCGCCGCCAACGCATTGTCCAGGGCGCTCAAAGCCTGTTGCTGTTCTTCTTCGATCCTGGCGCGCTCCGCGGCAATTTTGCTGCGCTCCTCGCCCAAAGCTTCTCCATAGGTGGAAATGGCGAAATCCATATCCAGCATCGTGGCCCGGATCAGCGCGGAGATTTTTGGAATGGCGCCTTTCAAGCGGCTGCCGAACAGCGTTCCACGCATCTCTGCTTCCAGCACGCCAGTGACCAGGCCTGAGAGAATCAGGCCATAGCCGTCGATATACCAGCGCGGGTCGAGGCCCAGCCTTGCATGGGTGCGGCCAATCGTGGTTGCCGAGGCAACATAAGCGCTATCCAGATGACCGGAAAGCAGATGGCTCCAATGCTGGATCTGTTTCTGTTTGGCATGTTCGATATGGCTGTCGCTGGAAAAGAACTTCGCCGCTTCCGGATGCTGTTTGGCGGTTTGGTAGAAGATGTCCAGCGTCGGACCGATGGAATGGGCAATGATCGGCTGCAAGCCAGCGACGACCTGCAGATCGCCTGCCGTCAGCTTGAGGAAAGCCATTCGCTTGTGAAGTTCGCCATTGTCATCGGTTGCATTAGTCATGAAACACCCTGGTCCACTTATCCTGTTTTAAAAATGCACGATCATCAGCCATTCAATACGGAGATCGGCACGGCGCTTTGCCATAACGCGAGGCCTGCGCTGCATCCCATTTTATCCAAGGTGTTGAAGACAGTATGCAAGAGGCGGCGCCTCTAGCCTTCTGTCGCTATCCGAGGAAAAATACTCAGCCTAGAGACTCGCTATGGTTGCGTTATTGATAAAAATTCTACCGGCTGTGGATCTGTTAGGATCTCACCTCCCATGGAAATGTTAACGCCCAGAAATTTAACAATAGGATAATAAGGCGGTCACCAGCGTCTAACCGCAGGAGCGGGTAAACCAAGATATTATTGCAAAAACCCTTAAAATAAGCAGATCTTACGTTGCTGAATATCTAATAGATACAGTCGTGTCGCGATCCGCTATGCGTGTGTCGCGTCCTGTTTGAGCCGGAAAATTTTTTATCAAGAAAGCAAATGGCAGAGCGGTTGCGTGGCAACCATCAGTTTATTTCCCTTGGCAATGCAGGAAAAGACATGTGCCCGACCGTGGTAGAGGGGACCCTGGCTGACCCAGGGTCGTCTCATTGTGCAACAAATAAAGCGCTACAGCGAAGCTGATTGCGCCATATTTGGCACGGTGCTATCGGCGATCAGATCTGCGGCTCGGCCAGCATGGGTTCGACCTGGCGTATCGGCCGTTCGCTTGGATCGCGACCGATTTCAGCCTTCAGTGATACGAGATCGATGAAATGATCGGCCTGGCGGCGAAGGTCGTCAGCAATCATCGGCGGCTGGGTTGACATGGTCGAAACCACGGAAACCTTGCGGCCTTTACGCTGAAGGGCTTCGACCAGCGTGGTAAAATCGCCGTCGCCGGAGAAGATCACCAGATGATCAACAGTTTCGGACTGTTCCATCGCATCAATGGCCAGTTCGATATCCATATTGCCCTTGACCTTGCGGCGGCCCATGGAATCGGTGAATTCCTTGGCTGGCTTGGTAATGACCTTGTAGCCGTTATAGTCGAGCCAATCGATCAGAGGACGGATCGACGAATATTCCTGGTCTTCGATCAACGCGGTGTAATAGTAAGCGCGCAGCAGATATCCACGCTTTTGAAATGCTTTGAGCAGCTTGCGGTAGTCGATATCGAAACCAAGGCTTTTGGAAGCCGCATATAAATTTGCGCCATCTATGAAAAGCGCTATTTTTTCTCTCGGATCAAACATCCTTCAACATCCTTTGTTATATACATTAGCGCGGCATCATGTATGGCCAGCCTCGGGTTCCAACCCGACTCAATGTATTATGATTTAATCATATATGAATTATGTATCCAGCGATAGAGCATATTCCAACCGCCTGTTGATTGAATCTTTATTAGTTTCCATTTTTTTTTACAATTTCTAGGTTGAGTCTGGCCAAAACGACGCTCAGGAAAAACTTGAACTCCGGCGATAATACATGTATCCGGTCTGTCAATCCCTCAGGAATAAATATTAAAAGCCCCCAGGACTAAATAGTAAAAAGAAGGACAGACCATGGCACGCGTCACCGTGGAAGATTGCATCGACAAGGTCGATAACCGTTTCGAACTGGTTCTGCTGGCAAGCCATCGCGCCCGTCAGATCTCCCAGGGAGCCCAGATCACCATCGACCGCGACAATGACAAGAATCCCGTCGTTGCCCTGCGCGAAATCGCCGATGAGACCCTGTCGCCGGACGATTTGAAGGAAGACCTGATCCATTCCCTGCAAAAGCATGTCGAAGTGGACGAGCCGGAACAGGATGCTGCCTCCGTTGCCGAAGGCCAGCTGACCAGCGGCTCGCAAGACGAGGACGAAATGCCGGAAACCGTAGCCTTCGACCAGATGTCGGAAGAAGAGCTGCTGGCCGGCATCGAGGGCCTTGTCCCGCCTGAAAAGAGCGACGATTACTGATTGCCGAAGTCTCAAGATCGGCGTACCGGTCTTGAGATGGTACGATCTTTCAAACTCTCTGTGCGTCAATCGGAAGGTTGGCGCGCTTTTTCTTTTGAGAGTGCGTCTTCGACCAGCTTTGTTGTGGCCTGATTTTCGATTGATGGAGTAGCCTTGGCATGATGCGGCAATATGAGCTCGTGGAGCGGGTACAGAAGTACAAGCCCGACGCCAACGAAGCATTGCTCAACAAGGCCTATGTCTACGCCATGCAGAAACATGGCCAGCAGAAGCGAGCCAGCGGCGATCCCTATATTTCCCATCCGCTGGAAGTGGCAGCCATCCTCACCGAAATGCATCTGGACGAGTCGACCATCGCGGTTGCCCTCCTGCATGACACGATCGAGGATACCACGGCGACCAGGGCCGAAATTGACGAATTGTTCGGCGAGGATATCGGCCGGCTCGTCGAGGGTCTGACCAAGCTCAAGAAACTTGACCTCGTTACCAAGAAAGCCAAGCAGGCCGAAAACCTGCGCAAGCTGCTGCTGGCGATTTCCGACGATGTGCGGGTTCTTCTGGTCAAACTGGCCGACCGCCTACACAACATGCGCACGCTGGAGCATATGCGTCCCGACAAGCGCGCCCGGATTTCCGAGGAAACCATGGAAATCTATGCGCCGCTGGCCGGTCGCATGGGCATGCAGGACATGCGCGACGAGCTGGAGGATCTGTCCTTCCGCTATATCAATCCCGAAGCCTATGAGACCGTCACCAAGCGGCTGGAAGAGCTTTCCCGGCGCAATGAAGGGCTGATCAAGAAGATCGAAGACGAGTTGAGCGACCTGCTGGTCGCCAATGGTCTGCTCCAGGCCTCGGTGAAGGGGCGGCAGAAGAAACCCTATTCGGTGTTTCGCAAGATGCAGTCCAAATCGCTGTCCTTCGAGCAGCTTTCGGATGTCTACGGCTTTCGCATCTTGGTCGATGGCGTCGCCGCCTGCTACCGGGCGCTCGGCATCGTCCATACCCGCTGGCGGGTGGTGCCTGGCCGGTTCAAGGACTATATCTCGACACCGAAGCAGAACGACTACCGGTCGCTGCACACCACCATCGTCGGTCCGTCGCGCCAGCGTATCGAGTTGCAGATCCGCACCCACCGCATGCATGAAATTGCCGAATACGGCATCGCCGCCCACGCGCTTTACAAGGACGGCGAGGGCGGTGGCGAAGGCGAGCTGCTGTCGCGAGAAAGCAATGCCTATTCCTGGCTGCGCCACACGATCGAGGCTCTGGCGGAAGCCAACAATCCGGAAGAGTTTCTTGAGCACACCAAGCTTGAACTGTTCCAGGACCAGGTCTTCTGTTTCACCCCGAAGGGCAAGCTGATTGCCCTGCCGCGGGGCGCTACGCCGATTGATTTTGCCTATGCGGTTCATACCAATATCGGCGATACCACCGTCGGTGCCAAGATCAATGGCCGGATCATGCCGCTGGTCACTCGCCTTGCCAATGGTGACGAGGTGGAGATTATCCGCTCCGGCGTACAGGTGCCGCCAGCGGCCTGGGAAGAGATTGTCGTCACCGGCAAGGCCCGCGCCGCCATCCGCCGCGCCACCCGCATGGCGATCCGCAAGCAATATTCCGGCCTTGGCTATCGCATCCTCGAACGGACCTTCGAGCGGGCAGGCAAGACGTTTTCCCGCGAGATTCTGAAACCGGTTCTGCACAGGCTGGGCCATAAGGATGTCGAGGATGCCATCGCGGCTGTCGGTCGCGGCGAAGTGTCGTCACTCGATGTGCTGCGTGCCGTATTCCCCGATTATCAGGACGAGCGCGTTACGGTAAAGCCTGCCATGGACGATGGCTGGTTCAATATGCGCTCAGCCAGCGGCATGATGTTCAAGCTGCCGCAAGGCAAGAAGGCATCTGACGCCGCAAAACCTGCCGATGGCAGTCTGGCGGAGGAGTTGGATCCGCTGCCGATCCGAGGGCTTGCTGGTAACCTCGAAGTGCATTTCTCCGCAGCCGGTGCCGTTCCCGGTGACCGTATCGTCGGCATCATGGAAGACGGCAAGGGGATCATCATCTATCCGATCCAGGCGTCTGCCTTGCAGAAATATGATGACGAGCCGGAACGCTGGATCGATGTCCGCTGGGATCTGGATGAGGCCAACAAATCGCGCTTCCATTCCCGCATCCTGATCAATGCCATCAATGAGCCAGGTACGCTGGCCAAGGTGGCCCAGCTGATTGCCGGGCTGGACATCAATATCCGGCTGCTGTCCATGATGCGCGTCGCTGCCGATTTCACCGAAATGGCCTTCGATCTGGATGTCTGGGATCTGCGCCAGCTCAACCAGCTTTTGTCCCAGCTGAAGGAGCTGGATTGCGTGGCAACCGCCAAGCGGGTCTATGACTGAGGCTTGGATTGCCAACTTCGATTGAAATTATGCTGTCGATACAAGGCGGTACAGCGTCATAGGGGCGTTTTATAATACGCACGGTGCCGTAAATGCTTACCGTCCACTTTGGCGGTGCTGCCAATGTTTTGACATTGGAGCCTTCTTTCTGATCAAATTTCGTGCAGTTTCTGGCTAAATTCTGCGGTTTTTAATGACGCCATGCGCTATGTGCATGGCTGGCAACGCGCCTTGTCTCTGGTTCTTTGTGCAGTGCACTCGTATATTGAGGTCATCGAAACAAACACAGAGAGAAGAGATAAGACAATGTTTGGTCCTATTCGCAAATTTGCCCGCGCCCTGCGCGTCCCAACTGCCCAGGAACGTGAAATGGCTTACCTGAACGCTGCCCATGATCGCCTCGACCTGGAATATCGCCAGCGCGAAATCGATGGTGGCCTGTTCCGCCGCATCCGTTAATCGCTATACGCCGGGCGCATGGCTGGCTTGTGAAATCAGCTGTGCCGGGTGGAGCGAAATTGGATGTCGAGAAAAAAAGGTCGCGGTCTTGCCGGGGCTTGTGAATAAAGACGGGGCATCCAGCCACGTCGTGTATTAATGGTCATCATGAATGGCCTTCCTGATACGGGACCATCATCTTTGGGTGGTCTCGCCGACGAACGCGATGCGTTTGGGTGCTGGCCAATCTTAAAATTACATTTCTGATGTTTTCGGGCCTGATGTTTTTTAGGGCATGCGTTTGCATCCGTGCTCGTTATTTATCTTGGCTGGCTATTTATCTGGTATTGCCTGGTTTCCCGGCTGCACATCGGCAGCACTGTGATGAAGACCGAAGATCTCCACCTATGCCGCCTCTTTCCCGTTAAAGTTCGTTTCTCAACGATAATTGTCTGATCCGTGTGCGTTCCTGTCGTGTTATCGGGACGCAAGCGCGTGATGCAACGGTTTTGCCGTTGCCGGTTCGGCCTGAAACGACTAGAGAAACGTCAGACTGACGAATTATGAAAGAGACCGGCGTGACGGATAAAGTCGAAAAGAAGCAGAATGCCCTTTGGGAGAACATCAAGGTCATCATTCAGGCGCTGGTGCTTGCCATGGTGATCCGCACCGTGCTGTTCCAGCCTTTTACCATTCCGTCCGGCTCGATGATGCCGACGCTGCTGGTGGGTGATTATATCTTCGTCAACAAGTTTTCCTACGGCTATTCGAAATATTCGCTGCCTTTTTCCCTCGATCTGTTCTCCGGCCGCATTCTGGCGAGTGAGCCCAAGCGCGGCGATGTCGTCGTCTTCCGCTTTCCGCCCAATCCTGACATCGATTATATCAAGCGTCTTGTCGGCCTGCCGGGCGACCGTATCCAGGTGACGGATGGCGTGTTGCTGGTGAACGGCAAGCCGATACCCAAAGTGCCGGATGGAACCTTTACCTCCGATTACCGGATGGATGCTGGGCTCGACGTGCCCGTCTTCCGCGAAACGCTTGATAATGGCGTCAATTACGACACGCTGGATGAAACCCAGAATTCGGCTGGTGATAATACCCGTGAATTTACCGTTCCCGCCGGTCATTACTTCATGATGGGCGACAACCGCGACAATTCCGCCGATAGCCGCTTCGATGTGGGCATGGTTCCGGCTGAAAACCTGGTTGGCCGTGCCTCGGTGATCTTCTTCTCGCTTGGCAATAACACGTCCTTCCGCGAAATTTGGAAATGGCCGTCCAATATGCGCTGGGACCGTTTGTTCAAGGTTGTTCAATGAAGGCTCCCAAGGCCCTGAGCGCTGACGAACGGGAAAAAGTGGAGGCCGTGATTGGCTACCACTTTATCGGCAAGGACCGGCTGGACAAGGCGCTGACCCATTCCAGCGCCCGGCCCGCCAAGGGTAGCGATTATGAGCGCCTGGAATTCCTGGGCGACCGGGTGCTTGGCCTCTGCGTGGCCGAGCATTTGTTCACCGTATTTCGCACCGCCACCGAAGGTGAGTTGTCGGTGCGGCTGAACCAGTTGGTCAGCGCGGAGACCTGTGCGGCGGTGGCCGATGAGATTCAGCTGCATCGCTATATCCGCACCGGTGCAGACGTCAAAAAGCTGACCGACAAGAACATGCTGAATGTGCGGGCCGATGTGGTGGAAAGCCTGATTGCCGCCATTTATCTCGATGCCGGGCTGGAAGCGGCGCGTGCCTTCGTGTTGAAGTTCTGGGCTGAGCGTGCCTCCCGGCAGGATGCCGGTCGTCGTGATGCCAAGACCGAGCTACAGGAATGGGCACACGCAAAATTTGCAGCGACACCGGTTTATCGGGTTGCGGACCGCTCTGGACCGGATCATGATCCGAGCTTCACGGTCACGGTGGAAATCGGCAAGCTGGAGCCGGAAACCGGAATTGACCGGTCGAAGCGCGCCGCAGAACAAGCGGCGGCGACCCGGTTGCTGGAAAGAGAAGGCGTGTGGACGAGATCCGCCGCCTCAGATTGATTGGATGACAATGACCGAGCATGAAAACCAACCGACTGGCGATGGCCAGATCGAAGACACCGTCGCTGGCACCGTGGCTGAAGATGCGGCTGTGGTTCGGCCGACCCATTCTGGCTTCGTTGCCTTGATTGGTCCCACCAATGCCGGTAAATCGACCCTGGTTAACCGGTTTGTGGGTGCCAAGGTGTCGATCGTCAGCCACAAGGTGCAGACGACACGCGCCGTCATGCGCGGCATTGCTATCCATAACAACGCACAGATCGTCTTCATGGATACGCCCGGCATTTTCAAGCCGCGCCGCAAGCTGGACCGGGCCATGGTGACATCCGCCTGGGGCGGGGCCAAGGATGCTGACGTGATCCTGTTGCTGATCGACAGTGAACGCGGATTGCGCGGCGATGGCGAAGCCATTTTGGAAGCATTGAAGGATGTGCATCAGCCAAAAATCCTGGTGCTGAACAAGATCGACCAGGTGCGTCACGAGGATCTGCTGAAATTGGCTTCAACGGCCAACGAGGTGGTCAAATTCGAGCGCACCTTCATGATCTCAGCCACCAACGGTTCCGGTTGCCAGGACGTGATGGATTATCTGGCCGATTACCTGCCGGAAGGCCCCTGGTACTATCCGGAGGATCAGATTTCCGATCTGCCGATGCGCCAGCTGGCGGCGGAAATCACCCGTGAAAAACTCTTCCTGCGCCTGCATCAGGAATTGCCCTATTCTTCCCATGTCGAAACCGAGAAATGGGAAGAGCGCAAGGACGGCTCGGTCAGGATCGAGCAGGTAATCTATGTCGAGCGCGACAGCCAGAAGAAGATCGTGCTCGGCAAGAATGGCGATGCCATCAAGTCGATCTCCACCAGTTCGCGCAAGGAAATGTCGGAAATTCTCGAACAGACGGTCCACCTGTTCCTGTTCGTGAAAGTCCGCGAAAACTGGGGCAATGATCCCGAACGGTTCCGTGAAATGGGCCTGGAGTTTCCAAGGGACTAACCGATTTTTAGGTCATCCCTTGATCCGGTTGGCGATGAACTTTGAAATCGACGGACCGAGCGCCAGGATCATCAGGAAGCGTGCCGTTTGCAGGGCCAGCACGAAGGGCAGGTCCACATGGGTGGTGGCGGCAATGATCGCCACCGAGTCCAGCCCGCCCGGGCTGGTGGCGAGATAGGCGGTTAGCGGATCGACGCCCAGCAGATACCACAGCAGAAAAGCCAGACAGCCGCCAAAGGAAATCAGAATAAGGATCGACAGGGCAACCTGTGGTGCCGCCTTGGCGGCATGCAGCAAAAGACGGCGGCTGAAGGCCAGCCCGATGCGCCACCCGACCATGGCATAGGCCACGGCCAGCAGCCAGAGCGGCAGCTCGATCTTCACCAGCCCGAAGGAATTTAGCACGGCCATGACGAGCATTGGCACCAGCATCGTGCCTGCCGGGATTTTCAGATAGTGACCGGCGGCAGTGGACGCAGCGGTCACCGCCAGCGTCAGGGCCAGAGCTTGCCAATCAATTTCAGGGAAAAACACCAGGGGTGGCGGCTCCGCTCCGGCGATGTTGAAGACGAAGGCCGCCATGGCCGCAGCCGCCGAGGCCACGCAGACCACCCGCAGATACTGCATGAAGGCAACCAGCCGCGTATCGGCGCCGTAAGCTTCTGCCATCAGCACCATAGCCGAGGCGGCTCCTGCCGAACTGCCCCAAACCGCTGTGGTCCCCGGCAGAACCTGGCGCTTCGCCATGATGTAGCCGAGCAGTGAACTGAGTGCGATCACCGACAGGGTCGCGCCGATAAACAGCGGCCAATCCTGCAAGAACCGCCGCAAGATATCACCATTCAACGATTCGGCGATCATGCAGCCTACCAGCGCCTGGGCGGCGATATAGGGTGGGCGCGGCAGGGAAAGTCTTGCGCCATTGGTGGCAAACACGATAGCGGCAATCATCGGCCCAAGCAGAAGCGCTGCCGGGAAGCGGACATATTCCAACGCCCCGGCGACCAGCAGCGACAGGAGCAGCAGCAATCCCCATTTGAGCGCCGATGGAAGCGCTGTCAGCCGGCCGTCGCCCAAGGCGGATTCGGGGTTTTTCGTGTCCATTGGGGTCATGTCATGCCGTCTTGCGGGATTTGAACCAGGGATACGGCGCTGAAGTGAAGTCTGCCGCAGGTCGAAAGGCCGGGTTGTTGTATAGGGGGATCTTCTTGTCAATGCCATGTGAAATTCTGACATGGCAGCTATGCTGCCTGGTTGCCAAAAGACAAATTTGCAAGAATTCATATGGAGGGGAGGTCCCCGATTTTTTTCGGGCGAAAATCATCGCTCTGGTATAAAAACAATCTATGGAATGGACCGATCAGGCAATTGTGTTGGGTGTGCGCAGGCATGGCGAAACCAGCGTCATTGCAGAAATGATGACATTGGCGCGGGGCCGCCACCTCGGTCTGGTCCGGGGCGGGCGATCACGCACCATGCAGCCGGTGTTGCAGCCGGGCAATGTCGTGGAAGTCACCTGGCGGGCGCGGCTGGAAGAGCATCTGGGCGATTTTCGCGTCGAACCATTGCAATTGCGAGCCGGTCTTCTGATGAGCTCGGCCACGGCGGTCTATGGCGTGCAAGCGCTCGCGGCCCTGCTGCGCCTGCTGCCGGAGCGCGAACCACATGCGCATCTGTATGAGGCGATGAATATCATTCTCGACAATCTTCACGAGCCAGCGTCGGCAGGCGAATTGTTCATCCGCTTTGAGCTGGCAATCTTAGATGACCTCGGCTTTGGCCTGGACCTGACAGCCTGCGCAGCCACCGGTGGGCGTCAGGATCTGGTTTTCGTTTCGCCGAAGACGGGGAGGGCGGTTTCCCACGACGCCGGTCTGCCCTATGCGGACCGACTTCTATCTCTTCCGGTTTTTCTACAGCCAGAGCCGCTAGCGGGAACAGGCAAGCAAGCCGATGCCCAGGCCCTGCAACAGGCCTTCCGGCTGACCGGTTATTTCCTACAAAGACATGTGTATGAACCGCGCGGGCTCACGGCTGGAGCCGCGCGCGATGGTTTCTGTCAGGCGGCGCTGAAAGCCTTGGAGACGCCGGATGAGATCGCGCTGGGTGGAGCTGCCCCGAAACCGGTGAGGGTGCCATAGGCATTCTCGTCAGACTTTTTCATATGCGTGCGGATGGCGCGTTGCAGTTCGGTGACATTGCTATAAACGCCGCCATCCAGATCGATGACTGGAAATTTCACGGCGATGAATTTGACCCGGTTGCCTTCCGGGACGCTGATTCCAACCGGCACACCGGCATATTCAATAACTTGTTTTTCCATAGTCATATCCCCGCCCGCTTTGATACGCAGGCCAATAGTCGATCAATTGTGGTGTCTTGTTTTAAGAACGCGTCACATTCGACAGCAAATGAAAGACATCATCATAACGCCTCTCACGCCAAGCGGGCATAGATGCGAGGAGCGCGCCGCATGGTGCGATAGTCTGCGCATATGCTTTACCTCCTTGCCTGGGAGCCGGTTATGGAACCGGCTTTACATTGAACACGTGTCGATGGATTTCCTGTCTGATTGACAGATCCTGGTAGCGTGTATCGCCACCTTGCCGACAGCGTTGAAGGTAAGATCAATGGGTCGATCCGTCAATGGCGCTCCAATCAAAAACAAAATATATTTTTGTGATCGGTTGAATATGAAGGTTTCATGGCAAAATGAATCCCACATGCCCCATTTCGGAAAATAGCGTTCGCATTGCGGCAAAATCTGCGCAGTCGCAAAAATCAGAAAAAAATCCCGTTAAAATTGAAATATTGGATTTTCATGCAAAATATCTGTCGGTTAAGAGAACCGTTTACCGGCGTTTCCTAAGTTCGATGCCTTCCGGGCGCCTTTCCAGCACCTCGACAGTATCGCCAAGGCGCAGTGTGCCGATGGTGCGGGGAACAGCGTTCCAGCCGAATAGAGGACCGGGAACGCGCTTGTCGCCTGACATTCGCAGTCGTCCCATGGCGGCAAGCGGCGAGGGGCCGGAGCGCGATCCAGTCTTCTGATCTTGTGTTGTCATGATACAGCGGGCGCAGGGCTTGACGAGATCGAAGCGCAATCCACCAATGGCGATGCTGGCCCATTGGTCCTCCTCCCAGGGCAGTGCGCCGTCGATGACGATATTGGGTCGGAAGCGGTCCATGGCAACCATGCCCTCCCCATGGGATTCCATATCGGCATTCAGCGCGTCGAGCGAGGCTGTCGTTGTGATCAATACCTGATAGCCATCGGCAAAGGTGACGGGCGTGTCCGGTCCGGCCCAGTCTGGATTGGCCAGGCGCGAGGCTCGTTCATCGAAGAACACCAGTTCGAGCGGCCTGCCGAACCATTGCGACAAGGTTTCGTTGACTGCGGGATCAGCCAAGGCCGAATCCACCAATGACCGCCAGACCGTGACCGGCTTGCGGACGCTAAAACTCTCAAGAGGCATGCTGATGTTCCTGCTATCATCGAGTCGTAGGTATAAAAACGCATCATCCAGCCGAACGTCCAGCTGCGCCAGTTCCGGCAGCTCTCGTTGGGTGACGAAATGCCCTGAGGGCTCCACCAGCATCAGCTGGCGGTCGCGGCTAAGACCCTCGGGACGAATGTCGGCTTGTGTCAGGGCAATGCCCCGCGCGCTTTTTAAAGGATAGATGCAAAGGTCGGAGAGAAACATCGGATCAGATCTCCTCAAGAAAATCATTGAAAATTGACTGGAGGCGTGAATGGCGCTCAAGCGCCATCTGCTGTCCGGCCTGGGTCTGGAAGCCATCCGCCAGTTTGAAAAGCTTGGTCTGAAAATGGTCGATGGCAAAGCGCTTGTCGTCCAGTGGGCGATGTAAAGCCTTCGGATCGCCTGGATCGTAAAGGCCGGAGCCTAGCCGCCCGGCAATGTAGAAACAGCGCGCCGCCCCGACCACACCGATGGCATCCAGCCGGTCGGCGTCTTGCAGGATCTTTGCTTCCAGCGTTTCGGGTGCAAGATTGGCCGAAAAACTATGGGTGAGGATGGCGTGGGAGACCGCTTGGATGCTGCTTGCTGGCCATTGCCTGTCGTCAGCCAGGATCGTTTCAGCTTTCATTGCGGCAAGGCGGGACGCATCCGCTCGGTTGGGTGCGTTCTTTTCCATGGAGACGCAATCATGCAGCAGCACGGCAGCGGCGAGAATCTGACTGTCGCCGCCTTCGACCGCATGAATGCGCATGGCGTTTTTGAACACGCGCAAAATATGGGCGGCGTCATGCGAGCCATCATTGCCCTCAGTGGCATGCGGCAGGAGCCATCTGGCAAGATCGTCATGAGGGGCAAAGGCTGTGGTTATCATCGGGGCATCTTCTCGAGGGGGAATCAGTCGGTCCTGCTGCATCATTGCGCAAATCCAATGCGATTGAAGGAAAAATCCACCCTCGCTATCGCATGATTTTGCGATGGTCTTCGCAGTGAGCAAAGCCGCAAGCAAGGACGCAATTTTCCGTGATCCTGCGGGGCTATCCCTGAGCGTTTTTCAATGCAAATTCCAGAAAACCCAGGATTTATAGGGGTATTTCTAGCCTCATACAAATTATCACCTATAACAATTGCCTTTTGACGAAAGACCCCAAATCACGATAGTCATCGCCCTGCGCCTTCCTGTCTCGCGTGTAAATGGCGCTATAACAATAGAAACAACCTAGACAGGGGTTTTCAATGACGAGCGTTTCTTCAGCGTCTCTTTCTTCCGTGTCGTCTTACAATGTAGGCTCGACATCCAGCCTGGACACCAATGGCGATGGTGTCGTTTCCGCGGAAGAGCAATCTTCAGGCTCTACCAGAACTCAGGACCCGACGGTTCTGAGCGACAGTGCCGCCAACAGCACATCCTCGCAGCTTTCCAGTGACCTGATGGCGATGGAACTGTCCCGTGGCGACAGCTCTTCCACCGACCAGAATGCAACCAAGTCCATCGACACTGATAGCGATGGAAAAGTAACCCAGGAAGAATTTGTCAATGCACGTCCTGAGGATGTGTCTGAGGAAGATTCGACCAAGATGTTCGAGGCCATTGACTCGGAAGATGCTGGCTATGTGACCGAAGACCAGATGCAGTCCGAGGGTAAGATGCCACCTCCGATGATGATGGGCGGTATGAGTGGTATGGGCGACATGCAGAGCCTTAGCAGCATGATGTCCGGTGACAGCAGTGGTAGCGAGGACAGCATGTCCATGGATGACGTGTTCAGCCAGATGAGCTCGGTTATCAATGCCTATCGTTCCGCTGGCGGCACTGCCGACGAAACCGATACGACCGGACAAACCGCCGCTGCCTGACGGGTCGCTATCGCACCCGACTATCCCGGTGCAGGACTTTGGAGCTCATCGTTCTAGAACTGATACTGGGAGATCGTTTTATCAGCCATGAGGCTGAATGCTGCCCTGAAGGGCCGCTACTTGCAAACAAACGGCATGGAGACATGATGCCTATGCCGATTGAACCTGCATCAAGCTTTACCAATCTCTCCCTTTTTTATCCCATTCAATGCTGATTTATTGATCCCTCGGATCGAGCGCCTATCCGTATCAAGGGGAGCTGGAGACGGGATCGGCTGCTAGAATTGGCAGCACAAATGGCGCATTGCCATCGGCGTCCTGGCCTCGGCCTAGTTTTTTCATCGCCGCAACGAAGCGCCCCCCGCGTGAAAGCAGACTATCGGCAATCTCCACCATCCGGATATTGGGCGTTGCAAAAGGCGACGCGGCCCGCAAGCCTTGCGCCAACGCCTCATCGTCCTGTTCGGGATGCAAGGCGAGGCTGGCAATCAAGGCTGCGGCTGGAGAACGTGATACCCCCATCCAGCAATGTATCAGCAGCGGCGCAGTCTGGTCCCAATCCCTCACGAAATGAATGATCTGTTCCACATGCACGTCTTGCGGGGCGATGAGATCACCTCTGCCGGCAAAGGTAATGTCGTTCAGCGCAAGCGTCAGATGGCGATCCGGTGAAATCACTGCGGGACGATGAAAATCCTGGCCCTTGGCCAGCAGGCTGATCATTTCTTTCGCCTTGTGGCGCACCGCCATTTCGGCAAGGCGGGCCAGCGGGCTGACGACGAAATAGCTCATGGCGCACCCGTACCGGATTTTTTGTGCTTTTCCGCCTCACGCAGCCGTTCAATGGCGTCGAAACGCTCCGCGAATTGCCGTTGCGCTTCAATGGCTGGCATAGGGCCAAGCGGTAGCATGTCGACGGTGATATTGCGCGGCTGGCCGAAGATTCGCACGGCTTCCGTGTTGGTAAATCCCGCAAGCTCGGTGGCCTCGAAATAGGCGGCGATGCTATCGGCTTTCTTGATCAGGCTTTTCAGGCTGGCCGTGGGATGCGAGGGCAAGCCAAATCGCAGATGGATGGCCGTCTCCAGCCGCTTTTCGACCAGCTTATAGCCGCCGCCCACCACCGCCTTGAAGGGCGAAATCATATCGCCGATCACATATTCCGGGGCATCGTGCAGCAAGGCCATTTGCAGGTCGTTGGCGCTGTATTTGCTATTGCAGCGGCGAAAGATTTCTTCGACCACAAGGCTATGCTGGGCCACGGAAAAGGCATGGTCGCCGACCGTCTGGCCATTCCAGCGGGCGACGCGGGCCAGGCCATGGGCAATATCGGAAAGCTCGACATCAAGCGGCGAAGGGTCGAGAAGATCGAGACGACGGCCCGACAGCATCCGCTGCCAGGCCCGCGCCGATGTCGGAGGAGGGGCGGCGGGCATGTCAGTCCTCGTCTGACGTGGCAGGGAAATCCAGGCCGGTCCATGCGGGCAGGCGCAGGTGCACGGCCTGATCACCGGCCAGAATAGGCGTGCCATTTGTTATTGCATCGCCAGTGCGGTCGATGCGGACGATCGCCAATCCCATGTTGTCCAAGACGGTGCCGAGTGTGCCAAGCGGCTTACCATCGGCACGAAGCTCAGTGCCGGTCGCGGGCAGGGCAGTGTCAGCGGAAACGATGGCGATCCGGCGGCGGGCCATTTTGCGGTGATGCATGCGCGACACCACTTCCTGCCCGACATAACAGCCCTTCTTGAAGGAGACGCCGCCATTGAGATCAAGCAGCACATCGTGCGGATAGGCATCCTGGAGCGGATAGTCGAGCCCCGCTTCGGCCACCCCAGCCTTGATTCGCAACGCTGTATAAAGCCGGACATCATCCCCAGCCGAGTTGACGCGACCCGGCACGCGCCAGACAGTTTCCCCGGCAGCAGCGAAACGACGATCCTGAAAAGCGGATTCAATCGGCGCCTCGTCCCAAATCACTGTGACACCGGTAAATTCAGCGGCGGTAAGGGTCACGGCGGCGCGCAGCTTGTAGAGTGTCAAACGGCGCAGCAGGGCCTCTTGTTCGTCAGATGCTACCTCCAGCAGATAGCCATCGGCCAGCGGATAGACCAGCATGTCAATCAGGATCTTGCCCTGGGGTGTCAGCAACGCCGAGGGCGCGGCTTGCCCAGGCTGGATAAGGCCGAGATCTGCTGTCAGCAAATTGTTGAGAAAATGCGCGGCCTCTGCTCCAGCGACCTTTAGAAAAGCCCGGTTTTCAAGAAAAATGGCTGGCATGAGACGATCCAATTACATCTTGCGAAGCCACGGCAACATTGAGCGAAGCCGTGGACTGCATATTTTTCTCTTCAGCAACTTCATTGCCGCGAGGTGACATATCTTGAAGTCGTTTGCCTTGTTGGGAAAGGCGGGTTGGGCTTTTCCCTGACAACAGTAAGGCAAACACGCAGCGATCAATCGCCTGCCGTGAAGAATTTCCATTTGCCGTCGGGGGCAATGCCGATGCGGAAGAAATTGTAATTACCAACTTCCAGCATGTTTTCGAAATCGCCCGCTGTCACCAGCCGCAGCAATTCCACCTTTTCCGGTGGGGTCAGCGTTGTCAGCGGCTTTTCGGCGAAATAGGGCCAGACATAGGCTTCCTCCGGGGTTCCGGCATTGACATGCACGAAGCCGGTCGACAGCACGTCGAGCATGATGGCCAGGACTTCGAGGCCGTCGGGATCGCCAGAAACGCTCTTGATCGTTTGGATCGGGTCGCCATTGTCATTGCCAAGCGCCAGCGCGGTCGGGTCGTTGCCGCCCGCCAGAAGCGCACGCAACCGTTCCGGATCGCCGGAGGCCGCGGCCTCCACCAGCTTTTCGCGCAGTTTGCGCACCGGTTCAGGCGCCTTGCTAATATCGTAGATCACTTCAACAGGTGTGTGCGGGGCCGCTTCGGCAGCAGCACCTTTCGCCTTGTCAGCGGGTGTCGCCTGCTGTGGTTCGGCGTTGGGGGCGCTCTTCGGGTCGGAAGTGCTATCGGTTGGAAGGCCCGGCTGCTGGCCGGTTTGCGGTTGCTGCCCCTGCTGCGCCGCGTCCTTGGCGGCGCCCTGCAATTCCGACAGAGCGAAACTGCTGCCCGGCAGAGCGACAACGGCAATGCTTGCCATCCAGCCGCAGACCAGAATTGTTTTTACATTGTTCTTGAGACCGGTTGTCTTTGCTCCGGTCTGGCATGCCTTGCGCATCTTATTGCCTCTGAAACTTACTGAACACTTCGCTTGGGAGAAAACTCACCGGCCAGCATACGGGCGCGCAAAGACTCCAACATGGCTTCCGCACCATCTTCGCCATGAATGCGGATGGTTTCGCGCATGGCCAAAGCAATGGCCGCATCGGCGATGATTTCCGGTTCGATGCCATCAGCCATGCCGTCGGCCCAGGCCTCGTTCTGATATTCGAGGGCAGCCTGCATCTTTTCATGAACGATCATGTCGTCAATCTCGTTGCGGCGTGGTTCCATTCTGCATGTCCTCGAAGCGATACTTACTCAGCTGTTAACGACTCTATCAGTGTTTTATCAAAACGACACGGGCGAATGCTAAATCGGATGAATTATTGGTTAATTTCCAAAGCGCGCCGTCATTTCCCGAACAAGTGTTGCGCCTTCAGCACGATACTGGCTTTCTGCCACCCGAGCAGCAGAAGTGCAAGAGGGATGCACTGCGGCAAAGGCGCGATAACCACGGTTATAGGCGGCTGTCAGCATCTGCTTGCGGGCTGGTTCAGTGCCTGCATCGAGCGCAATCAGCTTTTCGGCCGCAGCCCGCCATTGCTGCTCCGGCTGGCCCGCGCAGAGATTGCGCAGATAGGTCACAGTCCCCAGGATTTCGGAGAGCCGATTCAACTGCCCGTCATAGGGTGTCGCCTGTTGCACAGGCGTTGCTGCCTCGCCGGGCAGCTTTGCTGGAGGCGCAACACTTGCTGCCGCCGCAAGTCCCGCCAGAAGGAAAGACACGGTACAAAGAACAGGAAAAAACAGCATTCGTCGGGTCATGCATATCCATGGCATATCCGGCAGATTAGCCGGGATTGACTTCAACCTTATCACGATTCCCGCCTTGGTTTACGCTGCTTTACCGCAAGCCACCAGCTTTTCCACGCAGTCGCGCACGCTCGGTGGCACGGGCAGATCCCGGATTTCCACCGGGCTAAACCAGCCCAGCGCTGCGGCATCGCTTTGGGCGACTGCCGCCGCCGCCGGGTCGTCCAGGGTGACGAGAAAAACGGAAAGCCGGAAGTGATGGTGACTGGGGCCGCCCGGGTCCGGGTAGAGGTCGTAGCTGGCAAACAGACTGGGCGCATGGGCCGATAGGCCGGTCTCCTCTTTCAGTTCGCGCAAGGCGGTCTCTTCCGGTGTTTCGCCGGGTTCGCCACGCCCGCCAGGAAAAGCGTAGAGATCGGCGGCTGGCGGCTTTGACCGCTTGACCAGCAGCAGCTTGCCCTGCCAGATCACGATGGCGGAGGAGGCGGGGGCGAAAAAAACCGGGACGGGTTGCTCGGTCATGCGGTGCTCATTCTGTTTGCTGATCTGACGCGTCAGGCAGTCGTTGTAAGGACGCTTGACGATAGGCTCTGTGACTGCGAAGACAAGTGCATGTGTGGACGTTTTGCCCTGACCGTGACACCGGACGAAATCGTGGAGGCCTTTGGTCTGCACGAACTTGAAGCCTTTCCGCCCCGGTTCAACATTGCTCCGACCCAGCCGATCCTAACGATTGGTAATGGGGAGGTGCCGATGGCGGGTAGCAACCTGCCGAGCCGGCGGGCACTGCTGGTGCGCTGGGGTTTTCTGCCCGGCTGGGTGAAGGACCCGAATGATTTTCCGCTGCTGATTAATGCGCGTTCCGAGACGGCGGAAACCAAGGCGTCGTTTCGCGGCGCCATGCGCCATCGCCGTGTTTTGATCCCGGTCTCCGGCTTTTATGAATGGTATCGGCCAGCAAAGGAAAGCGGTGAAAAACCGCAGGCTTATTGGATCCGCCCCGCCCAGGGCGGTATTGTCGCGTTCGGGGGACTGGTCGAAACCTTTGCCGCTGCCGACGGGTCTGAAATCGATACCGGTGCCATCCTGACCACAAGTGCCAATCGCTCCATTCGAGCGATCCATGACCGCATGCCTGTCGTGATCGGCCCGGAGGATTTCGAGCGCTGGCTGGATTGCAAGCGCCAGGAGCCACGTCATGTGGCTGACCTGTTGAAACCGGCAGGCGAGGACATGTTCGAAGCCATTCCGGTTTCCGATAAGGTCAACAAGGTCGCCAATACCGGCCCGGATGTACAGGTCCGTGTTGAAAACCCAACGCCGAAAGCCGAGCCCAAGCCACCTTCGCAACAGCTATCGCTGTTTTGAACGGTATTGGAAAAAGGGCGTCCTCACGCGACTTTCTTGATCGGCGCTCGCTTCAACATCAGAGCGGCGGCAATTACCGCTTTCAGACCGATCGGACGGTAATTGTCGCTCAATTCCGGCTTGGCCGGTTGCGGGGCTTCTTTAGCTTGCAGGGGGGCGGGCATGATGTTCTCCAAAGTGTTTCCATTGCGGCCTCTCAGATTTTCTTGCAACCTGAGGGACACGCATTTCCCTTGTTTCAGTCTGTCCTTATCGAGAAAACCGGATTGCGTTTTTCCCGTAACAAACTCCAGAACAGTGCTTTTTTGACTGCTCAGGTTTAGAGATCATGACACTTTCGTGAACAATGCAAATTAATTTAAATCAAAGGCTGCTACTTTTCGTGAGTCTGTTTTACAATTTCCGGTTTTAAAGGCCTGTTTCAAAGGCCTCGATCCATTCCGGCGCCGTGATGGTCGTCGTGGTCTTCCATGACGGTCAAGGTGCCGTATTTCCGTTTCCAGGCGCGGGCGCCGAAGGGCAGGGAGAGAAGATAGACAATGACCGTCACCGACAGCACTTCCCAGGTGAAGCTCATCAGCAGGGCGACATAAAGCACCACGGCGATTGTCAGTGGCAGAACCAGATCGCGGCGGACCTTCTTTTCAGACTTGCCGGACCAGACCGGCAAACGGCTGATCAGCAGGAAGGCGATCAGCATCGTATAGGCCGAGGACGCAAAGGCAAAACCGGGTGTGGCTTCCACGCCCAGAAAGCCGAGGTAAATCGGCAGCATGACCAGAAGTGCACCAGCCGGTGCCGGAACGCCAACGAAATAGGCATTTTGCCAAGGGGCCTTGATGGCGCGCTCGTCCATCACGTTGAAGCGGGCAAGCCGCAGGCCTGCTGATATCGCAAAGATCAGCGCCGCGATCCAGCCGAAGGACCGGGCCTGGTCCAGAATATAGACATAGAGAACCAGGCCGGGCGCCACGCCGAAATTGACGATATCGGCAAGCGAATCCATCTGTGCACCGAATTTCGATGTGGCTTTCATCAGTCGGGCGATGCGTCCGTCGATTCCATCCAGAAAAGCCGCGACCAGAACCATGCCGACCGCAAGCTCGAAACGCCCCTCGAAGGCCAGGCGCACGCCGGTCAGGCCAGCGCAGATTGCCAAAACGGTAATCAGGTTTGGAATCATCAGCCGCAGGGGAATTTCCCGCAGCCGAGGCCCGCGTGAGGCCTCGTTGACCTCCTGCTGGCCCGCGTGATTCTCATCGGCCTGAGTTTTCGACGCCTCATGCGTTTCCGAAGGGTGCGCCTGATGCTGCGGCGTGTCGCTGTTCATGGCTGACCTGTCTCCGTTATGGCTTGCAAAAATCGTCTCAGCTGCGGCGGCTGATGACCGGGCCCTTTGCCGAACCATATTCCGCGATCACGGTTTCACCGCCAATCGAACGCTGGCCAACCGCAACGCGGGGCTCGGCACCGGCTGGGAGGTAGACATCCAGTCGCGAACCAAAGCGGATCAGGCCGAAACGTTCGCCAACCCCGAGCGCCTGGCCGGGCACCGACCAGCACAGGATGCGGCGGGCTACGAGGCCTGCGATCTGCACCACACCGATGGCGCCGCGCGGGCCGTCGATGACCAGCGAGTTGCGCTCATTGTCGCTGCTGGCCTTGTCCAGTTCGGCATTCAAGAAACTGCCTTCGCGGTAGACGACCTGACGGATAGCGCCGCGCACCGGGGCACGATTGATATGAACATCGAAGACATTCATGAAGATCGAGATGCGCAGCATCGGTTCGGACGACAGCTGCAATTCTTCCGGGGGGATGACCATCTGGATCATCGACACGCGGCCATCCGCCGGGCTGACCACCAGATCGTCATCCTGCGGGGTGAGGCGCTCCGGGTCGCGGAAGAAATAAGCGCACCACAGGGTCAGCACCATGCCAATCCAGAAGAGCGGACCCCAGATCCATCCGAGCACCAGCGATCCCACGAAGAAAGCGCCGACGAAGATATAGCCTTCCTTATGCACGGGGACGAGGGTATTGCGGATCGTATCGAACAAGGACATCGGTAGGACTTCTCCTGAAAACTCTATTGATGACGTGACTACCGCGAAACGTGTTCAGGGGCAATGCCGTGCCTGATTGAGGTCATCCACAGGCAGGCAGTCGCACTTTTATACATGGGCATTACACAGCAGGCGGAAGACGTTTGACCACGCCCAGATCGTCGCTTTCGCGCACTTGGCGCAGATGCTCTTCTGCTTGCGTTGCCTCCCGCTGCCGGTTCCACATGGAGGCATAAAGGCCGTTTTGCGCCAGAAGTTCCGCATGGGTGCCGCGCTCGGCGATTTCGCCAGCCCGGAGCACGATGATCTCATCGGCCCCGATCACGGTCGACAGCCGATGGGCGATGACCAAAGTGGTGCGGTTTTGCGAAACAATGTCGAGGGCTGCCTGGATATCCTGCTCGGTTGTCGTGTCGAGCGCTGAGGTTGCCTCATCGAGAATGAGGATTGGCGGTGATTTCAGCACGGTGCGGGCGATGGCGACGCGCTGCTTTTCGCCGCCCGACAGTTTCAATCCGCGCTCGCCGACCATGGTCTTGTAGCCCTGCGGCAGTTCACGGATCGAGCGGCTGATCTGGGCAATGTCGGCGGCGGCTTCCATTTCGGCATCGCTGGCCTCTGGCCTGCCATAACGGATATTATAGGCAATGGTGTCGTTGAACAGCACCGTATCCTGCGGCACCATGCCGATGGCGGCGCGCAGCGAGGTCTGGGTGATGTCGCGGACATCCTGCCCGTCGATGCGGATTGCGCCCTGCTGCACATCGTAAAACCGGTAGAGCAGCCGTGAAATCGTTGACTTGCCAGCGCCCGATGGGCCAACGACGGCAACCGTCTTGCCCTCCGGCACGGTAAAGGAAATCCCCTTCAGGATCGGCCTTGCCGGGTCATAGGCGAAATGCACGTTTTCGAAGGTGATCGCGCCCTTGGCGATGGCAAGCGGCTTTGCATCGGGCGCGTCGCGCACTTCCGGCTCTACCGCCAGAAGGTCGAACATCTGCTCGATATCGGTCAACCCCTGACGGATTTCGCGGTAGAGCATGCCAATGAAATTCAGCGGCACGGAAAGCTGCAACAGCAGGGCGTTGACGAAGACGAAATCGCCGATGGTCTGCTCGCCGCGCTGTACGGCCAGCGCCGAAAACACCAGCATCACTGTCATGCCCACACCGAAAATCAGCCCCTGGCCAAAGTTCAGCCAGCCGAGCGAGGTCCAGACCTGGGTGGCGGCCTTCTCGTAGCGGGCCATGGAGGCATCAAAGCGGCGGGCCTCCATGTCTTCATTGCCGAAATATTTGACCGTCTCAAAATTCAACAGCGAATCGATGGCTTTGACATTGGCGTCGGTATCGCTGTCATTCATCGCGCGGCGGATGGCGATGCGCCAGTCCGAAGCCTTGACTGTGAACCAGACATAGACGGCGACGGTGACGGCGGTGATCGCCAGATAAGAAAACCCGTAGCCCCACCAGAAAATCGCCGCCGTCAGGGCAAATTCGATCAGCGTCGGGATGGAGTTGAGAATGGTGAAGCGGACGATGGTTTCGATGCCTTTGGTGCCGCGCTCGATGATCCGCGACAGCCCGCCGGTCTTGCGCTCCAGATGGAAGCGCAGCGACAATTGATGCATGTGTAGAAAGGTTATATGGGCCAGCCGTCGCACGGCATATTGGCCGACGCTGGCAAACAGCGCGTCGCGGAACTGGTTGATGCCCATCTGCACGATGCGGGCCAGATTATAGGCGATGACCAGCATGACTGCCGACAGCATGAAGGCAGGCAGCAGGCCAGTCGCATCCATCTTGCCGTTCAGCGCATCGGTGGCCCATTTGAAATAATAGGGCACCAGCATCAGCACCAGCTTGGCGATCACCAGGAACAGGCTGGCCCAGACCACCCGCATTTTCAGATCGAGGCGCTCGGCTGGCCACATATAGGGCCAGAGATTGACGATGGTGCGCCACGGATTGCTGCTTTCGGCCGAAACCGTTTTGACTTTCTGATGCATGCTTTATGTCCTGCGCGCGGGCTGGTGGAAGCGCGGTCGGGTCCCAAATGGGGTGCCCGGAAGAGGAGGCAAGAAAAAGGCGACCCTGGGGCCGCCTTTGGTCGTCGCTGATATAGGCAATATGAGCGGGAGAGGCAAGGACTGGGCGGGTTCAGCCCATCCCTTGACGATGTTTCAGACTATCGCTTGTGCTCCCGCATCCATTTGCGATGGATTTTTTCGGCCTCGTCATCCGGCATGGACTGATCCGGCACAGTGAAGGTCTGGCCGGGCTCGATCAGGTCGGGATTGCTGATCTGTTCGGCATTGGCGACATAGATCGTCGTGTAGCGCACGCCCTGGCCATAGACCCGCCGAGAAATCTGCCAGAGCGTATCGCCCCGGCGGATGATCACCGCATTCTTGCTTTCGGTCAGTGGCGCCTGGCTCAGCACTGGCGGCGATGTTCCATCGGTTGGTGCAAGGGTCGGTGCCGGGTTTTGCGTCGCTGCTGCTTGCGCGGCAGCAATTTTGGCCGGCATCGGTTCCAACGCCGCATCGACAAGCGACTTGAGGGTCGGCAAGGCATTGGCCATCGCCGTGACCGAAGCCGTCGGCACTTGCTTGAGGACGACCAGAGCCTTGTCAGCCTGATCGGCCATCCGCGTCATGAAGGCGCTGGCGGTCTGGTCCGTGCTGGGGGTCGGGCGGAAATCTGCAACCGCCTTCAGGGCAAATTCCAGGGCCGAGCGTGATGCAGCCAGGCTTTCCAGCGTCGGTGTCTTGCCATCGGCAAACAGGTTGCTGAGCAGCGTGAAGGACTTGGCCAGCGTATCGCGCTGCCGGTCGAACAGGTTGCTATCGACGGTGGCCGGGCTGACGGTGCTGTTGGCGGTGCCGGGCTGGGCTTCCGGTGCGACAACCGCAACCTGATCGCCTTCTGGCCGGTTGAACGGCACGGACGCACGCAGCGTCACCTTGCCATTGGCGTCTTTCAGATCGACGCTGATGATATGCTGGCCGACGGAAAGCGCCATCTGGCCTTCGACCACGAAATGCCCCTTCTGATCGACATCCGCCGAGCCGATCTGCTTGCCATCGGCATAGGCTGTCACGGTGCGGGCCTTCTGGGCGTTGCCTGCCACGAAGATCTTGTCGCCTTCAAGCTCGACGGCGGTGATCTGCAAATCGGCAGCCGATAGCGATGGGCTGGACGCAGACCCTGGGGATGTCATGGGCGTAGAAGGCGTGGCTGCGGCGACACGGCCCTGTTTGTCGACGCCATTGATCTGTTCAGGAGCTTGTGGCTGGCCCTTATCCTGTTGCGTGGCTTGATCCTGCTGTGGGCCACTGATCAACCGGCTGGCTTCGCCGGGCTTGGTCACCATGGCCAGCACGTCACCGGATGGATCGGCCGGAACGGAAACCGTAGCCTGTTCCTCGGAGCCGATGGTCTTGCCTTCCTTGGTCGTGGCTTTCAAATCCAGAGAATGATCGCCGGGCGACAGGGGCTTGTCGAGCACGATGGCGAAGTCGCCGTTGGGAGAGGCGGTGGCACTGGCAATATTGTTGGAGCCGTCATGGACCTCGACCTTGGCGCCCGGTGCCGCGCTGCCGGCGATGACCGTCGAGCCGTCTTTTTCAACGCGTAGCACGTCAAAACGCGGCATGTCTGGATCGATAGCCACTTCCGGTTCGCCGCGCATGGCCCGGCCGATATTGGCGATCATGGCGGCGGCATCCTGCGGGGAGGCGGGCAGTTTGGCGATCAACTGCAAGGCATGGGCAGCCGAGGCCTTGGCCTTGGTGAGGCTGTCTACAAGCCCAGATTCGATCCCGGCGGGAAGGTCGGCATCCGATAGGGCTTTCAGCGCGGTCAATGCGGCAATGCGGGCTGTGGCGTAAAGTTCGGGTGCCGGGGTTTTCTGATCGGCAAACAGATTTTCCAAGGCGGCCACCGATTGCTCTGCGGCCTTGGTCAGACGCTGCATCTTGGCGGCGGCCTGGCCATCGGGGGCAGGCGTGGCTGAGGAGGGCCCTGACGCTTCGGGCGTCGTCGCCTGTTCTGCCGGGGCAGCAGGTGTTTCTGCCGTCTTCTTTGTGCCGCCAATTTGCGGAAGCACGAAAAACACCATCAATACTGTCGCAATGGCAAGCACGCCGAGAGCCAGCCAACCGGCACGGTTTTTCATAGTCCAACGTCTCCGGGCGGATTATTCCGCCATATCCCTTGAAACTGATAGAGCGCCATCGGGTATGAATACCCCATGAAGGACGCTCAAAAGTTTTGTCCCCACTGCATGACCCAGCTCAAAACCGCAGACCGGTGCGGTGCTACGGGCTTGGCGGTTCCATCGGATTTTCCAAAAATTGCGTCCCGCATTCTGGTCCGATCTCTTACATCCATTGGGATTTAAGAGTTTATGCAGTAACGTTTCCTTAATCGCTGCACAAGCGATGAACCCGGTTTGTTCATAGCCTTCCTGGAGTTTTCGTTAATTTTATTGACGTCAGCGGGCGGCGATGGCCATTCTAAACGTATGACAGAAAACCATTCTTCGATTCGATCCATCTGCGTTTACTGCGGCTCACGGCCCGGGCGCGATCCCGATTACATGGCTGCGGGCCGCACACTTGGCCACTCGATTGCCGCCCATGGCCTGCGCCTCGTCTATGGCGGCGGCACCAAGGGCATCATGGGTGCCGTTGCCAGCGGCGTGCTGGATGCGGGTGGCCAAGTGACGGGCATCATACCGGAATTCCTGGTCGATATGGAGGCCACACGCCATTCTCTCGGTCAGTTGAACGAATTGATCATCACCGAGGACATGCATCAGCGCAAGCACAAGATGTTCGAGCGCGCCGATGCTTTCGTGACCCTGCCGGGCGGTATCGGCACGCTGGAGGAAATCGTCGAGATCATGACCTGGGGCCAGCTTGGCCGCCATGAAAAGCCGATGGTCTTTGCCAATGTCAACGGTTTCTGGGATCCGATGCTGGAGTTGATCACCCATATGCGCCAGGAGGGCTTCGTCCATACCGGCCATAAGGTACAGCCGCTGGTGATTGACGAGATTGAGGCCATCGTGCCGACGATTGTCGATCGCTGGGATGAGCTCGGCCGCATCTCCGGCGATGCCGAGGTGTTGTCAAAGCTGTGATGGGCGCCGTTTCAGCATCGGTAAGGTATAGATGACCAGTGCTACCCAGATCAGCGGGAAGGCAATGGCCTTGGCGGTGCTGAATTCTTCGCGAAACAGGAAGACGGCGATCAGGAAAATCATCGTCGGGGCGATATATTGCATAATGCCGATGGTGGAGAGACGCAGCAGCTTGGCACCATTGGCGTAGAGGATCAGCGGCACGGCTGTGACCAACCCGCTTGAGGCCAGCAGCGTGGTATTGTTGAACATGCTGGCATCCGCCGCCCCCAGGAAATGCGACTGTCCGGTCACGCCGAGATAGATCAGGTAGGCCAGGGCAAACGGTGCAAGTAACAGCACTTCCAGCAGAAATCCCTGGTTGGGGCCAATCGGCAGCGTCTTGCGGAAAAACGCATAGAAGCCCCAGGAAAAAGTAAGGCTGAGGGCGATCAGCGGCAGGCGTCCGGCATCCACTGTCAGGATGACGACGGCGACCACCACCAAAGCCAGCGCCGCCATCTGCGCCGGCTTCAGTTTTTCCTTCAAAAGCACGGCACCAAGCAGAATGGAAAACAGCGGGTTGATGAAATAGCCAAGCGCCGTATCCAGCGCGTGGCCGGCGCCGATGGCCCAGACATAAATGCCCCAGTTGACGCTGATCAGGCAGGCGGTGATTGCTGCCATGCCGATCATTTTCGGATTGCGCAGCGCCCGCTTCAGATCATCGGTGCGCCGCAGCACCAGAAGAACAAGACCGGCGACCGGAATGGACCACAGCACCCGATGGGCGATCACTTCCATGGGCGGAATATGCGCCACGGCCTTCATGTAAAGAGGCAGAAACCCCCAGAGCAGATAGGCTGAAAGCGCAAAAAGAAAGCCGCGCAGGCTGTCGCGGTTCTCAGTCCCTGGCGCTGCAACCTCGGTCATGATGTTTCCGATCCCATTGCTGTTTTTCCTGCCGATACGCCTTCAGGGCGCTAACGGCAAATTCATTCCATTGAAGGATCGGTGAGTTTGGTGAATGCGACCCTGTTACAGCGCCGTGCGTTTTATAAAACGCACGGCGCTGTAACACTTTAAATCTGCTGCATAATTTTCTCCTGAAATCGAGTCCGATTTAAGGAATTATGCAGTAATGTTCGAAAACTGGAAAGCACATCAAGTGGTTTGGGCTTATTCCGCCGCGATCCGTCCCGCCAGTTCCCGGTTTTTCATTAGCTTGTAGACGATAGCGTCCATCAGCGCCTGGAAAGATGCATCGATGATGTTTTCCGAAACCCCTACCGTCCACCAGCGGGCGCCGCTGGCATCGGTGGATTCGATCAGAACGCGGGTGATGGCCTCGGTGCCGCCATTGAGGATACGGACCTTGTAGTCGGCCAGTTCCAGATCCTTTATTTCGCTTTGGAATTTGCCGAGATCCTTGCGCAGCGCAATATCGAGTGCATTGACCGGGCCGTCACCTTCGGCGACCGACATCACCGTCTGCCCATCGATCACCATCTTCACCACCGCTTCCGACACGGTTTTCAGGTTGCCATTGCTGTCGAAGCGGCGCTCGATCATCACCCGAAAGCTTTCGACGGCGAAAAACTCCGGCACGGTGCCGAGGGTGCGATGTGCCAAAAGTTCGAAACTGCCATCGGCGCCTTCATAGGCATAGCCGGAGGCTTCACGCTGCTTGACGATCTCGATCAGCCGGTCCAGCTTCGGATCGTCCTTGGCAACCATGATGCCACGCCGTTTCAACTCGTTGATAAAGTTGGCCTTTCCGCCCTGATCGGACACCATGACCTTGCGGAAATTGCCGACAAGGCCCGGCTCCACATGCTCATAGGTTTTCGGGTCCTTCAGCAGCGCCGAGGCATGGATACCAGCCTTGGTGGCAAAGGCCGAAGCACCGACATAGGGAGCCTGATGGTTGGGGGAGCGGTTCAAAAGCTCATCGAAGGCATGCGACAGCCGGGTCAATTCCACCAGCTTTTCGAGATCGATAGCCGTCTCGAACCGGTCGGCATAGGTTTTCTTCAGACAGAGCGTTGGAATGATGGTGGTCAGATCGGCATTGCCGCAGCGCTCGCCAATGCCGTTCAATGTGCCTTGAATCTGGCGCACACCGGCTTCTACGGCGGCCAGCGAATTGGCAACGGCCTGGCCGGTATCGTTATGGGCATGGATGCCCAGGGCTGCGCCGGGAACGCCTGACTCAATCAGGCTGGCGATGATGGTGCGGATTTCCGGCGGCTGGGTGCCGCCATTGGTATCGCACAGCACCACCCATCGCGCACCGGCGTCATAGGCGGTTTTGGCGCAGGCCACGGCATAATCGGCATTGGCCTTGTAGCCGTCAAAGAAGTGCTCGCAATCCACCAGCGCTTCCTTGCCTGCATCCACGACGGCCTTGACGCTGTCACGGATGGAGTCGAGGTTTTCCTCATTGGTGCAGCCAAGCGCCACTTTCACATGGTAATCCCAGCTTTTCGCCACCAGACAGATGGCGTCGCTTTTCGATTGCAAAAGCTGGCTCAGGCCCGGATCGTTGGAGGCGGAAATCCCGGCGCGTTTGGTCATGCCAAACGCCGTGAACCGGGCGCGACTGGTGCGTTTCTTTGAGAAAAATGCCGTGTCGGTCGGATTGGCACCGGGATAGCCACCCTCGACATAGTCCAGCCCGAAATCATCCAGCATGGCAGCAATGGCAATCTTGTCTTCCACGGAAAAATCGATGCCGGGTGTCTGCTGCCCATCGCGCAGCGTGGTATCGAACAGGGTGATTTTTTCGCGGCTCATGAGTGCCTCCCAAAGGCAAATTCTTATGTATTTTGGATTTTTCCGGCAAAACGGTCGGTAGCGCGGATCAATTGGTCGAGAATGCCGGGTTCGCTCATGGAATGACCCGCGGCCTCGACAATGTGCAGATCGGCATCCGGCCAGAGTTTGGACAATTCCCAAGCATAGCGCAGCGGGCAGGGCATGTCATAGCGCCCATGCACGATCACGCCCGGAATGCCTTTCAGCTTGTGGGCATCGCGCAGCAATTGCCCGTCTTCCATCCAGATCCGGTTCATGAAAAAATGGTTTTCCAGCCGGGCGAAGGCGATGGCGTAATGATCCTCGCCGAAATTTTCGATCTGCTGGAAATTAGGGATCAGTGAAATCGTCGCGCCTTCCCACTGGCTCCAGGCGCGGGCGCATTCGAGCTGTACGGCCTTGTCATCCCCGGTCAAACGGCGGTGATAGGCGGAAATCATGTCATGGCGCTCTTCGACTGGGATGGGCGCGATGAAATGCTCCCAACGGTCCGGGTACATCTCGGAGACGCCGAACTGATAATACCAGTCCAGCTCCGCCTTGGTCAGCGTATAGATGCCGCGCAGCACCAATTCACTGACCCGTTCGGGATGGGTCTGCGCATAGGTCAGCGCCAGCGTCGAGCCCCAGGAGCCGCCAAATACCAGCCATTGTTCAACGCCGATCATGTCACGCAAGCGCTCGATATCGGCCACCAGATGCCAGGTGGTATTGGCTTCCAGATGGGCATGCGGCGTGGACTTGCCGCAGCCGCGTTGATCGAACAGGATCACATCATACAGGGCGGGATCGAACACCCGTCTCTGGTTGGGATTGATACCGCCGCCCGGCCCGCCATGCAGAAACACCGCAGGCTTGGCACCCTTGGTGCCGACCCGCTCCCAATGGATGACGTGGCCATCGCCAACATCGAGATCGCCGGTCTCGAAAGGTTCGATCTCAGGATAAAAACTGCGCAGGTTAGTCATGGGGCGATCCCATATGCGTTGGCCACTCGCTCGTGTCATGGTCCGGATGCTGGTGGGTGGCGCCTGCCACTTTCGCCAGCCAGTTGGCATTGGCTTCGCTGGCCTCGACGGGCAAGGTGTCGAGGGCAGTAAACCATGGCATCTTGCTATCCAGATTGGCCTGTTCGACGGGCCTGACGCTGGCCGGATCATCCAGCGAGCCGAGCGTGATATTGATGAAATCCGCCTCGGGAATATCGAAAAACAGCGGCGTGCCGCAGGCGGCGCAAAAGCCGCGCCGCACCAGATCGGATGACTGAAACCACTGCGGGGTGCCGCGTGTCAGCTGAAACAGCTCACGATTGACCGAGCCGAGCGGCAGGAAATAATTGCCCGAAGCCTTCTGGCACATGCGGCAATGACAGATATGAGGATTGCCGATTGGCGGCTTGCTGCTCATCGACGGTTTCACGGTATAACGTACCGAGCCACATTGGCAGCCACCATGCAGGGTTTGAGCTTTCATGCCTCATCCTCCACTGGCCAGACTTGCGTGTCGAAATCCGGGTGCTGCCAGGATTCGATGGAGTCGAAAAATGCTTCATATTCCGGGCTGGTATAGACCGGCTTCTCAAACAATGTGTCGATCCAAGGCAGGCGCTTGTGGTGATTGACCTGAATGGCAGGCTCAAAGGCAGCGGGATTGTCAAAGGCACCGATGGCAATCTCTACCCCGGTGGGGTGCTGATAGGTTAGCGGCGTGCCGCATTTCTCGCAAAAGCCACGCTTGACCTTGGTAGATGAGCGGAAAAGCTTTGGCTGGCCGCGTGTCCAGGTCAGATGGGCCTGATCGGCGGTAACGAAAGCGCCAAAAAAGCCACCAAATTGTTTCTGGCACATACGGCAATGACAGATGGAAGGCCGTCCCAGCTTGGCCGCCTGAAACCGCACCGCGCCACATTGGCAGCCGCCGGAAAAAATCTCGCTCATGACTTTGCTCCGCTTTCGGTTGGCCAAGTGTCGGTATCGTGGTCGGGGTGCTGGTAGGAGACGAGGCCATCAAGGAATGGAAACTCATCAAGGTCTTCTTCTGTCGGATTGCCTGGCAATTCATGCAGGTGATCGACGAAGCCTATTTTCCCTTCTGTCCCGAACTGCTGCAACGGGGGTAGGGCGGCTGGATCGTCGAAAGCGCCTGCCGCAACCGCCATGCCATCCGGGGCCTCATAGGTCAGCGGCGTGCCGCAATCTGCGCAGAAGCCGCGCGACACCACATTGCTGGAACGGAACATCTTGCGCTCGCCCCGTGTCCACTGAAAATCGACCCCGCGCACCGAGACCAGCGGCGCATAATAGGCCCCGAACGCCTTCTGGCACATGCGGCAATGGCAGATCGATGAGTCTTTCAGCACGCCGTTGACACGAAAACGGATGGCGCCGCATTGGCAACCGCCGGTATGAACTGTTTCTGCCATGGCCTATTGTCCCTCATGTGTGGTTTCGAGCCAGTTTTCCAGTTTCAGCCCCGATACACGGGAAAATTCACGGCTATTGTTGGTGACGAGAACCATATCCAGCGACAGCGCATGGGCGGCGATGAACAGGTCGTTGGGGCCAATCATCTCGCCAGCCTTTGCCAGAGCATTGCGAATGCAGGTATAATGATGCGCGGCGTGTCCTTCGAAAGCTGCGATCTCAACATTGTTCAGAAATGTCTCAACACCCCGTCGCAATCGTTCCGACTCATGCTTTTGAATGCCAAAGTAAAGTTCGGAGACGACGATGGCGCTGAGATGCAGGTCCGCATAGCCTGTTTGTTTCCAGCGTTCCATGGCAGGCCCATCAGGATTTCGAACCATGTCGGAGACGATATTGGTATCCAACATAAATCCCATCACAGGATGACATCCTTCAAAGGAGGCAGTCCTTCATCCACATCGGGAAAATCCTCCTCTATTTTCCCCTGTTTCCTCAGAAAAGCGACCAGATTTTCCTTTTTCCGGGCATTGCCAACAGGCTCAATAATGATCCGGTCGCCTTCCTTGCGCATGATCACTTCATCGCCCGGAAACTCGAATTCCACGGGGATGCGAACGGCGCGATTGCGACCGTTCTTGAACACCCGCACATGTCTTTCTTGCTCACCGCTCATATGTGCCTCCATCACTGGCATAGGCCTTAGCATATGCCAAGCGTGTGTCCCATGCAAATCAACGCTTGACCTCCCTCGTGGTCACGCATCTTCCCTCGCGTGACAAACGGCCTCGATATTGTTGCCATCCAGATCAAACACAAAGGCCCCATAATAGTCTGGATGATAATGCGGGCGCAGGCCGGGTGGGCCGTTGTCTGTGCCACCAGCGGCGATTGCGGCTTGATAGAACGCATCCACCTCGGCGCGGCTGTTGGCCGTAAAGGCGATATGCTGATGGTTGCCAACGGGTGGCGTGCCCTCGTGTAACCAATAGACGGGCCTTTCGCGCCCGTATCCACCCATTTTCACGCCGTTGGAATATTCCGCTGGCACCATGTAGAGCAGTGACGCGCCAAGTGGCGCAAAGGCCGCATCATAGAAAGCCTTTGCACGCTCAAAATCGGCAACCTTGACATTCATGTGATCGATCATGGATGTCGCTCCCATACGGTCTCAAAGACATGCCAAAACCGTTTTTTGGCGTTTTGGCTTCGCCCCCCTCATCCGGCTGCCGCCACCTTCTCTCCGCTGGGGAGAAGAGAGCGAGAGCCGCAAGCCTTCTACCGTTTGATCTCCCAGGTGGTCACGCGCTCGCCGGTGTCCTTATCCTTGCCGTCCTTGAGCTGAATGCCCTTTGCCAAAAGATCGTCGCGGATTTTGTCGGCTTCTTCTTGATCACCACTTTTGAGCATCTCTAGGCGCACATCCACAATAGTTTGAACGGCTGCTGCAAGATCATTGCTCATCGCTTGACCTCCCACGTGGTTATGCGCTCACCTGTTTCCTTATCCTTGCCATCATTAAGTTGAATGCCGACGTCACCCAGAGATTTTCGGATTTCATCAGCTTCTTTAAAGAGTTTTTCCTTCAATAATTTTAGTCGTTTTTCTATAAGGTCGTCTAATATTGCAATTGGGATGATTTTTTCGACTGTGTCCGCATCTTCAACAGTAAAGGTAGGTGACGCATATTTTTTGAATCGGTCGCGCTTTATAGCGTTATCCAAATTATTAATATAAACGCTCGAATCTTTTATGAGCCCAAGGAATGCTAAGTTCCTCCCCATGGCTAGTCGGATTTTTTCATCTTTTTCCGCGTATCCGCTCAGCTCGTCTAAATGCATGAATAATTTATGAGTATCCAGGTCATCACTGATGTATCCGACCAATTCATCATCAGGCTCGGGAGTAATTTCTTTTGGAAGAAGAAGTGAGGTTCCTCTTTTCCATTTTTTTAGCCTACTTTCTGCCTCCTCAAGGCGAGAGACCGAGAAATCAATCGGCTGTCGATAATGCGTCATCAGCATCGCCAGACGCAGCACTTCGCCCGGCCATTTGCGGCCGCCGAAATTCTCTGTGTCTAGCAATTCGTTGATGGTGAAGAAGTTGCCATCCGATTTCGACATCTTGCGGCCTTCCACCTGCACGAAGCCATTGTGCATCCACACATTGGCCATCACGCTGGTGTCGTTGGCGCAGCAGGATTGGGCGATTTCGTTTTCGTGGTGGGGGAAGATCAGGTCCAGCCCGCCGCCGTGAATGTCGAAAACCTCGCCCAGATAACGCTTCGACATCGCCGAGCATTCGATATGCCAGCCGGGGCGGCCTCGGCCCCAGGGGCTGTCCCAGCCGGGTTCGTTACGGCTCGACAGTTTCCACAACACGAAATCGCCGGGATGCTTTTTATGGGCCTCGACAGCGATGCGTGCGCCTGCCTGTTGCTCATCCAGATTGCGCTTGGAAAGCTGGCCGTAAGCCGCCATGGACCGGGTATCGAACAGCACTTCGCCTTCCGCCACATAGGCATGGCCCTTGGCGATTAGCGTCTTGATGATGTCGATCATCTGCTGGATATTGTCGGTGGCGCGTGGCTCGATGGTCGGCGGCAAGTTACCCAGTGCCGCCACATCGGCGCGGAACTGGTCCGCCGTCTTTTGTGTCACCTTGGCAATGGCATCGTTGAGCGGCAGATCGGGAAAATCCCGGAGCGCCCGCGCGTTGATCTTGTCATCGACGTCGGTGATATTGCGGGCATAGGTGACGTGGTTTTCGCCGTAAATATGCCGCAGCAGCCGGTAGAGCACGTCAAACACGATAACGGGCCGGGCATTGCCGATATGGGCAAAATCATAAACTGTTGGACCGCAGACATACATGCGCACGTTTTCGGGGTCGATCGGGGTAAAATCGACCTTGCTGCGCGTCAGTGTGTTGTAAAGCTTGAGGCCCTCGGCCATGGCAGTCTCCAGACGTAATGATAACCGGCTGGACCGGAGCGTTTGTCATCTGGGACTTTTGCAAGAGACGAAAACGGCCGGGCCAGCGAATGCGCTAGCGAATAATGATCCAGCAGAGGATGCAGGTGCTCGTTTTCATGGCTGGCTTTATGACGCGGCCCCGGTTTTTGGTCAACGGATTTTTGCGCCGTCTGGACGGTCTCTGCCGCTTTTTACGCCGTGATGAAAAATTTTTGCGTTATCCCATCGACAAGCGCAGGATGCGGCCTTGATTTCGGGCCATTCACCGGTTTGAAGAGGGTGCGCTAACTGTTGTTTCGCATGCCGCCGCTGAAGGATAAGCCCATGCCCGGACCTGTTTTTGCCCGCCTGTTTCAACGGTCTGCCTTAGGTCGAATGCTCGGCGCGGTCGCCCTTTGCGCCCTGACGCCGGTTGCAGCCTGGGCGGCGGAGCCGGCTGTTGCCACCCAATGGGGGGCAGTCACCGTGCCGGAGGCTCCCTCCAGCCTCTGCGCGACATTGACGGCTGGCCTGACGGCTAAGGACGGTTCCCTCGATCCTGCCGATGCCGATGGCAAATCCCCCCATCCAGACCAGATGCGCTTGCAGGCTGCCATCGATGGCTGTGCGGGCGGTGCCGTCAAGCTCGTCCCCGGGGCTGAGGGGCAGGATGCGTTTTTGAGCGGACCCCTGAGCTTGAAGAGCGGCGTCGTGTTGTGGATCGACAAGGGCGTCACGCTGTTTGCCTCCCGCGATCCCAAGGATTACGACAGCGGTGCTGGCGATTGCGGTACGGCCAATAGCTCTTCCACCAAGACCTGCAAGCCGCTGATTATGGCCAAGGACACCAAAGGCAGCGGCATCGTTGGCGAGGGAAAGATCGATGGACGCGGCGGCTCGCTGCTGCTATCGGGCGACAATGCCGGTAAGCGGTCCTGGTGGGATGTGGCCTGGCAATCCAAGCAGGGATTGATCCAGCATGTGTTCCGGCTGGTGGAAATCGATGGCGGCGAGGATTTCACCCTGCACCGGATCACGCTATTGAACAGCCCGAATTTTCATGTGGTGAGCAATGGTGTGACGGGCCTGACCGCTTGGGGGATCAAGATCCTTAGCCCCAGTGCCGTCTATACCCGCCCGGATTATGCCTGCCCGCCGGAGACCACGCCAGACAAGCTGACGCCCGCCACTTGTTTCACGCCCGATACGGTCAAGAATACCGATGGTTTCGACCCGGGCCAGTCCTCGAAAGTCGTGCTTGCCTACAGCGCCATCAGCACCGGCGACGATCATGTGGCGATCAAGGCGGGCGGCGACAAACCGTCGACGCGCATGACCTTTGCCCATAACCGGTTCTATTACGGCCACGGGATGTCTGTCGGCTCCGAGACCGATGCGGGCGTGGACGGTATCCATGTCTATGATCTGGTGATGGACGGCCATGATAGTCCCAACGGCAATGGCCTGCGGATAAAGTCGGATACATCGCGCGGCGGCAAGGTCACGAATGTGCTGTATGAAGATGTCTGCATGCGCAATGTCGCCTTTCCGCTGGTATTCGATACCCGCTACTCGGACAAAACCGGCGACCGCATCCCGGATTTTTCCGGCATCACGGTGCGAAACCTGCGCTACACAGGCAGTACGACCGGCAGCGGTGGCCATGTGGTCCTGCGTGGCATCAGGGATGATGCGCATTATCAACCGCTTGGCCTTTTCCTGGATACTATTCAGTTCGACGGAGCCCAGCCGCTCCTGGTCGGCTCAGCCGATCCGGCGGCAAAAGATCCGCCGCTTAATGCGCATGTCACGCTAGGGCCTGGTCCTGTCAGTTTTTCCGACCTTCTGAAGGCAGACCCAGCGCGTCGGGTGAAAACTGTCAATCTCGTGGATACCAGTGAGGAAGATCCGGTTCCGCCGCTCGATTGCTCGTCGGCCTTCGTGCCGTTCTCGAGCTTTTTGGAGGGCGCGCCGTTTTGAACGGATCGTGTCGTAAAAAGACATAAATGGCAAACGCTTGCCTGCAATGGTGGCAGTTAGTAGCACGGACTGTCCGAATAACGTCATAATCTTCCGGTTAAGACGGTGGGCAGCTAGCATTTTACTTGCTCTGATGGATCGAGATTGTTAACTGCGCGAGGGGCTTAATTCAAAGGGACAAGAATGCAGTTTGAAGAAACGAAGCTGTCGGGCGTTTTTCTAATCACTCCAAAGCGGTTTGGGGATGCGCGCGGCTATTTCATGGAAACCTTCCGCGCCAGCCTGTTTGAAAGCGAAGTTGGATCTTTTACCTTCGTTCAGGACAACAAGTCGTTTTCGGCAGAGGTCGGCACAGTTCGCGGCCTGCATTTCCAGTTGAACCCGAGGGCGCAGGGCAAGCTCGTTTCTTGTGCGGCTGGCGCTTTGCTGGATGTCGCTGTCGACATTCGCCAGGGCTCGCCGACCTACGGTCAGATGGTGAAAGCCGAACTGACCGCCGAAAACGGCTGCCAGCTTTGGGTGCCGCCAGGTTTTGCCCATGGCTTCTGCACATTGCAGCCTAATACCGTGATCAGCTACAAGGTGACGGATTATTATAGCCCGGATCATGACCGGGGCCTGTTGTGGAACGATCCGGCGCTGGCAATCGACTGGCCGGTGACGGAAGACAACGCCATCCTGTCTGACAAGGACAAGAAGCAGCCGAAACTGAGCGAGCTTGAGACGAATTTCGTCTATCGGCCTTAAGCGCCTCTGCTTTTTGCCAATCTGCTTCATGCAAGTCAGCTCTATGAACGCTAGGGGATATCGAAAATCATGCGCGTACTTGTAACCGGCGGCGCCGGCTTTATCGGATCAGCCGTCGTGCGGCATCTGGTGCTTGAAAAAGGCTATGAGGTCCTGAATATCGACAAGCTGACCTATGCCGGTACCTTGACGTCACTGAAATCGGTCGATGCAAATCCGCTGTACCGGTTCCTTCAGGCCGATATCTGTGACGGCCAGGCGATTGCTTCGGCTTTTGCAAGCTTCAGGCCTGATCGTGTCATGCATCTGGCCGCTGAAAGCCATGTTGACCGCTCGATTACCGGCGCCAAGGATTTCGTCGAGACCAATGTGCTTGGCACGTTCACCATGCTGGAATGCGCTCGCGCCTATTGGCAGGGGCTGGAGGGTGCGAGCAAGGACGGTTTCCGCTTTCTGCATGTCTCGACCGACGAAGTCTATGGATCGCTGGGCGATGAGGGTCTGTTTACCGAAACCACCCCCTATGATCCAAGCTCTCCCTATTCAGCCTCGAAAGCGGCCTCCGACCATCTCGCCAAGGCATGGGCGCGCACCTATGGCCTGCCGGTGGTGGTGTCGAATTGCTCCAACAATTACGGCCCCTTCCATTTCCCGGAAAAGCTCATTCCGCTGATGATCATCAACGCCATGGAAGGCAAGCCTCTGCCGGTTTACGGCAATGGCGCCAATATCCGCGATTGGCTTTACGTCGAAGACCATGCAAGGGCGCTTGATATCATCGCCGAGCGTGGACAGATCGGCGAAACCTATAATGTCGGCGGACGCAATGAGCGACGCAATATTGACGTCGTTACCCGCGTCTGCGCGCTGATGGATGAACTGCATCCGTCAGGTGCGCCGCATGAGAAGCTGATCCAATATGTGACCGACCGTCCCGGACACGACGCGCGCTATGCCATCGACGCGACCCGGCTGGAAACTGAACTCGGCTGGAAGGCTCAGGAAAATTTCGAGACCGGCATCGAGAAAACTGTGAAATGGTATCTTGAAAACCGCTGGTGGTGGGAGCCGTTGCGCCAGGGCTATGATGGTAGCCGTCTTGGCCTGCTGAAAGCCGCAAGCAAATGAGCGGCGTGAAGCGCTATCTGGTAACGGGCTTGGCCGGACAGGTCGTGCAGTCGCTGCTTGAGAAAGCCAGTGATCGCAAGGATATCGACCTGGTCGCCCTGGGTCGGCCACAGCTTGATCTGGCCGATCCCTCGACGATTGACGCGGCTGTTCGTGCCGCTCAGCCCGACCTGATTATTTCGGCTGCCGCTTATACCGCAGTCGATCAGGCTGAAACCGACGAGGCCGCGGCCTTCACGGTCAATGGCGAAGGGCCGGGGGAATTGGCGCGGGTTGCCAAGGCGCTGGATATCCCGATCATCCATATCTCGACCGATTATGTCTTCGATGGCAGCAAGGCTTCGCCCTATAACGAGGCCGATCCGGTTGCGCCGCTTGGCGTATACGGCCGCAGCAAGCTGGAAGGCGAGCGCCGTGTGGCGGCGGAAACCGACAACCACGCGATCCTGCGCACGGCCTGGGTCTACAGCCCGTTCGGCAAGAATTTTCTGCTGACCATGTTGCGGCTGGCCGAAACCCGCGATGAACTGGGCGTGGTTGCCGACCAGATCGGCAATCCGACCTCGGCGCTTGATATTGCCGATGCGGTGTTGAAAGTTGCCGAAAACCTGCTGTCGTCCAAGGATGCCGATCTGCGCGGCACGTTCCATATGACGGGATCAGGAGAGGCGAGCTGGGCGGAGTTTGCAGCTGAAATTTTCAGGCTGTCTGCTGACCAAAACGGCCCTTCGGCCAAAGTCAATCCGATCCCGGCCAGCGCCTACCCGACGCCTGCCAAACGGCCTGCGAACTCCCGGCTGGATTGCGCCAAACTGGCCAGGGTTCATGCTATCGATATCCCCGATTGGCGCGTATCGACGCAACTGGTCATCGACCGGTTACGGCGGCCAGCGGCAGTTTAGAGTTTGTCCGGGCAACGATGATCGCCAGCTTTCCTCAAAAGACAACGAACACAAATGACGTGTCAGGAGTTTTATAAATGAAGGGTATCATTCTAGCCGGAGGCAGCGGCACCCGCCTGCATCCCATGACGCTAGTCACCTCCAAGCAGCTCATGCCTGTCTATGACAAGCCGATGATCTATTACCCACTCTCGACACTGATGCTGGCCGGGATTCGCGATATCCTGATCATTTCGACACCGAAGGATCTGCCGAACTTTCAAAGCCTGCTGGGTGATGGGTCGAAATGGGGGATTTCGCTGACCTATGCCGAGCAGCCGTCACCGGATGGCCTGGCGCAGGCCTATATTATCGGCGCGGATTTCGTCGGTTCCAACCCGTCCTGCCTCATTCTGGGGGACAATATCTTCTACGGTCACGGCATCAACGACCTGTTCAGAAGTGCTGTGGCCCGCAATGACGGGGCAACCGTATTTGCCTATCACGTCAACGATCCGGAACGCTATGGCGTGGTGGAATTCGACAAGGACATGAAGGCGGTTTCGATCGAGGAAAAGCCTCAGGTGCCGCGCTCGAGCTGGGCCGTGACCGGGCTTTACTTCTACGACAAGGATGTCGTGGATATCGCCGCGAACCTCAAGCCATCGGCACGCGGCGAGCTTGAAATCACCGACGTCAACCGGGTCTATCTCGAGCGGGGCCGTCTTAGCGTTGAAAAGATGAGCCGTGGTTATGCATGGCTGGATACCGGCACGCCCGACAGTCTGCTCGACGCCTCGGAATTCGTCGCCACGCTGGAACGCCGTCAGGGGTTCAAGATTTCCTGCCCGGAAGAGATCGCCTATCGGCTCGGTTTCATCGACGCCCAACAGCTGGAGATACTCGGCCTGCAATATGGCAAGAGCGCTTATGGGCAATATCTGCTGAAAAAAGTGCGCTGACGCTTTTAAACCGGACGCGTATCTGCAATACAGCGCCACGCACCTGAGAGGGTGTGGCGCTGTAATAGTTTATATATGCTGCATAAATTTTTTCCTCAAGTCGACTTAGATTTAAGGTTTATGCGGTGAAATGCGGGTAGAGGTCTCGTTGCGGTCGGTGTTTGCGTTTCAAAAGTGAGGCCCGGTGAAATATTGTGTCGGCTGTGGAGCGCATCCAATGGTCTTATCGGTGGTGTGATGCGTTGAAGACCAGTGTGCTCGATAGACAGGATTCGGCCGGGCTGGCGCAGGTATGCGCCGCGCAGGGTCCTGCTGCACGCCATCTGGCCGATAAGCCGGTGATGATCTCAGTTGATGATCCCGACGGTTACCTTGGACCGTCGCCGCGCCTCTTGCTTCATCGTCCGGGTCGGGTTCCTGCCATTCTCAAACGGTCGTTGATCGTCAAAAATGCCGGACGCTTCCTGGGGTGGATGCCTGATGATCTGGACGCGATCACACTGGTTGGCACGGTCATGGCCATACCGGCAAAGGATGGGGCCGTTGCGGGACGGAAACCCACCGTCACGATCCGCACGCTGTCCATCGCCGAAGCTGTTTTACGGGTGCTGATACGATGGCCCCGTGCCGGTCATACATTGCTCCGCTTGTTGGCGGCGCGAAACGTCAAAGGGGCGACGTCCCGGTTTCTCCGGCATTTCGAGGCCTTGTCGTCACCCTGCTATCAGGATTGGCTTCGGTTACGCGAAGATGTGGACAGGCCACCACCTATCGCCGGCAGTTTGGCACCCCTTGTTTTGGTCAGTGTCATCGGAGCGGGTGAGGGGCGGACCGTCACCCGCAAAAGCCTTGAGCGGCAGACTTATCGCCAAGTTGAATTTGTGGATCTGGAAGACCTGCCCGGCGGCCTGGCGAACCGTGCGGAGCAGAAGGATCTGTTCTGGCTGCTGGTGCCAGCGGGCGTTACCTTGTCGCCATTGGCTTTGCAATGGATGGCCGACTGCCTGATCCATCATCCGCAGGCCGCAGGGGTCTATTGCGACGAGGACCAGATTACCCGCAAGGGCGGACCAGCTGTGCCGTTGTTCAAACCCGCCTGGAACCTGCCCCTGGTGCAAACCGGCTGGCTGCCGATGGACTGTGTTCTCTTGCGTCCTAGCTGTCTGCCGAACACCGTGGACCTGACCAATTTCGATGCGAACCAACTCGTTATCCAGGCAGCAGCAGCGGGGGACATTCTTCATCTTCCCCGCGTTCTGGTTCACCGGTCCTCTCCACGACCGGTTCTCACGCCAACGCGGCCTCTGCTTCAACCGCGCAGCTTTCGTCCCCCTGTCACCGTGATCATTCCGACCCGGGACCGGGCGGATCTTCTCTCCGCCTGTCTCGACGGACTGCTGGGCCACACCGATCACGGGGAATTGGACATTATCGTCATCGACAATGACAGCAAGGAGGATGCGACGCGCATTCTTCTCGACAGAATCGAGGCGGAGGGTCATGTGCGGCGCTTGCCGATGCCCGGCACTTTCAATTTCTCCAGAGCCTGCAATCTCGGCGTCGATCAGGCCCGGCATGAACGGATACTGCTGCTCAACAACGATGTCGAGCCGCTGGAGCGCGACTGGCTGGGTGAGATGAACGCCGAGCTGAACGATCCTCAGGTCGGCGCGGTCGGCGCCCTGTTGCTCTATCCTGACGGTTTTGTGCAACATGCCGGTGTCACGCTGGGGGCGGGGTCCATCGCCCGCCATAGCTTCCATTTTCATGACCCTGACGGTGGCGAGGATCACGGACTGCTTACGCAGCGCCGCCATGTTTCCGCCGTCACGGCGGCCTGCCTCTTGACCCGAAAGAGCCATTGGTTGCAGGTGGGCGGTATGGATGAAGCGAATTTACCCGTTGCCTTTAATGACGTCGATTACTGTTTGAAGCTCCGCCGTACCGGTCTCAATATCATCTGGACGCCTCATGCACGCCTTGTTCATCGTGAATCCGTATCCCGTGGCCGTGACGATACCGTCGAAAAGCGGTTGCGCCTTGCCGGAGAGGAGAAGGTGATGTTCGAACGCTGGGCCGACGTGATCGACAATGATCCCTGCTACAATCCGAACTGCTCGCTGAGCGCTGGTGATTTCGTACTGGAAGCTGCGCCGCGCGACCTGTCGGCAAGGAGTGGCCGCATCCGATGAAAAAACGGTGGTACTGGCCGGTTCTGGAACAGGTTTTGCCGCGACCCCGGCTGCGGGAACAAGCGGATGGAAAGCCTCGCCGTCCAGTCAAGTCGGTTCTGGTCTTCGGTCGCGTTCCAAACCCCACTTTCGACTATTATCTGCCCGTCCGGTTGAGTGCAGAGGGCATGCCTCCTTATCAGGTTCACGATATCAGAAAGCTTGACGGGGGCGCACTCGACCCCGACGGCGCATTTGTGGTGATCTGTCGCTATGCCTCACGGCCCTTGCTGCGCTGGATCGAAACCCATGCCGACAAGCTCGCCGGCGTCGGTCTGCTGTTGGATGACGACATCAATGCTGTGATCTCCAGCCGCGACGCCGATATCGCCTATAGCCTGTTTCTATGGTTTCGGGCGCTCTATCCGCTGCGGCGTCTGAACCGCCATCTCGACATTCTCTGGCTGTCTACGCCGCAATTGTTCCAGGCGATTGGTGAACCGAAGGCCCGTATCCTGCCGCCAGCTCCTCCCATCAGCCTTTGGGAGCGCCGGTTGCACGCCAATGGTAGAGCGGATGACGCAGCCAGCCAGGACAAGGTGGTGGTTGCCTATCACGCCACGGGGGTGCATGTGGCGGAACATCATTTTCTGAAACCGGTCATCCGGACCGTGCTGGAACAGCGCCCCCAGGCGGTGTTTGAAGTGTTTGCGGGCAAGAAGGCGCGCGCGATCTGGAAAGACATGAACCGCGTAACGGTGAAGGCGCCAGTGTCCTGGCCACAATATCTGGTTTACGCGGGAAGGGCGCAGGTCGATATTATGCTGGTGCCCTTGGCGCCGTCCGAGGCCAATGACAGCCGCGCCTGCACCAAATTCATCGATGTCGCCCGGCTGGGAGCAGCAGGGCTATTTTCGGAAGGCCTGGCCTATGGCGCCGAGGCTGATGATGCGCAACCTCGATTGCCCTACGATCAGTCGGCCTGGATCGCCGAAATTATCCGCCTGATCGATAATCCCGAGGAAAGAGCCGAGGGAGCCGAGCGGATTCGCAGCAAAGTTGCCCTGATGGGTACGACTTTCGAGCCGCTATTACCGTAAAAATCTACTTTAATATTTTTGAAGATCGCAGGATGCCGTCCAAGCCGTCCGCATTCACGATTAGCCGTAGGGCGGATAATCGACGATCTTCTGTTCCCTGACGATAAACAGCTTGCCTGTTTCCGTCTGTTGCGGCCCGACCAGCGGCAACAGCGCCTTGGCGACTTCAGAGGGATGCGGCAGCGTGTCAGGGTCTTCGCCCGGCATGGCCTGGGCTCGCATCGCCGTGCGGGTGGCACCGGGGTCAATCGAGAGGACGCGGAGCGGCAGGCGCTGGTTTTCGGCAGCCCAGGTGCGGGCCAGTGCTTCCACCGCAGCCTTGGAGGCGGAATAGGGGCCCCAGAACGGCTTGCATTTATGCGGTGCAGCGGAGGAAAGAATCAGGGCGCGGCCCTGGTCGGATTTGGTGATCAGCGGATCGATCGAGCGGATCAGCCGCCAGGTAGCGGTGACATTGATGGTCATCACCTTTTCGAACACCTTGGCCTCGACATGGGCAACGGGCGAAATCGTCCCGAGCACACCGGCATTGGCAACCAGAATATCCAGCTTGCCCCAACGCTCGAAAATCGATCCACCCAAGGCATCGATGGCACCCATGTCGGCCAGATCAAACGGCACCAGGGTTGCGCTGCCACCCGCTGAGGTAATGGCGTCGTCAAGGTCTTCCAGGCCTCCGACGGTGCGGGCGCAGGCGATCACATGCGCGCCTGCCTTTGCCAGTTCCAACGCGGTGAAATAGCCGATGCCCCGTGACGCGCCGGTGACCAGCGCGATCCGTCCCTTGAGATCAACCGTCATGTCCGCTTTTCCCCCTCATCATCTCATGAAACGCTAATAATTGGCCTCAGCCGTTACTAGACATAACCGATACCTTGCGGCCCATTTTCTCGCCTTCCCTGTCCATCAGACGGGTCGGGTAGTCACCGGTGAAGTAATGATCGGTAAATTGCGGATTGGCAGCATTGCGCGCCTCGCCGCCCACGGCCATGTACAGCCCGTCGATGGACAGGAAGGCAAGCGAATCGGCACCGATAAATTTCGCCATGGCTTCGGCACCCGCATATTGATTGGCGAGCAGCTTTTCGGCGTCCGGCGTGTCGATGCCGTAGAAGTCAGGATGGTAGATCATCGGGCTAGCAACACGGATATGCACTTCCTTGGCACCGGCATCGCGGATCATTTGGACGATCTTCAGCGATGTCGTGCCGCGCACGATGGAATCGTCCACCAGGATAACCCGTTTGCCCTCGATCATCGCCCGATTGGCCGAATGTTTCAGCTTGACGCCGAAGGCGCGGATCTGCTGCGTTGGCTCGATAAAGGTGCGTCCGACATAGTGATTGCGGATAATGCCATATTCAAAGGGAATGCCACTGGCCTGGGCATAGCCAAGCGCCGCTGGCGTGCCGCCATCGGGAACCGGCACCACGACATCGCCATCGCAAGGGGCTTCCTTCGCCAGGTTCATGCCCATGGCTTTGCGGGTCTGATAGACGTTGCGACCGCTGACGACCGAATCGGGGCGGGCGAAATAAACATACTCGAACAGGCAGGGGCGCTCCGGTTGCGGACGTGCCGGGCGGCGGCTGTCCACCGTAATCGAACCGTCAGGCTGGATCTCGCAAATGATCACTTCGCCGTTTTCGACATCGCGCACGAATTTTGCGCCGATAATGTCCAGCGCACAGGTTTCCGAGCAGAAAATCGGTTTGCCATCGAGATCGCCCATCACCAGCGGTCGGATGCCGATCGGGTCGCGGGCGGCGATCAGTTTGGTGCGGGTCATGGCGATCATCGCATAGCCGCCCTCCATCTGCCGCATGGCGTCGATGAAACGGTCGGCTGTCGAGCTGTGGCGTGACCGGGCGATCAGATGCAACACCACTTCCGAATCCGAGGTGGATTGACAGATGGCGCCTGTGGCAATGATCTGGCGGCGCAGCGTCAGGCCGTTGGTAAAATTGCCGTTATGGGCAATGGCAATTCCGCCTTCTTCCAGCTCGGCAAACAGTGGCTGCACATTGCGCAACGCCACTTCGCCAGTGGTGGAATAGCGGGTGTGGCCGATGGCGGCAGAACCCGGCAGCTTCGCCAGCGTTACCGGATTGGTATAGTGGTCGCCGACCAAGCCCATATGCTTTTCGGTGTGAAACTGCTTGCCGTCAAAGGAAACCAGTCCGGCTGCCTCCTGGCCGCGATGCTGAAGCGCATGCAGTCCGAGAGCGGTCAGCGTTGCGGCATCCTGATGGCCCAAAATGCCGAACACGCCGCATTCTTCATGCAGCGTGTCGCCTTCGAGGTCTTCAAGGAAAGTCGATGAAATAGACTGTTTCATTGCAGCAAGCCTTTGCTCGATACATGCGCGCCGATACGGGGCACGGGTGACGAAATGCAGTGAGGAGCGCCGATTTCCATTACGGGTAGCGCTCATTCTTTGTCTCGGCTCAATCCCAGGGCTCAGTTCCTGGCAGGATCTGATGGTCTTGAGCAATTCGGACAGGATGCTCTATATAAGCAAGCCTGCCATCAACGTCCAGAAGGCGGACGATATCAGTTGGCCGGCGCGGGTGCCTGACCTGGTGTCTGGGTTGGCGTTTGTGCAGGCGCATCGTCGGCAGGGGCCTGGCCTTCAGCGGGTGCTGTCTGTTGCTTGCCGAGGATGCGGGCGCGCAATTGCGGTTCGATATCGTCGGGCAGCACCGCTTCCAGCTTGACGACCAGCGCATCAAGGAACGGCTTCGACTTGGCATTGTTGACCCAGTCAGGCCGCTGCTTGGCATCGATCAGCCAGTTCCAGAAGGCCACGGCCACCACCAGCAGCAGGATGCCGCGCGCTGCTCCAAACAGGAAGCCAAGGGTGCGGTCCAATGCGCCGATCCGGCTGTCGATGATGAAGTCGGCAATGCGCGAGGTAATGAACGAGATCAGGATCAAGGCAAGCAGGAACACGCCACCGGCAGAGGCTGCCACGGCGATCCGCTGGTCATTGGTATAATTCTTCACATAGGGAAGAATGAAGGGATAGAGATAATAGGCCGCCGCAATGGCACCCACCCAACTGGCAATCGACAGGATCTCGCGTGAAAAGCCGCGGATCATCGCCAGCACGGCTGAAAACAGCACGACACCGATGACAATACCGTCGAAAATCGTAATGGGCATTCCGTTCAACTCCAGGACTAGGCCGCGAAGGGGTCGCCAGGTTTCTTGATCTTTCCGGTCCGGCTGTTCCGGCGGCCTCTCCTTACACCACGATGTCACGCAGTGGAAGGATCAATCCTTGCCGAGTTTGTTACACAAATGTGACTTTACGCCAAAAAACCTCCGAACGACCCGTTCCCAGGAAGTACCTCACCGTCCCAACGAGACATAATGAGAAAAGCCGTTCTTCTGCGCTTCGTTGGCATTGAACATATTGCGAAGATCGACCAGCACAGGAGAGGCCATAACACTGGCGATTTCTTTGAAATTATAGGTCTTGAAGACCATCCAGTCGGTGAGGATGACAAGGACATCGGCGCCGGTCGCGGCCTCCTTGGCCGTCTTGGTCATTTCAACGCCCGGCAACTGGCTTGCGGCGTCATGCGGGCTCGACGGATCGAAAGCCGCAACCTTTGCGCCTTTCGCCTGCAGGGCGGGCAGCATCACCAGGCTTGTGCTTTCGCGCATATCATCGGTCTGGCCTTTGAAGGTCACGCCCAGCACGGCGATTTTCTTGCCCGCGACATCACCGCCCGCAGCCTCGATCACCCTGGTGACCATATCGGCCTTGCGCTGGTTGTTGGCATCGACTGCCGAGGAGACGACCCGTGAGTCGATCCCGGCATCGGCGGCAGTTGCCAGAAGCGCGCGGGTATCCTTGGGAAAGCAGGAGCCGCCCCAGCCCGGGCCGGTATTGAGAAAGGCCCGGCCGATCCGCTTGTCGAGCCCGATGCCATGGGCCACGTCCTCGACCGTGGCGCCGACGGCCTCGCACAGATTGGCCATTTCATTGATGAAGCTGATCTTGACGGCGAGAAAGGCGTTGGCGGCATATTTTATCAGTTCAGCCGTCTCAATCCCGGTGCTGAAGAAGGGAACATTGCCGTTTAGCAGCAGCGGCGCATAAATCCGCTGCATGACCTCGCCAGACTGGGGGGTATCGACGCCGACGACGATCCGGTCCGGCTCCAGGAAATCCTTGATGGCGGCGCCTTCGCGCAGAAATTCGGGATTGGACGCAACGGCGATCTGTGCATCCGGGGCGGCATTGGCCTTGGCAATCTCGAAGACCTGGCGGTTGGTGCCAACCGGCACTGTCGATTTGGTGACGATGACGGTAAAGCCGGTGACGGCCTTGGCAATCTCGGCGGCGGCGGCAAACACATATTTCAGGTCGGCCCGGTCCGAGCCCGCCTCGGTTGGCGTGCCGACGGCGATGAACACGGCATCGCGGTCCTTGACGCTTGCGGCAAGGTCGGTGGTGAAGGTGATGCGCCCGGCGGCGACATTGCGCTGCACCAGTTCATCCAGACCCGGCTCATAGATCGGCATCTTGCCCTGATGCAGCATTTCAATCTTGCGCTGGTCCTTGTCGACGCAGATCACGTCATGGCCCAGCTCGGCAAAGCATGCGCCGCTGACCAGGCCCACATAGCCGGTGCCTACCATGGTAATGCGAACGTTCATGAATTCTGCCGCTTTCCTGTCAAAGGGTGTGGGATGGGCGGGGGGTATACGGTGGACGGGACTGCCTTGTGGTTCGCGTCGAACCATGTCAACAATCCCTGGTTTTATTGGCCTTAATTGCGGTGTGCCTTGAACCAGTCCGCCGCCGTTTTAACGATCAGGTTGATATCGGTATATTGGGGCGTCCAGCCCAGCAGGCTGCGGGCCTTGTCTCCGGAAGCGTAGAGAATCGGCGCATCGCCAGCCCGCCTTGGCGCATATTTGATCGGAACGGCCGCGCCGACCGCCTGAGACACCGCGTCCAGCAACTCCTTGACCGATGTACCCTTGCCGGTCGCCAGATTGAACGCGCTGCTTTCGCCACCCTTTTGCAGGTAGTCGATGGCCAGGACATGGGCGTCAGCGAGATCGCAGACATGGATATAGTCGCGGACGGCGGTACCATCAGGCGTATTATAATCGGTGCCGAACACATTGAATTCGGTCTGCCGCATGGCTGCCAGAACCGCCAGCGGAATGGCATGGGTTTCCGGATCGTGACGTTCGCCAAGATCGCCTTCCGGATCAAGACCGGCGGCGTTGAAATAGCGCATGGCCACCCATTTCAATCCATAGGCATGGCCGTAATCCTTCAGCGCCTGCTCAATGACAAGCTTGGAAAATCCATAGGGATTGACCGGGCTCTGCGGAGCTTCCTCGACGATTGGCAGGCTTTTGACCTCACCATACGTGGCGCAGGTCGAGGAAAACACGATGGTGTCAACGCCGTTGCGGCGCATGGCATCCAACAGGCAGACCGAACCATGGATGTTGTTATTGTAATATTTCGCCGGGTCCGTCACCGATTCGCCAACAGCGGCGAAGGCTGCGAAATGCATCACGCATTCCGGCTTGTATTGGCTGAGAACCGCATCAAGCCGTGCGCCATCGGCAATGTCACCGTGTTCGAACGGACCCCATTTCACCGAATCCGCGTGGCCGTGAACCAGGTTGTCATAGACCACAGGTGTGTAACCCGCCTTGGACAAAGCCTTGCAGGCATGGCTTCCGATATAGCCGGCTCCGCCGACAACAAGGATATTCTTCATGACAATGTATCCAGATTGATGTTGGCAGCACTGGTGTTAATGGTGCGTCCCGTTTCCGCCGCGAAATACGGGATCGACCGCTTCAGTCCTTCACGCAGCCGCACTTTCGGCTCCCAGCCCAGCAATTGCCCGGCAAGGGTGATGTCGGGACGCCGCAGCAGAGGATCGTCCTTCGGCAGCGGCCTGTCGATGATAACCGACCGGCTGCCGGTCATTTCCAGAATGATGTCTGCCAGTTCCCTTACGGTAAATTCGCCGGGATCGCCGATATTCACAGGCCCGGTGATCGAGGCGTCAGAGCGCATCAGTCGGAAAAATCCCTCGATCAGATCATCGACATAGCAGAAGGACCGGGTCTGCGTGCCGCCGCCATAAAGCTCCAGCGGCGCCTCTTCCAGGGCGCGGACGATGAAGTTGGAGACCACCCGTCCGTCCTGCGGGTCCATGTTGGGACCATAGGTATTGAAAATCCGCACCACCTTGATTTCAACGCCATGCTGGCGGTGATAATCGAAACAAAGGGTTTCGGCGGCGCGCTTGCCTTCGTCATAGCAGGCCCGCGGCCCTATCGTGTTGACCGCGCCACGGTAGCTTTCCGTCTGCGGATGAACCTGCGGATCGCCGTAGATCTCGCTGGTTGATGCTTGAAACACCCGCGCGCCGCAGGCGACAGCCAGGTCCAGCACGTTTTTCATGCCAAGCACATTGATCAGCATCGTGCCGACAGGATCGATCTGATATTGCGGCGGCGAGGCGGGGCAGGCGAGATTCCAGATCTCGTCATAGTCGCCTTGCGGCAAGGGATCGCGGACATCCGCCTGGATAAAGGACAGTTTGGGATTGGCCAGCAGAGGTTCGATATTCTTGCGCCGTCCGGTCTGGAGATTGTCCAGGCAGACCACATCGCAGCCTTCGTCAAGCAATCGTGCGCAGACGTGGGAACCGAGAAATCCAGCGCCGCCGGTCACCAATGCCGTCCGTGTCTTTCCCATAGCGTCCTCTTGCAGTCCGTTGCCGTTCATGTAGGGGAAGGGGTCAGGCCCTGTCAATTCCAGGCCACCAGCAATCAACCATTATGAGCGACGACACTCGCAACCCGCACGTTGCCGATGCCTTTGCACCCGTTCCGTCAATCCTCATTGCCCTGCTGGCGCGATTTCAGTTTCGATCCGGCAATGCGCGCCACCAGATCCGGCAGGCTTTCGATTTCGCCCCATTTGCCGGTGCGTTTCGGCAGATCGACGGAGGAGGCGGGCAAAACGGCGGAGGAAAAGCCAAGCTTTTCGGCCTCTTTCAACCGCTGCGCCGTATGCGATACCGGTCGTACAGCACCCGACAGGCTGATTTCGCCAAAATAAACGCAATCGGCGGGCAGGGCGACGCCAGCCAGCGATGAGACCAGGGCCGAGGCAATCGCCATATCGGCAGCGGGTTCTGTGATTCGGTAACCGCCTGCCACATTCAGATAGACATCGTGCTGGCCAAGTCTGACGCCGCAATGAGCCTCCAGCACGGCGAGAATCATCGCCAGGCGGCTGGAATCCCAGCCGACCACGGCCCGGCGCGGCGTGCCAAGCGCTGTCGCGGCCACGAGAGCCTGTACTTCGACCAGCACGGGACGTGTGCCTTCCATGCCGGCAAACACCGCAGCGCCTGGCGCTTTTTCATTGCGCTCGCCCAGAAACAGTTCCGATGGATTGGCGACTTCGCGCAGGCCCCGATCCGACATTTCGAACACGCCGATCTCGTCGGTTGGGCCAAATCGGTTTTTGACGGTGCGCAGGATGCGGTAATGGTGACCCCGATCGCCTTCGAAATACAGCACGGCATCGACCATGTGCTCGACGACGCGGGGACCGGCAATCTGGCCTTCCTTGGTGACGTGGCCGACCAGAACCATGGTGGCGCCAGTCTGCTTGGCAAAACGAATCATCGCCTGCACGCCGGTGCGCACCTGCGTCACCGTGCCGGGGGCCGAATCGGCAGTATCGCTCCACAGAGTCTGGATCGAATCGATGATGACAAGATCGGGCCGTTTGCCCTCGGAAATCGTCGCCAGAATGTCCTCGACATTGGTTTCCGCTGCCAGCAGTACATCGGTATCGGCGGCATTCAGCCGCTGGGCGCGCAGCCGCACCTGCGCCACGGCCTCTTCGCCCGAGACATAGACGACGCGGTGCCCCTGCCGCGACAAGGCGGCGGCGGCCTGCATCAGCAGGGTGGATTTACCGATGCCCGGATCGCCGCCGATCAGCACGGCAGAGCCGCGCACAAAACCTCCGCCGGTTGCCCGGTCCAGCTCCGACAGGCCGGTCGGAATGCGCGGCGCCTCCTCGATTTCGCCAGACAGCGAGGTCAGCGTCACCGCCCGGCCTTTCTTTGGCACCTTGCCGGGACCAGAGCCGATGCCACCCATCGGATCTTCCTCGACAATGGTGTTCCATTGTGCGCAACCATCGCATTTGCCAGCCCAGCGGCTGTGAACCGTGCCGCAGTTCTGGCAGATGAATTGGGTCTTGGCCTTGGCCATGCATTGCCTTTCGCGCAGGCGCCCCGAAATTCGGAACAAACTGTGAATCTACCCTTTCAGGTAGGGGAAATGGCTCCCTTATGCAAGGCCAGAATTTGGGTGGGGAACGTGGCTCCCGATTTTCCCGAAAAGACAAACGAAAACAAAAGACGCGGCGGTTTATCTGGTCCAATCCGAACCTTAAAGACCCCAGAATTTCAAGGTTTTGGTTTTGGTTTTGGAGCCGGCCCAAAGAATGTAACCATTGGGTGTCACGTCATGGATTTTAAACGTGGATTGGACATTTGGATAGAGATTGGCGTGGACGATGCTTGGCACGACCTGCGCTTTCGCGGTGGCGTAGTCACTCCAGGTCACGCCATGTGAGGTTGTCCAGTCATTGCTGGGTTCTTCCCCGGTTGTGTAGAGCTGCGGCGACAAAATATCGATATTGGCATCGTCGAAGAAAGCGAACATCAGGGATTTGGCATCGGCTATTCCGAAGGGAGCGGAATGGCTGACTGTCACCAGCACTTTGAAGCCAGCGGCCCGCGCATTGGCAAAGGATTGGTGGAATGCGCCACTCAAACCGCGATTGCCTTCCTCTATATCATAGGCGATGCCTTTATAAGCGGAAAATGCCCCAGACTTGATGCAGGCGTCGATGCTCTGCAAAGTGGATGCGCTGAAACGTCCACTGGCGTTCCCGCCACCAAGGGTGATGTATTTTTCTCCGACAAGCGATGGGAGGATGGGAGCGCTCTGGGCGAGTGCTTTGGTCGGATTGGAATAGCCACTGAAGGCAAGGTCCATCGTGGTATTACTGGGGCCTGCTGCACGATGCCACGTTTTGTGCCAGTAGCCAATGTTTTCTGGCGGAGCAGGATGCGGGGTGGGGACTGAATGAGCGCCCGTTGCAGGGATGGCGATCAGGCCCCCAATTTGCAGATCGGTTCCAGAAATATGCGAATTGGCCGCCGCGATCTGTTTGGCCGTGACACTTGCGCAGTCGTTGACGGTTGCTGCTATGCTGACGAAGGTATCGCCGGGCTGCACGGTGTAGCGCAGCGCTGGAATACCTTTGGTCCCGGAGGGAACCGAAAGGACCTGCAAAGCCAATGGTTCCGGCATGGACGTGGCGGCTTCAATCTCTGCTGCCGTCACTCCGGCGCAGGCGGCGATTTGCTTGGCAATGCTTGTGAAGGTGTCGCCTTTTTGAATTGTGTAGAAAAATGTCCCCAACATATAATTTCCCTTGGTTGCATCTGCGACAACCGTGTTGTTGCAGGAATGGCAATCAAGGGATGTGATTTTTGCTACACTCCGTGATCGGAACGGTCATCGGCCTCCAGATAATGCCGTTCATAGCGCAGGCCGAGGCCGGTCAGCATTTCATAGCCGATTGTTCCTGCCGCCCGGGCGACGTCATCAATGGGCATGTTTGGTCCGAACAGTTCGATATAGTCGCCGGCGGCAATCGCTTTTTCCGGCACGTCACTGACGTCGAAGATCGTCATGTCCATGGTGATGCGGCCAACAACCGGCACCTTGTATCCGGCGATAGAGCCATAGGCCCCCGGCGATCCGGTATCGCGTAATGTCGTGCCGTGGCCTGAGAGATTGCGCAGGTAACCATCGGCATAGCCGACGGAGGCAATGGCCAGACGGCTTTCTCTCGCCAACTTGCAGGTGGCGCCGTAGCTGACGGTTTCCCCGCTCTTGGCCTGGCGGACCTGGAGAATGCGCGCCTCGGCCTTGACCACTGGACGCATCGGGTTGGGCAGGCCCGTGACCGCTTCGCCGCCGTAAAGCGCGATGCCGGGGCGGGTGAGGTCGAAATGATAATCGGGGCCGAGTAAAGTTCCAGCAGAGGCTGAAAGGCTTGATTCAATTCCCTCGAAAGCCGCGCTAACCTGATGAAAAGCCTGCAATTGCTGCTGGTTCATCGGCGAGGATGGATCGTCTGCGCAGGCGAGATGGCTCAAAATCAGCACCGGTGAAAAGCTGGCCGGGCGCGAAACGTCAGTCGCCAGAAACAAGGCGTCGTCCATGCTGAGGCCCAAACGGTTGAAGCCAGTATCGACATGCAGGGCGCATGGATGTTCGCCATGCTCGGCCACGGTCCGCATCCAGAATGCCAGCTGCTCCTCACTGGCAATCACCGGCACCAGATCGTGCTCGAAAAACAGCGGTTCCATTCCCTCCCAGATCCCTGACAGCACGAAAATCCGGGCGTCCGGCGCATAGGTCCGCAAGGTCGCGCCTTCCGATGGCAGCGCCACGAAAAAATCCCGCGCACCGGCATTGTAAAGTGTCTGCCCTGCATCCTCGATACCAATGCCGTAGCCATCGGCCTTCACCACGGCGCCCGCCCGCGCCTGGCCGGATCGCTTCGCCATCTCGCGCCAATTGTCGGCCAGCGCCTGGAGGTCGATTGTCACACGCAGCGGTGCGGTCAGGAATTCATCGGAAGGGGGGATGGAAAAGGCAGGAAGGGTCATGGAAACAGCTTTTTGCAAACAATAATGGTAGCCGGACCCTATCACTTTTCTTCAAGACTGGAATGCCGGGCTGGTGTTATTGTCTGGCGATGAACATGCTTTCACCGGTTTCCACCAGCCTTGCGTCAGTGCCCATTCGGGAGCAGACCCGCTTCTGGCGGGATGCCCGGTTTGGCGGCATGAAATGCATGAGCGCGACCTTCGTCACCCATCGGTTTTCCCCGCATGCCCATGAGCATTTCGGCATCGGCGCCATGGAGACGGGACAGAAAATTGCCACTATTCGCGGCTGCCGGCAGATTTGTGGACCGGGCGATCTCTATCTGATCAATCCGGAGGAGATCCACGATGGCAGTCCTGCGGGTGGGGTCTATCGATATCGGATGATCTATCCGTCGGTCGCCATGGTGTGCGACGTTCTGCAAGAGACGAGCAAGAGACCGTCGTGGGGAACGCCGTCCTTTCGCCAACAGATCGTCACAGATCCGGCTTTGGCGCAGGCCTTTAACAGGATGCACAGGCAAATAGAGCAGGCAGATGGAATGCTCGGTGCCGAAGAGGGGATGCTGGACATACTCACCGCTCTTTTCACCCGCCATGGCGTTGTTGCGCCTGCGTCCTCTGCTGCTCGCCCCGACACGGCGATGGCGAGGGTGAGAGACTATCTCCATGCGAATTTTGCTGAGGATATCGGCCTTGAGCATCTGGCGGGGTTGGTTGGCTGTAGCCGCGCGCATTTGATCCGCAGCTTTCGCGCCACCTATCACATTACGCCCCATGCCTACCTGACACTTCGGCGCATTCGAGAAGCGGAGTCCATGCTGGCCAAGGACGCTGCGCCTGCCGATGTTGCCTTTGCCTGCGGCTTTGCCGATCAGGCGCATTTTACCCGCAATTTCAAGGCGCGGATGGGCATGACCCCGGCGCAATTTCGCCGGGGATAGGTTGAGGGATCAATGCCCGACCGGTGCCGCGCCAAACCGGCGTTCCAGATATTTGGAATAGCGCGACAGCGGGTAGCAGATGGCGAAATAGAACAGCGCGACCAAGCCATAGACGGTGAAGGGCTGAAAAGTGGCATTGGTGACGATGGTTCCGGCCTTTGACAATTCAACGAAACCGATGATCGAGGTCAGGGCCGTGCCTTTGACCACCTGAACCGAAAAACCCGCCGTTGGGGGAATGGCGATCCGCATGGCCTGCGGCAGGATGATCAGCCGCATCTGCTGGCGATAGGTGAGGGCCAGGCTGGTGCCCGCTTCCCACTGGCCCTTTGGCACGGCTTCGACGCAGCCGCGCCAGATCTCAGTCAGGAAAGCCGAGGTCCAGCAGGTCAGCGCCACACCGGCGGCGAGCCAGGCGGGAACGTCGATACCGAACAGGCCGAGACCGAAAAAGGCGATGAACAGCTGCATCAGCAGCGGCGTGCCTTGGAAAAATTCAATGAAGCCACGCGCGAAGATCCGGGGCATGCGCTGTTTGGCAATGCGCAGCATCAAGATCACCAGTCCCAACGCGCCGCCGCACAGGAAGGACATCAGTGACAGAACCAGGGTCCAGCGGGCAGCCAGCAACAGATTACGAGCGATATCCCAGAGGGTGAACTCAATCATCGGGTCACCCCTTTCGGAAAGATCTGTCGTCCGAGCAGCGCCAGCAATTGCCGAAGGCCGATGGCCAGCACCAGATAGAGAGCGGTGGAGATCATGTAGGCTTCAAAGGCCCGGAAGGTGCGCGACTGGATGAAATTGGCGGCAAAAGTCAGGTCTTCGGCGGCAATCTGCGAGACAACGGCGGAACCGAGCATAACGATGACCAGCTGCGACGATAGCGCCGGCCAGATGCGTTGCAGGGCAGGGACCAGAATGATCAGCCGGAAGGTTTGCAGCGGGCGAAGCGCCAGCGCGGTCCCGGCCTCGAACTGGCCTTTCGGGGTTGCCTCGATGCCAGCCCGGATGATTTCGCAGCTATAAGCGCCGAGATTGATGATCATCGCCAGATTGGCGGCTTCCATCTCGGAGAGCTTCAGCCCGGTGGAGGGTAGGCCGAAAAAGATGAAGAACAGCTGGATCAGGAAGGGCGTATTGCGGATCAGTTCCACATAGGCGGCAACCGGTGGCTTGATCCATTTCGGTCCCAAGGCCCGCGCCCAGGCGCAGACGATGCCGAAGGCAATGCCGACCACGCCACCCACCAGTGTCAGTTCGACCGTCACGCCAATACCCTTGAGGATGATTGGGTAGTATTCGCCAAACCAGCTGAAATCGAAAATATAATGCATGATGAAACCTGCTGGCAAAGCGAACTTATGCGGCTTTGCTGCCGTATCTGGCCTGCACAATCACCTCCGCCATTGCGGCTGCGGTGATTGTGCAGAAAATGTACCGTCTGATCAGAGATCGGCGGGAAGCGGGGCGCCCAGCCATTTTTCGGAAATCTTGCTCAGCGAGCCATCGGCCTTGGCCTCGGCAATAATCGCATTGATCTTTTCCGTCAGCGCCGGTTCGTTCTTGTTGAAGCCGATGAAGCAGGGTGAATTCTTGATCAGGAACTTTGGCTCCGGACGCTTCGGCGGGTTCTTAGCGAGGATAGCGGCGGCGACGACATTGCCGGTGGCAACCGCGTCAACCTGGCCGGAGAGGAAGGCGGAAATCGTGCCGTTATTGTCCTCGTAACGCTTGATGGTGGCGTCAGATGGCGCAACCTTGGTCAATTCCAGATCCTCGACCGCGCCACGGGTAACGCCGACCGACTTGCCCGACAGATCGGCAGCGGACTTGATGGCGGTATCGGCTGGTGCAAACACGCCATTGTAGAAAGGTGCATAGGCGGAGGAGAAATCCACGACCTTTTCACGGTCCGGGTTCTTGCCGAGGCTGGAAATCACCAGATCGACCTTGTTGGTCTGCAAATAGGGAATGCGGTTGGCGCTGGTGACAGGCACCAGTTCCAGCTTGACGCCCAATTTCTTGGCAATCAGGGCGGCGGTGTCGATGTCATATCCGACGGGCTGCATGTCGGGACCAACGCTGCCAAACGGCGGAAAGTCTTGTGGCACCGCCACTTTCAGCGTGCCCCGCTTGGTAATGTCGCCCAGCGCATCGGCATGGGCCGGCAGGACGGCGGCAAAGGTGGCAAGGGAAAGGCCAAGGGCAAGCAGGGTACGACGATGCATAGGATGCTCCGGTTTGATATGATGCACAACTTGAAGCAATTGCTATGCCACTATGCAAAAAGCCGCCCGGTTGGGGCGGCTCTAAATCCTGCCTGGATTGACTATGTGCATTTGCGCAAAATTTAAGCAAGCGCCGCGCAAAGCATGGTCAGGTTTCCTCGTAAGGCGTGAAGCTCGGATCGGCCAGATCGGCAAAGCGGGTAAACTGCGCCTGGAAGGCCAGTTTGACGGTGCCGGTTGGTCCGTGACGCTGCTTGGCGATGATCACGTCCGCCGTGCCGCGTACTTTTTCCATCTGGGCTTCCCATTCGGGATATTTGGGGTCGCCCTGGTCGCGGGGTTCGAGGTTCTGCACATAATATTCCTCACGGAACACGAACATCACCACGTCGGCGTCCTGCTCGATCGAGCCTGATTCACGAAGGTCGGAGAGCTGAGGACGCTTGTCGTCGCGGCTTTCCACCTGACGCGAAAGCTGCGATAGCGCGACGATTGGCACGTTCAGTTCCTTGCCAAGTGCTTTCAAGCCGGTGGTGATCTGGGTGATTTCCTGGACGCGGTTTTCCCCTGATTTGCCCGAGCCGGTCATCAGCTGAATATAGTCTACCACCAAACAATCGAGGCCACGCTGGCGCTTCAGGCGGCGGGCACGGGCGGAAAGCTGGGCGATGGAAATACCACCGGTCTGGTCGATGAACAGCGGCACTTTCTGCATGGTCTGGGAAAAGCCGACCAGCTTTTCGAAATCCTGCTCGGTAATATCGCCACGGCGGATTTTCGAAGAGGATACTTCGGTCTGCTCGGACATGATACGGGTGGCGAGCTGCTCGGACGACATTTCGAGCGAATAGAAGCCGACCACGCCGCCGTTTTTGGCTTTGAACGACCCGTCCGGCTGCACTTCCGGCTCGTAGGATGCGGCGATGTTCCAGGCGATATTGGTGGCAAGCGAGGTCTTACCCATGCCGGGACGTCCGGCCAGCACGATCAAGTCGGAGCGCTGCAAACCGCCCATCTTGCTGTCAAGCGAATGAATGCCGGTGGAAATGCCGGACAAATGACCGTCACGCTCAAAAGCGGCGCCTGCCATATCGACGGCCTGGGCCACCGCATCGTTGAAGGATTGGAAACCACCGTCATAGCGGCCGTTCTCGGCGAGATCGAACAAACGCCGCTCGGTATCTTCGATCTGCGCCTGCGGCGGCATGTCGAGCGGTGCGTCGAAGGCGATATTCACCATGTCTTCGCCGATGGTGATCAGCGCACGGCGCAGGGCCAGATCGTAGATCGCCCGGCCATAGTCCTCGGCATTGATGATCGACACGGCTTCCGACGCCAGCCGCGCCAGATATTGGGCAATGGTGAAATCACCGATCTTCTGGTCCGAGGGCAGGAAGGTCTTGATCGTCACCGGATTGGCGGTCTTGCCCATGCGGATAATGTCGGAGGCAACCTCATAGATCTTCCGGTGCAGGCCCTCGTGGAAATGCGGCGGTTTGAGAAAATCCGAGACACGATAATAGGCATCGTTATTAACCAGGATCGCGCCGAGCAAAGCCTGTTCGGCCTCGATATTGTTCGGGGCTTCGCGGTAATGGGGCTCTGCCGGCTGGGCAGGATTTAACCTGCGCGCAACATCGTTCATGGGCTTTATCCGTTCTCTCTCGCTGGAAGCTGCATTCCTATCGATCCCGCGCGGCGGTTAAAGGGCGCATTGCGATAAACACAGTAGTTCACAGGCCTGATGCGCCAGGGCAGAAAAAAACAAGCTGAACCCGCTTTTTCCATTGACTGTGGTATGGCGCGACTCAGTTCTTCAGGTGCCTATTTTAACTCGATCTGCACAAAAAAACGCCCGGAAAATCCGGGCGTCTCTTCAATCGATAATGACGAATATCTTATTCGTCGTCGCCATCGCGGTCGGCATCCGGATCGAAAAAGTCTTCCGGACGCAGAGCGTCTTCGTCCACGCCGTAGATGGCGTCGGCGGAGGTGAGGCTTTCGCCCTTGGCCTGACGCTCAGCTTCTTCAGCGGAACGGGCAACGTTGATTTCGATGCTGATTTCAACTTCAGCATGCAGGTGCATGGTGACGTTGTGCAGGCCGATGGTCTTGATCGGGTTGTTCAGCTCGACCTGGTTGCGCGAAACGGTAAAGCCTTCGGCAGCCAGAGCTTCGATGATGTCGCGGGCCGCAACCGAACCGTAGAGCTGGCCGGTTTCGCCAGCCGAACGGACGACGATGAACGACTTGCCGTTCAGAACGTCAGCAACGGTCTGGGCTTCGGACTTGCGCTCCAGGTTGCGGGCTTCGAGGGTGGCGCGCTCGGCGTCGAAACGGGCCTTGTTGGCGGCGTTGGCGCGCAGCGCCTTGCCGGTTGGCAGCAGGTAGTTACGGGCAAAGCCGTCACGAACCTTAACCACTTCGCCCATCTGGCCAAGCTTGGCGATGCGCTCGAGAAGAATGACTTGCATGCTATGTTCCTTTCAATTCAAGTTGGGCAATTCAAGTTGGGCAATCCAAGTTTGGAAGGTCATGTTTCGGGTGTGTTACCGTCATCGGACTTGCTGTCTGAATCAGGTTTGTTACCCGCATCGGGTTTGCCGTCCGCATCGGGCTTTCCTGTTGTCCTCGGTGGGGTGAGGGCAACGGTCCGCCGTGTGTCGATAAGGCCGAGAATGACGATGAAGAAGGCCGGAAAGACCAAAAACGCCGCCATATAGGTGAGGATCAGCGCCGGTACGCGCCATTCCTTGCCACGGGTGCGTTGATGCAGCGATGCGAAGCCGCCGAGCAGAAAACCTGCCCCAAACGTGCCGCAGACAGTCGCGCCGATCAGGGCCGGAACGCCGCCGATAAAACATGCGACAATGCCAGCCAGGAAGATGAATGGCGCATTGCGGTTCATACGCAGCGCCGAGGGAATATCCTCGCGCGGACGCAAGGCATTGCCCGATGCCGCCACGATCCGGCTTGCCATGTAATAGGCGGCAAACAGCATGATGACCCACATGCCACCCTGCACAATCGGCAGGGTCAGCAGCATGGTGGACTTGATTCCGACGGTGCTGCCCATGGTGGCGGCAACGGTCGGATCGCGATCGTTTAGCGACTGCATCAGCGCATCGATCATGTTGCCGACCAGTTCAGCATCATAGCCGATCATCACGCCGAGGAAGATGACGCCGATGCAGACCAACCCGCAGAGATGCATGAGGATATCTGACAGCGGATACCAGGCGAGCAGCTTGTCCGGGCCGCCGATTTCAGACGCCGGGCGGGCAAGATTGGCAAGATGGCTGATCCAGCCGGCTGGCAGAAGAGTAAATACGGCCATGGCGCAAGCAAACAGCGGCGAGACCGCCAGTGCGCCAGCAAAGGCTGCGGTGACGATGGCGACGATGGCGGGGACATTGCCCCAGCGAAGGCCGACAATCATCACGGGCAGGGCGGATGCCGCATAGAAAACCGAGGAAAAAGACGGCTGTGCATTGGCCGCCAGCACCAGAAAGATGGCGGTCACGCCGGCGAGAAAGCCGGTCAGCAGCAATTTTCCGTCCAATTGTTTCACGTCGCTGTCCTGCGCCTGGCAGTTAGAGGGCGATACCGTCAAGCGGCCTGCACCTCAACATGGGATTTATCCGTTCCGATCCACGCCCATCGCGGAAGGGAGACGGCCCCCGAAAACGGGAGCCGCAAAGTCACGTCAGCTTAGGTTAAGCAACAACGTAAGGCAGCAGGCCAAGGAAGCGGGCGCGCTTGATGGCCTTGGCCAGCTCGCGCTGCTTCTTCTGCGAAACAGCCGTGATCCGCGAGGGAACGATCTTGCCGCGCTCGGAAATGTAGCGCTGCAGCAGACGCACGTCCTTGTAGTCGATCTTCGGAGCGTTGGCGCCGGAGAAGGGGCAGGTCTTGCGACGGCGATGGAACGGACGACGAACCGTGGAAGAGGAAACTTCAGCCATAGTCAAATCTCCTTATGCGCGATCTTCGCGCGGACGGCGCGGACGATCACCAAAGCTTTCACGACCACCTTCACGGGGACCACGATCACCACGATCACCGCGGTCGCCACGATCCGGACGGTCGCCATCACGGCGCGGACGGTCGTCACGGTCGCGCTTCTGCATCATGGCAGACGGGCCTTCTTCGTGGGCTTCAACGGCGATGGTCATGTAACGAAGAACGTCTTCGTTGATGCGCATCTGACGCTCGACTTCGTGCACGGCCGCAGCCGGAGCATCGATGTCCATGAGAGCGTAGTGAGCCTTGCGGTTCTTGTTGATGCGGTAGGTCAGGGACTTCAGGCCCCAGTTTTCTACGCGCCCGACTTTGCCGCCATTTGCTTCGATAACACCCTTGTACTGTTCTACGAGGGCATCAACCTGCTGTGCGGACATATCCTGCCGGGCAAGGAATACATGTTCATAAAGAGCCATGATAGCTTTGCCTTTCTTGCTGTGATCATCACCCGGATCGGCGCTAAGCCTCAACGACTGCTCCTGATCGGGCAAGGCCCGGGGCAAGAAAAGCGTTGTACGAGACGGTCGAGAGCGGAGACACGGGAGGCCGAAACGCTTTTCGTTTCTGACGGCAAAACAAGTCTGCCGGCCCTCCGTTCAGCCACCAGCCAAAAGACCGGGTGTTGCGAACAGCGGGCTTATAGCTGGTTTCAGCCGGAAAGCAAGCAAAAAGCTGGGGAAACCTATCGGTTGCGCGCCAAGGCATTCTTAATACGGGAGACCTTACCGCAGCCGATCCTTGACGGCGGCCTTGACTTCATCCGGCACCAGGCTTTCAGGCACTTCCACGGACCGGTCGCCGAAACGCGACGGCCAGACGATGCGATAGCGAAATCCATCCGCAACGGCGGTTGTTTGAGGCACAGACTCCCGGAAAAACTCTTCGATCAGCTGTTTTTCCGCAGCGCTCAGTTTTTCGACGGCGCAGACCCCATCGCTGCGCAACGCCGATCTCGCGCCGCCAAAGCCGCCAAAGCCGCCCATTTTTTCGAGAATAAGTTCATCCATACGGTGTTGACCTTTACGGCCCTGATCGATGCCGCCGTGATCGTGGCAAACGCATCAGACCGAAGCACTTTGCAAACCCACATCGCTCCAGGCGGTGTCGAGCGTTTCAGCGAGCGATCCATCTCCTGGATAAAGTCTGGCAGCTCCGGCCCGGGTCGCCTCGGCAAATTCCGCCATGGTCATATCCGGGTTGCTGCCATTCTTTGTGAGTGCATCATACCATATCTGTCCGGTCTTGTCCCAGCTTTTGCCGCCAATGCGGGTGGCTGCCAGATAAAAGGCGCGATTGGCGATGCCGCTGCTTTCGTGTGGGTCCATCCCATCGCGGTAATCGCTGAAATGGCTGATCTGCTCGGCCATGCAATGGGATGCTTCAGGATTGGCCATGTCGCGCAGGCAGGTATATTTCTGCCGGGCCGTCGGGCCGAGAATGTCATTGCCGATCAGCCAATCGGCCTCATCGGCACTCTGGCCTTTCGTCCATTGCTTGAACATGCTGCCGAACACATCCGAGAGACTTTCATTCAGCCCGCCCGGCTGATTTTCATAGTCGAGGCCGAGGGTATATTGGGTGATGCCATGGGTTAGCTCATGGCCGACCACATCGGCGCTCTCGCAGAAGGGGGTGAAAATTTCCCCGTCGCCATCGCCATAGGCCATTTGCGAGCCGTTCCAGAAGGCGTTGTTATAGTCCTTGCCGTAATGGACCGACGACAGGATGGTCATGCCATTGCCGTCGATGGAATTGCGCTCGAAGACGCTGCTGAAGAATTCCTCGACCCCGCTCGTGGTGTCGAATGTGGTCTTCACCTGTTCATCCGTTGAAGAACCGGGATTGACGATCTGCACGCCGGGAAGGGTCATGCCGTTATTGCAGGTATAGACCGGGATGTCCGGTGCCTGGGCCACGGTCACGGAAAACGCCCGAAAAGGCCGCTTGGCGATGGTCAACTGTCGGGCGCTGTCTCGAAACTGGCGCACTTGATGGTCGTGATGCATGGTTTCCTGTAACCGCTCGCGGACGGCGGCTGGAAAATCCTGGTCATGCGACAGGGCAATCAGCACTTTTTCGGGAATGATTTGGCAATAGCGGCACATGGCAACCTCCATCATTGATCAGATTTCCACCGAGGGGAGTATAAAGTGTCGTTGAAATTTATTCGGGAAAACGATCAAGGCGCCAGCAGGTTCCATGCCGTGCCAGATAAAGTCGCGGGCACGCCAAGGACATCACGCGGTTTTTGAAAGAGTGATCAGGCCGATTTGATCTGGAGGGTCAGGTGGCCATCATGATTGGCAAATGCAAAGCTTGGGGTGGAGCCTTTGGCCGCCGCGCCGTCAAAGGTCACGGTCATCTTGTCGGACGAGCCTGCAAAGGTCAGGATCAGGCTATTGCTGCCAGCGGTGACAGTGATATCGCTCTGCTGAAATCCGCCCAGCTGAAGAGAGAGTGGCCCATCCGTGGTCACGCTGTCCTGACCATCGCCAGCGGCAAAGGCATATTCTGCCACGCTATTGCTGCCGGGTGTTTGGTGGATGGTCACCGTATCATTGCCGGTTCCGCCAGAGGCGAAGATGCGGCTGCCTTCGAGATACATCGTATCATCGCCAGCTCCGCCGTCGATATTGGCCAGTGTGTCGCCGGAGGCTTTGATACTGTCGTCACCATCGCCGCCCGTTACAGCCATGATCAGCGATCCCGTCAACTGGATATCGTCATCACCGACTCCGCCGTCGATCTCCGAGAGCAGGGCGGCACTGGCTTTCAGGCTGTCCTTGCCGTCGCCAAGTGCAACTCCTGCCATGGCAGCGCTTTTGGCCACCAGACTGTCGTCGCCATTGCCGGTCTCGACCTGATAGACGCCGCGGCCGGTAAAGGTCAGGCTGTCATTGCCCTCCGTGCCGGTAACGCTGGTAATATAGCCAAGGCTTTCACTGACATCCGCCTGGTCCGTGCTGCCGCCATCGCCAAGGCTGAGAATTTCGATGATGCGGGCCAATGCCCGTTGCCCGGCGCTGTCGGAGACTGTGCCACGTTCAGATTGGCTATGGCCAGTGTTTGTCGTTGTTGTGGGTTTGGCCGCGCTGGTGCCGGAAAACAGCTGGCTTGCATAGGCCACGGCATTCGGGTCGCGATAGAAACTGTTGATGCTGCTCATGTGCGCTCTCCGTGCCCGGTACGAGCCACAAGATAAGAGCACACTTATATATAAAGATAGGTAAAGCTACTCTTGCCTGCAAATGCGGTGAGCAAAGGGTTAACAAAAAAGGGCGGGATATCTCCCGCCCCTATTGTTATTCTTGGCTCGCCAAAAACTGTCAGATCGGCATGGGATATTGCCGGTAAATCGCGGCAATGCCCTTCATCACCTCGTCGGACAGGGTGACGTCGGCAGCGCCAATATTGGTTTTCAGCTGCTCCATGCTGGTCGCGCCAATAATAACCGAAGCCATGAACGGACGGGTCAGGCAGAAGGCCAGCGCCATTTGCGATGGGTCGAGGCCGTGCTGTTTGGCCAATTCCAGATAGGCGCGGGTGGCGGGTTCCTGATGGGGTGTCAGACGGCCACCGATATCGCCGTTGATCGAGGCGCGTGATCCGGCAGGCTTTGTGCCATCAAGATATTTGCCGCTCAGGATGCCGCCAGCCAGCGGCGAATAGGACAGCAGCCCGACCTGTTCGTGGTGGGACAGTTCCGCCATGTCGAGATCGTGCGGACGGTAAAGCAGGTTGTATTCGTTCTGCACGCTGGCGACCCGCGGCAGGCCTTTTTGCTCGGCGATATCCAGAAATTTCTGGGTTCCCCAGGTGGTTTCGTTTGACAGGCCGATGGCGCGGATCTTTCCGGCGGTGACGCAATCCTGCAAAGCCTCGAGCTTTTCGGTGATTTCGGCCAGCACCTGGGTGCGGTTCTGGTTGGACGGATCGTAGCCCCAGACCCCACGGAAATGATAATGACCACGATTGGGCCAATGAATTTGATAGAGGTCGATATAATCGGTTTTCAGCCGCAACAGGCTGGCATCGACCGCCTCGCGGATCGTGTCGGCATTGATCGGCGCACCACCGCGGATATAGGGTCGGCCGGCGCCTGCAACCTTGGTTGCCAGCACCACGTCCTTGCGTTTTCCGGTCTTTTCAAACCATAGACCGACCAGTTTTTCGGTATCCGTATAGGTTTCGGCAGAGAGTGGCGTGGTGGGATAAAGCTCGGCGGTATCGAAGAAATTCACGCCCTTATCAAGGGCATAGTCCATTTGTGCGAAGGCGTCTTCCTTGGTATTCTGGCTTCCCCAGGTCATGGTGCCGAGGCAGATTGAGGAGACGGAAATATCCGTGCGGCCAAGCCTGTTATATTTCATGGTCTATGGTCTCGGTTTTGAAAAAGCTCTTTGCGAGCAGGGAGGGATCGAGGCGGAATGTAGAGGGAATTTTCCGATCCGCAAGACCCGCCAATGCACCTCCAAAGCCTGTGACTTCACCGGGGTTGAGGCGTCGATACGGCCTCGAAGGGTTGACTCTCCAGGATAGTTTGTGAATTGGAGAAGGAAATTAGCAGGGAGTACCGCATGGGTGTCGCATTTACATTTCCGGGCCAGGGCAGCCAGGTCGTCGGAATGGGCAAGGATCTGGCTGAGGCTTTTCCGGAAGCCCGCACGGTTTTTGACGAAGTGGACGATGCACTCGGCCAGAAACTGTCGGACGTGATGTGGAACGGGTCCGCCGAGGATTTGACCTTGACGGCCAATGCCCAGCCGGCGCTGATGGCGGTGTCTATCGCGGTGCTGCGGGTCATGGAAGCGCGTGGTTTTTCGCTGGCGGGCAAAGTGTCCTATGTCGCGGGCCACTCGCTTGGTGAATATTCGGCGCTCTGTGCCGCCGGTACGTTCAGCCTTGCCGATACCGCTCGCCTGCTGCGCATTCGTGGCAATGCCATGCAGGCCGCAGTTCCGGTTGGGGCTGGCGCCATGGCGGCAATCCTCGGCCTTGAGCACGGCGACGTCGAAAAGGTCTGCAAGGAGGCCAGCAGCGATGGTCCGGTGCAGATCGCCAATGACAATGGTGGCGGTCAGCTGGTGATTTCCGGTGCGAAGGTTGCCGTGGAAAAGGCATCAGTGCTTGCAACGGAAAAAGGCGCCAAGCGTGCCATTATGCTGCCGGTGTCGGCACCATTCCATTCGGCACTGATGGGCCCGGCAGCCGATGCCATGGCCCAGGCTTTGGCGTCGGTCGAGATGAAGGCGCCTGTCGTGCCGTTGATCGCCAATGTCGTCGCCGTTCCGGTAAACGACACGAACGAGATCCGCCGCCTGTTGGTGGAGCAGGTGACCGGTCAGGTGCGCTGGCGTGAAACGGTGGAGTGGTTCAGCCACAATGCCGTCTCGGTTCTCTATGAGATTGGTGCTGGCAAGGTGCTGAGCGGCCTGGTGCGGCGCATCGACAAGAATATCACCGGCACGGCGGTCGGTTCACCGGCCGATATCGAAGCGGCCCTGACCGCGTTGATGTCTTAAGCCATCTGGTTTGCGGCCTGGCGGGGCCGGTAGCATTTTGAATGCACAATGCAGAAGTTTCTAACATGAGACTGGCGTTTCGCAGGGCGGAACCGGGTTTCAAGCAACGAGGATTGAACATGTTCGATTTGACCGGCCGCAAGGCCCTGGTAACCGGCGCAACCGGCGGCATCGGCGAGGAAATCGCCCGCATGCTGCATGCGCAAGGCGCAATCGTCGGTCTGCATGGCACCCGCGTCGAAAAGCTGGAGGCGCTGGCCACCGATCTCGGCGAGCGTGTGAAGATTTTCCCTGCCAATCTCGCCGACCGCGATGAAGTGAAGGCGCTGGGCGAAAAGGCCGAAGCCGAACTGGAAGGCGTCGACATTCTCGTCAACAATGCCGGCATCACCAAGGACGGCCTGTTCGTGCGCATGTCGGATGCCGATTGGGACAGCGTGCTGGAGGTCAACCTGACCTCGACATTCCGCCTGACGCGGGAACTGACCCATCCGATGATGCGCCGCCGCTATGGCCGGATCATCAACATCACCTCGATTGTCGGCGTGACCGGCAATCCAGGGCAGGCCAATTACTGTGCTTCCAAGGCTGGCATGATCGGCTTTTCCAAGTCGCTGGCCCAGGAAATTGCCGCGCGCAACGTTACGGTCAATTGTATTGCGCCTGGCTTTATCGAAAGTGCCATGACCGGCAAGCTGAACGATAAGCAGAAAGACACCATCATGGGGGCAATCCCCATGAAACGCATGGGAACGGGAGCCGAAATCGCGTCTGCCGTTCTCTACCTGGCCTCTTCGGAAGCAAGCTATGTCACCGGCCAGACACTGCATGTGAATGGCGGCATGGCAATGATCTGAAGACAAGCCAAAACCCGCTTAATTGGTCTGGGAACAACCAGAGGGCATCGATTTTCGGGCTTTCCGGCAGACTTAAACCATGTTAATCGGGCGGGGACTGTGAGCAGTCGTCCCGGAAATGGCCAGAAAATGGCCACGAAATGGAAGGTCTTGCGCCTGACCGTGAGCACGGAACGAACGTGTGCAGAGCGGGTTCAACGCAAATGCCGGCGACGTCTTCGGACCCGCGGGCGCAAAACAGGGTGGGAACGTCATCACGGCATTCCCTTTTATATTAGAGGTCGAGGAAACCGACATGAGCGATATCGCAGAACGCGTAAAGAAAATTGTTATTGACCATCTGGGCGTTGAAGCCGACAAGGTCGTTGAAGGCGCAAGCTTCATCGACGATCTCGGTGCAGACTCGCTCGACACGGTCGAACTGGTCATGGCGTTCGAAGAAGAATTCGGCGTCGAGATCCCCGACGATGCAGCTGACTCCATCCTCACGGTTGGCGATGCTGTCAAGTTCATCGAAAAGGCTCAGGCTTGATCCTTGATCTTCCTGAGAGGGGCGGGCTCCTGTCCGCCCCCTTCAAAGGACCTGCAAGCAAAACACATGCACCTGCGGTCCTGTTTGTTTTGACGTTGTTTTCAGGTTTCACAGTCGTACCTCATCCTGGATGACGGGCAATCGGGCTGGAAATCTCTAATCCGTTGCATGTTTTCACCTTCAATCGAGGCGGATTGAGGGGGCATGCGTTAGCATTTGATTGTTTGAGTGGGGTGAACGGGCGAATGAGACGTGTCGTTATCACCGGTACCGGCATGGTATCTCCTCTTGGCTGCGGTACGGACGTCACCTGGACGCGGCTTCTTGCCGGCCAGAACGCTGCCCGCAAGGTAACCGAATTCGAGGTCGAGGATCTTCCGGCCAAGATCGCGTGCCGCCTTCCTTTTGGCGACGGTACAGACGGCACCTTCAATGCCGATGACTGGATGGAGCCGAAGGAACAGCGCAAGGTCGATCCCTTTATCGTCTATGCGATGGCCGCTGCTGAAATGGCATTGGCCGATGCCGACTGGAAACCCCAGACCGATGAGGACCAGATCGCCACCGGCGTGCTGATCGGCTCGGGCATCGGCGGCATCGAAGGCATTGTCGAAGCCGGCTATACGCTGCGCGACAAGGGTCCGCGCCGCATTTCTCCCTTCTTCATTCCTGGCCGTCTGATCAATCTGGCCGCCGGTCATGTTTCGATCCGCCACAAGCTGCGTGGTCCAAACCATTCGGTGGTCACCGCCTGTTCGACGGGTGCCCATGCCATCGGCGATGCCAGCCGCTTCATCGCTTTCGGCGATGCCGACGTCATGGTGGCCGGTGGTGCCGAATCGCCGATCAGCCGGATTTCGCTGGCTGGCTTTGCGGCCTGCAAGGCCTTGTCCACCCAACATAACGACGATCCGCAAAAGGCCTCGCGCCCCTATGACAGAGACCGCGATGGTTTCGTGATGGGCGAGGGCGCCGGGATCGTGGTGCTTGAGGAATTGGAACATGCCAAGGCGCGCGGCGCCAAGATCTATGCCGAAGTGGTAGGCTACGGCCTGTCCGGCGACGCCTTCCACATCACCGCGCCTGCGGAAGATGGCGACGGTGCATTCCGCTGCATGACCATGGCACTGAAGCGCGCTGGCATGACGGCTGCCGATATCGACTATATCAACGCCCATGGCACATCGACCATGGCCGATACCATTGAGCTTGGCGCTGTCGAGCGGCTGGTCGGCGCGTCCGCTTCGAAGATTTCGATGTCCTCGACCAAATCGGCGATCGGGCATCTTCTGGGGGCCGCCGGTGCAGTCGAAGCTATCTTCTCGGCGCTTGCCATTCGGGATGGTATCGTTCCACCGACGCTGAACCTCGATACGCCGGATGTGGACAGTGCCATCGACCTGGTGCCGCATAAGGCCCGTAAGCGCGATGTGCGTGTGGCCCTGTCGAATTCCTTTGGGTTCGGCGGCACCAATGCATCGCTGGTGCTGCGCCGCTTCGAAGGCTAGACTTGCCTTAGGAAAAGCGGAGACCGGTTTTCCCGAGAAGACTAACGGCAGCCTCGGGAGCAATAACCCGGAACTGCTTGCGCTCCTGTGATCAAGGCTTTGGTCATGCTCTCAATCCCGACCAGTCGGAAAAATAGATCCCCTGCCTTTTCTGAAGGGCAGGGGTAGAGTATGACACTCTGCCGGGTCGATCCTGTCCCTTGGTAAGGGCAGGGGATGGGCTTGAAGGTCTGTTTTCAAACCCTGCCGTCGCAACAACGCCGGAAGACACGTGTCCGGAACCCGCTTTTGCCGTAATGCTTGCCCAAAAGCACCATGACCGAACAGAAGAGGAGTGCCGGTGAGCGATCGCGTCGACCAGGAAGCCAACCGTTCCAGCAATGGTGGCGAACAGCAGCCCCAAAATCAAAACCAGGCGAAAGGGCCTTTCATCCCCAAATCGCCCTCGGAAGCCCTGAGGCCAGAGCGCGTGCCGCAACCCCCGCGTCGTTCCCGGCGGGCGCGAAGCCAGGTGGTGGTGTTCCTGAATTTCGTGATGACCTTGCTGGTCTTTGCCTGCATTGCCGCCGTTGCTGCCTTCTATTACGTGGTCTCGGCGTTTCAGGACCCGGGTCCGCTCTCCACCAATGCCAATTTTCTGGTTCGCAACGGCGCGGGCGTGTCCGAAATCGCCACCAGCCTTGAGCGCAATGGCATGATTTCCGATGCGCGGATTTTCCGTTACATGACATCGACCTATCTGCATGACGGCGATACGTTGAAGGCTGGCGAATACGAGATCAAGGCTGGCGCCTCGATGAAGGATATTCTCGAACTGCTGCGGTCGGGTAAATCCATTCTCTATTCGGTGACGCTGCCGGAGGGGCTGACGGTCAAGCAGATGTTCGACAGGCTGGCCAAGGACGAGACGCTGGAAGGCGATCTACCCAAGGCGCTGCCGCCGGAGGGAAGCCTGCGCCCGGATACCTATAAATTCACCCGGGGAACCAAGCGGCAGGAAGTCGTCGATCAGATGCTCGACGGACAGAAACGTCTTGTCGATCAGATCTGGGCCAATCGCTCTCCCGACCTGTCCTTGAAGACCAAAGAGCAATTCGTGGTTCTGGCTTCCATTGTCGAGAAGGAAACCGGCAAGGATGATGAGCGCGCCCATGTGGCTTCGGTGTTCCTCAACCGGCTGCAGAAGGGCATGCGGCTGCAATCGGACCCGACCATCGTCTACGGGTTGTTCGGCGGTGACGGTAAGCCTGCCGACCGGCCGATCTACCAGTCGGATCTGCAGAAGCAGACGCCGTATAATACCTATGTGATCAAGGGCCTGCCGCCGGGACCGATTGCCAATCCTGGCCGCGCGGCGCTGGAGGCGGTTGCCAATCCCTGGCGCACCTCCGATCTGTATTTCGTCGCGGATGGCACCGGCGGTCACGTCTTTGCATCGACCCTCGATGAGCATAATGCCAATGTCAGGCGCTGGCGCAAGCTGGAGGCGGACCGGGGTGTAGATCCTGGCCAGGCCGTCGATGGCCAGCCCGAGGCGGACCCTGACCAGGCTCCGAAACCGGCGAAGAAAAAATAACATGACGCAGCTGGCCGGATGAGCGGTCAAACAGGGCGGCGATGGAAGACACACGATGACATTGCAATCGATGACCGGGTTCGCCCGCAATGAAGGTCAGATCGGCCGCTATCGTTTTGCCTGGGAGCTGCGTTCGGTCAATGGCAAGGGGCTGGATGTGCGGCTTCGCCTGCCGCCATGCCTGGAAGACATGGAAGCCGAGGTCAAGGCCGCCGTTGGCTTGCACCTGTCTCGCGGCAATGTGCAGGTTGGTCTGAGCCTGACGGCCAGTGACAACCGCATGGAAGCGGTAGTCAACCGCGATGCCCTCGATGCTGTTCTGGCGCTGCGTACTCAATTGGGTCCGGGCATCGTCTCTGCCGAACCGTTGTCGCTCGATACGCTTCTGTCCATCCGTGGCCTTGTCGATCTGCGCGAGGCGCAGGAGGACGGCACCCAGCTGGCCGCACGGCGGCAAATGCTGCTGGGCGAACTGGAAACTGCCGTCGCCGCACTTGCTGAGATGCGCTCACACGAGGGCCTTGCCTTGCAGGCCGTCCTGCTCGCACATATCGATGAAATTGAACGGCTGGCCTTGGTCATCGAGGCGGATTCATCCCGCAGCCCGGACGAAATCGCTCGACGTCTTGCCACGCAGATCAGCGCATTGCTGGCGTCCGCACCTGTTCTGGACAAGGACAGGCTCTATGCCGAGGCAGCCTTGATGGCCACCAAGGCCGATCTGCGTGAGGAGATCGACCGGCTGAAGGCGCATGTGGCTGCCGCCCGCACGCTGCTGCGCGCTGGCGGACCGGTCGGGCGCAAGCTTGATTTTCTGGCGCAGGAATTTAATCGCGAATCGAATACCATCTGCTCCAAGTCCAATTCCGCCGCGGTTACCGCGGCTGGGATTGAATTGAAGGTCGTCATCGACCAGTTCCGCGAGCAGGTCCAAAATCTGGAGTGAAACATGTCCATCGCAGCGTCCAAAAACGCCACTATTCCCAGGCGCGGCCTGATGCTGGTGATTTCCTCACCCTCGGGGGCGGGTAAATCGACCATTTCGCGCACGCTGATGGATATCGACAAGCAGATCGGCATGTCGGTCAGCGTCACCACGCGCCAGCGCCGTCCGAGTGAAATCGAGGGCGTGCATTACCATTTCATTTCGCAGCGCGAATTCGAGCGGCTTAAAGCTTCGGACGCGCTGCTGGAATGGGCGGAAGTGCATGGCAATTTCTACGGTACACCGCGCGAGCCGGTCGAGGTGGCGATGTCGGAGGGACGCGACATGCTGTTCGACATCGACTGGCAGGGGGCCCAGCAATTGCAGGAGAAAATGGCCGCCGATGTCGTCTCAGTCTTCATCCTGCCGCCGACCATGACCGAGCTGCAATCTCGCCTGCACCGCCGCGCCGAGGATTCTGAAGAGGTGATCCAGACCCGGCTCGCCAATTCCCGCTCCGAGATCGAGCATTGGCGGGAATATGACTATGTCATCGTCAACGACGACCTGAATTCGGCCTTCGATGCTGTGCAGTCAATCGTCAAGGCCGAGCGCCTGCGCCGCGACCGCCGCCCGGGTCTGTTCGATTTCGTCAATAACCTGATTACGGAAGAGCCAAAGCTTTAACATAGGTTCAGGACTGGAGGGTCCGAACCAAATAGCCTGTTCCTGGTGGCATGAGGAGAGAGATGCCAATGGCAGAGAATGGTCTCGATAGCAGCTCGGGTGCGGCGATCTATTCGCCGCTGACCCTGAAGCTTTATGATCTCGTCGTGCTCGGTTTTTCCAACCGCTTCGCTTGGACATGCCCGACCCGCAAGGTGCTGCTCCCGTTCTTCAAGGCGCATCTCAGCGACAATCACCTCGATGTCGGTGTTGGCACGGGCTATTACCTTGCGGAGGCGGGGATCGGCCCCCATCAGAAGGTCAGCCTGCTCGACCTCAATCCGAACAGCCTGAAGGCGGCGGAAGCGCGCTTGGCCCGGTCTTTGGGCCGCTCCTGCAAGACCTATGTCGGCGACGTGATGCGACCGCAGCCGCTGCCGTCGGACTGCCGGTTTTCGTCAATTTCGCTGTTTTACCTCTATCACTGCCTACCGGGCAGCATGGCGGAAAAGTCAGCTTCCATCGCCCATCTGTCTCCCTATCTGGAACCCGGCGGGGTGATTTACGGGGCGACGATCCTCGGCGATAGCGCCGGTCATAACCACTATGGCCGACGATTGATGGCGGTCTACAACGCCAAGGGTGTTTTCGGCAATCGCCACGACACGCAGGAGGGCCTTGTGGAGACCCTCAGTGCGCATTTTCAGGATGTGGACGTCCGCCGCCAAGGCCGGGTCGCTCTGTTTACCCTGCGTGTCCCGAAGGCGTGATCGGTGCGCTTGCTTGATTGAGTAGTGGCTACAGCAGATTGGCAATCCGGCAGAATTCCTCGACCGACAGGGTTTCGGCCCGGCGCGATGGATCGATCTCGGCGCGGTTCAGAAGCGCTTCTCCGCCCAGAGGTTTCAGGCTGGCACGCAGCATCTTGCGCCGCTGACCAAAGGCGGCCTGGGTCAGTCTTTCCAGCTTGGCGATCTCACAGGGGATCGGGGCAAGACGCGGCGTTAGATGCACCACTGTGGACGTTACTTTCGGCGGTGGTGTAAAGGCCTGTGGCGACAGGTCGAACGCCATATGGGCCTCAGTCCGCCAGCCGCAGAGTACACCGAGACGGCCATAATGGTCGTCGTCAGCCTCAGCCACGATCCGCTGGCCGACTTCCTTCTGGAACATAAGCGTCAACGAATCCCAGAAGGGCGGCCATTGGCGTGGCATCAGCCAGTTGATCAGCAATTGCGTGCCGACATTATAGGGCAGGTTGGCTACGATTTTCACCGGACCATCCGGGGCCATGGCCTCGAAGTCAGTCTTCAGCGCATCACCCTCGATCACCTCGAAGCGGCCCGGATAATGGTCGGAAATCTCGGCAAGCGCCGGGAGGCAGCGGTTGTCACGCTCTACGGCGATGACCTTCTTGGCACCCAGCGCCAGTAAGGCCCGCGTCAGGCCGCCTGGGCCTGGACCGACCTCGAACACCGTCGCATTCGTCAAGTCACCAGCGGTGCGGGCAACCTTCTGGGTGATGTTCAGATCCAGAAGAAAATTCTGGCCGAGCGCTTTTTTCGCATCCAGCCCGTGGCGCTGGATAACGTCGCGCAGCGGCGGCAATCCGTCCAGAGCGGCCATCAGACAGCCAATGCGTGGGCGAGGGCAGCCTTGCGGCTGATATCGACCGCCAGGCGCAGCGCCGCGACCAGGCTGTTTTCGCGGGCAATGCCTTGGCCAGCGAGGCCGAAAGCAGTGCCATGGTCGGGCGAGGTCCGCACGAAGGGCAGGCCGAGCGTGACATTGACCGAACCGTCGAAGTCCAGGGTCTTCACCGGTATCAACGCCTGATCGTGATACATGCAGACGGCGACGTCGTAGCGGCTGCGCGCTTCCTCATGAAACATGGTGTCGGCAGGCAGCGGCCCGAAGGCGTCGATCCCTTCCGCGCGCAGGATCTTCAGGGCCGGTGCGATGATCTCGTCGTCTTCGCGGCCCATCGCGCCGCCTTCGCCAGCATGCGGATTGAGCCCCGCAACGGCGAGCCTAGGCTCGGCAATACCAAATTTGTCGCGCAGGTCGGCATGGGTGATCCGGCAGGTGCGAATGATCAGCTCTTCGCTCAGCGCTGGCGCCACCGCGTTTAGCGGTATGTGGATGGTGACTGGGATTGCCCGCAATTGCGCTCCGGCCAGCATCATGACAGGCATGACCGGACGGCCCGTGGCCTTTTCGGCAAGAGCAGCCAGAAACTCGGTATGACCGGGAAACCCAAATCCGCCCTCATAGAGCACGGATTTGGCGACGGGATTGGTCACGACCGCGCCAGCCTGGCCTTTCAGGCACAGATCGACAGCCATCTCGATGGCGGCGATGGTTGAGCGTGCGGTTGCAACATGCGGCTCGCCAGCCACGACATCGATACCAACAGGGATCGGCAGAACCGGAAACGCGGTTTCGAAAACCTCTGCCGCATCCTCTGCCCCGGTTTCCTTAAAGGCAATATCCAGCCCCAGCAGTCTGGCACGGCTTTTCAGCACGGCTGGATCGCCCAGAAACAGGAATGGTGGCAGGTCGAGCGCCTTGCGCTTCGTCCATGCCACCAAGGCGATATCCGGGCCGATCCCCGCTGGATCGCCTTGGGTCAAGGCGAGGGGAAGGCGCTGGCTGGTATCCGACATGATGATGCTCAACGATTGATGATCTGGGCCTTGGAGCGCAGTTCGGTCAGGTATTTTTCGGAGTTCGGATCGCCCTTGGATTTGTCTTCCTTGCCGATATCCTCGGCCTTGAAAACCGCTTCGGCGGCCAGATCGTCGGAGACCTGTTTTTGATTGCAGATCGCCAGATATTCAATTCCGCGTTCGGTGACGCGCGTGCCCGTGGTGGTGCCGTTGGCGCCCTCGATCAAAGGCTTCCAGTCGTCAGGCAATTCAGGCTTCATCACCCGACCGAGGTCGCGAATCGATACGTCGAGATAGTTTTTAGCAAAATCCATGGCCTGGTCGCAGCCGGGAAATTTGGCGCGGGAGGCTTCGGCCTCTGCCTTGCGCTTGGCGGTCAAGGTGGCGCGTTTGGCAACGGGAACCACGAAAATAACCTGTTTCAGGGTGTATTCCGTCGTCACTGGCTTTTGCTTGTTTTCAAGCAGACGGGTAACCATGTCCTGATTGCTCATCTTCGAGCGGGACGCATAGCGTGCGTTCACCAGTCGCGGCCAGCTCATCTGCACGGCAATATAGGCTTTGAAGTGCTCAACGCCGACGCCTGCCTTGTCGAGGATCTGGCCCATCTGCTGTGTAGACAGTTTGTTGGAAGCGGCGAACCGTCCAAAAGCCTGGTCGACATCCATGGTGCTGACGGACATTCCAACCCGGGCGATTTCCTGGCGTTTCAGCTGCTCGTCGATCAATTCCTGACGGGCCTTTTTAGCGACGTCACCGGTCTCGTGGCGAAGTTTGAGGAAGGCAATCCGCCGCGCCAAATCGGTATTGGTAATCGCGGTTTTATTGACGACGACAGCCACGCCGGTATCGGCCAGAGCTGGAGTGATCGTTGCTGGCGCAAAGCCTGTCACGCAAACCAAAGCCACCGTTGCAACAACAGCGGCGCGCAAAGTTTTATTGCTCAAGGTCATCACCTGTCCTTTTCCCATGCCGCAGCGATCCAATGGCGCGCGGCACCCTCTGAATTATCGTGTTCAGGGTCTACCGTTAAAAACACGCATGTTTTTTTCCTGGTAAACTCTGCAGCATAATTTCTTAAATCAGCATTGATTCAAAGAATTATGCAGCGGGCACAGCATATTGGAGAATTCCCGCTTCCAAGTGAAGCGCAGAATGCCCCCTTTTTACTTCCAGGCATTTCCACCACAAAGCCGCACCGCACCTTTGCAGAAAATGCTTTATTGCAGGATCGATTGCACAAACCCTGCGGCGAAACAATGGCTTTTCCAGAAGAAACGGCGCTTCAACCAAGGGTGCGGCAGCGTTTCTTATAAAAATTCATCTGTTCTATGGCATCTGGCCGAAAAGCGGGAACCGGATTTTGAAAAATCCGATGGGGAAATAAAAACCAACAGCGTCGTGCATGTTCAAGTCTCCGCATGATGCTATTGATATTTTGGATGAATAGGAATGCGGCCCGCTGCTTTCCAGGGAAAACAGCGGGCCTTTTAAAAGGCGAGACAGATCAATTGAATCCGGTGACGTCGGTATCGCCTACTTTGACATCGCCCAACGTGCGGAATGTCAGGCGGGCGCCGATGGACCAGTCATTGGCGGATTCGTCGTCGTCCTTGTTCTTGTAGACGATGGAGAAGATCGTGCAATCGTCGGCATAGGACACGCCGATGCCATAGCGGTTGATATTGTCCTTCTTCACATCCCAGGTAATCGAACCGAACACCGACCAGAAATCACCGACCTTGACCGAGCTGGCATTTTGTATCTCTTCGCGGTCGTAATCATAGCCGTAATTAGGCTGTGCCGCGATCTGAGTGTAAATGAAATTCGTTTGCAGTCGGTCGTTGTGATAACCGATAGCCGAATCCGTCCGTTCGACCTCAAAGGTCTTTTCATCGAACCGTGCATTGACCGAGGTGGAAATGCCGTAGGGCGTGTCCAGTCCGACCATGCCGACATAATCGGATACTGCGGTTTCCAGGCCCGATTCGTTGCCAGCATAGACCAGATCCGAGGAGGCGAAGGAGTTCTTGCCGGCCAGTTGGTAGGACTGCCCGAAGATACTGCGCATCGTATAGCCGCTGTCGAACGAGCCGGTATAGCGCAGGCCGACATTGGCACGCGTGCCGCCTTCAACCCGGTCATAGCCGGAGAACTTGTCGCGCTCAAACAGGTTGCTGGCGTCGAAGACGAAGCTTTGCGCATCTTCATTCGTCAGCCTGCCGGCCTGTTGCTCGTCAGGCCGCACGAAGACCTGGGCAATTGGCTCGATCACATGCGTGCTGCCCGGAGCGCTGAGCAGCCACGGATAGCGAACTTCAAGCCCGGCCGTTACCATCGAACGGGTTACGCCTGTTGTGTCGTTGTAATTGCCGGAATAGCTGGAGCCCGGCGCATCCATGTTATTGCCAAAGGCATCGCCACGTGCGGCAAGGATAGGTGTCAGCAATACGCCCTGCGGTGTATCGAAGGTGCGCTTCCATTCCATTTCACCGGTCAGGCGGGTCGTATTGCCCTTCAGTCCGCTGAAACGCTGGTTGCCATTGTTCAGGTTGAGAATATCGCTGTTATAGCGCGTCAGGGCCGTGAAATTGACGGTTGCCGACAATTCGCCGCCCATGAACGGTTCCGGCGCATAATAGCTGTAGTCGATGGTCGGGGTGACAATCGGCTGCTTGCGCTCGGCGACATCCTTACTGTCGGCATCCTGGATGTCGAAGTAATAGGCGCGCATGTCAAAAGAATTACGATCCCCCAACCCGGTCAGATAGACCTGATTGGTATGGGTTTTCTGGTTGAAACCTTCCAGGTCGTAGGTGCGTGAGAAATTGTTGTCGCTCTCCAGCATCACGTCCCAGCCGAAGCTCCAGCGGGGATTGATATCGAATTTGCCGGTCGAGCCGACCATGCCGCGGAAGTCCTTCTCGGCATCCGTGGTGCCGCTGTCGAACTTGCCCGGATTCAACTGGTTGATGCCAGCAAAGCGCAGCGTCGCCAATCCATCCTCGAACTGATGGCGCACTTCGGTATCGATCAGCACGCCCTGGCTGGTAAAGCCGCCCAGCTTGATCGTGGCATCGGTCTGCGGGGAAATCGCCCAGTAATAGGGAACAATGACCCCAAACCCGAGTTTCTGAGTCGTGCTGAATTCAGGAAACAGGAAGCCCGACTTACGCTTGACGGTATTGTCGGGAACCTCGATTGACGGGATCAGAGCAATCGACTTGCCGAACAGCTGGAAGCGTGCATTTTCGAGACGGATTGTATGGGTCTTGCCATTCTGGATGACCCGTTCCGCCTTGATCTGCCAGAAAGGCGCACGTCCCTGTTCTGCACACGGCAGGCAGGCAGTGTAGACGCCCTTGTAGAGGATCATCTGGTCGCCATTGACCCGCTCGCCCTTTTGGGCAGCAATGCGGGTATTATCAGTCGTTTCCACCCGCAGGCTGTTGACGAAGCCGTTGGCGAAATCGTCGGTGACGTCCATCTTGTCGGCATAGATGCGGTTACCATCAGGCTCTATCAGTTCGATATTGCCATAGGCCATCATCCGACCGGTCTTCTGGTCGTATTCGACGCGCTTGGATACCATCTGGTAGCCGGCGTAATTTATCTGGACGCCGCCGACCGCAGTCACCTTCTGGGCGTCCTTATCATATGTCATTTCATTCGCTGCGAGCATGAGCTTCGCATCGGCGGGAATTTTCGGTGACACCAAACCATTGCTGGAGGCAGACTGTGCATAAGCAAAAGGCACAGGAACGAGGGTCGCACCAAAGGCGACGCCTGCCAGCAGGGCTGTGAAAAGCCGTTTTATATTTCCGCGGTCAATTGCCGCCACTAACCATCCTCCTGATGAAGCAGGATCGTCGCCCCGAGCGCTGTCGCAACGATGACAGGAACCCAGGTCGCAACGAACGGAGGCACAACGCCACTGCTTCCGAACGCCTTCACGAGCACTGTCGCCACATAAAGCACGAAGCCCGAAATGATTCCACCCAGAATCACGGAACGTGACTGGTTGAACCGGCTGAATTTGAGAGAAACAGTTGCAGCAATCAGAGTCATCGCAACGAAAAGGAAGGGAGTGGACAGCAGCGTATGAAACTGCGTTTCCAGATTCTTCGTTGAGACGCCGTAGGATTTGGCAACTGCGATTTTCTGAGAAAGTTCATAAAAAGCAACAGTATCCGGCTGTGCGAGACGCTCCTGTACAAATTCCTGTTTCAAATTGGTGCTAACTTGTGCCGAAGCCTCCCGCTTGGGTGGTTCGTTCGGCTTGGTCTCTACGACATCCTTAAGCAACCAGTAACCATCTTGCAACTTCGCTGTGCGTGCATCCTGACGGGAGGTGATTCGACCCTGGCCGTCGAAGTGGATGAACACCGCCTGCATCAGCAACGTACCGTCTTCCAGAACCGAGGTCGCGCCGATGATCGTGTCTTCCTTGCCGGTGATCTGGCGCATCCACGGCACGGAGTTCTTGTTGTTGCTGGCTTTGCCGGGGTCGCTGTATTCGGCTTCCAGTGTCGCGGCCTGTTTCTGGCCGAGCGCGGCAAGCGGATTGATCAGCAGGGATGTGGCGCAGCCGAGCAGGAAAGCGCCCAGCAGGAAGGGGAACATGAACTGCCAGACCGAAATGCCTGCGGCACGCGCAATCACCAATTCCGAGCGCCTGTTCAGGGTGATCAGGGTCACCATCCCGGAAAACAGTGCGATGAAGGGTACGGTTTGCTGGAGCAGCAGCGGCAGGCGCATCAGCGTCAGCAGGAAGACGCCGAACAGCGAGGATTGTTCGTTGTCGGAGAACCGGCCGCTGACCTCACTGAAGTCGATCAGGAAAATGATCGCGGCGACGCCGACCACGAACCAGAACACGGTGATCGCATAGCGCTTGAGAAAATAGCGGCTGAGCGTGTTGAGCATCATACGCTGCCTCCATTGTCCCGGCCGTTCGCGCTATTGGAAGAAAAGCGCCGCTGAAAGGCCAACCGTGTCGTGTCGATCATACGACGCAAGGGTTCTGGCAATTGCGATTTCTTCTGTCGCATGAGCATCAGGGTGGCAATCGCCGCGCTGGCGAGCGGTGTCGCATACATCAACACGATGAAGGCGGCATTCGATTCGGACTTGTTGGCGGCATAGAATGTCAACCAGCGCAGGATAAGCGCAAGGGTCAATGCCGAGACCATGGGATGCAGCCGTGCCTCTCGGTGGGAGCGCGCATCGCCAGCGATGGCCAGCGAAATCAGCGCGAAGGCAAACGGCAGGAGCCATTCGGTCATGCGCTTGTGCAGTTCCGCCCGGTATTCGCCCGGGTGATCCTTGTAATCGTCGTCATTTGTATCTGGATTGAGCAGAAAGCCCAGGCTGCGGTCGCTCGGCCGCATCTTTGCCTTGCCACGGGTTTCCGTCAGGTCGGACAGGTCGAAGGCATAGGAATCAAAGCGAACGATTGAAACCGTACCACCCGGTGCTTTGCGCTGGACCTCGCCGTCATGCATGATCAGGGCGGTCCCCGTCTCATCCACCGCGCCTTCGCGGGCATAATAGATCAGCGAATAGGCCGGGTCACGGTAATCGGCAACGAACAGGCCCTTCAGCACGCGTCCGGCCAGCCGCTGCGAAATCTGCACATAGAGACCATCTTCCACCTTGCGGAAGGTTTTTTCCTCGATCACCGTCGATAGAAGGTCAGCATAGGCATTGGCGATCATCTGACGCGCCGCCACTTTCACCTTTGGCTGCACTTCATTGGTGATAACAAGCGTTATGACGCTGATGGCCAGCGCAAACAGCAGGATCGGTCGCAGAATGACCGCGCGAGATGCACCAGCGGCGTCGATGACGGCCAGCTCGGAATCGTTGTTCATCGCCGTCAGGCTTTGGGTAATGCCAATAACCAGCGCGAATGGCATAACGATGGGAATGATGGTGGGAAGGATCAACGTTGCCAGTGTGGCGAAGGAGCCGATCGACTGCCCGGTATCGGTCACGAGATTGATGCGTGCCAGCACCTGCGTTGTCCAGATGATCGCCAGCACGGGCAGAAGTGCCGTCAGGAACATCTGCGCGACACGCCGCAATATATAGGACTCAAGAAGCTTCATGCCGGATCCTGCCAATAGCGCCTATTTGCCCATCGTCAGGGCAAAACACAAGAGCCGATGCTTCAATCACCTGTGCAGGACTTTTTAATGATGCTTCTCGGCAACAGGCGGATTTACGTGCCTGATTTAAAGATGGGGCTGGTTTCTGGCCCGCAAAAGCCCGCACCCGTTTGCCACCGCAAAGACGATGGCAAAGATAACAGGGGAAGATAGCCAGCCCAGAACCACGTCGGACAGGTAATGTGCTCCGAAGGCTAGCCGCAGCAGGGGCGAGGCAAACGACGCGAAGACCAGCGGCCAGCCGATGCGACGGCGCCAGGTGGCTGGCAGCAGGGGAACGATGCAGATGATCCAGCCTGCACCGGCGGCTTCGCCGGAAATGAAGGAACAGTTCTGGTCGCAGGCACCGGCAAAATTGCCCGCCGGTTCAAACCCATAGGGTCCGCCGAAAAACACGGTCTGATTGGGGCGTGGCCGACCGGACATGTCCTTCAAAAACACATTGACCAGCAGATAGGGGCCGATGGCCGTTGCCAGCAGCGACAGAACCAGCTTGACGATCTGTTCCTGCTGCCAGGCGGCGCGCGGCTGACACAGCTTGACGATCAGCGCTACCAGCACACCGACGCCAACCACATGCGGCATGTAGAACAGGATTTGCCTGATCGCCTTCAGGACTGGCTCGCGCGCAATGGGAAAGCCGCCGCAGATCGTGTTTGCCTCATGCGCCGTGCAATTGCCGGCGCGAAAGAACAATTCCGACACCGCGATATCGAAGCCGGGGGCTGAATAGAACACCACCAGCAGCATCACCCAGACGGTGGATAGCAAGGCGGCGGTGGTAAAGGAGGCCCTGGTGAGATTGGGAATACGACAGTGCCGTCCAAAGATATCCGTGACGGTCAGTTGGGGTTTGCGGGCACTGGTCTTCATCGTCAAACTCTTGAGGCTCGTCACAACTCGGGCTTGCCCCGGTTCTGGCTCGCCCCGGTGCTGATTTGCATCATAGCTAATGCTTATAGATGTTATAAGACAAAGACCAGTTGCGGGCAGGCCACGCATTACAAATCTTTACTCTGCTCATGGGTCTGAAGCGGCCAAATTAGGGTCTATCGGGCATGTGGAATTGTGATCGACGTCGACAGGGGCGGCGTTGGCAAAGCGCTTCTTTGATCGGGAGTGAGGACAAGGGGGCGAGCCCTGTTGCAATCATGCGTAAAACCGACATGATCGGCGCCCAGAGCAAATCGTGACAATCGCGATAAAACATGCAGTGCCGGAGTAAGCCATGTCCATGAAACTGGAAATTTCCTTTGCCCCATCCGCCTTAATCGAGACGGGTCTGGTTCTCAGCCTGAAGGAGGCCGAGGCCTCCTTGCCAGCCGGGGCGGCCACGGTCGATCCGTCCGGAATTTTCGTGAAGGCTGCCGCAACGGCTAAGTTCAAGGCCAAGGCCATGTCGGTTCTCGACATTATCGCGCCAACCGGTTCGCCGGCGGATCGGCTGATCGTCATCGGGGCTGGTAAGGCCGCCGACCTCGTCGATCATGACTGGCTGCGTCTGGGCGGTGCGGCTGCTGCCAATCTGAAAGGCTCGGAGACAGTAACAATCTTTCTCGATGCGGATGGGCTGGCCGTGACGGCGCAGGCCGTGCGGGATTTTGCCATCGGCATGCTGCTGCGCGCCTATTCCTTCGACGACTACAAGACGAAGAAGAAAGACGATGACGACAAGGCCCCGTCCGCCGTCCAGATCACCCTGGTAACTGCTGTGGCCGACGCTGCGGAACGGTTGTTTGCAGCTGAGGGCCGGGCAGTTGTCGATGGTGTTCTTCTGGCGCGCAACCTCGTCAACTTGCCGGCCAATGTGCTGGGGCCGGTGGAATTTGCCGACCGCGCCAAGGCGCTGGAAGCGCTAGGCGTCGAGGTGGAAATTCTCACCGAAACCGAAATGGCCAGCCTTGGCATGGGTGCGCTTCTGGGTGTGGCCCAGGGCTCGGTCCGTCCGCCGCGCCTTGCTGTCATGCAGTGGAAGGGCGGCTCGCCGGGTGGACAGCCCATTGCCTTTATCGGCAAGGGCGTGGTGTTCGACACCGGCGGCATTTCCATCAAGCCTGCGGGCGGTATGGAAGATATGAAGGGTGACATGGGCGGTGCTGCAGCCGTTATCGGGTTGATGCACACGCTGGCGGCCCGCAAGGCCAAGGTCAACGCGGTCGGCATTCTCGGCCTTGTTGAAAACATGCCTGACGGTAATGCGCAGCGCCCCGGCGATATCGTCACCTCGATGTCCGGCCAGACCATCGAAGTGATTAATACGGATGCCGAAGGCCGTCTCGTGCTGTGCGACGCGCTGTGGTATTGCAACGACCGTTTCAAGCCTGCCTTGATGATCAATCTGGCGACGCTGACCGGCGCCATCCTGGTGGCGCTGGCCAATCTGCATGCCGGGCTGTTTTCCAATGACGATGCGCTGGCGGACAATCTGTTGAAGGCCGGTCTTTCCACCAATGAGCGTCTGTGGCGCATGCCGCTCGGCAAGGATTACGACAAGCTGATCGACAGCAAGTTCGCCGATATGAAAAATACCGGTGGCCGGCATGGCGGCGCAATCACGGCGGCGCAGTTCCTGAAGCGCTTTGTTGGCGACACGCCCTGGGCGCATCTCGACATTGCCGGTACGGCAATGGCCTCGCCGAAGGACGAGATCAATCAGTCCTGGGCGTCGGGCTTTGGTGTTCGCCTGCTCGACCAGTTGGTGCGTGATGCCTATGAAGCGTAAGGGATAGCCCGGCCTTGACCGAGGTATTGTTCTATCACCTGACCGAGACCCGGCTGGAGGATGCGCTTCCGGCGCTTTTGGAAAAAAGCGTCGAGCGCGGCTGGAAGGTTGGTGTGGAAATGCGCGATCCGGAGCGGTGTGACCGGCTGGATCAGCATTTATGGACCTTTCGCGACGACAGTTTTCTGGCGCATGGCATCAGCACCGGCGAGCAGGCGGAGGCACAACCGATTCTTCTCTGCCTGTCCTCAGACAATCCGAATGGGGCGACGGTGCGCTTTTATATCGATGGCGCGGTGCCGGACCTGCCGCTTGTCTATGACCGGATCGTCTTCGTGTTCGACGGCCATGATCAGGGCGAGTTGGAAACGGCAAGAAGCGAATGGAAACGGCTGAAGGGCGAGGGCCACGCGCTGACCTATTGGCAACAGAACAACCAAGGCCGATGGGAAAAGAAGGCTTGAGTTTGCCAGATAAAAGTGGACCCCGGTTTTCCCGATAAGATAAACGAGACATTGACGCGGTTTCCCGCGTCAATGCGATTTTTGGGACGCAAGCGTTTCTGGCTCAGGCCGCCTGACGTTTCTGTCTTTGGCGTGCCCCGCCAGCTTCCAGCTTGAAATGCGAGATCAGCCGGGCGAGGTTCTGGGCGTCATCGGCCAGCTGGTTGGTGCTCGCAGTGGTTTCTTCCACCATGGCGGCATTGCGTTGGGTGACTTGGTCCATCTGGCTGACGGCGGAATTGACCTCTTGCAGCTTGAAGGACTGTTCCTTGGCGGCATTGGCGATCTGATGCACCTGCGCGTTGATATCCACCACATGATCGCGGATCTTGGAAAGCGCATCGCCGGTGGCGGTGACGAGCCGCACGCCTGCATTGACTTCCTCGCCCGATTTGGTGATCAGCGATTTGATGTCCTTGGCAGCACCTGCCGAGCGTTGTGCCAATTCGCGTACTTCCTGGGCAACGACCGCAAAGCCCTTGCCGGCTTCACCGGCACGTGCCGCCTCGACGCCGGCATTCAGGGCAAGCAGGTTGGTCTGGAAGGCGATCTCGTCGATGACATTGATGATCTTGCCGATCTCGCCGGAGGCCTGCTCGATCCGGCCCATGGCCGAGACGGCGTCATGGACGACGGAGGCCGACTGCTCGGTGCTGCGGCGGGCTTCATCCACCATGCGGCTGGTCTGCTGGGCGCGATCATTGGAGGAATGCACCGCCGTGGTGATTTCTTCCAAGGCGGAGGAGGTTTCCTCAAGGGTGGCTGCCTGTTGCTCGGTGCGCTTGGCCAGGTCGTCCGAGGCAAACCGCAATTCGCCGGAGCCGGAATTGATCATGTCGATGGAGGAGCGCACTTCGCCGACAATGCCCCGCAATGCGGACATCGTCCCGTTGACATTCTGCTGCAACTCGGCAAACGCGCCATGGAACTGGCCGCGCATCGTGTCGGTGAGGTCGCCATCCGAGAGGGCGGCGACGATGCGGCGGGTCTCGCCAAGGCCGGTATCGATCGACTGCACCAGTTTATTCATGGATGAGGCAAAGGCGTTCAGATCTTCGAAATCGAAATCCCGGGTGATCCGCTGGCTGAAGTCGCCGACGACGGCGGCAGCGACCACTTCGCCGATACTGTCGCGCAATTCATCGGACTTCTGCCGCATATGCAATTCCTGGGCATTCATCATCTGCACACGCAGGCCGTTCTGCTTGAAGATTTCGAGCGCCCGGGCCATGTCGCCGATCTCGTTGCCACGCTCCAGATAGAGCACTTCGGTTTGAAGATTACCGTCGGCCAGGCGACGCATGGACCGGGTCAGCCGTTCGATGGGGTTGGACACACCCTTGAAGACGAAAACCATCGCGCCAATTCCGGCCGCCGCTCCCAGCGCCAGCACCAGTCCATTGAGCAGCAGCGAGAGCCGGAAGGCCGCGGCGGCATTCTCATACATCCGGTTGGCCGCATCGACATTGGCGTCCCGGAAGATATCGGCCTGTTCGTCCATAGCGTTATAGGCACGGACCATGTCTCCGGTCAGCAATGCCGCAGCCTTGTCCTTTTCACCTTTGGACGAATAGGCCACCATCTGATTGTGCAGCGTGACATAAGACGCCATGGCCAGCTTGAAGGCATCATAGGCCTTGCGCTCTTCAGGTAGCGAGATCAGCGTTTCATAGGTTTTCATCCGCTTGTCCAGCTTCTGCATTTCAGTCTTCAGTGCGTCGTCGGCCTCGCGGATGGCCTGGGGTGTCGTGCTCAGAATATGGCGCATTTCAAGGCCACGCAGATTGGCAAGCGAAATGTTGAGGCGATTGGTAATATCGACCGACGGAACGGCGTCCTTCGCCAATCCCTCGACATTGTCAAACACGCCGGACATGGACGATAGGGCAAAGCAGCCCTGGAGGAGAAGGAGCAACATCAGGCCACTAAACGCGCTGGCCAGCGATGTCTTGAGCGAGAAATTCAGATGCATTGATCTGTTCCAATCGAGCCGATGGCAAAGATCATCTTTGTCCGACAGCGTGCTTGCACCATTCCGCACAATTCATTGCGCGGAGGCTTGGAGTTTCATCATGTGACACGTGCTGGAACAGCGCCGCGGTGGAATGGATATATAAAAGCTGTAGAGTGGTTGAACCTGCTGGCAGATATGACGCGACATTCACGCTGGGGCGAGCGTTGACAGCCGACGTAGGGACATAAAACCGGCATGTTTCTTGCTGGCCCGTCCTTGCCGAGGATGATGTTGTCTAATATTTAAAATATCTCTAATAGATAATTAACCCTGATATTTTAGGGGTTTATTGTCTTATCCTAAAAGATTCAGGGGTTTAGAGAGTTGCTTTGCTGCATTCAGTCGAATGGCTTTTGTTTGCGTTGCAAAAATAATAATAGAAAGGCGGGTTTCCGGAATTTATCTTTTATCCGATCGTTGAGTATCGGAATTGTGCATTGCTCGCTATAGTTAGTATTTAAAATTTAAAGTTGTTTTTTTATTTTGCGCATCTGTCGGCGATTTCGATGGCCGCTATAGCATCGATGGCTTCCAAGCATTCTGATAGATTACGATCAAAAAGACGGACTAACCCGCCATCGCCTCTTCATATTCGGTTGAAAGCTCCAGCCATTGCTCTTCGGCAGCGCTCAATTTTGCGGCAGCCTCGCCGCGCTGCTTGACCTTTTCCGCCGCCTTGGCCGGATGCTTTTCATAGAGAACCGGATCTGCAAGTTCTGCATCAAGACCTTGAATCACTGTCTCCAGTTTCTTGGTCAGCAACTCGATTTCGTTGATCTTTTTCTTCAGAGGCGCCAGCGCGGCCCGTTTTTCGGCATTGGCCTTGCGCTGGTCGGCTTTTTTCCCGGCTTCGACGGTTACGTCAATTTTTTCTTCTTTTTTTTTACCTGAGGAGACAATCAGGTCGCGGTATTCTTCCATGTCCCCTTCGAATGTGGTGACGGTGCCGTTATTGACCAGCCAGAGCCGGTCCACCGTCGCCTCGATCAGGTGGCGATCATGGGAGATCAGGATAACCGCGCCGTCATAATCGTTCAGCGCCTCGATCAGCGCGCGGCGGCTGTCGATGTCGAGATGGTTGGTCGGCTCATCGAGGATCAGCAGGTTGGGGGCGTGAAAGGCGGCAAGGCCCATCAGCAACCGGGCCTTTTCGCCACCGGACAAATCCTTGGCGGCGGTCGCCATCTTTTCGGTGGCCAGCCCCATCTGGGCGACGCGGGCGCGTACCTTGGCTTCCGGTGCTTGTGGCATCAGCCGGCGCACATGTTCCACTGGCGTATCCTCCGGCACCAGATCGTCCAACTGATGCTGGGCGAAGAAGCCGATCTTCAGGCTCGGCGCCAGCCGCAGGTCGCCACTTTCCGGCGGCAGACGACCGGAAATGAATTTGGCGAATGTAGACTTACCGTTGCCGTTCGATCCCAGCAGCGCGATGCGGTCATCCGCATCGATGCGTAGGTTGAGGTTTTTCAGGATCGGCTGCCCCGGCACATAGCCAACGGCACCGCCATTGATGGCGATGATCGGCGATGCTGGCTGCTTTTCCGGCTCCGGGAAGGTGATCGGCTGGACGTGGTCTTCAATAACCGCTGAAACCGTGCCCATGCGCTCCAGCGCTTTCACACGGCTCTGGGCCTGTTTGGCCTTGGAGGCCTTGGCCTTGAACCGGTCGATGAAGGCCTGAAGATGCTTGCGTGCCGCATCGCTCTTGGCCTTCGACTTCATCTGCAGTTCGTCGTTCTCGGCCTTCTGGCGTTCGAACTGGTCATAGCCGCCGCGATAGAAGGTCAGCTTTTTCTGGTCGAGATGGACGATGGCATTGACCGCGTTGTTGAGCAGGTCGCGGTCATGGCTGATGATGATGACGGTGTGCGGATAGCGGCGGATATAGTCTTCCAGCCACAGCGTGCCTTCAAGGTCGAGATAGTTGGTCGGTTCGTCCAGCAGCAGCAGGTCCGGCTCGGCAAACAGCACCGAGGCCAGCGCCACGCGCATCCGCCAGCCGCCGGAAAAGGCCGAGGCCGGGCGCAACTGCGCTTCCTGGTTAAAGCCGAGACCGGCAAGAATGCTGGAGGCGCGCGCTTCCGCCGAATGGGCATCGATATCCACCAGCCGCATCTGGATGTCGGCGATCCGGTTCGGGTCGGTGGCCGTCTCGGCCTCCGCCATCAGCGCGGTGCGCTCCTTGTCGGCAGCCAGCACGATTTCGATCAGGCTGTCCTCGGTGCCGGGGGCTTCCTGCGCCACCTGACCAATCTTGGCATTCTTGGGGATGGAGACCGAGCCGCTTTCAGCTCCCAGGTCGCCGGTGATCACCCGAAACAGGGTGGATTTACCGGCACCATTGCGGCCGACAAGACCCGCTTTCGTGCCTGTTGGCAGCGAAATGCTGGCGTGGTCAATCAGCAGGCGGCCTGCAATACGGGCGGAGACGTCATTGATGGTAATCATGGCTGGCGTTTTGGCGGATGATGGCTGGGAAAGCAAGAGGGCGACGATGGGAAGGCAGAGCGGTTGTCCCCGCCGGAACAGCCAAAGACCAAAGGCAGGACTAACGTTCTTCTTGCGCTGCAACTGTGCGGCGTGTCCCTCGTTTACAAAGGAGAACTTAATGAGCCCTTCATTCCGACACCTGATGCTTGCCCTTGCGGGCGCCATGACCGCCATGCCAGCGCCACTGCTTGCCAATGATAAAGTCACTTGCTGGGGGCTGAATACCAAAGAGTTGGCAGTGGCACCCGCCGATTATTGGACGGAGGAGCGGATGCACAAAGCCATATCCGAGCCGCTGGAACTGCCCTCGGACCAGAAAGGCTCTGGCTCCGCGTCGCCACAGGCGCTTGGCGATGCCGAGCGTGCTCCCATCAATGAAGCGCCTTACAAATTTGGCGGTAAGCTCTTCTACACTCGTGGAGGCAAGGACTACAAAGCAAGCGCCCAGTTCGTTGCGCAAGACAATATCGTCATCGGCGCCGCGCACAGTCTGTGGTATGGAGGTAAGGAGGCAACCAACATCCGCTTCATGCAAGGTTATAATGGCGGCGGCGGGACCCGCTACGACATCGATCAGGCCGCGGTGCTGACCGAATGGACGAAGGTCGCGGGCGAGGATCCAAGCGCGAAAAAATCCCAATATGACTATTCCGTCATGCGCACAAAGACGGCTAGCGCAGTTGGTCGCTATGATCTCGGCACTGCAAAAGTGAATGCCGCCGTGACCATTACTGGCTATCCAGGTCGACTGGAGGATGGCAACTATATGTATCGGGAAGGCGCGACAATCCTTGCTCAGGCAGGAACCTCTTTCGAAGCGAGACCTCATCCAATGTCTGGTGGCGGTGCAAGCGGTGGGGCTTGGTTCATCGGAGATTCAGGGTCCTTCAAGGCGGTAAGCGTCGTCGCCTCGGGGACAAGCGACTATGTCCGAGGTCCGGTCTTCACGGATGACACGACGGATATGATCGCCTACGTGAAGGGCGGCTGCAAATAGGCTGGACAAGCATGGCCGTCGTGGCGGCGGCCATGCTTCTCTGAACTCCTCCTCGGCGGGGTAGAAAATCGTTCAGACGAGGAGACGTCGCATAGGACGCCTTGCATTCCGTCTTGCCTCACCGCCGCTGGGGTGCGACGATTGACCATCCCGCCTTGCTCCGCAAAAGCTCCGGCTTGACGATCAGAATACGGTGCTGTTGCATCTGAATGACCTCCCGCGATTTCCAGATCTGCAATTGAATATTGACCTTGGGGCGACTGGCGTTGATCAATTGCCCTAGCAGGTGCTGGGGTATCACTCTGTCAATCAGTGTGCCAGCAGGGGTGGTGCGGCCATGGCGGTCTGCCAGTTCCAGCAGAACGCGCGCCAGACGGGTTTCCAGGGATTGCAGTGCCAGGCCCTCGGCAAATTGCAAGGCGGCCTGAAGTTTTCGGGCATTACTGTGTAGCCAGAAATGCGCGACCGGTGGCAGCTGTGCCAGCTTGGTGAAGGTTGCGCCTTCAATTTCCACCAGGCGAGTTTCCTCAGTTGCCGTGGCGCTCGTGCCATAGGTGCTACCCAGGGCCAATTCACTGTCGCCAATCATCTCGCCAGCACGCAACTCTCTGAAGATCACCTCATGGCCCGAGATTGACTGGAAGGACAGGTGTACGCCGCCGGAGAGAATGATGCCGACGGCATGACAGGCATCCCCCGCCTGGAATATTGTCTGTCCATTTAAGTATTTCCGAATGCGAAATGCCCGTTCATGCTCTGCCAGGACTTTTGGATCAAGCAAGGCAAAGGGTTCATGAGACCGCAAATTGCTGACGATAGGAATATAAGGCTGAAATGGCATGGTCTGAAAATGTCCGTTGAGAGGAATACCACAGAGTGCCAGTCATGATTGCGAAAAATCAGGATTCAACTGTAACGTAAGGAACATGATTGGAGGAAATATTTATCTATAGTTGCATTCACGGTTGGTTACGACCGTTGTTGGCCCATCAAGGTGGTTGGCCGACAGGCGGGACAGTGCATGGTGCGCTGACTGCCGATTAACGCGACTTGGAGAATGATATGACGATTTGGATGGGAAGAAATGCGATTGAATCACAGGCAAAGGTTGAAGCTGGTCAGCCTTATTCGCTTAAGATACTGAATGAAAACACGAAATTCCAGCAATTCGCGCTCTATCAAACGATCCCGAAGGTGATCGGCTCATCCTTTGATCCGATCTCGCTTGCCTGGATGGTGGGCGGAGCTGCCGGGGGAGCGCCGGACAATCCGAGCCAGTCGCAGTTCAGCTGGACCATCGACTATGCTGCAACTGCTGGCTACATTCAGGATCTTGGTACGACGACCCAGCCGCGCAGCTTCCAGACAGCCAGCCAGGTGGGGGTTCTCATCAACTCCGCCAACACGGTAGGCGTTACCTACCAGGGGCAGTTTCCCTATGGCGCGCCCGGTTTCCCCAACGAACCCGTCAACGGCACCCAAGGGGTGATCGTCATTAAGTCCGACAACTCGTTCCCGACCGTGGCTGTCCAGCGCAGCGAGAAAGTATCTGTGAATGTCGGTCTTGCCATGGCAGGGAAATCGGCAATTGCTGTGCAGTTGGAGCCGAACCTGACCTACCAGTTCACGCCAAAGCCGACCTATTACATTATCGCCGGCTCCTTCGTGCAAGGGCAGGTGATTGACACAGCCATTTCCAGCGCTGCCTACGAAGTAAAGTTCCAGGGCGTGACCAATATGACGGTTCGCTTTACCCAGCAAAACCAGTTTGAACCCGCCTGATTGACCCAGCCGCAGAGCGACCCAAAAGCAAACTGGACCCGGTGCGGAAACGCATCGGGTCTTTTGTTGTTTTCATCTTTTGAGTGTGGGGTTTGAAAATTATTGTTATGATGATTCTTCACAGACTGCGACGAGCTGCAAGGGGTTTTGGACGCCCGCGGTCCTGTTCATTTTGAAGGAGGAAAGTCTTGGGCAGTGAGGAGACAAAGAACCTATCCAACAAACAGGAATATACACTGACGATTCTCAACGAGAATACAAAGTTTCAACAGTTCGTGATATTTCAGAAGGTGCCGAGTGCATCATCCTATGATCCATTCTCGCTCGCCTGGATGGTGGGCGGAGCTTCTGTGGGCGCGCCGGGCAGTTTCGAGACGATCAGCCAGATGGGTGTTCGCATCAACTCTGCCAATACGGTGGGTGCTAACTATCAGGGGCAGTTTTCTGATGGGGTAACCGGCTTGCCCAACGAGCCCGTCGACGATACCCAGGCCGTGACCCATATCAATGCCGACGATGCGTTACCGACCGTGGCCGTCCGGCACAGCGAGAACGTATCTCTGAATGTCGGCCTTGCCATGGCCGGGAAATCGGCAATTGCTGTTCAGTTGAAGCCGAACTTGACGTACCAGTTCAAGCCAAATCCGACCTACTACATTATCGCCGGCTCCTTCGTGCAAGGGCAGGTGATTGACACAGCCATTTCCAGCGCTGCCTATGACACGGAGTTTCAAGATGACGGTGTGCGGCCGGCAGCGGGCAAGCCCTTCAGTCTTGATGTTGATGGCTGATATAAGCATTTTTGATTTGAATAGTTAGGAGGATTGACATCCGATAGTCGGATTGTTTCGACTGGAGGCAACCACTGATGACCCGACTTCTCTACTCACTTGCAGGCACGGACGTCACTCGTCCGTTTTCACCGCATTGCTGGAAGATCATCCTGGCGCTGCGCCACAAGGGATTGAGCTTCGAGGAAAAGCCGCTGGCTTTTACCGAAATTCCAACGGTGGAGGAGGGGGTCTCGAAGCTCGTGCCTATCTTGCGCGATGGCGATAAGGTGGTGGCGGATAGTTTCCAGATCGCGCTTTATCTGGAGGAGGCCTATCCGGATCGCCCAAGCCTGTTTCGCGGCGAAGGTGGCAAGGCGCTGGCACGGTTTGTGGAAGGCTATTCGCAATCCACTATCCATCCGGCCATCAGTGCCATCATCCTGATGGACATTTATAATATGATTTCTCCCGCCGATCAGGCGCATTTTCGCAAAACCCGCGAAGCGCTGTTCGGCAAGGTGCTGGAAGAGATTTTCCCGGATCGTGACGGTGCGATTGCGGCTTTTCCGGCAAAACTCCAGCCCTTGCGGCATATGCTGCGCTCGCAACCTTTTATCGGCGGGGAAAAGCCGTTGTTTGCCGATTACATCGTGTTTGGCGCGTTGCAATGGCTGAAGATTGTCACAGGCTCGATCTTCCTGCCCGAAGACGATCCGGCAGCGCAATGGTTTGAGCGCTGTGGCTCCCTTGGCCTGGCGCAGGCTGACGCGGCATAAAGGCCTCGTCATGTGACGGTGGCGTGAAATTCGCGCATCCCCCTTGTCTTCGCGAATCGGGGCAGGTAGAAACCGCCCACTTTCCCTACAAACAAAGGACGAGACGATGGCGATTGAACGCACCTTTTCGATGATCAAGCCGGATGCAACCAAGCGTAACCTGACGGGCGCGATCACCAAGGTTTTTGAAGACAACGGCCTGCGCGTTGTTGCTTCGAAGCGCGTCTGGATGAGCACGCGCGAAGCTGAAGGCTTCTACGCCGTTCACAAGGAACGCCCTTTCTTCGGCGAACTGGTTGAAGGCATGACCTCCGGCCCAACCGTGGTTCAGGTTCTGGAAGGCGAAGGCGCCATCCTCAAGAACCGCGAAATCATGGGCGCAACCAATCCTGCCCAGGCTGCCGAAGGCACGATCCGTAAGCAGTTCGCCCTCTCCATCGGCGAAAATTCCGTGCACGGCTCCGACGCCCCGGAAACTGCCGCTGAAGAAATCGCTTACTGGTTCGCAGCCACCGAAATCGTCGGCTGAGCCTCTTCGAGGCTTTTGCTTTCAGAATTAAAAAAACCGGAGCTGAGAGGCTCCGGTTTTTTCATGTCCATCTGTCGCGGGCCGCGTCGTCAGCGTCGCGGGCGGCGACCCAGCCGGCTGACGTGCCATCCTTGGCATGTTCCTTCTTCCAGAAGGGGGCGGCGGTTTTCAGGAAATCCATCACGAAATTGGCGCCGTCGAAGGCTGCCTGCCGGTGGCTTGAGGCGGCAATGACAAGCACGATCTGTTCGCCAGCGGCGATCTTGCCATAGCGATGCAGCACGGTCAGTGCCATCAGATCGAACCGCTCGATGGCAAGCGTGGCAATCCGGTTCATCTCGGCTTCTGCCATGCCGGGGTAATGTTCCAGCTCCAGCGCATCGAGCCTGCCCTGTTCATCACGGCAAAGTCCGACGAAGGACACCAGCGCGCCGATATCCGTTCGACCATCCGTTATCAACGCCGTCTCTGCCGAAGCGTCAAAATCGTCCTTCTGAACCCGGATGACAGGCGACACCATGGCCTCAACCACCGGTCATTGGCGGAAACAAGCCGATTTCGCGGGCGCCAGCCAGCGACTCGTCATGCTCGACATGTTCCTGATTGACGGCAATCCGAATGGCGTTTGGAAATTGCAGCGCCTCGGCGTAATTCTCGCCGCGTTCGGTCAGATAGGCGATCAGGTCGGTGCCGGTCTTTACCTGTTCGGGCAGCGCAAGCTCTTCCTCATCGAGGCCGATCTTTTCACGCACCCAGGCGAAATAGACAAGCTTGACGGTCATTCGTCCACCATATGTTTCACACCGGCTTTGAAATAGTCATAGCCGGTATACATGGTGAGAGCGGCGGCGATCCACAGCAGGCCGATGCCGATCTGGGTCGTGTAAGGCAGAACCTTGTCGCCTGCCGGACCAGCCAGCAGAAAGGCAAGTGCCACCATCTGCACCGTGGTTTTCCACTTGGCGATTCGCGTCACCGGCACGCTGACCTTCAGTTCGGCCAGGTATTCCCGCAGGCCGGAGACCAGGATTTCGCGGCAGAGGATGATGATGGCGGCCCAGAGCGACCAGCCGGCAATGGTTTTTTCCGTATCGGCAGCCATCAGCAACAGGCAGGTGGCGACCAGCAGTTTGTCGGCAATCGGGTCGAGCATCCGGCCGATATTGGAGGTCTGGTTCCAGATCCGGGCCAGATAGCCGTCGAAGAAATCGGTGATCGAGGCGATAACAAAGATCGCCAGAGCCGCCCAGCGGGCAAAGTCGGTGCTTTGCAGCTTGCCTTCCAGATAGAAGCACAGAACGATCAACGGCACGGCCAGAATACGGCCATATGTCAACAGGTTGGGAATGCTGTAGGTACGCGAAGCCATGATGCCCTGTCTTTGTTATGAAGCGCTGGAAGATGGCGCTTGGGAAGATCGATCGTCAAGCCGGTGCTAAGGTTTTTCCGGGGTCGAAAAGGCCATTTTATGCTCACTACAGCAAAGGTTTGTTGTAGCGCTTTATATTTGCTGCATAATTTTCTCCTTAAATCGAGTCCGATTTAAGGAATTAAGCAGCTTCACTATTCCCGGCTGTTTTCGTGAGAATGACCAGCATTTTCATGAAAATGATTGTAAACTTGTCGTGCAACGGCTTCCGAAATGCCATCCACCGCCATCAGATCGTTCATTGCCGCTCGCGAGACCGCCTTGGCCGTGCCGAAATGCTGTAACAGCGCCCGCTTGCGGGTCGGTCCGATGCCACCGATTTCATCCAATGGATTCTTGACCATTTCCTTCTTGCGCCGCGCCCGGTGCGAGCCGATGGCAAAGCGATGTGCCTCGTCGCGTAGCCGCTGGATGAAATAAAGCACCGGATCGCGTGGCGGCAAGGTGAAGTCCGGCTTGCCCTCAGCAAAGAAACGCTCACGGCCCGCATCGCGGTCAACGCCCTTGGCGACGCCGATGGCCGTGACGCAATCGGTAATGTCCAGTTCCTTCAGGATCGCCCTGACGGCGGTCATCTGACCCTGGCCACCATCGATCAGAATCACATCGGGCCAGGCCGGGAAAACCGCATCCGCGCCTTCCTCGGAAACAGTTTTGCGGTCCGGCTTGCCTTCTTCCTTCAACAGACGCGAAAAGCGCCGCGTCATCACTTCGCGCATCATGCCGAAATCGTCGCCAGGGGTGATGTCGGTCGATTTGATGTTGAACTTGCGATACTGGTTGCGCACGAAGCCTTCCGGCCCAGCGACCACCATGCCGCCCACCGCATTGGTCCCCATGATGTGGGAATTGTCGTAGATCTCGATCCGGCGTGGCACGTAACTGAGCGCGAACGTTTCGGCAAAGCCTTTCAACAAGCGTTCCTGCGAGGCCGTCTCCGCCAGCTTGCGGCCATGGGCCTCGCGGGCATTGCCATGCACATGTTCGACCAGATCCTTCTTCTCGCCGCGTTGCGGCACCAGGATCGTCACCTTGTATCCCGCCTTTTCGGAGAGCGCCAAGCTCAACAGGTCCTGCTCGTCAATCCCCTCCGACAGCAGCACTTGCCGGGGGCAGGGCTTGTCGTCGTAAAACTGTGCCAGAAAGGCGCTCAACACTTCCGCGCCGGTCATTTGCGGATCGGCCTTCGGGAAATAGGCGCGGTTGCCCCAGTTCTGTCCGGTCCTGAAAAAGAACACCTGGATACAGGTCAAGCCGCCCTCGTGGTGGATGGCGAAAATATCGGCCTCCTCGACGCCCGCCGGATTGATGCCCTGGTGGCTCTGCACATGGGAAAGGCCCGCCAGACGGTCGCGGAACACGGCGGCGCGCTCGAAATCCAGCTCTTCCGCTGCCTCGTTCATCGTCCGCGCCATGGCTTCCTTGACGTTCTGGCTCTTGCCGGACAGGAAATCCTTGGCCTCCTTCACCAGCACGCCGTAATCGGCATCGCTGATTTCATGGGTGCAGGGGCCGGAACAGCGCTTGATTTGATAAAGAAGACAGGGCCGCGTGCGGCTCTCAAACACGCTGTCAGTGCAGGTGCGCAACAGAAACGCCCGTTGCAACGAATTGATGGTGCGCCCAACAGCGCCCGCCGAGGCGAAGGGGCCGAAATAATCGCCCTTGCGGGCGCGCGCACCGCGATGCTTGTAAATGGCGGGGGCGCGGCCATCGCCGGTTACCAGGATATAGGGAAAGCTCTTGTCGTCGCGCAACAGCACGTTATAGCGCGGCCGCAAGCGCTTGATCAGGTTGGCTTCGAGCAACAGCGCTTCGACCTCGGTTCGGGTCGTGACGAATTCCATATGGGCGGTTTCGCGCACCATCCGGGTCAGGCGGTTGGAATGCAGGCGGCCTTGCGCGTAATTGCTGACGCGCTTCTTTAGGCTGCGGGCCTTGCCGACATAGAGCACGTCGCCGTCGCCATTCATCATCCGGTAGACGCCGGGATTGTTGGGTAGTTTCTTGACGAATTCCGCAATCAGGTCGGCACCGGTCAGGCCGCTGCCATGCAGGGCACCCTCGTTCCAGTCGATCGGCGGCAACACGGCAGCGACCGCGGGGTCGATTGCGCCGTCTGCCGCAATGTCGTCCTCGTCGTCTTCCGTGCCATCATAGAGAATGCCGCCTTCCGGCTGCTTCCCTGGGGTCATTCCGCAATCTCCGTACCGTTTGCGCCGGGCCAAATCAGATGTTGCCCGCCATCAAGGGCGAACATTTGGCCGGTGATCGATGGCGTGTCAAAAAGAAAGCGGATGGTGCGGCCGAATTCGTCAAGACCCGCGCCCTGCTTCAGCGGCAGGCTGTCGATCTGCGCCTGGAAATCCTTCTGCTCCTGCCGCTCGCTTTTCAGCGTCGGGCCGGGGCCGATGGCATTGACCCTGATCTGTGGGGCAAAGGCCTGCGCCATGGTTCTCGTCGCCGTCCACAAGGTGGATTTCGACAATGTATAGGAAAAGAAGGTCGGTTTCAGGGCCAGCACCCGCTGATCGATGATGTTGACGATCAGGCCTGCACCATTGTCCGGCACCTGCCGATGAAATTCAGCTGCCAGAATGGTGGGGGCGCGGACATGAATGTCGAAATGTGCTGCGAAACGCTCCGCGTCGAACTTCTCGGCTTTATCATCCAGAAACACCGAGGCGTTGTTGACCAGCAAGCCGAGAGGGCCGAGGGCTTGAGTGGCGTTTGCGATCAGCGCCTGGGTCTCGTCAATGTCGCGAAGGTCGGCTTTCAGCGCCACCGCCTTGCCGCCCTTGGAACTTATTCGGTCCGCCAGAGTTTCAGCTTCGTCAAGAGAGGCATGGGTGTGGATGGCGACGGCAAATCCGTTGTCTGCCAGATCCTCCGCAATGGCGCGGCCAATCCGTTTGGCGGAAGCGGTGACAAGTGCGGTTCTTGGGGCTGTTCGTGGCGCAGCTGTTGGACGAGGGGCGGACATGCTCTTCACCTTTTATTATCTCCGGTTTTGTATGGACTGGCGAGACACTCGCGGCGCCGCTGTCATCACCTGCAAGATATATGGCAGGGGGTGGCTAAGTTGAAGGTCGCCGATCTTGGATTTCCAACCCTTTGTTATTTGATGTCACACTGCATTTGCGAAAGTAAAATGCCGTGAGCGTAAAGTAATATCTTGTTGACGATTTATTAGGGTTAACAAATCACCTGTTGCACGAAAGCAACGTCTAAATTTTGCCTAGTGTTTGCCTAAAATATTTCACAATTCGGCTCTTCCAATTCCGCAATTGAGGGCCATTTTCAACACTGAAGCGGGCAGGGACATCCGTGCAAGTATTCGAACCGCAAGAGACGACATGATCGCCATCGGTTCGTTTTATAAAGGAGAATTTGGTATGCGTACTCTCGTTATGATTTTGCTGGCATCGTCTGCTGGTCTTTCCCTCGTTACCGGCGCTCACGCTGCCGATGCCGTCATGTCGGTGCCGGAAGCACCCGCAGCCGTCGATATGCCGGCTCCGGTCAGCAACTGGGCCGGTGCTTATGTCGGCGGTGCCGGCACCTATACAATGGGTCGTTCGCACGGCAGCAAGTTCAGCGCCCGTGCGTTCGGCGGCCAGGTCTATGGCGGCTACAACATGCAGAACGACAAGATCGTTTACGGTGGTGAAGCTGACATCGGTTATGACGGCAATGGTAGCCGCTCCGGCGCTGGCCTGACCGGCAAGCAGGGCGTGAACGGTTCTATTCGTGGCCGCGTCGGTTACGACCTCAACCCCTTCATGGTTTATGGCACGGCCGGTGTGGCTGCGGCTGATACCAAGATTTCCGGTGCAGGCGGTTCCGACAGCAAGGCTGCTCTCGGCTACACGGTTGGTGCAGGTGTCGAAGCCATGGTGACCAACAACATCACCACCCGCGTCGAATACCGCTACACCGACTACCAGAACAAGGACTACAATATCGGTGGTTCCAAGGTATCGCGCGGCTTTGACGACCAGAGCGTCAAGGTTGGTATCGGCATGAAGTTCTGATCTGTCCGATCAGTGTACGTTTGAAAAGGAGCCCGGCCTTAGCGCCGGGCTTCTTGATTCTGGGAAGACTTTCAAGCTTGGAAAAACTTTCAGGCCTGCGGGCGCAGCAACTGATACCCGTCGAATTTCTTGGCAAAAAGCGCTGGCCATTCGGTCAGCGCCACATGACCATTTTCCCATTCGCCGGGAAAGCGCAGCATCAGGTAGCCGAGCAGGCCCGCCATGGAAAAATGGCCGCCGTTCAGCTTCTTGCCCATTTTCGGCATATGGGTTTCCAGATAGTCCAGCCCGCGTGTGACCTTTTCCCATTGCCGGTCGATATAGGGCTGGTGAATCTTTTCCGGCGGATGCAGGCGCTTCTCATAGACGATTGCCAGAAGGCAATCAGTGATGCCATCGCATAGCGCTTCGAGCACCTCGGCCTCGGTGCGCTTCTCTTCCTTTTTGGGATAAAGCCCACCGTCCGAGATCCGATTCAGATAGTGCATGATGGCGCGGCTGTCATAAATCGCCTGGCCGTCGTCGGTGATCAGGGTCGGGATCTTGCCCAGCGGATTGTTGTCGATCAGGTCGGACGGATTGGCATTGGTGTCGACCTTGATTTCCTCAAGAGTGATGCCGGTGGCGCGGGCGGCCATCCTGACCTTGGAGGAATAGGGTGAGGCGGGAGCATAAAGCAGCTTCATCGGTTTGGTCCTGTTCGCGTGTCAGGTGGAGTTTACTCTTCGCCGCGCAGCCAGAAGCAGCGCTGCGAGGCATAGCGGTCCTGCGCAAGCACCCGCTTCAATTCGGGCAGCAGCGCATGCAATTCATCCTTGAGGGTGAAGGGAGGGTTGACGACGATCAGGCCGGAGCCGGACAGACCGGTCAAATCCCGGTCGCTTTTCACCGACAGTTCTGCGCAGAGCATCTTGGGAATGCCTGTTTCTTTCAAGGCCTCGTGGAAAGCGGCAATCGGCGCGCCTTTCTTGATTGGATACCAGAGGCAATAGACACCGGCGGAAAACCGGCGATAGGCCCGCGCCAATCCGTCGACCAGCCGTTCATATTCCCCGTCCAGCTCGAACGGTGGATCGACCAGCACGATACCGCGTTTTTCCTTGGGCGGCAGATGGGCGCCCAGCGCCAACCAGCCATCCAGTTCGGTGATTCGCGTCTGGTAATCGCCTTCGAACAGCCGGGAAAGTGTGCGGCAATCGTCCGGATGCAATTCCATGGCCGACAGACGGTCCTGTGGACGAAACAGGTCGCGCGCCAGCTTCGGCGAGCCCGGATAGCGGGTCAGACCGCCATCCGGGTTCAGTGCCCGCACCACGTCGAGATAGGGTTGCAGCACCTGCGCTGCTGCGGGCGTCAGCTCGGCGTCGAGCAATTTGCCGATCCCGCCCAGCCATTCACCGGTTTTTTGCGATTCGTCTGAGGATAGATCGTAAAGACCGATGCCCGCATGGGTATCCAGCACACGGAATGCCTTGTCCTTTTGCTGGAGATAAATGACCAGCCGCGCCAGCACGGCATGCTTCAGCACGTCCGCGAAATTGCCTGCGTGGTAGATGTGGCGGTAATTCATGCGCTTTTCCGATGGGTCCAGTGATTTTTTGGAATGGGGCTTTTGAGCCTTGAGGGCTTGGCCTATAACTTTGCCATGAACATCATCAGCCCCGCCTTGAAAACTTCCGTTGGTCATACGGCCTGTCCGCATGACTGTCCATCCACCTGCGCGCTTGAGGTCGATCTGACGCCGGACGGCAGGATCGGACGGATGCGCGGCGCGCGCGACAATAGCTATACCGCTGGCGTGATCTGCGCCAAAGTGGCGCGCTATACCGAGCGGCTCTATCACCCCGACCGCTTGCTGGTGCCGCAGCGCCGCAAAGGCGCCAAAGGGGCGGGCAGTTGGCAGGAAATTTCCTGGGAGGCGGCGCTGGATGAAATCGCCAATGCCTTCGTCAAAGCCGAGCAGGTGCATGGCAGCGAGGCCGTCTGGCCTTATTTCTATGCCGGGACGATGGGGCAGGTGCAGCGCGATTCGATAGAGCGGCTGCGCCATGCCAAGAAATATTCCGGCTTTTTCGGTTCGATCTGCACCAATCTGGCCTGGACCGGCTATGTGATGGGCACCGGCGCGCTGCGTGGCCCCGACCCGCGCGAAATGGCGGTTGCCGATTGCGTGGTGATCTGGGGCACCAATGCGGTGGCGACCCAGGTCAATGTCATGACCCATGCGGTGGCGGCGCGCAAAAATCGCGGCGCGAAAATCGTCGTCATCGATATCTACGATAATCCGACCATGAAACAGGCCGATATGGGCCTCATTCTGCGCCCCGGCACCGATGCGGCGCTGGCCTGTGCCGCAATGCATATTGCCTTTCGTGACGGTTATGCCGACCGGGATTATATGGCTGACTTTGCCGACGATCCCGCTGGGCTGGAAGCGCATCTGAAGGACAAGACGCCGGAATGGGCCGCCAGCATTACCGGTCTTTCGGTTGAAGAGATCGAAGGCTTCGCCAGATTGGTCGGCGAGACCAAAAAGACGTTCTTCCGCCTCGGCTATGGCTTTACCCGCAGCCGCAACGGTGCGGTTTCCATGCATGCTGCCCTGTCGCTTTCGACTGTTCTGGGCAGCTGGCAATATGAAGGCGGCGGCGCGTTTCATTCCAACAGCGATATTTTCAAGCTCAATAAGGCCGAGTTGATGGGGACGGCGTTTGTCGATCCTGATATCCGCATGTTGGACCAGTCGCAGGTTGGCCGGGTGCTGACCGGCGATGCGGAGGCGCTGCGCCATCGCGGACCGGTGACGGCGATGCTGATCCAGAACACCAACCCGGTCAATGTTGCGCCGGAACAGCGGCTGGTGAAGCAGGGTTTTCTGCGCGGCGATCTGTTTGTGGCCGTGCATGAGCATTTCATGACCGAGACGGCGGAGCTTGCCGATCTGGTTCTGCCGGCAACGATGTTCGTTGAGCATGACGATCTTTATCGCGGCGGTGGCCAGAGCCATATGCTGATTGGGCCAAAACTGGTCGAGCCGCCGGACACGGTGCGCACCAATCTCTTTGTTATTGAGGAACTGGCCAAACGGCTCGGCGTGTCGGATCTTCCGGGTTTCGGCCTCAGCGAACGCGAGCATATCGACCATATCCTCGCCGCTAGCGGCAAGCCGGATTTTGCCAGTTTCGAGCAGGATAAGTGGCTGGATTGCCAGCCGCCGTTCGAAGACGCTCATTATCTCAAAGGTTTTGCCCACCCCGATGGCAGGTTCCGCTTTAGGCCGGATTGGGAAGGCACGCCCGCGCCCAACAAACCGCCACGGGCAATGGGTTCGCAGGGGCCGGTGGCCGCGCTTCCGGTTTTCCCCGATCAGATGGATGTGATCGAGACAGCGGATAGCGAGCATCCGTTCCGGCTGGCCACGTCACCCGCCCGCAATTTCCTCAACTCGACCTTTGCCGAGACCAAGACCTCGCGTGATAAGGAGGGCAGGCCGGAGGTGATGGTCAATCCGGCTGACGCGGCGGCACTGGGTATCGGCCATGGTGATGTGGTGCAGATCGGCAACCGGCGCGGCGCCTTGCGTATCCACGTCAACGTCACCGATGCGGTCAAGCCCGGCGTGCTGGTGGCGGAAGGTCTTTGGCCCAACAAGGCGCATCTGGACGGCGAGGGCATCAACGTGTTGACCGGTGCCGACGCGCCCGCCCCGCATGGTGGGGCGGCGTTTCACGATAACAAGGTTTGGGTTCGGGTATCATGAGCAAGTTTGACGCGACCGGCATTACCATTGTCGAGGACAAGACCCTGTGGAAGGGCTGGAGCCATCTGCGCAAGATGGTGTTCGATTATGCGAAACCGGATGGCACCACCCAGCGCCTTAGCTGGGAAGTCTTCGATCGCGGCCATGCCGTGGCAATCCTGCTGCATGACCCGTCGAAGAGAACCTTGCTGCTGGTGCGGCAGTTTCGCATTCCCGCCTATATGATGGGTGATAAACCCTTTCTGCTGGAAGTGCCTGCTGGCATGACCGATGGCGAGGACGCCGAAAAGGCAGTGACCCGCGAAGTTGAAGAGGAGACCGGCTATCACATTGCCGCGCCGCGTTTTCTGTTCACCGCCTATATGTCGCCGGGAGCGGTGACGGAAAAGATCCACTTCTTCTACTCACCCATCGATGAGGCGCAAAAACTGTCGCTCGGCGGCGGGCTGGAAGCCGAACACGAAGATCTGGAACTGGTGGAAGTGCCGCTTAAGGATGCAATTTCGATGATCGAGCGCGGCGACATCGTCGATGGCAAAACGATCATGCTGCTGCAATGGGCGGCGCTTAACCTGGCCTGAGGGGAGCGGTCGGGGAACGTTCCGACCAAGGCAATTCACTCATCGTTTTGAGAGGCCGGGAGGACGCATGGCCTGCGTCATTCTGGCTCTTGCGCCTTCTATCAATATACATTATATGATATTGTATATTGATAGAAGGCGCACCACCATGCCGAACCACATCTCCGATACGTTTACCATTTCCAGCCAACCCTCCATGGGTGAGATTGCCGCACTGGCGGCCGACGGGTTTACCACGCTCGTCAATCTACGCCCTGATGCTGAAGAAGGGGCCCCCGGAACGAAAGCCGAGCGTGAGGCCGCGCAAAAGGCCGGGCTGGACTATCATTTCATTCCGGTCACCATGGCCGATATTACCGAGGCTGATGTGGAGGCTTTCCGGGCAGCGTCTCAAGGCAAGCTTAAGGTCTTTGCCCATTGCCGCAGCGGCCTGAGGGCGCTGACCCTGCATGTTCTAAGTGAAGTCCTCGATGGCCGCATGAGTGTGGACGAGGTCCCATATTTCGGTTCTGCTCATGGCATGGATCTGAGCGCCGCCGTCGCCTGGCTCAATCGCCGGGCCGAGCGTCGGCCGCAGGTCAAGGGCTTCTTCGACCCGCGCACCTGGAGTGTGCAATATGTGGTGTCCGACCCTGCAACGAAAGTCTGCGCCATCATCGATCCGGTACTGGATTACGATGAGAAATCCGGCCAGACCTCGACCGTGAATGCTGATCGCATCCTTCGCCATATCGAGGACGAGGGGCTGACGGTCGCCTGGATTCTCGACACCCATCCCCATGCCGATCATTTTTCTGCTGCCGACTATCTGAAGGGCAAGACCGGCGCGCCAACGGCGATTGGTGCACATGTGATCGATGTGCAGGCCCTGTGGAAGGGCATCTACAATTGGCCGGCGCTGAAAACCGATGGGTCGCAATGGGACCGGCTATTCAGCCATGGTGAGACCTTCAAGCTCGGCTCCATCGATGCGAAGGTGATGTTTTCGCCGGGCCATACGCTGGCATCTGTCACTTATGTCATCGGCGATGCGGCCTTTGTGCATGACACGATGTTCATGCCTGACAGTGGCACGGCGAGGGCCGATTTCCCCGGTGGGGATGCCCATATGCTGTGGCAATCCATGCAGGATATTCTGGCCCTGCCTGACGACACCAGGATTTTTACCGGCCATGACTATCAGCCGGGCGGGCGCAATCCGCGTTGGGAAAGCACTGTTGCAGCGCAGAAGGCCGCCAATCCGCATCTGGCCAATACGGATGAGGCCGGGTTCATCGCCCTGCGTCAGGCTCGCGACCGCACCCTGCCGATGCCGAAACTGATTCTCCATGCCTTGCAGATCAATGTGCGTGGCGGGCGGTTGCCGGAACCGGAAGACAATGGCCGCCGCTACCTGAAAATTCCGCTTAATGTTCTGGAGGGGGCCCCATGGTAGATCCGTTTGCTGAGATCAAACGCCGCGTCGGCATGACGCCGAAGGCGATGGAAGAGCGGGCCGATGAAGTGGCCGGGCATTTGAAAACACTCGCCCATCCGGTGCGCCTCATGCTGGTCTGTACGCTGGTCGAGGGCGAATGGTCGGTGGGTGAGCTGGAGGAAAAGCTGGATATTCACCAGCCGACCCTGTCGCAGCAGCTTACCGTGCTCCGCGAGGCCGGGATCGTCGAGACCCGGCGCGAGGGCAAGCAGATATTCTACCGCCTGACGGAGGCGAAGACCCAGCGGTTGATTGCCGCGCTGTTCACGATTTTCTGTGCGGAGGACGAAGCATGATGCAGACCTATCTTCCTTCGCTTGCGGGCGGCGTGATGATCGGTGCCTCGGCCATCCTGTTTCTGGTGATGACGGGCCGGATTGCCGGAATCAGTGGCATTGTCGGGCGCCTGGCCCAAGGGGGGAGCATCGCTATCAATAGCGCATTTGTCGTTGGGTTGATGCTTGGTCCCATCCTGTTCCTTGCCCTGTTTGGGGCATGGCCGCAGGTGACGATGACGGCCAGCCTGCCGCTGGCGGTTGTTGCTGGCCTGCTGGTCGGTTTCGGTTCGCGCATGGGCTCAGGCTGCACCAGTGGCCATGGCGTTCTGGGGCTGGCGAGACTGTCGCCGCGCTCCTTCGTTGCGGTCGTCACCTTTCTCTTCACCGGCATTGTCACCGTGACGATCATGAGGGGCAGCCTATGAAAACCGTCCCCTTGCAGGCTGCTGCCGCGCTCCTATCCGGCCTGCTGTTCGGCTTCGGCCTGTCCTTGTCCGGCATGCTGGACCCCGCCCGTGTCCAGGGCTTTCTTGATATTTTCGGCGCTTGGGACCCGAGCCTGATCTTCGTGTTGGGCGGTGCGGTTGTCACGGCTTTCGCCGGTATGGTGCTGATGCGCCGTATGGCCCGTCCCGTGCTGGCGGATCGTTTCGCCATGCCGACCGCGACCCGCATCGATTTGCCGCTGGTGGCAGGCTCGGCCATTTTCGGTATCGGTTGGGGCCTTGGAGGGTTCTGTCCCGGTCCGGCGCTGGCGGCTTTGCCGCTCGGCTATGGAGAAAGCCTGATCTTCGTCGTTGCCATGGTGATCGGCATGGTCGTGCATGATCGCCTGATGACGGGAGGTCGCCAATGAACACACTTTTTGCAGCCATCGGCTCAGGCAGCGTGGTCGGCTTCACCCTTGGCCTGCTGGGGGGAGGCGGGTCTATCCTGGCGACCCCGCTGCTGCTCTATGTGGTGGGCGTGTCGCAACCGCATGTGGCGATCGGTACCGGCGCGCTGGCGGTGTCGGCCAATGCCCTTATCAATTTTGCCAGTCACGCCCTGAAAGGCAATGTCCGCTGGCGCTGCGGCGCGGTGTTTGCAGCGCTGGGTGTGCTTGGCGCGTTGGCCGGGTCCTCGCTTGGCAAGGCGATGGATGGCACGAGGCTTCTGCTGTTGTTCGGTATTGTCATGGTGGCCGTCGGCCTGTTGATGCTGCGACCCAGAAAAGCCATAGCCGTCGTACCGAAACCGGTGGATCTCAGCATGTGCCTGATGACAGCATTTGTCGCGCTGGTAACAGGGGCGGCTTCCGGCTTTTTCGGCATCGGCGGTGGCTTCCTGATTGTGCCAGGCCTGATGCTTGCCACGGGCATGCCGATGATCAATGCGGTCGGCACGTCGCTGCTGGCGGTGGCGGCCTTCGGGCTGGCAACAGCAGTGAATTACGCGCTATCCGGGCTGGTGGACTGGGCATTGGCGGGGGAATTCATTCTGGGTGGGCTGCTGGGCGGTATCGTCGGCACCCTCTCGGCAACACGGCTCGGCGCGCATAAAAACACCCTCAACCGCATTTTCGCGGTGATGATTTTCCTGGTTGCCTTCTATGTGATCTACAAAAGCTCCAGCGCGATCATTACGCGCTGAGCAGCCGCGCCTCAGCATCCGCGACAAAGCCGGAGCGCTCAATGCGTCCATCTTCCAGCATGGTGACGGTGCCGCCTGCCACTAGCTGCAAGGCGACCGGATAGATGCGATGCTCCACCGTCAGGGTGCGGGTCGCCAGCGTCTCGGCAGTATCGGTCGGTAGTACGGGCACAGCGGCCTGGGCGACAATTGGACCTTCGTCCATGCCTTCAGTGACGAAATGCACGGTGCAGCCAGCAATCTTCATGCCCGCATCCAGCGCCCGTTGATGGGTGTGCAGGCCCGGAAACAGCGGCAGAAGCGACGGGTGAATATTAAGAATGCGGCCCTGATAGCGGCGAATGAAATCGCCCGACAGCAGCCGCATATAACCGGCAAGACAGATCAGATCGGGCTGCACCTGATCCAGCGCGGCCAGAATGGCGGCTTCGTGGTCCGCCTTGCTGGCATAGTCCTTACGGGGAAAGGCGGCAGCGAAAATGCCGAGATCGCTGGCCTTGGCCAGACCGCCAGCCTCCGGCTTGTCGGAGAATACGGCAACGATTTCCGCCGGGTAATCCTCTGCTTCACAGGCCTTGGCCAGCGCCACCATATTGGAGCCGCTGCCGGAAACCAGCACGGCGACACGCTTTTTGGCGTGAGATGGCCTTTCGACCGCCGATGATGGTGCCGAACTCATAGGCCGAGCGTTCCCTTGTAGACGGTACCGGGCGCGCCTTCCTCACGGGAAATCATCCGGCCAAGACGGGCGACGGTCTCGCCTTCGGCTTTGAGAACAGCGGTGACCGCATCGGCGTTTTCGGCGGCGACCACGACGATCATGCCGACGCCGCAGTTGAAGGTGCGCAGCATTTCATTCTGCGCCACGCCACCGGTTTTCGACAGCCAGGAAAACACGGCGGGCACCGTGATCGAAGTAAGGTCGATTTCAGCGGCCAGATGCTTGGGCAGAACACGCGGGATATTTTCCGGAAAACCACCGCCGGTAATATGGGCCAGTGCTTTCAGGGCCTTGGTCTCGCGGATTGCCTTCAACAGCGGCTTCACATAAATCCGGGTCGGGGTCAGAAGGGCAGCGCCAAGTGTTGCGCCTTCTGCAAACGGTGCCGGTGCGTCCCAGCCAAGGCCGGACAGCTCGACGATCTTGCGGACCAGCGAAAAGCCGTTGGAATGGACGCCGGATGAGGCAAGACCAAGAATGACATCGCCCTCGGCAATATCACCCGCAGGCAGAAGCTCACCACGTTCGGCAGCGCCAACAGCAAAACCGGCCAGATCGTAATCGCCGCCGGAATACATGCCGGGCATTTCAGCAGTCTCGCCGCCAATCAGCGCACAGCCTGCCTCGAGGCAGCCCGCCGCAATACCGCCGACGATGGCAGCACCCTGGTCGGGATCGAGCTTGCCGGTGGCGTAATAATCGAGAAACAGCAGGGGTTCGGCACCCTGCACCACGAGATCGTTGACGCACATGGCAACGAGATCGATACCGACAGTGTCATGCAGGCCCGCATCGATGGCGATCTTCAGCTTGGTGCCGACGCCGTCATTGGCCGCGACCAGTATCGGATCGGTAAAGCCTGCCGCCTTCAGGTCGAACAATCCGCCGAAGCCGCCGATCTCGCCATCGGCACCGGGGCGGCGGGTGGAGCGAACCGCAGGCTTGATCTTTTCGACCAGAAGATTGCCCGCATCGATATCGACGCCTGCATCGCTATAGGTCAGACCGTTTTTCCCCGACTGGCTCATCCGTTCGTCTCCGCTGGTTGGCAGGGTTTGGCTCATTTCGCCCGCCATGGCATGGGTGGGGCCGCGATGCAAGCGCAAGGGCTGGAAACTGCCGCTTTTTCATCGTTTTCCAAGGACTGTGGTGGTTGCATATGCGAATTGCGGTCGTGCCACCTTGACCCTTGACGAAACACCATCCTATCTCATGTTCATCGGCATGATGATAGGATGGCCTGTTGCGGCCCGCATATCCAGTTTGCAAAAAGGCAATCCGCCGGGAAGGACAGTAAGTCATGATCAAGCGCGTCAGCGGCCCCGTTTTCTGGCGGCAGGTTCTTTTCGGCATCGGCACGCTGGCGGTGGTCATCGTCTTTTTGCTGACCTTCAGCTCCATTCTGCTGCCCTTCGTGGCTGGCATGGCGCTCGCCTATTTTCTCGATCCGGTCGCCGACCGGCTGGAGCGGCTGGGCCTGTCGCGGATGATGGCCACGGTGCTGATCCTGGTGTCTTTCGTGGTGATTTTCGTCTTGTCGCTGGTGATCATCATTCCGGTCCTCGTCACCCAGCTCAATGACTTCATCACCAATATTCCCGATTATGTCAGCCAGTTGCAGGCGCTGATTGCCAAATCCAACGCATCCTGGGTGCCGAAATGGCTGAATGGTCAGGTGAGCACCCAGATGGCGGCGATCAAGGGCAATTTTTCCCGCTATCTGGCAGAAGGGGCAGGCTTTATCGGCACGCTTCTGTCGCAATTGTGGAATTCCGGCAAGGCGCTGTTGGACATCATTTCCCTGCTGGTGGTGACCCCTGTCGTCGCCTTCTATCTTCTGCTCGACTGGGACAGGATGATGGCCAAGCTGGACAGCCTCATTCCGCGCAATCAGGTCGGTGCCGTGCGGGAAATCGCCCGCGAGATGAACCGCACCATTGCCGGTTTCGTGCGTGGCCAGGGCTCGCTCTGCCTCATTCTCGGCATTTATTACGCGGTCGGCCTGTCGCTGATCGGTTTGAATTTCGGCCTCCTGATCGGCTTTTTCACCGGCATGATCAGCTTCATTCCCTATGTCGGCTCATCCGTTGGTCTTATTCTGGCGCTCGGCATGGCGGCGGTGCAATTCTGGCCGGACTATCTTTGGGTGGTCATTACAGGCGTATTCTTCTTCACCGGCCAGTTTCTGGAAGGCAATGTCCTTCAGCCCAAGCTGGTCGGCTCCAGCGTTGGCCTGCATCCCGTCTGGCTGATGTTTGCGATGTTCGCCTTCGGCTCGCTCTTCGGTTTTCTGGGGGTTCTGGTCGCGGTTCCCTGCGCGGCGGCGGTTGGCGTGCTTGTCCGCTTTGCCGTGCGGCGATATCTTGACAGCGATCTATACTATGGTGAGGAGGCGACCGTGATCAAGGACGTCCGCCCTCCAGTCATTTCAGAGACGTAAATGCGTGACATCGACAAGACAGCGGTGCGGCACCCAGCATATGAAGGCAAAACGGGCGAACAACTACCGCTCGCCTTGGGCCACAGCCCGGCATCGGGCCGCGACGACCTTTTGGTCTCGGACCGGCTGGCGGCTGCCGTATCTGTTGTCGATGCCTGGCCCAGCTGGCCGTCACCGGTGGTTATCCTGTCAGGGCCGCAAGGCTCAGGAAAATCGCATCTGGCGGAAATCTGGCGGTCGCAAAGCGGGGCTGCTGATATTCTCCCCGTGGCCGGTGCAGAGAGCTCCCTGACCGCATCCAAGGGACCGGTGCTGTTTGAGGACGCTGACCGGGCGGATTTCGACGAGGTCGAGCTGTTTCATGTGATCAACAGCGTCAAGCAGCATGGTACGAGCCTGCTGATCACCTCGCGCACCTGGCCATTGTCCTGGCCGGTCAAGCTGGCCGATCTGCGTTCCCGGCTGAAGGCCGCGACACTGGTTGAAATCGGCGAGCCGGACGAGGCTTTGCTGTCGCAGGTGATCGTCAAGCTGTTTGCCGACCGCCAATTGGCGATTGACGAACGGGTCGTTGATTATATCGTTCAGCGTATGGAACGGTCGCTGGCTGCTGCGCAGACCGTGGTCGAGCACCTTGATCGGCTGGCACTGGCGCGTCGGGTCAAAATCTCGCGGGCGCTGGCGGCGGAGGTTCTGGATTCTCTCTCTGCAATCGACGGCTAACGGTTGTCACAGGAACGTCGTGTTGCTGGTATAGTTGGGCAAGTCTGTGACTCCCTCTGAGTTTTAGCGGGATTTGCAATCAATAGAAGTGTCATGGCTTGCATTGCGTTTTGCATGAAGCTGGGACGCCATGCCGCAAGGCATTGAAAACGAAGGCGGGAACAATGGAATCGGTGACGGAATCGGCGGTATCTCAGGAAACGGTTATCCTGGCGGGAGAAGAGGTCGCGCGCGAGGAATTGCTCTCCAGCCCGCATCGCTTCATCAATCGTGAATTTTCCTGGCTGCAATTCAATCGGCGGGTGCTTGAGGAAACCCTGAACACCGCCCATCCGCTTCTGGAGCGTGTGCGCTTCCTGTCGATTTCCGCCGCCAACCTGGATGAGTTTTTCATGGTGCGCGTCGCCGGGCTGGAAGGCCAGGTGCGCCAGGGCATCGTCATCAAGAGCCCGGATGGACGCACGCCCGTCGAGCAATTGGAAGATATCCTCAAGGAAATCGACAATCTGCAAATGGAACAGCAGGCGTCACTGGCCGTCTTGCAGCAATATCTCGCCAAGGAAGACATTCTGATTGTCCGGCCCTCCGCTCTTTCCGAGGAAGACCGCCTCTGGCTGGGGACCGAATTTGAGCAGTCGATCTTTCCTGTCCTGACGCCGCTGTCCATCGATCCGGCCCATCCGTTCCCCTTCATTCCCAATCTCGGCTTTTCCATGGGGCTGCAACTGGAAAGCCTGCATGGCAAGGAGCCTATGACGGCACTGCTGCGCCTGCCGACCGCGCTGGACCGCTTCATTCGCCTGCCCGACGACAAGAACACCATCCGTTATATCACGCTCGAAGATGTGGTCGGCATGTTCATCCACCGGCTCTATCCCGGTTATGAGGTCAAGGGTTACGGCACGTTCCGCATCATCCGCGACAGCGATATCGAGGTCGAGGAAGAGGCCGAAGATCTGGTCCGGTTTTTCGAAACGGCCCTGAAACGCCGTCGTCGCGGCAAGGTGATCCGCATCGAAACCGATTCGGAAATGCCAGCGGCGCTGCGCCAGTTCGTGGTACAGGAATTGAATGTGCCGGATAACCGCGTCGCGGTTCTGCCGGGGCTGTTGGCGCTGAATACCATATCTGAAATCACCAAGGCCCCGCGTGAAGATTTGCGGTTTGAGCCTTACAATGCCCGGTTCCCGGAGCGGGTTCGTGAGCATATGGGCGATTGCCTGGCGGCCATCCGCGAAAAGGACATGGTGGTTCACCACCCCTATGAAAGCTTTGATGTCGTGGTGCAGTTCCTGCTCCAGGCTGCCCGCGATCCCGACGTGCTGGCCATCAAGCAGACGCTTTACCGTACCTCGAATGATAGCCCGATTGTCCGCGCCCTGATCGATGCCGCCGATGCCGGAAAATCGGTGACGGCGCTGGTGGAGTTGAAGGCCCGGTTTGATGAAGAGGCCAATATCCGCTGGGCACGCGACCTGGAGCGGGCTGGCGTGCAGGTGGTGTTCGGCTTTATCGAGCTGAAAACCCATGCCAAGATGTCCATGGTGGTGCGCCGTGAAGACGGCAAGCTCAGGACCTATTGCCATCTCGGCACCGGCAATTATCACCCGATTACCGCGAAGATCTATACGGACCTGTCGTTCTTCACCTGCAATCCGAAGATTGCCCATGACATGGCCAATGTCTTCAACTTCATCACCGGCTATGGCGAGCCGGAGGAAAACATGAAGCTGGCGGTGTCTCCCTACACGATGCGCTCGCGTATTCTGCGGCATATCGAGGAAGAAACCAGCAATGCCAAGGATGGCAAGCCGTCCGGCATCTGGATGAAGATGAATTCTCTGGTCGATCCTGAGATTATCGATGCGCTTTACCGGGCCAGTGCCGCTGGCGTCGAAGTGGATCTGGTCATTCGCGGCATCTGCTGCCTGCGGCCGCAAGTGGCGGGTCTCTCGGAAAATATCCGGGTCAAATCGATCATCGGACGTTTCCTTGAACATAGCCGGATTTTCTGCTTCGGTAATGGCCATCGTCTGCCCTCCGAAAAGGCGCTGGTCTATATCGGCTCGGCCGATATGATGCCGCGTAATCTGGATCGGCGTGTCGAAACCTTGGTGCCGCTGGTCAACCCAACGGTGCATGAACAGGTTCTCTCGCAGATCATGCTGGGCAATCTGATTGACAACCAGCAGAGCTACGAGATATTGCCCGATGGAACGTCGAGGCGCATCGATGTGCGCGCAGGCGAGGAACCTTTTAACGCGCAACAGTATTTCATGACCAATCCCAGCCTGTCCGGGCGAGGAGAAGCCTTGAAGTCGAGCGCGCCGAAGCTGATCGCCGGGGTTGTTTCCGGTCGGAAAAGCTAAGCAGGTTTTCCGAAAGGCGGGTGACCGGCTTTCGGATAGACCTGCAAAGCAAGTGAACGCCAAACTGGATACGCATGACCCAATCCGAAGCGCAGGGGCGTCTCCCCGGAATTTCCCCTGTTTCCGTTGTCGATATCGGTTCGAATTCCATTCGTCTTGTCATCTACGAGGGCCTGTCGCGGGCGCCTGCCATTCTCTTTAACGAGAAAGTGCTGTGCGGCCTGGGCAAAGGCCTCGCCAAGACCGGCAGGATGGATGAAGAGGGTGTCAGGCGCGCGCTTTTGGCGCTGAAGCGTTTTCATGCCTTGTCGCAGCAGGCCCGTGCGGTGTCCATGCATGTTCTGGCAACGGCTGCGGCGCGAGAGGCGCAGAATGGCCCCGCGTTCATCGCCGAGGCCGAAGAGATCCTCGACCATAAAATCGAAGTTCTGTCCGGCGAGGAAGAGGCGCTCTATTCCGCCTATGGCATCATCAGCGGCTTTCACGACCCGGATGGCATTGCCGGCGATCTGGGTGGCGGTTCTCTCGAGCTGGTCGATGTCAAGGGGCAGGTGATTGGCAAGGGAATTACCCTGCCCCTCGGCGGCTTGCGGCTATCGGAACTATCAGAAGGCTCCCTTGAAAAGGCGGCCAGTTTTACCCGCAAGCAGGTTCGCTCCGCCAGCCTTTTGAAAAATGGCCAGGGCCGGACCTTTTATGCGGTCGGTGGCACATGGCGCAATATCGCCAAGCTGCATATGGAAATCCGCAATTACCCCCTGCACATGATGCAGGGCTATGAAGTGTCCACAGCCGAGATGATGCAGTTTCTCGACGAAATCATCACCGGTGTCAGCGCCCGCGCGCCCGCTTGGCAGACCGTCTCCAAGAGCCGCCGCACATTGATTCCTTTCGGTGCGGTTGCCCTTCGCGAAGTGCTGGAGGCCATGCAGCCCGCCCGGGTCTGCTTTTCCGCCCAAGGCGTGCGCGAGGGCTATCTCTATTCCAAGTTGTCGGACGAGATCCGTGCGCTGGACCCCTTGCTGGAAGCCGCCGACGAATTGGCAATCCTGCGCGCCCGCTCACCGGAACATGCGCGTGAGCTTGCGCAATGGTCCGGCGCGATGATGCCGTTTTTCGATGTCGTGGAAACTGAGGAAGAGGCGCGCTATCGTCAGGCCGCCTGCCTTCTGGCTGATCTGAGCTGGCGCGCCCATCCCGATTATCGCGGCTTGCAGGCGCTGAACCTGATTGCCCATTCCTCCTTTGTCGGCATCAGCCATCCGGGCCGGGCCTTTATCGCGCTCAGCAATTACTACCGGTTCGAAGGCCTGCATGATGATGGGCAGACGGGGCCGCTCGCCACCATTGCCACGCAGAGACTGCTGGACCGGGCAAAGCTGTTGGGCGGTTTGCTGCGTGTGGTCTATCTGTTTTCCGCCTCGATGCCCGGCGTGGTCCATAACCTGACGTTTGAGCGCTCAAAGCGCCCGGATCTCGACCTCGAATTCGTGGTGCCGAAGGACTATCACGATTTTGCCGGTGAGCGCCTGGACGGACGTTTGCAGCAATTGTCGAAACTGACCGGCAAGCGGCTGGCATTTCGGTTTGAGTGATCCGGTCCAGAAAAAGTGCGACGTGGTTTTCCGTTCAGGAATGCTCTATCGCTCACTGATGTCTGGCGTCTTTGCCAATGACAACGGCACGCCCTCAGCCAATGCCTTGCGAAAAGCCGCGAGCGTTTCAGCGCTGACATAGTGCTCGATGCCTTCGGCGTCGATCCGGGCGGTCTTTTCGCAAACACCAAGCATTTTTAGAAAATCCTCGACGGTTTCATGCCGCTCCCGGCTTTCCTGCGCCAGCTTTTCTCCTGCCTCGGTCAAAAATACACCCCGATAGGGCTTGCGGGAAATCAGGCCGCCTTCAGTCAGCCGGGCCAGCATTTTGGCCACGGTCGGCTGGGCTACGCCGAGCCGTTGGGCGATATCCACCTGTCGGGCCTCCTGACCTTCAGCGATCAGATCGGCAATCAGTTCGACATAGTCCTCCACCAAAGCGCTGCGCTGCGCCTCACGCGCCTGTCGGAACCCTTCGGAATGGGCGTCGGCATCCGGCAGGGCGCTGGTACGGGGCTTTGAAGGTGACATGCGCGCCAAATGCGGGTCCTCGTGTTCAATTGCTCGTTCGCCCTGCACCATTTTGGGCGCAACCGCGCGCTGTGCCTAGTTCGGGCGAAACAATGCAGTAGCAAGTCTTGGCCGTGATGGCCAGAGTCTGTCAGGCTTCGATAAAGACACCGAGTTGTAGGGTGTCGCCCCTTGGCCAAAGGCATCGAACAAAGCCAAGGCAATAGAATATAGCCTATTGCATAATTCAAAAAACCGGCGCAGATTGTTGCGAATTAATCGCAATAAAAACAGGCTACGGGCACTTATGTCGAAATTGGAAACTAGTCCCGCCCCGAAAGGGGCCTGGGGTTTTGCGCGGCCGGGAGATGACCGCGCCAGTCTGCCGGAAGTACATGCCTCTATCCATGTGCCGAAGATTGGTTCGTGGATGCGCAAGCTGATGGCCTTTGCCGGGCCGGGCTATATGATTTCGGTTGGCTATATGGACCCCGGCAATTGGGCGACGGATATCGCCGGTGGGTCGCAGTTTGGCTACACGCTTTTGTCGGTCATCATGATTTCCAACCTGATGGCGATCCTGTTGCAGGCGCTGTCAGCCCGGCTTGGCATTGCCACCGGGCGGGATCTCGCCCAGGCCTGCCGCGACCATTATTCGCCGCCGGTGCGCATCTGTCTGTGGCTGGCTTGCGAAGTGGCGATTATCGCCTGCGATCTGGCGGAAGTGATCGGCACGGCCATTGCGCTGCAATTGCTGTTCGGCATTCCGCTGATCGGCGGCGCGCTGATTACCGCGCTCGATACGTTTTTGCTGTTGCTATTGATGAACAAGGGGTTTCGGTTTCTGGAAGCCTTCGTGGTGTCGATGCTGACGATTATCGCCCTGTGTTTTATGGCGCAGATCATCGCGGCCCAACCGCCAGTCGCCGAGATTCTGTCGGGCTTCATTCCGTCCACGGAAGTGATCACCAATCGCGAAATGCTCTATGTCGCTATCGGCATTATCGGCGCGACGGTCATGCCGCATAATCTCTACCTGCATTCCTCCATCGTCCAGACCCGCGCCTATGAGCGCAATGACCGTGGCCGCAAGGATGCGATCAAATGGGCGACGCTGGATAGCACGATTGCGCTGATGCTGGCGCTGTTCGTCAATGCCTCGATCCTGATCATCGCCGCCGTGGTGTTTCATGCCAATGGCCGCACCGATGTGGCTGAAATCGAGCAGGCGCATCAATTGCTGTCACCGCTTCTGGGCTTCGGCCTTGCCTCCACCCTGTTTGCCGTGGCGCTGCTCGCCTCCGGCATCAATTCCACTGTCACGGCAACGCTGGCCGGGCAGATCGTCATGGAAGGGTTCCTGCGGCTGACCATCCCCAATTGGGCGCGCCGCCTGCTGACCCGCTGTCTGGCAATCATTCCGGTGGTGATCGTCACCTGGCTTTACGGCAACAAGGGAACGGCGGAACTGCTGGTGCTCAGCCAGGTCATCTTGTCTATGCAATTGCCCTTTGCCGTCGTGCCGCTGGTGCAATTCGTCAGCGACAAGCGCAAGATGGGGTCGTTCGTCATCTCCCGCTGGACGGCGGCCTTGGCCTGGGTGATTGCCGCGATCATCATCGCGCTCAATCTCAAACTGCTTTGGGATGTCTTCAGCGGGGCTGTGTAAGCGCCAGTACGGCAAAGCTTGCAAGCCAATGCTCGCCCATATGTCAGCATGTCACATGGGCGAGTGCGGCTTCGATATCGAACATCCTCTGCGGCATGGTCATCAATCTTCCTGCTCCGCGATCAGCAAGTCACCCCAATCGGCCCGGCGTGCCGCCTTGAACAGAGCGCCATCACGGCGGCTGAGAGTGGTTTCCGCTGCCGTTCCATCGCCTTGGCACAGTTTCAGCTTCACCATGCCGCTGGCCAGCCTGGGCGGCAACAGCACCCGCGCTCCAGATAGGGTCACAGGCTGGCGCGAGGCGGCGATGAAAATGTATTTCTCGTCTTCCCACGGCACTTCGCCCTGTTTCACCTGCCGATGCAGGCGAGAACGGGCGACGCGCCTTGAAAAGTGGCACCAGTCCGGGCTGGTGATCGGACAGAGCTGCTGGTGAGGGCAGGGTGCAAGCAGATGGGCGCCCGCATCGAGAAGTGCCTGCCGTGCCGTGACGATCCGCTGCCAGCCTGCCGGCGTGCCGGGCTCGACAATGATGATCGTGCCGCCGGTCAAGGCCCAGAGCTTTGCCGTCATGCTTGCCACCGCATCGATAGGCAATTCATCGAGCACATAGGCAAGTGTCACCAGATCGGCAGGAGCCATAGGCGGCAGGGTCTTGGTGAGATCGCCCGCCTGCCAGTCGCAGGCAAAGGGCAGCGCCAGCGACAGGCTTTTGCCGATGGCGCGAATGGCGGGGCTGGCCTCGATCAGCGTCGCCTGTTGCAATTGCGGCCAGCAATCGGCGGCGGCCCAGAGGGCGGTGCCGGGGCCGGAGCCAAAATCGCTCAAGGTTCTGGGCGCAAAATCCGCCTGCACTTCGGCCACCATCTCCATTGCCGCCCTGACGGCGGCGAAGGTGGCGGGCAGGCGGGCGGCCAAATAGGCGTGGGCGGCGAGATCATCGCTGATATGCAACTGCCCGTCGCGCACTTCCTTACGGTAGCGCTGCGACAGGCGCTCGGCAGCCTTCATCAGCGGTGCCAGCGGCTGGTTTTCCAGCAGGCGCTCGACGGCGCTTTTCAAGGGTGAGGGGAGTTCCACGGCAAGGGTCCGGCAGGTTGAAGAGTTGGGAAGTAGCAGCGATTATTGAGCGGACTGTGAGTCAATATCAGTCTTATCAGCCGGACGTTACGCTGTCCCATTCCGGTTTCAGCAGTGACATCTGCACGAGATCGCCGCGCTGGTCCTGACGGTGGCCATAGGCCCCGCGCAGCACGCCTTCCTGCTGAAAGCCAAGCTTGCTGTAAAGCGCGTGGGCGCGCCGGTTGTTTGGTATGTGGGTCAGCCAGATCCGGTAGGCGGAGGTACTGGTGAATGCCCAGGTGAGCGCAAGCCGCATCATCGCTGTGCCGGTTCCCTTTTCGGGCGCGGCAACCACGACGCGCTTGATATAGAGATTATCCTGCGGATCGTTGATGTCACGGAACAACACGAAGCCGAGGGGCTCGCCACCCGGCGACACGGCGATCCGATAGGCCTTCGCCGGGTCATTGAGATTGGCAAGGTGTTCCGCCGCGCTGAACCGACCGACCAACAGGTCGTAGCCGGGCTGGCGCTCCGCTGACATCATGAAACCGATATCTGCCTCTGTGGCCGCGCGCAGCGACACCATCAGGGTTCGATAAATTCGACGGCTTCGATCTTCTTGCCGACGAAGCGAAGGGCAACGCCGCCATTGATCAGCTTTAGCGCCGACTCGCCGAACAGATCACGCCGCCAGCCGCGCATGGCCTGCACATCGGCCTGTTCGCCCTCAACGGCAATCTTTTCCAGATCGTCGGTATTGGCAATCATCTTGGCGGCGACACCATGCTGTTCGCAGGTCAGGCGCAGCAGCACCTTGAGCAATTCCACCGCCGGTGCCGTGCCTTCCGGCACGTGGTTCTGGCGCTGGACCTGCGGCCATTCGGCCTTGGGAATTGCCAGCGCGGCATTGACCGCCTCGATGATCGCGCCGCCCGGCGTCGAGCGCTCCCAACCCTTCGGAATGGTCCTCAGCCGTCCCAGCGCCTCGACATCCCGGGGCTGCTGTTGGGCGATTTCGAAAATGGCGTCGTCTTTGATCACTCGTGAACGCGGCACGTTGCGGGCGCGGGCCTCCCGCTCACGCCAGGCGGTCACGGCCTTCATCACCATCAGTTCCTGCGGTTTTCTCAGACGCATCTTCAGCCGTTGCCAGGCGTCGTCTGGATGGAGGTCATAGGTGTCGCGGGATTCGAGAATGGCCATTTCTTCGCTCAGCCAGCTGGCGCGGCCTTCACGCTCCAACTCGGCCTTCAGCGTCAGATAGACATCGCGCAGATGGGTGACATCAGCCAGCGCATAATCCAGCTGCTTTTCAGAGAGCGGACGGCGGCTCCAGTCGGTAAAGCGCGAGCTTTTGTCGATATGGATATTCTTGATCTTCTGGACCAGCTGGTCATAGGACACGCTATCGCCAAAGCCGCAGACCATGGCGGCGACCTGGGTGTCGAAGATCGGATGGGGAATGAGATTGCCCAGATGAAAAATGATTTCGATGTCCTGGCGCGCGGCATGAAACACCTTGATCACATCGCCATTGGCCATCAGCTTGAAAAAGGGAGCAAGATCGATCCCGTCAGCCAGCGGATCAACAATGACTTCCAGATCTGGACTGGCCATCTGGATCAGGCACAGCTCCGGCCAGAAGGTGGTTTCGCGCAGGAATTCGGTATCGATGGTGATAAATTCAGATTTGGCCAGTTTTTCGCAAGCGGCTTCTAAATCTTGAGTTGTGGAAATCATTTGGCCCCGGCATATTTCTTCGAATTCATATCTTTCCTTTCCGCTTGTGTCCTGGTTGTCAAGTTGATGACAAGGTTTGAGCCTGCCAAGCTTTAAAACTCCCCGGTTTTTCACTGAAGGTGACGGTTTTGTGACCTGCTTGCAACGCTGGCCGTCAAGCAATTCATTCAATGCGCTCCGCCATGATTGGCGGCATGTTTCCACTTCTGGACGAAAACGGACATCATGGCATTGCGGCGCGGCAGGGTCTTTTTACGCCACCCGGATATAGCTTGTCATGCCAGTCTTCTGATGCTCGATGATATGGCAATGCAAAACCCAGTCGCCGGGATTGTCAGCCACGAAAGCCAGTTGAACCTTTTCATCGGGCATGACCAGATAGGTATCGGAGATCAGCGGTACAGCAGGGCGGTTGTTGGAGGCGATCACCTGGAAATTCATGCCATGCAGATGGATGGGATGGGCGTGCGGCGTGTCGTTCACGAGGTCGAAGATATAGCTCTTGCCCAGCTTCAATTCCGCCAGTGGCGCGGTCGGGTCCGGGGTGTCGCCCGGCCAGGTCACCTTGTTGATCGCCCAGAAGGAATAGCCGAGCGTGCCGCAGATTGACTCTTTCGCGCCGTTTTCCGCCGTGGCGGAAAGCACCAGCGGAATATGCTGGGCGGATGAAAGATCGGGCTTGTCGAAAGGATTGGGCCGCAGCGGTGGCACGTCCTTCAGATCGCGTTTTAAGGACGCGCCGGTGGCGCGGAAGCTGACCACGGTTTTTGGCGTGCTGGGGCGAATATCGGTCAGCCGCGCCTCGCTGCCTTCGCTGTCGGGCATTTTCAGGATGATGTCCATGCGCTGGCCGGGGGCAACGATGGCAAGCTCCATCGGCAGGATCGCTGGCACCGGCTGGCCGTCCAGCGCGACGATCACCGCCTGCGCGCCTTCCAGCTTCAGCGTATAGATCCGCGTCACGTCGGTATTGACGATCCGCACCCGGGTAAAGCCGCCGCTGGGCGCATCGTAGCGCGGCTCCACCTGCCAATTGGCGGTGCGCACGGTGCCGAAGGTTCCGGCCCGGGCCGTGTCGCGTGGCTTGAATAGCGCGATGAACTGGCCATCGTCGCCCAGCCGCCAGTCGCGCAGATTGAGATCGATTTCCGCGTCGAAGACCGGGTCATCGCGGTCCTCGACCACGATCATTCCGGTCATGCCCGTCGCCATCTGGGTCAGCGTGTTGCAATGCGGGTGATACCAGAACGTACCGGCATCGGGCGGTGTGAAGGCGTAATCGAAGCTGTCGCCCTGATAGACATAAGGCTGGGTCAGGAAAGGCACGCCGTCCATGGCATTAGGAATCCGCAAGCCATGCCAGTGAATAGTGGTGGCATCGTCGATATGGTTGATGAGTTTTGCCGCGAAAGGCTCGCCCCGGCGCATGCGGATGGTGGGTGGCATTGCCGCCGTTTGGCCAGGCAAAGCAAAGCTCATCAGCTTTTTCGTCTCATGGCTGCCGTCGAGGGTAGCCGAGGTAAACCTCGCCTCGATTTCCAGCGGCTTGGGGGCGGCAAACGCCATGCGTGGGCCTTGGAAGCGGCTGGCAATGCCGAGGCCCGCGCCATAGGCACCGGCAACAACGGAGGCTTTCAACAGGGTGCGGCGGGAGAGAATGGGCATGATGGGCGGTTCCAGCGTCGGACGGGACGCAGATCTTTTAAAGTTGATTGTGGAAATCAGCAATATCTTAAGGCCGCCGCCGAGCCTATTTCCGCTTTGTCCGGACGGGTGCTGCGAGCTTGCTGAAAAAGGCCGAGGTGCGCAGCAGCGCCCGGAAGGGATAGCGCCGCTCCTCCGTCGGGACCGCCTCGCGCGCCCGCATCCGCAGCAGGGTATAGAGGATGAACAGTGCCAGCACGACGACCATATAGCTAAACAGCGCCCTTGGTCCGAAATGGTCGAGCAGGACGGAGGCAAACATCGGCCCGACCACGGCCCCGCAGGACCAGAAGAACAGCGTGCCCGCCGAGACCAGCGCATGCTGGCCGGGGGCTGCGTGGTCATTGGCATGGGCCGAGCACAGCGAATAAAGCGGCATGGCAAAGGCACCGAACAGGAAAATCCCGATGAAATTGAGGATCTCGCTCGCTCCCGCCACGAAGGTCAGGAACAGCCCAGCCAGCATGGCACCGCCTGCGGCCACCAGAATGATGGTGCGCCGATCCAGCTTGTCGGAATAATGGCCGAGCGGATATTGCAGCACCACGCCCGCAAAAATCCCGATGCTCATGAATGTGACGATGGCCGTGACCGACATGCCGATGCCTTCGGCATAGATCGGTCCGAGCGACCGGAAACTGGAATTGGTCAGCCCCACCACAATGCAGCCGATGGTCGCCAGCGGCGAAATGCCCCACAGGGCCTTGATGTTAAACTCCACATGCCGGGGCGGGGTGGGGCTGGTGCGGTCGGCAAAGGAAATCGGCACCAGCGACAGGGACAGCGCCATGGCGATCAGCGCAAACAGATCGACACCGGAAATCCCCACGGCCGGAATGATATATTGCGCCACGGTGACCGAGCCGAGATCGACGAAGCGGTAGATGGACAAGGTGCGCGCCCGGGTGTCGTTGGTGACGCGGGCATTGAGCCAGCTTTCCACCACGGCGAACAATCCGGCAAAGCAGATGCCCTGGATCAGCCGCATCGAAAACCACGCGGCAGGGTGGATGAAGATCAGCATGGCGATGGAGGCGGCAGAGGCAATTGCCGCCAGCCCGGCAAACGCCCGGATATGGCCGATTTCCCGGATCAGCCGGGTGACATAGATGCAGCCGATAGCAAAGCCGATATTATAACCGGTGCCGACCACGCCGATCATTGTCGTCGAGAACCCTTCTTCAAGGGCGCGCAGCGAAATGAACGTGCCCTGCAAGCCATTGCCGCCGATCAGAATACCGGCGGTGACGAGCAGGGGCAAAAGCGGACGGATATTGTTCATGATGGGCCGGATTTTCAAAAGCAGGTGAGTCGGGCTATAACAGCATGCGACGTTTACCCCGGCAGGAGATGCCGATATAGCGTAAATCCAAAGCGTAAAAGCCTGTAGCCTTGACAAATCGGGCCGGCCATGCGCTTTTCCGCCCGATTTTCCATGCCAGCCAAGCGCGCATTCCTTGCGTCCGTGCTGACCTTTTACACATGTCCAGGATCGTTCGAAATGCATCGTTACCGCAGCCACACCTGTGCCGCTCTCCGCAAGTCCGATGTTGGTGCCACCGTGCGCCTTTCCGGCTGGGTCCACCGCGTCCGCGACCATGGCGGCGTTTTGTTCATCGACCTTCGTGACCATTACGGCATCACGCAGGTGGTGGCCGATCCCGATAGCCCGGCTTTCAAGCTGGCCGAGACCGTGCGCGGTGAATGGGTGATCCGCATCGACGGCGTGGTCAAGGCTCGCGCCGATGAGACGGTCAACAAGGCCATGCAGACGGGCGAAATCGAGCTGTACGCGCAGGAAATCGAAATTCTGGCCGTGGCCAAGGAATTGCCGCTGCCGGTGTTTGGTGAGCCGGACTATCCGGAAGATGTCCGCCTGAAGTATCGCTTCATCGATCTGCGCCGCGAAACCCTGCACAAGAACATCGTCAAGCGCACCCAGATCATTTCGTCCATGCGCAATGGCATGAGCGAGCTTGGCTTTGCCGAATACACCACGCCAATTCTCACCGCCTCTTCGCCGGAAGGTGCGCGCGACTTCCTGGTGCCGAGCCGCATCCATGAAGGCCAGTTTTTCGCTCTGCCGCAGGCTCCGCAGCAGTATAAGCAGCTGTTGATGGTGGCTGGTTTCGACCGCTACTTCCAGATCGCACCTTGCTTCCGGGATGAAGACCCGCGTGCCGACCGTCTGCCGGGTGAGTTCTACCAGCTCGACGTGGAAATGAGCTTCGTGACCCAGGAAGATGTCTGGACCACGATGGAACCGATGATGACCAAGGTGTTCGAGCAGTTTGCCGAAGGCAAGCCTGTGACGAAGCAATGGCCACGCATTCCCTATGATGAAGCGATCCGCAAATACGGCTCCGACAAGCCAGACCTGCGCAACCCTATTGTTATGCAGGCTGTGACCGAGCATTTCGCGGATTCAGGCTTCAAGATTTTCGCAAGCATGATTGCCTCCAACCCGAAGGTTGAGGTCTGGGCGATCCCGGTCAAGCATACGGAAGCAACGGGCGCGATTGGCCGCGCCGTTTGCGATCGCATGAATGCCTGGGCGCAATCCACCGGCCAGCCGGGCCTTGGTTATATCTTCTGGAAGGAAGAAGACGGCAAGGTTGGCGGTTCCGGCCCTCTGGCCAAGAACATTGGCGAAGAGCGCACAGCTGCCATCGCCGCCCAGCTTGGCCTTGGCGCTGGCGATGCCTGCTTCTTTGTCGCGGGTGATCCGGCCAAGTTCTACAAGTTTGCTGGCGAAGCCCGCACCCGTGCAGGCGAAGAGCTGAACCTTGTTGACCGCGACCGTTTCGAAATGTGCTGGATTGTCGACTTCCCGTTCTACGAATGGAGCGAGGAAGAAAAGAAGATCGATTTCGCCCACAACCCGTTCTCCATGCCGCAGGGCGGCTTGGAAGCCTTCGACAGCCAAGACCCGCTGACACTCAAGGCTTACCAGTATGACGCCGTCTGTAACGGCTTTGAAATCGCTTCCGGCTCGATCCGTAATCAGTCGCCGGAACTGATGGTCAAGGCGTTTGAAAAGGTTGGTCTCAGCCAGACGGACGTTGAAGAACGCTTCGGCGGCCTCTACCGCGCCTTCCAATACGGCGCACCGCCGCATGGCGGCTGCGCATTCGGTATCGACCGTGTGGTCATGCTGCTGGTGGGCGCCAAGAACCTGCGCGAAATCTCGCTGTTCCCGATGAACCAGCAGGCGCAGGATCTGTTGATGGGCGCACCGGCTCCGGCAACGCCGACCCAGCTGCGCGAATTGGCGCTGCGCGTGGTGCCGACGCCTAAGAAAGACTGAACCGATGTGGTCCCGGTTTGCTAGCCATATCCGGGATGCCTTCAGCCATGCGACCGCCGCAGCCTTAGCTGCGGCGGTCGCATTTTATGGTGCACACTGGCTGTTCGGCCACCAGCAGCCGATCTTTGCCGCGATAGCCGCGATCATCTGTCTGGCTCCGGGCATTCCCAATCACCTGCGCCAAGGTATCAATGTTGTCATTGGCGTGACCATCGGCATCGCGGTCGGCGAGCTGATCTTTCTCCTGCCGATAAGTGTGCTCGGCATCCAGATTTCGCTGGCCATATTCGCCGCGATGTTTCTGGGCGCGCTGGCCAATCTGGCACCCGTTACGCCTATCCAGGCTGGCGCCTCAGCACTTCTGGTCATCCTGCTTGGCCCTGCGACCGGCGGGCTGGTGCGCTTTCTCGATGTCATCATCGGCGTCTCCACCGGTCTTGTCTTCGCGCTCATCCTGTTTCGCAATGCGACGAAACTTCATGATACTGCTACCGCGCCCAGCAAGGATGCAGGGCAGGGGCCGCAGGAAAAATAGCGCAATCTGCAATAACGCATTCCACAAAAAAGCCGCCAGTCTGGCGGCTTTTATCGTCTGTGTTCGAGCTTGACGCTCCTCAGTCGTTCGACGTTACCTTTGCGCCGAGCACCTTGGGCAGGGTCTCCGGTGCGCCCATGGCTGCGCCGACGATCATCGGGAAGGGGACCGGGTTCTGCGGTTCCGCGGAGATTGTCAGGCTCTTCGGATTATCGATATAGGCATTGACGGCTGACGTGACGACGTTCTGGAAATCGCCAAGCTTGGCCTGGGCCAGCATCAAAGGCGTCATGGCCTTGACCATCTGGCCCATATCCTTGCCCGAGACGCCTTGTTGGCTGCCGCTATAGGCCAGCGCCCGCTCAGTAATGCCAGCGTCGTCGAAGCGGATATCGGCGCCCAGGAAGGACATTTGCTGCATCAGGCCGAGAATGGCGATGCCGGAGGCCTGCTGCGCTTGCGGGTCCTTGGCATTGGTTTCCATGGCCCGGGCGGTTTCCTGAAGTTGCTTGACCAGGTCCAGGGTATAACCGGACAGGCCGAGCGCCACCGTCAGCTTACCGACATTCTTGAAATCGAGCGTGTAGTTTTGAACGTCAATCGTTCCCGATTGCAGTTCCCAGCTGCCTTTCATGGTCATGCCGCCATCCAGCATGCTGATCCCGAGCTTTTCGATTGCATCGCGGCTCTTTGGATCATCGACGGTGGACAGATCGAGTTTGAAACCTTTGACAGACCCCTCGAAGGCAAGGCTGGCGCCATCGTCCTCGATTGCCGTTGTCGCTTCGGCCTCGGCCATGGACAACACTTCCTTGCCATCCGCCTTGACGCTGATCGGGCCGCTATGGGCTTTTTCATAAAACAGCATGGAGGCGAGATCGCCGCCATCGGTCTTGGCCGGCACGGTAACGCCGGACAGATAGAGATCGGAGGCGGTGACGGTCGAGTTGTTTTCAACCAGATTGAGCGGCTGAAAATCGACCCGGTCGATCTCGTAGGAGCCGTCCTGGTTTTCAATCACGCCGCTCATCTTCACGTCGCCGATCGAGACTGGTGTCGAATCCGGGCCGGTGTCCGACGCCTTGGCCGGCTTCAGCTTGGTGCCGCGCAGGGTGACGACATCGCCGTTGATGTCGATGGAACTGGCGGTAATGGCGGCATTGCCCCCGGTGTAGGATTTATTGATCTTGGCGAGCAAATCCTGGCCATCCAGCGCGAAAGCTGCCGAGGGAAGCACGAGAATGGCGGCACTGGCCGAGAGGATACGGCGCAGGACGGGCCCGGCGGATTTATGCGTCGTCATAACAATTCCCTCTAAGAACAAAAGGATATGCGCGATTGCGCGGTCATGATCCTTTATAAGACAGTACGGAAATCCGCCATGCTTTTTGTCGTACTACTGCATAATTCCTTAAATCGGGTTCGATTTAAGGAGAAAATTATGCAGCAGATATAAAGAGCTACAGCGCCGTGCGCCCTATAGGGCGCACGGCGCTGTAGTTTGATTTTGTCTCATAGACCGTAAAGGCCCGGATCGGATAATCCACAGGTGCATCCCCCGGAATCCTTGCCGTGCAAGGGGTTCTCGGCTACGCAAGGGGCATGGGAAAAAGTCTTATACCGCCTGGCGACGGTGGCGATAACGTCACACCGATCGATCTGAAATACGCGCTGGAAGAGCGCTACCTGGCCTATGCGCTGTCGACCATCATGCACCGGGCTCTGCCTGACGTGCGCGATGGCCTCAAGCCCGTGCATCGGCGCATCATCCATGCGATGAGCGAAATGGGGATCAGGCCCAATTCCGCCTTCAAGAAATGCGCCCGTATCGTTGGCGATGTCATCGGTAAATTTCACCCGCATGGCGACCAGTCCGTTTATGACGCGCTGGTGCGGCTCGCCCAGGATTTTTCGCAGCGTTATCCCGTTGTCGATGGTCAGGGCAATTTCGGCAATATCGACGGCGATTCGGCGGCGGCCTACCGGTATACCGAAGCACGGATGACCGACGTTGCCGGGCTTCTACTGGAAGGTATCGAGCAGGATGCGGTAGATTTCCGCCCGACCTATAACGAGGAAGACGATGAGCCGGTGGTTTTGCCCGGCGCCTTTCCCAATCTGCTTGCCAATGGCGCCTCCGGCATCGCGGTCGGCATGGCAACGTCTATCCCGCCGCACAATGCCCATGAGCTGTGCGATGCGGCGCTCTATCTGATCAAGAACCGCGACGCTTCTGTCGAAGAGCTGTTTGCCGATCCGGCTCATCCGCAGCGCGGCGGCATCGAGGGACCGGATTTCCCGACCGGTGGCATTGTCATCGAAAGCCGCGAAAGCATGCTGGAAACCTACCGCACAGGGCGCGGCGGTTTCCGGGTCCGGGCCAAATGGGAGACGGAAGACCTCGGGCGCGGCGGCTACCAGATCGTCATCACCCAGATCCCGTTCCAGGTGCAGAAATCCCGGTTGATCGAAAAGATCGCCGAATTGCTGATCGCCAAGCGCCTGCCGTTGCTGGAAGACATTCGCGATGAGTCAGCTGAAGACGTTCGCGTCGTGCTGGTGCCGAAGAGCCGGACCGTCGATCCGACTATCCTGATGGAATCGCTGTTCAAGCTCTCTGAGCTGGAAAGCCGCATTCCCCTGAACATGAACGTCCTCTCCCAGGGTAAAGTGCCGAAGGTGATGGCGCTGAACGAGGTGCTGCTGGAGTGGCTGGACCACCGGAAGGATGTGCTGGTGCGCCGGTCGCGCTTCCGGCTGGCGGCCATTGACCGGCGGCTTGAAATTCTCGGCGGGTTGTTGATCGCCTATCTCAATCTCGACGAGGTGATCCGCATCATCCGCGAGGAAGACGAGGCCAAGGACGCGCTGATTGCCCGCTTCGAGCTGACCGACAACCAGGCCGAGGCCATCTTGAACATGCGGTTGCGCAATTTGCGCAAGCTCGAGGAATTCGAGATCCGCAAGGAGCATGATGCGCTCTCCAAGGAAAAGGCAGAGATCGAGACATTGCTGGCCTCTGACGACCTGCAATGGGGGACCGTTGCCTCGGAAATCGGCGAGGTGAAGAAGAAATACGCCAAGGCGACCGACATTGGCCGCCGCCGCACGCTGTTTGCCAATGCGCCGGACGCAGATATCGGTGCCATCCAGCAAGCGATGATCGAGAAAGAGCCGATCACCGTCGTCATCTCCGAAAAGGGCTGGATACGGGCGCTGAAGGGCCACAGCTATGACAAGGCCAGCCTGACCTTCAAGGAAGGCGATGCGCTGCGCGTGGCCTTCCCGGCCCAGACAACAGACAAGATCCTGCTGGTGACCACCGGCGGCAAGGTCTACACGCTTGGTGGCGACAAGCTGCCCGGCGGGCGCGGCCATGGCGAGCCGATCCGCATCATGGTCGATATGGAAAACGATCAGGATGTGCTGACGGCCTTCGTTCATGACCCGGCTCGCAAGCTGCTGATCGCCTCGACCGGTGGCAATGGCTTCATCGTCGCGGAAAGCGACATCACCGCCAATACCCGCAAGGGCAAGCAGGTGATGAATGTCGGCATGCCGGATGAAACCAAGCTGGTCGTGCCGATTTCCGGCGACCATGTGGCTGTGGTTGGCGAAAATCGCAAAATGGTGGTCTTCCCGCTGGCCCAGATCCCGGAAATGAGCCGTGGCAAGGGCGTGCGTCTGCAACGCTATAAGGACGGCGGTGTCTCCGACATCAAGTGCTTTACCCTTGCAGACGGGCTTTCCTGGGAAGACAGTGCGGGCCGGAGCTTTACCCGCAGCAAGGACGAACTGTTGGAATGGCTGGGTGACCGGGCCGGGTCCGGACGGACGGTTCCCAAGGGCTTCCCGCGCAGCGGCAAATTCAGCGGCTGATTGCCCGTTTCGCCCTGCGCACCATGCAGCGCGCAGGGCCGCCGGTTCTGTTTTGCCTACGGCTCATGCTGTAGAATATTTCTGCATTTCCAAGAAATATTGAATGCCCTAGAGCATCGGACCGAAAATAGGAATCGGACCGATGCTCTAGGTTTTTGTTTACGCATCGGATTCATCCGAAAACCGGTTCCCACTTTTCGGTCCGATGCTTTAGCTGATAAAATGGGTAATCAGCGGCGCATCTGCGCTTTCCGTCTCAGCTGGGCTAAAATGGTTCAGGGGCTTGGACTTGAATACATCCAGGGTTGCAGGGCGGCCGATGTAGAAACCCTGCACATGATCGATGTCGAATTGCCGCATCAACTCCAGCTGGTCAGCGGTCTCGATGCCTTCGACAAGAATGCGGTGGCCACGATTGCGGACCAGCGCGATGATGTCGCGCAGCATGGAGCGTCCCTTCGGCGTATCGCTGTCCTGAAGGAAGGACCGATCGATCTTCACCGTGTCGAAATTGAAGAGCCGCAGCCAGGACAGGCCAGCGAAACCAGTACCGAAATCATCCAGCCAGATGCGGATGCCCATATTTTCAAGGTCCTTGATGCAGCGCAGGATGTCGGATTGACGATCCATACTGATGCCTTCGGTGATTTCGAAGGCGACATGCTGCCCATCGACGCCGGTATCGATCAGGATTTCAGCCACGGCGGCGGCAAAGCCACGGGTTTTCAATTGAATAGGGGAGACATTGATACTGACGACCGGCGCGTGGCCGGGAACGAGAATTTCGTTGCAGGCCTGCCGCAGCGTCCACAAGCCGAGATCGAGGATCGACCCTGTCCGCTCGGCAATCGGGATGAAAACTGAAGGCGTTACAGGCGTCCCATCCAGCAGTTTCAGCCGCATCAGGGCTTCCGCAGCGTCGATCTTGCCGGTCGTGAGGTTGAGGATCGGCTGATAGACGAGGGAAACAAGGTTATTGGCTACAGCCACCCGCAACAGGGCGGCTATGTGTTCGCTATCGTCGCTGCTTTGCGGGTCGTTCGGGTCGAACAACCGCGCGCAATTACGACCATTGGCCTTTGCCGAATAGAGCGCCCGGTCCGCCTCGGTAATGATCTTTTCCAGCCGTGGACCGAAATGAGGGCGTGTAAAGGCCGCGCCGACGCTGACCGTGACGACGTTGATGCCATCCTTGCGCTGATCGTGGACCAGCGACATTTTTTCCACGGTATTGCGAATCATCTCAGCCAGCAGCCCAACATCATCACGGCTAGCGGCTGCAGCCAGAACGATAAATTCCTCGCCGCCATAACGGCCAATGGAGGCATTGAAGGGCAGGAGGGCTGTTTTTAGAGCATTGGCGACCAGGACCAGACAATGGTCGCCAGCTTGATGGCCGTAATAGTCATTGTATTTCTTGAAAAAATCGACGTCGACCAGAATTGCGGCAAAGCCGGTTCCGGAGCTTTGCCATTCAGCCCAATTGTCCCGCAATCGCTGATCGATGGCACGCCGGTTTTCAACGCCGGTCAGATAGTCTGTATTGGAAAGGCGCAGCAGCGCTTTGCCGCGTTCGATCGCTTCCCGATGCTGCTTGCGTGCCTCCAGCGCGTTCAGGAAAACATGGTAGCGCTCCTTGTTCAGTCGCCAGTTTACATAGCTGGTGAAGACGAAGCACAAGACATAAAACGTCGCGAAAGCAATGATGTAAGACGTCTCTCGACCGAAAACACTCGTAACAACCCAGAGAAACAAGGCAAGTACTGAAGCAGAGGTGACAATCGACAATAGGAAATACAGGCCGAAAAACAGGTTGGCACCCATCATGAAAATCGCGCCAAACACCATGTAATAGCGAAAATTCTCAACCGAATCGGTCATTGATGCCGGAAAAAGCCAGCCACCATAGCCGATGATGAGCGCCAGGGCGCAGGTCAAGTCTATCATATTGGCTCTCGGGCCAAAGAATATTTGGGCTTCCAAAATGGCGAGAGACAAAACGCCAACCGCAAAACGGCTGATCAGCAAGGTTGATGCAACGTCAGGAATGAGAATGTAATCCATCCCTGAAAACATCAGATAGACGATCACAGCGATCCAAAGGCCATGGCGTGCTGCGGCAATGCGCTCGGATTCGGTCTGGTCTCGATACAGCTTCACGACTTCTGCAGTTCGCTTTCTGTCAGGGGTGCCACGCCGACCGGTTTTCATTGGGTCCGACCCGGGGTGCTTCATGCTGGATTGTTCCACTGAGTTTTACCGTCGTGAACAGGAATGCAAGCTATTCCTTCATGCGCGCTATTCACACACTCAGCACGATACACTTTTTATTTTAACCCCGAATCTCTAATGTGATACAGCGCACAATTACCCTTAAATTTAATTGGAATTTAGACAAGCGTCAAACCTCTGTATCACGCTGAATATGACGCACTCTCATCTATTAACCTTAATAGAAAATTGCCCAAATCGCCAGTCGTAATAGTTAGAATCAGACTTTATAGTTATCAAGCATTTAATTTTGTCGATAAAACATTAGAGGTAGATCGGATATGCAGTATATAGAAACTGTCTTAGACGGCGAAAGCTTGGTCACTCCAGATGCAATTGCAGCAGAGGTTTTTTCGCCAAAAGGCAAGAAAATCGATGATCGCGAGCGAGTTTTAGCGGAATCCGAATTGGCCCTGGCTCTCAACATTGCCTATCAGCAATTTGAGCACGGTAGAGATCCAGCTGCTATCATTGCAATGATGGCTGGAGCGCTTCATAATCTCCGCAGTAAGGTTTCTCCTGTCTTATGGCAGTCACTGATACCGATGGCGCAAAATCATAAAGTATCTAAGTATTTTCTTGAGGATCCTTTTACGCGCTGGTCTTGCGTCAAGCCGCGCGGCTATTCAGGGGATGCACAATTACTTGATTTTATTTACGGCCATGAAAGCGTTGCGAATGAAATTGCCGCTGCTTCGCCTCTCGGGCTGGCGCTGTATGATTACACCAAGGATGCGTCGTCATCTGTCGCCGTACGGGAGCGCCGCGATCTCCTGACCCAGCATGTCGATGAAATTGCCACGTCACGCGGGCCGGATGCAGAAATCCTGACCATTGCCGCAGGCCACCTACGCGAGGCCAATCGTTCAGTCGCTCTGAAAGAGGGCAGAATCAAGCGCTGGATCGCACTGGATCAGGACCCTGTGAGTGTCGGCTCCATCCGTCGGGATTTCGCAAACACCTGCATTGAGCCTATTGATGGATCAGTCCGTAGCCTCTTGACCAATCAGCATGACCTTGGAACTTTCGATTTCGTCTATGCGTCGGGCCTTTATGACTATCTTAACGACAAGGTAGCTGTAAAGCTGACGAAGAAGTGCCTGTCCATGCTGAAGCCGAATGGTGTCTTTATGTTCGCCAATTTTGCGGAAGATATTGTCGTCGACGGCTATATGGAAACCTTCATGAACTGGGCGCTTTTACTGCGCAGCGAGCAGGACATGTGGCGCGTTATTCATGCAAGCACGCCGGAAGGCGATATCGATGCTCAGGTCCGTTTCGGTGCCAATCGCAATATTGTCTACGGCTTTATCCGCAAGATTGGCTAGGTTAGGCTGGGATTTACTGTATAAGTTCGTGAATATAATATATTTTCGGCTTTGTGCGGAATCCATGAGACGTTACATGAGCCTGCGTCTTACATTTCGGGCGCGTGACTCGTTAAAGAGAATCGATTTCAGCTATTTTGCAGCCAGCATATCTCCCAAATGACTGGCCGCCATTATTCAAACCCAGAATTCTTCGGAATTCTGGGTTTTGTTTTGCATGAAAACAATGCTTCATGATGCTATAACCATAGATAAATTCAAATTTTTTGCAGTTAACATCATCACTTGGTTTTAATCCCTTCTGCTCCATATGGAACAAAGGCTGTGCCCGTGCGTTTTTGATTTCAAACCGTGCTCAATACGCAAGCCGGAAGAGTTTTTTGCCTGGCTGCGCCTTTCGGAACCGCGTTTCTGCGTGGCTGGCTTTCGGCATGATAATCAAATGCTTCGAGCCCTACCAAGAAGGCGATGACTGTGAACCAAAAGCGCGAACTGGCAAGACTGACCAGCCTACGCAACCTGAAAATACTCGATACCCTGCCGAGCGAAAGCTTCGACAGGATTACTCGAATCGTATCGGAATTTTTCGGATTGCCGGTCGCGGCAGTGTCGCTGACAGACGTGGATCGCCAGTGGTTCAAGTCCAAAGTAGGAATCGAGCATAACCAAATTCCGCGGTTCAAGGCGCCCTGCGCTGAAGTCGCGGAAACCTGTCGGCCGCTGATCGTCAACGATTTTCATAATGACGCCTTTTATGTCGATAGTCCCCTCGGGCAGGCTGGCGTTCGGTTTTATGCCGGTGTGCCGCTGATGACGACGGATGGTTATTCCCTGGGCGCGCTCTGCGTTCTTGATAATGAGCCTCACACGGTTGGCGACAGGGAAATGGCTGTGTTGTCAGATATGGCGGCCATGGTCATGGCGCAGATAGAAATGCAGCATGCCGTTGGCCGTATTGAGGCCGCCAGCGGCCTGCCCAACCGTTTCCAATTGTTGAGCGACCTTGCCGATATTGGCAGGCACGGCGCTAGCAAGGAACGGTTGATCGGCGTTCTCGATCTGGCGCGCACCATGCAGTTCGACCGGTTGTCGCGTGTCATGGGCCCATCGCATCTGGATGGTGTCATCCGCTCCGTGGCGCAGTTCCTGCAGAGGTCGATGGGTGATCATACCGCCTCCTATCATATTGGCGCGATGCAGTTTGCCTTGATCCCGCCGGAGGATGCCACATCCGAAAGCTTGCTGCCTGTGCTGGAACGCTTACTGTCTGATGTCGGCGAGGTGGGAAATCTTCGTTTGACGATGACGCCCTCGCTTGGGGTGACCTGGTTCAATCCGGGCGCAATGGAGCCTGAAAACGTGCTGCGCTCGCTGCAAAGTGCGGTTCAAGACGCGCGCGACAGCGAAACCGGCATTGCCTTTTTTTCCGACGATCATGATTTGCTGCATCGCCGTAACTTCCGCCTTTTGCAGGATTTTCCTGTCGCTCTGGCGTCTCAGGATCAATTGCATCTGGTTTTCCAGCCGCGGCTGTCTTTGAAAACCGGTCAGGCGGAATGCGCCGAAGCGTTGCTGCGCTGGAACCATCCTGAACTGGGGTCGATTTCACCAGCCGAATTCGTGCCGGTTATCGAAGCGTCCGATCTGGTGCGCGCCATGAGCGCCTGGGTGATCGACAAGGCGCTGTCCCATCTGGCCATCTTACGGGGACAAGGCATCGACATACGATTGTCGATCAATATTTCGGCTCTCAATTTGAATGAGCCGGAGTTTCTGGAACTCCTGAAGGAGAAACTAGAGAAATACGATGTCCTGCCGGGTCAGATCGAATTTGAATTGACGGAAACAGCGATGATGGGGGAGACTGAAAAATCACTCGACCTTCTTCATGCGCTGAGCGCCCATGGCGTCCGGTTGGCGATCGACGACTTCGGCACTGGCTATAGCAGCTTGGCCTATATGCAGAAATTGCCTGCTGATGTCGTGAAAATCGACCGTTCTTTCGTCGCGGATATGGCAAAAGGCAATCGCGAGCGTGTGTTGGTGCGATCGATGATCGACCTCTCGCACAGTCTTGGTTATGAAGTGGTGGCGGAAGGCGTCGAAACGCTTGAGGCCGCTGATCTCCTGCAAACCATGGGATGCGATGAAATTCAGGGCTTCTGGCTGTCGCGTCCCATGGCAGCGGAAGTTCTGCCGGAATGGCTGCGCAATCGCCGTGAGGTTGCCGATCAAGCGGCGCGAGTCGCCTGATCCATACCAGCCCTCCAGGATGCTGGCGCATCCTCCTCTTGAGGAGACTGTAAAGGAAAACGAAGAGTGAGCTTCGGTTTACTCTTCGCCGCCGCTTTCTGGCTCATAACGGGTCCAGCCCTGGCTGAGCAGATGTTCCTGCGGCAGGAAGCGGATTTTATATCCCATTTTACGGGAGCCGTTTACCCAATATCCGAGATAGACATGGGGTAGGCCCATCTCGTTGGCACGGCGGATATGGTCGAGAACCATGAAGGTGCCGAGAGAGCGTTTTTCCATGGCCGGATTGAAAAACGAATAAACCATCGACAATCCGTCGCTGAGGATATCGGATAGCGCCACGGCCACCAGTTCGCCGGGGCGGTCGCTGTCCTCGTCCAATTTCGGTAGGCGATATTCAATCACCTTGGTCTTCACATGGCTGTCTTCCACCATGATCGCAAAATCGAGCGCGGACATATCCGACATGCCGCCCTGCTGGTGGCGATGATCAAGATAGGTGCGAAACAGTGAGAATTGTTCGGTCGAAGGCTGGGCTGCAAAGACGCTGCCGGTGAGATCGGCATTGACGCCTGCTACGCGACGCATGGTCCGGTTAGGCTGGAATTCCCGGGCGACGATCCGCACGGAAATGCAGGCGCGGCAGGTTTCGCAGGCTGGACGGTAGGCGATATTCTGCGACCGGCGAAAGCCGCCCTGCGTCAGGAGATCGTTCATTTCCGGCGCGCGTGGTCCAACAAGGTGCGTGAAGACCTTCCGCTCCATTTCCCCCGCCAGGTAAGGGCAGGGCGCGGGCGCTGTCAGATAAAACTGCGGAGACGTAGCAGCCTGCGTGTTCATGCTTTGTCTATGCGTCCTCTCAGGCACCCGGAAAAGCGCGCTGGCTTCATTGGCCGGGAATGCACATTACACCAAGACATCGAAGGTGCTAACGCATCCTCACCTTGCAGGAATGTCGAATATCTCAAATGCATCAAGCGCTTGAGCTATCCAAAAATGCAATACCAAAAATCATTTTCAATGATTCCCGGTATTGCCCATGACCTTCAAGTTCATGTCTAGCATGGCTCAAGATTTCAAAAGGTCAACTATTTCATTTCACGATTTGGTTGTTCAACGCGAAATTGTAAGCGTTCCCTTCGTGACTACCAATTTTTGGTCGGCATTGCCTGTCACTCAGCCAGCGCGGAGCGCAGCGGTGCCGAGCAGCAAGTCATGGACCAGTCGCGAGCGATCGGTAAACAGGCCCGCCAGCAGGATCAGCGGCGTCAGCACGGAATTGAGGATCCAGAATAGTGCCAGATGGGCAATGGCGGTTACGAAATCGATCTTGCTGCCATCCAGGCGAATCATGGCAATTCCCATGGCCCGCATGCCAGGTGTGGCCTGAGTGCGTCCAGCCAGCGACAGGCCGAAATAAAGGCCCGCGACAATGAAAAACAGAATGGGATACAGGAGCCAGCCGAGGCCAAGCGTGATGACGCCAAGGAAAAACACCACGACGGCGGCGGGAACCCAAAGGAGCCCGACCAGGACATAGTCGATGATGAAGGCAAAGACCCGGCGCGATAGCACGCCGCTATAGGCGCGCCAGTCGGTGGGAGCCACGGTGGTCATATTCGGATCGAAGCTCATGATCGTCTCCTTGGTCGATCACGATGATATGGGATGCCCCGGTCCAAAATACAATTGTCTTCTATCGGGGACCCTTGCATGGGGCAGCGTCCCACCGAAAACCGTTAGCTTTTGGCGAGCCGCTTTGCTGCTTCCACGGCGAAATAGCTGAGAATGCCATCGCATCCGGCCCGTTTGAAGCAGAGCAGGGTTTCCATCATCACCCGTTCCTCGTCGATCCAGCCGTTCAGGCCTGCCGCTTTGATCTGCGCATATTCGCCTGACACTTGATAGGCAAAGACCGGCAGGCTGAAGGCTTCCTTGAGGCGCCAGCAAATATCCAGATAGGGCAGGCCGGGCTTGACCATCAGCATATCCGCCCCTTCCTCGACATCCATGGCAGCATCGCGCACCGCTTCGGTGCCATTGGCCGGGCTGATGTAATAGCTGTTCTTGTCGCCCTTCAGCAGGCCTGCGGTGGAAATCGCCTCGCGATAGGGGCCGTAATAGCCGGAGGAGAATTTCGTCGCATAGGACATGATGCCGACCGACTGGTGACCGGCAGCGTCGAGCCCGCGGCGGATGGCACCGATTCGCCCATCCATCATTTCGGACGGGGCGATAATGTCGGAGCCGGCATCGGCCTGCAGGATGGCGGCCTTGACCACCTGATCGACCGTTTCGTCATTGACGATATCATCGCCGCGCAAAATACCGTCATGCCCATGGCTGGTGAACGGGTCCAGCGCCACATCGGTAATCACCCCGATGTTGGCGACGGCTTTCTTGATGGCGGCTGTCGCCTGATTGAGCAGGTTATTGGCTTCCAGGATATGGGAACCCGTCTGGTCGCGCAGGTTCATCTCGATATTCGGAAAGGTGGCAATGGCGGGAATGCCGAGATCGGCGGCTTCCTTCACCGCTTCGACGGCCTTATCGACACTCATCCTGTTGACCCCCGGCATGGCGGCGATCGGCTCGACGATGCCGCTGCCGGGCACGAGAAATATCGGCCAGATCAGGTCGTCCACCGTCAACCGGCTTTCCTGGACCATCCGGCGCGTCCAGTCCGCCTTGCGGTTGCGGCGCATGCGCCGGTGGCCGGTAATATCGTCGACGAGGTGGGTCTTGTTGGTCATCGCGGTCTCCAGTCTTCAGGCCTGCTCTCTTATGATGCCGTTTATCATGCACAGGGATGTTTGCCCACTGCGGCAACCTGACCGCCCCCACCCCCACACCCACCCCCGGGCATAGCGATGCTCGGATAAAACCGTCCGCGGATTGTTTGTCTCCCCATAAATTTCACCTGTCGCCGATACCGGTCCGGTCAATTATGCGATATCGTTGCACAATGATTGATGATGTCGTCCATACGCCAAAACCCAGCCTCGTAGACCTGTTGTTCGTGCTCTTCCTGCGCGTTGTTGCGCTTGCCTGCCTTTGGCTGGGCTTACAGTTCTGGGGCCTGCTGGTGGGCTTTGCCGGTGACGGCCTTGGGCGGTTCGACCTGATGAATGTGCCTTGGCGCATTGCCAGCTGCGGGCTGGCCGTGATGCTGCCGGTGGCAGGGGTTGGGTTGTGGATGACGGTCTCCTGGGGGCCTGTCATCTGGGTGATTGCCGCCAGCGGCCAGATCCTGATGCATGCCGTGTGGCCGGGCATTTTCGGACGCGATCCGCTGATCGTCGCATTCCATCTGATTGTCGCCGTCGTTTATATCGCTTTCCGCCTGGCAATCCTGATGCAAAAGCGCCGGCGCGTCACGGCATAAGGAATGGTTTACCCTGATACAAGCAGGCTGAATGGTAAGCCTCTGTTAAGCCTGCGTTTTAAATAGAATTTTATCTGCATTCGATATTGTCACTCACAAGGCGGTTGGAAACCAACAAGGCCGCCACCCAAACAGTGAGGCAGACGATATGACCACGACAAAGATCAAACCGCAGGTGTCCGCTATCGATCACGAAGAGCAGACCATCCGTTCTCTCTATCTTGATTCCCTGCATCTGGTGGAGCGCCTGCACCGCCGCCTGCTCGACGTCATCAAGGACGAATTCGACCGTCAGGGCCGCAACGACGTCAATGCTGTTCAGGCTTTGCTGCTGTTTAACATCGGCAATTCCGAGCTGACGGCCGGTGAATTGCGGTCTCGCGGTTACTACCTCGGCTCCAACGTTTCCTATAACGTCAAGAAGCTGGTTGACCTCGGTTTCATCAATCATTCCCGCTCGCGTGTCGACCGCCGTTCGGTCCGTATTTCCCTGACACCGGAAGGCCAGGACATCGCCGAAACCGTCGCCAAGCTCTATGAGCGTCACGTCGGCTCCATCCAGAAGGTCGGCGGCATCGGTCCTGACGAATTCAACCAGATGAACAGGTTGTTGCAGCGTCTCGATCGCTTCTGGAACGACACGATCGCCTATCGGATGTAGGCCAACCGGCTGCAATGTCTGGCTTTGCTGCCTTGATCGACCGGTAACGGTCATCAATCCCGGCAGATCGATATCGCCTCGCTTCGTTTTGATGCGCGGATGCTTATTCAACACAGTGTTGTGAGCGCCTCGGGCCTGACAAGCTTTGGCCATATTGATATGGGACCGCCAGACTGTGGAATAAGCTGGTTGTTCGACCCGCGCTAAGCCTTGCCTTCGCCCGGGTTCAAAAGAAACTCTTCAGGGCAGAGGGCTTTTGGAACAAGCGATAGCGGCAAACGTTTCTCGCGATGAAAACAATGATTGCGGAACGCCTCCGGCTTTATTAAGCACAATGCCTTCATGGGACCTGATCGTCTCCCATGGGCTAAAGCGTTTCGGGATCGGTGGATCGGTAGGGAAATAGAAGACTATGGCGGACAAGATTAAACTGGTTTCGGTCTCTCGCAGAGCATTGTTGAGAGGCGCGGCATTGGTGGGAGCATCCACGCTGGCCGGGACCGCCATGGCGCAATCTGCCGTCGACGAGCTGATCAATGCTCGCTCGCGGGGCAATTGGGACGACCAGTTCGATGCCCAAACGTCACGTGCTGTCGCCTCGGTGACATCAAATTCGCCGATGTTGAGCGCCACGAACCTGCCGAACCTGCAATTGGCCATTTCCGCCTATCAGCAGATCGTCGCCCAGGGCGGTTGGCCGCAGGTCAATCCCTCGGTGAAATTGAAGCTCGGGTCCGTTGATCCGACCGTGCAGCTACTGCGCCAACGCCTGATGATCTCAGGCGATCTTGGCCAGGAAGCAGGCATGTCCAACTCCTTCGATACCTATGTTGATGGTGCCGTGAAGCGTTTTCAGGCTCGTCACGGTCTTCCAACCGACGGTGCACTCGGCGAATATACGCTGAAAGCCATGAATATCTCTGCCGACGTGCGCCTCAACCAGCTCAATACCAATCTGGTACGCCTGCAGGCAATGTCCGGTGATCTCGGCAACCGGTATGTCATGGTCAACATTCCCTCGATGTCTATCGAGGCTGTCGAAAATGATCGCGTCGCATTGCGCACCAATGCCGTTGTTGGACGTATCGACCGCCCGACCCATTCCATCAATTCCAAGATCTATGAAGTCATCCTGAATCCCTACTGGACTGCGCCGCGCTCGATCGTCGAAAAGGACATCGTGCCGCTGATGCGCAAGGACCCGACGTATCTGACGCGCAATAATATCCGTCTCTTCGATGGCAAAGGCCAGGAAGTGGCTCCGGAAACTGTGGATTGGAACGCGCCAAAGGCGCCGAACCTGATGTTCCGTCAGGACCCTGGCAAGATCAACGCCATGGCCTCGACGAAGATCAACTTCCACAATCCGAACAATGAATATCTGCACGATACGCCGCAGCAGGGGCTGTTCAACAAGCTGATGCGCTTTGAATCCTCCGGCTGCATGCGTGTCCAGAACGTGCGCGATTTGATCACATGGTTGCTGAGGGATACGCCCGGCTGGAACCGTCAGGAAATCGAACGGGTCATCTCGACGCGCCAGAACAACGTGATCAAGCTTTCGCAGGAAGTGCCTGTCTATATCGTTTACATCACGGCGTGGTCTGCCAAGGACAATGTCGTGCAGTTCCGTGATGATATCTACAAGCGTGATGGCGATGCTCAGTTGGCCCTGCAAACCAATATTGGTGTCGAGCAAAATCCGGGCCGGATTGAGGATGACAATTTGCCGCAGTAAGTCTTGCTTCCAAGCATTTTTATCAAGGGCCGCGCTCAAGTTGCGCGGCCTTCTGCGTTTTTACGCGGGCAGCAGGCCGGGTGATACAAGAACAAGTATCGTCTTCCGCGCTTTGACCCGCAAATGTCGTTCTGTTGTCTTGCTCTTGGGGCGCGAGGACGTTAAGACGCGCACGCATCAACGCTTTCAGGAGACTGCGATCATGGCCAATACCGATGCTTTCTTTTCCCGTCCGCTTGCCGAAACCGATCCGGATATTTTTGGTGCGATTGAAAAGGAGCTCGGTCGTCAACGCCATGAAATCGAGCTGATTGCTTCTGAAAACATCGTCTCGCGCGCCGTGCTGGAAGCGCAGGGCTCGATCATGACCAACAAATATGCCGAGGGCTATCCGGGCAAGCGCTATTACGGTGGCTGTCAGTTCGTGGATATTGCCGAGGAATTGGCGATCGAACGCGCCAAGAAGCTGTTTGGCGTCAATTTCGCCAATGTTCAGCCCAATTCCGGTTCGCAGATGAACCAGGCCGTGTTCCTGGCGCTGTTGCAGCCCGGCGATACCTTCATGGGTCTCGACCTGAATTCCGGGGGCCATCTGACCCACGGTTCGCCGGTCAACATGTCCGGCAAGTGGTTCAACGTCGTCTCCTATGGCGTGCGTCAGGACGATAATCTTCTGGACATGGATGCGGTGGCTGAATCCGCCCGCAAGCACAAGCCCAAGCTGATCATCGCCGGTGGCACAGCCTATTCGCGGATCTGGGACTGGAAGCGCTTCCGCGAAATCGCCGATGAAGTTGGCGCCTATCTGATGGTCGATATGGCTCATATCGCCGGTCTGGTTGCTGGCAATCAGCATCCGTCGCCGTTCCCGCATTGCCACGTCGCCACCACCACGACCCACAAGTCGTTGCGTGGCCCGCGTGGCGGCATGATCCTCACCAATGACGAGGATCTGGCCAAGAAATTCAATTCGGCTGTCTTCCCTGGCCTCCAGGGCGGCCCGCTGATGCATGTGATCGCCGCCAAGGCGGTTGCCTTCGGCGAAGCCTTGCAGCCGGAATTCCAGGATTATGCCGCTCAGGTGGTCAAGAACGCCAAGGCTCTGTCCGAAACCCTGGTCAAGGGCGGCCTCGATATCGTCTCTGGCGGTACCGACAACCATTTGATGCTGGTCGACCTGCGCAAGAAGAACGCCACCGGCAAGCGCGCCGAGGCAGCCCTTGGCCGCGCCTATGTCACCTGCAACAAGAACGGCATTCCGTTCGATCCTGAAAAGCCTTTCGTCACCTCGGGTGTTCGCCTCGGCACACCGGCTGGCACGACCCGTGGCTTCAAGGAGGCCGAATTTATCGAAATCGGCAATCTGATCGTTGAGGTGCTTGACGGTCTGAAGGTTGCCAATTCCGACGAGGGCAATAGCGCCGTCGAGGCAAGCGTGCGCGACAAGGTCGTTGGCCTGACCGGCCGTTTCCCGATGTATCCTTACCTGTAAGGCGAAGAGATGCGGTGCCCGTTTTGCGGTTCGGACGATACCCAGGTCAAGGATTCACGCCCGGCGGAGGACAATAGCGCCATCCGCCGGCGTCGGATCTGCCCGGATTGCGGCGGCCGCTTCACTACGTTCGAGCGCGTGCAGCTGCGCGAGCTGACCGTGTTGAAAAAGACGGGTCGCAAGGCGCCTTTCGATCGCAACAAGCTGGTGCGGTCTTTCGAGATCGCCCTTCGCAAACGTCCCGTCGATCGGGACCGGATCGAGCGGGCGGTTTCCGGCATCGTGCGGCGGCTGGAAAGCTCCGGCGAGACGGAAATTTCCTCCGAACAGATCGGCTTGCAGGTGTTGGAAGCGCTGAAAAGCCTCGATGACGTGGCTTTCGTGCGTTACGCCTCGGTCTATCGCGATTTTTCCCATGCCGAGGATTTCGAGCAGGTCATTTCCGAAATTACCGCCAAGATCTCCCAGGATCACGAACCGGGGTAAACATGGTGCGCGAACAGCCTGACGATCAGCGGTTTATGGCAGCGGCGATGAGGCTTGGTCGCAGTCATCTGGGACAAACCCTGACCAACCCGTCGGTCGGCTGCGTGATCGTTGCCGATGGAACCATTGTCGGCTCCGCTGTCACAGCGATTGGCGGACGCCCGCATGCAGAGCGTCAGGCCCTTGCTGTGGCTGGCGAAAAGGCCCGCGGTGCGACGGCCTATGTGACGCTTGAACCCTGTTCCCATCATGGCAAGACCCCGCCTTGTGCTGACGCGCTGGTTGAGGCTGGCGTTGCACGGGTTGTGGTTGCCGTCACCGACCCGGACCCGCGCGTTTCAGGCCGTGGCCTGTCCATCCTGACGGACGCGGGAATCGAGGTGCTGACCGGCGTGCTGGAGCGCGAAGCCCGCTATGGTCTCGCCGCCTATTTGACCCGCCAGACAAAACAGCGCCCGCATGTAACGCTGAAACTGGCTTTGTCGCGCGACGGCATGATCGGTCGGGCGGGCGAGGGGCAGGTGGCGATCACCGGACCACTGGCCCGTACCCAGGTCCAATTGCTGCGCGCCGAGAGCGATGCCATTCTGGTCGGGTTCGGCACGGCAAAAGCTGATGATCCAGAACTGACGGTGCGGCTGGCTGGACGGCATAATCTGTCGCCGCTGCGCATCGTGCTCGACCGGCGGCTGGAACTGCCCCTCGGTTCGAAACTGGTGCAAACGGCGGGGCAAGTGCCGACGGTTTGCGCCTGCGGCGAGCCTTCCACCTTTACCTGCACGGAAAGTTTCGAGGCGTGCCGCACGGCGTTGCAGGCTGCGGGCGTTGATGTCTGGCCGGTGGCCGATCTTGACGATCTCCTGCGTCAACTGGCTGTGCAGGGCATGTCTTCCCTGCTGGTCGAAGGTGGGGCTGCTGCGGCAAAGTCCTTCCTGGACACGGGCCTGGTGGATCGCATCCATCTTTACCAGGGGCCGGATGAAATCGGCCGTAGTGGTCTTGCATCGCCGCTCACGCCTGCCAATATACCTGAAAATTTTCGTCATCTGCGCAGTGTGACCTTCGGCGCGGATCGGTTTTATGAATATGAGCGGGATTTCTGATGTTTACAGGCATTGTCACCGATATCGGCACCGTGGAAGACATCGTACCTTTGAAGGAAGGCGTGAAGCTGCGCATCGCCACAGCCTATGATCCTGACACAATCGACATGGGCGCTTCAATCGCGCATTCCGGCACCTGCCTGACGGTGACTGGTCTGCCTGAAACAGGCAGCAATGCGCGGTGGTTTGAAGTCGAAGCCTGGGAAGAAGCCCTGCGGCTAACCACCATCGGCAGCTGGCAAAAGGGCACGCGGATCAATCTGGAGCGCTCTTTGAAAATCGGCGATGAGCTGGGTGGGCATATCGTCTCGGGCCATGTCGATGGCAAGGCCGAAATCCTGGCGATCAAAGCCGAAGGCGATGCAACCCGCTTCACCCTGCGGGTGCCTGAGCACCTGGCTCGCTTCGTCGCCCCAAAAGGGTCGGTTGCGCTGGATGGCACCTCGCTGACCGTTAATGGGGTCGAGGGCTGCGACTTTGACATCCTGTTGATCCGCCACACGCTGGAAGTGACCACATGGGGCGACCGGCAAGTCGGCGATTTCGTCAATTTCGAAGTCGATACTATGGCGCGCTATGCGGCAAGGCTCGCGGAATTTCCAAAGGCGTAAAAACTTACGCGCTTTTTGAGAAAGGGCGGAAGGGCCGGGCAGCTCCTTCCGCGCATATCCATCAAGCCGAAGCGGTAAACACCGAGATGCTGCCGTCGTCTACCGTGACCATGCCGACAATGGTGGTGACATCGACGCCTTGGCCATCGAGCTGACGCATCAGTTTCGGATTGGCAATAATAGCGGCCTGCAACTTGCGCGCCTGGGCGGAATGTGGGTCCTGCGAATCCAGCGCCTGGCGCATCGGGTCGGATATCTGTAGGCCACGCAGCGGCACGACTGTCAGTCGGTTGCCGACGACGGGTTGTACGGATTGTACGGATTGGGGCCGACCATCTTCGCAGGCCACTTCAACAGCGGCCTGGGATGCGCCACCGAAAGAGATGGCAGCAACGGTGGAAGCACTGAATACATGTCCGATACGGTTCATCGGTAATCTCCTGATCCAAATTATCCCCCGGCTTATCTCGTTCAAGACGCTTGCCGGTGATCAATGATGTGCGTTGCAACAAAGGCAATTTCCAGCCCGCAAACTGCCTTGATGGGTTACAAATCCGTCATCTTGATTTTCATCAAATCGCCATTTTTAGCGCGGGCGAAAGTGTGGCCGTTGACCAATCATCATTACCGCTTTTCTGGCGCGGATTTTCGCAAGATTGCTGATATTTATCAGTAGGTTGACGAAGCGTGTCCTCTGTTGAGGCCATCTCATTGGCGCGCCTTTCAATGACTGATGAGTCAGTAAGATGTCTGCACCTGCCGCAAAACCGGTCCTTTGCAGGCTAGGTCACAATAATGTGCAATAGCGCTTGCGGTGCCGAAGCTGAGGGAGCCGGATTGCAAGGCTTTGGCGGCATTTCGGCGGGTTTTTCGGAAAAACACTTGCCATTCGGGGTAGGGCATGGTTTGACCCCGCATCCAATCATTGCCATTTTCTCCATCCGTTCCGGGGTGACCGCTTATGTCTGACCAGTATTCCGCACCGCACCTTCTTATTGTCGAGGCCCGTTTCTACGACGACATGGCCGATGCGCTTCTGGACGGCGCCAAGGCGGTGCTGGATGAGGCAGGTGCCAGCTATGACATCGTCACCGTCATGGGCGCGCTCGAAGTCCCCGCGGCTATTTCCATGGCGCTCGACGGCGCCGACAATGGCGGCGTGGTCTATGATGGCTATGTGGCTCTCGGCATGGTTATCAGGGGTGAGACCTATCACTTCGATATCGTCGCCAACGAATCCTCCCGCGCCCTGATGGATCTTTCCGTGTCAGAATCGCTTGCCATCGGCAACGGCATCCTGACGGTAGAGAATGACGAACAGGCTTGGGCCCGCGTCAAGCGGACAGACAAGGACAAGGGTGGCTTTGCCGCTCGCGCCGCTTTGACGATGATTGCCCTGAAGCAGAAATTTGGTGGCTGAACCGATGACGACCGAAAATAACAAACCGCCGGTCAAGACCGCCAACCAGCGCGGCGCCGCCAGACTTGCCGCCGTGCAGGCCCTCTACCAGATGGATATCGGCGGCACCGGCGTTCTTGAAGTCGTTGCAGAATACGAGACCCATCGTCTCGGTCAGGAAATCGACGGCGAAACCTATCTGAAGGCCGATGCCTCCTGGTTCCGCTCCATCGTGGCCGGTGTGGTCCGCGACCAGACCAAGATCGATCCGCTGATCCGTCAGGCCTTGCAGGACGATTGGTCGCTGGCCCGGGTCGATAGCACCGTGCGGGCCATTCTACGCGCTGGCACATTCGAATTGCTGGAACGCAAGGACGTACCCATTGCGGTGATCGTCACGGAATATGTCGAGATTGCCCACGCCTTTTTCCAGGAAGACGAGCCCAAGCTGGTCAATGCGGTACTGGACCGGATTGCAAAGCAGGTCCGGGTTCCCGCAGTCAAGTAACAGCCCTTCGGGGGAAGGGCAGGGACATGGCAGTGGAAAGCAGCACTGGCCTTGAACATCAGTTGCGAGGCGCAAAGCGCACCGTTGCTATCCTGACCGCTGCCCAGGCGGTTCTGGGCTCTGTTGCCCCCCTGTCCTTTTCCCTGGGCGGGCTTGCCGGTTACCAAATGCTGGGCGCCGATAAATCGCTGGCGACAGCGCCGCTCACCGGCTTCAACATTGGTGTTGCCCTTGGTGCGGTGGCAATTGCCATTGCGTCCCGCTTGTTTGGCCGCAAGGCTGCATTCATCATGGGAGCTGGTTCGGCGGCGATTGGCGGATTGGTCGCCACGCTGGCGTTGTTCAGGATCGATTTCTGGCTGTTTGCCTTTGGCCTGCTGCTGATTGGCCTGTCCAGCGGCTTTACCCAGAAGATCAGGTTTGCCGCCGCCGACAGTTCGCCCAGCTATTTCAAGGGCGAGGCCATTTCCTGGATTCTCGCAGGCGGCATTGTTTCGGCGATCCTTGGTCCGCAATTGGCGATCTGGCTGAAAGATCTGTTCGAGCCGGTGTTGTTTGCCGGTGCATTCCTGGCGCTGGCACCGCTGATGCTGCTGGCCATTGCGATTCTCAGCTTCGTTCATCTTGGGCAGCCGCTCGGCCACCAGGATGACAGCGCCAAGCCCGCTCGCCCGCTGCGTGAGATCGTGTTGACGCAACGGTTCATCACCGGGATGATCTGCGGTATCTGCACCTATGCGCTGATGACCTTCATGATGACCGGCGCGCCGCTCGCCATGGTGATCGGCTGCGGCTTTACCTCCGATCAGGCGACACTCGGCATTCAATGGCATGTCATCGCCATGTTTGCGCCAAGCTTTTTCACCGGACGGCTGATCCGCCGGTTCGGAGCGGAAAAGGTCGTTGCCGCCGGTCTGCTGATCCTGATGGGCTGCGCCGTCGTTGCGCATATGGGCGTCGAACTCTGGAATTTCTGGGGCGCGCTGGTGCTGCTCGGCATCGGCTGGAATTTCGGCTTCATCGGCGCGACAGCCATCGTAGCCTCCTCCTATCGGCCGCAGGAAGCTGACAAGGTTCAGGGTTTCCATGACATCATCCTGTTCAGCACGGTTGCCCTCTCGTCCTTTTCTTCCGGCAAGGTGTTTACCGCCTATGGCTGGTCGGTGATGAACCTGGTGATCTGGCCGGTAACCGTACTTTGCCTCGTGTTGATTGCGCTGCAATTGCTTGCCGAGCGTCGCGCCAAGGCCTGACGGCTCCTAGTACCCTCCAACAAAGCCCTTCACGGCGGAACATTTCCCGACGGTTGTTGATTGCGTTCAGGCATGGCAGGGCGCTTTGAAATCCGGTTGCACGCTCTTGACCTTTGCAGCGTGAAAAGCGCACTCTGCCTTACAGTCTGTTCAAGAATTGCTGCTGGCCTGGCGAAAATGGTGATTTCGAGAACCGGAACGGAGCGTACTTAACGTACGTGAGTACCGGAAGCGCAGAAATTGCCATTTGCAGACGGACAGCGGCGATTGTTGGATAGACTGTTAGAAACAGGCAACGTCCTTGGAGGAGAGGGCGGTGTCCAACAGGGAGGCGTTGGAATGGCAGTTCTGTTAGGCGTAATTCTATGTGGCTTGATTTCGGTGGCCTATGCGGTCTGGGCAACACAGGCGGTATTGGCTGCTGACCAGGGCACGCCGCGTATGCAGGAAATCGCAGGCTATATCCGCGAAGGGGCGCAGGCCTATCTGGCCCGTCAATATCTGACCATCGCTATCGTTGGCGCCGTGGTGTTTGCAGGCGTCTGGTACCTGTTGTCGGGAGAGGCTGCCATTGGCTTCCTGATCGGCGCGGTCCTCTCAGGTGCAGCGGGCTTTATCGGCATGCATGTGTCGGTGCGCGCCAATGTCCGCACCGCGCAGGCCTCGGCCCAGAGCCTGGCCGCCGGTCTCGACATTGCCTTCAAATCCGGGGCGATTACCGGCATGCTGGTGGCTGGTCTCGCCCTTCTCGGCGTCTCCGTTTATTATCTCATCCTGACCTATGGTCTTGGCCATGCAAGCGGCTCGCGCGATGTCATCGATGCGCTGGTGGCGCTCGGCTTCGGCGCTTCGCTGATCTCGATTTTCGCCCGGCTTGGCGGCGGTATCTTCACCAAAGGTGCCGATGTCGGCGGCGATCTGGTCGGCAAGGTTGAGGCAGGCATTCCTGAGGATGATCCGCGCAACCCGGCCACCATTGCCGATAATGTCGGTGACAATGTCGGCGATTGCGCCGGCATGGCCGCCGACCTGTTTGAGACCTACGCGGTCTCTGTGGTTGCCACCATGGTGCTGGCGGCGATTTTCTTCGCGGGCAGCGCGATACTGGAAAGTGCCATGATCTATCCGCTGGCGATTTGCGGCACCTGCATCCTGACCTCGATTGCCGGTACGTTTTTCGTCAAGCTCGGCGTCAACGGTTCGATCATGGGCGCGCTCTACAAAGGCCTGATCGTCACTGGCCTGCTTTCGATCATCGGTCTGGCCGTGGCAACCCAGCTTACCATCGGTTGGGGCGCGATTGGCAGCGTTGCGGGTCAGGCCATCACTGGCGTCAACCTGTTCATTTGCGGCATTCTCGGCCTGGTCGTGACCGCGCTGATCGTTGTGATCACCGAATACTATACCGGAACCAACAAACGCCCGGTCAATTCCATCGCCCAGGCGTCGGTGACCGGCCACGGCACCAACGTTATCCAGGGTCTGGCGGTTTCCCTTGAGTCAACCGCGCTTCCGGCGCTGGTGATTATCGGCGGCATCATCTCCACCTATCAGCTGGCCGGTCTGTTTGGCACGGCCATCGCCGTCACCACCATGCTGGGGCTGGCGGGGATGATCGTCGCGCTCGACGCTTTCGGTCCTGTGACCGACAATGCTGGCGGCATCGCCGAAATGGCGCATCTGCCGCCGGAGGTGCGCAAGGTTACCGATGCGCTGGACGCGGTTGGCAATACGACGAAAGCCGTTACAAAGGGCTATGCCATCGGTTCGGCAGGGCTTGGCGCGCTGGTGCTGTTTGCCGCCTATTCCAATGACCTGCAATATTTCGCCGCCAATGGCGACCAATACCCCTATTTCGCCGGGATCGGCGACATATCCTTCAGCCTCTCCAACCCTTACGTAGTGGCCGGGCTGATTTTTGGTGGTCTCATTCCCTATCTGTTCGGCGGTATCGCCATGACGGCAGTGGGACGAGCCGCTGGCTCCATCGTTGAGGAGGTGCGCCGCCAATTCCGCGAAAAGCCCGGCATCATGCAGGGCACCGAGAAGCCGGATTATGGCCGGGCTGTGGATATCCTCACCAAGGCGGCAATCCGCGAAATGATCGTGCCGTCGTTGTTGCCGGTGTTGGCACCCATCGTCGTCTATTTCGGTGTGCTGATGGTCTCCGGCTCCAAGGCCTCGGCCTTTGCGGCGCTGGGGGCATCCTTGCTCGGGGTGATCGTCAACGGCCTGTTCGTGGCAATTTCCATGACATCGGGCGGCGGCGCCTGGGATAATGCCAAGAAGAGTTTTGAGGATGGTTTTGTTGACAAGGATGGGACAACGCATCTGAAAGGGTCAGACGCCCATAAGGCGTCGGTGACAGGCGATACGGTTGGCGATCCCTACAAGGATACGGCAGGTCCTGCCGTCAATCCGGCCATCAAGATCACCAATATCGTTGCTCTGTTGCTGCTGGCCATTCTTGCCGGTTAAGAGTGTTTGATACACCGCAGACATAGAAAAACCCGCGACCGTGAGGCCGCGGGTTTTGTTTTGATATCGAGGCTCTGCTTATTGGAAGCCGAGCATGTTCTTGACGCTGTTGGCAGCGCCGTTGCCGCCCGACAGAATCTGTTGCAGGAAGCTGAGGTCCTTGCCGCCGGTTGGCGTGGTGCGCGACACCATGTCGAAGACCTTGCCGTCCTTCATGCTGTAGTTGGCGCGCTGTACGACCGTGCCGTTCTTGTCGAAGTAAATCGCCAGAACCTGCTGATCGACCAGCTGCTGCTTCATGAAGGCCACGGGGCGCTTGCGGGTCTGGGAGATATAATAGAATACCTCGCCATCGAAGGTCGCCGTAGTGGACGGCGTGCCGAGCGATAGCAGGACCTGTTCGCGGCTGGCCCCGACCGGCACCAGATCGAGCGCCTTCGGGTCCACAATATAGCCGTTATGGAAAACTTCGCCGGTCGTGCAGCCGGTCAAGCCGCCGGTTGCGATCAGCAAAGTCATCGCGGCCAGGCCGATTGCCCTGGCGTCGGGCCGGAAATACCGTCTCTTCAATGATGCATCTCCCATCATGCTCTCTTCTTCCCGCCTGCAGGCCAGGTTCGTTCTTGCGCCAGCCATTTCTTGCGCCAGTCGCTTCTTGTGCTTATCCGCTTGCGTCTTGCCCATATCATTGTGGCCTTTCCGGGGAAACCGAAAAGACGGAGCAACGATATGTTTCAAGCTCCAACCCGCTTTGGCCGATACGATTGCCATCGGCAGGGCCGGTCCGGTAAAACGGCATTGCAATTCATGACTGCTTCGGTAAACCAGCTTTAGCCATCATGCAACATCGGTCGGGCCGTCGCGCCTCTTTCTCCAGGGATCGGACGAATAGCCGGCAACACGTAAAATAGGCGCTGCGATGATTTTTTCCCTGTTCAAGACCCGCCGCAACAACCGCCAGATTATCGACCGCCAATATGCGGTGCTGATGGAAACCGCCCGCGTGCCGCTCTTCTATGAAGCGTTCGACGTGCCGGATACCGTGATGGGCCGTTTTGAAATGCTGTCGCTGGTGCTGATTCTTTATCTCCGCCGCACGGCGAAATCTGAGCGTAGCGGCCAGGAAGTGGCCCAGGAAATCATCGATGCGTTTTTTCAGGATGTCGATCATTCCATCCGGGAATTGGGGGTTGGCGACCAGACCGTGCCCAAACGGATGAAAAAATTGGCGGGAATGTTCTATGGCCGCCTTGAAACCTACGGCAAGGCACTCGATTTGAAGGATAAGAATGCGCTTGCCGCCGGCTTTCGGCGCAATATCCATCCAGACGTGCCGGAAGCCGCTCTCCCGGTCATGACGGATCTGGCCGATTGGGCCATCACAGCGGAAACATATCTTTTACAAACGACGGAAGAGGCCGTGATCACCGGATCGCTGGCATTTCCTCTTCCAGAGCAGCAGGTTCATCGATGAAATCGCAAGGCCAAACCCTGGCAAACACGCCTTTTTCCTACCATGTCAAGGTCGGACATGTCTCCGCCAATGCCGTGCGGGTGCGCCTTGAGGCCAATGACGCCGAGCGCCAAGGCCTGGCGCAGCTGTGGAAAGTGCTGGCTGTCCGTTCCCTGAAGGCTGAACTTCAGATCAGCCGCTGGAAGCGCGATGGTGTGCGCATCAAGGGCGTGGTGGAAGGCGAGATCGAGCAGGCCTGCGTCGTGACGCTGGAGCCGGTGCTGACACAGATTAGCGAACAGGTGGAACAGGTCTTCGTGCCTGAAGGTTCCAAGCTTGCCCGCATTGTGCTGGACGGCCAGGGCGAAATGGTGCTGGACCCGGACGGACCGGACGCCCCGGAACCCTTCGTCGGTGACACGATCGATGCGGGTGCGCTGGTCGCTGAATTTGCCGCCATGGCAATCGACCCCTATCCGCGCAAGCCGGGTGTTGAATTTTCAGGCCATAATGAGGATACAGGCGCGCAGATCATTCGCCCATCGCCTTTTGCCGCTCTTAAAGACTGGAAAAAGGACTAGATTGACCGTCGGGCCTTGACGGTGAACCACAAATAAGTTGTACGCCAGACCAAAACCGGTATTTTGGCCGAAAATTTCACCTGGGGGTGAAAAAGAAGGGATTAAGACGCGTGGTCAAAATTTCTCTCGACGTCATGGGGGGCGATTTCGGTCCCGAAGTCGTTATTCCGGGCGCCGCTCGGGCGCTGGAGCGCCATCCGGAGATTACATTCATCCTGTTTGGCCAGCGGGAAAAGTGCGAGCCTTTTCTTGTCAAATATCCAAAATTAAAGGCAAAATCCGTCTTTCACGATTGCGAAGTGGCAATCGCCATGGACGAAAAGCCAAGCCAGGCGCTGCGGCGTGGCCGCTATGTCTCCAGCATGTGGCGCTCAATCGAGGCCGTCAAAACAGGCGAGGCCGATGTCGTGGTGTCTGCCGGTAATACCGGTGCACTGATGGCAATGGCCAAGTTCTGCCTGCGCACCATGGCCAATGTCGAGCGCCCCGCGATTGCCGGGATCTGGCCGACCCTGAAGGGGGAAAGCATTGTACTCGATATCGGCGCCACCATTGGTGCCGATGCGCAACAACTGCTGGATTTCGCCGTGATGGGCGGCGCTATGGCCCGGGCTTTATTCCAGATTGATCGTCCTTCGATTGGCTTGTTGAATGTCGGCGTCGAGGAAATCAAGGGTCAGGAAGAAGTGCGCGAAGCGGGTCGCATGTTGCGTGAGGCAGGTCTGGACACCCTAAACTATGCCGGTTTCGTCGAGGGAGACGATCTCGGCAAGGGCACAGTCGATGTCGTTGTCACGGAAGGCTTCACCGGCAATATCGCCCTGAAGGCTGCCGAAGGCACGGCGCGCCAGATTGCCACCTATCTGAGGGCGGCGATGTCACGCAGCCTGATGTCGAAGATCGGCTATTTCTTCGCCAAGGGGGCGTTCGATGCGCTGAAGGACAAGATGGACCCGCGCAAGGTCAACGGCGGCGTCTTTCTCGGTCTGAACGGCATCGTCATCAAGAGCCATGGCGGTACGGACGCGGAAGGTTTCGGTTCGGCCATCGAGGTTGGCTATGACATGGCGCGCAATGGTTTGACCCAGAAAATTGAAAATGATTTGAAACTTTATCACACTCGCTTTCCATCGACGTCCAGGGCTGGTTCCACCAGCGCCGGGCCGGAAGCAGCGTGAAGGACAGGATAAATATAAAATGATTCGTTCAGTTGTTCGCGGTGTTGGCTCGGCTTTGCCCAAGCGGCTATTGAGTAACCGCGAAATGGAAACGCTTGTCGATACGTCGGACGACTGGATCGTTCAACGCACCGGCATCAAGCAGCGCTATATTGCAGGCGAGGGGGAGACCACCGCTTCGCTTGGCGCTGAAGCTGCCTTGAAGGCGCTGGAGGCCGCGGGCCTCGCGCCCGCCGATATCGACATGATCATCTGCGCCACATCAACGCCCGACAACACCTTTCCGTCGGCTGCGGTGAATATCCAGAACCGGCTTGGCATGACCCACGGGTTTGCCTTTGACGTTCAGGCCGTCTGCACAGGGTTCGTCTATGCCATGACGACGGCAGACGCCTATATTCGTGGCGGATTGGCAAAGCGGGTGCTGGTTATCGGTGCGGAGACCTTTTCGCGTATTCTCGACTGGCAGGACCGTACCACCTGCGTGCTGTTCGGCGATGGCGCTGGCGCCCTGGTGCTGGAAGCGGTCGAAGGGCAGGGAACAATTGCTGATCGCGGCGTGCTGACGGCGCATCTGCGCTCGGACGGCTCGCACAAGGACAAGCTTTATGTGGATGGCGGCCCTTCCACGACAGGCACTGTCGGCCATTTGCGCATGGAAGGCCGTGAAGTCTTCAAACATGCCGTCGGCATGATCGCCGATGTGATCGAGCAATCCTTTGCGGCGTCGGGCCTGACGGCTGAGGATGTCGATTGGCTGGTGCCGCATCAGGCCAACCGCCGCATTATCGACGGTGCTGCGAAAAAACTGGATATTCCCCTGGAAAAAGTTGTGATCACCGTCGATCAGCACGGCAATACATCTGCCGCTTCGATTCCCTTGGCGATTTCGGTTGCAGTTGCCGATGGGCGGATCAAGCAGGGCGACCTGGTGCTGTTGGAAGCCATGGGCGGCGGCTTTACCTGGGGCGCGCTACTGCTGCGCTGGTAGTTGCCGCAAAAACAAGTTGTTAACGGCGCTTGACCGATTGCGTTCATATCAATAGTCTCTGAGTATAACGATCAGAATTGATGATGGACGGGGTGCTATGGCTGGCAAAACGGTAACACGCGCGGATTTGGCTGAGTCGGTCTTCCGCAAGGTTGGTCTCTCCCGGACGGAATCCGCCGAACTTGTCGAAACGGTTATCGATGAGATTTGCAATGCCATTGTGCGTGGCGAAATGGTCAAGCTTTCCTCATTCGCCACCTTCCAGGTGCGCGCCAAGAATGAGCGGATCGGCCGTAACCCGAAGACCGGCGAAGAAGTGCCGATTTCGCCCCGCAAGGTGATGACGTTCAAAGCCTCCAACGTTTTGAAGCAGCGTATCCTTCGCTCGCATCTGGCCCGCAAAGCCAAGCAGAAACCGGCCAATCCGGCTGCTTGATGGCCTTGCGGCCAAGGCAGCGTTCCGGCAGGTTTTAAGCTTGATTATGTCAGTCTCTATCGGTTTCGAGCGGTCTTCTGGATGGATGGCGCACTGAATAGTCTTCAAAACACTGGCCGAAAGACAAGATGATACAGCTTCCGTTTCTGATGAGAGACATGCTGTCGTTGAGAGTGACATGATGGAGCCCGTCTTGGATAAGAGCCCTGATGCCTTCCGCACGATCAGCGAAGTGGCGGACGATCTCGATTTGCCGCAGCATGTGCTGCGATTCTGGGAAACCCGGTTTCCGCAGATCAAGCCGCTGAAGCGCGGCGGTGGGCGACGCTACTACCGTCCTGACGATATCGAACTGCTGAAGGGCATTCGCCATCTGCTCTATGATCACGGCTACACGATCAAAGGTGTGCAGAAGCTTCTGAAAACCAATGGCAATAAATTCGTCATGGCTGTCGCTTCTGGCGATCTAGCGACGATGGAAGCCCTGGTTGCCGCCGGCCAATCCAGCAATGACGATCCCAAACTCGGTAGCGACGACGATCAGGTCGTCGGTCATGCAAAATCGCGTACCAGCAGCCGGTTTTTTAACTTTGGCGGTGGCGACGATAGCGCTCTCGACATTTCCGCTGGCCGTGGTTCGGTCGGCAAGGAAGACCGGGCGCTCCTTCAGGAAACCCTGTTCGATCTGTTGGAATGCAAGCGGCTATTGGATCAGGTCCGCTAGAGAACCACCCTCACGCTGCCAGAGTGTGATCAGGGGCAATCGCCACATTACCGCGATGCGCGGCAATGATCAGCGCGCGCCGCGCATAGGTGGCGGAACGCCGTCCTTCCAGAGCTGCTGCGCACGCAGACAAGGCCTTACGGAAATATTCGCAGGAAAAATCCGGCCATTGATCGGCGAGCAGCCAGGCTGCTTCACGAATCGACCTTACCATGTGGGTGGTTCCGGCAATGACCAAGGCGACCGGCCGCTGAAAGTCTCTGTCTAATGTCATGTCATGTTCTCCACCGCTCATAACGCCACGGTTAACCATTGGTTCCGCAGAAAAAATCCGATGTGAATAATAAGTTTAGTGTTGGCATCACGAGTTGCGTAATAGACGTCAGAGGCCGGTCTGGAGTGTGTTTTGGCAATCCGAAAAGAATGTCAAAAAGGAATATTTTCTTAAATTTCGGAACAAATCAGGATGGCGTGCGTTGTGCTTTGTGAAGAACAGCGTCATGCGGTGCGCCTCCTTCCGATCAGTGTGCTGGGCAACACGAAGTCATAGCAAAACCCGCCGATCGGACCAGGAATGACGTTTATGAAATCAGCCGCGGCTGGAGCGCTTCTGCTTGCGCTTTGCAGCACGCCAGCGCTCGCCGCCTGCAATATTTCTGACGCAATGCTTGAAGAGGCCATTCTGGAAAAGCCTGAATTCCGGGATCCTCAAAATCGTTATCTCGTGCATGACCTGCGTAAATTGCGCGATGCGGCCTTTCTTCTTTGGAATTACGGGCTGGAAAAAGATTGCGAGCGGTTGCTGGGCAATATTCGGGAATTGATCGCATCCCCGTTCATGGCGCGGTTGGGTACCAATGACGAAGACGCGACCGACCAGCAATTGGCCGCCGGTGAGCCGCAATGGCATAGGCTGGGCCAGGTCAAGGGAAGCCGTGGCACTGCCAATGAGGGGGCATTGATCAGCATCAACGATCTCGATCCTGGCTTGCTGGTCAATGAAATTGTCGGGGCCGAGGTTCGGACCGCCGATGACAAGATCGTCGGCGAGGTTCGCAATGTGGTCATCGGCACCAGGGACCGGCAGGATTACGCAATCGTTGCGGCTGGCGGGTTTTTTGTACCGGGCAAGGATAGTCTCGTGGTTCCGCTTCGCTACGTGCTTGTCGATCGGGAAAGGAAGAGCTTCTTTCTGCGGATTTCGAATGCGCAGGTAAAGGCTGTCCCCTTGATGCCGGACCAGGATTATCAATGGTTGACGGACGAGACATGGCGCAAGACAAATGATGCGATTTTTGAGAGTTTGATTGCGGGCCCCGGGCCTGATCAACCCACGAAAACCTCGAGAGACAGTGCCACCAAATAAGCGGTTAAGCCAAAGCATGCTCTTACGGACGGGGACAAGCCGCCGGTTGCCGTGCATGCCGTTTTGGTCGTCCCATGCAAATGTTTCATTAAAAACGATGTTTGCTATTCCACTGATCTCTATCCAAAGCCAGTGATGCATTGGTATCTTTGGACCGTGGTATAGCTCACCTATTTCACGCGCGGCATAGCCGCACCTGGAAACAGCCTATCTCATCTTAGAAAAGCGACACCCCTTGACCAATCTTCCGCTCAACGAAATCCTGCCTCAGGACATTATCGATACCTCCCGCGACGCAGTGCTGATTCTGAGCCAGGATCTGACTGTCCTTGCCGCCAATCAAGCTTTTTACGCCAATTTTGAGATCGCTTCCGAGCAGACGCTGGGGCGGCAACTCTACGATCTGAAGGGCGGCCATTGGAATATTCCTGGCCTTCGATTGCTTTTGGAGCAGCTCGTTCCGCAGGACACCGTCGTCAATGCTCATGAAGTTGACGTGGTTTTCCCGGATCTGGGCCATAGGATCATGATGGTCAATGTCCGTCGGGTTCAACGCGCGAGTGATGCCGCAAACCTGTTTTTAATGTCAATTGACGACGTTACAGAAGCGCGTCTTGCCAGCGCCGAGGCCGAGCGCAGCTGGATACTTGCGCAGAATATTGTCGATACGGTCCGCGATCCACTGCTGGTGCTGGAGCATGACATGAGCGTTGTATTTGCCAGCCGTTCTTTTTTAAAGCTCTTCGGTGTTCAATCCACGGAGGTTGTCGGCCAGCAGTTGAAAACGCTGGGGGACGGCCAGTGGAATGTGGCTGCGCTCAACGATCTTCTGGAACGGGTGCTGCCTCGCGACGAGCATGTCGATGGTTTGCTGCTGGAGGATGATTTTCCTGGTTTGGGCCGGCGTGTGTTCAAGATCAATGCCAGGAAAATATTTCGGCCCGGCAACCATGTCACCCGGATGCTCGTCGTGTTCGAGGACGCGACGGAGGCCGTGCTGCTCGACAGGCACCGGGATATATTGGCGGCAGAACTGGCCCACCGTATCAAAAACAGCCTGCAGATCATTTCCTCCTTCGTCTCTCACGAGATTCGCCGTGCCGCAGAACCCTGCGCTGAAGGATATAAGGCCATGCAGGCGCGAATCAGGGCCGTTGCTGAACTGTATGACGTCATTGCTCAATCCAGTGCCTTTGGCCCCGTCAACATGGAAACCTACCTGAGAGGCATCAACACCACGATCCGTAAGAGCCTTTTGAGCCCGAATTCGAACATCACGATCAGCACGAAAACCGAGCCGTTGAGCATTCAACCCGATTATGCCGTATCGATCGGCTTGATCGTCAATGAGCTTGCCACTAATGCCGTAAAATATGCCTTTCCATCGGGGCAGGGCGAGGTTGTTCTCGGCTTTCAGCGCCGGGAGGGTGAGGTCGCACTGACCGTCAGCGATAACGGAATCGGCCTCAGCGGCAAATCGGAGGGGTCGGGACTTGGCACCCAGTTCGTCAAAGCTTTCGTCAAGCAACTCGGCGGTTCCCTGGCCAGCGCGACGAGCTCCAGTGGCACGACGTATACCGTCAGGCTTCCACCGTCGATCTTGGCGGATTGAGTTTTGAGGTGTGTTTTGCGTGTTTTTGATCTGTCCGGGCAAAATTCCGCTTGCGCCCGAAAGTCAAAAACTCTAAGTGAACCTTGCTCTTAGGAGCGGGTCGGGGCGTAGCGCAGCCCGGTAGCGCACTTGACTGGGGGTCAAGGGGTCGCAGGTTCAAATCCTGCCGTCCCGACCATTTATTTCAATCACTCCCCCCAACTTGGGTGATTGTCTCTCTTCAAGCCATATGCCTGTTTTGAGTGTTACAGCGCCTTGCACTCAGGTTTGCTGAAGCCGTTCTATTTTGGGGAGAGGCGGCGGCTTTGTGCTTGCGTAATCCTTTCAGGGCGTAAGCTAATCTCAAGAGTTTTATGTTTATAATGTATAATTCTTTTTTTGCGGTGCACGTAATAGACAGATGTTTTCCGTAACCATCTATATTCTAAGGGTTATTATCAGATTTTCTGGGCTTTGAAGAGGCTGGACAGGCTACAAAAGCGCCGAATGGTGTAGCGCTGGTATCGATAAAGTCCGGTCTCTGCCTTATATTGGGTGCAGTGCAGCAATATGCCGTGTCGTTGGTCCTCATAACCTTCGAGATTAGCATGAGACGATATTCACCATGAGTTTTTGAGGGCCAGAAGTATTGGCGGCTTGTGAAGCAGACGAGAGAATGCAGCCGTCAGGAAGGCAGATGTGATGCGATTGAATGTTCCAAAATCGGTGGCCGCCATGGTTCGCCGCCAAAAAAAGTTACAAAAGGCATTTGTGGATCTGGTTGAGAGCACCACGCCTCGCGAAAAGGTTGCGCCGAAACCGAGAAAGCCCGCCCAGCCACGCCTTGTTGAAAACACCAGCTTCGGCAGCAATCCCGGACATTTGCGGATGATGACCTATGTGCCGCCCGGCTTGCCGCCGAGCGCGTCGCTGGTGGTCGTGCTGCACGGCTGTGGACAGACGGCCAAGGATTTCGATGATGGCAGCGGCTGGAGCCGTCTGGCGCGTCAGCATGGTTTCGCACTGCTCTACCCCGAACAGCGCAGCTCCAACAATCCGAATGGCTGTTTTAACTGGTTTCGCCCAAGTGCTGTTGCGCGCGACCGTGGCGAGACTGGCTCAATACGCCAGATGATTGACACCATGGTTGAGGCCCATGGCCTCAGCACCGACAATGTTTTCATCATGGGCCTGTCGGCTGGTGGTGCGTTGGCCGCTGCGGCTCTCGCCGCTTACCCCGATATATTCAAGGCGGGTGCCGTGGTTGCCGGCCTGCCGGTTGGTGGCGCGCGGGATGCGATGAATGCCTTGAACATCATGCATAATGGCGTGGCGAAAGCCCCGGATGAATGGGCGCAACTGGTCTATCAGGCCGCGCCAGAAGGCCGGGATTGGCCAAGGATTTCGATCTGGCAGGGCAGGGATGACAATGTCGTCCATCAGAAGAACGCCGATGCGCTGGTCATCCAATGGCTTGCCGTGCATGGCTTGCTGGACGGCAAGGCAAAGCCCGTCGCCTATGGCCGGAGCGACGGCTATGTCTGGCATGACGAAGACGGTGCGATCAAGGTGGAATATGCCGTAATGGATGGCCTGGGGCATGGTCTGCCGATCAAGGCGGGCGAGGGGCAGGAAATGCCCTATATGCTACCTGGAGACCTGCATTTGCCATCCCTGCTTGTGGAAAGCTGGGGTCTCGACAGGGCGGAAGGCAAACGCAAGGTCGCGTGATTTGCCTCCACTTGAGAATTATTCAATAGTATAAAGCCTTACAGCACTGGCGTTTTATAATACGGCAGTGCTGTAAGGCAAACGCGCTGGCTGGAGATTATTTCTGTTCGACGGCAACGCCGTCTTTTCCAATGCTGAGTTCCACGCCCTTGGGCTTGGTTTCCTCATGATAGGCATAGGCGCCGAGGCCAACCACGATGACGACCAATGCGCCGATGATCAAATAAAGACCGTTTGTGCGGTTCATGCTGTCCCTCTTCTGTCCGTCCGCCAACTGCTTCGGCTGAACGCGCTGCTTAATGCGACAGAAGAGAAATTGTTCCATGCGTGTGAAAAAATACCTGCCAGTCTTCCTGGGTCATTCACCAATCTGATTGGCGAGCCGCAAGGTCGTGTGGTCTCCGGGCGTTCGAAGTCTGCTGTCGGTTTCGTGTTTGATCACCGGGCATGGCGTGGTTTGCGGCAGTAGGTCCCGGTAGATTGCCAATGTTTCGGCCACCATTTTTTCAAGCCGGTAGTTGTTACGGCGGCTCAAGGCGCCAGCCGCAAGCTGCGCCCGCATCAGGGGATCGCGAAAGGCGGCCATGGCGTCTGAAAGCGGCTTGATCTCATCGCTATTGGGAACGGCAAAGCCGTTGACGCCATTCTCCAGCACAACGCTCGTTCCACCCACTGCTGTCAAAACGAGGGGAAGGCCACCGGCTGCGGCCTCCAGCATTGCATAGGACATGGCCTCGTAGCGGCTCGGAGCAACCAGGATGTCGAAAGCCTGGATGGCATCATGTCCGCTCATATCGCTACGGATCTGTGCCTTGCCATCAAGACCGAGGATATGGATCAAGTTGCGCAGTTCCGCCTCCCGCTCGCCGCTGCCAATCATCACCAACCGTGCCTGAGGCATCAGGTCTGCAATGCTGGCAAAGGCGTGGATCAGCCGCTCCGGAGCTTTCTGGGCGACGAGCCTGCCGATGAAACCGAAAACCAGGTGCTCATGGGCAATGCCGAAGCGTGTGCGTGTCTCCGAGCGGGCGTCGCCGGGCGGATATTTGACGCCATTGGCGACAATGCGGAGTGTTCGCGCCGGAATGCCCAGCGCCACGGCATGATGATATTCGTCCGGCGAAACGCAAATCACCCGGTCGCTGAAGAACCTCCCAAGCAGCCGTTCCACGCCGCCATAGACCAGACGGCCTTTGGAGCCGAGCGTCGGGTCCATGGTGCGGAAGGCGTGGGGCGTGTAAAGCACGGGTGGATTGCGCCCGGGCAGGGTTGCCAGTCGGGTCAGCGCGCCGGCCTTTGAACTGTGGCCATGCACGATGTCGAATGGGCCTTTGTCGCGGATCAGCCGCCGCAGCGCGCTATAGGAGGCCAAATCCCAGGGGCCGACCGCACGGTGCATGTCCAGCGTAATGATCTCGTGCAGCGGCAGCGCCAGCAATTCGGCAACGAACCGGCTTTCGGCTCTTAAAGGAGAATAGACAGCGGTTACCGTTTGGCCGCAGGCAGCGAGGCCTGCACAAAGATCGATAAAATGACGGCCGGAGCCACCGCCGCTCGGCTCCAAGACCTGCAAGATTCGCAGATGCTGCCCATTGGCAATTCCCTGGCCATCCCTGACGTTTTCCTCCACTAAACGCGTCCCCCGATGTTCCCTAGTGTCTTTGCCAATTGATTTCCAGTGCTCTGCATCCCCAAAGGATTCCGAACAGCAGGTACACATGTCGCCAATGATCGATATCGATGACATTGCCGATCAGGGCATGGCCGATCAGCACGATCCAGGCAATCATCAGATAGGGTTGCCAAGGGCGGTCATAGAGCAGACATTTGAAGCCGAAGCAAATGCTCCAGATCAGCATGGCGATAAAACAGACGAAGCCGAGCCACCCATAGGATGTCAGGGTTTTCAGCCAGATATTGTGCTCGTCCTCCGGAAAGATCTTGCTGAACACCATCGGCCCGATCCCGAGTGGCTTTTCCATCGACATCAGAAAGCCGATCTTGTGACGCTCGAAGCGGCCGAGATGGCCGCCATCATAGTCTTGCACAAGCTGGGTGCGGCTGGAAAACAGGTCACGCACCTGCTGGAATTGCAGGGCGACGGTCAGCGCCACAACGAGAGCGATGGCCGCCGTCAGCGCCAGCAGCACGATCTTCAGGCGGAAGGCACTGCTGCGCTCCTTGATCAGCAGGATCAGTACCATGGCAATGGCGCTAAATAGGAAAAGCGCCCAGGCCGCCCGTGAAAAGGACAGGAAAACCCCAAGTGCGAGGATCAGCAGACAGAGGATTTTCCAGGGTGCGTCCAACAGCCTGCCAGTCAAAAGCCCATGGATGAGATAGAGCGACGGAGCAATCAGAAACGGACCAAACACATTGGGGTCCTGGAAAGCCCCCATGGCCCGATCATAGCGTGTAAACATTTCAGCGCCGGGAAAGGCGTGGAAATAGCCCAGGATTCCCAGAAGGGACGTGGCGACAGCGGCTAGAACCCAGGCATTGAAGATCAATCGTAGACGTTCATGCCGGTCCTCAATGATGGCCGCATAGAAAACCGAGGTCACGGCGAGGAAGGTCGAGACGGCAACATAGAGCGGGCCTTCATCAAGGTCCGTCATTGTCGTCAACGAGATCATGCCGCCGACATTGAAGGTGAGCATCAGCGCCAGAAGCGGTGCGACGCTGCGGGAAATTTTCAGGCCCAGCAGGAACCATAGCGGGATCTGCGCCGCCATGAACAATTCGTAAGGGGCTGGCTCCATGAACACGAAGCCGAGCAGAAACACGCCAAAGCCGACCAGCGCCGATCCGGTCAGGGTAATGGCTGCAAAGCCTGGCCGGAAAGGCGGGCTGCTGTGGTGGCTGACCGCGCTCAATAAGCGTTTTCCGTGTTGAAAAGGCTGATCGGCGTCATCAACAGGATCTTCAGGTCAAACAGTAGCGACCAGTTCTCGATATAATAGAGGTCATGGGCGGTTCTGCCCTTGATCTTGTCGTCGGTATCGATCTCGCCACGCCAACCCTTGATCTGCGCCCAGCCGGTGACACCGGGCTTGACCCGGTGGCGGGCAAAATAGCTCTCGACGATTTCGCTGTAATGGCGGTTGCGGGTTTGCGCCATGACCGCATGCGGGCGAGGCCCAACCAGCGAAAGATCGCCGCGCAACACATTGAACAATTGCGGCAATTCATCCATCGAGGATTTGCGCAGCCAGCGGCCGACGGGCGTGACGCGCGGATCGTTCTTGGTGACGGCCAGTTTGGCGGTCGGGTCGCTCATTTCCGTATACATCGAGCGGAACTTCAGGACGTTGATGACCTCGTTGTTGAAGCCATGGCGCTTCTGCACGAACAGAACCGGCCCTTTCGATGTGGATTTGATAGCGATGGCGGCGAGCGCCATGACCGGCCAGAACACGGCCAAGGCCGCCAGACTGAAAATGATGTCGAAGGCTCGTTTGGCAACCTGGTCCCAATCACGGATCGGCTTATCGACCAGATCCAGCATCGGCAGGTCGCCGACATGGGAATAGGCGCGGGGCCTGAATCTCAGGCTGTTGGAATGGGCCGCCAGCCGAATATCCACCGGCAGGACCCAAAGCAGTTTCAGCAATTCCAGAATACGCGCTTCCGCGCTGATCGGCAGGGCGATGATCAGCATGTCGATCCGTGTTTCCCGCGCAAAGGCCACCAGTTCGGCAACGGTGCCGAGCTTGGGATAGCCCGCGACGATGTTCGGCGACCGGTCGCCTTGTCGATCGTCGAAAATACCGCAGATACGGATATCGTTATCCGGCTGGCTTTCCAGCGTGCGGATCAATTGTTTGGCAGGCTCTCCACCGCCAACCACCACGGCGCGTCGCTCTATAATGCCGTTACGGGTCCAGCTGCGAATGGCCAGTGCCATGCCATAGCGTTCAAGCAGGAGAAACAGGGCAGCGGTTGCCGCCCAGGTCGCCAACCAGGAAACGGTAAACAGCTGGGCATTCCAGGCAAAGTGAATGCCGACCATCAAGGCGATAACCAGAAGCCAACTGGTCAGGGCCCGCTTTACCGAGCGGATTGGACGGCGCAGCGTGTGTATCTGGTAGCCGTCGGCAAATTGCGTGAACAGGACAAAAACAATCGCTCCAAGGGCGCCGAACGCACCAAGGGGCAGGAGTGTGTCGAGCGGTCCGTCCATCGTCAACCAGCCAGAGAGCAGGCTGGTGGCAATCAGCCAGGAAAATTCCAGCAGGCCGAACTGCCCCAGCATGATGCTGGGCGAGCGATTGGCACGGCGTAATTGATCGGCCACCCGGCTGGCGAGTGGTGACAATTCGACTGTTGGCGACGATGCAGAGCCGCTTGCGCGGGTCTGTTCAGCCTCTTCCTTCAGTTTTTGACGGAGCTTTGCTACATCCAAAGTCTCTAGCGCCCTCATCGCGGCAATTCATTTTGCAACGTTGGATTACCGCAAATGTGCTAAAAAACCTTTAGCTTTGGCAGGACCCGTCCCACGATGATGCAGGTCGCGGCGGCTGTCAAACCGAATGAGCGTGGTAGAGCGCCAGCATTTGTGTAGCCATGGCAGAGGCAGAAAATCGCGAATGGAAGAGGATCGGGTCAGGCATGACCGCCTGTTTCCAGTCGGGTTGGGTCAGAGCCTGCACCATGGTAGCGGCTAGTTCCTCGACGTTGTCGGGCGCAACAAGTGCGGCGCTGGTCTTGCCCAGGGCTTCCGGAATGCCGCCGACGGCGCTGGCAATCACCGATTTTCCGGCGGCAATTGCCTCCAGCACGATATAGGGCATGGATTCGGCCCTGGAGGGGACGACGACAATATTGCTGAAGGCAAAGGCTTCCGAGACCCGCATGGCAGGCAGCAATTGCATGCGAAGGCCAAGGCCGCGCTGGTGAATCTGCTGCTCATATCTGTCTCGGTCCGGGCCATCGCCGATGACAGCGCCGGTCAGAGGACGCCCCAGCAACCGTTCCGCCTCCAGCACGGCGTTGATGAAGACGTCAGGGCCTTTCAGATCCCGCAACATGCCGATGAAGACGAAGTCCACGGATGCGTCACGGAGTGGTACAGGTCGAAATTCACTCTCGCTGATCCCATTCAAAATCAATCGGGAGTCGCAGCTCGGTTTTCCCACCTTTTGCCCGTAGGACCATTGCTCGAAGCCGCAGACAAAGGCGATGGCTTCGGTCTGGCGTTCCAACAGCTTTTCCAGGGCAAAGATCAGTCTGCCAACCGGACTGTTGCGGCGATAATGCAGGCTGCCGCCATGCGGTGAATAGATGCGGACAACCTTTGATCCCTGCATGCGAAGCGCCGTGCCAATGATGCGGGCGAGGGCGCCGCCCTTGGCACCGTGACCATGCAGTATATCGGGCTTCAGGCTCTTGATATGCCGATAGCAGGAGCGCACCGCGCTGATATCGTCAAAGCCAATGGCGCGCCGGATCGGTTGGCGAATAAGGCCGAGCTTCAGGCGGGGCATTAATTCCGCAAACAGGGCGTCCTCATGATCGCCGCCGGTGCTGCTGTCGCAGATGATACCGACAGAATGGCCGAGCGCGTCGTGATGCTCGACCAGATCGCGCACATGCCGGAAAATGCCGCCAATTGGCGAGCGGAAGCAATGGATGATCCGCAGCCCGTCTTCATCCGGCATCAGAACAGCCGTTCGCGCACATAAACCGTGTCACCGGCAATGATTGGGTCGGTGATCGGCACCCGGCCCGTGGCGATGGTGCCGTTGACCTTGCGGGTCACATCTACGTCGCGCTCGTTGGCGCGGCTGGTGAACCCACCGGCAACGGCGATGGCATTTTGCACCGTCATGCCCGGCACATAGGAATACTGCCCCGGCTGGCCAACTTCGCCCATGACGAAGATCGAGCGGTAGCGGTCGATCTCGATGCTGACATCGGGATCGCGCAGATAGCCCTTGCGCAGCCGCTGGGCAATGGTGCCTTCCAGCTGTGGCATGGTGGTGCCGCGCGCCGCGACCTGGCCGATCAGCGGAAAGGCGATATAGCCGGCCTGATCCACGGTATAGGTATTGCTCAGATTGGCCTGGTCGAACACGGTGATGCGCAGCCGGTCGCCGCTGTCCAGCCGGTAGGGCTGGATCGTTGCTTCCTGGAAGACTTTCGAAGCCGGCTTATAGGTGGCGCAGCTGGAAAGCGCCGCCAGCAGGGTGACGGCAACAGCCAGCAAGATCTGTTTGGCGGTGACCATGCGCACGCTCCCATAGAAGATAATCATGTTCTTATCGGCCAGTATGGTTAAGGGAGTGTAAAGATCGGAGCGCAAGTCCGGCAAGCTTATCCTGCAATCTCCGCGATGACCACAGGCGGTTAACGCTTGAGTTACTATGTTCGTTTACGCTCCGGACAGATTTGAAGGAGGGATGGAATGTCGGGTCAGCCGGTCGCCGCCCATCAGGACGTAGATATCGATCTCTTGCAGCTGTTTCGCGCCGTCTGGCAGCGAAAGGGCAGAGTGTTGCTTGTCACTTGTCTGGCCGCAGGCGTCGCCTTTGCCGGGGCCAGCATGATCCGTCCGACCTACCGCGCCGAAACTACGGTCTTGATCGAGCCGCGCGCACCCAATTACGATGCGGAAAACGCCAAGTCGGCGGCCTCCGAACCGGTTCTGGACGAGCTGAATATTGCCAGTCAGGTGCAGCTGTTCCGATCTGTCGATCTGATCCGCCAGGTGGTGAAGGATCTCAAGCTCTATGAACTGACGGAATTCGACCCTGATCTGCATCCCTCCGCCCTGTCGGACCTGATGGTGATGCTGCATCTGAAAAAGAACCCGCTCGATCTGGCGCCTGAAGACCGGGTGATCCGCACCTTCCTGGAAAAGCTTCAGGTCTATCAGGTGGAGAAGTCACGGGTTATCGGCATCGAGTTTTCCTCCAAGGATGCAAGGCTCGCCGCTGCCATTCCCAATGAAATGGTCAAGGTCTATCTGGCGATCCAGAGCGGCGCCAAGCTTGATAGCAATGAGGACGCGGCCCGCTGGCTGGAGCCGGAAATTTCCAATCTGCGCCAGAAGGTGTCCGACGCGGAAAAGAAAGTCGCGGATTATCGCCGCAATGCCGATCTGCTGTCGACCGGCGAGGGCGGTACATTCGCCTCCAAGCAGCTCAACGATATATCGACGGAATTGGCGCGGGTGCGCACCGACCGTGCCAGTGCCCAGGCACGAGCTGAAAATGCCAAGGCATCGCTGAAAGCCGGGCGGTCGACCGACAATCTCGATATCGTCATGGCCTCTCCTGCCGTGCAGCAGTTGAAACAGGCGGAAGCCGCCGTACAGGCACAAATCTCCGACCTCTCCACCAGTCTTCTGGATGGTCACCCGCGCATCAAGGCGCTGCGGGCCCAATTGGCCAACCTGCGCCAGCAATTGGCCGAGGAGACCAGAAAAGTGGTTTCCAGCCTGGAAACCGAGGCCAATGTGGCGCGGATGCGCGAAGCGGAGCTTGACCGGCAACTGACCACCCTCAAGGCACAAAGCGCCAAGGCTGGGGACAGCCAGGTCGGGCTTGCCGCGCTCGAGCGCGAAGCCAGCGCCCAGCGGCAATTGCTGGAAACCTATCTTGCCCGCTACCGCGAAGCCACCAGCCGGCTGGACAGCAATGCCAGCCCTGCCGATGCCCGGGTGATTTCCCGCGCCTCCGAGCCGAGTGAACCGAATTTCCCCAAGGTCCTGCCGATCACAGTTGTGGCCGCCATGGCGGCTCTGGTGTTGAGCGTGATCGTCATCATGTTGGCGGAACTGTTCAGTGGCCGGGCGCTGAAGCCTGTCGGCCCTGTTGATCCAGACCGCAGCGGGCGGTTTGCGCAGGAATATCCCCGCCGCCGGACCGGTGAGCCTGCCTTTGACGAACCAGCAGCCGCGCCTGCAAAGCAGAAGCCAAGACTGGATGCGGCGGCGGCTGCTATCGCAGCGACGGCAGCAGCCGAACGGATCGAAAAGGAAACTCCGCCCATCGCACCGGCAGATCCTGAAGGTGAAAGCGATCAACATCCCGCGGCCCTTACCGATGCCGATCATGAGTTTTCAATCGCGTCGGTGGCGCGTTATCTGACGCGGCATGGTATTTCCAAAGCGGTGGTCATCTCGCCTTCCGGCGATGACGGATCGGCGGCAACGGTGCTTTTGGCACGCGCCGTGGCCAAAGCCGAACGCACGGTGATCCTGATTGACATGACCGGCTCCGGCTATCCGACAGCGCTGATGGCCGAGCGAAACGATCTGCCCGGCGTGACCGATCTGCTCTGCGGCGACGTTGCCTTTGGTGAAACCATCCATTCCGACCGATTGTCAAACGCCCATATCGTGCCGAAGGGCAATAGCGATATCCGTCAGGCGCTGCGTGGCATCGAGCGGCTGTCCATGGTGGTCGAGGCGCTTGCCGACGTTTACGACTTGGTCCTGATCGAATGCGGCCCGGCCAGCGCCGACAATGTCGTTGGCCTGTGCAAGGCCCAGGACCATGAAGTCATCCTCTCTGCGCCCAATCCGGACCGCAAGCAATTGGCGCAAATCATGACCGCCTTCGAAGCCGTGGGCTATAGTGATCTGGTGCTGATGAGTGACGACAGTGCGGTGCCACCGGATGATGGTGGCCAGCGGGTGGCTTGAAATTTGTCAGGGGAACGTGGAAACCGGTTTTCTTGGAGAGGTAAACGACAATAAGAAGATCTAAAGTGTGTGTGGTTCAATTGTCGAGGTACACGACGCAAACATCCTCTCGGCTGCGCACCCGAAAAACTTTTGCGTTCTGTACTATGGTTCAATCTTAACCTAACAAACTCAAGCCTCTAATCCTTGCCCGGATCATCCGCCTGCGCATTGCTACGGGCGCGGATTTTTTGCAGGGCGCTATAGAGTTGGGGATGCCCCTTGATGAACGCCTTGGAGCGGACCAGGCTCCGCTCCGCTGTGGCGGCGAGGTGGCCGAGAGGGGTCACAGGCAGCAAAATATCGTGTTGCACGGTTTCCATAGGGCACCAGCTTCGCTTGTAGATCTGGTCGCCGAGGCCGAAGTCGAACAGGGCGGCGCCTTCGGCGCAGCATTGTTCAATCATCAGCCAGAACAGCAATTCGCCGGGGCTGGTCTCCGGGGCAATGCTTTCGTCTATCGAGCCGAACTGGCAGATAACATGATCACCCTTGCGTGACAGACCGGCAATGGCGGCAATCTTGCCGTTATGATGGCTGCCCGATAACCGCAGTGCATGCAGTTCCAGTGGCACGTTCAATCCGCCTGCCTCGCTTTGCAGCAGCAATTGGAAGAATGCTTGTGTCTCCGGCTCCTGGAACACGTCCGGCAGGCCGAGGGTTTCGAAGCGGATCGCTTTTTGCCGGAAAAACAAATCCAGCAACCAGGCCTTCTGCTCCTCACCGCATGCAATAATATGTTCAAAGCCGCCGCTCGCTTCCATCTTGCGGACTTGATTGCGGTATTTCTTGCGGCGACGCTTGGCGTTGATCTGGGAGAGCGTCTGCTCAAAGTCGCCTAGAACAGGCAGTTGGAAGGCATGGTTCTGATGTTCGACAGCCGGTAGGCTGGCCATAGGATGAGACAATCCACGCCAGGAGAGCGGAATATTGCCGAGGTGAACGAGATCGGCATGCCCCGTCATTGCCTGGACAATCTGCTTTCCCAACTGTTTGGCCGTGTCCGACTCGATTTGCTGGAAAAAAGCCGGGTCAAACAGGCCAGTATTGATATTGGTGAAGCGGGTGGCAATGAAGCTTGCCTTGCGGATCATGGCGTGACGGGTGATTTCCAGCGGCAGGATGAACAGGCTGCGTCCGTTGCTGCGGCCATGCAGGATGGCCAGCGGATTGCCATGGGTTTTCACCCAGGCGCGGCACCAGTCGTAACCTTGATGCAGCGACAGATGGTTGTTGCGCTCGAGACAGCGCCAGTCGGCCTCCAGCGGCTCCATCGCGGGCAAAACGTCCACGGCGATATCTGCCGCAGAGACTTGGCCGCTGGCGGTTTCAGTCAGCCGTTTCGGATCGATCATCGCCACGCTGCATTCTCCGGTCCTGTCGATGCAGCACCAGTTTACCCGGTTTGTATTTAAGGATTATGCAATGCGTGGATTATTTGCGAACCGGACCCGCCATCCATTTGATGATCGCCATGGCTGGCAGGATCCAGACCACACCCGACAGCAGGAAATAGGTGAGATGCACCCACCAGGGTGATTGTGCTAATGTCAATGTGGCAATGGTGGTGGCCAGCACCGCGTAAAGCATGACAAGCACGACGATCAAAATCGTCCCGATGAATTTGCGCAGTCTGACCGGCATGCTATGACCCTGATTGCAGGACGCGACGCGATGTCGCAAACCTTCCGCCCTTGTTTTGCACCGGGTCCTGATGCAAATCAACCGGAATGCACCAGTTCCGCCTGCAACACAGCGTTCGGACCGGGATTATGCCGTAGAATGGAGAGATTGGACCGATGACCATCGCCAGCACCGCTTCACCCGTCCCGGCGGCAGCCGCCCTTGACCGGCAAAGCCGCAACCGCCGCGCCCTGCGCATCTGGCTCGGCCTGGTGATTCTCGCGCTGTTTGCCCTGGTTCTGGTCGGTGGGGCAACGCGGCTGACCAATTCTGGTCTGTCGATTACCCAATGGAAGCCGATCCACGGTGTCATTCCACCGTTGAGCGCGGCGGAGTGGGAGGAGGAGTTCAAGCTCTACCAGCAGATCCCGCAATATGAGCTTGTCAACAAGGGCATGACGGTCGAAGCGTTCAAGACGATTTTCTGGTGGGAATGGGCGCATCGCTTCCTGGCCCGCAGCATCGGCGTGATCTTTGCTTTGCCGCTGGCGTTTTTCTGGGTCACCGGACGGATCGAGAAGCGTTTGCGCTGGCCGCTGGTCGGTATCTTGGCGCTCGGCGGCTTTCAGGGCTTTATCGGCTGGTGGATGGTATCATCGGGCCTGTCGGAGCGCACCGAGGTCAGCCAATACCGGTTGGCCACCCATCTGGTCACGGCCTGTCTGATCTTCTCATCCTGTGTCTGGGTGATGCGTGGGCTTGCCCGCCATAGTGCCGATCCGGCCCCGACCGTGCATTCGAGGCATTGGGCAATTGCGCTGCTGTGCCTTGTGCTGTTCCAGATCTATCTGGGGGCGCTGGTGGCAGGGCTGGATGCCGGCATGTCCTACAATACCTGGCCGCTGATGGATGGGGCGCTGATCCCCGGCGATCTGCTGGTCCAGCATCCCGTCTGGCTGAATTTCTTTGAAAACCCGAAGACGGTGCAGTTCGTGCATCGCATCGGCGCTTATACCGTGTTTCTGGTGGCGCTCTATCACATGGTCTCATCGCTGCGGGCGGCACCGGGAACGACCCATGCGCGCCGCAGTGTCGTGCTGTTTGCCATCGTTTGCTGTCAGGCCGCGTTGGGGATTTCCGCGCTGCTCATGCAGGTGCCGCTGCATGCGGCGCTCGCCCATCAGGGCGGCGCGCTGATCCTGCTCGGCTTTACGGTGGCGCATCTGCGCGGCTTCTATGGCGCCTATCCGCTACCCAAACCGGTAGCCTGAATAGGCCTTGCCCAGCGCCAGACCATTGAACGCCCGCACGCCTTTGTCCGCGCCCGCAGCCCCTGCGGCCACAAACAGCGGCACAAGATGGTCATGGTCAGGCACATGGCAGGCAAGCGCATCCGGGTTTTGATTCCAGAGGCTGAGCGTTGCGGCACGGGCATCCGGGTCGGGTATTTCTACCGCTGCCGTCAGCCAGTCATCGAACCGTTTGGCAACTGCTTCGTGGTCGGCATCGCGGCGGCGGAACATCTGCATATTATGGTAGCTCATGCCGGATGCGATGATCAGCACATTATCATCGCGCAGCGACTGCAAAGCCTTGCCGATCTCCAGATGGCTTTCCGCATCCAGTGTGTTCTTCAGCGACAGCATCACGACAGGCACATCCGCATCCGGATAGGCAACCATCAGCGGAATGAACACACCATGGTCGAAGCCGCGCGTATCGTCCCCCGCTGAAGCGATGCCTGCCTGTTGCAGCAACTCGCGGACATGGGCGGCCAGCGCCGGATCGCCCTTGGCGGGATAGGTTATCTCATAGGTATGGGCGGGAAAGCCGTAATAATCATAGAGCATGCCAGGGGCTGCTGCCGTGCTGACGGTGACCTGGGGTTCCTTTTCCCAATGGCCGGAGACGATGAGAATGGCTTTCGGCGTGACGCCGAGATCGGCAGGCAGGCCTTGCAGAAAGGCCGCAAGATCGTCCCAGGGGCCTTTGCCCTGGTCGTCTTTCGGAAAATCCATGAAGGGCCAGGGCCCGCCGCCATGAGGGATGAAATAAACGGGAAGACGGCTGTCGGTCATGGGATGCTCCTGAAGATATGACCCGAATATACGCCGTGGCGGCAACCAGCACGAGAGGCGGATCAGTCGACAAACTGTTCAGCAAGTATGGACCGTGCCAGCCGGGCAAAGCCAAGCCGCTCGCCAAGATTGGTATTGCCGGATGCGGTCAGCGGGCGGCTCAGCGTCCACGCGCAGGAGAGACCCGCATGAGCTGCGGCATAGCTGAGGATTTTGCGCGGCGAACAGCCCAGCGCCACCGAAAACCGCTGGCTGAGATCCATCGCGCGCCGGGGATCGAGAACCAGATCCGGGGCGTGGAGCGGATTGCCGAAGACATTGGCGACATCATAGGCCGTATCGCCCAGCAGACCCTGCGGATCGATGGCCAGCCAATTGCCACTGTCATCGCCGATGACATTATCGTGGTGTAGGTCGCCGTGTAGCGGCTTGATATCCTGTTGCTCGTCAAGCAGGCTGCGGGCAAGTGCTGCCGTCCAATGGATGATCTCGGCGATGGCCGGGTCAGACATAGTTTTCTCAAGCGCAAACAGCTCGCTGAAATGGACCTCTAGAGGCGTCAGCGCATAAGGAACAGGGGCGGGCGAGGGCGCATGCAGGCGCGCCAGCACCTTAACGATGATCTCCGTCGCTGCCGGATCTCCAACCTTGCCAAGATGATGGCGCAGCAGCAGGTCACCCGCATCGTCCAGCAGGGCGATGTCGTCGGCCTGATCGATGAGCCGGATTGCACCATTGCCAGCCCGCCAGCGCAAAAAATCAAGGCCGGGCCGTTCACCGCTACCCTCCGGCTTCAGCGACTTGACGACCACGGGGCGTTGGTCCTGCATGGCTCGGTAAACGAGGCTGCTGGGGGTATCGGCGATCAGCCTGAGATGCGAAAGCCCCCATTTCTCCATCAGAGATGGAGGAAAGACGGGGGCTTTCAAAGGGCTACTCAAACGATTAAGCCGACAGCATCAGGTCCATGTTCTGGACGGCTGCACCGGACGCACCCTTGCCGAGATTGTCCAGCACGGCAACGAGATTGACATGGTCGGTGCCCGGATTGCCGAACACGAAGAGTTTCATTGTGTCCTGGCCCACCAGTTCCTCGGCATCGACGCGACCGAGCTTGGCGCTGTCTTCGAGAGCGACGACCTTGACGATGTCCTGCCCGGCGTAATGGGCGCAAAGTGCCGAATGGATGCTCTCCACGGTCGCACCATCGGCCAGATCCTCCAGGAACAGCGGGACCTGCACGATCATGCCCTGGGGGAACCGACCGACCGACGGCGAAAACAGCGGCGCGCGATCCAGCAGGCCGTGGGCCTTCATTTCCGGCACATGCTTGTGCTTGAGGTTCAAGCCATAGACGTAGTTATTGACGGTCAGATGCTCGGGATGGCTCTCGTCTTCCATCTGCGCGATCAACTGCTTGCCGCCGCCGCTATAGCCGGACACGGCATTGACGGACACCGGATAGCCGTTCGGCAGGATGCCAGCAGCCCGAAGCGGCCGGATCAGCGCGATGGCGCCCGTCGGGTAGCAGCCGGGATTGGCAACGCAGCGCGCCGAGCGGATCTTGTCGCCCTGGTCCTTGTCCATCTCGGCAAAACCATAGGTCCAGTCCGTTGCAACGCGGAAGGCGGTGGACGTATCGATGATCCGCACACTGTTGTTGCCAGCCAGCATCGACACGGCCTCTTTCGAGGCATCGTCGGGCAGGCACAGAATGGCGATATCGGCGCTGTTGAGCATGTCCTCGCGCAGGGCGGCATTGCGGCGCTGCTCTTGCGGGATCGACAGCAATTCCACATCGCGGCGGTCGGCCATGCGGCTGCGGATTTGCAGACCGGTGGTGCCGTGTTCGCCGTCAATGAAGATTTTCGCTGTCATTTTACCCTCTCTTTTCAGGAGATTGTCCGCTTTTGCGGATTCAAATCCTGAATTGCTTGAATCAGTTTATCAACCAGATCGCGCCAGTCGTTCAGCGCGCAGACCCAGCATATACATCGCCACCGTTGCCCCTGCAATGGCGGTGATATCGGCATGGTCATAGGCGGGCGCTACCTCGACTATATCGGCTCCTCTTATGTCGAGCGGATGAAGGTTTTGCAGAACCGAGAGGATTTTTGCGCTGGATGGTCCACCTGCCACCGGCGTGCCGGTGCCGGGGGCAAAGGCAGGGTCGAGGCAATCGATGTCGAAGGTGAGATAAGCGGGCTGGCCCGCCGTGTGATCGAGGATCAGCGCGGCGATCTCGGCAGCGCGCATTTCCTCCACATGATGACCGTAAAGCATGCGGATGCCGCAATCATCAGGCGCATGGGTGCGGATGCCAATCTGGATCGAACGGGATGGGACGATCAGGCCTTCGCGCACCGCCCGCCCGACGAAGGAACCATGGTCGATCCGGTTGCCATCATCGAACCAGGTATCCTGATGGGCATCGAACTGCACCAGCGCCAGCGGCCCATGTTTGGCGACATGGGCCTTCAGCAGCGGCCAGGTGATGAAATGGTCGCCGCCAAGCGTCAGCAGGAAATTCGCCTTTGAGAGAACATGGGCGGCTTCCTTTTCAATCGTGGCCGGTGTTTCCCAATGATTGCCATAGTCCAGGCGGCAATCACCGTAATCCACGGTGGGCATGGCCGCGAACAGGTCGCGCTCGAACGGATATTGCGGGTCGTTGTCGAAAATGGCCGAGGCACGGCGAATGGCCTGCGGCCCAAACCGGGCGCCGGGCCGGTTGGAGGTGGCGGCATCGAAGGGAATGCCCCAGACCGCCGTGTCCACCCCATCCAGCAGTTTGGTATAGCGCCGGCGCATGAAGGAGAGCACCCCGGCATAGGTCGGGTCAGTGGCTGCCGATGTGAGATCGCTAGCCGTGAAGGCGTGGTCTATGGATTTATCTGCCAAGGTATTTGATCCGCATCCGGTAATCTAGAGTCTGTCAGGTTCATATTGAACCAGACAAACTCTAGCTTCTCTTGTTTTCGTTTGTCTTTTCGCGAAAACCGGGTTCCACTTGTCTCTGACAAACTTTATGCAGCAATCCTATAGAGGCCTCGGCCTGTGTCAAAGCAGCATTTGCGTAAAGACAGTCTGCGGATAAGGCGTGATGGCATCGCGGGCGATGATGCGCTGCCGTGCAAGCCTTTCGGGATCGCGCACCAGCTTTTCGGTGACATCAATCAGCTCGTCATAGGGTGCGGCCACGATGCCCTGGGTAAAACGCTCCTCGATCTGCGTCGCCTGTCCGTTGACCTCGCCGACAACAGGCACGCCATTGCTGAGCAGATAGAAGACCCGCACGACCTCGAAAATCTGCGCGTCGAAAAAATGCATGTTCAATACGGTTTTGGAACGGGCGATCCAAATGTCACGGTCGCGTCCATAGGCGTTGAACAGGCGCTTGACGGCAAGGCCCCGGTCACGCAGGCCATCGATGATGGCGGCACGCCGGTCGTTCATCGAGCCATAGAACAGCACGTCGATATCCTGGTGCGGCGCAGGAGTAATGCGATCCAGTTCATTCTGGAAGCCCAATTGCAGATATTTCGCAGGCCGTCCGCCGATCTGGCTGAGGATCTCGATATTGGCCCGGCTGTAATCCCAGATTTCCAGGCCGGTCTGAAGCCATGTGAGAATGCGCTCACGCACCGGCGCGTCAATCGCCGAGAGCGGTTCGGCATTGACGATGACAGTGTTCGGCTTGAGATCGGCGATATCCTGCGGCGTCAGCAGATGGGCGCCGAAAATGATGTTGATTGCGTCATGCGCGAAGGCATTGAAATTCACCACCGATTGATGCCCTAGCGCTCGCAGCGAATAGCCCAGCGCCTCAGCGACCTCCACGAAAGCCATAGAGTGTATGAAGCCATCAGGCCTCACGATACAGATATTATATTTTTCAGAACCCATGTCACCGACCAGTCGTTACGAGGCCGTCATTGACGCGTGGTGCATGACGGTAAAGGCTGTAACCATCACGCATCAGGCTTTCGCAAAGCTGTAGGCCGTCCACGTTTGCCACCAGGATATTAAAGAAGCTGCCGGGTGAAGGTCACTTGCGGATAGCGCTTGATGGCGTCGCGGGCGAGGATGCGTTGTTTCTCGAGCCTGGCAGCATCGTGCACCAGCTGTTCCGTAACGTCGATCAAATCACCATAGGGTGCGGCGACGATGCCCTGCGCAAACCGATCATCGATCAGCGTTTCTGGCCCATTCACTTCGCCGACGACGGCCACGCCATTGATGAGCAGATAGAATACGCGCACGACTTCGAAAATCTGCGATTCCAGCAGATGCATGTTCAAAACCACTTTGGATCTGGCGATCCAGGCGTCGCGCTCACGTCCATACACATCGAACAGATGCTCGATGACAAGTCCCCGGGCTTGCAAGCCGTAGAGAATCTCTGCGCGACGTTCATTCATCGAGCCATAGAAAAGCACGTCGATATCCCGGACCGGGGCGGGCGCTATGCGGTTCAGTTCTTTCTGGAAGCCCAATTGCAGATATTTGGCTGGCCGCCCACCGATTCGGTTGAGGATCTCGATATTGGCGAGGCTGTAATCCCAGATTTCCAAACCGGCATTGAGGCAGATGAGAACCCGGTCACGTGTCCGTTCCGAAGTTGCCGACAGCGGTTCGGCATTGACAATGATCGTGCTTGGGTGAAGGTCGTGAAGGTCCTGCAAGGGGAGGAGATGCGCGCCGAAGATGATGTTGACGGCGTCGTCGGTCACTCTGTTGACAGAAAGAGCCGTTGGATACCCCAATTCTTTCAAGGAATAGTCGATGGCCTCGGCGACTTCCTCGAAGGCTTTGGAGTGACCGAAGCCTTTCGGCTCCACGATGCAAATATTGTAAGGCCGTTTGATCATTTTCAATTCCAAGGTTCCGTCCGCTGCATCGGTCAAAATGAAGCCGATGGCACCACGCAATCCTTGCTTTGTCAGCCTTTCGCAAAGCTGTAGGACCGCTCCACTTTTGCCACGCGCACCTCATAGCGGCTGTACCATTCCGCACGACCCTGGTTTTGTGCGGCCAGATGATCCACGACCTTTTTCCAGGCGCGGATTGAGGCTTCATCGCTCCAGTAGGAATTGGTTATGCCAAACCCTGTCGAATCACGAGCGGATTCCACACCGAGAAAGCCTGGCTGTTGGCTGGCAAGCGTAACCATGGCTTCGGCCATGTCATCGTAGCCATTGTCACCTTCGGTTCTGACCGAAGAAAAACAGACGACGTAATAAGGGGGAGAAGGCAGCTTGGCAAAACGTGACATCGCTTGCGGCTTTCGGCTCGAGTGAGGAGTGGCATGCCGCCAGTTTGCTCCTTCAGTCGAAATAGACCAATTCAAATTGGTGATCGGACAAATAAAAAAGCGGAGCCGAAGCCCCGCTTTTCCAATGTAAAATTCCAGAGACGCGATTAACGCTTGGAGAACTGGAAGGACCGGCGAGCTTTTGCCTTGCCGTACTTCTTACGTTCAACAACGCGGCTATCGCGGGTCAGGAAGCCACCCTTCTTCAGAACTGAGCGCAGGCCCGGTTCGAAGTAGGTGAGGGCCTTGGAAATGCCGTGACGCACAGCGCCAGCCTGGCCGGACAGACCACCACCGGTAACGGTGGCGATAACGTCGAACTGACCGGTGCGGGCAGCAGCGACGACTGGCTGCTGCAGGATCATCTGCAAAACCGGACGTGCGAAGTAAACCGGGAAGTCGCGGCCATTGACCGTGATCTTGCCGGTGCCGGGCTTGACCCAGACGCGGGCGATTGCGTTCTTGCGCTTGCCGGTCGCGTAGGCGCGGCCTTGAGCGTCGACCTTACGGACGTGAACGGGAGCCGAAGCTTCCTGCGCAGTGCCGAGATCCTTCAGGGAAGAGAGGTCAGCCATACTTAGGCGCTCCTTACGTTCTTGCTGTTCAGCTTGGCCACGTCGAGAGCGACAGGCTGCTGGGCTTCGTGGGGGTGTGCAGACCCGGCGTAAACGCGCAGGTTCTTCATCTGGCGACGGCCAAGCGGACCGCGGGGAATCATACGTTCGACAGCCTTTTCAAGAACGCGCTCCGGGAAGCGGCCTTCGATGATCTGGCGCGCCGTGCGTTCCTTGATGCCACCCGGATAGCCGGTGTGCCAGTAATAGGTCTTGTCGGTGTATTTCTTGCCGGTCAGGACGACCTTTTCGGCATTGATGACGATGACATTGTCGCCATCATCGACGTGGGGAGTATACGTGACCTTGTGCTTGCCACGCAGATAGGTGGCGATCACGGTGGCGAGGCGACCAACAACGAGCCCTTCGGCGTCGATGATGACCCACTTCTTCTCCACCTCTGCAGGCTTCTGAACGAAGGTAGACATGAGGTTCAACTTTCTTTTGGACCCTTTCAGCCCTTAAGGGCCGGTCGGGCGTTTCTTGTTGCTTGTCTTGTGCGTTTTGATGCGCACAAAAAGAATGCGGTCCATAAGGGCCGCAAGCTGGCGGCTTTATAGTCGCGGCGCCGGGTTCGGTCAAGGATGGTTGATTGGCGACAGCGTTCGAAAAGCCAATAGAAAACAAGTGATTAGCTATGTGGTATTATTTTACCGCAAAATACTTTGCCGTCTTGTTTGAATTTCGACCTTTTCATTGGTGCAAACGGCGGGGCGGTCACGCTGAACTTGCCAGGGTTGCGACGAGAAGGCTCATCCGCGGCACCCGGTTTGAGGTCATGGTGGCAGAGAAGTCTGCATTATTTGAAAGTGCTCACCAGCTGCTTTCTAACTCTGAGACGCACTTATCTTTTCCTCTCGGACGAGAGGGGAGATGCCCATGTGCGATGCCTAATGGTTTCTGTAGACGGCGTGAGGCGAGTGCTTCGTTTTGAGACAAATCGCTCTGTTGCTCCGGCTTGTTTCGGGATGAGGATTTTGCAATCAATGGTGGTACTGACTAGCCGTTGAGATGCGTAACTCGAGGCTCTTGCGTCAACACAGGCTTACGCAATGGGGGTGATCGATAATCAAATCGATTTAAATTCTGGCACGTCTAACGACATTTCGAGTGAAATAATTTTTACCTAAAACTACTTGTAATCATTAGGGAATTCAATGTTTGAGGGTGCTAAAATGCACATGAACAAAATATGAACAAAAAGCGAACATAATAGCATTCATCTTTATGAATGTGATGCTGATCACATCAAGCTTGAAAATTCCCTTAAAAAGAGCATACTAATGATAGCGATAACATGACGACCGCTTCCATGTCTCCTCGAAAGGCGGAGAGAGTATTGGTGCGTCATTATCTCTTAGGTTGTGTTGAGCTTGTCGATTCTTGGTTGGCAGAGGTATGGTTGTGCAAAAAAAGGTTACTTAATCGAGAAAATGGTCTCGCGCATGGCACTGTGTAATGTGTCATTGCGGGACCTTGCGTCTTTGCAAACAGTTAAGCCAAATTTGCTATCCTGTGACCGGGACCTAGAGTTTGCCTTAGGAAGAGTGAAGCCCGGTTTTCCTGAAAAGACAAACGGCAGCACGAGAGCAAAGCATATCTTCAGAGTAGCTTTTCACGCTTTGAATTTTTGTTTTGCCGCATGTCGTTATCGCAAAACCGCTGCCCACTTTTGAGCGACAGGTTTTAGGGACGGATTGTCTGGAGAAACGGCTGTCGAGCCGGGAAGGATAAGCCATGAGCCACGACCACTATTCCGATGACTATCTCTGCACGATTCTGGCGCGCACCCGCACTGTCGCGCTGGTTGGAGTGTCCGCACGCGACGACCGGCCCAGCCATTGGGTGCTCGGTTTTCTGCTCGGTAAGGGCTATCAGGTCTTTCCCGTCAATCCCGCGCTTGCTGGCACCACAATTCTTGGCCGCCCTGTGCATGCACGCCTCGCTGATATAGGCGTGCCAATCGATCTCGTCGATGTGTTTCGCCGCTCGGAAGCCCTCAGTGAGGTGGTGGATGAAGCCATGGCTCTGGAGAGACGACCAAAAGCGATTTGGGGTCAATTGGGTGTCCGCGATGATGAAGCGGCGGCAAAAGCCGAGGCGGCAGGCATCGATGTGGTGATGAACCGAGCGCTGGTCGCTGAATATCCGCTGGTCTACCAGGCCAGTCATATTGCCCATCGCTCCCCAACCGCCGCCTGATAGCAAGCGGCACCGGCGATAATCGCGCTGCCTTGCGCGGTTAGCGCCGTCTTGGTGGTTTATCCGCGGGCCGGGTGTTCTCTTAGAGGGAATAATGCGGGACGAAGCGGATAAAGCCGTCCTGCAGGTTTTCCACCGGTTTGCAGTTCAGCACCGGGCAGGCAGGATTGTCGCGTGTCGGTACCGTGGCACGTTCGGCATACTCGCCTGGCGAACAGGAATTGGTGTTGCGAACGTAGCGATCGTAAAGCGCCATGCCCGGCACACGCTTCGAGGGATAGCGCAGCACGGCAGCGCCCTGGTCTCTCAGGATTTGCCGGACATTTTCGCAGGCAAGCGTGGTCGAATTGTAGCGCTCGATCGCCAGCGCACTGCTGCCCCATAAGGAAATGGCAACGCAAAAGCTCAACCGTATCATCGGGTTCATCGGAACATCTCCATCAAATACATTCGCCAATCCCTATAGCATGTCCTTGTCCCAAGCCCGCCGCACACTTACTGATGACATGCTGTATATCTCTTCTTAACTGGGGCGGTTGTGCTTACGATCAAGACAGGGTGCAATTCCAGAGGATCACAGCAGCGTGCTTGGGAGAATGACATGCAGCATGACGTTTATGAGAGCGCTTATCTCAAGACCATTCTGGAAACGGTCAAGACTATTGCCCTGACCGGGGCCTCGCCCAATCCGGCGCGGCCAAGCCATGGGGTCATGCATTTTCTGCTGAACCAAGGCTACCGCGTTATTCCGGTCAATCCGGGGCAGGCGGGAAAGGACATTCTGGGGCAGACTGTTTTTGCTTCGCTTGCGGATATTCCTGAACCGGTCGACATGATCGATGTGTTCCGTGCTTCCGAATATCTACCCTCCGTGGTGGATGAAGCCTTGGGGCTCACGCATGTGCCGAAAGTGATCTGGGCTCAGCTTGGCGTGCGTGACGACCAGGCCGCCGCCCGCGCCGAGGCCGCCGGGATCAAGGTGGTGATGAACCGCTGCCCGGCCATCGAATATCTCAAGCGAAACTGGAGCCGGACAGTCACTAGGCCGATCGGGTAAGAGATCTATAGCCATCAAAAGTCTGTGCAATTCTCCAAAAAAGCCCGGACTTTCAAACAGGGCATGAGGTAGCGTTTCATCGGCATCGGTGTAATGCTCTGCCGCACTATTTCAGGGAGGATAACCATGGCAAACAACAATCCGGGCTTTGCGACACTGGCGGTGCATGCTGGTGCTCAGCCGGACCCGACGACCGGCGCACGCACGACGCCAATTTACCAGACGACGGCCTTTGTGTTCGAAAATGCCGATCACGCCGCCGCCTTGTTTGGCCTCAAGCAATTCGGCAATATCTATACAAGGATCATGAACCCGACCCAGGGCGTGCTGGAAGAGCGAGTCGCTGCTTTGGAAGGCGGCACGGCGGCATTGGCGGTGGCATCGGGCCACGCGGCGCAGATGTTGGTCTTTCATACCCTGATGCAGCCGGGTGATAATTTCGTTGCCGCCAAAAAGCTCTATGGCGGGTCGATCAACCAGTTCGGTCACGCCTTCCAGAATTTCGGCTGGCAGGTGCGCTGGGCCGATACCGACAATCCGGCAAGCTTTGAGGCGCAAATCGACGAGCGAACCAAGGCGATCTTCATCGAAAGCCTTGCCAATCCCGGTGGTACATTCGTCGATATTGCCACTATTGCCGATGTTGCGCGCCGCCACGGACTGCCGCTGATCGTCGATAATACCATGGCCAGCCCTTATCTGGTCCGGCCTTTGGAATACGGTGCCGATATCGTCGTGCATTCCGCCACCAAATTTCTCGGCGGCCATGGCAATTCCATGGGCGGGGTGATCGTCGATGGTGGAACGTTCGACTGGTCGCAATCGGACAAGTTTCCGAGCCTGTCACAGCCGCGCAGCGAATATGGCAATGTGGTTCTGCATGACGCCTTCGGCAATATGGCGTTTGCCATTGCCTGCCGGGTACTCGGGCTACGCGACCTCGGACCGGCGATTGCGCCGATGAATGCCTTCCTCATCCTGACCGGCATCGAAACCTTGCCGCTGCGCATGCAGCGTCATTGCGACAACGCCTTGAAGGTGGCGCATTGGCTGAAGGCCCATGCCAAAGTCGCCTGGGTGCATTATGCGGGCCTGCCGGATGATCCGAACCATGCGCTGCAACAGCGCTACGCGCCAAAGGGGGCTGGCGCCGTTTTCACCTTCGGGCTGAAGGGCGGCTATGAGGCGGGCAAGGCGCTGGTGGAGGGATTGCAGCTGTTTTCCCATCTTGCCAATATCGGCGATACCCGCTCGCTGGTCATTCATCCCGCCTCGACCACCCATGCCCAATTGACCCCGGAGCAGCAGGTGGCGGCCGGTGCAGGGCCGGAGGTTGTGCGTCTGTCCATCGGGATCGAGGACCCCGACGATATCATTGCGGATCTTCAACAGGCCTTGTCAAAGCTCTGATGGGGCTTGCCGACGATGGTTGCTTTCAGAGGATTTCAGCGTTTGCATGGAAACGCTGAAATCCTCTATATCCCGCTGGGCCTCTTTGCTCTGAGGGTAATCCTGGTCAGTTCTGACGGCACGCCGAGCCTGAGCGCAAAGCCGGGCCAGAGTGCCGTCCCATTGTTCACATAGAGCGTCATGCCGCCAATGATATAGCGGCCCGAAACAAAGCCGTTATTGGCACGGGCGACTAGCCGGTCAAGGCCCAGAACCATGCCACCATGCGTATGACCCGACAGTTGAAGCGCAACCCCTGACGCCGCCGCCTTGGCTGCCGACATCGGCTGATGGTCGAGGAGAATGATTGGCGCATCTGCAGGTGCTCCCTGGAGTGCCGCTGCAAGGTCCGGGGCGGATGCTCCGTGCGCGGCGGCGGAGCGATCCGTCACGCCTGCCAGCACGATTTTTGTATCGCCTTTTGTGATCACAGCATGGGCATTGGAGAGCATGTTCATCTTCAAAGTCGCGAGATGGGCCATCCAGCCCTGGAAATTGAAGAAGTATTCGTGGTTGCCAGGAATGGCATAGACGCCGTCGCGTGCCTGCAAGTTTGCAAGCGATGCGACATCATCCCGCCGGCTCGCAACGTCACCGTCGATAAAGTCTCCCGTGATGACGATGAGGTCGGCGTCCAGTTCGTTGGTTTTCGATACGACTTCCTCGGTCCAGCGGGCAAGGAACAGGCGGCTGATGTGGAGGTCGGTCAGTTGAACGAGGCGGTAGCCGTCAAATGCTGGCGGTAGTCCTGCAATAGGAATTTCGATGTCCTTTAACGGCGGCACCCGGATTGCCTGGCTGACCGCGTATGCGGAAAGGCACAGCGCTAAGGCTCCAAGGACGTACCGCAGACTGGCTGGGATGGACGGGAAATTGCCTTTGAACAGCATGATCGCAAAGGAAATAACGTCCAGCACGATCTGGAACACGGCGAGCAGGATGATCGCGCCAAACAGGAGATTGAACGCGATGATCAGCGGACGGGGAAACTCGGGCGAAAACACCGAACCGGACGAAAGGCGGCTGAAGAAATGATATTGCGAGGCGATTAACAGGAGAACCGCCAGCGCCACCTTCGCCGACCAGATCCAGGGCAAGGGCTGGATGAAGCGGATGACGACGATCAGCCAGGGAAGTCCAAATATCAGATGAAACATTAATTGTATTCTTTCGGGGTGTAGACGGGCAACGCGACCTGTTCCGTGTTGTTGTTTCCGGCTTCTTCATTGTCGAGATCGGATGTCGCAGCATGTAGCGACTTGATTTGGTCAAGGTCTTGAATGTTGTTCCCACGAGTGCGTTAGACAAGAGCCATCGTCTACAACGGCGGAAACGCCGATCTGGATCAGTGATGCTGCTGCATGAGTCTTTGAACGGGTTACTGCTGAAGAAAAAAATCATGCAGCTTGCTGTCGTACAGATGCGGAAGTCGCTGTCTTGGTGGAGACATTTGGCGCAGCAGAGTCTATTCTCCAATTAAATCAACCCTGCCGACAATCTATGGCGTTGGCGAACACATCATTTGATGAATGCGCGAGACAGAGATCATGATCACATCGCTTCGCTTCGATTTGTCCGCCGTTCAGCCGGAAGAGGGCGCTCCCGCGCCGGACCGGCTGGTCGCCGGAGATCCGCGCTTTCTCACCTGGAGTATCGATGAGCCCGGTCAAGGGCTCTATGCCGGGGTCTGGCAGTCCACGCCCGGCACGTGGCGAATCGTCTATGACGAATGGGAATATTTTTCCGTTTTGGAAGGCTATTCCATCGTCACGGAAGACGGCGGGGAGCCGATGCATCTGCGCAAGGGTGACAGGATGATTCTTCGTCCCGGCTTCACGGGCCTATGGGAAGTGGTGGAAACCACAATGAAGGATTACGTCGTTCGGTTTTGAGGCGGCTGCCGCTACCAGACGAGATCGAGCTTTTCCAACCCGTGGAAATGATAGAGGTCCTTGACTTTTGGGGTCCCTGCCAACGCCAGACCCGGCAGGCGCTGGAACAGCAACGGCAGCACCAATGACAGTTCCAGCCGGGCGAGGGGCGCGCCGATGCAGAAATGAATGCCGGCGCCGAAAGAAAGGTTGGCGCCATCATTGCGCTGCGGCTTGAAGGTCAGAGGATCAGGAAACTTGCGCGGGTCGAGATTGGCAGCGGCCAGGATCAGGCCGATCTTATCGCCTCGGCTGAAGGAGACACCGTCGATCTCGCAGGGCTCCAGGCAGTAGCGCTGGAAAATATGCACCGGCGCGCAGATCCGCAGACATTCCTCAACCGTGCGCTCCGTGGCGGCGGTATCGCCAAACAACCCCTTCGGGTCCAACCCGCTCTCTAGGATGATCCGCACCGCATTGCCGATCTGGTGCACGGTTGCTTCATGTCCGGCATTGAGCAGCACCACGGTCGTCGAGATCAACTCGTCATCGGTGAGATACTGGCCTTTATGCTCGGTATGGATCATGTGGCTGAGCAGGTCGTCACGCGGCTCGCTACGACGCTCGGCAATGACACCGCGCAGATAATTGGAGAACTCCCGGGCAGCGCGCTCTGCGGCATCCTCATGGGCGCGGGTGCGGTTGAAAACATACATGCCGACATAATCATGGCTCCAGGCCAGCAATTGCGGCCCCATTTCGTCGGGAATGCCGATCATCCGGGCAATCATCGTCACCGGAATGATTTCGGCGAAGGAAGACAGCAATTCCGTTTTGCCTTGCGCTTCGAAATTATCGATCAGCCTGTTGGCGAGCGCGAGAATGTCAGGCGTCATTTTCTCGACATGGCGGGACACGAATGCGCGGTTAACCAGCGTTCGCAGCCGTGTATGTTCCGGCGGCTCCAATTCCAGCAGTGACCAGGCCTCGGCGGCATCGAAGGCTCTCGTATGATCGGCAGGCTCCGGCCAGCCGAGTTCTTCGCGGCTGGCGATCTGCAGGATCTGCCGACCGAACCGCTTGTCGCGCAGCAAACCATTGACCAGATCGTAACCGGTGAAAAACCATTGCTGCTGCTCACGCCAGAAAAATGTCGGCGCCTGCGCATGCAGCATGGCATAGACCGCATTCGGGGCTTCGAAAAAACCGGGATGGCCAGTGTCGAGACTGACCGATCTCTGGTGGGGATCGACGGAGAAAAACGAGGAATGCGGCATGATCGGTTCGCGGATTCTTTCTTGACGAGGCTGAAAGAGCCTCCTTACTCGAGATGTTGCTGTGTCGAACGCTGGCTGAGGCGGCGCAGGGCTGCGACCTGACGGTCTGCCTCATTGTCGATTGCCGCCGGTGTGCCGCGCTCCTCGTTGGGCGTCAGGCAAAAAACGCTTTCGCCACGCGCCACGGCAGTTCTGTTACGACCATCGGCCTTGGCTGTATAGAGGCCGTGATCGGCCTGGCGCATGGCTGTATCGAAGTCGAAGGCGTCGGCGGAGGCCGCCGACAGGCCAATGCTGGTGGTCAGCCTGACAACGCCCTGTTCTGTCGTGATCGGGGTTGAGGCGATCATGTAGCGGATCCGCTCGGCAACGCCGGCAGCTTGGCGCAGGTCCGCAACAGGGATGACAGCACAGAATTCCTCGCCCCCGGAGCGGGCGAAAATCGCGTCATTTCCAAGCGCGCTACCTGTCATCTGCGCGAAGTTGGACAAGACCGTATCGCCGGCCTGATGGCCGAATGTATCATTGATATGTTTGAAATAATCGAGATCGAACACAAGAAGGGCCAGAAACCGGTCTCTGGCGACAGTGTGTTTCAGCTCGCCTACGGTCTCGATCAGGCCACGCCGGTTCAATACACCGGTGAGGGGATCGGTGCGCGACAATTGCTTCAGTTCCCGTTCGTTCCGGTCCATGACGATCCGGGCCAGAAGCACCATGGCCGAGACCAGGCAGACAATGACGAACAGGCCGATATAGTCGCTGAGGGCAACCTCATGCTGGCCTTCCGGCATGCCGATCAGGCTGGCGGAACCGATCACCGCACATGACAGCGCTTGCAGTGTCCACAAGGCCGCAAGCATCCGACGATATTTCCGTGCTGTCATGCGCGACGTCATGGCCGTGACCGCGAGCATCACGAAACAAAGCATGCTGGCAAATTGATGGGTCGCCAGACGATAGGCGTAGGTATCCCGTATAACCGGATGGATCAGGAGGAGGCCCCAGAGCAGCAGCGGTGCCGCGATCCACCAGCCGGGTTTGCGCCCGTCAAACAGCCGCAGCGCACAGATCCAGAAACAGAAGCCGCATAGTACGATGGCGTTGCCGCCGTAAATTGCCACAGGCGGCGGCAGGTCGTTGCGAAGCGCGATCAGCATTGCGCCAATGCCGTGACAGGCAAACCCGATGGCCATGTAACCATAATAGCGATGCCGTGGCGCGCGCAGCCATATGGTGATCAGCAGGACCGCCAGCGTGATCGCCTGGGTCCCCCACATCAAAAAAGCTGTCTTGATGTCGAGCAAGGCGGTCGGCCCTCGTCATTCTCTGGTTTTATGCTTCCGAATGAAAGCCGGGATGATCTATCGGTGATCATAATCGATTTTTTCTTTTGGTTGCAAATTCCGATTGGACCTATCACGCCCTATTCACCATGTTGTCGATTTTCTGTGTATGGCTTGGCCGGGCAAGCCACCGCCCATGGGGCGCTTTCGGTAAAACAGCGAGAATGCGAGAACCAATCCATGCAAGCGATTAAGGATATCGTGTGCTCGCGTCTTGAAGTGTTGGGGGCGAACACTCTATGTAGGGATTGACAGCATTTGAATTGATTCCCTCAGCCCGGATCGGCATCGGGCCTGACAGGCTTCGGGAATGGGTTGAAAAGGACGGACATGAGAAATCCAGTTGATACCGCCATGGCTCTGGTGCCTATGGTTGTGGAGCAGACCAATCGCGGCGAACGGTCCTACGACATCTACTCGCGTCTGTTGAAGGAGCGCATCATTTTCCTGACCGGACCGGTCGAGGATCATATGGCGTCGCTTGTCTGCGCCCAGCTGCTGTTTCTGGAAGCGGAAAATCCGAAGAAGGAAATCGCGATCTACATCAATTCTCCCGGCGGCGTCGTGACTGCCGGTATGGCGATTTACGATACGATGCAGTTCATCCGTCCGGCCGTCTCGACGCTGTGCGTCGGCCAGGCCGCCTCGATGGGATCGCTGCTTCTGGCGGCCGGCGAAAAGGGCATGCGCTTTGCGACCCCCAACGCTCGCATCATGGTGCATCAGCCGTCCGGCGGTTTCCAGGGTCAGGCCTCCGACATCGAGCGTCATGCCCGCGACATCATCAAGATGAAGCGTCGCCTGAACGAGGTCTATGTCAAGCATACTGGCCGCACGCTGGAAGAAGTCGAGCACACGCTGGACCGCGACCACTTCATGGAATCCACGGAAGCCAAGGACTGGGGTCTGATCGACAAGATCCTGACGACGCGTTCAGAAATCGAAGGGGTAACGCCTTCTTGATGTCTTTTGGCGGCGGGCTTTCGATGGAAACGCAAGGCCGGATCCATCCAGGGGGTTTAAACTGCCGCCGAAAGCGCTAATAGTTATTAAGGCTATGTTGAGCTTTTATGACATAGCCTGAATATTCTCAGAGGTTCTCGTTGCCGTCAGCTCATGAATATGACTTTTGAGAGCTGAATAGTACCTCTGAACCGAATGTCGCCCGGATGGCCGGGCGTGCGGTATCGGGCGACATGACTAGACCGCGAGCCGGTAAATGGCGGTGCGGCGTGCTGGAAGGAAAAAGTTATGAGCAAGGTCAGCGGAAGCAACGGCGGTGACTCGAAGAATACCCTGTATTGTTCGTTCTGCGGCAAAAGCCAGCACGAGGTCCGGAAACTGATTGCCGGCCCGACGGTTTTCATCTGCGATGAATGCGTCGAACTCTGCATGGATATCATCCGCGAGGAAAACAAGAGTTCGATGGTCAAGTCGCGCGATGGCGTGCCGACACCGCAGGACATCATCAAGATCCTCGACGAATATGTGATCGGCCAGAGACAGGCCAAGAAGATCCTGTCCGTCGCGGTCCACAATCATTACAAGCGCCTGTCGCATGCCTCCAAGGGCGGCGATGTGGAGTTGGCGAAGTCGAACATCCTGCTGGTCGGGCCAACCGGTTGCGGCAAGACCTATCTTGCCCAGACTCTGGCGCGCATCATCGATGTGCCTTTCACCATGGCGGATGCGACAACGCTGACGGAAGCCGGCTATGTCGGTGAAGACGTTGAAAACATCATCCTGAAGCTGCTGCAATCGGCCGATTACAATGTCGAGCGCGCCCAGCGCGGTATCGTCTATATCGACGAAGTCGACAAGATCAGCCGCAAGTCCGACAATCCGTCGATTACCCGCGACGTGTCTGGCGAAGGCGTGCAGCAGGCGCTTCTGAAGATCATGGAAGGCACTGTCGCTTCGGTTCCTCCCCAGGGCGGTCGCAAGCATCCGCAGCAGGAATTCCTGCAGGTGGATACGACCAATATCCTGTTCATCTGCGGCGGTGCTTTTGCCGGTCTCGACAAGATCATCTCGGCTCGTGGCGAAAAGACCTCGATCGGCTTCGGCGCGACGGTTGTGTCGCCGGAAGATCGCCGCGTCGGCGAAGTGCTGCGCGAACTGGAGCCGGAAGATCTGGTCAAGTTCGGCCTGATCCCGGAATTCATCGGTCGTCTGCCGGTTCTGGCGACGCTGGAAGACCTGGACGAGGACGCGCTGATCCAGATCCTGTCCGAGCCGAAGAACGCGCTGGTCAAGCAGTATCAGCGCCTGTTCGAAATGGAGGACGTCGAATTGTCCTTCCACGAGGACGCGCTGCGCGAAATCGCCCGCAAGGCGATTACCCGCAAGACCGGCGCTCGTGGCCTGCGCTCGATCATGGAAAAGATCCTGCTCGACACGATGTTCGAACTGCCTGAGCTTGAAGGTGTGCGCGAAGTGGTGATTTCCGATGAAGTGGTGCGCGGTGCCGCCCGTCCGCTCTACATCTATGCGGATCGCCAGGAAGAAAAGGCCAACGCTTCGGCGTGAACCTCCGCAAATCTCTGAACAGCTTTGAAGCCCGCCGCGTGCGGGCTTCTGCGTTTCTACAGGGTGGGGCCGTATCGGTGCTTGGATCTATGGTTCTCGTCGTTTGTCTTTTCGGCAAAACCGGGTCCCACTTTTCCCTGCCAGACTCTAAGTCGTTTGCAGGGCGTTTTTGAATAGTTTATGACTATCACAAGGTGCTTCGCGCGATGTGACAGATTCGGTCGAAGGCAGGTTTGCCCCAGGCGAGTGTTTGATCTCTTCGGATGCTGGAATGCCTGGCACGCGTATCAGGGTAGGGCGGCTTCGGTCGCCGTGGTTGGGCAGTGCCGGTGCGTTTTGTTGTTGCTTGCTGTCGCGTCAATCAACCGTTTGTATTGTGTTTCCGCATGATGGGCTCGACCCAAATGGGTCTGAGCCGGATTCATGCAGCAGGCCTCAAGCTGTTACGCCACAGTGGTGGCTGAGCGCTGAAAGGCTTGAATTTTAGATCTTGGGTCTCCACTTTAACCGGTGAGACAGGACCATGTCCCCCGCGGCTTTTGAGCGCGGATTTGGGTCCCGGCAACGGGACGATGAAAGGAACTGGAATGACTAAAGTGACCTCTGTCACCGGCGAAACCAATACCTATCCGGTATTGCCGCTGCGTGACATCGTGGTGTTCCCGCACATGATCGTGCCGCTCTTTGTAGGGCGCGAGAAGTCTATTCGTGCCCTCGAAGAAGTCATGGGCTCCGACAAGCAGATCATGCTGGCCACCCAGATCAATGCAAGCGATGACGATCCATCGTCAGATGCCATCTATGAGGTTGGCACCGTCGCCAATGTGTTGCAGCTTTTGAAATTGCCTGATGGCACCGTCAAGGTGCTGATCGAAGGCAAGGCGCGCGCCCGGATCTCTGGCTATACCGGACGTGAGGACTTCTATGAGGCCCATGCCGATCTGCTGCCCGAACCCGCTGAAGATCCGGTTGAAGTCGAGGCTTTGAGCCGGTCGGTGGTGTCGGAGTTTGAAAATTACGTCAAGCTGAACAAGAAGATCTCGCCGGAAGTGGTGGGTGCTGCCAGCCAGATCGAAGACTATTCGAAGCTGGCCGACACGGTTGCCTCGCATCTGTCGATCAAGATCACCGAAAAGCAGGAAATGCTGGAAACGGTGAGCATCAAGACCAGGCTTGAAAAGGCGCTCGGCTTCATGGAGGGCGAAATTTCGGTTCTCCAAGTGGAGAAGCGTATTCGCTCGCGCGTCAAGCGCCAGATGGAAAAGACCCAGCGCGAATATTACCTGAACGAGCAGATGAAGGCGATCCAGAAGGAACTCGGCGACGGCGAGGAAGGCCGCGACGAGATGGCCGAACTGGAAGAGCGCATTGCCAAGACCAAACTGTCGAAGGAAGCCAAGGACAAGGCCGAGGCTGAGCTGAAAAAGCTCAAGCATATGAGCCCGATGTCGGCGGAAGCCACGGTCGTGCGCAACTATCTCGACTGGCTGCTTGGCCTGCCCTGGAACAAGAAGTCCAAGGTGAGGATCGACCTCAATGCAGCTGAAAAAATCCTCGACGAGGATCATTTCGGTCTGGACAAGGTCAAGGAACGGATCGTCGAGTATCTGGCTGTGCAGGCCCGTGCCACCAAGCTGAAAGGCCCGATCCTGTGCCTCGTTGGTCCTCCGGGTGTCGGCAAGACCTCGCTCGCCCGCTCGATTGCCAAGGCCACGGGACGTGAATATGTCCGCATGGCGCTGGGCGGCGTGCGTGATGAGGCCGAAATTCGCGGTCACCGCCGGACCTATATTGGCTCCATGCCCGGCAAGGTCGTGCAGTCGATGAAGAAGGCCAAGCGGTCAAACCCGCTGTTCCTGCTCGACGAAATCGACAAGATGGGCCAGGATTTCCGTGGCGATCCGTCATCGGCTCTGCTCGAGGTGCTGGATCCGGAACAGAACTCGACCTTCATGGACCATTACCTGGAAGTCGAATACGATCTGTCCAACGTGATGTTCATTACGACCGCCAATACGCTGAATATTCCCGGCCCGCTGATGGACCGCATGGAAATCATCCGGATCGCCGGTTACACCGAGGATGAAAAGCTCCAGATCGCCAAGCGGCATCTTCTGCCCAAGGCGATCAAGGAACATGCGCTTCGCCCGGAAGAGTTCTCGCTGGCGGATGATGCGATCGTCTCGATCATCCAGCAATATACCCGCGAGGCCGGTGTGCGCAGTCTCGAGCGTGAATTGATGAAGGTCGCCCGCAAGGCTGTGACCGAAATCATCAAGGGCAAGTCGACCTCTGTGGCCGTCACGGCGGCCAGCATCAATGATTATCTCGGCGTGCCGCGTTATCGTCATGGTGAGGCCGAGGGCGAGGATCAGGTCGGTATCGTCACCGGTCTTGCCTGGACGGAAGTGGGCGGCGAATTGCTGACCATCGAAGGCGTGATGATGCCGGGCAAGGGCCGCATGACGGTCACTGGCAATCTGAAGGAAGTAATGAAGGAATCGATTTCGGCGGCGGCATCCTATGTCCGCTCGCGCGCCGTCGATTTCGGCATCGAACCACCGCGCTTCGACAAGTCGGACATTCACGTCCACGTGCCGGAAGGTGCGACGCCTAAGGACGGTCCGTCGGCTGGCGTGGCAATGGCAACCGCCATCGTCTCGATCATGACGGGTATTCCGGTCAACAAGGATGTGGCGATGACGGGTGAAATCACCCTGCGCGGTCGCGTCTTGCCGATTGGCGGGTTGAAGGAAAAGCTGCTGGCAGCGCTTCGCGGCGGCATCAAGAAGGTTCTGATCCCGGAAGAAAACGCCAAGGACCTGGCGGATATTCCAGACAATGTGAAGAACAATCTTGAGATCGTACCGGTTGCCCGGATGGGTGAAGTGATTGCCCATGCGCTGGTGCGCATACCGGAGCCGATCGAGTGGGATGGCACGGTGGAAACGCCTGCCGTTGGCACTGTCGAAGGTGTCGATGATTCAGGCGCAACCGTGGCGCACTGAGCCGTCTTTGCCACGATCCTGCCCAATTGGCGGAAAAACTTCGAAAAGGCTGGCCTTCGGGCCAGCCTTTTTTGTGCAAACATCACCAGAAGCCTTGTTTTTCAGGCGATTGCGGTGCTTTTGGCTTGCGACGGGCATGGGCATGAGTATTGTCCGCCCGACTTGGAATTTTTGAGTCATGCCGGAGGCCATCGAAAATGGCGGTCGGTATTCCTTTGTGATCCTCTCGGGCGCCTGGCGCTTTGCGGTGGTCGCGGTTCCTCGATGCGGGGATGCGTTAGCATCTTCGCCGCTTTGATATTCATGTCATACAGAAAGGGTGGAAACATGAACAAGTCCGAACTCGTAAACGCAGTTGCCGATAAGGCCGGTCTCAGCAAGGCCGACGCAGCTTCCGCCGTGGACGCCGTCTTCGACACCGTCCAGGCGGAATTGAAGAATGGTGGCGACATTCGCCTCGCCGGTTTTGGCGCCTTCACGGTTTCCCATCGCGAAGCCTCGAAGGGCCGCAATCCTTCGACTGGCGCGGAAGTCGATATTCCGGCCCGTAACGTTCCGAAGTTCACGGCCGGCAAGGGCCTGAAGGACGCTGTTAACAGCTGATCCTGCTAGAGTTTGTCAGGGAAAAGTGGAAACCGGTTTTCCCGAAAAGACAAACGAAAACAAGAGTAGCTAGAGTCTGTCTGGTTCAATCTGAACCTGACAGACTCTAGCGGCAAACGTGCCAGTTCTACCGAAAACCCGGCTCTCAAGCCGGGTTTTTTGTGTTTTTGCAGGAAGGAGGCATCTCGTTGCCGTTTCACTGATCCAAGATGGTCGCTGCTTCGAAATAGCATTGAGTTCAATACAAAATGGCTGCCGCAAACGGGCTGCCAATGGTCCATTAGAGAGGCGCCCGTGGTCACCAAGAAAGCCGATCTCCCGACCAAGCTTTGCGCGGCCTGTCAGAGGCCTTTCGCGTGGCGTAAAAAGTGGGAGCGTTGCTGGGAGGAGGTGCGCTTCTGTTCCGAGCGCTGCCGTAACAGCAGGGCAGCGAGCCATAAATTCGAGGTGGCCTGTTCGAGAGTGTCGCACACCTCATGAAGCCACTGTCGAACCTGACTTTGCTATTTTATGCGCTTCCGGCCCTGCCTTTGGCAGCCATTGCCCTACCGCTCTATATCATCGTTCCGTCCGTCTATGCCGGGCGGTTCGGTATTGCTCTATCGGCCATTGGGGCCGCTTTGCTGGCCATTCGCTGTCTGGATGCGATCACCGATCCGCTGATCGGTTGGCTTGCGGACCGCATTCCCGGTCGGTATGGCCGCCGCCGCTTGTTCTTTCTGTTGTCGCTGCCGCTGACGGCGCTGTCTGCTTTCATGCTGTTCAGCCCGCCGGAAGGGGCAGGCCTTGCGCATCTCGTGGTTTGGGGCTGTCTTCTGTCGATTGGCAGTACCTGGACAAGCCTGCCTTATACGGCCTGGGGGGCCGAACTCGAGACTTCCTACGATGGCCGGGTCAGGCTTTCGGCCTGGCGTGAGGGTACGACACTGCTCGGCACGCTTCTCGCCATCTCGCTGCCTTTCCTGGGGCAGGCATCCACGGCAGGCGCCCAGCCGAACCTGAATGCGATTGCTGCTATGGTGGCATTGCTGTTGCCCGTCTTCGGAGCCGTCGCCGTGTGGCGCGTGGCGGAGCCGGTGGATTTTTCAAAGACGCGGCTTTCCCTACAGAAGGGTCTGGGCTTTCTGCTGGCCAATAGCGCCTTTCTGCGGCTGGCCATGGCTTTCCTGATGAATTCTCTGGCCAATGCCATCCCCGCTTCGCTGTTTCTTTATTTCGTGGCGGCACGGTTGGAGGCGCCTGAACTTCAGGGGCCTTTGCTGTTTACTTATTTCCTTTCGGCGGTCGCTGGCGTGCCGCTTGCGGTTTTCTTGGCGCGGCGGCTGGGCAAGCACCGGGCCTGGTGCTGGGCCATGCTGCTCAGCTGCGCGATATTTGCCTTGGCTGGCCTGCTGGGGCCGGGGGATGCCTGGCTGTTTCTCGGCATCTGCGTGGTAACCGGTGTCTTGCTCGGTTTCGATCTGGCGCTGCCGCCAGCCATTCAGGCCGATGTGATCGATCAGGACACATTGGCGTCGGGAGAACAGCGATCCGGGCTTTATTTCGCCGCCTGGAGTTTCGTCACCAAGCTGGCATTGGCGCTTTCTTCCGGAATTGTCTTTCCATTGCTGGCGTTGGCAGGCTTCCAGCCCGAAGGCAGCGCTCAAAGCGGGCAGGCGCTTTACGCCTTGTCGGCGCTTTATGCTTTCCTGCCAATCCTGTTCAAACTGCTTGCCATCGCTCTTATGTGGCGGTTTTCCATTGACAGCACGCACCAGCAAGCCACTCGACAGAAAATCGAGCAGCGCCAGAGGGATATGTCAAACCCATCATGATCAGGTTTGTGGTGTGGTGGATGGCTTGGGCAGGGCGCGGCCGTCCTGATAGATGCGCCGCAGGAAAGACAGCAGCTGGGCAAGCTCGTCTTTCGAAAACCGCTCGGTAAAACGGGCTTCATGGCCATGGCGAAGCTCTTTCGCCGCAGCCAGAACACGCTGGCCTTCCTGAGTTACGAACAGTTCCTGGCGTCGGCGATCCACCTGGGAGGGCCGACGCTCGACGGCGCCCCGGCCTTCGAGCTTGTTGATCAGCGCCATCATGGTTGCCTTGTCCATTCGCAGGCTTTGGGCAAAGTCGATCTGGCTGGCCCCGGCATTGTTGTCGATCAGTTCCAGTACGGCAAATTGCTTCGGGGTTAAGGCCAGCCCCGACATGGTCGCCTGAAAATCCTGAAACACTGCGACATTGGCCAATCGCAAGTGAAAGCCGAGGACTTTTTCCAGATCGCCGAATGCCACAGTACCGGAAAATTCCGGGGTTTCGAAATCGTCAGTCGCCTGTTCCGGTCCGTCCATGCGCTCAATCCATGTTCGATAATGCCTTCAAGATGAGGATGCTAGCAGCTTCACCTTGATAATATACGGCTCGCTCCGGTGATAAACCCATAAGCCCAAAAGGCAAAGCGCCATATTTGACCTGCGCATCGCGCAGATTTCACTTGTGCCTCCAGAAAGATAATATAATATGTAATACATACTAAATGGCCTTCGGGAGAACTGGCCAGGGAGGATATATGTCGTACTATGGTAGCGCAGGTTTGCGCGAAACATCTGCGTTCGCCGGCATGGTCGCGGAGGATCCTGTCCGGTTCCGCGCCAATAGCGGTCCGGATCGGCCAGCCGTTATGGAGCTGGCAACCGGGCAATCACTGACATTTTCTGAATTCGATACGCTGATTGGGCGATGTGCTGCCGCTCTTGACGATGTGATTGCGAGCGCGGGGACGGGGCAGGACAGCCCAGCCCGTATTGCCTATCTCGGACGCAATTCCACAGCCCAATTCGCGGTTTGTTTCGCCTGCCAGCGGATCGGTGCGATCTTCGTGCCATTGAACTGGCGTCTGAGCACCCGAGAAATTTCGTTGATCCTTGCCGACTGCGAACCGACGCTGTTGCTGTACGATGCGGAATTTGCCGAAACCGGTACCAGTTTCGATGTCGAAAGCCTTGTTGTGACCGGCAAGGGAGGCTTTCTGGACAAGGCCTCGGGTTTGGAGCCAATCACACCTCGCTATTCATCCGCCGACCGCACTTGCGTGATTCTCTACACATCCGGGACCACAGGTGTGCCAAAGGGCGTGCTGCTCAATGCCCGCAATCTGTTTTTCTCTGCCTTGAATTTTGCTTTCGTCGGTGAGGTAACGCCCGAATCGGTCGTGCTCTGCGACCTGCCGTTTTTCCACACGATTGGTCTGGTAGCCCTGGCACGCACCGCGATGGTGATGGGCGCCCGGCTGGTCATTTCTGACCGCTTTGTCGCCGAACGAACGATTGCCACCATGGCGGATGCCCAAATCGGCGTGAGCCACTATTGTGGCGTGCCGCAAATGGCCAGTACGTTGCGGAACTCGCCGAATTGGAACCCGGCTGCATTGCAGGGTCTGAAGGCGATCTTTCTGGGTGGCGCGCCTTTGCCACCTGTGTTGATCGAGCGTTTTCTCGATGACGGCATTGCGCTGGTCAATGGCTACGGGATGAGCGAAACCGGTACGGCCTATCATATGCCGCTCGACCGGCAACTCATCGCCCGTCATCCAGGCAGTATCGGTTTTGCCGCCCCACTGCTTGAAACCCGGGTTGTTGATTTCGATGGCGCCGATGTCACCAATGGCGGGGTCGGTGAAATCTGGCTACGAGGACCGAGCGTCACCGAGGGCTATTGGAACCGTCCGGACCTGACCGAGGCTGCCTTCACCGATGGCTGGTTTCGCAGCGGCGATATGGCGCGGGTCCAGGATGGCGTGGTCTATCTCGCAGACCGCCTGAAGGACATGTATATCAGCGGCGGTGAAAACGTTTACCCGGCGGAGGTCGAGGCGGCGATTGCCGCCCATCCCGGCGTTGCCGATGTTGCGGTCATGGGTCTTGCCCATGCCGAATGGGGTGAAGTCGGCCTGGCGCTGGTCGTCGCTGGCGACGGTAGCCTACGTGATCACGACATCCTACGCCATTGCGCTGATCGGCTTGCCAGCTTCAAACGGCCCAAGCACGTTGTGTTTGTGGATACCATTCCTCGCTCCGCTTCCGGCAAGGTGCAGAAGCACATTTTGCGCGAAGCCTACACTCACCTTTCATCCAGCTCGACATCGGCGTCCGGACAGCCCGGCGCATAAGGAGACATACTATGACAGTTGCAGAAAAATCCGACGCAGACACCGTACTGGTCGACATTGAAGACCGAATCGCCTTCGTGACCTTCAACCGGCCTGAAAAACGCAATGCGATGAACCCGGCGCTGAATATCCGCATGGCGGAAATTCTTGATGAGCTGGAAGCTGACGACCGTTGCGGTGTGCTGGTGTTGCGCGGGGCAGGAACCTCATGGTCTGCCGGCATGGATCTTCAGCAATATTTCCGCGACAATGACGACAAGCCTCGCCACGCAACACTGAAAAGCCGCCGCCAGTCGGGCGGGTGGTGGCAGCGCCTGACCTATTTCGAAAAGCCGACCGTCGCTATGGTCAATGGCTGGTGCTTCGGCGGTGCCTTCAATCCGCTGGTGGCCTGCGATCTGGCGATTGCCGCCAATGAAGCCACTTTTGGACTCTCGGAAATCAACTGGGGCATCCTGCCGGGTGGCAATGTGACTCGCGCTGTCGCTGAAGTGATGAATCACCGTGATTCGCTGTACTACATCATGACCGGCGAGCCCTTCGGTGGTGAGAAGGCCCGGGATATGGGCCTGGTCAACGAATCGGTGCCACTGGAAGAGTTGGAAACCCGCGTCCGCAAACTCTGCGCCAGCCTGCTCGAAAAAAATCCTGTGACAATGAAAGCCGCCAAGGACACGTTCAAGCGCGTCCGCAACATGCCCTGGGAACTGGCCGACGACTATATTTATGCCAAACTGGAGCAAATGCTGCTGCTGGACAAGACCCGGGGCCGTGACGAGGGCCTGAAGCAATTCCTGGATGACAAGACCTATCGCCCTGGGCTTGGCGCTTACAAACGGAAGTAACATTCCGAACGCATCGATAATTAAACGGAAGAAAAGACCCGCCGGACCACCGGCGGGTCTTTTTCGTCAAGTAGATCGAAACTCGTTCAAAAGAAACGAGCAACGGCGCCGAGTTTTCGAGCAAAACGGTACAAATATTGAATATCAATGGGGAAGAATGGTGGGCGATGAGAGACTCGAACTCCCGACATCCTCGGTGTAAACGAGGCGCTCTACCAACTGAGCTAATCGCCCTTCGCGTCATCGGGTCGTGCCCGCCGCGTCGGTGGCTGTGATCTATTCGGTCGTTGAAAAAACCGCAAGAGGGTTTTTTGCTTTTTTTGATTTTTTTACGACGGCAAGATGACGGCTGGATCAAAAACCCTACAGTTCCGGGCTTGTCGCTTCCTTTCGAAAAGGGGAGGCCGCCTTCGGTATTCTGCTATAGGGCGTGCGCTATGGCCTCGTTCTCAACAGGGCGCGGTTTTCTCTTGTGGCACCCGGTCTGGATTGGCGGTGGGGATCGTGTGACATGCGCAGGATGGCCGAAGGGCCGCACCTGGCAGTCAATACGGTCGGCGTCGTTTGGTCGGTTTGTTCTCGCTGCCTGTTTCGATCCCTGTGCCTGTGCACAATCGCCGGTGTTTTCTGTCCATCAACAGCGAAAAATCATTCTGTCACGTTTTTGTTTTCAATGCTGCTTGACACCCACCAAGGAACCACTTAGTTAGCCGCTCATCGAACGGCACATGACGGTCGGTAAGCGGGGAAGCAAGCTTCCCACCAGGAAATTGCGGGTGTAGCTCAGTTGGTTAGAGTGCCGGCCTGTCACGCCGGAGGTCGCGGGTTCGAGCCCCGTCACTCGCGCCATCCTGGTACTAAAAGTGAATGGCTTTCCATTCAGATGCTTATGACACGGCATCATCAATGCGCGGGTGTAGCTCAGTCGGTTAGAGTGCCGGCCTGTCACGCCGGAGGTCGCGGGTTCGAGCCCCGTCACTCGCGCCATTTTTCCACCTCCTTAGTTCGTTATATCTTTTGAACAGCAACGTACTATATACCAGCCTTCAATCTTGGTGTTAAAGTCTTTGTGTGCATGTGCGAAATGCGGTAAGCGCACTTGCGCACGGGCGCTGGCTGCGCTAACCAACAGCTCGTTGCAACAGTCTTTTTGGCTTGTCGGCGCACCGCCGTGAACGTCGCCCGGCGTTTTGACAAGCAAGGATGGATACGATGACTGAACTCCTCAGTTCCTACCTTCCGATCATGGTTTTCGTCGGAATTGCGATGGTTATCGGCATAGCCCTTCTGGTGACGCCGTTTGCCGTGGCATTCAAGGCGCCAGACTCGGAAAAGCTTTCTGCCTATGAATGCGGCTTCAATGCTTTTGACGATGCCCGCGTCAAATTCGATATTCGATTTTACCTCGTGTCGATTCTTTTTATCATCTTCGATCTCGAAGTTGCCTTCCTGTTTCCGTGGGCGGTTTCCTTCGGTGCGATCGGCTGGTTTGGTTTCTGGTCTATGATGGTGTTTCTCGGCGTGTTGACCATCGGATTTATCTATGAATGGAAGAAGGGAGCCCTGGAATGGGAGTGAGCCAAAGCGATCACCAGACCTTGGTTGCGCCGCAGCCGAAGGGTATTCTGGACCCTGCCACCGGCAAGCCGGTTGGCAATGACAGCACGTTTTTCGGCGAGATCAATGATGAGCTGGCCGACAAAGGGTTTCTCGTCACTTCCACTCAGGCTTTGATTACCTGGGCGCGCACCGGATCTTTGATGTGGATGCAGTTCGGTCTGGCTTGTTGCGCCGTCGAAGGTCTGATGCAGGCCTCTGGCCCGCGTTACGACATGGAGCGCTTCGGCGTCGCGCCGCGTGCATCTCCGCGCCAGTCGGACGTGATGATTGTCGCGGGAACCCTGACCAACAAGATGGCGCCCGCCTTGCGCAAGGTCTATGACCAGATGCCGGAGCCGCGCTATGTGATCTCCATGGGTTCCTGTGCCAATGGCGGCGGTTACTATCACTATTCGTACTCCGTGGTTCGGGGTTGTGACCGGGTCGTGCCTGTCGACATTTATGTGCCGGGCTGTCCCCCCACGGCAGAGGCGTTGCTCTATGGCGTCCTGCTGCTTCAGAAGAAAATCCGCCGCACCGGCACGATCGAGCGCTAAGGCGAGGGACCGACAAGATGAGTGAAGCCCTGCAAGTGCTGGCATCCCACATCACCGAAAACAGCGGTGGTCTCGCTTTGTCGAGCACCGTTGCCTTTGGTGAACTGACGGTCACCACGACCGTCGAAAATATTTACGCGCTGGTGACTTTCCTGCGTGACGACGCCCGTTGCGGCTTCATCAATATCATCGACATCTGCGGTGTGGATTATCCTGAGCGTGTCGAGCGTTTCGAGGTGGTCTATCACTTCCTGGCGCCGAAGCAGAATCAGCGCATCCGCGTCAAGCTTTCCACCAGCGAAGACAAGCCGGTTCCGTCGATCTGTCCGTTGTTTCCAGGCGCCGACTGGTTTGAGCGTGAGGCCTGGGATCTCTATGGCGTGATGTTTACCGGTCATCCGGACCTGCGTCGTCTGCTGACCGATTACGGCTTTGAAGGCCATCCGCTGCGCAAGGATTTTCCGCTGACAGGTTTTGTTGAAGTCCGCTATGATGACACGGTCAAGCGGGTGGTTTATGAACCGGTTGAGTTGAAGCAGGAGTTCCGTAGTTTCGACTTTCTCTCGCCTTGGGAAGGCACGGATTACGTGCTGCCCGGCGATGAAAAAGCCGCGAAGTAAGGGAACGGAAGGCGAGACCATGACTGAACATTCCGTCCGTAACTTCACGATCAATTTCGGCCCCGAACATCCCTCGGCGCACGGCGTTTTGCGTCTGGTGCTGGAGCTGGACGGCGAAATCGTCGAGCGTGTCGATCCGCATATCGGCCTCTTGCACCGTGGCACCGAAAAGCTGATCGAAGCCAAGACCTATTTGCAGGCATTGCCCTATTTCGACCGGCTGGACTATGTCGCGCCGATGAATCAGGAGCATGCCTATTGTCTGGCTATCGAAAAGCTCCTCGGCCTGGAAATTCCGATCCGTGGCCAGCTGATCCGGGTTCTCTATTCCGAAATCGGTCGCATCCTGTCGCATATCATGAACGTCACCACGCAAGCGATGGACGTCGGTGCGATGACGCCACCGGTCTGGGGCTTCGAAGAGCGCGAAAAATTGATGGTATTCTATGAGCGGGCATCTGGCGCGCGCATGCATGCCGCCTATTTCCGTCCCGGTGGCGTTCACCAGGATATTCCGGCCCAGCTGGTCGAGGATATCGGTGCCTGGTGCGATCCGTTCCTGAAAGTTCTAGATGACATCGAAGGTCTGTTGACCGAGAACCGTATTTTCAAGCAGCGCAATGTCGATATCGGCGTTGTCAGCCTGGAAGATGCCTGGAAATGGGGCTTCTCCGGCGTGATGGTTCGCGGTTCGGGTGCAGCCTGGGATTTGCGCCGCTCGCAGCCTTACGAATGCTATTCGGATTTGGAATTCGACATTCCGGTTGGTAAGAATGGCGACTGCTACGATCGCTATCTGATCCGCATGATGGAAATGCGCGAATCGGTGAAGATCATGAAGCAATGCGTCAATCGCCTGCTCGGCGATGCACGCGTTGGTCCGGTTTCGTCTGTGGATGGCAAGGTCGTGCCGCCGAAACGGGGTGAGATGAAGCGGTCGATGGAAGCGCTCATCCATCACTTCAAGCTTTATACCGAAGGTTTCCACGTGCCGGCTGGCGAAGTCTATGCGGCCGTCGAGGCGCCGAAGGGCGAATTCGGGGTTTATCTGGTGGCGGACGGCACAAACAAGCCGTATCGCTGCAAGATCCGCGCTCCTGGGTTCGTGCATCTGCAAGCCATGGACTTCATGTCGCGCGGTCATCAGCTTGCTGACGTAACGGCGGTGCTGGGGTCTCTCGACATCGTATTTGGTGAGGTGGATCGTTGATGCAGCTTATCCTTTCGGATCGGCAGTGTGGTGCTCCTCTTGCAACGTCGGTTGCAGGTTGGGGCTACGCATTGCAGACCGTTGGGACCGACCGGCACTGTCCCGCCACGCCGTCTGCTCTGCAGGCGGCAATCGGGCTTTCTGCCGCATTGCTCGTCAGCGTCCGCGAGAAGGACAATCTGAACGCAGGCCGGGATGTCGTCATGGCGACGCATCAGGGTCTTCTGTTCAAAAACTGAGATAAGGCGTGAGGAAGTATGTCCGTTCGTCGTTTAGCCGAAGATCAATTCCAGCCCGCATCCTTCGCTTTTAGCGAGGAGAATGCCGTTTGGGCCGAAGCCACCATCCGCAAATATCCGGAGGGTCGTCAGCAATCCGCTGTCATCCCGCTGTTGATGCGGGCGCAGGAGCAGGACGGCTGGGTCACCAAGGCGACGATCGAATTCGTCGCGGACAAGCTGGACATGCCCTATATCCGCGTGCTCGAAGTGGCGACCTTCTATACCCAGTTCCAGTTGAAGCCGGTCGGCACCAAAGCCCATATCCAGGTCTGTGGTACCACGCCCTGCATGCTGCGCGGCTCGGAAGAGCTGATGAAAATCTGTAAGAAAAAGATCCATCCGGAGCCTCTTGAGCGTAATGCGACCGGAACCCTGTCATGGGAAGAAGTCGAATGTCAGGGTGCCTGCGTCAACGCGCCGATGGTCATCATCTTCAAGGACGCTTATGAGGATCTGACACCCGCGCGCCTCGAAGAAATCATCGACGCCTTCGAAGCCGGCAAGGGTGGCGAGGTCAAGACAGGTCCGCAGATCGAGCGAGTGTTTTCTGCTCCTGAAGGCGGGCTGACCAGCCTGACGGAAGAGATCACCCCGGTCCGTTGGGGCGAGGGACAGTCTGGACAGGATGAGGTAGCGGTTCCACCGGCTAATGCCGGTCGTCCGACAACCGATACGCCGATAACCGATCCGAAGCTGAAGACGCCCGCCACCGACAAGCCGGCAGCGAGTGAAAATGCGAAAGTCTCCGGCGACAATGCCGACAAGGCCAAGGGGTGAGAGATGTTACAGGATAAGGACCGCATTTTCACCAATATCTACGGCCTCAAGGACAAGTCCCTGAAAGGCGCGATGAGCCGCGGCCACTGGGACGGGACCAAGCAGATCCTGGAAAAGGGACGCGACTGGATCATCAATGAGATGAAGGCCTCCGGTCTTCGTGGTCGCGGCGGCGCAGGCTTCCCCACGGGTCTGAAGTGGTCCTTCATGCCGAAGGAAAGCGACGGTCGCCCGCATTATCTGGTCGTCAATGCCGATGAGTCCGAACCCGGCACCTGCAAGGACCGGGAAATCATGCGCCATGATCCGCATACGCTGCTGGAAGGCTGCGTGATTGCCGGTTTCGCCATGGGCGCCCACGCCGCCTATATTTATGTGCGCGGCGAATATATGCGCGAACGCGAAGCGCTTCAGGCCGCAATCGACGAGTGCTACGAATACGGATTGCTGGGCAAAAACAACAAGCTCGGCTGGGATTATGACATTTACGTTCATCATGGCGCAGGGGCCTATATCTGCGGCGAGGAAACGGCTTTGCTCGAAAGCCTTGAAGGCAAGAAGGGCCAGCCACGCCTGAAGCCGCCGTTCCCGGCCAATATGGGTCTCTATGGCTGCCCGACGACGGTCAATAATGTCGAGTCGATTGCGGTCGCACCAACCATCCTGCGCCGTGGCGCTGGCTGGTTCTCGTCCTTCGGTCGCCCGAACAATGTCGGTACCAAGCTGTTCATGATCTCCGGTCATGTCAACAAGCCTTGCACGGTTGAAGAAACCATGGGGATCACGTTCCGCGAACTGATCGAGCGGCATGCTGGAGGCATTCGCGGCGGTTGGGACAATCTTCTGGCTGTCATTCCCGGCGGCGCGTCCTGTCCAGTGGTCAAGGCGGAAGATATTATTGACGTCCCCATGGATTTCGATGGGTTACGTGATGTGAAATCCTCGTTCGGTACCGCAGCGATTATCGTCATGGACAAGTCCACCGATATCATCAAGGCGATTGCCCGGCTGTCGCAGTTCTTCAAGCATGAAAGCTGCGGCCAATGCACACCGTGCCGCGAAGGGACCGGCTGGATGTGGCGGGTGATGGAGCGCATGGTGAAGGGCAATGCCCAGAAGCGTGAAATTGACATGCTGTTCCAGGTCACCAAGCAGATTGAAGGTCATACCATCTGCGCGCTTGGCGATGCGGCGGCTTGGCCGATCCAGGGTCTGATCCGTAATTTCCGGCCTGAGATCGAGGCCAGGATCGATGAATATACCCGCAAAGCCATGGACCATGGCGCGGTCATGGAAGCGGCTGAGTAACGAAGGCTCTGGTTACGGTGGTTGCCGAATAACAAAGGTGATGCAATGGTTGAGGCTTCGAAACGGACGGGAACGGATGCATCGGCAAAGCCGGCTGACGCCAGCCGCGGCGCTGAGATGGCCGGATCGTCACTGCATGCTTTGATGGCCAACCCGATGGCTGCCTTTGCGGCGGCCACGGTGCTTGGTTTCGGTTTTGCCACCCAGATGACCGGTGTGATGCTCGGTTCCATGCAAACGATGATGGACAAGCCCGCCCGTCGGCCGAAGGACGATGTGCCGGAAGATAAAGCTGATGATCAGGTTGCTGTCGCATCCGTTTCAGAGGTCAATTTGAAGCCTGAAACGCAGCTGCAACCAGTCGATGCTCCGGTTTCGGATACAGTGGTTCCCCCTAAGGCGGCACCCGCACGCCGTCCAGTCGCAAAAACGAAGAGCAAGCCGCAGCCTGCCAAGCCGGTAAAAAGCCAGGCAGTGCAGTCGGCCAAAAAGCCGACAGTCGCGCCTGTGAAATCTGTAGAGGAGCCCGAAGCGAAGGCCGCGCCTGTTGCCGTAAAGCCTGCTCGGCGGCGCGGCAAGAAGGCTGATCTGAAGGCGATCGGCGGTGTTGGACCGAAGGTTCAAGAGATGCTCGGTAAACTGGGTGTTCATGGCCTTGATGATATCGCCACCTGGACGCCCGAAGATGCGGCACGGATTGATGCGGAGCTTGGACTAGACGGTCGCATCCTGCGTGATGACTGGATCGGACAGGCCCGCAAGCTGACCGGTGCCTGATTAGGCGGGTGTGCCTGTATCGGTTTAGGAATTGTGATTGATATAGAATGTGTTACGACGTGTTTTGTGTCTCATGTATGAAGCACGGCACGGAAAAAATAGGCGAAGGCCTATTGGATGAATTAAGGGCGCTCTGCCGCCATGCATTCCATCTTGAATGATGAGATGCAGAGCAGGCGAGCGGTCGAGAACTGAGACATGCGTAGCGGAAAATCCTGTGCGATTTTCCTGGCCGGACTGAAGAAGCGGCGGCTGCGATGGACGTGAGACAGGAAGGCGAATATGGCAAAGCTGAAAGTCGACGGTAAGGAGATCGAGGTTCCCGATCATTTCACGCTGCTTCAAGCGTGCGAGGAAGCGGGTGCCGAAGTTCCGCGTTTTTGTTTCCACGAGCGGCTTTCGGTAGCCGGCAATTGCCGTATGTGCCTTGTCGAGGTGAAGGGCGGTCCGCCAAAGCCGGCAGCCTCCTGCGCCATGGGCGTGCGCGATATCCGTGGTGGTCCGAATGGCGAGTTGCCGGAAGTCTATACCAATACGCCAATGGTCAAGAAGGCGCGCGAAGGGGTGATGGAGTTCCTCCTCATCAACCATCCGCTTGATTGTCCGATCTGTGACCAGGGCGGCGAATGCGACTTGCAGGACCAGGCCATGGCCTTCGGTATCGACAGTTCCCGTTATGGCGAGGACAAGCGCGCCGTCGAGGACAAGTATATCGGACCGCTGGTCAAGACGGTGATGAACCGTTGCATTCACTGCACGCGCTGCGTCCGCTTCACCACCGAAGTGGCTGGCATTGCCGAACTTGGCCTGATCGGTCGCGGTGAGGATGCTGAAATCACCACCTATCTCGAACAGGCGATGACCTCGGAATTGCAGGGCAATGTCGTTGATCTTTGCCCGGTCGGTGCGCTGACTTCCAAGCCCTTTGCCTTCACGGCCCGTCCGTGGGAATTGGGCAAGACCGAATCGGTCGATGTGATGGATGCGCTGGGTTCGGCAATCCGCGTCGATACGCGCGGTCGCGAAGTGATGCGTGTCATGCCGCGCGTCAATGACAGCATCAATGAAGAGTGGATTTCCGATAAGAGCCGCTTCATCTGGGACGGATTGAAGACCCAGCGTCTGGACCGGCCTTATGTGCGACGCAATGGCCGCCTCCAGCCTGCAACCTGGCCGGAAGCCTTCGCTGAAATCAAGACTGCCGTTTCGGCCACCAATGGGTCGAAGATTGGCGCGATTGCCGGCGATCTGGCCTCCGTCGAGGAAATGTATGCACTGAAGGAACTGCTGACCTCGCTTGGTTCCACGAGCTATGATTGTCGCCAGGATGGCACGGCGCTCGATCCGGTTCTGGGGCGTTCGTCCTATATCCTCAACTCGACAATCGAGGGCATCGAGGATGCCGACGCGCTGCTGTTGATCGGTTGCAATCCGCGCCTTGAAGCGGCGGTCATGAATGCGCGTATCCGCAAGCGGTGGCGCCGAGGTGGCTTCCCGATTGGGGTAATCGGCGAGAACGCCGATCTGCGTTATGATTATAGCTATCTGGGTGCGGGCACTGATACGCTTGCCGATCTGGCTGCTGGCAAGAACAGCTTCTTTGATGCGTTGAAGACGGCGGCGAAGCCCTTGATCATCATCGGCCAAGGTGCCTTGACCCGTGGCGACGGCGCTGCCGTGCTGGCTCAGGTCGCAGCGCTTGCTGTTGCCGTCGGTGCGGTCGGCGAAAGCTGGAACGGTTTCGGTGTTCTGCATACCGCCGCGTCGCGCGTCGGTGGCCTCGATCTTGGCTTCGTGCCGGGGCAGGGGGGCAAGACAGCGGCAGAAATGCCAACGGCTATGGACGTCCTCTTCCTGCTCGGCGCGGACGAACTGGATCTGTCGGCCAAGACCGCAAAACTGACGGTCTATATCGGTTCGCATGGTGATAACGGCGCCCAGAATGCCGATGTTATCTTGCCGGCTGCCGCCTATACGGAAAAGTCGGGCACTTGGGTGAATACGGAAGGTCGCGTTCAGCTTGGCAATCGCGCTGGTTTCGCGCCGGGTGAGGCTCGCGAAGACTGGGCTGTGCTGCGCGCGCTTTCGGACGTGCTCGGCAAGAAGTTGCCGTTCGATTCGCTTGGCCAACTGCGACAGAAGCTCTATCAGGCCTATCCGCATTTTGCTGCGCTGGACGAGATTGCCGAAGGCAATCCGGTGGAAATCGACGCGTTGGCGAAAAAAGGCGGGAACATGACCCAATCCGGGTTTGCGTCTCCGATCAAAGACTTCTATTTGACAAACCCGATTGCACGCGCGTCTGCGGTGATGGCCGAGTGTTCGGCATTGGCCCGCAATAATTTCAAGGCTGCGGCAGAGTAAGGGCAAGGGACCATGGACAGTTTCGTTTCTACCTATGTGTGGCCGGCGGCCATCATGATCGGCCAGTCCCTGCTGCTGCTGGTCTGCCTGCTGGTGTTCATTGCCTATATTCTGTTGGCAGACCGCAAGATCTGGGCGGCGGTGCAATTGCGCCGTGGTCCCAATGTGGTGGGTCCCTGGGGGCTTTTCCAGTCCTTCGCCGACCTTTTGAAATTCGTGTTCAAGGAACCGATCATTCCGGCCGGTGCCAATAAGGCCGTTTTCCTCCTGGCGCCGCTTGTAGCCGTGACGCTGGCTCTGGCGACCTGGGCGGTTATTCCGCTCAACCAGGGCTGGGTAATTGCCAATATCAACGTCGGCATTCTCTATGTGTTTGCGATTTCCTCGCTGGAAGTCTACGGCATCATCATGGGGGGCTGGGCGTCCAACTCGAAATACCCATTCCTCGGTGCTTTGCGCTCTGCGGCGCAGATGGTCTCCTACGAAGTGTCGATCGGCTTCGTCATCGTCACGGTGCTGTTGTGTGCGGGATCTCTGAACCTCACCGACATCGTCAATTCCCAGAACCATGGTCTCGGCACGATGATGGGCATGCCGTCCTCGCTGCTGGATTGGCATTGGTTGTCGCTGTTTCCGATGTTTGTGATCTTTTTCATCTCGGCGCTGGCGGAAACAAATCGTCCCCCCTTCGACCTGCCGGAAGCTGAATCCGAACTGGTTGCCGGCTTCATGGTGGAATACGGATCGACCCCTTACATGATGTTCATGCTGGGTGAGTATGCGGCCATCGTGCTAATGTGCGCCCTGACCACCATCCTGTTCCTGGGGGGCTGGTTGCCGCCGTTGGACATTGCCGTACTCAACTGGGTGCCGGGCATTATCTGGTTCATCCTCAAGGCGACGCTGGTGTTCTTCATGTTCGGCATCACCAAGGCGATCGTTCCACGCTACCGTTATGACCAGTTGATGCGCCTGGGCTGGAAAGTGTTCCTGCCGCTGTCGCTGGCCATGGTGGTTATTGTTGCATTCGTGTTGAAACTGGGGGGCTGGGCATGAGCCTTCACCCCGCAGATTTCGGCAGAATTGGAGTTTGAAGATGGCAAGTGTTTCCCAGGCTGTCCGCTCGCTGTTTCTGAAAGAGTTCGTCAACGCATTTTTCCTGTCGATGCGTTACTTTTTCAAGCAGAAGGCGACCGTGAACTATCCGTTTGAGAAAGGCCCTGTCAGCCCGCGCTTTCGCGGCGAGCATGCGTTGCGCCGTTATCCCAATGGGGAAGAGCGTTGCATTGCCTGCAAATTATGCGAGGCGATCTGTCCGGCCCAGGCGATCACCATCGAAGCCGGCCCGCGCCGCAACGATGGCACGCGCCGCACGGTTCGTTACGATATCGACATGGTAAAATGCATCTATTGCGGCTTCTGCCAGGAAGCCTGCCCGGTCGATGCGATCGTCGAAGGTCCGAATTTCGAATTCTCGACGGAATCACGCGAAGAACTCTATTTCGACAAGGCCAAGCTTCTGGCCAATGGAGATCGGTGGGAGCGGGAAATCGCGCGCAATCTTGCGCAGGATGCTCCCTACCGCTGAGATCGTCTTTTGAGGAAACCGATGGCGGCTGGACAAAATCTGTCCGTCCCGGTTTGAAATTGAAACGAAATGCATGGATGGTCCGGCCCGGGCCACTGGCATTTCATGGGACACGGCCGCGCCGCGCTCCTGGGGAAGATGAAAAGGCACCATCATGGGTCTTCAGGCAATCTTTTTCTACCTTTTCGCCTTTGTCGCGATTGCGTCGGCGTTCATGGTTATTTCGTCACGCAATCCGGTTCATTCGGTTTTGTTCCTCATCCTCACCTTCGTCAACGCGGCTGGTCTGTTCATGCTGACGGGCGCCGAGTTCCTGGCGATGATCCTGCTGGTCGTCTATGTCGGCGCGGTTGCAGTGCTCTTCCTGTTCGTGGTGATGATGCTGGACATCGACTTCACGGAATTGAGGGCAGGGGCTTCGAAACATGGTCCCCTCGCGGCCTTGATCGGTGCCATCGTTGCAGCTGAACTGATCTTCGTGATCGGCGGCTCGGTCATCTCGCCTGCTGCTAAGCAGGCGATCACCATGCCGATCCCGGCACTGGCGGACCGTCAGAACACGGCGGCGCTCGGCGATGTGCTCTATACCAATTATGTCTTCTTCTTCCAAATTGCCGGCCTTGTGCTGCTGGTGGCCATGATCGGCGCCATCGTGCTGACGCTACGTCACCGCCAGCACATCAAGCGGCAGAATATTGCACACCAGGTTGCACGTGGACCGGCGACTGCCATCAAGGTGGTCAAGGTCAAGCCCGGCCAGGGCATCTGAGCTGAAGGCAAGGGATCTCAAGGAAACGAACAATGGAAATCGGACTTTCCCATTATCTCACCGTCAGCGCGATCCTGTTCATGCTGGGCGTCTTCGGTATCTTCCTGAACCGAAAGAACATCATCGTTATCCTGATGTCGGTGGAACTCATTCTTCTGGCGGTCAACGTCAACATGGTGGCCTTCTCGTCATTCCTCAATGACATCGTCGGCCAGGTTTTCGCGCTGTTTATCCTGACCGTCGCGGCTGCGGAAGCCGCGATCGGCCTTGCTATCCTCGTTGTCTTCTACCGCAACCGCGGATCGATCGCCGTTGAAGACGTCAACATGATGAAGGGCTGATACGGCTATGCTATTGTATAAGACAATCGTCTTTCTTCCGCTGCTTGGCGCGCTCATCGCCGGCCTGTTCGGTCGCCAGATCGGCGCCAAGGCATCGGAATTCATCACCACCGGCTTCATGGTGCTGACGGCGGCCCTGTCCTGGTACGTGTTCATCTCGGTTGGCTTCGGTCATTCTGAGCTGATCAAGGTTCCTGTGCTGCGCTGGATTCAGGTCGGCGGCATCGATGTCGAATGGGCGTTGAGGATCGACACGCTGACGGCGGTCATGCTGGTGGTGGTCAACAGCGTCTCGACGCTGGTGCATCTCTATTCCATCGGCTACATGCATCACGATCCGCATCGTCCTCGCTTTTTCAGCTATCTGTCGCTGTTTACCTTTGCAATGTTGATGCTGGTCACGTCAGACAATCTCCTGCAGATGTTCTTCGGCTGGGAAGGCGTCGGTCTGGCCTCTTACCTGCTGATCGGTTTCTGGTTCAAGAAACCTTCGGCAACGGCTGCTGCCATGAAAGCCTTCATCGTCAACCGTGTCGGCGACTTTGGCTTTATTCTCGGCATCGCCACGCTGTTCGTGCTGTTTGGCTCGATCAATTTCGAGACGATCTTCGCTTCGGCTCAGACATATCTGCCAGCCGAAGGCGCACCTGCCGGTGACGCTGTCATCAATCTGTTCGGTATGCATCTCGACAAGGGCCATGCGGTAACCGCAGCCTGCCTGCTGCTGTTCATGGGCGCCATGGGTAAGTCGGCGCAATTCTTGCTGCATACCTGGCTGCCGGATGCGATGGAGGGGCCGACACCGGTTTCGGCTCTGATCCACGCGGCAACCATGGTCACCGCTGGTGTCTTCCTCGTTGCCCGCATGTCGCCAGTCTTCGAATTGTCGCCGGATGCCCTGACTGTCGTCACCATCGTCGGTGCGATCACGGCCTTCTTCGCGGCCACCGTCGGTCTCGTGCAGAACGACATCAAGCGGGTGATTGCCTATTCGACCTGCTCGCAGCTTGGCTACATGTTCGTGGCGCTTGGCGTCGGTGCTTATGGCGCGGCTATTTTCCACCTGTTCACGCACGCATTCTTCAAGGCCCTGTTGTTCCTTGGTGCCGGTTCGGTCATTCATGCTGTGGATGGCGAGCAGGACATGCGTCACATGGGGGGCTTACGCAAGCATATCCCAGTGACCTTCTGGGCGATGACCATCGGCAATCTGGCGCTGACAGGTGTTGGCATTCCGGGAACGATGATCGGTACGGCAGGCTTCTTCTCCAAGGATGCGATTATCGAATCCTCCTTTGCCGCTGGCACAGGCGTTTCAACCTTTGCCTTCGTGCTTCTGGTCATTGCCGCCCTGTTCACCAGCTTCTATTCCTGGCGCCTGGCGTTCATGACCTTCTTCGGCAAGCCGCGCGCCTCGCACGAAGTCATGCATCATGTGCATGAATCGCCTCAGGTCATGCTGGTGCCGCTTTACCTTCTGACCGCAGGAGCCTTGTTCGCTGGCTTTATCTTCCATGACTATTTCTTTGGCGAAGCCTATGCCGAGTTCTGGAAGGGTGCATTGTTTACCGGTGCGCATAATGAAGTCCTCCATGAGGTTCATCACGTTCCGACCTGGGTCAAGCTCAGCCCGTTTGTTGCCATGCTCGTCGGCCTGGTTACGGCTTGGTACATGTATATCAAGTCGCCGGAAACGCCGAAGAAACTGGCGCAAAGCCAGTGGCTTCTCTACCAATTCCTGCTCAACAAGTGGTATTTCGACGAGCTTTATGACTTCCTCTTCGTACGGTCGGCCAAGGCGCTTGGACGGTTCCTGTGGAAGAAGGGCGATGTCGCCACCATTGATGCCTACGGCCCGAACGGCGTTGCCGCCGGGGTCGCAGGTCTGACGCAGCGGGTTGTCCGGCTGCAATCCGGCTATCTCTACCACTATGCGTTCGCAATGCTGCTCGGAATTGCAGCGCTTATTACCTGGATGATGCTCGGGAGTTCGATCTGATGACCGATTGGCCAATTCTTTCAACGGTCACCTTTCTGCCGCTGGTCGGGGTTGCCCTGCTGCTGCTGATGAATGGCGACACTCCATCCGGACGCCGGAACGTTCTCAACATTTCGTTGTTGACGACGGTTGCGACCTTCATTGTCTCGCTTTTCATCTGGATCGGCTTCGATAACGCCAATCCAGGCTTCCAGATGGTGGAAAATCATCCCTGGCTCGGCACCGGCATTGCCTATCACCTCGGCGTCGATGGCATTTCCATGCTGTTCGTGGTGTTGACGGCGTTCCTCATGCCGTTCTGCGTGCTCGCCAGCTGGACCTCGGTCCAGAAGCGGATCAAGGAATACATGATCGCCTTCCTCATTCTTGAAGTGATGATGGTCGGCGTGTTCGTGTCGCTGGATATCGTGCTGTTCTACGTGTTCTTCGAAGCGGGCCTGATCCCGATGTTCATCATCATCGGTGTCTGGGGTGGTAAGGACCGCGTCTATGCGTCCTACAAGTTCTTCCTCTATACGCTGCTTGGCTCCGTGTTGATGATGCTGGCGATTATGGCAATGTACTGGGATGCCGGCACGACCGATATCGCAGCGCTTCTCGCTCATAAATTCCCGCCGCATCTGCAGACGGTGCTATGGCTGGCCTTCTTCGCTTCCTTCGCGGTGAAGATGCCGATGTGGCCTGTCCACACCTGGCTTCCCGATGCGCACGTCCAGGCGCCGACCGCTGGTTCGGTCATTCTGGCGGGGATCATGCTGAAGCTCGGTGGTTATGGGTTCATTCGCTTTTCGCTGGCGATGTTCCCGCTTGCCTCCGACTATTTCGCACCAGCGGTCTTTGCGCTCTCCGTTATCGCCATCATCTACACTTCGCTTGTGGCGCTGATGCAGGAGGATATGAAGAAGCTAATCGCCTATTCCTCCATTGCTCATATGGGCTATGTGACGATTGGTATCTTTGCTGCCAATACCCAAGGCTTGCAGGGTGCGGTTTTCCAGATGATCAGCCACGGCTTTGTCTCAGGCGCGCTGTTTCTCTGCGTCGGCGTGATCTATGATCGCATGCATACCCGCGAAATCGTCGCCTATGGCGGTCTCGCCAACAACATGCCGAAATACGCGCTGGCCTTTATGATCTTCACCATGGCCAATGTCGGCCTGCCTGGCACCTCGGGCTTTATCGGCGAATTCCTGACGCTGATCGGTGCGTTCCGCGCCAATAGCTGGGTGGCGTTGTTTGCCGCCACCGGCGTTATCCTGTCGGCGGCCTACGCGCTCTGGCTTTATCGCCGGGTCGTTTTCGGGGCGCTGGACAAGGAGAGTCTGAAAGCGCTTCTCGATCTGTCCTTCCGCGAAAAGGTCACGCTTTATCCGTTGATCGCGCTTACCATCCTGTTCGGTGTCTATCCGGCCCCGATCTTCGACGTGACGACGGCTTCGGTGGATGCGCTTTTGAATAACTACACCGCTGCTCTGCAGGCTGCGCAAAATGTTGCGCTCCTGGTGAACTGACGACAGGATCATTGGACATGAATGCTGAAACTCTCCTTGCAAGCCTGCATCTCGCCACGCCGGAGCTTCTGCTTGCGGTTGGCGCGCTGGTATTGCTGATGATCGGCGTGTTCACCAACAAGACCTCGTTGGTGACGGGCCTGGCGGTGGCGCTTCTGGCCGCTGCCTGCGCGTGGATCCTGTTGATGCCCGCCGATGGCGTCGCCTTCGGCGGTGCCTATATCTCTGACGGCTATGCCCGTTTCATGAAGGTCCTGGCCCTGATTGGCTCCATCACCACGATGGTGATGGCGTTCGGTCAGGCACGCGCCAACGATCTCGACAAGTTCGAGTTTCCGGTCTTGCTGGTGCTGGCGACCCTCGGCATTCTCTTGATGATCTCGGCCAATAGCCTGATCTCTCTTTATATGTCGCTGGAACTCCAGTCTCTGGCGCTCTACGTCATCGCCGCCATGAACCGCGACAGCGCGCGGTCTTCGGAAGCTGGCCTGAAATATTTCGTGCTTGGTGCCCTGTCGTCGGGCATGTTGCTCTACGGCATGTCTCTGGTCTACGGCTTCACCGGCAATGTCGAGTTCGACAAGATCGCTGCCGTCCTGGCCGCTGGTCACACCAATCTCGGACTTATTTTCGGTCTGGTCTTCGTGCTGGCCGGTCTCGCCTTCAAGATTTCCGCCGTTCCCTTTCATATGTGGACACCGGATGTTTACGAAGGCGCGCCGACCCCCGTCACGGCCTTTCTTGCTGCCGCCCCAAAGGTTGGCGCCATGGCGATCCTGGTGCGCATCGTTATCGACGCCTTCCAGCCGATCACCGCCGAATGGCAGCAGATCGTCGTGTTCATCGCGATTGCCTCCATGGTTCTGGGCTCGGTCGCCGCCATCGGCCAGCGCAATATCAAGCGCCTGATGGCCTATTCCTCCATTGGTCATATGGGTTACGCTCTGGTCGGCCTGGCCGCTGGCTCCAAGCAGGGCATTGAGGGCGTTCTGCTCTATATGCTGATCTACCTGATTATGAATCTCGGTACCTTCGCCTGCATCATGGCGATGCGGACCAAGGAGGGCGAAGCGCTTGAAACAGTGGATGATCTGGCTGGTCTGTCGCAGACCCGTCCGTTCATGGCCTTCGTTCTGACGGCACTGATGTTCTCGTTGGCCGGTATTCCGCCGCTCGCGGGCTTCTTCGGGAAGTATTTCGTCTTCCTGGCGGCTATCGAGGCCCATCTCTATGCCCTGGCGATCATCGGTGTTCTGGCCTCGGTTATCGGCGCCTACTACTACCTGCGCCTCGTCAAGGTCATGTGGTTCGACGATGCCAAGATCGAGTTTGCCGCGACGTCTGGCACGTTGCGGGTGGTCTTTGGCCTGTCCGGTCTGTTCGTCATTGCCTATGTGTTGATCGGTGGTCCGATCGGCAGTGCGGCGTCGGCAGCGGCAGCGACCTTGTTCCGTTGAGCGACTATTCCACCCATCGTCGGAAGGCGCTCGACGCCTTCCGACATATTGCGCTGGACGAGGTGGATTCCACCAACCAGCAATGCCTGATCAGGGCCCGTGACGGTGATCCGGGTGATCTCTGGATCACGGCCAACCGCCAGACAGGCGGCCGGGGTCGTCGTGGCAGGCCTTGGGCCTCGGAGCCCGGCAATCTCTATAGCTCTCTTTTATTGATCGATCCGGCGCCGTTGGCCGATCTGGCTTCGCTTCCCCTGGCCGTGGCCGTGGCCGTGCATGATGCGATTGGCGTCGTGTTGCCGCCGGGTGCGCCGCCTTTGGAAATCAAATGGCCGAATGACGTGCTGATCGGTCGTGCCAAGACCTCCGGCATTCTGCTGGAAGCCGAGCGGACGCCGGATGGCCGCAACGCCCTGGTCATCGGTATCGGCATCAATCTTGGTTTCAAGCCCACGGAAACGCCGTATCCCACGGCTTCCCTCGCCGAGCATGGCGCAGCCGTTACACCTGATGAGCTTTTCACGCATCTTTTTGCCGCCATGGCCGATGCCCTGGCGCTTTGGGATCGCGGACGCGGCGTCAAGGCAGTGATGCAGCGCTGGCGGCAGGTGGCGTGTGGGATCGGCGAGAAAATCACCGTCAATCTCCCGGATCGGTCGATTTCCGGTGTGTTTTCAGGAATCGATGATAAAGGGATATTATTGCTCGACCGGGGCTCGCTAGGCATCACGCCAGTTGCGGCGGGAGATGTGTTTTTCGAGCCGAATGGGCCAAGGAAAGAATGACAAAGACAGACGAACTGGTATTTCTGCCGCTGGGCGGCGTAGGTGAAATTGGCATGAACCTGGCGCTTTACGGCTTTGGCCCGCCGAAGAACCGGGAATGGATCATGGTGGACTGCGGCGTGACCTTCCCTGGTCCCGATCTGCCGGGCGTGGATCTGGTGTTGCCTGACATCCGCTTCGTTCTCTCGCAGAAAAACCGGCTCAAGGCTATCTTCATCACCCACGCGCATGAAGATCATTATGGCGGATTGAACGATATCTGGCCGGGCCTGAATGTACCGGTCTATGCCTCGGGTTTTACCGCCGGCATGCTGGAAGCCAAGCGCAATTATGAGGGAACCCGGGCTGAAATTCCGGTAACGCCCTTCAAGCCAGGCGACAAGGTCCATGTCGGCCCCTTCGTTGTCGAGGCTTCGGATGTCAATCACTCGATTCCCGAGCCGATGTCGCTGATTATTCGCACGCCGCTTGGCAATGTCATCCATACCGGTGACTGGAAGATCGACCATGCGCCGTCGCTTGGCCCGCTGACCGATGAGGCGCGGTTCCGTGCTCTCGGCGACGAGGGCGTGCTGGCTGTCATGTGCGATAGCACCAACGCGATGCGCGAGGGCGTTTCTCCCTCCGAGCAGGAAGTCTCGGAAGGATTGCGCAAAATCATCAAGACGGCGGAAGGGCGCGTGGCAATTACCACGTTTTCGTCCAATGTCGGACGTATCCGCTCGATTGCCAAGGCGGCCGAGGCTGCTGGGCGCGAAGTGCTGCTTCTGGGCAGTTCCTTGAAGCGGGTCGTCGGTGTGGCGCGCGATGTCGGTTTGATGGAAGGCGTGCAGCCTTTTATTGCCGAGGACGAATATGGCTATATTCCCCGCGACAAGGTTGTGGTGATCCTGACCGGCAGCCAAGGTGAGTCGCGCGCGGCACTTGCCAAGTTGTCACGCGATGAAATGCGCAATGTGGCGCTGACCAAAGGCGACACGGTGGTATTCTCGTCTCGCGCTATTCCGGGCAATGAAAAGCCGATCAACGATATCAAGAATGGTCTGATCGAGCAGGGCGTAACCATCGTTACCGATAGCGACGCGCTGGTGCATGTCTCCGGCCATCCACGTCGCAACGAGCTTTTGCAGATGTACCAATGGACGCGCCCGCAAATTCTTGTCCCTGTTCATGGCGAGGCGGCTCACCTGACGGCGCAGCAGAAACTGGCTCTGGAAGCCGGGATTGCGCAGGTGCCGAAAGTGCGCAATGGCGACATTCTGCGGCTGGCGCCTGGTCCTGCCGAAGTCATCGGTGAAGCGCCGTATGGCCGGGTCTTCAAGGATGGCAAGCTGCTGGGCGATTTCGAGCAGATGGGCATTGGTGAGCGGCGTAAGCTGTCTTTTGCAGGCCATGTCTCGGTCAGCGTCCTCCTGGACGAACGCTTTGAGTTCCGCGACGATCCGGAAGTGGTTGCCCATGGCCTGCCAGCGGAAGATCTGGAAGGCGATGACATGGAGGATATTCTCTATGACGCCGTGCTGAGCGCCGTCGAGAGCATTCCGCGCACCCGACGCAAGGATCTTGGCGCTCTGCGTGAAAGTATCCGTCGCGCTGTGCGCTCCACCGCCAATGAGTGTTGGGGCAAGAAGCCGGTCGTTACGGTTTTTGTGACCAAGGTCTGATTGCCGGAGCCCGAATAGGTCAGCTATAAACAGACATGGAGCGCCATTCATCTCGTGATAATGGTGCTCCATGTGCGCAGATATGGGAGAAGGGTATGCTGGGCCGGGTCAACCATATCGCCATCGCCGTGCCAGATCTTGGCTCTGCGGTGGAGACTTACGCTGACACGCTTGGCGCGACGGTTTCCGCTGCTCAAGCCTTGCCGGAGCATGGTGTGACGGTGGTTTTTGTCGAACTGCCAAATACCAAGGTCGAGCTGCTGGCACCGCTGGGCGAACATTCTCCGATCAAAGCCTTTCTCGAGAAATCACCCAATGGTGGCATGCACCATATTTGCTATGAGGTCGATGATATTTATGCCGCGCGAGACCGCCTGATTTCCAAAGGCGCTCGCGTTTTGGGAGATGGCGAACCGAAAATCGGCGCGCATGGCAAGCCGGTTCTTTTTCTGCATCCCAAGGATTTTACTGGGACATTGATCGAACTCGAGCAACTCTAAGCAATCCCCGACTCTTTGACGGTTCTGTTTCAATGAATTTTTGGAATGCGGGCAATGACCTTTATTTCAAAATCGAAACCGGCAAGCCAGGTGACGCCAACAGCCGTCCAGTTCGGATAGGGTGCGCGGTGAAAGAACTCCTGCTTGACAGGCATGATGATTGCAAACTGCTGTTCGGGGTCCGTGTGAAACGTCGTTACATCGACGATATCCTCCAAGCCGCATCCCGCAGCACCCAAGACAGCCCTAAGATTTTCAAAAGCCAGTTGGACTTGACGCTTGAAATCAGGCTCGGGTGTTCCATCGTCACGGCTGCCGACCTGACCTGAGACAAACAACAGGTCACCGGAGCGGATGGCGGCGGAATAACCGTGTTCTTCGTAAAGAGCATGTCGGTTGGCAGGAAAGATTGCTTCGCGTTCAGCCATTTTTTCTCTTCTCTGTATTATCGGATAAAAATGCGAGTGGGTCTGCGCGATGCTTCGCACTGAAACCGGTATTTCGTATACGGTTCGTATGCGAAATACCGGTATACGAACCGTATGTCAAATTCACATGCATTTCGTATGTGAAATGAGGTCTAAATGATAAAGTCCCGACAAGAAACGATGCAGGAAAACCGCGTCAAGTTGATCGCGGCTGGACGAAAAGCCTTTGCTGAAAAGGGCTATTCGGCGGCGTCCATGGACGAGTTGACCGCCCATGCGGGGCTGACGCGCGGTGCGCTGTATCATAACTTTGGCGACAAGCGCGGTCTGCTGGCGGCGGTTGTCGACCAGATCGATTCGGAAATGGCCGCGCGCGCCCAGCAAATCGGTTCTCATGCCGCGACGGACTGGCAGCGCCTGCTGGCTGAGGGTGTGGCCTATATCGAAATGGCAATGGAGCCAGAGGTGCAGCGCATCGTGTTACTTGACGGCCCCGCAGTGTTGGGTGACCCCTCCCAATGGCCAAGCCAGAACACCTGTCTTCAAATAACCCGCCGGGCTTTGGAGAGCCTTATTGCTCAGGAAGTCCTAAAGCCGGTTGATGCGGAAGCCGCAGCACGGCTCCTGAGTGGGGCCGCCCTTGATGCGGCACTTTGGATTGCGGCCAGCGACGATCCGGAAAATGTCTTGCCAAAGGCAGTCGAGGCTTTCCGCGCCATGGCTGAAGGCCTGCTTCGCAATCCGCTTTGATTGGTTGGCCCACACTGCCGGATTGAAGAACCACGGTGTGAAAGGCGCAACTGATAGGCTCGGGTTTTCCCCAGAACCGGTTTTCACTTTTCGGTCCGATGCTGTAGATTGCGTTCTTGCGACTGTGTTCGGGGTGCATTTCGGGGAGGAAAAGTGATGTCCTGGGTTACCGGTGGAGCGATCTATTTCATTCTCTGGTGGGTTACGCTGTTTGCAGTCCTGCCCTTTGGAGTGCGGACGCAGGACGAAGAAAGCGACATTGTTCCAGGCACTGTGGCCAGCGCCCCAGCAGGCTTCCGCTTCTGGCGGGTGATGGGCACCACGACGATTGTTGCCGCCGTCATCTTTTTTGGCTGGAATTTCGTGTCGGGCTATTTCGGCTTCAGTTTTTCCGATCTGCCGCACGTCATGCCTGATATTCGCTAAGCCCCGTTATTCGCAAAGCAATGGGTGTGTCCTGTAAGCGGACACACCATATGGGCAAAAAAAAACAAGGCCCGAAGACCTTGTTATTGAAATGTCGCGTGACCTTTCACCAATTAAGGGGCTGCGAATGACCGCGCCTAAGATCTGATCCTCCCAAGACTTTAACCGCGAAATCGGCAGAAATTTAAGCTTTCTGCCTGTTTTGTGAGCGTAAACTAGCTCAACAAGGCAGACTTGTCATCAACTTTTTGCATTTTTGTTACAGCTTTCTAAAAAAAGAAAATGAGCTGGAAATTTTTGCTGATTTGTCAATATTTTGACATGGTTGAGCTGTGAGCGAATGCCCAGGCGAGAGTGATTTGCTCCTATTTTGGAGCAGAGTCTCGGTTGTTTGGTCAGCTGTTCAGTCATGGGCCAACCAGAGCAAGCCCATCTTCAAGATGTCTCTGCATGAGGCAGGTTGGGCCGCGGGCCTTGTTATCCTTCGCCGCCGTGAACAAAAGGACGGGGCGGGTTTTCTTCCGCGTGCGAAACGGTTAGAAGGCTTCAAGAAAAACCAGATATATGGCTGATTCCGCACGACAGGCGGCTCGCCTAACCAATGGAAGTCGGTATGCGTCTCTCCCGTTATTTTTTGCCCATCCTGAAGGAAAATCCCAAGGAAGCGGAAATCGTTTCTCATCGGCTGATGCTGCGCACCGGCATGATCCGGCAGCAGTCGCAGGGCATCTACTCCTGGCTGCCGCTGGGCAAGCGCGTGCTGGACAAGGTCAATGCGATCATTCGTCAGGAGCAAAACCGGGCAGGGGCAGTGGAATTGCTGATGCCGACGCTGCAATCGGCGGAGCTTTGGCAGGAAAGCGGTCGCTACGACGACTATGGCAAGGAAATGCTGCGGATCAAGGATCGCCAGGACCGGCCCATGCTGTACGGTCCCACCAATGAGGAAATGGTCACGGACATCTTCCGGTCCTATGTAAAGTCCTACAAGAGCCTGCCGTTGAACCTCTATCACATACAATTGAAATTCCGTGATGAGATCAGGCCGCGCTTCGGCACGATGCGGTCGCGCGAATTTCTGATGAAAGACGCCTATTCCTTCGATCTGACGAAGGAAGCCGCCATTCACTCCTATAACAAGATGTTTACCGCCTATCTCAGGACCTTCGACCAGCTTGGTCTGCGGGCCATTCCGATGCGCGCCGATACCGGCCCGATCGGCGGTAATCACAGCCATGAATTCATCATTCTCGCCGATACCGGTGAATCGGAAGTGTTCTGTCACAAGAGCTTCTTGGATCGCGCCATTCCGGCTGCCGATACCGATTTTGATGATGTTGCTGGCCTTCAGGCGATTTTTGACGACTGGACGTCAAACTATGCCGCCACATCCGAAATGCATGATGAGGCGGCTTACGGCGCCATGCCCGATGATGCGAAGATTTCCGCGCGTGGTATCGAGGTCGGTCATATCTTCTATTTCGGCACCAAATATTCCGAGCCGATGGGCGCCAAGGTGCAGGGACCTGACGGTAAGGAACATCTTGTCCACATGGGATCCTACGGTATCGGTCCGACCCGCCTTGTTCCGGCCATTATCGAAGCTTCCCATGATGAAAATGGCATTATCTGGCCGGCTTCAGTCGCGCCGTTCGATGCTATCATCATCAACATGAAGGCTGGGGATGCCGGTTGCGATGGCGCATGCGACACCGTGTACGGGGCGCTGACCAAGGCCGGCAAGGATGTTCTTCTCGACGATACCGATGATCGCGCCGGTGCGAAATTCGCACTCGCGGATTTGATCGGCGTTCCCTACCAGGTGATCGTCGGTCCGAGGTCGGTCGCCAATGGCGAAGTCGAGCTGAAGAACCGTAAAACCGGCGAGCGTGAAACCATGACCATCGAGGCCGCCATCAACCGTCTTGCCGGTTGAGCGACGCCAGGAGGCAAGATTGAGCAGTGAAACCGGAAGCTCTGCGGCAGGCGATACCGCAGTGCCGTCATCCGCAAAGCCGTTTTCCGCATTCGAGCGCATGGTGGCCTGGCGCTACCTGCGCGCTCGGCGCAAGGAGGCGGTGATTTCGGTCATTGCCGGCTTTTCCTTCGTCGGCATTATGCTAGGGGTTGCGACCCTGATCATCGTCATGGCTGTCATGAACGGTTTTCGGACCGAGTTGATTTCTCGTATCCTCGGCATAAACGGGCATATGATCGTTCAGCCGGTCGATAGTCCCTTCACCGACTTTGCCGATCTTGCCAAGAAATTCTCCGCCGTGCCCGGGGTCACCATGGCGCTGCCGTTGGTCGAGGGGCAGACTCTGGCCTCCGGCAAGGGCGGGGCTGGAACGGGTGCGCTGGTGCGCGGCATCCGCCCCGACGACCTGTTGAAGCTCAAGGAAGTAGCGGCAAATATCAAGACCGGCGACATGGTTGGCTTCACGTCCGGCCAAGGCGTGCTGATTGGTTCGCGCATGGCCAACGATCTCGGCTTGCAGGCGGGCGATTCCATCACCCTGGTCTCGCCAGAGGGGGACGTGACGCCGATGGGTGTCAACCCGCGGGTCAAATCCTACAAGATTTCCGGTACGTTTGAGATCGGCATGTCGGAATATGATTCTTCGATTATCTATATGCCGCTTGAAGAATCGCAGCTCTATTTCAACGCGGAAGGCGTGGTGCAATCCATCGAATTGTTTGTCACCAATCCTGACGACATCGATGAACTCCGTCCCAAGGTCGAGGCGGCAGCGGGTCGGCAGGTGTTTATCAGCGATTGGCGCCAGCGCAACCAGACCTTCTTCTCCGCCTTGCAGGTGGAGCGCAATGTGATGTTCATGATCCTGACATTGATCGTCATCGTCGCGGCGCTGAACATCATCTCCGGCCTGATCATGCTGGTAAAGGACAAGAGCAGCGATATCGCCATTCTGAAGACCATGGGCGCCAGTTCAAGTTCGATCCTTCGGATCTTCTTCATGACAGGTGCGGCCATCGGCATCGCTGGCACATTCGCAGGCGTGGGACTGGGCGTGCTGGTCTGTCTGAACATCGAATCGATCCGGAATTTCTTCTCCTGGGTCTCCGGTACTGTGTTGTTTGATCCGCAACTCTATTTCCTCAGCAAATTGCCAGCGGATATGAGCTTTGGTGAAACGGTTTCGGTGATTATCATGTCGCTGACCCTGTCCTTTATCGCCACCATCTTTCCGGCATGGCGGGCGGCCCGGCTCGATCCCGTGCAAGCCCTGCGTTACGAATAAGGAACAGCGGATCCATGGCGAACAACCCTGTTCTTGAAATTTCGGAGGTCTCGCGCACCTATGGGGAAGGCGAAACCAAGCTTTCGATTCTGAAAGGTGCCGGACTAAAATTATACGAAGGCGAAACCGTCGCTCTGGTTGCTCCTTCGGGCACGGGCAAGTCCACCCTGCTGCATATTGCCGGGTTGCTGGAACATCCGACCGATGGCGACGTGCTGATTGGCGGCACCCGTTGCAATGAATTGTCCGAGGAAGGCCGCACGGCCATGCGCCGCACCAGCATTGGCTTCGTCTATCAGTTCCATCACCTGTTGCCGGAGTTTTCGGCGCTTGAAAATATCATGATGCCGCAGATGATCGCGGGCCTGAGCATTCCGGAAGCCAGCAAGCGCGCCAAGGCTTTGCTCGATTACATGCGCATCGGTCATCGCGGCGACCACCGGCCCGCCGAGCTTTCCGGCGGCGAACAGCAGCGCGTGGCCATTGCCCGGGCTGTCGCCAATGCACCGCTATTGCTGCTTGCGGACGAGCCGACCGGCAATCTCGATCCGGAAACCGCGGCTTACGTGTTTTCCGCCCTGGAAGCGCTGGTGCGCCAGTCTGGCCTTGCGGCGTTGATCGCCACCCATAATCATGAACTCGCCCGGCGGATGGACCGCTGCGTCACGCTTCAGGACGGCAGAATCGTCGATTTCGATTTGTAATTGCCCACGGGTCTGGAAAGAACTTTTTACATTAGAGATATCAAAGCCCGTCGATCACTTTATCGGCGGGCTTTTCGTATGGTGCATAGAGTTTGTCAGAGAAAAATGGAAACCGGTTTCGGCAGACAAATGATTGGAAAAATTTCTGTTGACGAACAAACAAAAGGAGAACAAAGTGAATACATAACCAGACAGGAGTGAGCTATGAGTGACATTCTGCATGACATCGCCGCATTCGCATCGCTGGCTGTTTTTATCGCCAGCTTGTCTGTTCTGGCGTTGGCTTTTTGAAATGCCGGGCATCGTCTTGGCGCGATCTGACCTGGATGGGCCTGCCAAAGGCACACGTCGCTTTAAGGGGATAGGTGGCAGTGAGGCTGCATGTCTTCTGGACATGGCAGGCCAAACCTAGGACAATAACCTCCATACAGCGCCGTGCGTTTTGTTAAATGCACATCGGACGCGGTAACACTTTCATCTGCTGCATTGCTTTTTCCTTGGGCCGATTTCGGTTTAACGAGAAGTTTTATGGCGGCGGTCTTCAGTGTGTAGCGGCGACAAGCAAGCAGGATGGATGCAATGAGTAATATGGGCGCAAGCGGACAGGCTGTAGTGAAGGCGGGTCCAGGTTTCGTCCATTTGAGAGTGCATTCCGCCTATTCGCTGCTGGAAGGTGCGCTGCCGCTGAAGAAGATCCTGAGCAAGGTTGCGTCTGACCAGCAACCGGCCATTGCCATTACCGATACCAATAACCTGTTCATCGCTCTGGAATTTTCCCAGAAGGCGCTCGGCGATGGCTTGCAGCCGATCATTGGCTGTCAATTGTCCATCGATATGGAAGACGCCAGTGAGGAAAAGCGGGGCAATAGCTCTCTTGCCAAATATCCCGCCATCGTTCTTCTGGCTGCCGATCCGGCGGGTTACGAGCGGTTGGTGGACCTCGTCAGTCGTGCCTATCTTCAAGGCGACAATAATCAATCCGTGCATATCACCGCATCCTGGCTGGAAGAGATCGGCACGGATGGCCTGATCGCCCTGACGGGTGCATCAGGCGGTCCGGTCGATCTGCCGTTGAAGGACGGCCATCACGCCCAGGCGCTGTCGCGGCTTCAGACGCTCAAATCCCTGTTCGGTGATCGGCTTTATCTCGAATTGCAGCGCCACCAAGGCTATGACCGGGTGCATGAAAGCCGGATGATCGCGCTGGCTTATGATCACGACATTCCATTGGTTGCCACCAATGAGGCCTTCTTTCCCAGCCGTGACGATTATGATGCCCATGACGCGCTGATGGCGGTTGCCCATAATGCCATCGTGTCCGACGACCGCCGGTTTCGCCTGACACCGGATCATTATCTGAAAAGTCGCAAGGAAATGCAGGCCTTGTTTAAGGATCTGCCGGAAGCGCTTGAAAACACGGTGGAGATTGCCAGCCGCTGTTCTTTCGTTCTCGATACCCGCAATCCTATATTGCCGCGCTTTACCGGTGGCAGTGACGATCCGGAAGAGGCCGAGCGCGCTGAAGCCGGGGAGTTACGCCGTCAAGCTATCGAGGGATTGGACGACCGGCTGGCGAAGCTTGGCATGGCGCCAGGCTACGAGGAAAAGGAATATCGAGACCGGCTGGATTTCGAACTCGGCGTCATTGAGCGGATGAAATTTCCCGGCTACTTCCTGATCGTTGCCGACTTCATCAAATGGGCCAAGAGCCAGGACATTCCAGTTGGCCCCGGCCGTGGTTCCGGTGCGGGTTCGCTGGTTGCCTATGCCCTGACCATTACCGATGTCGATCCGCTGCGGTTCTCCCTGCTGTTCGAACGCTTCCTCAATCCTGAGCGCGTCTCGATGCCCGACTTCGACATCGACTTCTGCCAGGATCGCCGTGAAGAGGTGATCCGTTATGTGCAGCGCAAATATGGGCGCGAACAGGTGGCGCAGATCATCACCTTCGGGTCGCTCCAGGCCCGTGCAGCCTTGCGTGACGTTGGCCGGGTGCTGGAAATGCCCTATGGGCAGGTCGACAGGATCTGCAAGCTGGTGCCGAACAATCCGGCCAATCCGACCCCCTTGTCCAAGGCGATTGAAGAAGAGCCAAAGTTTCAGGAGGAGGCGGAGAAGGAACCGGTCGTCGCCCGTCTGCTGGATATCGCCCAGAAGATCGAGGGGCTTTATCGCCACGCCTCCACCCATGCCGCCGGTATTGTTATCGGTGACCGCCCGCTGTCCAAGCTGGTGCCGATGTATCGCGATCCGCGTTCGGATATGCCGGTCACCCAGTTCAACATGAAATGGGTGGAACAGGCCGGGCTGGTCAAGTTCGACTTTCTCGGATTGAAGACGCTGACGGTGCTGAAAACCGCTGTGGATTTCTGCCGGCTGCGCGATATCGAGATCGATCTGGCGACCATTCCGCTGGACGACGAAAAAACCTATCAAATGCTGTCACGCGGTGAGACCGTCGGTGTGTTCCAGGTGGAAAGTGCCGGCATGCGCAAGGCGCTGATCGGCATGCGGCCCGACTGTATCGAGGATATTATCGCGCTAGTGGCGCTTTATCGCCCTGGCCCGATGGAAAATATTCCGGTCTACAATGCCCGCAAGCATGGCGAGGAGGAGATCGAATCGATCCATCCGACCATCGATTACCTGCTGAAGGAAACCCAGGGGGTTATCGTCTATCAGGAGCAGGTCATGCAGGTGGCCCAGGTTCTGTCGGGCTATTCGCTCGGTGAAGCGGATCTTCTGCGCCGCGCCATGGGTAAGAAGATCAAGGAGGAAATGGATAAGCAGCGCGCCCGTTTCGTCGATGGTGCGGTGAAGAATGGGGTCTCAAAGCCCCAGGCCGACAACATTTTCGACCTGTTGGCAAAGTTTGCCAATTACGGCTTCAACAAATCCCACGCTGCCGCCTATGCCATTGTCTCCTACCAGACCGCCTATATGAAGGCGCATTATCCGGTGGAGTTTCTGGCCGCGTCGATGACACTCGATATGGCCAATACCGAAAAACTGGTGGATTTTCGCCAGGACGCCGGGCGTCTCGGTATTGAGGTGGTGCCGCCCTCGGTGCAGACGTCTTTCCGGCACTTCCAGACCGGTCCGAACAGGATTTACTATTCATTGGCCGCCTTGAAGGGCGTCGGTGATGCAGCCGTCGAGCATATCGTGGCGGTCCGCGCCGATACGCCCTTTGCCGATCTGGAGGATTTTTGTCTGCGGATCGACCCGAAGCAGATCAATCGCCGGGTGTTTGAAAGCCTGATTTTTGCCGGTGCCTTCGATTGCTTTGGCCGCGATCGTCCCGAACTGTTGGCTGGCATGGACCGGATCATCGGCTATGCGCAGCGCGCCCAGGAAAATGCCGTCAGCGGCCAGTCGGATATGTTCGGCTCTGGCGGCGCCACAGGGCCGGAACGGATTTCCTTTCCGACCTATACGCCCTGGCTGCCATCTGAAAAGCTGATGCGGGAGTTTCAGGTTCTGGGTTTCTATCTGTCGGCTCATCCGCTCGACACCTATAAACCGCTGCTGGAAAAGATGCGCGTGCAGAATTTCGCTGACTTTTCCGGCGCTGTGCGCCAGGGTGCGACGGCTGGCCGGCTGGCTGGGACGGTGATTTCAAAGCAGGAGCGCAAGACGCGAACCGGAAACAAAATGGGCATCGTTACCTTCTCGGATGCCACTGGCCAGTTCGAGGCGGTGCTGTTTTCGGAAGGCTTGAACCAGTATCGCGACCTGCTCGAATCGGGCAAGTCATTGGTGATCACGGTTGCTGCCGAAGAACGACCGGAAGGCATTGGTCTTCGTATCCAGACGGCGCAATCTCTGGAAGAGAAATCCTTGCAGATGCAAAAGACGCTGCGCGTCTATCTGCGCGATTCCGGCCCCTTGCGGGCGCTGGCCGCCCATCTCAACACCAAGGGCGATGGACTGGTTTCCTTCGTCGTGATCAAGGAGGATGGCCGCCGCGAAATCGAGGTCGAACTCAATCAACGTTTCCGCATCACGCCCGAAATTGCCGCCGCCATGCGGTCCGCGCCGGGCGTGGTGGATGTTGAATTGGTATAGGCACCTTTGTGGCGTCGCTCTCGCAAAACTGCGGCACGGGCTCAGACCACGCGGATTATTTCGGCATTGCCGTTATCCCGGCAGGTAGGTGATGAAGTCAGTGCCGTCAACCGTATCCTGGCCTAGTCCATGGTCGGTAATCGTCATCACGGTGCCTGTCGTCATGGTCGTTTCAATACGCTCGCGGATGTCGTCCGGGATGTGAATGCGATTGAGAACCGTATCCAACCCATTGGGGGCGGTTGGTTGAGGCTTGCCAATGATGACAATCGACGAATTTGAGACCGCCGGAGCCGGCTCAAGGCTGGTTACCTGCCAATCGACCGTTCCATGGGCACTCTCTATGTTCGCCGCGAAAAAATGCGTGCCAAGTGGTTTTTCCGGCTGGTCGATGACAATAGGCGCGTCGAAGACCGGCTTGAATGCCTGGCGCACATAGATTTGGCCAGTGGGTGGCATCGGCTTGCCAGCGCTTTGATAGAGAGCGCTCAGGAATGTCGGCGTAATAAGGGGCCCCTTCAGGGGCAGACCTTTCCACCGTTTGAAGCCCTGGATGGCGGTCCGTGTTAGAGGACCGGCATGACCATCATGACCGCCGGTCTCAAATCCCATGTCTTGCAAGATAAGTTGGGCGTCATGAATGGTTTCGGTTTCACCCCGGAAGGTGATTAACAGGCTCAAAGGTGGTTGTCCGGCAATCGCGGGCTGGGGTTTGGGGCGGGGCAGATCGGCCATTGCCACTTCCACCGGTTCTGTGCTGCTGGTGCCATCCGTACCGCGCAGTCGGGCGTCAGACAGGATCTGTGGACCTTGCTGTTGTTGCACCGGGCTGAACAGAAACGGATGCTCGATAGGAACTGGCGTGACCGGAGCGTCGCTGATCAGCACATGCGCACCCAGCCGGGTCATGCCGTAGAGCTCACGGGCAAATTGGCCTGGCAGGCGCACGCAGCCATGCGAGGCTGGCCGGCTTGGCACACTGTTTGATTCATGCAAGGCAACGCCGGACCAGGTGATGCGTTGCATCCAGGGCATGGGCGCATTCGAATAGAGGTTGGATTCGTGATATTTCGCCTTCTGGATGATCGAGAAGATGCCTGATGGCGTCGTATGACCTTCCTTACCGGTCGAAACCTTCGAAGAGGCGACGATCCGTTCTCCATCATAGACCGTGAGAGATTGCGTCTGTTTCGACACGATGATTTGCAATACGCTGCCGTCTCTGGCTGAGGCCTGCGATAGGGTCGCGCTCAACGCAAGCACGGAAGCGGACAGGAACATCGAACGAAACATGGTGCGGACCGTCATGGTGCCCTCATTATGCAAACCGGGAAAAACTGGGCCTTCAAAAGGTCGCCTGATCATGTAAGCAACGATGTGCCGAGAAATCAGTTGGTAAACGCCTATACCGCCGTGCGTTTTATAAAACGCACAAAGGGTGCAGTCGCGTGCGGGCCGAATCCTAAAATAAACGTCGATCTTTAACGATTGCTTACCCGGCATGGCCGCTCACACAAAGTTGACGGGCAATGCTTTGATAGTGGCTATTTTTTAGTGCTGCCGAAGGTGAAGCCGGTTTCGACCATGCCCTTGCCGAATTTCATCCGCAATTGGTCCATGGCGGCTTCCGCCTTGGCGCGGCGGGCGGCGTCTGGATCGACCAGATCCGGTGGGTCGGCCAGATTTGGATCGGCAAAATCGCTGACGCCGATACCGATCAGCCGAAATTTTGTGCCATCGGCTTCCTTCTCCAGCAATTGCAGGCCCGTGCGAAAGATCCGGTCGGCGAGCTGGGTGGGGTCGTCCAAGCGACGATTGCGGGTGCGCAGTTTGAAATCGGCGCTCTTCAGCTTCAAGATAACAGTGTGTCCAGCCAGTTCCTGCTTTTTCAAGCGCCATGCGACTTTCTCCGAGAGCTTGCGCAGATGGGGAACAAGGTCTTCCCGGCGGGAAATATCGTCAAAGAACGTGGTTTCAGCGGAGACGCTTTTAGCCGCGTCATTGATATGAACATCCCGGTCGTCGATGCCTTTTGATAGCCGGGCCAGTCGTTGGCCCATGCTGCCATAGCGCCGGATCAGGTCGCTTTCCTGCATGGTTTGCAATTGCCCGATGGTGCGAATGCCGTCTTTTTCCAAGGTGGCGGCGAAGGCCTTGCCGACGCCCCAGATCGTGGTGACAGGGCGGGGCGCCAGAAAATCCAGCGCTTCAGCCTCGCCGATGACCGAAAATCCCCGTGGTTTTTGCAGGTCGGACGCCACTTTCGCCAGAAATTTACAATAGGAGAGACCAACGGAAACGGTGATGCCGATCTCGCTTTCGATACGCCGGGCAAGCCGTGCCAGCACAAGGGCGGGTGGCGCGTGGTGCAGGGTTTCTGTGCCTTTCAATTCCAAAAAGGCCTCATCAATGGACAGGGGTTGCACCAGAGGGGTCAGTTCCTCCATCATCGCCCGCACTTGCCGTCCGACGCGGGAATATTTTTCCATATTCGGCGGAATGACCACCGCGTCAGGGCAGGCTTCCAGCGCCTTGAACATCGGCATGGCCGAGCGCACGCCATGGATGCGGGCCACATAACAGGCGGTGGAAACCACGCCGCGCTTACCGCCGCCAATGATCAATGGCTTGTCGATCAGGTCTGGATTGTCGCGCTTTTCAACCGAGGCATAAAAGGCGTCGCAATCGATATGGGCCAATGTCAGCTTGAACAGTTCAGGGTGATAGACGAGGCGAGGGCTGCCGCAAGCCGTGCATCTCCGCTTGCCTTCCGCCTGTAGCGAAAGGCAATCACGACAAAAGCCGGAACGGAGTGGCGGCGCAGCAGACATGGGCGAGAACATAAGTTGAACATCGCCACCATAAGCCGGGTTTTCAAGGCCTGCAAGTGGATACCCTGCCAATCCCCAATCCCCAATCCCCAATCCCCGAAAATGTAAAAGACGGGAGTGGATCAGATCCGCGCCTGGAAATGGCGGAGAACGCGCTCGCTGGCATCGTGCCAATCGTTTGCACGCAGTACATGGGGGCCAGGCGGCGGCGCGTGGCGATGAATTTCTGACTGCGGCCCGATTTGCACCAGCAGGCAGTCCGGCGCATGCTCTCCCACGGAATGGAGATTGTGGGCCATGTCATCCATGAAGGCGAAGGGCAGGGGCCGGTCTCCATGCAGGGCTTTCACGACTGGCCCCTTTGGGCTTTCCGTGGCCAACAGCGGGAAATCCAGCCCTAGCCGATCCAGCAGACGGCGTCGCTGGGCGGTAAAGGCGGGGGGCATGGCTGTCAGAAAGACAATATCGGCAATCTTGCCGATGCGTTGCAGCACGGCCACGGCATCGCCAAACGGGGTTTGCCACTCTTCCTGCTTTTCGAAAAATGTCAGCAGCAGATTCGTGACGATCTGATCTTCCAGCGCAAGCTGATCCTTGGCTGACACGATATTGCCATGCAGTCGGAACGATTTCGGCAAGAGACGATGGCCCAGGCTGTCGAGATAGGCCTCGAAGGGCACCAGGAATTCCAGCACGACGTCATCGACATCGCTGATCAGCAACGGCCGGTCCACTAGACGAACATGGTTGAAGTCAACGATCTCACCCATCAGATTTCACCGGAATCAAGTGCAGGCCGAACATAGACGTGATAGGCTGCAATAACATCTTCCGGTCGGGTCTGTGTGGCGGAGCAGAATTCCAGCAAGGTCGGCTCATGCTGCATGAGAAACTCCAGAAGTCCGGCTAGAAATTCCGGGTCATTGACGGCCAGACGCAATTGCTTAGGCTCCAGACCTGTCAGGGACAGAAAGCGTCCCAGCATGTCCGGCTCACTCGCCAGCCAACCCAGCACGGCAATCGCCGTTTGTTCGGCATGCTCTGCTGAAACCGTCTTGATCGTCACTTTGTTTCGCACAGTCTAGGCCCATTTCAGTTTGTTTCGTCCGGCAGCTCGTTCCACCCGGTCAACTCGCTTAAATCGGTTGTTATTTTTGGTTTATCACGGTTAAATTGTCTTGACTGACTTGTGTCGCAATGTGCCGGGGAATTACCTATTTCTCAACCAAATCGCGCTAAATTCTATTTCACAAAAGAATGAATCTTTATGTCTGTTACTCCTGTCATCCACCATGGAGGGCGGGAAAGCAAGGATTGAAAATGCCGAAAAAGGTCATGATCGTTGAAGATAACGAGCTGAACATGAAACTGTTTCGTGATCTGATCGAAGCGTCGGGCTATGCGACTATCCAGACCCGTAACGGCATGGAAGCGCTGGAACTGGCACGCAAGCATCATCCCGATCTGATTCTGATGGACATACAGCTACCGGAAGTTTCCGGCCTGGAAGTGACCAAATGGCTGAAGCAGGATAGCGAGTTGCACGTCATTCCCGTGATCGCGGTCACTGCCTTTGCCATGAAGGGCGATGAAGAACGTATTCGCCAAGGTGGGTGTGAGGCCTATGTGTCGAAGCCGATTTCCGTGCCGAAATTTCTGGAAACGATCAAGACCTATCTGGGAGACGCCTGAGGCGCAGGTAGCGCGGGCGTCTTAACCCCATAGCAGATCGTCGTGAGACCTGGGCAAATGCCTGAAGGACCGTGGCGCTCAGAATTTTATATGAAACGCCAGTCTGCCGGGTTGGCGCAATGTCCATGCAGAGCCGGTAGCGCGTGCGCGCCAGGCTTGCTTCAAGGGGTGATGGCTGATGACAGCCCGTATTCTGGTTGTTGATGATGTTCCTGCCAATGTGAAGCTGCTGGAAACACGGCTGCTGGCGGAATATTTTGAGGTATTGACGGCCGAAGACGGATTGAAGGCTCTGGATATCTGCGACCGCACCCAGGTGGACGTCGTTCTTCTCGATGTCATGATGCCAGGCATTGATGGTTTTGAAGTTTGCGAGCGGCTGAAATCCAGCCCGCGCACGGCCCATATTCCCGTGGTGATGGTCACGGCACTGGACCAGCCTTCGGACCGGGTGAGGGGATTGAAGGCTGGCGCTGACGATTTTCTGACCAAGCCGGTTAACGATCTACAACTGATCTCCCGGGTCAAAAGCCTGGTACGGTTGAAAACTCTCTCCGATGAATTGCGCATCCGCGCCGAGACGGCGCAGAAAATGGGCATAGACAGCAACCTTCATCTCGGGGACGGACGTATGGACGAGGTCGGCCAAGTCTTGCTGGTCGACAGCCGCGCCAGTTCGCAGGAGCGCATCATCAAGGCGTTGAAGCCTGTGGCTGATGTTGTTGCGATGTCCGACGCTCAGGCCGCGCTGTTTGAAGCGGCGGAAAGCAATTTCGACCTGGTGATCGTCAATGGCACGCTGGAGGATTACGATCCGCTGCGCCTGTGTTCGCAATTGCGGTCGCTGGAACGCACCCGATTCATTCCGATTTTGCTGATTGCCGACCAAGGCGAGGAACACTTGATCGTGCGGGCCTTGGATCTGGGCGTCAACGATTACATTGTCCGGCCGGTAGACACCAATGAACTGCTGGCGCGCACGCTGACCCAGCTGCGCCGCAAACGGTATAATGACAGGCTGCGCAGCAGCGTGCAGCAAACCATCGAACTGGCGGTGACTGACGATCTTACCGGCCTTCACAATCGGCGCTATCTCGATACTCATATCAAAGTGTTGTTTGAGCGATCCAGCCTGCGCAAACAGCCTCTTTCGGTATGTCTTGTCGATATCGATCGGTTCAAGCTGGTCAATGACACCTATGGCCATGAGGCGGGCGATGACGTTCTGCGGGAGTTTGCCGCTCGTATTCGCGCCACCGTGCGCGGCGCCGATCTTGCTTGCCGCTTTGGCGGTGAGGAATTCGTGGTCATCATGCCGGATACGTCGCAGGAGATGGCCGGCACGGTCGCTGAACGCCTGCGCGAGATGGTAGAGAAGAAACCGTTTCGGTTGCAATCTGGTGGCGAACTGAGTGTTACGGCATCGTTTGGCATCGCCACGGTGGGCGATGAGATCGCCACTCCGGAACACTTGCTAAGACAGGCCGACCGCGCGCTCTATCAGGCCAAAACCGAAGGCCGTAACAGGGTGGTGTTGGCAGCAGCCTAGGGCACCGTGTAGAAAATTGGAACCAGCGCGATGCTCTCCGTTTTTGTGTGTGCATCGGATGTATCCGAAAGCCCGTTTCCATTTTTCCGGTCCGAGCTGTAATACCAGGTCTCGAAGATGCTCACGCATCCTCGACTTGAACAAATTCAAAATATCACAAATGCGCCTTTGTATTTTGGTTCTCGCGGAGCTGGCTCTTCCGCGTCATCAAAAATTCATCTGCCGTGATTTTCCGTTACATGCAGGCGCGAATTCAAGGATACGGTTTTGCAAAAATTTGCCCCCAACATGGAAAGCCATGTTTGGCCGGACTTTTCCAAAGGCTTGTAGATGCGCTCGATACATGTCTATTCTCTTTTAAAAATACAAAAAATATACCATAAATAGATAAGGGTATATTCTCATTTTTTTACTCTGTTCTGGATAGAAATAGTGCTTCAATAGAAAATTATGTTTTTCGAATTTTTGATAACCACGCTTTTGCGTCGATATCGAGAGTTTTTCGTAGAAAATACTTGCCTCTCTGAAATGTTAATTCTATTTGTTTTTGACAAGAGGAAATGAACAGAATTTAACCATGCCGACATCGAAAAGATGCAACGGTTAAGAAAATGTTGATTTTTTCTTTCACATGCGCATAGTTGGGACAACTACGGTTCATCCATAGCAAGCTGTGTTTTCACGAGCGCTTTGGTTCTTCATAAATGCCGTTTTTATAAGCTGCTTAAAGATATCCATCGATCTCTATGGATCTAAGGAATTACGCAGTAAAAATTGACGAATAACAGGTTTAACCAATACCCCATGGTGCTCAGGTCCGCCGCATCTCCTGGGTCGTGGGGTTGGTCGGCAGGTGTGCGATTATCAAGCGGTTCCTCGTGCCGTTATTGCATACCCGCCGACCCCCATTCCAACGCCGCTTCTTTTCCAGGAGGCGGCGTTTTGCGTTTCACGGTCAGGATGGTTTCCGATGCGCTCTCTCCTGCGGGGCCCATGCGCGGGTTCACGATGCTCGCGCCGACAGCATCCTTACGCCTATTGCCACAGGCAGTATCGGGCTCGGCTTTTAGAGCTGGTCTGCGTGGTGTGCTGGCCCATCCTCAAAAAGGCATAAAAAAAGCGCGCCGGATGGGGCGCGCTTTTCAATCTTCTCACGAAGAACCAGGATCACTTGATCTTGGTTTCCTTGAACTCGACATGCTTACGAGCGATCGGGTCGTATTTGGTCTTCGTCATCTTGTCCGTCATTGTACGGCTGTTCTTGGTGGTGACGTAGAAGAAACCCGTATCGGCTGTCGACAGCAGCTTGATCTTGATGGTTGTAGCCTTGGCCATGGTCGTCCTGCCTTACATGAATAACACAAAGCCGTGACGACCTTCAGGGCCCACGGCAAATCTGGGCGGAAACTACAAATCGCCACCGAAAAGTCAACCCCGCGCACCCTTGAAAAACAATCGTGCGACGGAAAGAACCACATATAACGCAAAGAAGCCGGCAATCGACCAGGCAAAACCGGCATTTCCGCCCATGTCAATCGCTGCACCCACCACTTGTGGTCCGGCCACCGTGCCAACGGCGTAGCAGAAAACGAAGGCGGCATTGGCGGCGGCAAGGTCAGATCCTGTGAGTCGGGAACCCAGATGGCTGAGGCCGATCGTGTAGAGGCCGGAGACGCAGCCGCCCCAGAACAGCAGGATGACGGCCATCGCCATCCAGCTATGGGAAATCAGCGGCAGCAGCAGCGATCCGATCAGGCCGACTGTCGCCAAGGCGCCGAGCAGCAATCGTCGATCCTTAAGCTTGTCGGAGAGCATGCCAAGCGGGATCTGGAACACCATGTTGCCAACCCCCATCACAGTGAGCAGCAGGGCTGACTGGGCCTCTGTGAAGCCGATACGGGTCGCGTAGACGGGCATCAGTGACAGTCCGCCGACTTCGACCGCGCCGAACACGAAGACCGCGGCTGTGGCGGTTGGCACCAGGAAGATATAGCGGAAGAAATGCATCTCCGGCTTTTCATCCAGCGCCGGGCTTTCGTTGCGGGCAACGAAGATCGGCACCGCTGCCATCATTATGGCAACCGCGCCGATGGCAAAGGGAAGCACGCCCTCACTACCGACAATTGAAAACAGCAAGGGGCCTGCGGCAAAGCCGACCGACAGGACGGTGGCATAAATGCCGAGCACCAGCCCGCGCCGCGATGGCGGGGCGGCGGCGTTGATCCAGAATTCCGACAGGATGAACAGAGTGGTCGTGGCGCCGTGAAACACCAGCCGCAGGGGAAACCACATCCAGAAGGCTTCGGCGTAATAGAAGCCGAGCGAACTGAGCGCTGCCAGCAGCACCGCCCAGATCATCGTCTGCGCCACACCGAAACGGTGCGCGAGCCTGGTGGTGATCGGCGCGGCAATCATCGCCGCCACCCCTGCCATGGCTGAATTCAGCCCGATCAGGGTGGAGGGAATACCGCGTTTTTCCAGAATGATGCTGAGCAGCGGCAATCCCAGCCCGATGGCAATGCCAACAGCGGAAATCGACGAGACGGCGGCAATCAGCGAGGGCCAGTGGATCTCTTCGCGATGTCCGGTAACAGGGTCTCTGGTGTCAGACATGGAAGGTCCTCAGAAGAAAATGCACGCAATGCGCGGTGAAGGATAACGGCGCAAGGCGTCATGCCAGGGCAACAAAGGCCGATTACATTTCATAATATGCCAGCGATCCTCCGGGGCTTTACTCCATAACGGCAAAAATCGAAACCGGTTTAAGCCAAGATGTAGAAAAACTACTTATTCGATTGTCGTAATACGTCGAATGCCAGAATTTGGCCTGACCGGATTTGGCCCTGCTTGACTGGTCCATCCGATATGGGGTGGTGAAACCGTCACTTTGGCGGATAGCGCTCGTCGTAGTCCTCAATCACCTCTGGTTCTTCCCCGAAGCCGTGCATACGCAGCGCCCATTGCAGCCCCACCACGCCGCCCTTGATGGGCTGGATGATCAGCAGAGAGGTGATGACGGCAATCGGCGTCCAGATCGCCAGATGCGCCCAGGTCGATAGCACGAAGACCAGATCGGTCATCATATAGCCACCCAGCAGCACATGGCCGACGATCATGATGACGATATAGGGCGGCAGATCGTCGGCCCTCTGGTGGGAAAGATCCTCGTCGCAGACTGCGCAGGTGTCGACCGGCTTAAGGAAGGCCTTGAACAGCCGACCGGAGCCGCAGGCGGGACAGGTGCACATCAGGCCGCGCAGAATGGAGCGTCCAAGCGGGCGAACCGCATCCTTGCCGCCGCCGAAGCGGATAACGGGGGGAGACTGGCTGACAGACATGCGGTTCCTCCTGAACTTCTATCAAATCCTATAGGCTTTGATCAAAGATGGGGCATGAAAGTTGATATTTCATCGCGGCATTTGCGCACAAGTGCGCCGAGTTCGTATATCTGGGCTTCGTATACCAAGCCCAGATATACGAACTCGGCGCGCGGTTTCAACGCCTGCCGCGCGGTGGTCTGGTTCCCGGTGTCTTGCCGGGGCCGGGTCGGCCGCGCCGCGTCGCCTTGTGGAAGGAACGGATGCCGGTCGGCATTTTCTTGCCTTCGCTGAGGATTTCAAACCGCAAGGCACCGGCAAGCGGCACAGCTTCCACCAGCTTGACGCTGACGCTGTCGCCCAATTGATAGCCAAGCCCTGTCTTTTCGCCGGTCAGCGCCTGATGTGCCTCGTCATAGATGAAATAATCGCGGCCAAGTGTCGAGACCGGAATGAAGCCATCGGCGCCATATTGCGGCAGGGAGATAAACAGGCCGGATTTGGTGACGCCGGAAACCTGCCCGTCGAATTCATCACCGATCCGTGTTGCCAGGTGGTGGGCGATCAACCGGTTGATCGTGTCGCGCTCGGCCGCCATGGCGCGGCGCTCGAAGGTGGAGATTTCGGCGGCGACATCGGCCAGCGCCGCTTCTTCATCGGATGTAATGCCGCCTTCGCCAAGCCCCAGCGTGCCGACCAGCGCCCGATGCACGATCAGGTCGGCGTAGCGGCGGATGGGGGAGGTGAAATGCGCGTATTTCAGCAGGTTCAGGCCGAAATGGCCGATATTTTCAGGGCTATAGACCGCCTGGCTCTGGGAGCGCAGCACCATTTCGTTGACGATGGTCTGGTGCGGCGTGTCCTGGGCCTTGGCGAGAATGCCATTGAACGAATTGGAGCGCAGATTACCGCCCTTGGCCAGCGAAAAGCCGATCGTGGCTAGGAACTCGCGCAGCACTTCTTGCTTGGCCAATGTCGGCGTGTCGTGGATACGGTAGACCAGCGGCTGTTTTTTCTTTTCCAGCGTTTCGGCGGCGGCCACATTGGCCTGGATCATCATTTCCTCGATCAGCTTATGGGCGTCCAGCCGTTCGGGCACGAAGACCCGATCTACCGTGCCATCGGCTTTGAGGATGATCTTGCGCTCCGGCATGTCCAGTTCCAGCGGCTGGCGGCGGTCGCGGCCACGCTTCAGGATCGCATAGGCGGCCCAGAGCGGTTTCAGGATCGGCTCTAGCAACGGTCCGGCCTTGTCGTCCGGGTTGCCGTCGATGGCGGCCTGCGCCTGTTGGTAGGATAATTTGGCCGCACTCTTCATCATGATGCGATGAAAGGTGTGGCCTGCCTTGCGGCCTTCATGGGAAAACACCATGCGCACGGCCAGTGCTGGCCGGTCAACGCCCTCGCGTAGCGAGCAGAGATCGTTGGAAATCCGCTCCGGCAGCATCGGTACGACCCGGTCGGGGAAATAGACCGAATTGCCGCGCTTCAGCGCCTCGCGGTCCAAGGCTGACTTACTGCGAATATAGTAGGAGACATCGGCAATCGCCACGGTGACGATCACGCCACCCGGATTATCGGGCGAGGGGTCCGGCTCGGCATGAACAGCGTCGTCATGGTCCTTGGCATCATGCGGGTCGATGGTGACCAGCGGCAAGCTGCGCCAATCCTCCCGATGCGCCATGCTGGCCGGTTTGGCGGCCTCGGCCTCGTCCAGCACCGATTGCGGGAAGATATGCGGAATGCCATGGGCGTGGATGGCGATCATCGAGATCGCTTTTTCCGAGGCCACCGAGCCGATCACTGACAGAACCTTGGCGCGGGCAAGACCCAGACGGCTGGAGAGCCGCCCGACTTCCACCTCGACCAAATCGCCGTCGCGGGCGTCGCCGACATCTGACGCTTCGATGACCATTTCCTCGCCGCGGCGCTCGATTGGCATCAGCCTGCCGCCGCCATCTCCGGCCATTTCGCGGTAAACGCCCAAAAGCGCGCCGCGCCGCTTGTCGATCACTTTGATGATCCGGGCGGTATAGGCGGGACCGATATGGTCCTTGGAGGGGAAAATCTTTGCCAGAACCCGGTCGCCTAGCCCGCCAACGGGCGTCTTGCACTTGGCGCGGTCCGCGCTGGACTGACGAATGGAGACCGCAGGGGCAGCGCCCAATTCATCCGGCCATTCGGCGGGGCGCCCGATCAGGTCGCCATCCTTGTCGCGGGTGGTGATGTCGAGAACGGTCACGGGCGGCAGCGCGCCGGGTCGGCTCAGGGACTTACGGTTCTTGTTGACCAGACCATCTTCTTCCAGCGCCCGCAAGGCTTCCTTCAGCTCGATCCGAGCTTCGCCCTTCAGGCCGAAAGCCTTGGCGATTTCGCGCTTGGAGGCCCGGTCGGGATTGTCGGTGATGAACTGCATCAGGATCTCGCGGGGCGGCACCGCCCCGTGAATGATCACCGTTTCATTTTTGTCCGCCGCCTTTTGCGCCGCAAGCTCCGCCTTCCGCGTTCTGTTGGTGAGGCTGCGGGTGTCGGGTCGCGGGGATTTGCTCAAGGTCAGGCTTTCTCTGTTTTTGCGGCGGGCTTTGCCTTGGGCTTCGTCGCCTTCGGCTTGGCGGCTGCTTTCTTTGGTTTGGCGTCTGCGGCATCATCATCCGCATCGGCCTTGGCGGCTTTCGCAGCCGGTTTTTTCGCAGGCGCCTTCTTTGCGCTGGCGGATTTGGCGGCAGGTTTCGCCTTGGTCTTGCCGCTGCCTTCCTTGGCGGCGCGCTCAACGATCAGGGCAATTGCCTCTTCCATGGTTACGGCTTGCGGGTCCATGCCTTTGGGAATGGTCGCGTTGATCTTACCCCAATTCACGTAGGGACCATAGCGGCCATCGCGCACGGTAATCGCGCCGCCATCGGGATGATCGCCGATCTCCTTCAGGGCGGCAGGTGCTGCGCGGCCACGGCCACCGGGGTTCGCCTGCTTTTCCGCCAGAACGGTGACGGCACGATTGAGGCCGATGGTCAGCACATCCTCGATACCGTCGAGATTGGCATAGGTGCCATCATGCAGCACGAAAGGTCCGTAGCGGCCAAGTCCTGCCGTCATCATCTTGCCGGTTTCCGGGTGAAGACCGACTTCACGCGGCAGCGACAGCAGTGACAGCGCCTTATCGAAATCCACATCGGTCGGCGACCAGCCCTTGGGTAGGGACGAACGCTTGGCTTCCTTGCCATCGCCACGCTGGACGTAGGGGCCGAAGCGGCCACTGCGAAGCGTGATCTGTTCGCCGGTTGCGGGATCTTCACCCAGGGCCTTCGGTTCATTGCCGACGGCTTCCGCCTCCGTGCCGCCATCGGCGGACAATTGGCGGGTGAAATTGCATTCCGGATAGTTGGAGCAGCCGACGAAGGCGCCGTATTTACCAAGCTTCAGCGAAAGATTGCCAGTGCCACAAACCTGGCAGATGCGCGGGTCCGAGCCGTCTTCGCGCTTCGGGAACACCAGCGGGGCTAGCGCCTCATTCAGCGCGTCGAGCACGTTGGTGACGCGTAATTCCTTGGTGCCTTCGATCTGGGCAAAGAAATTCTGCCAGAATTCGCGCAGCACGTCCTTCCAGTTCAGTTCGCCAGCAGAAATCTTGTCGAGCTTTTCTTCAAGATCCGCGGTGAAATCATATTCGACATAGCGGGTGAAGAAGCTTTCCAGGAATGCTGTCACCAATCGGCCCTTGGCTTCGGGGATCAGCTTGCGCTTGTCGATAACAACATATTCGCGGTCGCTGAGCGTCTTCAGCGTTGCGGCATAGGTGGAAGGCCGGCCAATGCCAAGCTCTTCCATCTTCTTGATCAGGGTCGCTTCCGAATAGCGCGGCGGCGGTTCGGTGAAATGCTGGGTGGCATTGACCTTTTGCTTGGCCAGCGCCTCACGGGCGTTGATCTCCGGCAGGCGGCCATCTTCATCGTCGTCCTCGCTCTTTTCACCTTCTTCACGGTGATCAGTATAGGCAGCGATAAAGCCGTCGAAACGGATGACCGAGCCAACGGCGCGTAAACCGGCCTTTTCACCGGCCTTGTCGGCGAGGATTTCAGCGGTAGTCCGCTCGATTTCGGCAGAGGCCATCTGGCTGGCAATGCCACGCTTCCAGACCAGATCGTAAAGACGCAACTGGTCGGCATCGAGATAACGGCGGACCTGATCCGGTGTCCGGTTGAAATCGGTCGGACGGATGGCTTCATGCGCTTCCTGGGCGTTTTTCGCCTTGGTGGAATAGAAGCGTGGCTTTTCCGGCATGTAGCGCGGGCCGAATTGCTGGGTAATCGCGGAGCGGGCGGCCTCAATAGCTTCCGGCGCCATCTGTACGCCATCGGTACGCATATAGGTGATCAGACCGACGGTCTCGCCGCCGATATCGACACCTTCATAAAGCTTCTGCGCCACCTGCATGGTGCGCGATGCGGAAAAACCGAGCTTGGAGGAGGCGGCTTGTTGTAGCGTAGAGGTTGTAAAGGGTGGTGATGGGTTGCGCTTGACGGGCTTTGCCTCAATCGATTCCACCACATAGTTGGCGCCGTCGAGCAGGTCTTTCAGCCGGTTGGCCATTTCGCCATTGCCGACGCTGCGCGCTTGCAAGCGCTTGCCATCGGCAGACACCAGACGGGCCAGGAATTCATCGCCGCGTGGGGTTTTCAGCAGCGCCGACAGGTTCCAGTATTCTTCCGAGACGAAGCGTTCGATCTCGTTTTCCCGGTCGCAAACCAGCCGCAGCGCCACCGATTGCACCCGGCCTGCCGAACGGGCACCAGGCAGCTTGCGCCACAGGACGGGCGACAGGTTGAAGCCGACCAGATAGTCCATGGCACGGCGCGCCAGATAGGCATCGACCAGATCGCCATCGATATCACGCGGGGCAGCCATGGCGTCGAGCACGGCCTTCTTGGTGATGGCGTTGAAAACCACGCGCTTCACCGGCTTGTCGCCGATCACCTTCTTCTTTTTGAGGAGATCCAGCACATGCCAGGAAATCGCTTCACCCTCACGATCCGGGTCGGTTGCGAGAAACAAGGCGTCGGCCCCCTTCATCGCATCGGCAATGTCCTTCATGCGTTTGGCAGAGGCGGTGTCCACTTCCCATAGCATTTCGAAATCCTGATCCGGCAGGACCGAGCCGTCCTTGGCAGGCAGGTCGCGGACATGGCCGAAGGAAGCGAGCACCTTATATCCCGGTCCGAGATACTTGTTGATCGTCTTGGCTTTGGCAGGGGATTCGACAACGACTACATTCATTCTGTTTCTCTGAACATGGCCCCGTTTGTTGCATATGGCGTCGATTCTGGCGAGGGTTCAAGCATCGATGGTTCGACATGGACAGGGATTGCGCCGGGGTCAAGTCCCCTCATGCATTTTATCCATTACACGTTTGCACAACCGACAGTTTATGAAAATGGTATTGCAATCATAAATCATTTCTGTATCCTATGTTGCATAGGTAGCAAATATACATATTCAGGTTGTATTTCCACGACGGGAACACGTAATGACGGGCAGTGGCGCAGCGGAACTTCATAGCCGGGAAAGCATAGCCTATGTGCGCCAGATGCTGGGCGAATTACGGCTGGTTGCCGAAAAGGAGGGGGCACAAATGCTGTGCTACCTGATCGAGATGGCCTTTGAAGAGGCCGGCGACCTTCAACGCCGCCATAAAGCGCCGAGAATGATCTCAAACACCAAAAGATCGCTTTGAAAATCTTTGGTTTTGTCTTGTTCTGATAGAGCCAGAGTACGCGACACAGACGTTTTCAGTTGTGCCTCCCCCCATCGGCCGTGCCAGGCAGATTGTCGCGTCCATTGCTTTCGCTGATCTTTTTGGACGACCCGGTTTCGACTTTTCCTAAGGCAGCCTTGTTTAATCCAGCGGTACAATCGAAACCAGGCCACCGGGATGCCGGTGCAGGCGACCTGCAATATCCAGTTCCAGCATCACCAGATAGACAGCGGATGGTGGCAATTGGGTGTGGCGAATGATATCATCGACTTCGACCGGCGTTATGCCCAGCGCATCGATGATCCGGCTGCGATCGTGTTCTCCGGGCGGCTGGTTGAAGGTCTCGCTTTCTTCATAGACCGGTTCTTCCACCTGCGGCTGGGAAAACAAGTCAATACTGCTGAGCGGGGATAGCGCCTCGAGAATATCCCGGGCCTCGGTGGTGATCGTCGCACCGTTTTTCAACAATCCATTGGTACCATGACAGCGCGGATCGAGCGGCGAGCCAGGTACTGCAAACACCAGTCGTCCGAAATCGGCGGCCAGCCGTGCGGTAATCAGTGAACCGGAGCGGCTGGCGGCTTCGATGACTACAACCCCAAGTGAGGTTCCGGCAATCAACCGGTTGCGTCTTGGAAAGTCACGGGCGCGGGGCTCCCAGCCAAATGGCATTTCGCTGATCGCCACACCCTTGCCATCCCAGATGTCTTTCAAGAGATCGACATTCTCAGGCGGATAGGGCCGGTCGAGCCCACCGGCCAGAGCTGCCATCGTGCCGGTGTCCAGGCTTGCTCGATGCGCGCCCGCATCGATGCCGCGCGCCAGGCCTGAAGTGATGGTGTAGCCGGTTGTGCCGCAATCGCGTGCCAGCAGTGCTGCCATTTTCACGCCGCTGATCGAGGCATTTCGTGAGCCGACGATACCGATCGACGGGCGAATGGCGGTACTGCCCAAGCCTTTCATCGCCAGAAGCGGCGGTGCCGCGTCGATCTGGCGCAGGGCGGGAGGATAGTCCGGTTCGCCGATCCCAACGAATCGCGCACCGAATTTGCGGGCAAATTCCAGCTCACGTTCAGCCTCGGCCACTGTGGCGATGCGGATAGAGCGGGTAGCGCCGCCGCGCTGCGACAATTCCGGCAGCATGTCCAGGGCGCGTTCGGCGGTGCCGAAATTGTTGATCAGGTCGCGAAAGGTGGCCGGGCCAACATTGTCGGAACGTATCAACCTCAGCCAGGCGGTTCTTTGTTTTTCCGTCAGGGCGATCCCCGAGCGTCCAGAACCGCCTGCCGACATTGTGTGCTATCCTTTTTTACCGATCTTGCTCTCGGTGCCTGAAATAAGTCTTTCAATATTTGCCTTGTGCTTGCCCCAGGTGATCACGGTCATTGCAGACGTGATCATGGCAGCTTCCGGCTGACCGAGTATCCACAATGCAACCGGAATGACAAGGGTTGCAACCAATGCTGATAGCGAGGAATAGCGGCTGAGAAAAGCAATCGATAGCCAGACGATGGCAAAGACCAGCACCATCAACGGAAAAATCCCGAGCAATGTGCCGATATAGGTAGCCACGCCCTTGCCGCCCTTGAAGCCCAGCCAGACCGGGAACAGGTGGCCGATAAAGGCAGCAAAGCCGCCAAGCAGGCCCGGCAGATGCACCGTATCGGAGCCGAACAATTTCTGGGCGATCAGCGCCGCAGCCGTTGCCTTCAGCGCGTCGAGCAGCAGGGTGGCAGCCGCGAGCTTCTTGTTGCCAGTGCGCAGAACATTGGTGGCGCCAATATTGCCGGATCCGATATTGCGCACGTCGCCCAGACCTGCCATCCGGGTCAGGATCAGTCCGAAGGGAATGGAGCCGAGCAGATAGCCGATCGCCAGCGAGGCGATAAGGGCGGTGATCGTCACCTGGCTGTAATCGAGGCTGGGCATGGCCGGCTCCTATACGTTCAAGACAGAGAAAATACCGAACGGCCTGCCACATAGGTGGCAACAGCGCGGCCGGAGAAGCGGGCGTCTTCAAAGGGTGTATTCTTGGAGCGCGACAACAGCGTCTCCTTGGCAACCAACCATGGCTCGTCCAGATCGATGAGCACGATATCGGCCTTTGCGCCGGGCTTCAATGTGCCTGCATCCAGACCGAAAATTTCGGCAGGCCGGGTGGACATTGCATCAATCAGCCGCATCAGCGGCACCTGACCGGCGTGATGCAGTCTGAGAGCCGCTGCCAGCAAGGTTTCCAGGCCGACCGCGCCATCGGCGGCATCGGCAAATGGCAGGCGCTTGGTATCGACATCCTGCGGATCATGGGCCGAAACGATGATGTCGATATCGCCATTTGCCAAGGCCTCGACCATCGCCACCCGATCATCCTCGGCTCGCAGCGGCGGCGCCAGCTTGAAGAATGTCCGGTATTCGCCGATATCGTTTTCATTCAGCGACAGATTGTTGATGGAAATGCCGCAGGTAACGTTCGCGCCGCGTGAGCGGGCAAGCTTGATGGCCTCCACCGAGCCCGGCACCGAAATCTTGGCGGCATGATATTTTGCCCGCGTCAGCCCGGCGATGCGCAGATCGCGTTCCAGCGGAATGATTTCGGCCTCCCTCGGCACGCCGGACAAGCCCAGCCAGCTGGCAAACAGGCCCTCGTTCATCACGCCATTGCCGAGATATTTTTCGTGCAGTTCCAGCGAAATGACCGCGCCGAATTCCCGCGCATAGGTCATCGCCCGGCGCAGCACAAGCGTATCGTCCAGCCCGTGGCGGCCATTGGTGAAGCAGACGGCGCCCGCCTGTTGCAACAGGCCGAATTCGGTCATTTCCTCGCCGCGCAGCCGACGGGTCAGGGCCGCGGCCGGATAGATATTGACCGGCGATTTTTCCCGCGCCGCATTTTTGATGAATTCCACCAGGGCGATGTCGTCGATGACAGGATCGGTATCCGGCATCATCACGAAGGAGGTCACGCCGCCTGCCGCTGCGGCCTTGCCGGCGGAGGCCAGTGTTTCGCGGTGTTCACCGCCGGGTTCGCCGACAAACACCTGCGCATCCACCAGACCCGGTGCTGCGACCAGACCTTTGCAGTCCCTGACCTCGGCACCCTCGGGTGCGCCCTGATTGCGGGCATCGGCACCGGCGGCCAGAATGCTGCCATCGGCACCGACGATAATGCTGCCAACCTCATCCAGCGAACGCGACGGGTCGATAATGCGGGCATTGTTGAAGACAAGCGGCTTGTTCATGCGCCAACTCCTTCGCTACGCGGGCCGTTATTGTCCGAGATCAGCAGCGATTCCATCACGGCCATGCGCACGGCGACGCCCATCTCGACCTGGCTTTCGATGACGCTTTGCGGCCCATCGGCCACATCGGAGGCGATTTCCACCCCTCGGTTCATTGGGCCGGGATGCATGACCAGGGCGTCTTCCTTGGCGGCTTTCAGCTTTTCAGCATCAAGCCCGTAGAAGTGGAAATATTCGCGGATCGATGGGACAAACGACCCTGCCATGCGCTCGCGCTGCAAGCGCAGCATCATCACGACATCGGCGCCCTTCAGGCCTTCCTTCATATCGTGGAAGACTTCGACGCTCATATCGGCAATGCCAGAGGGCAGCAGCGTGGCGGGGGCCACGACCCTGACCCGCGCGCCCATCGCATTGAGCAGGAGAATATTGGAACGGGCCACGCGCGAATGCAGCACGTCGCCGCAGATCGCGACGATGATCCGCGACAGCTTGCCCTTGGCGCGCCGGATGGTCAGTGCGTCGAGTAGCGCCTGGGTCGGATGTTCATGCTGGCCGTCGCCGGCATTGATCACCGCGCAGGCGACTTTTTGCGACAGAAGGGCTGCGGCACCGGCCGAGGCATGGCGCACCACCAGCACGTCCGGATGCATGGCATTCAGCGTCATCGCCGTATCGATCAGCGTTTCGCCTTTCTTGACCGACGAATTGCCGACCGACATGTTCATCACATCGGCACCGAGCCGCTTGCCCGCCAACTCGAAGGATGACTGGGTGCGGGTGGAAGCCTCAAAAAACAGGTTGATCTGGGTCAGACCGCGCAGGGTCGAGGTCTTTTTTTCGCGCTGGCGGCTGATTTTTACCGCTTCGTCAGCTTTATCGAGCAGATAGGTAATATCGGTTTCGGTAAGGCCCTTGATGCCAATCAGATGGCGATGGGGAAAGAAGACCATGCGCATGTTCTCCTAGGATTTGTCAGGGAAAAGTGGCAACCGGTTTTCCGAAAGACAAACGATAATAAAAGACTTCAGAATTTTTCGGTTTCACGATGGAACCAGGGGACTCCGAAGGGATCGCGCGGTCTATAAAGACTGCGATGATCAGGAGCAAGCCTGCTTGAGGCGTGCAAGCCTTTGTCCCCCGTTTTGGTCGGTTGGTCCGACCCATGCTGTCGCAAATCTGCGCAAACGTGTTAAAGACCATCGACAAAGATCGATTTGCGGCATTGCTGTAAGACTAAAGATAAAAATTGGAACGCGGATGAGCCGTACGGAAGACAAATTGCTGGAACTCAATCAGCCAAGGCCCTGGTCCGGCGTGAACGCCTTTCGCACCGATCCGCTGGTGGTCGATATTACCAATGGCCTCAGCCGCAACCTGCGCGATGAATATGATACGCTTGGCCGCTATGTAACCTCGCATGAGGCGCAGGAACTGGCCCGCATGGCCAACCACAATCCGCCGGAACTGCGCACCCACGGGCCGCGCGGCGAGCGGCTGGATGTGGTGGAGTTTCATCCGGCCTGGCATGCGCTGATGCGCCGCTCCATGGCGACCGGCCTGCATTCCTCCGTCTGGGAAAATTTAGCTGATGCACGCGGCCAGGATCACAAGGCCCGCGCCGTGCGATTCTATCTCACCGCCCAGCTTGAATGCGGCCATCTCTGCCCGCTGACCATGACCAGCGCCTCGGTCGCCGCCCTGATGGGCTCGCCCCGAGTGCAGAAGGAATGGGCGCCGAAGATTCTCTCGCGTAAATATGACAGTTCCAACCGCCCCGCCATGCAGAAATCCGCCATTACCATTGGCATGGGCATGACGGAGAAACAGGGCGGCACCGATGTGCGCGCCAATATCTCCACCGCCACGCGGGTAGGCGAGGGGATCTACCGGCTGTCCGGCCACAAATGGTTCATGTCGGCACCGATGAGCGATGGTTTCGTCATGCTGGCGCAAATGCCTGAGGGCGTTGGCTGTTTCCTGGTGCCGCGCCTGTTGGAAGACGGTTCGGCCAATGGCTTGCAGTTCCAGCGGCTGAAGGACAAGATCGGCAACCGGTCCAATGCCTCCTCCGAGGTCGAATTTACCGATGCCTTCGGCTTCCTGCTGGGCGAGCAGGGCGGCGGCATCCGCACCATCCTGGAAATGGTGACCTTGACCCGGCTGGATTGCGCGCTGGCCTCTGCGGGCATAATGCGCGCTTCGATGGCAGAGGCTGTCCACCATGTGCGGGGCCGCTCCGTATTCGGCAAGAAGCTGGTGGACCAGCCGATCATGACCCGCGTTCTGGCCGATATGGCACTGGATGTGGCGGCGGCTACGGCGCTGTCCTTCCGGCTGGCCGAGGCCTTCGACCGTGCCCGTGACAATCCCGCCGATGCGGCTTACGCACGAGTAATGACGCCGGTGGTGAAATACTGGGTCTGCAAGATGGCGCCGCCGCTGATCTATGAAGCGATGGAATGCATTGGCGGCAGCGGCTATGTCGAAGAACGCGCCATTGCCCGCCATTACCGCGAGGCCCCTGTTAACGCCATCTGGGAAGGCTCCGGCAATGTCATGGCGCTGGACGTATTGCGCGTTCTCGCCCGCGGCAAGGACCTGTTCGAAATGGTGTTTGCCGAGTTGGAGCGCGATCTCGGCCCATCCGGCCGCAAGACCGTCGAAGTGCTGCGCGCCGCCATGGCGCTCTGCGAACGCGACGAGGGCGCGGCCCGCCTGCTGGTCGAACAAATGGCGCTGGCTGCCGCCGCCGCCGAGCTTTACCGCATGGGGGCAGGCAAAATCGCTGATGCCTTTCTGGAGACACGCCTGACGGGCGGCTGGCGCAATACTTACGGCGTGCTCGATGCGCGATTCGACAGCCGGTATTTGATTGATTTGCTGTATCCGGCGGTGGATTGACGTGTTTACAGCTTTGCGCGTCGGCGAAAATCTCATTTGATAGTGCCTTGGAATAATGCACACGGAAACGAGGAAAATGAATAACCTCTGCAATGAATCTCAAGGGTTTCCGCAGTTGCGCTGGAGATATTGTTGTCTGATCTGCGTCCTGTATATGCCCGGAGTGTTATCCGCTCTCTTTTACACCGGTGGCTTCTTTCTCCCGATGTATCTATTAATTTGCCTGGTTATTATGTTCGTGGTTCGTACGAAAACGGTAGATTACAAAGTTAGTCCGTTTTTAGTGAAAATTAATAATCCAAAAAACACCCAAGAGCGAATTTCGGCTCAGGAATCCCGATGGATGGCGCCTTCATTTTTAATAGGGATGATGATGTACACAGTTGTTAACGCTCTCTTCCGCGGGGAATTAGACGGCTTGCCACGTCTTTTGGCCATTGTCGTATTTGTTATATTTGCTGCCGTATCGGTAATGGAATATTTCAGACGTGTTGAGTGGAAATTTTAGAGCCTGACCGAAGAGAGATGTCTAAAAACTTGGTTTACAATGAAGGGAGCTTATTTGTAATGCCCTTGGGCAATGGTGGCTATGCCAGAGGTGTCGTTGCAGGGGCGGCTCCGCGTGGTACTGTGCTCTTTGGATGTTTTTTGGTCCTCATATAGTGCATCCAGATGAGGCTGATTATGAAGGCATACATCCGGAACACGCCTTGGGTCAGATGATTTTTGGCGATCTTGGCTTGATAAAAGGGAGAATGGAAGATCGTAGGAACGCTTTCTGAATGGCATCAGCCGTTCTGGAAATGCCCTATTTTTAAGGCGAGAGCCTATCAGCAAGCGTGCTTGGATCGTGTATCGTTCAGATATCGAACCGTCGAAAATCGAATTTGAATAGCCTGTTGACTTCGATGTCAATCTGCTGCCCGACAGCACCTTTGGATATTGCGCTGTCGAGCTAAAATTTAACAAAGCTCAATGGATAGGATACTTGATCTCGCGGCCCCTTGAATGAGGGGACGCTCTATCCACAGCCCCTCCCTTAAAAATTAACCTTAATAAAAGGTTTACGTTGTGCGGCATTCATTAACCGTTAACTCTGCTGGTGAATGCAACCAATAGGGGCGGGTAATGATGACTGGCCTTCGGAAATATGTGGCACTGGGCGTCATGATGGCGTTTTTTGCCGTTTTGGCATTGGATATTGCGGTGCCGGCATTGGTGCTGTCTGTCATGGCGGCGCTCAATTGGCTGGTGCTGAAGGCACCGGATGATCTTTTCGATCATCTCCTGCCGCGTCAGTCCGTCTCGGCCCACTCCCTCTCGATCAAGGGGAGGCTGGCATGAAATATCTGCTGATCTTCTGGGCCGGGCCAATCCTGCTTTTGGGAAGCTGGTATTATCTGTCGCTTAACGACATGAGCTTCGGTTTTTTCATGCTGACCCGCCAGACCCATGATCTGGTCTTTACCATCTATGGCAATGTTCTGGGCATCGCGCCGGAGAGCATTCCGCCGCTGGTCATGCGGGCCATCGTCGTCGATAGCACTGTGCTGTTCAGCCTGGTTGCTTTTCGCCGCCGCAAGCAGATTGCCGCCTGGTGGAAAGCGCGTCAGCTTCAGAGCGTCGATGCAAGGCCAGACAGCCTGTCCAGCGCCCCTTGAAGAATGAAGCTGGCGGCGGCCGAATCAATCCGTTCGGCACGCTTGGCTCGCGACACGTCCATTTCCAGCAGCGCCCGCGTTGCCGCGACTGTTGATAGCCGCTCATCCCAGTAGACGAAGGGTATGTCGGTTTTTTCGGCCATGGCGCGCACAAAGGCGCGGGTGGCCTGGACACGCGGCCCGGAAGAACCATCCATGTTGATCGGCAGGCCAATGACGAAGGCGGCGACTTTTTCTTTCGCGGCAAAAGCCAGCAGAACCTCGGCGTCTTTGGTAAATTTCGTCCGCTTGATCACCGTGCGCGGCGAGGCGAAGCGGCGCCCAAGATCCGACATGGCAAGACCGATGGTCTTAGTGCCGAGATCAAGCCCCGCTATGGCCTGACCCGGTTGCAGGCTTTGCGCCAATTCTTCGATATCAAGGGTCGCCATAACTGTTTCTCAAAATGTGAATAGTGTGTTCATGCCAAACCGTGGGGATACGGGGATATCCTAGTGGTTTGGTCTTTTCTTGCGCTGCTTATGCCATATGTCTTGGCGGGCAAACCATTTTCATTCATCCATAGAGGATATTCCATGAAACTCACCTGGCTAGGCCATTCGGCTTTTCGTCTCGAAACTGCCAAGGCCACCATTCTGATCGACCCGTTCCTCACCCACAATGCCAGCTTTTCCGGGCTGGATATGAAGGATATGACCAAGGGCGTCACTCATATTCTTCTGACCCACGGTCATGGCGACCATGTCGGCGATACGGTGGCAATTGCCAATGATACCGGCGCAACCGTGCTGGCCAATGCCGATCTGGCTGCCTGGCTTGGCGCCAAGGGTGTGTCCAAAATCGAAATGGGCAATACGGGCGGCACGATCGATCTCGGCGGCTTTACCGCGACCTTCACCAATGCGCTGCATTCCTCCGCGCAGATCACCGAGGATGGCGTGTCGCATGCGCTCGGCAATGCCAATGGGTTGATGCTGCATTTCCAAGATGAAGCGTCCCTGCTGCATATGGGCGATACCGATATTTTCTCGGATATGGCGCTGATCAACGAGCTGCATCAGCCTGATATCGGCATCGTACCGATTGGTGACCGATTTACTATGGGCGGTGCCGTTGCAGCACTTGCCTGCCAGCGATTCTTCAAATTCAAGACCGCTATCCCCGCCCATTACGGCACGTTTCCGATCATCGATCAGACCCCGGAAAAATTCGTGGGCGGCATGGAAGGCTCGAAAACCGAGGTCAAGGCACCCAAGCCGGGCGAAACGCTGTCGCTTTGAAATGATGCCCTGCTAAAAATTTCAGTCTTGCCCCTGGAACAGTATTCCAGGGGTGAAAATCTGGGCCAAAGGCGAAAATTCGAGGGTGGTAAAAACCTGCCCGTTGCGCAGGCGCGGTTCGGCGATTATAGCGGGTCTGATAATCGATCTGGAGAATGCCGATGTCCGTTGATCTCGCCACTGTCAAGCGTGTTGCCAAGCTTGCCCGTATTGCTCTGCCCGAAGACGAGGCCGAGCGGGTGATGGGAGAGTTGAATGGCATTCTCGGCTTTGTCGAGCAATTGTCGGAAGTGAATGTCGATGGCGTCGAGCCGATGACCTCTGTCATGCCGATGGCGATGCGCAAGCGCAAGGACGCCGTTACCGATGGCGGCAAGGCTGATGACATCGTTGCCAATGCGCCGGAAACCGACCGCCATTTCTTCCTGGTGCCGAAGGTTGTCGAATAAGCCCGCCCGGTTTTCCACCGAGCCATCGACGCCTTCGACGCAGCCGCGCCAACTATAAAGTGACCGTATTCATGAGCGAACTCACCAGCCTCACCATTGCCGAAGCCCGCGAAAAGCTGGTTTCCAAGGATATCACCGCCATCGAGTTGACCGATGCCTATCTGGGCGCCATCGAGGCTGCCAATGGTGCCATCAATGCCTATGTGACGGTGACGCCGGAGATCGCCCGCGACATGGCCAAGGCCTCGGATGCGCGGCTGGCCAGCGGCAAGGCTGGCGCGCTGGAAGGCATTCCGCTCGGCGTCAAGGACCTGTTCGCCACCCGCGACGTCCATACCCAGGCCTGCTCGAACATTCTCGACGGCTTTAAGCCGAAATACGAATCGACCGTTACCCAAAACCTCTGGAATGAGGGCGCGGTGATGTTGGGCAAGCTGAACATGGACGAATTCGCCATGGGCTCGTCCAACGAAAACTCCTTCTATGGTCCGGTGGTCAATCCGTGGCGCGCCACGGGCTCTGAGGAAAAGCTGGTGCCGGGCGGCTCATCCGGTGGCTCGGCGGCAGCTGTCGCCGCACGGCTCTGCGCGGGTGCCACTGCCTCCGATACCGGCGGCTCCATCCGCCAGCCGGCAGCCTTTACAGGCACAGTCGGCATCAAGCCCACCTATGGCCGCTGCTCGCGTTGGGGCATTGTTGCCTATGCCTCGTCGCTTGATCAGGCTGGGCCTATTGCCCGCGATGTGCGCGATGCCGCGATCCTGCTCAAATCCATGGCCAGCATAGACGAGAAGGACACGACCTCGGTCGATCTGCTCGCTCCAAACTATGAGGCGGCCATTGGCCAGTCCGTCAAGGGCATGAAGATCGGCATTCCCAAGGAATATCGTGTTGATGGCATGCCGGAAGAAATCGAGGCTCTTTGGCAGAAGGGCATGGCCTGGCTGAAGGAGGCCGGTGCCGAGATTGTCGACATCTCACTGCCACATACCAAATATGCATTGCCAGCCTATTATATCGTCGCCTCCGCCGAAGCCTCATCGAACCTCGCCCGCTATGATGGCGTGCGCTACGGTTTGCGCGTCGACGGCAAGGACATTGCCGACATGTATGAAAAGAGCCGTGCGGCGGGCTTCGGCAAGGAAGTGCAGCGCCGTATCCTGATGGGCACCTATGTGCTTTCGGCTGGCTATTACGATGCCTACTACTTGCGCGCCCAGAAAGTCCGCACCCTGATCAAGCGCGATTTCGAACAGGTGTTTGCCGCAGGGGTCGATGCGATCCTGACGCCGATCACCCCGTCCTCAGCCTTTGCCATTGGCGACAAGGATCTGGCCGCCGATCCGGTGAAAATGTATCTGAATGACATCTTCTCGGTAACGTTGAACATGGCGGGTCTGCCGGGCCTTTCGGTTCCCGCTGGTCTCGACGCCAAGGGTCTGCCGCTCGGCCTGCAACTGATTGGCAAGCCCTTCGAGGAAGAAACCCTTTTCAAGACCGCTCATGTCATCGAACAGGCTGCCGGAAAGTTCACACCCGCTCAATGGTGGTAAGCCATTGATCCTGAGGCCGATGGAGGAGGCTGACCGGCAGATGGTCGGCCACGTCGGCTGGGACAGCTGGCGCTCCACCGGGCCGCTGGATCGCGCCATGACCGATCCGGCTATTGCGCAAAAGGTCAAGGAAGCGTTTTTGCGCTTCCCCTTCGGGCCTGCGCTGGATGTCATTGTTGCCGAGATCGAAGGCGCGATTGCCGGTTGGGGCGCGCGTGAGGCGCAACGGGATGTGATTTCCGATATCTGGATCTCGCCTGACCGCCAGCGGCGTGGCATTGGCCGGTGTCTGGTGCTGCATTTTTGCGAGACGATGCGACGCGAAGGCGTGAAGCAGGCCCGAATTTCCACCCATCAGAATAATTTTGCGGCCCAGGCCCTTTATAAAAGCTGCGGATTTGAGACCGTCTGGCAAGGTATGGAGCGCGACGCGGTCATGGAATTGGAAATTCCCAAGGTCCGGCTGCGGCGACGGCTTTACTGAACCGCGCCCTCAGCAAAGTGTTCATAAAACCTTAACGCCACTGGCGCTGTTGCATTCCTGGTGATCTACTCAACCGATCATCCAGGTGAGGAGCCGATGTCGACGATTCGCAGCGCGCATTCCGACGAAGCAGGGATTTTGGCCGATATCGGCTTTCGCGCCTGGGAACAGGCGATGATTCCCGTCGGCGAAACGCGGACGATGGTCGATACTGCCCGCAGCGCATTTATCAATTTCGCCCGCTCGAACCTGATTACCATGTCCGTGGTCGAACATGCAGGCCACCCCGTTGGCTGGGCGGCGCGCGAAAATCTCGATGATAAGATCTCCGATTTCTGGATCGATCCCGATTACCAGCGGCGCGGCTATAGTAGGACGCTGCTCGCCTCCATCGAGGAGGATATCGTTCACTTGGGCTTTGAGGAAGCGCATCTCGAAACTCATGCGCGCAACCGTCAGGCCGTCGGTTTTTTCGAGCACCACGGATATAGCGTCCACTGGCTGTCGGTGGTCTATAATCCGAAGCTTGACCGGGATGTGGAGACGGTCGGCATGTCTAAGCGTCTCGTTGAAAAACGCAGCTTTACCTATGGCCCCGGCGGCGGGTTTGAGTAGGACGCAAGGGGTTTATGTCAGCTGGTTGGTCAGGCAGCTGGCGGAAATCGCGTAGGCTTTCAGCTTGCGTCCCATGAGATAGCCATCCTTGGGTGTCAGGTCCGCCACAGGATCGACCACCGCGCCGTGGCAGGTGACATTGGCTCCGGTCACATACAGCACGGTTTCCGTGCCGAGCGCCGAGGTCAGCGGAAATTCCTGCTCATAGTAATTGCGCGGAAAACCACCGGTGGTCCGGGCCTTGATGGCGAAGGGTTCGTCGCGCAGCGTGTGAAACAGATCGGCAAGAATATCGCGGTTATCAGCGACGATGGTGGCTGTGCCGGTCCTCGCGGCCGTCGTGGCAATCGCCCAGCTCAGATCGGTTCGTCCCAGATAGCGGGCCAGCACCGATTGGCCTTTTGGTGTCGTGACGTGCTGAGGAAAAGCCGTCAGCAGCGGAAAGGCTATGGCGATGATGCCATTGATCGCCAGCGAGATCTTCAGCGCCCGAGGCGAGGACTGGAGAAGATACCAGACCGCCAGCATGGTGCCTGCTGCGTAAGCGGTGGCTGCCCAATTGGCATAGGCACGCGACATCAAGGCCTGGAAAACGATGGCGAGAATGATTGGCCAAGACAGGATGAACAGATGTTTTTCGGTCGTGGAGGCACGCCCCCGCAGCAGCCGGTAAAACACGATCAGCAGAGCGGCAAACAACACCGGTCCGACCACGCCGAACTGACTGCCGAGAAACTCTGCTGCCTTGCCGATCTTGAAGTTCAGCCCGTGCCAATCGGCATTTTCCGACGTGTGTTTCAGCGTCGCGCCGCCATGGGTGCTATTCCACCAGATATTCGGAGCGATAACAACGACTGCCGCGAAGACGGCAAGCATGGTGTCTCTCAGCGCGATGCGCGCCTTGGGCAGGGTGATCGCGGCAATGATTGCGGTCGCGGCGAAATACAGCATCGCATATTTTGACAGGGTGCCGCAGCCGATGGCGATGCCCATCAAAACTGCATAGCCAGCCGAGCGTCGCTCGATCAGACGCGAATAGCACAGCAGTGTCAGCGCCAGGAAAGGAAACAGGATCGTGTCGGTGGACATGAACACCGATGACAGCGCCACGCCCGGCAGGATCGCATAGCTTAGTCCTGTCCACAGCCCGGCCTTTTCAGAACCGGTCAGCCTGGACGTCGCCGGGATCAGCAGCAGCGCCGTTGCCATATGGAACAACGGACTTGCCACACGGACCCAGAAAATATCCTGGCTGCCGCCGATCAGCGTGAACAGATGGATCACCCAGGCGATCATCGGCGGCTTGGAATAATAGCCGAAGTCGAGATGGGTTGACCACAGCCAGTATTGCGCCTCATCCACAAACAGGTCGGTGCCGTCGAAATGCAGCATCACGATCCGGTAGAGCGTGATGGCAAGGATGAGGAAGACGCTGGTGGTCAGGGTGATGCGCATCAGGGCCGCCGGTTTATGATTTGGATTCGGAGGGCAGGTCGGTCTTGCGGCCCTGATGCAACAGCATCAGGTTGCGGATATAGACGATGATGCCAAGCCCCTGGCCAAGCATGATGATCGGCTCGCCACGGTGAATGCCATAGGCCAGCAGCATGATACCCCCGATCACCGAAAACCACCAGAAGGCGGCGGGAATCACGGAGCGTTTCTGCTTTTCAGACACCAGCCACTGGATGATGAACCGTAGCGAAAACATCAACTGGGCAATCACCCCCAGCGCCAGCCAGATCAGGTCGTTGGTGTCATGGATTTTGAAATAGGCGAGAAGATCATTCATGGGATGACGGTCCGATATCTTGCGGGCGCACGGTCTTGCGGCGTTTGATCAGCCAGCTGACGCCGATCAGGTCATGAATGCCGACCAGGGCGCGCTGAAGATTGTTGTAATTTGAAGTTCCGGCATGGCGGTGCCGATGGCCGACATCCACATGCGCCACCCGCCAGCCATAGGCGGAAAACAGGGCCGGCAGATAGCGGTGCATGTGATTGAAAAACGGCAGGTCCAGAAAGGCATCGCGCCGAAAGGCTTTTAGCCCGCAGCCAGTGTCGCGGGTGTTGTCCTGCAAGATGCTCTGGCGGATGCCATTGGCAAGACGCGAGGCGATCTTCTTCGACAAAGTGTCCTGCCGCTTGGCCCGCTGCCCGGCGACCAGGCCCAGATCGGGAGCGATGTTATCGCCCAAAAGCGGAGCGACGAGCCGGGGGATTTCCGAGGGCGGGTTCTGGCCGTCGCCATCCATGGTGCAGATGATCGGCGCACGCGCCGCGTTGACGCCCGAATGGATCGCTGCCGATTGACCGCCGGAGACGGGATGATGCAGCACGCGCACCCATGGCTTGAGGCTGGCTGCTTGCCTTAGCCGGGCAAGCGTGGCGTCCGTCGATCCGTCATCCACGAAAATCGCCTCGAAATTCTCGCCCTGACAGGCAGATTCGATCTCCCCGATCAGCAGGTCGATGTTATCCGCCTCATTCTTCATGGGGACGACAACGGCAAAGCGGGGCAATTGGGCGTTCATGTCTGTTTCCAAGGGCTGTTCTCCGCCGCCCCCATAGCCTGTTTTCCAAGGCGCGTCATCCGCCTTGAACGGCTGTTTAGGCTGCTTTGCCCTGCATTTTGCGAGCAACCGCTAATTTTGCCACGTCATCCGCTTTTTTCAGTGGTGCCGGGCCATTCCTTGACAGGCGAGGTCACTGCGCCGTCTTGCGCCTTGCGCGCATTTGTTTTAACCGGGAAGGTGAAAATCACCTGTCGGAGCATTGCTGTTTTTTCCCGATCGCCGACCGCTCCGGCTTCTTTATGTTTGTGCAATTCCTCAGGCGAAATCTCTCGTGTTTTTGCCGGAATTGGTCTGAAAAGAGCATGTCATGACCCTTGTCGATACGCGCACCCCCGACCCGAAACGCCTGATTCCCGGCGCCACCGGCGATTGGGAAATCGTTATCGGCATGGAAGTTCATGCTCAGGTGTTGAGCCAGTCCAAGCTGTTTTCCGGGGCCTCAACCACATTCGGCAATGCACCGAACGACAATGTGTCGCTGGTCGATGCGGCCATGCCCGGCATGTTGCCTGTCATCAACGAGGAATGCGTTCGCCAGGCGGTGCGCACCGGTCTCGGCCTGAAGGCGAAAATCAACAAGCGTTCGATTTTTGACCGCAAGAACTATTTCTATCCCGACCTGCCGCAGGGCTATCAGATCTCGCAGTTCAAGGACCCGATTGTTGGCGAAGGCAAGATCATCATTTCGCTCGGCCCCGATCGTCAGGGGAATTTCGAGGATATCGAAATCGGCATCGAACGGCTGCATCTGGAACAGGATGCCGGCAAGTCGATGCATGACCAGCATCCGACCATGTCCTATGTCGATCTGAACCGCTCCGGCGTGGCGCTGATGGAAATCGTCTCGAAGCCGGACATGCGCTCGTCTGATGAAGCCAAGGCCTATATGACCAAGCTGCGCTCTATCGTGCGCTATCTCGGCACCTGCGACGGCAATATGGACGAAGGCTCGATGCGCGCCGACGTCAACGTCTCGGTGCGCAAGCCGGGCGGCGAATTCGGCACGCGCTGCGAAATCAAGAACGTCAATTCCATCCGCTTCATCGGCCAGGCCATCGAGTATGAAGCTCGTCGCCAGATCGCTATTCTGGAGGATGGCGGCTCGATTGATCAGGAAACCCGGCTGTTTGATCCGGGCAAGGGCGAGACCCGCTCAATGCGCTCCAAGGAGGACGCACATGATTATCGCTATTTCCCCGATCCCGACCTGCTGCCGCTGGAGTTCGATGATGCCTTCGTGCAGGCCTTGAAGAAGGATCTGCCGGAATTGCCCGACGACAAGAAGGCGCGTTTTGTCGCCTCCCTGGGCCTTTCCGTCTACGATGCCTCGGTGCTGGTGTCTGAAAAGGCGATTGCTGATTATTACGAAGCCGTGGCTGCGGGTCGCGATGGCAAGATTGCCGCCAACTGGGTGATCAATGACTTGCTGGGTGCCTTGAACAAAGCCGGCAAAGGCATTGAAGAGACCCCGGTTTCACCTGCCCAGCTCGGTGGTATCATCGATCTGATCAAGGCGGAGACCATTTCCGGCAAGATCGCCAAGGACCTGTTTGAAATCGTCTTCAACGAGGGCGGTGATCCCGCCGATATCGTTGAAAGCCGGGGCATGAAACAGGTGACCGACACCGGCGCCATCGAAAAGGCTGTGGACGAGATCATCGCCGCCAATCCCGATCAGGTCGCCAAGGTGCTGGCCAAGCCGACGCTGGCTGGCTGGTTCGTCGGTCAGGTGATGAAGGCGACTGGCGGCAAGGCCAATCCGCAGGCGGTGCAGGCGCTGGTCAAGGCCAAACTGGGCCTGGAGGAGTAAAGTCCGATGTTCTTCATCCGCACCGCCAATGATCGGGATCTGGAAAAGGTGCGGGTGCTGCTGGGGGAAACCTGGCATGCCACCTATGACGCCCTCTATGGCGTGGCCAAGGTGCAGAAGATTATCGATACCTGGCATTCGGCTGCCGCGCTGAAAGCGCGGCTGGCCAAAAAGGGTGGAGAATTTCTGGTGGCTGACGATGGCAAGCGCCTCGGCGGCATGGGGTTTGCTGCCATGGCGGATAATATGGTCAAGACCGCCATTCTGCATCAGCTTTATGTCCACCCGAGTTTTCACCGTCAGGGCATTGGCACTGATATTCTGGCCGAACTGGAAACCTGCTTTCCGGACGCCGAGATCCTGCGGCTGGACGTGGAGCCCAAAAATACTGGTGCCGTCACTTTTTACACCGCTCACGGCTTCGTGGAGGTCGATCGCACCCAGAATTGCGGGGCAGCGGGCAGCGGCATCGAAGGCTTGGTCATGGAAAAGCCGCTGGTCAATGTTTTATCCGGGCCATTCTAGGGCGCTTATAACCCTCAGCCCGAAACCTTCAGGATCATCATGCCCCCGTTGACCATTCGCCCGGCGCAAGAATCGGATATTGCCGCCATCGTGGCGCTGTTTGCCGTTGACGATCTCGGCGGCCATGGCGATACCACGGACCCTGATGCCCTACCGGATTACCTTACTGCTTTCCGACGCATTGCCGCATCGAGCAATGAGATCCTGTATGTTGCGGAGCGTGATGGCGCGGTGGTTGGCACCTTCCAGACCATGGTTACCACGACATTGACCGGACGCGGTTCGTCTTCGATGATCGTTGAGGCTGTGCAGACACGGGCCGATTGCCGGGGGCAGGGGATCGGGGCGCAGATGATCGAATTTTGCCTTGAACAGGCACGGGAGCAGGGCTTGCAGCAGGTGCAATTGACGTCAAACGCAGTGCGGCTTGACGCGCATCGGTTTTATGAGCGGCTGGGCTTCAAGAAGAGTCATTTCGGCTTCAAGTTCAAGCTGAAATGAACAGGGCTTTGACCCGACTCTCTGGACAAGAGCCCGTCAAGGCGTCATAAGCAAATCATCATTGAAAGCCGCCGGACCGTGGCGGAGCCGAGGAAAAGACATGAAGCAGCTTTTGTTGCAGATTTTCACCTGGTGGAGTGGCCAGACCGTCGGAACCCGTTTCTTCACCTGGCGTGAAGGTAAGCGCGTTGGTGAAGACGAGGCAGGTAATGTCTATTATGAAGGCGGCATGAGCAGCTTCGGCCTGCAACGCCGCTGGGTGATTTACAACGGTTATGCCGATGCCTCTGCCATTCCGCCTGGCTGGCATGGCTGGATGCATCACCGCACCGATGTTCCGCCTACCAAGGACAATTACGTGCCACGGGAATGGGAAAAGCCGCATGAGGCAAACCTGACCGGCACCGCCAAAGCCTATCGTCCGCAGGGCTCTATTGCCGCGACCGGTGCTCGTCCGCGCGTCACCGGCGACTACGACGCCTGGACACCCGGCAATTAACAGAGACTTTATGAGCGCATGACGGGTTACGCGTTGTGCGCTCTTCCGGTTTTGGCCACAAATTTCCGGTACATGGGTTTGTCAGCGCGTTCCTGCTGACATTTGTTTTGCGCGTAGGGCGGACGTGTCTGCAATTCGGATCACCGGTCCAATTGCTGGCGCATTTGAAAATTGGCCCATCTGAGCGACGACGGCCGGAAACGACAGGAATACGATCTGTGAAACAGACGAAAAGGGTGTTGAGAGCGGTTCTGGCAGCAACCAGCCTCACCGTAGCGTTCTCGATAACGGCCACTGTTCCAGCCGATGCCGCCCGCATTTCCAACGCCGTTGCGGTTTTTTCGGGATTGGACAAGATCACCGGGCGGATTACCGAATTCGACGTCTATATCAATGAGACAGTCCAGTTCGGTGCCTTGCAGGTGACGCCCAAGGCCTGTTATTCCCGTGATGAAACGGAGGCTCAGCATGTCGATGCCTTCGTGCAGGTCGAGGAAATTACCCTGGATCGCCGTATCCGCCAGATCTTTTCAGGCTGGATGTTTGCCGATAGCCCGGCACTAAACGCCATTGAGCACCCGATCTACGATGTCTGGCTGAAAGATTGCAAGCAAACCTCCGACGTGCCGAAGCCGGTAAAATAAGGCAAAAATCGGAATGTCGAAAACCGGCTATTCTGGGCTGATTTCTTCCGGCAGTAGAAATGGCACATTGGCCATGGTTACGGCCTCGTCCAGCATTTTGCTGTACTCGTCTTTTGCCACATCTATCGCTCCGAAGGTTTTCAGATGCTCGGTGGTGAACTGGGTGTCGAGCAGCACGAAGCCCTGTGCCCGCAGCCTGTCGACCAGATGCACAAGACAGATTTTCGATGCATTGGAACGGCGGGAAAACATGCTTTCGCCGAAGAAGGCCGCCCCCAGAGACACGCCGTAAAGGCCGCCGACCAGTTCATCGCCCTCAAAGGCTTCGACGCTATGGGCGTGGCCCATGTGAAACAGGGCTGTGTAGAGGTCGCGGATTGTCTGGTTGATCCAGGTGCTGGGCCGGTCCGGCGCAGGCTCGGCGCATTTGTCCAGAACCGCCGCAAAAGCCGTATCGAAGCGGATATCAAACGGCTTTTGCCGGATGATCTTGGCCAGACTTTTGGAATAGTGAAAACTCTCGAGGGGAATGATGCCCCGTAGGTCCGGCTCGACCCAGAACAGCTCCGGGTCGTCGCTGGATTCGGCCATGGGAAACAGGCCGATGGAATAGGCGCGCAGCAGGATGTCGGGTGTGATGCTTCTATCCTTGCTGCGCCGACCCATTCTATGTCCTTATTTCGTGGACGTTTTGGCCAGATAGTGCTCCAGCCAATGTATGTCGTAATCACCCTTGGCAATATCCGGATTGTTGATCAGATCCTGGAACAATGGCAGGGTCGTCTTGATCCCGTCAATAACGAATTCATCGAGAACCCGGCGCAGACGCATCATGCATTCTTCGCGGGTGCGGCCATGCACGATCAGCTTGCCGATCAAGCTATCATAGTAAGGTGGGATCTTGTAGCCAGCGTAAGCGCCGGAATCCACCCGCACCCCAAGTCCACCAGGAGCGTGGAAATGGGTGATTGTGCCAGGCGACGGCGTGAAGGTGCGCGGGTCTTCGGCATTGATGCGGCATTCGATGGCATGGCCACGGAATTCCACTTCTTCCTGCGTCACGGAAAGACCAGCGCCCGATGCAACGCGGATCTGTTCATAGACTAGATCGATGCCGGTAATGGCTTCCGTCACCGGATGCTCCACCTGCAAACGGGTGTTCATTTCGATGAAATAGAACTCGCCGTTTTCATAGAGGAACTCGATCGTGCCAGCGCCGCGATATTTCAGCTTCTTCATGGCGTCGGCGCAGATCTGGCCGATCTTCATCCGCTGTTCCTGGGTCAGGGCAGGGGAATTGGCCTCTTCCCAGACCTTCTGGTGGCGGCGCTGAAGCGAGCAATCGCGTTCGCCCAGGTGAATGGCATTGCCTTCACCGTCGCCGAATACCTGGATTTCGATATGCCGGGGCGTACCGAGGTATTTTTCCATATAAACGGCGTCGTTACCGAAAGCAGCTGCGGCTTCCGAACGGGCCGTGGACACGGCTTCTTCCAGCTCTGCTTCGGTGTTCGCGACTTTCATGCCGCGTCCACCGCCGCCAGCCGTTGCCTTGATCAGCACTGGAAAGCCGATTTCTCGGGCGATTTCCAGCGCAGTTTCCGGCTTAACTTCGCCAGCGGAACCGGGAACCACGGGAATGCCGAGGGATTTTGCGGTTTCCTTGGCGGTAATCTTATCGCCCATCAGCCGGATATGATCGGCGGTCGGTCCGATGAAGGTAATGCCGTGGGCATCGAGAATATCGGCGAACTTGGAATTTTCCGAGAGGAAGCCATAGCCGGGATGGACGGCATCCGCCCCGGTGATTTCGCAGGCGGCAACGATCTGGTGGATGTTCAGATAGCTGTCACGCGAGGGCGGCGGGCCGATGCAGACGCTTTCGTCGGCGAGGCGCACATGCATGGCGTCGGCATCCGCGGTGGAATGCACGGCAACGGAGGCAATGCCAAGCTCCTTGCAAGCGCGCAGCACGCGAAGGGCGATTTCGCCGCGATTGGCGATGAGTATTTTTGAGATGACTGGCATCGGCTTACTCGATGATGACCATGGCTTCGCCATATTCGACCGGGCTTGCATCGTCGATGAGGATTTCGACGACCTTGCCGGAACGAGGCGAAGGGATCTGGTTCATTGTCTTCATGGCTTCGATGATCAGCAGCGTCTGGCCTTCCTTGACCGTCGAGCCGACTTCGATGAAGGGCTTTGAACCGGGGGCGGGGGACATATAGACCGTACCGACCATGGGAGCCGTTACGGCTTTGGACAGATCGCGGGCAGCAGGAGCCGCGACCGCGACCGGAGCAGGCGCTGCGGCAGGTGCCGGGGCACCGTAAGGCGCGCCATACTGCATCTGCGGCATCGCCATCATTTGCGGAGCCACCATTTGCGGCGCAGCGCGGGAAACGCGAATTCTCAGCGCATCCTGTTCCACTTCGATCTCGCTCAGATCGGTCTCGTTCAAGATATTCGCCAGCTCGCGGATAAGCGCCTGATCGATGCCGGTTTTCTTCTCTGCCATGGAGGTTGTCCCTGAATTTCTTGTTCTATCGTGTGAGGTTATCAAGCGCTTGCAGCGCCAGGAGGTAGGAATGCGGTCCGAAGCCGCAAATAACTCCCTTGGCGGCGGGCGCTATCATCGAGGTGTGGCGGAATTCTTCCCGCGCGTGGACATTCGAAATATGAACTTCGATGACCGGAACAGTAATCGCCCGCATGGCGTCATGCAGTGCGATCGATGTATGCGTATAGGCACCGGCATTGAGCGCGACACCGACAGCTTTATCGCCGGCTTCATGCAACCAATCGACCAGATCGCCCTCATGATTGCTCTGGCGGCAGTCGACGGAAATGCCGAGCTGCTCACCCAATCGAACGCAATCCGTTTCGATGTCGGCCAATGTCTTGCCACCGTAAATCCCGGGTTCCCGCTTGCCAAGCGCATTGAGATTGGGGCCGTTCAGCACGAAAATTGTTCTGCTCATTGCTGTTCCGTCGCGTTTTCGACCGCCTCCTATAAACCGGCATCCGTTGAAGGAAAAGCCCTTTGCGCTTTTCTCCCTATGGCTTCACTGTAAAATCAGCTGGATATCGCGACTATCTGGTGGATTCAGCAGGTTGATTTGCCGCAGGTGCGAACATTCGTCAGCTTCTCCTGGAGAGCATCTGCACCAATGGCACCGGAAACCAGTTCATTGCCGATCACATAGGCGGGTGTGCCGTTAATGCCCAGGTCCTGGGCCAGTTGATAGACCTTTTTGACCGATGTGTCATTGGGGCTGTCAGCCATTTCCTTGCGAAGGGCTGCTTCGGAAATCCCCAAGGTCACACCGGCGTCAATGGCGCTTGCTTCCGTAGCTCGGCCTTCACTGCCCAGAAGTGCGTGGTGGAAGTCGCTGTATTTTTCCGGTGCCAGCTTGCGAAAAGCGTCTGCAACCCGGTGGGCGGCCACCGAATCCGGCCCAAGGATCGGGAATTCCTTCAGGACGAACCGCACATTCTTGTCAGTCTTCAGAATGGTGTCCATGTCCGCCAGCGCATGGCGGCAATAGCCGCAATTGTAATCGAAGAACTCGACAATCGTCACATCGCCCTTTGGATTGCCAAGGACGATATCATCCTTCGAATTGAAGATCTCTGCCTTGTTGCGTTCGATGCCGCTGGAGGCCTGGCTGGCGCGGGCCGCTTCCTGTTTCTTTTGCAGGGCGTCCTGCACGTCGAGCATGATTTCCGGGTGGGCGATCAGATATTCCTTGATGAAGGCGCCGATTTCTTGCTTCTGCTTGTCATCCAGCGCGTAGGCTGGTGCGCCGAGGCCGGTCGTGGCAATGAGCGTTGCCAGAACGGCGCTGCGAAAAAATCGTGTCTTCATGTCAATCCTCGTCTCTGGCCATTGTCTTCGGCCATTATTTTCGGCCTACGTGTTCGGCGGCATGCATGTCCGCCCTGCCGGTCTTCGGGCTTTGTGCCAGCCGCAGCGCTGGCGGTCTAGTCTGTCCGGTTATTTTCGTGGTCAATCCACCTCGAATTGGACGTGTGACCGTAGCTCATTCCCTGACCGGGAAAAGCGGGAAAACGCTTTCCGGCATGGCTCTTACCATTGTGATAGGGTGCGCAATGCGGCAAATGTCAGGCGCATTTCTGTTTCAGCCTCCTAATAGATTAGAAAGAGATCCATCTTGGTTATGCTTTCCACCCGTAGTGCTGTCGAACCGTTTCACGCCATGGATATTCTGGCTGAGGCCAACCGTTTGAAGGCCGCTGGCCATAAGGTGATTTCTCTGGCAGTCGGCCAGCCAGGCGCGCCAGCGCCCGAGCGGGCAATACGGGCGGCGGAAGTCGCCTTGCGGGCGGGCCAGATCGGCTATACCGACGCCTTGGGCCGCGCCGACCTGCGTCAGGGGCTTTCCGATTATTATCATCGTCGCCACGGCACGGAGGTCGCGGCGGAGCGGATCATGGTGACGACTGGCTCGTCGGCGGGCTTCAACCTGGCATTTCTGACGCTGTTTGATGCAGGCGACGCGGTGGCCATTGCCCGTCCTGGCTATCCCGCCTATCGCAACATCCTGAAGGCGCTGGGATTGGTGGTGATTGAAGTGCCTGTTGGCCCCGAGACTGATTTCACCCTGACGCCCGACAGTCTGGAGCGCGCGGCAAGGGCTGCGGGTGTTCGGCTGAAAGGCGTGCTTCTGGCCAGCCCCGCCAATCCCACCGGCACGGTCACAGGCCGGGCTTCGTTACAGCGTCTGGCACTGTGGTGCGACGACAACGGCGTCAGCTTTATCTCCGACGAGATCTATCACGGCCTGACCTATGGCGTGGAGGAAGCGAGCGCGGTGGAATTTGCGCCTGACGCCGTCGTCATTAATTCCTTCTCCAAATATTATCGGATGACTGGCTGGCGGATCGGCTGGATGGTCCTGCCACCAGCCTTGGTGCGTGGCGTGGAATGCGTGGCCCAGAGCCTCTATATTTCGGCGCCCGAATTATCGCAGATTGCCGCCATGGCCGCGCTGGAAGCAGGCGATGAATTGGAAGAATACCGAGCCGGTTGCCGCGCCAATCGTGATTTTCTCCAGGCTCGGCTGCCTGCGTTGGGCATGCCGCTGCTCTCTCCCATGGATGGCGCGTTCTATGCCTATGTCGATGTCAGCCGCTTCACCAATGACAGTATGGAATTTGCCCGCAGATTGCTGGCGCAAACCCATGTGGCGGCAACGCCTGGCCTCGATTTCGATCCGCTGGAAGGCCACCGGGCATTGCGGATTTCCTATGCGGGAACACTGGCCGACCTGACCGATGCCACCGACAGAATCGCCAACTGGCTTGCGTGAGTTTTATGAGATATCAATGACTTGAGATCGATTTCAGACTCAATGTGGCAAGCTCTTGAATCAATCTGTGAAAGGGTTGATTCTGTTTGTCAGGATCGTTCAAGACGCAGCAGGGGATGTCAAATGCAGGATGAGCCAATGATGTCGCGCGTGCCTGTTCTTGAAACCGAAAGGCTGCGATTGCGCGGTCATCGCCTCGAGGATTTCGAGGCATCGGCCCGGATGTGGGCGGACGAGAGAGTGGTGCGCTATATCAGCGGGAAGCCATCGAGCCGCTCCGACAGCTGGTCGCGGCTGCTGCGCTATATCGGCCATTGGCAGGCGCTATCCTTCGGCTATTGGGTCGTTGAAGACCGTATCAGCGGCGATTTTCTCGGTGAAGTCGGCTTCGCCAATTACAAGCGCGATATCACCCCACCCTTGGACGAGGTGCCGGAAATTGGCTGGGTGCTGATTGCCGATGCCCATGGCCGGGGGATTGCAACCGAAGCCGTCGCGGCCGCGCTTGGCTGGGCCGATCGGCATTTTGCCCATGCAGAAACAGTCTGCCTTTTCGACCCACAGCACCAGGCGTCGATCCGGGTCGCAGAGAAAAGCGGTTATTGTCGTAAGGGTGAGGCGACCTATATGGGCAGACCGACGCTGGTCATGCAGCGCATGAGGCCATTATTGGTCGCAGCGCCGGACTTCGGTTGATCACACCGTTTCACAGACCATAGGACTGATGGACGCTTACCATTAAACGAAAACGGCCACGCTGGAGCGTGGCCGTTTTTGAATGTTTAAGACGCAAATCCCTCCTAGAGGAAACCGCGCTTCTGCCACCATCCGCCCTTCTTGGGCTTCGGAGCTTCGTCGCCGTTGGTCACCGAGGTAACGACCGGTTCGGATGTGCTGACATTGGACGACCGATTGGCGCGCACCGGCTTTTCGGCACTGGCATCACTTACGGCCTCTGGCTCGCTCGCAACTTCAGGAGCAGGCGCTTCGACCGCAGGCTCTGGCGACGAGACGTCCTGAGCAGGTGCCGGTACTGACGTCTCTTCCGAGACGGGGGAGGCGGCGACAGGCTCGACAGCAGCCGGTGCTTCGACAACCACAGCCTCAGGTTCCGTGACCGTTTCGACGCTGCCAGCGGCTTCGGTTTTGGCTGACGCTTTCGGCTTGCGAGCCCGGCGTGGCTTGGCAGCCACTGGCTCATCGGCTTTCACGGCCTCTGTTGCTGGGACACTGACTTCGGCAGCCACCGCAACACTGTCGGCGACGGCTTCGGACGGAACCTCAGCGACGGCGACAGCCTGATCGGCATCGGCCTGCGCCGACTCTTCAGAAGAGTCGTCATCTTCAGCAGTGTCATTACCTTCGGCATCGGCGCTCACACCATTTTCATCGCGACCGCGACGTCCACCGCGTTTGCCGCGACGGCGGCGCTTGCGGCGCTGGCTTTCGCTGTTGCCGTCTTCAGAAGCTTCAGAGGCCTCGACGCTATCATCGCGGTCTTCTGCCGTATCTTCGGCGTCGTCCTCGCCTTCGCTGTCATCGTCGCCTTCGTCACCGCCGGCAGCGTTCTGCTGTCCATCGGCATGGCCATTGCCATTCTTGCCACGGCGGCGGCGGCGGCGCTTGCGCTTGCGATTACCGTCTTCGGCGGCGCTTGCTGCGGCATTGCCACTTGATGCGGTCTGCGCCTGAACAGGAGCCTCGACGACGTCCTCGTCATCCTCTTCCTCGATCTCGATGATCGGATCGTCTTCTTCCGGCTCGCTGATCAGCGGCAGCAAGGTTTCGATGCGGACCGGATTGGCAACCGGCTCGCCCTTGTCGATGGCGAAATGCTGGTGGCCGACGCTGGCATCCGAGTCGATGATGATCGACACGCCGAAGCGGTTTTCATAATCGACTATCGACCCGCGCTTGTGATTGAGCAGGTAAAGCGCTGTTTCGGGCAGGGTACGCACGGTAATGTCGTGAGTGGTGCTTTTCAGCAGATATTCCTCGACGCCGCGCAACACATGCAGGGCAACGGAGGATTGCGAACGGATCAGGCCCGTGCCGGAGCAATGCTGGCAGACCTGGGTGGTCGATTCCAACACGCTGGCGCGAATGCGCTGACGCGACATTTCCAGCAGACCGAAATGCGAAATACGTCCGACCTGAATACGGGCGCGGTCGTTTTTCAGGCAATCCTTCAGCTTCTTCTCGACGGAGCGGTTGTTGCGCTTCTCTTCCATGTCGATGAAGTCGATGACGATCAGACCTGCAAGGTCACGCAGGCGTAGCTGACGAGCCACTTCTTCCGCTGCTTCCAGATTGGTTTGCAGCGCCGTGTCTTCGATGGAATATTCGCGGGTCGAACGACCCGAGTTCACGTCGATGGACACCAGAGCTTCGGTCTGGTTGATGATGATATAACCACCCGACTTCAGCGTGACCTGCGGCTGCAACATCCGGTCCAGTTGTGCCTCGATGCCGGAGCGCGAGAAGATCGGGTGAATGTCGCGGTAGGGCTGAACCACCTTGGCATGGCTCGGCATCAGCATTTTCATGAAGTCTTTCGCTTCACGATAGCCTTCTTCGCCTGATACCACGATCTCGCTGATATCCTTGTTGTAGAGGTCGCGGATCGAGCGCTTGATCAGCGATCCTTCCTCATAGACGAGGCAAGGCGCGGTGGAATTCAGCGTCAGGGTGCGAACGTTTTCCCAGAGACGCATCAGATATTCGAAATCGCGCTTGACCTCGACCTTGGTGCGATTGGCGCCTGCCGTGCGCAGGATAACGCCCATGCCCAGCGGCACTTCCAGATCGCGGGCCACTTCCTTCAACCGCTTGCGGTCGGCAGGGTTGGTGATCTTGCGGGAAATGCCACCGCCGCGTGCCGTATTCGGCATCAGAACAGAATAGCGGCCTGCCAGAGACAGGTAGGTGGTCAGCGCAGCACCCTTGTTGCCACGTTCTTCCTTGGCGACCTGCACCAGCAGGATCTGGCGGCGCTTGATGACTTCCTGGATGCGATATTGCTTGCGCGGTGTCCGGCGTACGCGGTCGGGAACCTCTTCCATGGCGTCTTCAGCGCCGACGGATTCGATCTCTTCCTTCTCGCCGTCATCGTCATCATCATCATCGTCGTCATCGTGGCGATGGCGGCTATCGGCGTCTTCTGAAATAGAATCCGTATCGACCATGGCGGCCATGCTACCATTGTTCGATCCATCATCCGGTGTCTCGTCGCTTTCGACGGCGATAGGGTCTACGGCGGCTTCATCGGCGCTTGCCTCAACCTCGCCGGCCTTCTTGCGGGGCTTGCGCGGGCGGCGGGCCTTGGGCTTTGCGGCGGCTTCAGGGGCTGCCTCCTCCGCCTGTGGCTCGGCAATTGCTGCGTCGGGCTCCTGCGCCTCTACAGGCGCGACAAGAATTTCTGTGGGCTGCTCGGTTGTGGTTTCGGCGTGATCGTCATCGGCGCGATTGACAGCGAGACCGGCTACTTCTTCGGCTTCATTGGCGAATTCAGCGGGATCGGCGACAACCGGCTGGTCGCGTTCGCCAGGATCTCTGCTGCGCACCGGCTCGAAATCACCGTCGTCGTGACGGCCATGCTCTTCGGCTTCGGCCTTCAGCAGGGCCTGACGATCGGCAAGCGGGATCTGATAATAATCGGGATGGATTTCTGCAAAAGCCAGGAAACCGTGGCGATTGCCGCCGTAATCGACGAAGGCGGCCTGCAAGGAAGGCTCGACCCGTGTGACTTTGGCCAGATAGATGTTGCCGCGGATCTGTTTCTTATGCTGGGATTCAAAATCGAATTCTTCGATCCTGTTACCGCGAACGACAACGACGCGCGTCTCTTCTTCGTGAGACGCATCGATTAGCATTTTGTCTGCCATGTAAGCTCTGCTCCTCGGCGCGACCGGTGGCGAGCAATGCCGCAGGCCTGGTGCCAAGCGGGGCTGATCTCGTGAGCGATGCGCCGGATATCGGTGCTCTCGTCTGCGGTATCTTTCCTGGCAGCAGTCCGTCAGCGTTCAGGGCATCAAAGGCCCCAAGGCGGACAACATTGGACAAAGGCTGCTGCAACGACATCAAATACCAAAACAAAAGCGACAATGACAAAGGCCTTTTGATAAGGCCCAATGAATGCTCAAAAGAGCGTTTAGCGGTTTCCCGCCCTGTTATTTTGCCGGAGATTCCGGCTGGACGATTCAGTTTCGGGACAAAAATGCCTTGGCGGCGGATGAAAAATCAGACAAATGGCGCCAGGTCCGTTATTGGTTGGCAGCCGTCGGATGACTCTATCCCGTCGACAATTTTAACCCTTATTTCTGTTGTATGTCGTCTGTGTCACATTGGCAAGCGGCAAAGCCTGCCCTGCCATAATATTGATAAGACCAATAGATTAGAATTGTTGCACTTGCGTGCGGCGATGAGGAATGATGGATAGTCGGTATGCGCGCTCCGGTTTATGTTTAGGATCGCATCCTGTGCCGCCGATGGTTGCAATTTCCGGTCGTCCGGTCGGTCCGGCGTTTGAGTAGGGTTGAAGGATGGGCGTGAATGATCAAGGCGCTCAAAGCGTGAGCGAAATGGTGTCATGGCATGGACGGGTGGTGCGTTTGACGATGGAAAGGATAGGGCAAGGCAAGCGGCCCGGCGTGATGATTCTGTGGCTACTGGCCTGTATTATAGCGGGTTTTGCGCCTGCAAAGGCCTTTTCTGCGGAACGTCTTGCGGCGTTTGCGGCTCGCATCGCCGGTGACGATGCCCGCACCCGTATCGTCATGGATTTCGACCAGAAGCCGGAAGCAACCGTGCGCTATATCGGCAATCCGGATCGCATCGTCGTCGATCTGCCTGCCGCCGTCTTTGCCTTTCCAGCCGAGGCACTGGCAGCCCGTGGCCTGTTTCGGGATATCCGTTTCGGCTCCATCGACGCCACCCATTCCCGTATTGTCCTAACGACTGCTCGCCCTGCCAAACTCGTCCTGACCGACATTCGCAAGAATGACGAGGGGCAGGGGTTTCGGCTGATTCTCGATGCGGAGATGACCGATAATGATACATTTTCCAAACTGGTCGCCTCCCAGGCCTGGGATGCCGATGCCTACAGCAATGGCAAGAGCCCGCGCATAGAACAGGCGGCGCCGGCGACGGATGGCGAGTTTCTGATTGCCGTCGATGCCGGCCATGGCGGCATCGATACCGGGGCCACAGGCAAGACTACCAATACGCCGGAAAAAACCGTGACGCTGGGCTTTGCCCGGGCGCTGGCTGTCGAGCTTAACCGGCAGAAGGGCGTCAAGGCCTTCTTGACCCGTGACGGCGATACGTTCCTGTCCCTGTCGCAGCGCGTGACGCTGGCGCGGCAGAAGGGCGCAAACCTGTTTATTTCGCTGCATGCCGACATGCTGGGTCAGGCCAATATTCGTGGCGCGACAGTTTATACCATTTCCGACAAGGCATCAGACCATCTTGCCGAAGCGGCGGCGGCGCGTGAAAACCAATCGGACGAGGTTGGCGGTGTCGATGCGAGCGCCGAACCACAGGAGGTTTCCGACATCCTGGCGGACCTCACCCGGCGCGAGACCCAGGCCTTTTCCATTGCCATGGCCAAATCGGTGGTGACGTCGTTCGACGGGCAGATCAACCTGATCAACAATCCGCATCGCTTTGCCGGCTTCCGAGTGTTGCAGGCCCAGGATGTACCGTCCGTGCTGCTCGAACTTGGGTTTCTGTCCAACAAGGACGACGAGAAGCTGTTGCTCGATCCGGCCTGGCGCAGCAAAGTGGTGAAACTGATCGCTGAGGCGGTGAAGAAATATCGCCAGCCGCTTGTTGCCAAAGGTGGTTGACGCTAAACCGCGAGCCACTTCGGCTGGAAATGCTCTAACGGCAAAGCCTGGGTGTTTACATCGAATGCATCGGCGGACGCCGATTTATCGAAGAATAAAGCGGCAACACGAAAGTTGATCGCGATGGCTGTGTGTAAAACGGGTAAGGCCCTATTTTACGCACATTGTCACAACAACACCAGGAAAGACCCGGGCGGTGGTGTTCAATGCGCCTCCCGACTTGTAATTGGTGGCGTCGTATGCAAAACGCCACGATATAAGCGATGCTTGACATACAGGCGTATGCGAACCGAAAGCGATTGCCGGTAGCTTCACGATGATAAGACTGATTGGATATCTCTTCGGATTGGCTTCCGTTGCCGCGCTTGCCGCGGCGGCCGCTGCTGCCATCTATCTGACGACCATTACCAAGGATCTGCCTGATTATGAGGTGTTGAGCCGGTATGCGCCGCCCGTGATGACCCGCGTCCATGCCGGTAACGGCGCGCTGATTGCCGAATATGCCCATGAACGGCGGCTGTTCATGCCGATCCAGGCCATTCCTGATCGTGTGAAGGCGGCTTTCCTGTCGGCGGAAGACAAGAATTTCTATACCCATCCCGGTGTCGATATCTGGGGCCTTGGCCGCGCCATCCTGGTAAACTTGCAGAATTTCGGCTCCGGTCGCCGTCCTGTCGGCGCTTCGACCATCACCCAGCAGGTCGCCAAGAACTTTCTTCTGTCCTCCGACCAGACCATGGACCGCAAGATCAAGGAGGCCATTCTCTCCTTCCGCATCGAGCAGGCCTATTCCAAGGACAAGATCCTCGAGCTTTATCTGAACGAGATTTTCTTCGGCCTGAATTCCTATGGTATCGCGGCGGCGGCTCTGACCTATTTTGACAAGCCGGTCACCGAACTGACCATTGCCGAAACCGCTTACCTTGCCTCGCTGCCCAAAGGTCCGGCCAATTACCATCCCTATCGCCATACCCAGGCCGCTATCGAGCGCCGCAATTGGGTTATCGACCGGCTGGTGGAAAACGGCTTCGTCAGCCAAGCCGATGGCGACACCGCCAAGAAGGAAGACCTGGGCGTCAACCTGCGGCGCGGTGGCGGCAATGTGTTTGCCTCGGATTATTTCTCCGAAGAAGTCCGCCGTCAGATTATCGATAAATACGGCAACAAGTCGCTTTATGAAGGTGGACTTTCGGTGCGCACCTCGCTCGATCCAGAGCTTCAGGTCGCGGCCCGTAAGGCATTGCAGGATGGTTTGCTGAGCTATGACGAACGGCGCGGCTATCGCGGCCCGATCACCCATATTGACATGGGGTCTGATTGGGGCGTGCCGCTGGCCGATGTGGCAAGCCTTGCCGACGTGCCTGAATGGGAAGTTGCGGTCGTGCTTTCGACCTCCAAGACCGAGGTGCAGATTGGCCTGAAACCGGATCGTGACGGCGCGGGCAAAGTCGTGCCGGAGCGTCTGACAGGCACGATCAAGGCCGATGCCATGGACTGGGCCTATCGCTCGGGACGTGGCGACCGCAAGACGGCGAAATCACCTGACGGTGTGTTGCAGCCCGGGGATGTCGTCTATGCGGAAAAAATCGGGGCTGATACCTCCACCAATTATCGCCTGCGGCAGCCGCCGAAAGTACAGGGTGGTTTCGTTGCCATGGACCCGCATACGGGCCGCGTTCTGGCGCTGGTTGGCGGCTTTTCCTACGCCCAGTCGGAATTCAACCGCGCGACACAGGCCATGCGCCAGCCGGGTTCGTCCTTCAAGCCGTTCGTCTATGCGGCGGCGCTCGATAGCGGCTATACGCCAGCCTCCGTCGTTCTCGATGCACCGGTGGAATTCGTGTCCGGCGGCGAAGTCTGGCGGCCGCAAAACGACGGCGGTGGCTCCATCGGCCCGGCGACGCTGCGCTTTGCCATCGAGCATTCGCGCAATCTGATGACGGTGCGCCTGGCCAATGATATGGGCATGAATCTGGTGGCCGAATATGCCGAGCGCTTTGGCATTTACGATCATATGCAGCCCGTGCTGTCCATGTCGCTTGGGGCAGGGGAAACCACTGTCATGCGCATGGTGTCCGCTTACGCGGTAATCGCCAATGGCGGCAAGCAGATCAAGCCAACCCTGATCGACCGAATTCAGGATCGCTACGGCAAGACGATTTTCAAGCATGAAGAGCGGATTTGCGAAGGCTGTAATGCCGACGAATGGCACAATCAGGACGAGCCGGTTCTGGCCGATAACCGGTTGCAGGTGCTTGATCCGATGACCTCCTATCAGATCACCTCGATGATGCAGGGCGTCATCCAGCGCGGTACCGCCTATGGCAAGATCAAGCTGGACCGCGACGTAGCGGGCAAAACCGGCACCACCAACGACGCCAAGGATACCTGGTTCGTCGGTTTCACCCCGAATATCGTCGCCGGTGTGTATATCGGTTATGACAATCCCACCCCGATGGGCCGGGGTGCGACGGGTGGCTCGATGTCGGCGCCGGTGTTCAATGAATTCATGCAGACCGCAGTGAAGGGCACACCGCCCAGCAAGTTCAAAGTGCCTGATGGGATGCAGATGATTGCCGTCAACCGCAAGACCGGCATGGCGGCGGTTGAGGGTGATCCGGATACGATTGTCGAGGCGTTCAAGCCCGGCACCGGCCCGGCCGACAGCCTCTCGGTCATCGGTATGGATAGCAATATGCAGCCGGATGAGATCATGAAAAGCTCGCCGCAGGTCAATCAGGCCGTTCAGTCCGGGACGCCCGGACTGTTTTAACAGAACGATCAAGCTTGTCGCCATGCCCCGGACTTTACTTCCGGGGCATCGGCAATTATGGACCGGGCACGATATCGAAAAACCAGATTCCGAGAAAAGGACCCATGCGTAACGAAATCGAAAATGTCGTCGACGAAATCAAGCAGGCCATAAGCCTGCTGAGGAGGCATCTTTGACTGGGATCAGGCGGTAAGACGACTGGACTGGTTGAATAACAAGGCAGAGGACCCCAACCTCTGGAACGACGCGGCTGAGGCCCAGAAGCTGATGCGCGAGCGCCAGCAGCTGGAAGACAGCATTGCCGGCGTGCGCCGTCTTGAACAGCAGATGAAGGATAATATCGAGCTGATCGAGATGGGTGAGGAAGAGGGCGACGAGAGCATCGTCAAGGAGGCTGAGGAAGGCCTGAAAGCCCTCAAGGCCGAATCCGGTAAATTGCAGGTCGAAGCGATGCTTTCGGGTGAAGCCGATGGCAATGACACCTATGTCGAAGTGCATTCGGGTGCTGGTGGCACGGAAAGCCAGGACTGGGCCAACATGCTATTGCGCATGTATACCCGTTGGGCTGAGCGCAGCGGTTTCAAGGTGGAATTGCTGGAAGTGCATGACGGCGAAGAAGCTGGCATCAAGTCGGCCACCATCCTGGTCAAGGGACATAATGCCTATGGCTGGATGAAGACCGAATCGGGCGTGCATCGGCTGGTGCGCATTTCGCCTTATGACAGCAATGCACGGCGCCATACTTCGTTTTCCTCCATCTGGGTCTATCCGGTGGTCGATGATTCGATTCAGATCGACATCAACGAAAGCGATTGCCGTATCGATACCTACCGCTCCTCCGGTGCGGGCGGCCAGCACGTCAATACCACCGACTCGGCAGTGCGTATCACCCATATTCCAAGCGGGATCGCGGTCTCGTGTCAGCAGGAACGGTCGCAGCATAAGAACAAGGCCAAGGCCTGGGACATGTTGCGCGCCCGTCTCTACGAAGTCGAGCTGAAGAAGCGTGAGGAAGCTGCCAATGCTGAGGCCGCCTCCAAAACCGATATCGGCTGGGGTCACCAGATTCGTTCTTACGTGTTGCAGCCCTATCAGTTGGTCAAGGATCTGCGCACCGGCGTTGAAAGCACGGCGCCCGATGACGTGCTGAACGGCGAGATCAGCCCCTTCATGGAGGCCGCTCTCGCCCACCGTATCAGCGGCAGCGCGGATGCGGTGTCTGATATCGATTGATGTCGGGCCAGGTTGGGCGGTGCTTCTGCCACGCCTGTTGTACTCAGTGAAATGCAAACCGTCTGAGCTTCTGTTCAGGCGGTTTTTTTGTATAATGATTGTCGGATCGTGAGCAAAAGGAAAGCACCTCATGCCGACATGGACTGAAATCGTTAAAGCCAATGTCGAGCACTATGGCGATCTGGTCGCTGGAATTGACCCAGCGCTTGGCGATGTGCCCGCTCTATTCGAGAATGGCGATGGCTGCTGGATCGAAGACTATGTGGAGTTTCTTCTCGATACGATCGAGGGCCATGTTGGCTTCGTCAAGTTTCAGTCGGCTTATTTCGAGGCTTGCGGCATCAAAGGCTTGAAGGCTCTGTCTATGGGCATGGCACGAGCGCGGGCGTCGGGCATTGGCGTTATCCTCGATGCAAAGCGCGGCGATATCGGTGCAACCGCGTCAGCCTATGCCAAAGCCTATCTTGTTCCCGGCGCGGAAGGGGGAAGCGGTGACTTCGAGGCGGATTGCCTGACCGTCAATCCACTGATGGGACCCGACACGCTTGCCCCCTTTGTCGAGGCAGCGCAGGCACATGGCAAAGGCCTGTTTGTCCTCTGCCGCACCTCCAATCCGGGCGCAGGCTGGCTACAGGACAAGATGACGGGCAACCAGCTTATCTCGGATCGGCTAGCGGGGCTGATCGGTGGTTTTATACCTGACACGATTAAGGACGGTGATCTCAGTGCCATTGGGGCGGTCATCGGCGCGACGGTTCCTGCGGAAGGTCGTCGCCTCAGACAATTTATGCCCCATTCGATCATTCTTGCACCAGGATTGGGTGCGCAAGGCGCTGACCCGCTGGCCATCCACTCCCTGCGTGGCATCGTGCCCGGTGACCTGCTGGTGCCCGTATCCCGTGGCCTGACGAAGGTTGAAGACAGAAGCCTTTCCCTGGGAGCGTATGCCGAGTTGATCCTCGGCAGGCTGGACAGTTTCAAGCAGTCCATTGCCTATGATTACAGCCGGCCAAGGAGCCGAGCGGTCTGATTGCGCTCAGTGGCTCTCACGCTCGACCTGGATTTCGCCGAATTCATCGACCACCACCGTCCAGCTTTCCGGGTCATTCGAACGGGCGTCCTGCTTTAGATAGACGGTTGCCGAAAGGCCAAAACCGCGATTAACCCCGGATGGGTCTTCGCTGCGAATATCGGTGACATAGGCATGCAGATCGGTAATTTCCTGCAATTCAACGGTGTCGATAATCTGTGACCCTTGACCTCCAACGGAAATCTGGCTGAGGAAAACCTTGGCGGTGCGGTCTGGCTGGCGCAGGGCGTAGAGCCGGTAATAACCGCGCCGCGTCCCGTCCTTGCTTGCGTCGATGACGGCAGGGCTTTTGACGATACCGGTGCTGCTTGCCGTGCCGGGATCCTCCCAATAGCCCCCGCTGATCAAGAATGTCACGGCGGGCGGCACCGTTTCGGCTTCCTGTGCCAATGCGGCGGTATTCGTGAACGAAAATGTGAAGGTGCAGACCATCAGTGCCGCGGCAACAGCGGTGGCGGCTGCTGAAAAATCCAGGCGTCCCTTCATCTGCATCGGTTCACTCCGGCTTACGCCCCTTGTGCTGCACAATATGTTTCAATTGGCAAATTGCTCGGCGAGGATTCGTTCCGACCAGGAATGATCAGGATCTGACAAGATCCGCGCGGTAATATCCTTGGCCTGTTCGATCTGGACGGTGAGAACCGACTTGACCTCTATATTGTCGGCGACGGCATTGACCGGACGCTTTCGTTCTTCGAGCACCTCGATCATCACCGTAACCCGGTCGGGAAGCAAGGCACCACGCCAGCGCCGGGGCCGAAACGGGCAGACGGGGGTAAGCGCAAGAAGAGGTGCATCAAGCGGCAGAATCGGCCCATGGGCGGAAAGATTATAGGCGGTGGAGCCGACCGGTGTCGCCACCATCAGCCCATCGCAGATCAGCTCATCGAGGCGCTCCTGGCCGTCGATCAGGACCCTTAATTTCGCCGCCTGATAGGATTGCCGCAGCAAAGAGACCTCGTTGATGGCAAGCGCAACGGTTTGCGTGCCGTCTTCGCTGAGCGCGGTCATTTTCAAGGGATGAAAATCATTCTCGGTGGCGATTGCGATTCGCTCCGGCAGATCGTCCACCCGGTAATCATTCATCAGGAAGCCGACGCTGCCCCGGTTCATGCCATAGATCAGCCGCCCGGAATTCATAGTGTCATGCAGGTTTTGCAGCATAAAGCCATCGCCGCCCAGCACGACGAGCACATCGGCCTCTTCGGGTGGCGTGTAGCCATAGGTTCGAATCAGCTCTTCGCGGGATGCAAGCGCCTCCGGGGTGTTCGTTGCGACGAAAGAAAGCGACCGGAAGGAACGCGCCATGCGAAAAAACCTGTTGGAAAGGGCCTTCTTCGTACATGATAAACTAACCCTACGCCAAGTTTTTTCGCGTTGTTAAAACCCTTGAAATCAGGGTTGCGGACGTGGAGCGCGATGGATAACACCAGGCAGGTGTTGTGGTTCAAAACCAGATCCAGACAGATATCGTTTGAGCCGTCCTGCATGACGCTTTTTCGTTATACCCTCTTTACAGCGCGGAAAAATCTGGTAGTCAGACGCCACTGCCCTTGTAGCTCAGTTGGTAGAGCACCTGATTTGTAATCAGGGGGTCGCGGGTTCGAATCCTGCCGGGGGCACCATTATTTCACATCAATTCCATCGCTTGAACTGCTGATCCTAGGATCGTCGTAGCGACGACGTTCGTCAAAGCCCGCCGGGTGCGATAAACGCGAAATACGCCCAGGCGAGCGCGAAAGCCGCGACGATACAGAGTACGACCACCACTTTGCGCAGCCCCGGCCGCGGTTGCTTCGGCGGGGCAGGTTTTCTGAATTTTATAACATTGTCGCTCATGGGTGCCTCCTCTCATGGGCTATGATAAAGCCATGCATGATCGGCGGCATTTATTTCACGCAAAGCTTGCGGCATGGTTACGATGAGCCACAAAATCAGCGGCCCACGAATCGGTTAATCTCAAAGTCGGCGACTGCCATGAACGGACTGGCATTGCCTCGCCACCGATAAAAAAGAATATCCCCGCCGCTTCACAATGCGCCGGGGAGAGTATTCAAAGATAATTGTCAGGCCAGTCCGGCAGGGTCGCCGATCGGTAGCAGGGGCGGGCTTGGTACCGGATCATTGGGATTTTTGGTGTCGCCCTGATCCTGGATTGGCGGTTTTACCGCGCCATCCTGCTTACGGTCTGGAATGCCGGGCGTGCCCTGCGGGCCGCGCGGTGCGCCTTCTGGTCTTTCGGGAATTGTGGTTGGCATGGTTATCCTCCTTCTTCTGTTCAGAAGGACAACCATAGGGCTGGGCATTGGTTCCGAAGATTTTGACGTCTCGCCAAATGTCGAGCCTACCGTGATGCTATCAGCTAGCAGTATTGGCGTCTGACCGGCCGGGAATGATAGAGGATATTCCCGGAAAGGCTTGCAGATAGTCGGCTCCGAGGTCGAGGACATCGGAACCGACGCCGTGATGTCAGCTTTTGCGCAACAGGAACTGGCGTGAAGCATAGAGGGCGATAGCCGCCGCATTCGACACGTTCAGTGATTTGATTTCACCGGGCATGTCGAGCCGCGCCAGTGCGTTGACTGTGTCACGAGTCTTTTGGCGCAGGCCCTTACCTTCGGAGCCCAGCACCAGTGCCAGCTTGTCGCCACTGAATGTCTCTTCCAGCGGGCTTGGCCCTTCCGAATCGAGCCCGATGGAAACGAAGCCTAGCTTGTGCAATTCGCCCAGCGCATCGGCGAGATTGGTGATCTGAATATAGGGAATCAATTCCAGCGCACCGGAGGCAGATTTCGCCAATACACCTGATTCGGTCGGGCTGTGGCGCATGGTGGTGATCACCGCGCCAGCACCGAAGGCGACGGCGGTGCGCATGATTGCCCCGACATTATGCGGATCGGTCACCTGGTCCAGCACCAGCAACAGTGGGCTTTCCTTCAGCGCTTCAAGACGGCGAGGCGGCAGCGGCCGGGTTTCCAGCATGACGCCCTGGTGAATGGCTTCCGGCCCCAGATGCTTGTCGAGATCTTGCGGCGTGACGATTTCCACAGGAAAGGGCAGGGCATCGACCGGGCCGATTTCCAGCCGTACCAGCGCATTCTGGGTCAACGACAGCTTGATTGGCTTGCGTTCGGGATTGTTGAGGGCAGCACGCACCGTATGCAGGCCATATAAAAATACCTGGTCGGGGGCGATTGGCGGTGGTGTCCAATCGCCGTTGGACTTGCGCCGCTTTTGCGGCTGCGGGGTGGGAATCTCGCCGCGTTCACGCTTTGCATCCCGCACCTGACGGCGCAAAGTTGCATAGTGGCTATCGCGGTCGGACGTGTCGTTTGGGTTATCTTTGCTCATGGCGCCTTATAGCGGGCTTGCGTGCCAGGGGATAGAGACCCCCGGTTTGCCGGGATGCCCGAACGAGGAAAAAACATGAAAATTTTCCTTCTAAGGCGTGTTGACATCTCCGTTTCGGGCCGTCATATAGCCGCCACGGAACGCGGTGAGCCAAGCTTGAAAGCGAAGTTCAACGCACCGGGATAGTAAGCTTGGTTGCTTGATCCGGTCGAAATACTGGAGGGATGCCCGAGTGGTTAAAGGGGACGGACTGTAAATCCGTTGGCTCAGCCTACGTTGGTTCAAATCCAACTCCCTCCACCATTTCGACACCTGGATCTAAAACCGCCGCGGGTATAGCTCAATGGTAGAGCAGCAGCCTTCCAAGCTGAATACGCGGGTTCGATTCCCGCTACCCGCTCCAGCTTTCCATAATATCTTTCAGTCATTTTCCAACGTGCGATCTGTGCCGTTTTCACGCGTATTTGCTGGAATTGCACTGCTGGACACCCTCGCAAAGCACCCGCTTTGGGCCATGCGCATTTATGGCTTGCGCAATCGGACCGAAAGCCTTAAACGGCGGCACTAAACCGGTTCGCCGCGTCAACCTTTTACGTTCACAGGAAGCATTCAAATGGCAAAGAGTAAGTTTGAGCGCAACAAGCCGCACGTTAACATCGGCACGATCGGCCACGTTGACCACGGCAAGACATCGCTGACGGCAGCAATCACGAAGTATTTCGGCGAGTTCAAGGCGTATGACCAAATCGACGCCGCTCCGGAAGAAAAGGCACGTGGTATCACCATTTCGACGGCCCACGTTGAATATGAAACACCTGCCCGTCACTACGCTCACGTTGACTGCCCCGGCCACGCCGACTACGTCAAGAACATGATCACCGGTGCAGCGCAGATGGACGGCGCGATCCTGGTTTGCTCGGCTGCTGACGGCCCGATGCCGCAGACCCGCGAGCACATCCTGCTGGCCCGTCAGGTTGGCGTTCCCGCGATCGTCGTGTTCCTGAACAAGGTTGACCAGGTTGACGACGCCGAACTTCTGGAACTGGTCGAACTGGAAGTGCGCGAACTTCTGTCGTCCTACGACTTCCCTGGTGACGACATTCCGGTTGTCAAGGGTTCGGCTCTGGCCGCTCTTGAAGATTCGGACAAGAAGATCGGCGAAGACGCGATCCGCGAACTGATGGCGGCTGTTGATGCCTACATCCCGACGCCTGAGCGTCCGATTGACCAGCCGTTCCTGATGCCGATCGAAGACGTGTTCTCGATCTCTGGCCGTGGTACGGTTGTGACGGGCCGCGTTGAGCGTGGTATCGTCAAGGTTGGCGAAGAAGTCGAAATCGTCGGCATCCGCGCGACCTCGAAGACGACGGTTACCGGCGTTGAAATGTTCCGCAAGCTGCTCGATCAGGGCCAGGCTGGCGACAACATCGGCGCTCTGGTTCGCGGTGTGAACCGTGACGGCGTTGAGCGTGGTCAGATCCTGTGCAAGCCTGGTTCGGTCAAGCCGCACAAGAAGTTCATGGCGGAAGCCTACATCCTGACGAAGGAAGAAGGCGGCCGTCATACACCGTTCTTCACCAACTATCGTCCGCAGTTCTACTTCCGCACGACGGACGTTACCGGTATTGTTTCCCTGCCAGAAGGCACGGAAATGGTTATGCCTGGTGACAACGTGACGGTTCAGGTTGAGCTGATCGTTCCGATCGCGATGGAAGAAAAGCTGCGCTTCGCGATCCGCGAAGGCGGCCGTACCGTCGGCGCCGGCATCGTCGCTTCGATCATCGAATAATAATTTCTTCCCTTAGGGGGATGAGATGGAACCCCGCTGGCAACAGCGGGGTTTTTGCATTTAGGATGTTACGATTGAACTGTTTATGTTTCTGGGGAGCGGTCTTCCTCAAATTGGACGCTATTGCGATGGAGACCATGACAAAATCTGCAAAACGGCAAGCCGTACTGCAAATTCTTGGTGGCTAATGCAGTTAAGGGCCTGGTTCTCTTGTCCGCAGCGGCCCCTATCCTTTAATAGGAAACAGACCTACAATTTCAGGAGTTGCGGTGTTGGACAACAAGCTTCAGATCTTCATTGGCTTCGATACAAAGGAAGTCGTGGCCTATCATGTGCTCGCCCAGAGCATTCTTGAACACTCGTCCATTCCCGTCGCCTTCACACCTATCGTCCTCGACAACCTAACTGGTATTTTCACGCGCGAGCGCAATCCGCTGCAATCGACAGAGTTTTCCTTCTCACGGTTTCTCGTGCCTTATCTGAGCGATTACCAGGGCTGGAGCATGTTCATGGATTGCGACATGCTGGCGCGCGCCGATCTGGCCGAACTCTGGGCGCTGCGCGACGACCGCTACGCCGTGATGTGTGTCAAGCATGACTACCAGCCGAAGGTGGAAACCAAGTTCCTCGGTCAGACTCAGACCAAATACGAAAAGAAGAACTGGTCGAGCGTTATGCTGTTCAACAACGCCAAATGCACGGCGTTGACCAAGGATTACGTCAACACGGCAACCGGTCTGCAACTGCACCAGTTCAAATGGCTTGAAAGTGATGACCTGATCGGTGGGCTGCCGCTGCATTGGAATTATCTGGTCAATGAGTATGACCATGATCCGGCCGCGAAGATCGTCCATTTCACCGATGGCGGCCCTTATTTCGAACAGTACAAGAATGACGATTATGCAGAAGAGTGGTTTGCTGCCCGCGAACGCATGCTGCACGTCACGCAGAGCCTGTGACCATGACAGTCCAGAACGGCAGCGCGCGCCCCACGACCGCCAGCATCCAGGCCTTTACGGACTGGCAGGCGTTGCTCGGCCGTTTCACTCACATTGTCCTCGTCGCCAACAGCGAGGAGGCCAATGTGGACAGGCTGCGGCGGGAGTTGCCGCAAACCGCCTTGTTCGTGTTTTTCAACAAGGTCTACAAGATCCTCGACAAGCCGTTCGATCGCCCGTCTCTGCTGGTGGCACGCAGTGGTTCGGTTGGCGCCAACATCGTTTACCGCAAGGAAGTCAAGAACGTGCTTGGCTATTTTCCGGACGATGCATTTCTGGGCGTGATGAATGTCAGGGCCCATCCTGGCGAATTGTTCAGTGATGCCACAAAATTCGAAGGGGCTGCGGTCGGCCATCTGGATCTCTCCAGCCATTTTTCCAGTTTTTATCCTGACGATCATATTCCGACCAGCGGATTTGCCTTGGCCTTGTGGCTGAGCGAGTACCTGCCCGAAAAGACCATCCTGTTGGATGGGTTTTCAGCGCGGCGCAGTGAGAAATGGAAAGTCTTTCATTTGCATGACTGGACATTCGAACAGGTCGTGCTGCGATTGTTCATCCATTCCGGCAAACTTGTCGCTCCTGGAGCAGCCGAGAAAAATGCTTATGCTGCGTTGCTGCAACGATTCCCTGATTTGAGCGAGGGGGCGGTTGCGCTGTCTGCCGCTGACGTGCTGGCCAGCCGTCTTGAAGGGGCAAACAAGGAAATCGATAAGCTGATTTCCGTCACCAAGATCCTGCGCTGGTTCTATCAGCTTTCCAAAAAGCTGAAGCCGAAAACCAGAAAACAGCGATTGAACGCCAAGAAGGCGAAGAACTGATCAAAGTCTTGTCATGCTGCAACGCAAAAATGTGATTTGCGGTCAAGAGAGCTGTTCGTTTATATAGCTTTATAACTATCTACGCCGTCCCGTTTTGCCTGGGCCGAGCCCACCCTGAACACATAAAGATGCGTCTATGATTCGTCTGATGTGCGCGGTTGCGATTGCGCCTTTTTTGATTCTACCATTTTCCTGGGCTGGTCACGCTGCCGACTTTGGCCGGCCGCTCATCTGGAACGTCTCACGCAACGGCACGAGTGGCGTTGCCATTCAAACCGGCGTTCAGTTGCGCAATGCCTTTGAACCGAAAATAGGTGTCGATACCTCTGTTATTGCCACCAAGAGCGGGCAGGTGGATCAATCCACGCTGCCGTTGCGGCTTTGGGGACGGGTGCGACTGGAAGGGAGCGACAAAACCAATGGGCCTGCGACCTATCTCAATACCAGTTTCACGCCCGCAACGGGTGCCTCCAGCCTGTCGATGGAGCGTGCCTGGAACTGGACGTTGACACCTGATTTCACGCTTGGCTCGACGCGCATTATAGAGGTGCGCCGAGTTAGTGGTGATGGGGCGGGGCTGTCTGCAAGCCAGCGGTTGGATTTGTCCATGCCGGATTGGTCGGCGTCGCTCTACAGCGAAGCAGGCATCGACCAGCTGGATGCGACGACGACTGGATCTGTCGGTATCGAGAAAAAGGTTTTCGGCGATGTCGGTCTTTCCGCCGCTATGACCAATCTGCTCGATGCGCCTTCGACGACCTTCCGGGCAAGCTATAGCCGTCACTGGTAGGAAAACGGTATTTTGTTCTGAATGTGCAAAAAACCCTCTTGCCAATCGTCACCGACCGTCTTAAACGGAGCGCCAAGCAACGGACGGGATGGCCATAGGCACATCACTCGGACGTGCAGATAGGGGTATAGCTCAGTTGGTAGAGCGGCGGTCTCCAAAACCGCAGGTCGTAAGTTCGAGCCTTACTGCCCCTGCCATTTTTCACACAGTGTTGGAATTGATTTTTTCGGCTGGTGGGTTTTGGCGTTGTAGAATTTGTTTAAATGTCGGTTTTGCCCTTGTTAAAGTGAGAATCGGCGTTTATGTAACACTCAAACAGACACGCGGTGCGTGGGGCTGATCTTTTCAGCTTTACGTGCCGTAAATGCGTGGGCATTAGATGGCATCGAAGACTAATCCATTTGCGTTTTTGCAGCAGGTTCGCTCTGAAACGTCCAAAGTCACCTGGCCGTCGCGCCGCGAGACTGTGATCTCGACGCTGATGGTGTTGGCCATGGTGATTTTTGCCTCGCTGTTTTTCTTTGCGGCGGATCAGGTTATTGGCTGGGTTTTGAGCCTTGTCCTGAATCTCGGCAATTAACAGGACGGGAACGAACATGGCTGCACGTTGGTATATCGTCCACGCATATTCTAATTTTGAAAAGAAAGTCGCGGAATCGATTGAAGAGAAGGCTCGCCAAAAGGGTCTTGAGCATCTCTTTGAGAAAATCCTCGTTCCGACCGAAAAGGTCGTCGAGGTTCGTCGCGGCCGCAAGGTGGACAGCGAACGCAAGTTCTTCCCTGGCTATGTGCTGGTGCGGGCGAATTTGACGGATGAGGTGTATCACCTGATTAAGAATACCCCGAAGGTTACGGGCTTCCTTGGTTCCGACAATAAGCCGGTTCCGATTCCTGATTATGAAGCTGATCGCATTCTCGGTCAGGTTCAGGAAGGTGTCGAGCGTCCCAAGTCGTCGCTTTCCTTCGAGATCGGTGAGCAGGTTCGTGTTTCTGACGGTCCTTTTGCATCCTTCAACGGTGTTGTTCAGGATGTTGACGAAGAGCGGTCGCGCCTTAAGGTCGAAGTGTCGATCTTTGGCCGCGCTACACCGGTCGAGCTTGAATACAGTCAGGTCGAAAAGGTCTGATTGCTGCGGGAGGGAAACCTCCCGTTTCGCGTGGGAGTGCGGCGGTCTCTTAAGCCGGACCGTTCATACGCACCACGCAACCGCAGCCGCCGGCATATCCGGCATGAGTGGGCCGGGCAACCGGTCTGATAGAAAGGCAGAGAGAAATGGCTAAAAAAGTTGCAGGCCAGCTCAAGCTTCAGGTCAAGGCAGGATCGGCTAACCCGTCCCCGCCAATCGGTCCTGCGCTTGGTCAGCGTGGCGTAAATATCATGGAATTCTGCAAGGCGTTCAATGCCGCCACGCAGGAAATGGAAAAGGGCATGCCGATTCCGGTCGTCATCACCTATTACCAGGACAAGTCCTTCACCTTCATCATGAAGCAGCCGCCAGTTACCTACTGGCTGAAGAAGGAAGCAAAGATCCAGTCTGGCTCGAAGACTCCGGGCAAGGGTGCAAAGGTTGGTACCATCACCAAGGCTCAGGTTCGTACGATCGCCGAAGCCAAGATGAAGGATCTGAATGCTGCCGACGTTGACGGCGCTATGGCAATGGTCGAGGGTTCTGCCCGCTCCATGGGCCTGGAAGTGGTAGGTTAATCATGGCAAAGCTTGCAAAGCGTATTCAGAAGATCCGCGAAGGCGTTGATCCCACCAAGCTGGTTGCCCTGTCCGACGCCATTTCGATGGTCAAGGAACGTGCCGTTGCCAAGTTCGATGAAACCATCGAAATCGCCATGAACCTTGGCGTTGATCCGCGTCACGCCGACCAGATGGTCCGTGGCGTTGTCAACCTGCCGAATGGCACTGGCCGCGACGTTCGCGTTGCTGTCTTCGCTCGTGGCGCCAAGGCTGATGAAGCCCGCGCAGCTGGCGCAGAAGTTGTTGGCGCCGAAGACCTGGTCGAAATCGTCCAGGGCGGCAAGATCGACTTTGACCGTTGCATCGCAACGCCTGACATGATGCCGCTGGTCGGCCGCCTCGGTAAGGTTCTCGGCCCACGTGGCATGATGCCGAACCCGAAGGTTGGCACTGTGACCATGGATGTCGCAGGCGCTGTCAAGGCTTCCAAGGGTGGCGCCGTCGAGTTCCGCGTCGAAAAGGCTGGTATCATCCATGCCGGTATCGGCAAGGCCTCGTTTGAAGCCAAGGCTCTTGAAGAAAACATCAAGGCTTTCGCTGACGCCGTCATCAAGGCAAAGCCAGCTGGCGCCAAGGGTAACTACGTCAAGCGCGTAGCGATCTCCTCGACCATGGGTCCTGGCGTCAAGATCGACCCTTCGTCGGTCACAGCTTAAATTTCTCGGGGTGTTTTGCCCCGTATCCAAGAATTCCCGGTCCTTCGGGACCGGGAATGTCCGGTTTTATCACCGGATTTCCTGTCCGAGATTGTGGGCGGCCTTGCGGCCTTAATAACTGCCTGCATGAGACGGGTAAGACCCGAAATTCTTCACGGACGCCAAGGCGTTACGGAAGTGTCGGTTCGAGCCTTGTGTGCCTTGTGCCTGACGCCTTCGGGTGACAGTGCGGGGGGACAGGATCCTCAAGCGTCGCTTGGGATCTGACGAGTTTAGATCCCTTGAGGCAAAGGCAAACCCGATGGGGCCTGCAGGATTGCGGTCCCGTCTACTGGAGACAGACAGTGGAAAGAGCGGAAAAACGCGAATTCGTCACAGAACTGAACGAAGTCTTCAAGGCTTCTGGTTCGGTTGTTGTGGCCCACTATGCTGGTGTCACGGTTGCGCAGATGAACGACTTCCGTTCAAAAATGCGTGCTGCTGGCGGCACCGTCAAAGTCGCGAAGAACCGTCTGGCCAAGATCGCTCTTCAGGGCACGGAGTCGGAAGGGATGACAGATCTCTTCAAGGGCCAGACGCTGATTGCTTACAGCGTCGACCCGATCACGGCTCCGAAAGTCGTCATGGACTTTGCCAAGACCAACGACAAGCTCGTTGTTCTCGGTGGTTCCATGGGAACAACCACGCTCTCCGTGGATGCAGTCAAGTCGCTTGCGACCCTGCCTTCGCTGGACGAGTTGCGTGCAAAGCTGGTCGGCATGATTCAGACCCCGGCTACTCGCATCGCAGGCGTTGTTCAGGCACCGGCAGCTCAGCTTGCTCGCGTGTTTGCGGCTTATGCCAAGAAGGACGAAGCCGCGTAAGGCGGTTTTTCGCTGTTCATACCCAAAACCAGTTCGTTTCGAACCGAACACTGATAAAGGACTAGTAAAATGGCTGATCTCGCTAAGATCGTAGAAGACCTCTCCTCTTTGACCGTTCTGGAAGCTGCTGAGCTTTCCAAGCTGCTCGAAGAAAAGTGGGGCGTATCTGCAGCTGCTCCTGTGGCTGTTGCTGCTGCTGGCGGCGCTGCTGCTGCAGTTGTTGAAGAAGAAAAGACCGAATTCGACGTTATCCTGACGGATGCCGGCGCAAACAAGATCAACGTCATCAAGGAAGTTCGCGCGATCACAGGCCTCGGCCTGAAGGAAGCCAAGGACCTCGTTGAAGGCGCTCCTAAGGCTGTCAAGGAAGCCGTTTCCAAGGCTGAAGCTGCAGACCTGAAGAAGAAGCTTGAAGACGCTGGCGCCAAGGTTGACGTCAAGTAATTCAGACTTTCGGCTCCGGCGAGGGTGCAAACTCTTTCCGGAGCCGTTCTCCTGACGGAAATTATTACCCAAAAGCCGGTAAAACGGCTTTTGGGTAATGGGTTCTCAAGAGGATGGTTCCGATCAGGCGTTCAAGGCAAACCGGCCTTTCCGCCTGAACTGGAACGAGATTGACGATCCATGATTGACGGAGCCGCCTGGCCAGCGGTGTTCGTCTGTTGCAGGCCCGGGTGCAAACTGACAAGGAGCGACGATGGCTCAGACCCTTTCCTTTAACGGTCGCAGGCGCGTACGCAAGTTTTTCGGAAAAATTCCAGAAGTCGCAGAAATGCCGAACCTCATCGAGGTTCAGAAGGCATCTTACGATCAGTTCCTCATGGTTGACGAGCCGGAAGGTGGTCGTCCCGACGAGGGACTTCAAACCGTTTTCAAGTCCGTCTTCCCGATCACCGATTTTTCCGGTGCCTCGATGCTGGAATTCGTGTCCTACGAATTCGAGCCGCCGAAGTTCGACGTCGATGAATGCCGCCAGCGCGATCTGACCTATGCAGCACCGCTGAAGGTTACGTTGCGCCTGATCGTGTTCGATATTGATGAAGATACGGGCGCCCGCTCGATCAAGGACATCAAGGAACAGTCGGTCTACATGGGCGACATGCCTCTGATGACCAATAACGGCACGTTTATCGTCAACGGCACCGAGCGCGTTATTGTCTCGCAGATGCACCGTTCGCCGGGCGTGTTCTTCGACCACGACAAGGGCAAGAGCCATTCCTCCGGCAAGCTGCTGTTTGCTGCCCGCGTCATTCCTTACCGCGGTTCCTGGCTCGATATCGAATTCGACGCCAAGGACATCGTCCACGCCCGTATCGACCGCCGCCGCAAGATCCCCGTGACCTCGCTGCTGATGGCGCTGGGCATGGACGGCGAAGAAATCCTGTCGACCTTCTATTCGAAGTCCGACTACAAGCGCGATGGCAAGGGCTGGCGCGTGCCGTTCCAGGCGGAAACGCTGAAGGGTTCCAAGACGCTCGTCGACATGGTCGATGCCGATAGCGGCGAAGTCGTTGTCGAAGCCGGCAAGAAGCTCACCCCGCGTCTTCTGCGTCAGTTGCAGGACAAGGGTCTGAAGGCCCTTAAGGCGACCGACGAAGACCTCTACGGTAATTATCTGGCCGAAGACATCGTTAATTTCGCAACCGGCGAGATCTATCTCGAAGCTGGTGACGAAATCGACGAAAAGACCCTGCCGATCATTCTGGACGCAGGTTTTGACGAGATCCCGGTTCTGGGCATCGATCATATCAATGTCGGCGCCTATATCCGCAACACGCTGGCCGCCGATAAGAACGAAAACCGCCAGGACGCGCTGTTCGACATCTACCGCGTCATGCGTCCGGGTGAGCCGCCAACCATGGATTCGGCTGAAGCCATGTTCAACTCGCTTTTCTTCGACAGCGAGCGCTATGACCTGTCGGCTGTTGGCCGCGTCAAGATGAACATGCGTCTCGACCTCGAAGTGGCCGACACCGTGCGCGTTCTGCGCAAGGAAGACATCCTGGCCGTGGTCAAGATGCTGGTCGAATTGCGCGACGGCAAGGGCGAAATCGACGACATCGACAACCTCGGCAACCGCCGTGTTCGTTCCGTCGGTGAATTGATGGAGAACCAGTATCGTCTGGGTCTGCTGCGCATGGAGCGCGCCATCAAGGAACGCATGTCGTCGATCGAAATCGACACGGTCATGCCGCAGGATCTGATCAACGCCAAGCCTGCTGCTGCTGCTGTGCGCGAATTCTTCGGTTCGTCCCAGCTCAGCCAGTTCATGGACCAGGTCAATCCGCTGTCGGAAATCACCCACAAGCGCCGTCTATCGGCTCTTGGACCGGGTGGTCTGACCCGCGAGCGCGCCGGCTTTGAAGTGCGCGACGTGCATCCAACCCATTATGGCCGTATTTGCCCGATTGAGACGCCTGAAGGCCCGAATATCGGTCTGATCAACTCGCTTGCCACCTTCGCACGGGTCAACAAATACGGCTTCATCGAAAGCCCGTATCGTAAGATCATCGACGGCGTTGTGACCAAGGACGTGATCTACCTTTCCGCTATGGAAGAGGCCAAGTATTACGTCGCGCAGGCCAATGCCGAGCTGAACGCGGAAGGCCAATTCGTCGAGGAATTCGTCGTTTGCCGTCACGCTGGGGAAGTGATGCTGTCGCCGCGCGACACCATCAACCTGATGGACGTTTCGCCAAAGCAGCTCGTGTCCGTTGCCGCCGCTCTTATTCCATTCCTGGAAAACGACGACGCCAACCGCGCGCTGATGGGCTCTAACATGCAGCGTCAGGCTGTTCCGCTGCTGCGGGCCGAAGCCCCGTTCGTTGGGACCGGCATGGAACCGATCGTGGCACGTGACTCCGGTGCGGCTATCGGCGCCCGTCGTGGTGGCGTGGTCGACCAGGTGGATGCGACGCGTATCGTTATCCGCGCCACGGAAGATCTCGATGCGGGCAAGTCCGGTGTTGATATCTACCGCCTGCAGAAGTTCCAGCGTTCCAACCAGAATACCTGCGTCAACCAGCGGCCGCTGGTCGCCGTCGGCGATATTCTGAACAAGGGCGATATCATCGCGGACGGTCCGTCGACCGACCTCGGCGACCTGGCGCTTGGCCGCAACGCGCTCGTCGCGTTCATGCCGTGGAACGGCTACAACTATGAGGACTCGATCCTCATGTCGGAGCGTATCGTTTCGGAAGACGTCTTCACCTCGATCCATATCGAGGAATTTGAAGTCATGGCCCGTGACACCAAGCTTGGGCCGGAAGAAATTACCCGCGATATTCCGAACGTTTCGGAAGAAGCGCTGCGCAACCTCGATGAAGCCGGTATCGTCTACATTGGTGCGGAAGTGCAGCCGGGCGATATCCTGGTCGGCAAGATCACTCCTAAGGGCGAAAGCCCGATGACGCCGGAAGAAAAGCTTCTGCGCGCCATCTTCGGTGAAAAGGCTTCCGACGTCCGCGATACCTCGATGCGCATGCCTCCGGGCACGTTCGGGACCATTGTCGAAGTTCGTGTTTTCAACCGCCACGGCGTTGAAAAGGACGAGCGTGCCATGGCCATCGAGCGCGAGGAAATTGAACGTCTCGCCAAGGACCGTGACGACGAACAGGCGATTCTGGACCGCAACGTCTATGGTCGTTTGCTCGACACGCTGCGCGGTCAGGTTTCGATTGCCGGTCCGAAAGGCTTCAAGAAGGGCGTTGAGCTTAACAACGCCGTCATTTCTGAATATCCGCGTTCGCAATGGTGGATGTTTGCCGTTGAAGACGAGAAGGTTCAAAGCGAGCTGGAAGCGCTTCGCGGCCAGTACGACGAATCCAAGTCGCGACTTGAGCAGCGCTTCATGGACAAGGTCGAAAAGGTCCAGCGCGGCGATGAAATGCCTCCGGGCGTCATGAAGATGGTCAAGGTCTTTGTTGCTGTGAAGCGCAAGATTCAGCCAGGCGACAAGATGGCTGGCCGTCACGGTAACAAGGGTGTCGTGTCGCGCATCGTTCCGGTCGAAGACATGCCGTTCCTGGAAGACGGTACGCATGTCGATATCGTTCTGAACCCGCTCGGCGTGCCGTCGCGTATGAATGTCGGCCAGATTCTTGAAACCCACCTTGCCTGGGCTTGCGCCGGCATGGGTCGCAAGATCGGGCAGATGCTTGAAGACTACCACAAGCATCTCGACATTACCGAGCTCAGGACGGAACTGGTCGATCTCTACGCCAGCGAGTCGCATGACGAAGTGGCCAAATTCGACGACGAGTCGCTGCTGCGGCTGGCTGATCAGGCCAAGAGCGGCCTTTCCATCGCAACGCCGGTTTTCGACGGTGCGCATGAAAGCGACGTTTCGGAAATGCTGACCCGCGCCGGTCTGCACACGTCTGGCCAGTCGGTGCTCTATGATGGACGGACGGGTGAAACCTTCGACCGTAAGGTCACGGTTGGTTATATGTACATGATCAAGCTCAACCACTTGGTTGACGACAAGATCCATGCGCGTTCCATCGGTCCTTACTCGCTTGTGACCCAGCAGCCTTTGGGCGGCAAGGCACAGTTCGGCGGTCAGCGCTTCGGGGAAATGGAAGTCTGGGCTCTGGAAGCTTACGGCGCCGCCTACACCCTGCAGGAAATGCTGACGGTGAAGTCGGACGACGTGGCCGGTCGTACCAAGGTCTACGAGGCGATTGTCCGGGGCGACGATACGTTCGAAGCCGGTATTCCAGAAAGCTTCAACGTTCTCGTCAAGGAAATGCGGTCGCTTGGTCTGTCGGTCGAGCTGGAGAATTCCAAGCTCGAAACGGTTGATACCGTCAACCCGTTGCCGGACGCTGCGGAATAACAGTGACAGTGGGGCGCGCGCGTTTCGATGCGCGCGCCGTCCTCCGCCAGTTGTAAAGTTCAACTGGCGCGGGGACTTTTGCCGCATTCAGCGGTTGTTGTCGTTTTAAGGCGCGGTGCGGCTTCCCGGGAAGGGTCGCAATCGTTGCCAAGCTGAGGGCCCCAGGCCCCACAAGGAGATAGGCATGAACCAAGAGGTCATGAACCTTTTCAACCCGCAGGTCCCTGCGCAGCATTTCGATTCCATCCGGATTTCGATTGCCTCGCCGGAGAAGATCCTGTCCTGGTCGTATGGCGAAATTAAAAAGCCTGAGACCATCAACTACCGCACTTTCAAGCCGGAGCGCGACGGTCTGTTCTGCGCCCGCATCTTTGGACCGATCAAGGATTACGAGTGCCTGTGCGGCAAGTACAAGCGTATGAAGTACAAGGGCATCATCTGCGAAAAGTGCGGCGTGGAAGTCACCCTGTCGCGCGTTCGCCGTGAGCGCATGGGCCATATTGAGTTGGCCGCTCCGGTTGCCCATATCTGGTTCCTGAAATCGCTGCCATCGCGCATTTCGACCCTGCTCGACATGACGTTGAAGGATGTGGAGCGCGTTCTCTACTTCGAAAACTACATCGTCACGGAGCCGGGCCTCACCGCCCTGAAGCAGAACCAGCTTCTGTCCGAAGAAGAATATATGATGGCGGTCGATGAATATGGTGAAGACCAGTTCACCGCCATGATCGGTGCTGAAGCCATCTTTGAAATGCTGGCTTCGATGAATCTCGAGCGCATCGCCGGCGAATTGCGTCAGGACCTTGCCGACACCACGTCGGACCTGAAGCAGAAGAAGCTGATGAAGCGTCTCAAGATCGTCGAGAACTTCATGGAATCGGGCAATCGTCCTGAATGGATGATTATGAAGGTCGTTCCCGTGATCCCACCGGACCTGCGTCCGCTGGTTCCTCTGGATGGTGGCCGCTTCGCGACCTCCGACCTGAACGATCTCTACCGCCGCGTGATCAACCGTAACAACCGTTTGAAGCGGTTGATCGAGCTTCGTGCGCCTGGCATCATCATCCGTAACGAAAAGCGCATGTTGCAGGAATCTGTTGACGCGCTGTTCGACAACGGCCGCCGTGGCCGTGTCATCACCGGCGCCAACAAGCGTCCGCTGAAGTCGCTGTCCGATATGCTCAAGGGCAAGCAGGGCCGCTTCCGCCAGAACCTTCTCGGCAAGCGCGTCGACTATTCTGGTCGTTCGGTTATCGTGACCGGTCCTGAACTGAAGCTGCACCAGTGCGGCCTGCCAAAGAAAATGGCGCTCGAACTGTTCAAGCCCTTCATCTATGCCCGTCTCGACGCCAAGGGTTATTCCTCGACCGTCAAGCAGGCCAAGAAGCTGGTTGAAAAGGAAAAGCCGGAAGTCTGGGATATCCTGGACGAGGTTATTCGCGAACATCCCGTGCTGCTGAACCGCGCACCGACGCTGCACCGTCTGGGTATCCAGGCCTTCGAACCAATTCTGGTTGAAGGCAAGGCCATTCAGCTGCATCCGCTCGTCTGCACGGCTTTCAACGCCGACTTCGACGGCGACCAGATGGCTGTTCACGTTCCGCTTTCGCTGGAAGCCCAGCTGGAAGCCCGCGTGTTGATGATGTCCACCAACAACATTCTGCATCCGGCAAACGGTGCACCGATTATCGTTCCTTCGCAGGACATGGTTCTCGGTCTCTACTATCTGTCGATCATGAACCAGAATGAGCCGGGCGAAGGCATGGTCTTCTCCGACATCGGTGAGCTGCATCACGCGCTGGAAAACAAGGTCGTGACGCTGCACTCCAAGATCCGTGGTCGTTTCAAGACCGTGGATGCGGAAGGCAAGCCTGTTTCGAAGATTTTCGAAACCACGCCTGGCCGTATGCTGATTGGCGAACTTCTGCCGAAGAACGTCAACGTGCCGTTCGACACCTGCAATCAGGAAATGACCAAGAAGAACATCTCCAAGATGATCGACACGGTTTATCGTCATTGCGGCCAGAAGGACACGGTGATTTTCTGCGACCGGATCATGCAGCTTGGCTTCCGCCATGCATGTAAGGCTGGTATTTCCTTTGGTAAGGATGACATGGTCATTCCTGACTCCAAGGTGAAGATCGTCGGCGACACCGAATCCTTGGTGAAGGAATACGAACAGCAGTATAACGACGGTCTGATCACCCAGGGTGAGAAGTACAACAAGGTCGTTGACGCTTGGGGTAAGGCGACTGAAAAGGTTGCGGAAGACATGATGGCCCGTATTAAGGCCGTTGAGTTTGATCCGGAAACTGGCCGCCAAAAGCCAATGAACGCGATTTACATGATGTCTCACTCCGGTGCGCGTGGTTCTCCGAACCAGATGCGTCAGCTGGGTGGTATGCGTGGTCTTATGGCCAAGCCATCGGGCGAAATCATCGAAACGCCGATCATTTCGAACTTTAAGGAAGGTCTGACCGTTAACGAGTACTTCAACTCGACCCACGGTGCCCGTAAGGGTCTTGCAGACACAGCCTTGAAGACCGCGAACTCCGGTTACCTGACCCGTCGTCTGGTTGACGTAGCGCAGGATTGCATCGTCAATCTGGTCGATTGCGGTACCGACAAGGGCCTGACCATGACGGCAATTGTTGATGCCGGTCAGGTTGTGGCGTCGATTGGTGTGCGCGTTCTTGGTCGTACTGCGCTGGACGATATCGACCATCCAGTCACGGGTGAGCGCATCGTTGATGCAGGTCGGATGATCCTTGAAGCCGATGTCATCGAAATCGAAAAGGCTGGCATTCAGTCGATCCGTATTCGTTCGGCTCTGACCTGCGAAGTTCAGACCGGCGTATGCTCGATCTGCTACGGTCGCGACCTTGCCCGTGGTACACCTGTGAACATGGGTGAAGCCGTGGGTGTCATCGCTGCTCAGTCTATCGGTGAGCCTGGTACACAGCTGACCATGCGTACGTTCCACTTGGGCGGTACGGCCAACGTGGTCGACCAATCGTTCCTGGAAGCGTCCTATGAGGGCACGATCCAGATCAAGAACCGCAACATGCTGCGCAACTCTGACGGCATTTATGTCGCCATGGGCCGTAGCATCGCAGTGACGATCCTGGATGAACGCGGCGTCGAGCGCTCCTCGCAGCGTGTTGCCTATGGTTCCAAGCTGTTTGTCGACGATGGCGACAAGGTCAAGCGCGGTCAGCGTCTGGCTGAGTGGGACCCATATACACGCCCGATGATGACCGAAGTGGAAGGTATCGTTCACTTCGAGGATCTGGTCGACGGCATCTCCGTTCTGGAAGCTACCGACGAATCCACCGGCATCACCAAGCGTCAGGTTATCGACTGGCGTTCGACGCCACGTGGCGCCGATCTGAAGCCGGCAATCGTCATCAAGGACATCCAGGGCAATGTGCTCAAGGTTCCGCGGGGTGGTGAAGCCCGGTTCCAGCTGTCGGTCGATGCGATCCTGTCGGTTGAACCAGGCCAGCGTGTCTCCCAGGGTGACGTGCTTGCTCGTTCGCCAATGGAAAGCGCTAAGACCAAGGACATCACCGGTGGTCTGCCGCGTGTTGCCGAATTGTTCGAAGCCCGTCGTCCGAAGGATCACGCCATCATCGCTGAAATCGATGGGACGATCCGGCTGGGCCGCGACTACAAGAACAAGCGTCGCGTTATCATCGAGCCGGCGGAAGACGGTGTCGAGCCTGTCGAATACCTGATCCCGAAGGGCAAGCCCTTCCATCTTCAGGAAGGCGACTATATCGAAAAGGGTGACTATATCCTCGACGGTAATCCGGCTCCGCACGATATTCTGGCGATCAAGGGTGTCGAAGCGCTGGCAAGCTACCTGGTCAACGAAATCCAGGAAGTTTATCGCTTGCAGGGCGTTGTGATCAACGACAAGCACATCGAGGTGATCGTTCGCCAGATGCTGCAGAAGGTCGAAATCACCGACAGCGGCGACAGCCAGTATATCGTGGGCGACAATGTCGACCGTATCGAGCTGGACGAAGCCAACGAGCGTCTGGTTGAAGAAGGCAAGAAGCCAGCCTTTGGCGATCCGGTATTGCTCGGTATTACCAAGGCCTCGCTGCAGACGCCGTCGTTCATCTCGGCTGCGTCCTTCCAGGAAACCACCAAGGTTCTCACGGAAGCGGCAATTGCTGGCAAGACCGATACGCTGCAAGGCCTGAAGGAAAACGTCATCGTCGGTCGTCTGATCCCGGCCGGTACCGGTGGTACCATGACGCAGATTCGCCGTATCGCTACCTCGCGGGACGACCTCATTCTCGAGGAACGTCGCAAGGGAACCGGTGCGGATCTCGCAACCCCGATGCTGCGCGACATGGCAGGCGAGGGTGCTCCTGCCGCCGAATAATCGGTGCAGAGCGATTGAAATAAAAAAGCCGTCCGGAGCGATCCGGGCGGCTTTTACGTTTTCATGATGTTTGCCAGACAGAGAGGTCAAAATCAGCCTCCAGGAATGACAAATTCTAGAGCATCGTATAGAAAATCGGAACCAGCACGATGCTCTAAGTTTTTGCTTGCGCATCGGATTTATCCGAAAACCGGTTCCCACTGTTCGGTCCGATGCTCTAGGGCAGCAGGGACAGGGCAGCCCCATGCTCATAGCCAAGACGGTGACTTGCTTCGTCTCGGGTTAACCAGAAGAAGGAAAATTGCACTGGATCGCCACCGCCATGGGGCTTTGTTTCGCTGTGAATCCAGCTCTGCGGATAGTGAGTGTGAAGCAAAGGCAGGTGGAAAAAATGGCGTTTGTGGTGGATGGAAACCCCATCTCGAATATCCCGATAATCGACAGAGGTCAGAAAGCGGGGAGGCGAGGGACAGGCAAAGCCCGTCTCCTCCTCGAATTCGCGACAAGCTGCAGCGCTGGGGCTTTCACCGTGTTCAATGGTGCCGCCAGGCACCTGGGGTAGAATATGCGGAAAATCCGGCTCATCGAAAACCAGGAGCCGGTCGCGGTGCGTTGCATAGACAAGGACCTTTTCAATGACATGTCCTGTCATTCATGGCTCACTCAGTTGAAGCGGATGATCGCCACTTCACCTTCGAGCGCGCCTTGATACGCTGAGGCATGCGGCTCGTCGGAAGGGGGCTCGGTCACCATGCCGATCTGGTCCAGGTCGGCCTCCAGGAAGCCCTCCTCGGCCAGTGCATTCAAAGCCTCGCGCACGGCGGAATCGTCATCGGGTGCGCTCAGCAGAATATGCAAGTCGATACCTTCCGTGCCCGTTTCTTCATAGGCCTTGGCAATGATGATGAAGACCATCGGTCCGTCCGAATTATTGTCATTGTCAGGGGTCGAAATCATCAGTCGGTCCTTATGACGGGTCGCCTTTCTTCTGGCTCGAAACAGGCGAGCCGCCAGGTGACCACGATAGCAACGGTTAGAAAGTCTTGTAGACGGGAATCGCCTCGGCACAATAACCTAATCGATAATTTCATCGTTATAGAGCCATCCGCCTTCGTCAAGCTGAAGGCTGGTTGCAAATCCCAAATCGCTCAGCTTCATGTGCAAAAACTGACGTTTGGCAGGCATGAAAACGATTCTTCTATCGCAGGCTGAAAATCGGTAGGCGCAAGGTCGGAATTGGCCGATGACAATTGCATAATCGATCGAAACCCGTCATAACGGCAAATAGGCCGGGACCAAAGCGGCCACAGGGCTTTGGAGAGCTATTAATTTTGCGCCATGGCTTGACGGAACGGGGTGAAAACAGTAGTACGCCCCGCATCGGAGCCAATGCACGGTTATGATTTTCAGGACATATTGTTCTGAAGTTTGCCCCAGGCTTAGGATCCAAACGCACTTTGAAGACATGAATGCTGCACGCATGACGCATTCGCATGCGTCCTCTGCTTTTTGTGGTCCATCCGGAAGCCCGGATCGGGCCACATTTCGCGCATGGCGAAAATTGTGCGAGCGCCGCCGGAAACGGCACAAACGGGCCTGAAAAGGCTCAAGTGACAAGAATTATAAGGGATGGTTCTATGCCTACCGTAAATCAGCTGATCCGCAAGCCGCGTCAGGCGCAGGTAAAGCGCAACAAGGTTCCTGCCTTGCAGGAAAATCCACAGAAGCGCGGCGTTTGCACCCGCGTTTATACAACGACCCCGAAGAAGCCGAACTCGGCTCTGCGTAAGGTTGCCAAGATCCGTTTGACCAATGGCTTCGAAGTCATCGGCTACATTCCGGGTGAAGGCCACAACCTGCAGGAACACTCTGTCGTCATGATCCGTGGCGGCCGCGTAAAGGACTTGCCCGGCGTTCGTTACCACATCATCCGTGGTGTTCTCGATACCCAGGGTGTCAAGAACCGTAAGCAGCGCCGTTCCAAGTATGGTGCAAAGCGTCCGAAGTAAGTCGGAAGCCTTCTTTGAAATTCAGCGCTGCGCGAGGTTCTCCGCGTGATAAAGCGTTCTAACCGTTGAGAGACGAAGTAAAATGTCCCGTCGCCATAAAGCCGAAAAGCGTGAGATCAACCCGGACCCAAAGTTCGGCGATCTGGTCGTCACTAAGTTCATGAACGCCATCATGTTGCACGGCAAGAAGTCCGTTGCTGAAAGCATCGTCTACGGTGCCTTCGATGTCGTTGAAGCCAAGTCCAAGGCAGAGCCGATCGCAATCTTCCATCAGGCGCTTGAAAATGTCGCCCCGCATGTTGAAGTTCGTTCGCGCCGCGTTGGTGGTGCAACATACCAGGTCCCCGTCGACGTCCGTCCGGAGCGCCGCCAGGCGCTCGCCATTCGCTGGCTGATCATCGCCGCCCGCAAGCGCAACGAGACCACCATGGTCGATCGCCTGTCCGGCGAATTGCTTGATGCGTCCAACAATCGCGGCAGCGCTGTCAAGAAGCGTGAAGACACGCACAAGATGGCCGACGCCAACCGCGCCTTCTCGCATTACCGCTGGTAATCTTAGACGATCGAATATCGAAAGGCAGTCCACTATGGCTCGCGAATATAAAATCGAAGACTACCGCAATTTCGGGATCATGGCGCATATCGACGCCGGCAAGACCACGACGACTGAGCGGATTCTCTACTACACCGGCAAGTCGCACAAGATCGGCGAAGTTCATGATGGCGCAGCCACGATGGACTGGATGGAGCAGGAGCAGGAGCGTGGTATCACTATCACCTCTGCTGCGACCACGACCTACTGGAAGGGTCGCGATGGCAAGATGCGCCGTTTCAACATCATCGACACCCCCGGCCACGTCGACTTCACGATTGAAGTCGAACGTTCGCTCCGCGTGCTCGACGGTGCTATCGCACTTCTCGATGCCAACGCCGGTGTTGAGCCGCAGACCGAAACCGTCTGGCGTCAGGCTGAGAAGTACAACGTTCCGCGGATGATTTTCTGCAACAAGATGGACAAGACAGGTGCTGACTTCTACCGTTCGGTAGAAATGATCAAGACCCGTCTCGGTGCCACCGCTGTTGTTATGCAGCTGCCAATCGGCGCTGAAACAGAGTTCAAGGGCGTTGTTGACCTGATCGAGATGAACGCTCTCGTCTGGCGCGATGAATCGCTGGGCGCTGCCTGGGACGTTGTGGAAATCCCCGACGACCTGAAGGAAAAGGCCGTTGAATATCGCGAAAAGCTGATCGAGACCGTTGTCGAGATCGACGAACAGGCGATGGAAGACTACCTGAACGGCATCATGCCTGATAATGACAAGATCCGCGCTCTCGTTCGTCAGGGCACGATTGAAGTCAAGTTCCATCCGATGTTCTGCGGTACGGCCTTTAAGAACAAGGGCGTTCAGCCTTTGCTCGACGCTGTTTGCGAATATTTGCCTTCGCCGCTCGATATCCCTGCCATCAAGGGTATCGACGTCAAGACCGACGCTGAAATCGAACGTCATCCCGATGATGCAGAGCCTTTGTCGATGCTGGCGTTCAAGATCATGAACGACCCCTTCGTCGGTTCGCTGACATTCTGCCGTATCTATTCTGGCAAGCTCGAAAAGGGCGCGTCTGTCATGAACACGGTCAAGGAAAAGCGCGAACGCGTTGGTCGTATGCTCCAGATGCATTCCAACAGCCGTGAAGACATCGAAGAAGCCTTTGCAGGCGACATCGTTGCCCTGGCTGGCCTGAAGGAAAGCACCACGGGCGATACGCTCTGCGATCCCCTGAACCAGGTTATCCTGGAGCGCATGGAATTCCCCGAGCCGGTCATTCAGATCGCCATCGAGCCGAAGACCAAGGGCGACCAGGAAAAGATGGGCCTCGCGCTCAACCGTCTGGCTGCTGAGGACCCGTCCTTCCGCGTCAAGACTGACCAGGAATCCGGCCAGACGATCATCGCCGGCATGGGTGAACTTCACCTCGACATCATCGTCGACCGTATGCGTCGTGAGTTCAAGGTAGAAGCAACTGTCGGCGCGCCGCAGGTTGCCTATCGCGAAACCATTACGCGTCAGCACGAAGAAGACTACACTCACAAAAAGCAGTCTGGTGGTACGGGTCAGTTTGCCCGCGTCAAGATCATCTTCGAACCCAATCCTGAAGGTGATGAGTTCAAGTTCGATTCGAAGATCGTCGGTGGTTCGGTTCCCAAGGAATACATCCCCGGCGTTCAGAAGGGCATCGAAAGCGTTCTGTCTTCCGGTCCGCTGGCTGGCTTCCCGATGCTCGGCGTCAAGGCGACGCTCATCGACGGTGCATACCACGATGTGGACTCGTCGGTTTTGGCCTTCGAAATCGCTTCGCGTGCCTGCTTCCGTGAAGCAGCCAAGAAGGCTGGCGCTCAGTTGCTCGAGCCGATGATGAAGGTGGAAGTCGTGACGCCGGAAGATTACGTCGGTGACGTGATTGGCGACCTGAACTCCCGCCGTGGCCAGATCCAGGGCCAGGAAAGCCGTGGTATTGCCGTTGTCATCAACGCGCATGTACCGTTGGCCAACATGTTCAAATACGTCGACAACCTGCGCTCCATGAGCCAGGGTCGCGCTCAGTACTCGATGGTGTTCGATCACTATTCGCCCGTTCCGAGCAATGTCGCTGCCGAAATTCAGGCAAAGTACTCCGGTCAGAAATGATCGGGGTAGTCCGCCGGAACAGATAACAGGAATTTCCCCCTTCATGGGGATGAGATAATGGAGAGCCGAAAATGGCAAAGAGTAAGTTTGAGCGCAACAAGCCGCACGTTAACATCGGCACGATCGGCCACGTTGACCACGGCAAGACATCGCTGACGGCAGCAATCACGAAGTATTTCGGCGAGTTCAAGGCGTATGACCAAATCGACGCCGCTCCGGAAGAAAAGGCACGTGGTATCACCATTTCGACGGCCCACGTTGAATATGAAACACCTGCCCGTCACTACGCTCACGTTGACTGCCCCGGCCACGCCGACTACGTCAAGAACATGATCACCGGTGCAGCGCAGATGGACGGCGCGATCCTGGTTTGCTCGGCTGCTGACGGCCCGATGCCGCAGACCCGCGAGCACATCCTGCTGGCCCGTCAGGTTGGCGTTCCCGCGATCGTCGTGTTCCTGAACAAGGTTGACCAGGTTGACGACGCCGAACTTCTGGAACTGGTCGAACTGGAAGTGCGCGAACTTCTGTCGTCCTACGACTTCCCTGGTGACGACATTCCGGTTGTCAAGGGTTCGGCTCTGGCCGCTCTTGAAGATTCGGACAAGAAGATCGGCGAAGACGCGATCCGCGAACTGATGGCGGCTGTTGATGCCTACATCCCGACGCCTGAGCGTCCGATTGACCAGCCGTTCCTGATGCCGATCGAAGACGTGTTCTCGATCTCTGGCCGTGGTACGGTTGTGACGGGCCGCGTTGAGCGTGGTATCGTCAAGGTTGGCGAAGAAGTCGAAATCGTCGGCATCCGCGCGACCTCGAAGACGACGGTTACCGGCGTTGAAATGTTCCGCAAGCTGCTCGATCAGGGCCAGGCAGGCGACAACATCGGCGCCCTGGTTCGCGGTGTGAACCGTGACGGCGTTGAGCGTGGTCAGATCCTGTGCAAGCCCGGTTCGGTTAAGCCGCACAAGAAGTTCATGGCAGAAGCCTACATCCTGACGAAGGAAGAGGGCGGCCGTCATACACCGTTCTTCACTAACTATCGTCCGCAGTTCTACTTCCGCACGACGGACGTGACCGGCATTGTTTCTCTGCCTGAAGGCACGGAAATGGTTATGCCTGGTGACAACGTAACGGTTCAGGTTGAGCTGATCGTTCCGATCGCGATGGAAGAAAAGCTGCGCTTCGCGATCCGCGAAGGCGGCCGTACCGTCGGCGCCGGCATCGTCGCTTCGATCATTGAGTAAGTCGTCTTAATACAGACGAAGAAGCGCGGCATTTAATGCCGCGCTTCTTTATTTCCGGGAATCAGTTGACGAATTGACGGGGACGTTGTATGCCCCCGCCACGAACAAGGAAGAGCGGCGTATCGCTTCTCTTTCCTCTGGCTCTGCTAAGTTTCGCGACCCGGTCTTGGGTCGCACTGGTAGGGCCCCTGATGCAGTAAGGTGACATGGACGTCGAACCGTCCTTGTGATTTTTGACAATACGGGGCCGGCCAGAAATTGGTAATTCACTGTCTTTGCGTGAGCGGGGACGTTTAAGAAAAACGAATAAGGACACGTCGAATGAACGGCCAGAATATCCGTATCCGCCTGAAGGCGTTTGATCACCGGGTTCTCGATGCCTCTACGCGGGAGATCGTTTCTACCGCCAAGCGCACCGGTGCAAGCGTCCGCGGCCCGGTTCCGCTTCCGACCCGTATTGAAAAATTCACCGTCAACCGTTCGCCCCACGTCGACAAGAAGAGCCGCGAACAGTTTGAAATGCGCACGCATAAGCGTCTGCTGGACATCGTTGATCCGACTCCGCAGACCGTCGATGCTTTGATGAAGCTCGACCTGGCTGCTGGCGTAGACGTCGAAATCAAGCTTTAAAAACCAATTCCGGCGAGAGCCGAAATAACAAGGAAGGTACGTGGCAAGACCTGCCAACGACTTCTCGAAACGGGAAACCTGAAAGTCTGGAAGGACTGGAATGGAATCCTTAAACAAAGAGGCGGGCAAGGGCCGTAAGGCGCTTGTTTTACTCTCAAGAGGAATGAACCGATGCGTTCAGGTGTGATTGCACAGAAAGTGGGAATGACCCGGGTCTATAATGACGCCGGCGAGCATGTCCCGGTAACAGTACTACGCTTGGATAACTGCCAGGTCCTGGCTCAGCGGACTGTCGATAAGCACGGCTACACTGCCGTTCAGCTCGGCGCCGGTCAGGCCAAGGTCAAGAATACATCCAAGGCAATGCGCGGCAATTTTGCCGCTGCAAACGTCGAGCCGAAGGCCAAGCTCGTCGAATTCCGCGTTTCCGAAGACAACCTCATCGAGATCGGTGCTGAGTTGAAGGCTGGTCACTTTGCTGCTGGCCAGCTGGTTGACGTTACCGGCACCACGATCGGTAAGGGTTTTGCCGGTGCGATGAAGCGCCATAATTTCGGCGGTCTTCGTGCAACCCACGGCGTGTCCGTTTCGCACCGTTCGCATGGCTCGACTGGTTCCAATCAGGATCCGGGCAAGGTCTGGAAGGGCAAGCGTATGGCCGGTCACATGGGTCAGACCCGCGTCACCACCCAGAATCTGGAAGTCGTTTCGACCGATGAAGATCGCGGTCTGATCCTTGTGAAGGGCGCTGTGCCCGGTTCCAAGGGTTCCTGGATCATCGTGCGCGACGCCGTCAAGTCGGCAGCGAAGTAAGGGAGCCAAACCATGGAACTCAACGTCAAGACCCTCGAGGGGAAGGATGCCGGTACGGTTTCCCTGTCCGACGCCATTTTCGGCCTCGAACCCCGTGAAGATATCATTGCGCGCATGGTGCGTTGGCAGCTTGCCAAGAAGCAGCAGGGCACGCACAAGACCAAGACCCGTGCCGAAGTTTCGCGCACCGGTGCCAAGATGTACAAGCAGAAGGGTACGGGCCGCGCTCGTCACCATTCGGCTCGCGCTCCGCAGTTCCGCGGCGGCGGCAAGGCCCACGGCCCGGTCGTTCGTAGCCACGAGCATGATCTTCCCAAGAAGGTTCGCGCTCTCGCCCTGCGTCACGCTCTGTCTGCTAAGTTCAAGGCTGACGAACTGATCATCGTCGATCAGCTGGTTGCTGCCGATGCCAAGACCAAGGCCGCCGTTGGCGTGTTCGAGGCTCTCGGGCTGAAGAACGCACTGGTGATTGGCGGCGTCGAACTCGACGTCAATTTCAAGCTCGCTGCCGCGAACATCCCGAATATCGATGTTCTGCCGGTTCAGGGCATCAACGTTTATGACATTCTGCGTCGCGGTAAGCTCGTGCTTTCCAAGGCTGCGGTTGAAGCTCTGGAGGAGCGGTTCAAATGACTGATCTTCGCCACTACGACGTGATCGTATCTCCATCGATCACTGAAAAGTCCACGCTGGTTTCCGATTTTAACCAGGTGGTCTTCAATGTCGCCCGGACTGCTTCCAAGCCTGAAATCAAGGCTGCCGTCGAAGCACTGTTCGGTGTCAAGGTCACAGCTGTGAATACGCTGCTCCGCAAGGGCAAGACTAAGCGTTTCCGCGGCTTCGCCGGTAAGCAGAAGGATGTGAAGAAGGCGATCGTTACGCTCGCCGAGGGTCAGTCCATCGACGTCTCCACCGGTCTCTGAGGAACAGAAAAATGGCATTGAAAAATTTCAATCCGACAACCCCGAGCCAGCGTCAGCTGGTCATCGTTGACCGGTCGGGCCTTTACAAGGGCAAGCCTGTCAAGTCGCTGACCGAGGGTCTGTCTTCGAAGGGCGGTCGCAACAATCTCGGTCGCATCACCGTTCGCTTTCAGGGCGGCGGTCACAAGCGTACTTATCGTCTGGTGGACTTCAAGCGTCGGAAGTTCGACGTAGAAGGCACAGTCGAGCGTCTGGAATACGACCCCAACCGTACGGCGTTTATTGCGCTGATCACCTATGCCGATGGCGAGCAGGCCTATATCCTGGCTCCGCAGCGTTTGGCAGCCGGTGACAAGGTGATCGCATCGGACAAGGCTGTCGACGTCAAGCCCGGCAACGCTATGCCGCTGCAATACGTCCCAGTCGGCTCCATCGTGCATAATGTCGAGCTGAAGCCCGGCAAGGGCGGTCAGGTTGCCCGTTCCGCTGGTGCCTACGTTCAGCTGGTCGGCCGCGATGCCGGCATGGCTATCCTGCGCCTCAGCTCGGGTGAACAGCGCCTGGTGCATGGCACTTGCCTTGCAACGGTCGGCGCCGTGTCGAACTCCGACCACGGCAACATCAATGACGGCAAGGCTGGTCGTTCGCGTTGGCGCGGCAAGCGCCCGCACGTTCGCGGCGTCGTCATGAACCCAGTCGACCACCCGCACGGCGGTGGTGAAGGCCGCACCTCCGGTGGCCGTCATCCGGTTTCCCCTTGGGGTAAGCCGACCAAGGGCAAGCGTACGCGGTCGAACAAGTCCACGGACAAGTTCATCATGCGTTCCCGCCACCAGAAGAAGAAGTAAGAGAGGTAGTCAGAGATGGCTCGTTCAGTATGGAAAGGCCCCTTCGTTGACGGCTACCTTCTTAAGAAGGCTGAAAAAGTTCGCGAGAGCGGTCGTAGCGAAGTGATCAAGATGTGGACCCGTCGGTCCACGATCTTGCCTCAGTTTGTCGGTTTGACGTTCGGCGTCTATAACGGCAGCAAGCATATCCCGGTCAGCGTCAACGAAGACATGGTTGGCCATAAATTCGGTGAATTCGCTCCGACCCGGACCTATTACGGTCACGGTGCGGACAAGAAAGCGAAGAGGAAGTAACGATGGGCAAGGCAAAAGCCGAACGCCGGCTGAAGGATAACGAGGCGCAGGCCGTTGCGCGCACGCTCCGCGTCAGCCCTCAGAAGCTCAACCTGGTTGCAGCTTTGATCCGTGGCAAGAAGGTCGACCGCGCTCTGGCCGACCTGACATTCTCGCGCAAGCGCATTGCAGATACAGTGAAGAAGACACTGGAATCGGCTATTGCAAACGCCGAGAACAACCACGACCTCGACGTCGATCAGTTGATCGTCGCCGAAGCCTATGTTGGTAAATCGATCACCATGAAGCGTTTCCACGCTCGTGGCCGTGGCCGCGCATCGCGCATTGAAAAGCCATTCTCGCATCTGACGATTGTCGTGCGCGAAGTCGAAGCCAAAGGGGAGGCCGCATAATGGGTCAGAAAATCAATCCAATCGGTTTCCGCCTGGGCATTAACAGGACTTGGGATAGCCGTTGGTTCGCCGACAACGCCGAATATGGCAAGCTTCTTCATGAAGACCTGAAGATCCGCGCCTATTTGATGGATGAGCTGAAGCAGGCCGGTATCGCCAAGGTGGTTATCGAGCGTCCGCACAAGAAGTGCCGCGTCACGATCCACTCGGCCCGTCCCGGTCTGATCATCGGCAAGAAGGGTGCAGACATCGAAAAGCTTCGCAAGAAGCTTTCCGAAATGACCAATTCCGAAACGCACCTCAACATTGTTGAAGTGCGCAAGCCGGAAGTCGATGCTACGCTGGTCGCTCAGTCGATCGCCCAGCAGCTCGAGCGCCGTATCGCGTTCCGTCGTGCCATGAAGCGCGCCGTACAGTCCGCCATGCGTCTGGGTGCCGAAGGCATCAAGATCACTTGCGCTGGCCGTCTCGGTGGTGCCGAAATCGCCCGTACAGAATGGTACCGCGAAGGTCGCGTGCCGCTTCATACGCTGCGTGCCGATATCGATTACGGTGTAGCGGAAGCTACGACCGCTTATGGTATTTGCGGCATCAAGGTCTGGATCTTCAAGGGCGAAATCCTTGAGCACGATCCAATGGCCTCCGAGCGCCGGGCGCTGGAAAGCGACGCCCAAGGCGGCAACAACAACAACCGTCGTCGCGAGAACGCCTGATTAGGCGCGCCCGGAGAAAAGTTCGGAGAATAGATAAATGTTGCAGCCAAAGCGTACCAAGTACCGCAAGCAGTTCAAGGGACGCATCAAGGGCGTTGCCAAGGGCGGTTTCGACCTGGCGTTCGGTGAATTCGGCCTGAAGGCTCTTGAGCCCAACCGCGTCAATGCACGCGAGATCGAAGCGGCTCGCCGCGCGATCACGCGTTACATGAAGCGCGCAGGTCGCGTGTGGATCCGGGTATTCCCCGATGTGCCGGTCACGGCAAAGCCTACCGAAGTCCGTATGGGTAAGGGTAAGGGCTCTGTCGAATACTGGGCATGTAAGGTCAAGCCCGGCCGTATGATGTTCGAGATCGACGGTGTGTCCGAGGAAATCGCCCGCGAGGCGCTGCGTCTCGGCTCGGCCAAGCTCTCGGTGAAAACGCGCTTCGTACAGCGCATTGCAGAGTAAGGATCAAGCCATGAAAGCCGCAGACGCACGCGCCATGAGCGCTGATCAGTTGAAGGATGAGTTGGGCAACCTGAAGAAGGAGCAGTTCAACCTGCGCTTCCAGAAGGCAACTGGCCAGCTCGAAAAGTCCTCGCGCATCAACGAGGTCCGTAAGGACATCGCCCGCGTGAAAACCATTGCCCGCCAGAAGGCGGCAGAAGCCAAGGCCTAAAGGACCAGAAGAACAATGCCGAAACGCATTCTGCAGGGCGTCGTGGTCAGCGACAAGAACGAGAAGACCGTTGTAGTCCGGGTTGAGCGTCGATTCGCTCACCCGCTGCTTCAGAAGACCGTTCGTCGCTCGAAGAAATACAAGGCTCACGACGAGAGCAATCAGTATAAGATTGGTGACGTGGTTTCCATCGAGGAATGCGCACCGATTTCCAAGGATAAGTGCTGGACGGTCGTTTCCGCCCAGGCTTAATTTGCAGAGAAATGGGGGGGGGGCCACTTGCGCCTTTCCCAAAAATCTGTAGAAGCACCGCAACGGCGCAAGAACGCTCCATCGAGAGCGTTCTTTTGCTTTGAGCGCAGGGAAGGTCCTTTTTAAGGAAACCACCTTGGCAAGATCCTCCTCCGCTCGAAAAGACATAAAGATCCATAAGCCGGAATAGGGGGCATCGCCCAACCGTTCCGGTATAACGAGAAGGCGACCTGACATGATTCAGATGCAGACTAACCTCGACGTTGCCGATAATTCCGGCGCGCGTCGTGTCATGTGCATCAAAGTGCTGGGCGGTTCTAAGCGCAAATACGCTTCGGTCGGCGACATTATCGTCGTTTCGATCAAGGAAGCTATTCCGCGCGGCCGCGTGAAAAAGGGTGATGTGATGAAAGCCGTGGTGGTTCGCACCGCCAAGGACATCCGTCGCGCCGACGGCAGCGTCATCCGCTTCGATAACAACGCAGCCGTTCTTATCGACAACAAGAAAGAGCCAATCGGCAGCCGTATCTTCGGACCGGTTCCGCGCGAACTTCGCGCTAAGAACCACATGAAGATCATCTCGCTGGCTCCTGAAGTTCTTTAAGGGGAGCGATTGACGATGCAAAAGATTCGTAAGGGCGACAAAGTCGTCGTACTCACCGGCAAGGACAAGGGTCGTTCTGGTGAAGTCATTCAAGTGATGCCGAAGGAAGACCGTGCGGTCGTTCAGGGGATCAACGTCGTAAAGCGCCACCAGCGCCAGACGCAGACCCAGGAAGCCGGTATCATCAACAAGGAAGCCTCTGTGCACCTTTCCAACCTTGCTATCGCAGACAAGGACGGCAAGCCGACTCGCGTTGGTTTCTCCGTTGTTGACGGCAAGAAGGTTCGCGTTGCCAAGCGTTCGGGGGAAGTGATCGATGGCTGAGACCAAGTATGAGCCACGGCTCAAGGCAGAATATGTAAGCCGCATTCGTCAGGCGCTTCGGGAGCAGTTTTCCTACGCCAACGAAATGCAGATTCCGAAGCTTGACAAGATCGTCATCAACATGGGCGTGGGCGAGGCAACTGCCGATTCCAAGAAGCCCACGGTTGCTGCTGCGGATCTGGCGGCTATTGCTGGTCAGAAGCCGGTCATTACCCGGGCCCGTAACTCTATCGCTGGTTTCAAGGTCCGCGAAGACATGCCGATTGGCGCAAAGGTTACCCTGCGCGGCGCTCGCATGTATGAGTTCATGGACCGTCTGATCAACATCGCGCTTCCGCGCGTTCGCGACTTCCGGGGCTTGAACCCGAAGAGCTTTGACGGCCGTGGCAACTTCGCCATGGGCATCAAGGAACACATTGTGTTCCCAGAGATCAACTACGATAAGGTTGATCAGATGTGGGGCATGGACATCATCGTTTGCACGACGGCTCCTACGGATGACGAAGCACGGGCTCTTCTAAAAGAGTTCAACTTCCCCTTCCGTCAATAACCGTAACGACGAGCGTAGAAGAGGAACTTCAATATGGCGAAGACAAGCGCAGTTGAAAAGAACAAGCGCCGCCGCAAGACAGTTGCCCAGCAATCCGGCAAGCGTGCCGAGCTGAAGGCAATCATCATGAACCAGTCCCTGTCGATCGAGGACCGTTTCAAGGCAACCCTGAAGCTGGCAGAAATGCCGCGTGACGGCTCCAAGACCCGCATCCGTAACCGTTGCGAAGTCACCGGTCGTCCGCGTGCATTTTATCGCAAGCTCAAGATGTCGCGTATCGCACTTCGTGAGCTTGGCAATTCCGGCAAGGTGCCGGGTATTGTAAAGTCGAGCTGGTAAGGAGACGGGCAAATGACGATGACTGATCCGTTGGGCGATATGCTCACCCGTATCCGGAATGGTGCTGCCCGCCGCAAGGCTTCGGTGGTTACTCCGGCTTCCAAGCTGCGTGCGCGCGTTCTGGATGTTCTTCAGGCTGAAGGCTACATTCGTGGCTATTCTGAAATCGACCATGGTAACGGCAAGGCCGAGATCACGATCGAACTGAAATATTATGAAGGCGCGTCGGTGATCCGTGAGATCGGCCGCGTGTCCAAGCCGGGCCGCCGAGTCTATGTCTCGGTTAAGTCCATTCCGCAGGTCGCGAACGGCCTCGGCATTACCATCCTTTCGACTCCGAAGGGCGTAATGGCCGATCACCAGGCTCGCGAACAGAATGTTGGTGGCGAGGTTCTCTGCTCTGTCTTCTAAGACAGCGCAGAGATCTCCCTAGCGAACAGACAGGATAATCACATGTCTCGTATCGGTAAAAAGCCCGTTCAGGTTCCTGCAGGGATCACGGCCTCGGTTGATGGCCAGAAAGTAACTGCCAAGGGCCCGAAGGGCGAACTCTTCTTCGTCGCAAATGACGAAATCTCGGTTGCGCTTGAGGACAATGCAATTGTCGTCAAGCCAGTCAACGACTCCAAGGATGCACGTTCAAAGTGGGGCATGTCCCGCACGATGATCGAAAACATCCTGAAGGGTGTCAAGGACGGCTACGAGCGCAAGCTCGAAATCAACGGCGTTGGTTACCGCGCATCTTTGCAGGGCAAGAACCTGCAGCTGGCGCTCGGTTTCAGCCACGACGTTGTGTATGAGCCGCCGCAGGGCATCACTATCGCCGTTCCGAAGCCGACGGAAATCGTGGTTTCCGGGATCAACAAGCAGCAGGTCGGTCAGGTCGCTGCCGAGATCCGCGAATATCGCGGCCCCGAGCCCTACAAGGGCAAGGGCGTCAAGTATGCCGAAGAGCGGATCGTCCGCAAAGAAGGCAAGAAGAAGTAAGGAACGCGCGAAATGGCAAGCAGAAAAGAAGCACTTGTACGTCGTGCCAACCGCGTACGGCGTCAGATCAAGGCGGTGGCCAATGGCCGTCCGCGTCTGTCGGTACATCGCTCTTCGAAGAACATCTACGTCCAGGTTATCGACGACGTGGCCGGCCGCACGCTGGCTGCTGCATCGACCCTCGACGGCAGCCTGCGCTCTTCGCTGAAGACCGGCGCCGACACAGCAGCAGCTGCTGCTGTTGGCAAGCTGGTCGCCGAGCGTGCTGTTGCCGCCGGTGTGAAGGAAGTCGTGTTCGATCGCGGCGCCTTCATCTATCATGGCCGCATCAAGGCACTGGCAGAAGCCGCCCGCGAAGGCGGTCTGTCCTTCTAAGGAATAGCCGCCCGGATGCGCTGGTATCCGGGCGGTTTCGCGGCTTTGCCGCATATGCCGGAGGAGCCCAACCCTAAAAGGGGAGGGCCGAATTCAAGATTGTAATCTGCCGATTGCACCCGGAAAAGAAAAAAGGAAAAGGACAATGGCACAAGAAAAGCGTGGTTCGCGGGACGACCGTCAGAACCGTGAAGAGCGCGATAGCGAATTTGTCGACAAGCTGGTCGCCATCAATCGCGTCGCCAAGGTCGTCAAGGGCGGCCGTCGTTTTGGTTTCGCTGCTCTCGTCGTCGTCGGCGACCAGAAGGGTCGCGTTGGCTTCGGTCATGGCAAGGCACGTGAAGTGCCGGAAGCCATCCGCAAGGCAACCGAATCCGCCAAGCGCGACCTGATTTTCGTACCGCTGCGTGATGGCCGTACGCTGCATCATGACGTTCATGGCCGTCACGGCGCTGGCAAGGTGCTGCTGCGGTCTGCGAAGGCTGGTACTGGTATCATCGCTGGTGGTCCGATGCGCGCCGTTTTCGAAACGCTCGGCATGCATGACGTTGTTGCCAAGTCGACCGGTTCGTCGAACCCTTACAACATGGTTCGTGCAACGTTTGACGCGCTGAAGCACCAGGTTCATCCAAAGGACGTCGCTGCACAGCGTGGCCTGAAGTATGCGACCTTGCAGGCTCGTCGTGCCGCGTCCGGCAACGGTTCTGAAGAATAAGGAGCTGGACAATGGCCAAGAACACTGAAGCCCAGAAGACGATCACGGTCGAGCAGATCGGTTCGCCTATTCGCCGCCCGGCTGTACAGCGCCAGACGCTTATCGGCCTGGGTCTCAACAAGATGCATCGGGTCCGCACGTTGGAAGATACGCCTTCGGTTCGTGGCATGATCCGTGCTGTCCAGCATCTCGTTCGCGTCGTCGACGAGAAGTGAGACGGAGGAAACTGTCATGAAACTGAATGAAATCAAAGACAACGAAGGTTCCAGCAAGGATCGTATCCGCGTAGGTCGCGGTATCGGTTCCGGCAAGGGCAAGACCGGTGGCCGTGGCGTCAAGGGTCAGAAGGCGCGTTCCGGCGTAGCCGTCAATGGCTTCGAAGGCGGCCAGATGCCGATCTATCGTCGCCTGCCGAAGCGTGGCTTCAACAACATCTTCGCTTCCGAATTCACGACCGTTTCGCTCGGCCGGATTCAGACGGCGATCGATGCTGGCAAGCTCGACGCTTCCGCCACTATCGATGCAGCAGCTCTCAAGGCTGCTGGCGTGATTCGCCGCCTCAAGGACGGTGTTCGCGTCCTCGGTGACGGTGAATTGACGACGAAGGTAACGATTGAAGTTGCCGGTGCCTCCAAGCCTGCGGTCGAAAAGATCGAAAAGGCAGGTGGCTCGATCAAGCAGCTTTCAGCTGCTGCGGAAAAGTCGGAATAATCGATTAAATTTATCGCCCGGGGTGCTTCACACCGGGCGATTTTTCTACCATATGTGTGCCTCGCGACCCATGGGCGGCCCCTGTGTCGCTTTCTCCCCAAATCATCTTGGTTTGGGGAGAAAGCGACACAGCACTTTTTGAGTGATAAAGCAGTTTTGTTGTGTTTGAAAAAATACACGACGCTTTATGTTCCGTCTTCCGGGAATTTCGGAAACAGAGGGAGAGGCATCTGGTTGCAATGCAATCGCTCCGCCCCCGGTTTTCTGCGAGAGAGAACGAACTTTACCTTCGGCAGGCTGTCCATTATCAAGCCGCCGTATATGGTACGCGGAGAATTTTATGGCTTCTGCAGCGGAACAATTGGCCTCGAACCTGAACTTTTCAACCTTTGCGAAGGCAGAGGATTTGAAAAAGCGCATCTGGTTCACGCTGGCCGCCCTTCTTGTCTATCGTCTAGGTACCCACATTCCGCTGCCTGGCCTCAACCCCGAGGCCTATGCGGCTGCCTTTAAAGGCCAGTCCGGTGGTATTCTCGGGCTGTTCAACATGTTTTCCGGTGGCGCAGTGCAGCGCATGGCGATTTTCGCCCTCGGCATCATGCCCTATATTTCCGCTTCGATTATCGTCCAGCTGATGACATCAGTTGTTCCCTCGCTTGAAAACCTCAAGAAGGAAGGTGAGCAGGGGCGCAAGATCATCAATCAATATACCCGCTACGGCACTGTTCTGCTCGGCACGCTGCAAGCCTATGGCATTGCGGTTGGGCTGGAGCACGGCAATGGCTTGGTGACCGATCCTGGCTTGTTCTTCCGGCTGTCGACCGTCGTGACGCTGCTGGGCGGTACGATGTTCCTTATGTGGCTTGGCGAGCAGATCACGTCGCGCGGTATCGGTAACGGTATTTCGCTGATTATCTTCGCGGGTATTGCCGCAGGTCTCCCGACCGCACTTGCCGGTACGTTGGAGCTAGGCCGCACAGGCGCTTTGTCCACAGCCTTGATCCTGACGGTGATCCTGGTGGCAATCGGCGTGATTGCGCTGATCGTGTTCTTCGAGCGTGCCCAGCGCCGCTTGCTGATACAGTATCCGAAGCGTCAGGTCGGCAACCGGATGTTCCAGGGTGATACCTCGCATCTGCCGCTGAAGCTGAACACCTCAGGCGTTATCCCCGCGATCTTCGCATCGTCGCTCTTGCTGCTGCCAGCGACAGCTGCCGGCTTTACCGGTGGCTCAACGCTGCCCGCCTGGGCGACCACCATCATCAGCGCGCTTGGCCATGGTCAACCTGCCTATATGGTGCTCTATGCGCTGCTGATCGGCTTCTTTGCATTCTTCTATACGGCCATTGTTTTCAATCCGAAGGACACGGCCGACAATCTGAAAAAGCATGGCGGCTTTATTCCAGGGATTCGTCCCGGTGAGCGAACAGCTGAATATATCGATTATGTGCTGACGCGAATCACAGTCGTTGGCGCCATCTACCTTGTCTTCGTCTGTATCCTTCCCGAAATTTTGGTTTCTCAGACCGGGGTGCCCTTATCCCTTGGTGGTACGTCGCTTTTGATTGTTGTCAGCGTTACCCTGGATACGGTAGCACAGGTACAGGGTCACCTGATTGCTCAGCAATATGAGGGGCTGATCAAGAAATCGAAGTTGCGTGGAGGAAAGAGGGGACGATGAGGTTAATTCTATTGGGGCCTCCGGGTGCGGGTAAAGGCACTCAGGCCCAGAGGATCGTCGACAAGTACGGTATTCCGCAATTGTCGACGGGGGATATGCTCCGGGCCGCTGTGTCGGCTCAGACTGAGGTCGGTAAGCGCGCCAAGGCGGTGATGGATGCCGGGAAACTGGTTTCGGACGATATCGTCATCGCCATCGTTTCCGAGCGGATCGATCAAGATGATTGCCGCAATGGATTCATTCTCGATGGGTTTCCGCGGACCTTGATCCAGGCGGATGCTACGGAGAATATGCTTGCGGTTAAGGGCCTTGAGCTTTCGGCTGTGGTTGAAATCAGGGTCGAAGACGAAATTCTAGCGGATCGAATCGCTGGTCGTTATACCTGTGCCAATTGCGGGACGGGTTATCATGACGAGAATCTCAAGCCGAAGGTGGAGGGGGTCTGCGACAAATGCGGATCAACTCACTTCAAGCGCCGTCCCGATGACAATCGCGATACGGTAAAGACCCGTCTACAGGCCTATTATAAGGAGACTTCTCCCTTGATCGGCTATTACTATGCCAAGGGAAAACTCCATTCTGTCGACGGTATGGCCGAAATCGACCAGGTTACGGCGGAAATCGAGGCTGTGTTGTCCGGTCTCTGACCGGATTTCCATGAATTTCTTTAGTGGAACGGTTGCTTTTCGTTACCGATTCCGCTAGATAGCGCGCCAACTCGCTAAAGATCAACGGTCGGCGCGTTCTTCCTACGGAGGAAGACGGGTTCGGTCGTTTTGACTTGTTGAGAACCCAAAAATCAATCGGCGGCCTTGTCACGGCTGTCAAACGACACACCACTTGCCGGATGGCAACTGGAACGCAAGGAGAATAGGCGTGGCACGTATCGCTGGCGTCAACATCCCAACGGCAAAGCGCGTAGTTATCGCGCTGACCTATATTCATGGGATTGGTCCGAAGTTCGCACAGGAAATCATGGAAAAGGTTGGTCTTGCCGCCGACCGCCGCGTTCATCAGCTGACAGATGCTGAAGTTCTGGCTATCCGTGAAACCATCGACCGCGATTACCAGGTCGAAGGTGACCTGCGTCGCGACACCGCAATGAACATCAAGCGCTTGATGGATTTGGGCTGCTACCGCGGTCTGCGCCATCGTCGCGGTCTGCCTGTTCGCGGTCAGCGTACCCATACCAATGCTCGTACTCGCAAGGGTCCGGCAAAGGCTATCGCTGGTAAGAAGAAGTAAGTTTCGCTGTATGGCGAGCTTGAGGCTGGCACGTCAGTGCCGGCCTTGTTGCAGTTTTGGAAAGGGCACGTTGTCCTTTCCGGTGGAGCCGCTGGTGTTACGGCGGTGTCGAGATCAATGAAAGGGAATTGAATGGCCAAGGAAGCCACACGCGTTCGCCGTAGAGAGCGCAAAAATATTTCGTCGGGTGTTGCGCACGTCAACTCGACATTCAACAATACGATGATCACCATCACCGACGCGCAGGGCAATGCAATTGCCTGGTCGTCCGCTGGTGCCAAGGGCTTCAAGGGTTCGCGTAAGTCGACCCCGTTTGCCGCTCAGATCGCTGCTGAAGATTGCGCCAAGAAGGCTCAGGAACACGGCATGAAGTCGCTGGAAGTCGAAGTTTGCGGTCCTGGTTCTGGCCGTGAATCGGCTCTGCGTGCTTTGCAGGCTGCGGGCTTCATGATCACCTCGATCCGCGATGTGACCCCGATCCCGCACAATGGCTGCCGTCCTCGCAAGAAGCGCCGCGTCTGATCATTCTTCGTCCGGCCGGGATATGCGCAGATGCGGTCCCGGTTCTTCTCATGCTCGGTCGTCACGATTGAATAGTGGCGACGAACGGAAGGTAAACATATGATTCAGAAGAATTGGCAGGAACTGATCAAGCCGAACAAGGTTGAGTTCTCCTCCAGCGGTCGCACCAAGGCAACCCTGGTTGCTGAACCGCTTGAGCGGGGCTTCGGTCTGACGCTCGGCAACGCGCTTCGTCGCGTTTTGCTGTCGTCGCTGCGTGGTGCTGCCGTGACGGCAGTTCAAATCGACGGCGTTCTGCATGAATTCTCGTCGATCCCAGGTGTTCGCGAAGATGTCACCGACATCGTTTTGAACATCAAGGAAATTGCCATCAAGATGGACGGCGACGATGCCAAGCGCATGGTCGTCCGCAAGCAGGGTCCAGGCGTCGTGACCGCTGGAGATATCCAGACGGTTGGCGATATCGAGATCCTCAATCCGAACCACGTCATCTGCACTTTGGATGAAGGCGCGGAAATCCGGATGGAATTCACGGTCAACAACGGCAAGGGCTATGTCCCCGCCGATCGTAACCGCGCAGAAGATGCGCCGATTGGGCTTATCCCGGTCGACAGCCTCTATTCGCCGGTCAAGAAAGTGTCCTACAAGGTGGAAAACACCCGCGAAGGCCAGGTTCTTGACTACGACAAGCTGACCATGACGATCGAGACTGATGGGTCTGTTTCGGGTGAAGATGCGGTGGCTTTCGCTGCCCGTATTCTCCAGGATCAGCTGTCTGTCTTCGTCAACTTCGATGAGCCGCAGCGTGAAGCTGAAGAGGAAGCCGTTACAGAACTGGCTTTCAACCCGGCTCTCTTGAAGAAGGTCGACGAACTCGAGCTTTCGGTTCGTTCGGCCAACTGCCTGAAGAACGACAATATCGTGTATATTGGCGATCTGATCCAGAAGACCGAAGCCGAAATGCTGCGCACGCCGAACTTTGGTCGCAAGTCGCTGAACGAGATCAAGGAAGTTTTGGCTTCCATGGGCCTGCATCTGGGTATGGAAGTTCCTGCCTGGCCGCCGGAAAACATCGAAGATCTCGCCAAGCGCTACGAAGACCAATATTAATCTTAGATAAGGCAGGTTGAACTCTGCCTTTCCAGTCAAACTGCGGATCTTGATCCGTATGTGTCAGGAAACGGCAGGGCCGCAACAAGCGCGGGAACCTGCATTGAAGGAGAATAGCCATGCGCCATCAGAAAGCCGGCCGCAAGCTGAACCGTACCGCAAGCCACCGTAAGGCAATGTTTGCCAATATGGCGGCTTCGCTCATCACCCATGAGCAGATTGTCACCACCCTTCCGAAGGCGAAGGAAATTCGCCCGATCGTCGAACGGCTTGTCACACTCGGCAAGCGTGGCGACCTGCACGCTCGTCGTCAGGCCATTTCGCAGATCAAGGATCAGGATGCTGTTCGCAAGCTGTTCGATGCGATTGCTACCCGTTACGCCAGCCGTAACGGCGGCTACCTTCGCATCATGAAGGCTGGCTTCCGTCAGGGCGACAATGCTCCTCTGGCCGTTATCGAGTTCGTTGAGCGCGATATCGACGCCAAGGGTGCAGCTGACAAGGCTCGCGTTGCCGCTGAAGCAGAAACCGCTGAAGCAGCATAAGCCATAAGCGACGTTAAGTCGTTTGTTTCAGGGCCGGATGGGAAACCATCCGGCCCTTTTCCGTTTTCTGGCTCGCTACTCCAAGTCTTTCCGGGAGTAGTTGTGTTTAGGCGTCGCGCCGTTGTTGGTTAATGTTCAGGATCGCCTATGCCTCTGGTCTATGGTTTTGACCTGAAATTCTGTCCGGGCTAAGAAGGAGATCTCCCTCCCTGCAATGCTGCCATTGCCCTTCGACAAAGAGACCTATCCCATGATGCCAAGATTGCCTGCATTCGCCACAGCGATGATTGTCACTGCGTTGACGGTGGCGTCGAGCGCCATTGTCAGTCATGCCGCGTCGTCGGCTTCCAGCCGGGGAGTGAAAACGATTGCTCCGAAGGTTCTCGTTATCACCATGTTTGGCGAAGAGACCAAGCCGTGGCTGGCAGGGCGCAAGCTGACGACGAAGGTTAAAGTGCCAGGCCTGTCGAAAGAGTATCCGGAGGTCGTTTGCGATCGTCAGGGCCTCTGCGTGATGACCACGGCAATGGGCTATGCCAATGCGGCGAGCTCGACCATGGCGGTCGCGTTCGACCGTCGGTTCGATCTCCGCAACACCTATGTGTTGATCGCAGGCATTGCCGGCGTCAATCCGAAGGAGGGAACTCTGGGGTCGGCGCTCTGGGCCAGATATGTGGTGGATGGCGGATTGCGGCATGATATCGATGCCCGCCAGATCGACAAGGACTGGCCAGACGGGCAGGTGCCGCTGGGTGCGGCAAGTCCGACGGGCAAACCGACCTGGGCGGCGGGGACAGAAGTCTACGCGCTGAACGAGGCTCTGGTCCAGAAGGCCATGGCGGTGACCGGGTCCGTTGAACTGATGGACAGCGATGCTGCCAAGACCTATCGCGCCGCCTATGCCGCGCCGGCAGCCAAGGCGGCTCCGTCTGTGAAGATTTGCGACACGGTCTCAGGCGATACCTACTGGCATGGGGTCAAGAACGCTGAAGCCACGGAACGATTTGCTACCCTGGTCACCGATGGAAAAGCCCATTACTGCACCACCCAAATGGAGGATAATGCGACGCTGACAGCTTTGAAGCGGGCCTCGGAGGCCGGGCGCCTCGATTTCAACCGTATTCTGGTGTTGCGCACAGCGTCCAATTTCGACCGCGAACCGTTTGGCCGCACCGCTATCGAATCGCTGACTTCGAAGTCCGGCGGCTTCATGCCATCAGTTACAAATGCTTATCGAGTGGGAAGTCGTTTCGCCGATGTCGTTATCGCGGACTGGAAAACGTGGAAGGAACGCAATGGCGGAAAATAAGACATATTGTATGTATCTTGAGCGCCTTATTCGTTTTTGAGCTCCACAATAAAAATCAAGGCATTGAAGACGCGGTGTGTTTTCGCGCCTTCATGTCCTGACAATCGGGACCGCCAGAAGGTCGATGCGCTTATTATTGAGGTATGTGTATCCTTGTTTTAATATGTTTCAATTGCGTGACGATCACAAATGACATGATCACCAACAAGGACCACGAACTCCACTTACCAAGATGAACCATGGACCAATAGTTCATCTGGTTCGGATAGCGCCAGATACCAAAAAATGTGCTGATATTTTCCGCAAGCCATATAAAAAATCCTATGAGGATAAATGCCACAAACAGAGGCATCCATCGGTCTTTGTCATATGGACGGAAAATCACAGTGGTTCGGGCGTAGAGGCCCAGCGCGCAAGCGGCAATATACCAGCGGTAGTCGCCGATATAGTGATGGGTGAAAAAGTTTGCGTATATTGCCACTGCGACTAGCGCCGTCATCCAATATGGTGGGTGATGGCGAACACGCAGGTCGAATAACCTCCAGGCTTGTATGATGTAGGAGCCGACACCCGCGTACATGAAGCCGGAAAATAGAGGAACACCGAATAGTTTGCTCAATCCTGGATCAGGATAAGACCAAGATGGAAGTGCGCCGGATGTCTTGAAAACTTCAAGAGCAAAACCAAGTGCATGGAAGAGCGCGATTGCCTTGGCTTCGTCCCATGTCTCCAGTTTGCCGATCAGCATGATCGCTTGAATGGCAAGAGCGATAAACAAAAGTATATCGTAGCGGGCAACACCGAGAATGCCACCGCGCGGCACGAGGAAAACCGCCAGAAAAAACAGTCCGACAAAAAGACAGGCGCGGGCCTCTTTTATTCCAAAATAGAGAAACTCGACAATAAATCGGCGCAGACCTGAGAGATTGTTGAATGGCCGACTCTGCTCAAGAATGTCATCAAGGCGATGAAGTGAGAACGCTTGGCGTGTGCGGGGATCTGTCATACGATCTTGCCTGCTGCATAATTCACTGGAACTTATACGCTTCAAAAATGTGCAATGTTGGAGAGGGACGGTTTTTGAAGAGGATCCAACTTGTCTATTGTAGGGATCGGAGAACATAGCCCATTGCAAAGAAAGCTTATTCTATTGGTGGCGTCGTTAGGCGTGATTATTGCTGGTCTCCTTTTGCGGGTTAAAGGCTATCAGTTTGGTTTGCCGTTCTTTTTCGTCAAGTATGGCGGGTCGATTTTGTGGGGAGCTATGGTCTATGGATTGACCGCTATTGTTTTGGTTGCATTCCGGCGGTCTTTGGTCGCTTCTTTGGCCGTGGCGATTGCTGTCGAATTGTCCAGGTTGATCCATACGCCGGAGCTGGATGCTTTCCGTTTGACTATGGCGGGTTCCTTGCTGCTCGGCCGGATTTTTTCACCGTGGAACATCGTGGCTTATTGTTTGGGCATTGTCATCGCTAGCTTGCTGGACCGGCTTGCATTCTCACCTAAGAAGTGAGTGTCCGAAAGGTTGATGGTGTTGCCCGTCGATTATCCCATTGCTGAACTGAATGGATTCGAGCCTGTCGGGTTCAATCTAAACCTGACAGGCTCGAAGAAGAATTAACCGGCGTCACAGCCCATCACTGAATGTTGTAATCCCGCTTCAAAATGTCCAGCAAACTGGATTCCGAGGGTGGCTCCACCAATTCCTGCCAGGTCTCAACCGGGGAAAAGCCAAACTGCTGGTAGAGTTGCAGGGCACGGGGATGGTCGAGTGTATTTGTCATCACCGAAATTTTGGTTGGTGCGGTCGACCATGCGGCATAGAGCGCCTGGAGCAGGAACCATTTGCCGATTCCAAGCCCCAGTGCATGTTCAAACAGGCCGAAATAGGAAAGCTCGACGGTATTGTCCTGTTGCTGGGTCAGTTCGAAGAAGCCCGCTGGTGCGCCATTGACGTAAAGCACACAGATTGACACATCCGGGCTATGGATGGCCGCCTTCAGCTCGGCATCGGTCATCTGCAGGCGCTTGTACCAGTGCCAGCGGGAGCCGACCTGGCGATAGAGGAAGCGGTAATAGGGCAGGGGCATTTCGGTGGCGCGGATGATCGCCGTCTGGATATTGATTGGCACTGGCAAGCTGGATTTCGGCGGGGCGGTCATTTCCAGCTTGGTGACATGGGCGGTCAGAAGCGTAGGTAACTCGCCCTCAATCGCGTCTGCCGGTCCGGTCACGACAGGAGTGTCCTTGCGGGAGCCCCATTCAGACCAGGAACCGTCATAGAGCGTATTATCGTGATGGCCGAGCGATTGCAGCGCCAGCGTCACCGCCGCAGCTGTAACGCCGGAGCCGCAGCTGGTAACGATCGGACGGGTCAGGTCGATGCCCGCCTCGGTGAAAATCTTTCGCAATGTCGAGAGGTCTTTCAACCGGCCATTCTCGCTCAAAATCGAGGCAGGCACAGAACGCGCGCCCGGCATATGGCCAGAGCGCATGCCGGCCCGTGGTTCGGCATCCTGACCGGTGAAGCGTCCTGCGGGGCGCGCGTCTGCCACCTGCTTCAAGCCATCATCGACAATTGTGCGCATTTCGGCGAAGGATGTTACCTGGGCTTCGTTGAATGTTGCATTGAATGTTGCGGGTGCAGGCTCGGGTAAGTCGGTTTCCAAAGGCAGACCCTGCTGCTTCCAGCCATCCAGACCACCATCGAGAACAAACACATCGCGCGCACCCATCACACGCAGCATCCACCAGACGCGCGGTGCGGAATAAACTCCGGGTCCGTCATAGACAACAATAGTGTCGGTGTCGGCAATGCCGAGCTTGCCAACAGCCTCGGAAAATCTCTCTGGTGAGGGCAAGGTGTGGGGCAAAGAGGTGGAATGATCTGCGATTTGGTCTTGATCGAAAAACACAGCGCCAGGAATGTGGCCGCTGGCATATTCATCTGCCGCATTACGGTTGTGAATTGGCAAATACACCGATGCATCGACCACCTTGAATTGAGGTGCGCCCAATTGCTTCTGTACCCACTCGGCCGATACGACGAAACGGCTTTTCTCCGCAGACATGCTTCTCTCCATGCTTGTCAGGCAGAGGGTTCCAGCGTACCGAAGCGAATACGGAAGCGCCGGTTCTCCTTGCCCTTTTTCTCGATCTTGGCGATATGAATCGCGCCGACCTCCTGGGTCTCGGAAACATGTGTGCCGCCGCAGGGCTGGCTGTCAACGGATGAATTCTCTCCGATGCAAACAAGGCTAACGCGACCCAAACCCATTGGCGGACGGACATTCTTGGATTTGACGATATCCGGATTGGCGGCCAGTTGCGCGTCGGTGATCCATTCCAGGTAGATCGGATGGTTTTCCTCCACCAGCCGCATCAGATCGGCGGTTACCGTTTCGCGGTCGATGGCTTCGCTCATGTCGAAATCCACCCGGCTTTCATCCTCGCCGACCGCAGCACCGGTAATGGGAAACGGGCAGACCACCGACAGCAGATGGCAGGCGGTATGCATGCGCATCAATTTGTAGCGCCGCTGCCAATCGACATGCAGGACCAGTTTTTCGCCAAGATCGGGACTTGGCTGGCCCTCCAGCGGCTGATGTAGAATGATGCTCTTGTCTGCCCCGTGGCGCGTTGCCCCGAGCTGGATAGTCGAGCCATCGGCGCGTTCGAGAAAACCGGTATCGCCTGGCTGGCCGCCGGATGTGGCGTAAAAGCAGGTCTGGTCAAGCTCGATTGAGCCGTCTTCATGCACGGCTGTCACCACCGCCTCAGCCGTCGAGAGGTAAAAATCGTCACGAAACAGAGGCAATGTTGGCATGGGGCTCAGACAGGTTCGAAGGGAATGGAAATGTCAGGTTTGCCGCCCAGCCATGTCGGCTGCGGCAGGCCCTTTTCCTTGAGGAAGGCCGGATTATAGAGCTTTGACTGGTAGCGATTGCCATAGTCGCACAGAATGGTCACGATGGTATGACCCGGCCCAAGCTCACGCGCCAACCTGATGGCACCGGCAATGTTGATGCCGGAAGAGCCGCCAAGGCAGAGGCCTTCCTGTTCGACCAGATCGAAAATGATCGGCAGAGCTTCGCTGTCGGGGATCAGGTAAGAGAAATCAGGCGTAAATCCTTCCAGATTGGCGGTAATCCGGCCCTGGCCGATGCCCTCGCTTATTGATGAGCCAGAGGATTTCAACTCGCCATTCCGGTAGAATTCATAGAGCGCGGCTCCTTCGGGATCGGCAAGACCGATCTTGACGCCGGGCTTCAGGTTTCGCAGTCCGATCCCCGTGCCAGCCAGCGTGCCACCGGAGCCAACTGCGCAGATGAATCCATCGACAGCACCGCCTGTGTCCTCGAAAATCTCCCGGGCCGTTGTCTCGATATGAGCATCGCGATTGGCGGTATTGTCAAACTGATTGGCCCAGATCGCGCCGTTCGGTTCGGTTTTCGCCAGTTGGGCCGCAAGTCGCCCGGAAAGCTTCACATAGTTATTCGGGTTCTTGTAGGGAACAGCGGGAACCTCGACCAGTTCGGCGCCAAGCAGCCGCAGCGCGTCCTTCTTTTCCTGGCTCTGGGTTTCCGGAATGACGATCACGGTGCGGTAGCCAAGCGCCTTGGCGACCAGGGTCAAGCCGATACCGGTATTACCGGCGGTGCCCTCGACGATCACGCCGCCAGGCCGCAGCAATCCGCGCCGTTCGGCATCGCGGATAATGTAGAGGGCGGCACGGTCCTTCACGGACTGGCCGGGATTGAGAAACTCGGCCTTGCCCAGAATGGTGCAACCGGTTGCCTGTGAAGCGGCTTTCAGCCGGATCAGCGGCGTGTTGCCTATGGCGTCTAGAACGGAGGGGTGGAATGCCATGAGCGCACTTTCTGTTTCCCGGACAATAGAAAGTGTGTTTTCGGTCTACAAGCCCCGCATGACAAGAAATGCAATTTCTTGCTGTGGCATCAACCCGGAAAACCTTGCCTCAGCATGCGGGAGAAATGCCTTTGAGGCTGTTATTCATTCCGGCGCGCCGGTTGATTTATAGGCCTCAAGCGCCACTGCCCTGGCTTTTTTGTGATCCACCAGTGGCGCCGGATAGGTTTTGCCAAGCGTAACACCCGCGTTTTCCAGCAGGGCTGCGGGGGCTTCGAATGGACGATGGATCAGGTTATTGGGTAGTTTTGCCAGCTCTGGAACGAATTGGCGGATATAATCGCCGTCCGGATCGAATTTCTCACTCTGGGTGACCGGGTTGAAAATTCGGAAGAATGGCGAGGCATCGGCGCCGGAGCCAGCCACCCATTGCCAGCTAGCGGCGTTGGAAGCCGGATCGGCATCGACCAAGGTGTAACGAAACCAGGCTTCGCCCTCGCGCCAGTCGATCATCAGATCCTTGATCAGGAAGGAGGCGACGATCATCCGCACGCGATTGTGCATGACGCCATGCCGCCAAAGCTGGCGCATACCGGCATCGATAATCGGATAGCCGGTCTGGCCCCGTTGCCAGGCGGATAGAAATGCCGCGTTCTTTTCCCAGGGGAAGTCATTGAAGCGGTCGTTCCAGTTCTGGCTGGCCAGATCGGCAAAGTGAAACAGCAGGTGGTAGGAAAATTCCCGCCAGACCAGCTCTTTTCGAAAATGCACATAGTCTTCGCTGGAAACATCATCGCCGAGGCCGATGGTTGCATGCCAGATTCGCGCCGGAGAAATTTCCCCCAAAGCCAGATACGGCGACAGGCCGGATGTATGGGGCAGGGCGGGGAAATCCCGCTGCGTGCGGTAACCCTTGATGCCATGATCGATAAACTGGCTCAGTTTCTCATGCGCACCGGATTCCCCTGGCGTCCAGATCTGCGAAAACTCTTTTGCCCAATCCGGCCTGGTCGGCAGCAATTGCCAGTCTTCCAACCGGTCGCTATCCGGCCAATCGGCGGGGTTGTGAAAGGTCTTGGGTTTCTCGATGGGCGGTGGTGGATCGCCCTGTTTTTCAAGAGCGCGCCAGAAGGGTGTATAGACACGGAAAGGCCCGCCGCTCCCGGTTTTCACCTTCGACGGTTCATGCAGCAGGAAGCCCGCATGGCTGCTGGCCTCAAGCCCTTCGCTGCGCAGAGCGGCTTTCAGCTCCGCATCCATGGCCATGCCGGATGGATCGTAACGGCGATTCCAATGCACGGTTTTGGCGCCACTCTGCTCGATCAGATGGCGCAGGACCTGGCCCGGTGGGCCATGGCGAAGAATCAACTTACTGCTGTAAGGTTCAAGCGACTGGCCGAGGCTGACGAGTGAGTGATGCAGCCACCAGGCCTGCGCCGGACCGAGCGGGCCGGTACCCATCTCCTCAGGCTCAAGGATATAGACGGGGATGACCGGGCTTCCGGTCTGCAAGGCTGCGTGCAGCGCCCTGTTGTCATCAAGACGCAGATCCTTGCGGAACCAAAGGATGGTTGGACTAGGGCTGGCATTTGGCATGGTGGCTCGCTGATTCAGGAGTAACCTATACCATTACGCTAGGCGAAAGGTGTTGGATCAATCTCTGCCATGCTTAGAGCAGCGTTCAGCAACCCGGTTTCTTTTTCGGGGCCGATGCTTTAAGCGCCGCCTGTCCTGCCAGCCTGCCGGTTTTGCTCCTGGCGGATCATCTGCATGATCTGGGTCGCGCTTTCTCGCACGTAAAGCATATGCAGTTTTTCCGCCACAGGCGCCGTGGTCAGCAAGCTGGTATATTTTTCTCGTTCATACCAACGAAAATCAACAACATTGTTCATATTGACGAAGAAGGGAAACCCGTCGCCGTCATGCAGTTCAAGCCACATAGTACCGTTCCGCTTTGTCTGTTGAGCTGCTTTGTTGCAACTCAGGTCCCCTGACATATCCTCGTATCTGCAGATATTCAGTAACAGACATTTATGAATAACGGGTTGCCTTGGTAAGTGCCGCCAATCTCATCTCCAATCGCGCGATTCCTCCCGATTTGAGGCGCCTACTACTGAATAAAGGGCTTTAATGTCATTCCGGATGCCAGAAAGCTCATCGGATTGATCGGGTTGCCGTTCTTGCGAATTTCATAATGCAGATGCGGCCCGGTGGAACGCCCGGTAGACCCAGACAGGCCGATCAACTGACCGACCTCGATCTTTTCGCCGGGACGAACCAGGATTTTCGACATATGGCCGTAACGGGTGGAAAGTCCCTGACCATGGTCGATTTCCACCATATTCCCATAGCCGCCTGTCGGTCCCGCCGTGACCACGGTTCCGGCACCGGCACTTTTGACAGCTGAACCATTCGTTGCGCGGAAATCTATGCCGGTATGCATGGCCAGTCGTCCAAGCAGCGGGTCAGGGCGGTTACCGAAGGGGCTGGTGATTTCGCGGGTAGCGGCAGGATTTGAAAAAGGCATGTCCTTTGCCGTTTCGCGTGCGGCATCCAGGCGATTGAGGGCGCTGTCCAACCCTTCGAGACTGGTATCGATTCCGAGCTTGGGATCGGCATCGACCAGAGGTCCCCCCATTCCATCCTTGCCGGCATCAGGCTTGTCGATCTGGATGCCGTTGTCGGTCAGGACCTGCTCGATGGCACCGGCCTTGTCGCTCGCCTCGGCGGTCAGTGCATGGATGCTTGATTTCTGCTGCTGTTCGATGGATTTCAGTGACAGGGTCACATTGCGGAAAACCCGGTCCGCCCGGTCGGCGCCGCTTTCATGGGCGGGCATAAAGCTCAGTGCCGGGCCATCGCTTTCCTGTGTGTCTGCGGGTCCGGTATGGAGCATCCGGTTGAGGGCGGCGAGCGCATTGCCTTTGCCCACAGGCGCGATAAATGCGGATTTATCCTGTACCGCTGGTGCTGAAGGTGACTCATTCGGCGTCAAGCCGGATTCCTCGGCACGGTCCAGGAGCGATCCAAGCTTGCCGGAACGGGCAGAAAGCGCCATCTGCTTTTCGAGCAGGGTTTGAAGCTTTTCCTCCACCACCTGCTGGTCCAGCAATTGCCGGGACGTGACGCGGTCGACCTGGGCGCGCAAGGCGGAAATCCGGTCTTCGTAGTCGTGCTGTAAATGCGCCTGGCGGGCCATGGAGGCTCCGATCAGATTATCGCGCATGATGAGATAGGAGGTCGCGCCGAGATAGCCGACCACACCGGCCACCACCAGGCAAAGACCGGCTCCTGCCATCCACGGGCGCAGTATCATATGGCGAATGGTTTCGCCGGACGCGAGGATAAGGACATGCTGTTGGCGCTGACGCTTGCTGAAGCCGTTGCGGCTGCGTGTCTTCATCATGCCGACCTCGTGCATCGTTACAGCCGTTGCGCGTGGCCAAACTCTAACGTTTGACCCGGATTGCAGACCCGATTCTGTCGAGGTGATTACATCCTGTTAAGGTTAACAAAATGTTGCCTGCCGCCGATATGTTTCAAGCGTGGCTGATAGAGGAGAGCACCCGGTAAAAGGAAGGTGTCAGCCCGGCTTCCGCCCTAGCAATGTCGTTGAACGGTGCTTTCAACGTTCCACGGAAGTTGGCGCGAACCAATTGCTGGAAGGTTTTGGCCGGGTCACGCTTTTCACGGGAACAGAGAAAGCGAAACCATTTGGCGCCGACGGCGACATGGCCTTTTTCGTCGTCATAGATGATCTTCAATACATCGGCACTTTCGATATCGCCGGTCTCGCGCATCTTTTCCTGAAGGGACGGGGTTACGTCCAGGCCGCGCGCCTCAAGGATCAGCGGCACGACAGCAAGTCGGGCTGTCAGGTCGGTGCGGGTGCTATGGGCCGCCTGCCAAAGGCCGTCATGGGCTGGCATGTCGCCATAATCAGCCCCGAGCGCCCGGAGCCGGTCGCGCACCAGGCCGAAATGCTTGGCTTCTTCAAAGGCCACCTGCATCCAGCCGTCGAAAAATGAATGTGGCACCGGTTCGCTGGCAAAGCGGGCAACAATATCCAGCGCCAGATCCACGGCATTCAATTCGATATGGGCCAGCGAATGCAGCATGGCGATCCGGCCCTTCAGCGTGTGCAGAGACCGTTTTTCCGTCGCCTTTGGCGGCACCAGAACCGGATGGGCCGGACGCCCCGGACGGTCCGGCAACGGTGGATCGAGCGGCGAGCGCAGTGACAGGGTCCGGCCATGCCAGCGGCGGGCGGTTTCCTGCGCAAGGCCGGTTTTTTCATCAAGGTCGGTTGCGGCGATTGCCATCGTCGCACCCGCTCTCAGGGATTTTATCATGCTATGAGACATGCTTGGCATTTACTGCATAATTGCCGAAATCTCTATCGATTTCGGGCGAAATATTCCAGCTACGCTGCTTTGTCTTTTACGGCTTGCAGCACCGCCTCAGCATGACCAGGCACTTTCACCTTGCGCCAGACGCCTGCGATCCGGCCATCGGCATCAACAAGAAAGGTGCTACGTTCGACCCCCATATAAGTCTTGCCATACATGCTTTTTTCCTTCCACACGCCGTAGGCTTCCAGCGTGGTCTTCTCTTCGTCAGAGCCGAGCATGACCGCAAGTCCGTGTTTGGCGACGAATTTATCGTGACTTTTCACCGTGTCGGGGGAAATGCCGATAATGACTGCGCCGGAACTCTCGAATTCCGGTGTCAGGGATGTGAAGGACGTGGCTTCTACGGTGCAGCCGCTGGTATCGTCCTTGGGATAGAAATAGACGACGACCTGCTTGCCCTTGAACGAGGAGAGGCTCACCGTGCCGCCGCCATCGCGTGGAAGCGTAAAATCCGGAGCCATGTCCCCAATCGACAATTCCGCCATGCTGATACCTTTCTTTTGCCCGGTTTGTGGAAATATAAGGCCGGGACGGATATATAGCGCAGATGAAGCGCGTCCAGTGTAATGAATTTGCCATCAGAATTCTGTTTGCTGCGCGCAGTCAAGGCACATGTCGAATTCGGTCATTCATTGGAATCATAAGGTTGCCGGTGCGCTAACAGCCCGTCGAGCTTCAGGAAATATCGGAGATACAGGCCAAGGCATGGGAGAGATCCGGGGCGAGAAAATCCGTTTTCGCAAAGGCGATATTGTTGCCCTCGAGACCTTGCCGTCCTCGCAGGTCGATGATCCCTTGATCGTGCATTGCCCGCGCCGCCGTGGCCTTCTGACCAGATTGATGCGGTTTGGGGCCTATATCGTGCTGTCGCTGATGGCCATGCTGGGGGCGGCGGCCATTGCGATTGAAACCGGTACGCTGGACCAGGCCCTGTCAACCGGGGCGCGCGCTGCGTTTCAATCTGCGATTGGCGACGACCTGAAAGCCGATATCGACCAGACCTCCATCCGTCTTTCCAGGAATTTGCATCTGGCGGTCGCCGCGCAGAATGTCACCCTGACCGATCCGAAGACTCAGCAGGTCGTGTCTAAAGCCGGCGACGTCAAACTGGTCATCGATCCGATCTCGCTGCTGATGGGAAAGGTTTCCGTAACTGAAGTCGATGTGACCGGCATCGATTTCGACAGTTCACGCCTGTTGCAGGGCGGCGATCTGGATCTTGCCACGCTGCGGATCGATGGATTTCCGGCTTTCATGGAAACGATGTTCGGCAATCTCGACGATGTGCACGGCTTCATCGTCCGTGGTGGGCTGGATCGGCTGCGCCTGGGGGGCATTACCTTGCCCGCCAAAAACGGCATTGGTCAGCCGGTCGATGTGCAGGTCAACGACCTGACATTGACCCGTAAGAAGGACGATTCGCTGGCCATTGAGGGTGAGGCTTCCATCGACGGCAAAGTCAGCATGATCGCAGCCGAGGCGATGACTGACGGAACCCGAACCACCTCATTGACGGCAACGGTGACGGATCTGATCGCCACGCCTTTTCTGATCAAGCGCACGCCCACCGGGGTCTGGCGGGACGGGGCCGATACCAGCATCAATATCGATTTCTATGCCTTGCGGCAGTCACAAAGCCAGAGACCGGCTCTCTCTGCGCGGTTGCGAACGGAAAACGGCATCCTCTACGTCGATGGTGACAAGCAGGACTTGACGCGGGCCGACATTAATCTCGCCTATGATTTCGATAAGCTGACAGCGGAAATCCGACCTTCTGAGGCGGATTTCGGCCCAACCCATGTGCCGTTCTCCGGCGGGTTCATCGATCTCGACCGGTTGCAGTCGGTGCCGGGCGACGCCCGGGGCATCGGCATCGACCTACTGGTCGATCAGGGCACGGCCTCGGTGGAATCGTCGGGAGAGCAGCCATTTCCGTTTTCTCTGAAGGCCTTTGGACAGTTCATTCCCAGCCAGCGTCATTTGACATTCAGCGAGTTGGCGGTTTCGACGCCGCATGGCAGCATGCAGGCCACGCTCAATGTTCAGTTCGGCAACGCATCGCCGGAAATCCGTTTCAACGGTAAACTGTTTGAGATGCGCACCGCCATGGTCAAGCAGCTCTGGCCCTATTGGATGGCCATGAAGCCAAGAACCTGGGTGCAGGCCAATCTGTTCGGTGGCACGATCAGCAATGCCTCTATCGATGTGCTCATTCCTGCCGGACGAATGAAGCCTATACCCCAGCCCCTGGATCTGGGTCCTGACGAGCTGAAAATTGCTTTCGATATCAGCGGTGCGCGAATGAACGTCACAGGCGATCTGCCGCCGATTCGTGATCTTGCCGGGCATTTCGACCTGACAGGGCCGGATCTGGAAGTGCGTATCGACGGCGGCACGTCCTATTTCCCCTCAGGACGCAAGGTCAAGTTGGATAAAGGCACATTTGCGATCGCCAATACCTACAAGAAGCCCCTGATGGCCAATATCGCCGTTTCCGTCAGCGGCCCGGCTGATGCCATGGCGGAACTTGCAACATTCAAGCCTATGCAAGCCTTGCAACGCACGGAATTCGTGCCGGAGGATTTTGCAGGCGAGATCACGGCCGATGTCCAGCTCTATGGCGGTATTATCGCCGATCAAAAGCCCCCGCCGGAAGTGTGGAAGGCATCGCTGGATTTGAAGGGTGTCGATCTCAAACGGCCCTATATGGATAAGAAGATCAACGGCTTCGATGGCACGCTTGTGGTCGATCCGCAAAATGCCGTCTTGCAGGGGGACGCGCAGATTGATGGCGTGCCGGTGGAGATCGACTTCTCCCAGCCGGTCGAGCGCGGTTCCAATAGAGCGCCAAGCTGGACGGTGAAAGGACAGCTGAACGACAGCCAGCGCGCCAAGCTCGTACCGGGCCTTGGCGACATTGTCGGCGGTACAATCGATCTGGAAGTCTCGCGTCTCGATGACAATCGCCAGCTGGTGAAAAGCGACCTGTCGCGCGCAACGTTGAACATCCCGGTCATTGGCTGGACCAAGGGCTCCGGTATTCCCGCCAAAGTGTCGCTGGAGTTGCAGGACAAGTCCGGCATGCTGATGCTCGACAAGTTCAATCTCGATGGCGACGGGTTCGGGGCGACTGGCAAGCTTGTGGTATCCAAAACCAATGGACTGGTTGGGGCGGATCTCGACCATGTCAAACTGGCCTCCGCCGATGATTTCGGCGTTTCGGTTCAAGTCAACAAGGGTGTCATCAACGCAAAGGTCAGCGGCAGCAGTGTTGATGGCCGTGTTTTGCTGAAGAAGCTGAAATCCGGCAGCTCTTCCAATGGTGCGACTGGCGACAGTCGATCGTCAAGTAATTCGACCGATGTCGATATAAGTGTCGATGTCGATAAGCTGATTGGTTTCAATGACGAAGCCCTTTCCGGCGTCAGGCTGGTCTATGGCTCCCGATCAGGGGCAATAACGGCGCTGAAAATGAGTGCCGTGACCGATACAGGCCAGGCGGTCGTCGTCCAGTCGACCAAGGCTGGAAATGGCAATGATATATCGCTGATTTCCAGCGATGCAGGCACATTGGTGCGGTTTGTCGATCTCTACAGCCATATGCGCGGTGGCATGCTGGACGTGAAAATACGTGGCGATCTGAACAAGAACTGGATGGGCAATGTTGATCTGCGCAATTTCCGGGTCGAGAATGAGGATCGGCTACAGAAAATCGTCACGACGCCGGCAACCGACGATGGCCGTAGCCTGAATAGCGCGGTCAAGCGTGACTTGGATGTCAGTTCGGAAAAATTCCAGCGGGCCTTCGCGCGGCTGATCTATCAGGATGGCGTGCTCAGGACCGATAACGGTATTGTCCGTGGCGAACAGGTCGGCGCTTCGTTCCAGGGCACCATCAAGGATACACGAGGCCAGATGGAAATGACCGGGACATTTATGCCCGCCTATGGTCTCAATCGTTTGTTTGCGGAAGTGCCGATCATTGGCAGCATCCTCGGCAATGGACGGGACCGGGGGCTTTTGGGCATTACCTTCAAGTTGAAAGGCCCGGTTGATGCGCCACATCTGGTGGTCAATCCGCTATCGATCATCGCGCCCGGCATGTTCCGCCAGATCTTCGAATTCCAATAGAGTCTGTTTATCCGCTCCATAGATCGTGCAGAAAACCGGAATGGGTATGATACTGCAATCAGTGCCTATTCCTGAACCGGTTGGGCGCCTGGAAGCGCTGGATGGACGAGGTCGATCTGGCTGGTATTGGACGGCAGGAATGTCGGCCCGACGCGGCGCACGGACTGGCGTCCGGGATCATAGGGTCGGCTCGCCGCTTCAGGTTCAGGGAGAGCCTTTTTCGTGGCTTCCGTGCCAGTCGTCGCCTTTTGGTCGGTCGATGTTTTGACCTGCGCACCAGATGGAGCCTCCAGCTGTCTGGTGCCAGCGGCTGATCCATTGGATGTGATGGAAATGACTGAGGACCCACCAGCATCTGCCCCGGAACCCGGCTTTGGAGCATTGGTCTGCAAGCCTTCGGAGTTGCTCCTGTTGCAACTGCATTGTCCCTGATGTCCGGGCGCGCGGCTGAGATAGGCGAAGGCATGGGGCATATCGCGATAGGGCTGGCCGGTTACGGTTGAAACCATATCCTTGGCCTCATCGGTGAGGCGGGAATAATAGAGTTCGGCTTGCGTCCCTGGACAAAGCCGATTGCATGTTTCGGCATCGCGACCGAAATCACGGGCGGATGTGCTGGGCGAGATCGGGAAAAAGCCGCCATCGCAGGTTCGGACACAGAGAGTTCTGTATCCGCCCTGTCCCGAAGGCAGCATAAGCCCGCCGCTGGATGTCGAGATCGGCGCCTCATTGCGCAATGGGTAATCCGGATAGACCGGGGCTTCATAGGGCCTGACCGTCTCCCCGCTGTCATCCGTATCCTGGGGCGCCGAGGTCGGTTCGGTGACATCACAGCCATTCGATTGCAAGGCAGCCGTCAGTTCCTCGTGACGGGGATTGACGCCGCCCTTCATGCCCGCAGCGTTGCGCTCGATCAGAAGCTGACGCTTGTTTTCCTGCATGACAGCAAGGCTCTCCTGCATTGGTGCGCAGAGATCTTGTCCATGGCCGTCGAGAATGGCGATACTGGAGGAGCATCCGGCCTGTTGCAGGGTGCGTTGCAATTTGCGGATCTCGAAATCCTGCCGGGTCACAGCCCCTGAATAGGCGCGCACGTCCTGAGAATTGCCAATCACCACAGGTGTCTGGGCAAGCTCGGCCCGAATAGCCTCGCAGCTTGGGGCGGCCCATGCAGAACCGGCTGGCCCAAGAGCAATGAAACAACAGGACGCGACAACGATAAGAGCGATAGCGCGCATGCGGATCCATAAGCCATGCTATTTGGGCCATGCTATTGGGCCGGTTGACGGGAAACTAAACAAGCCAAGTGAAAGGGAACATAGGGCAGGGCGTCGGAAACGCCAACCCGTAATCCTGTTTTAGCAATCCCGTCTACCAGGGCCAAGAGGCCGGCCATACGAACAGCCATTGTCGGCGGCTCTTCGTGTGAGAAATGCCACGTCAGGCGGCGCGCGCCTGTTCCAGCGACATGGGTGTGTCGAGCAGGCGTCCGGTAATGGCAGCAATGTTTTTCATGGCATCGAGCATGCCGGTATCGATCTCCCAGGCAATTGCCACGGCATGAACCGAGCCGATCTTATGCGGCGCGCCAATTCGTTCGCCGGGGCAGCCCATGCGGCGAAACATCCGCTCCAAAAAAACATCCGTAACGGTGACGATATGCGTAAGCCCCGATGCAAGGCCCAGTTCACCAACACCACACATCAGCTCGGCTGCGGCAACGCTGACCTGGTTGGAAGATCGGTCCAGGGAAATTTCCGGGTCGATGCAGAACCGGCTCGATTCCCACATGGAAATGTCACGAATGGCCGGCTTTCCGTCCAATAGAATCGGAAAGGTATCATCCAGCATATTCGGGCCAAGCGTCGGCAGCAGGCGGAGCGAGCCGCGCAACAGGCCTGTCCGGTCGTCATAAGATAAAACGTAAATCGGATTGGCATCATCATAGTGATCCATCTCGAAATCACCCTGTACAACGACATCCCATTTCAAAAGATCATGAAATACTTTTTTTCGCAGACGAAACATGTCTGCCAATGCCGCCTGTTGGGTCTGCTTATGTCGGCTGTTCAGAATTTTGAGCATGCGTGTCTCCTTAATTGGAAGGTGACACAGTATGGGTGTAAAAAAATTCAAATAAAACTGACGGTAGCGACAGTTTAACTGACAAGAATTGACAGTTAAACTGCTCCGATTCACCATCTCATACCAAGGCATCGATGATGTGGCCGATATCCGGCCTTGATGGCATTGCAGATATCTAAAACACGTCAGCGATATGAAATTTTTGCAAAGCCAATATGGACCGACACCTATCAATGATAGTTCGGATCACTCAGCTGCCGAGATGTCTCGTTAAAATAAGATCTGGAGATCTGGAGGGTGGCGGCCTGTTATAGTGGTGCCTCAGGTGGGATCAATCCGCGTTGCAGCGCCTTTGCCACCGCTTGAGTGTTGGAGACGGCGTCGAGTTTGGTGCGGGCATTGGCCATGAAAAACCGCACGGTCCGTTCCGAAATTCCAAGGATAACCGCAGTTTCCCAATAGCTTTTGCCGGCAGCCGTCCACCGCAGGGTTTCCTGTTCCCGTCGGGTGAGGATGGGTACTCCTCCTATGTGGGCACCATCGCAGCGTTTCACCAGGCCTGCGTGAAATTTTCCCGCCAGAAGATGAACGTCGCGGTCATGGCAGCGGCGAAAGCGTCGCCACGTGTCGTCACACGCATTGCTTGCAATGACGAGAATCGCGCCGCGTCCATCGACCGAAAGGAGTGGATAGCTGACAGCCTGGCTTGGCAAGGGCAGATCGCGCAGCTTGCTACGCAACAGCAGACCCTCTTCGCTCAATTGCGCCAGATCATGCATATCCACCGGTTCCATGGCCCGGCTGAGCTGTGACAAGACGTTACGCAAAACAGGCGCATCGAGCATGAGGATAGGGTCTTTTGCCTGCTGATCGAATGTATGCCCGTATCGATATAGAAGGGCGCCTGCCGAAGTGATGGAAGCGTCCATGTAAAGACAGCCCGACAGGTTGTAGCTGGCTTGCAGGCGGTTCAGAAAATCGGTCCATTTCGCGCTGGTGGCGGTCTCCAGCCAATCGAGCAAATTGAAATAAATGTTATCGTCAAACATGAAAGCCCCGCAATTTCTAAGGGTTTATTTTCTACCTTTGAGGGCAAATGTCCATGTGTCGAATAAGGTTTCAGGTCTGCGATTTTGTGTCTTGCGAAGACGACTATGCCCGGCGAGAACGCCGAAAACTCCGTTTCTGGAAGAAACAGAGCAAGCGAGAGGATAATAAACAGATGGTGTCCCAGATCGTCATCGTCGCCCGGCTCGGCATGGCGTTTGCGATGAAAAATGGGATCCGGATTTCTTGAAAGGAAATGCAAGCAGGCAAATAAAAATCACTCAGGTTCGGAATGAACCTGAGTGATTACAGAATGCGAAAGATGGAAAGTTGGGGTCAGACCTGCTGGTTGGCTTCCACGACAGCGAGGGCGGCCATATTGACGACGCCACGTGAGGTGACGGACGTTGACAGAACATGCGCTGGCTGGGCGGCTCCCAGAAGGATCGGGCCGACATGCAGCGCATCGGTCAAGGTGCGAACGATACCCAGCGAAATATTGGCGGAATCCAGGTTGGGGAAAACCAGCAGATTTGCATCGCCCGACAGCGTGCTGTTGGGAATGGCGCGCCGGCGCAAGGTTTCCGACAGGGCCGAACCGCCCTGCATTTCACCATCGACTTCCAGCTCAGGCGCTTCCTTGCGCAGGATCTCAAGCGCTGCGCGCATCTTGCGAGCACTTTCGCAATTGCGTGAACCGAAATTGGAGTGAGAGAGGAGCGCGGCTTTCGGCGTGATGCCGAATTGACGAATCGTCTGGGCGGCCAGAATCGTCATTTCCGCCACTTCTTCCGCGGTTGGATTTTCCGTCACGAATGTATCAGTCATGAAAACCGCACCACGCTGGGAAATCAGCAGGCTGAGACCGGAAAAGTCTCGGACATTCGGCTTCTTGCCAAGAATCTGACCGACATCGTGGACATGTCTGTCAAACCGGCCTTCGACGCCGCAGATCAGCGCATCAGCTTCGCCGCGCTTCAGCGATAGCGCGCCGATTACGGTCGTATTGGTGCGCACGATGGTTCTTGCAGCTTCAGGGTTGATACCCGACCGTCCAACCAGCGCCACGTAATCGTCCACATAGTCTCGGTAGCGCGGATCGTCTTCCGGATTGACGATGGCAAAATCGGTGCCGGGCCGGATACGCAGGCCAAAGCGTTTCAGGCGCGTTTCGATGATCTGTGGACGACCGATCAGGATCGGTTCGCCGATCCCGTCTTCCAACAGCACCTGGGCAGCGCGCAACACCCGTTCATCCTCGCCTTCGGCAAAGATCACCCGCTTTTTCACAGCCGTTTTTGCATTCGCAAAGATCGGCTTCATGATGAAGCCGGAGCGGAACACGAAGCGGCTCAGGGTATCGAGATAGCTGTCATAATCGGCAATCGGCCTTCGGGCGACGCCGCTGTCTTCGGCCGCTTTTGCCACGGCAGGGGCAATGCGCAGGATGAGGCGTGGATCGAAAGGTGAGGGGATCAGGTATTCCGGTCCGAATGTCGGCGAATCGCCGGTATAGGCCCTGGCTGCCACCTCTGAGACTTCTTCGCGCGCCAGCGCGGCGATGGCCTTGACGGCGGCCATCTTCATCTCTTCGTTGATCGTGGTCGCGCCGCAATCCAGCGCACCCCGGAAAATATATGGGAAGCAAAGAACGTTATTGACCTGGTTGGGATAGTCCGAACGGCCAGTGCAGATCATCGCGTCGGGACGGGCGGTGCGCGCCAGCTCCGGCATGATTTCCGGCTTGGGATTGGCCAGAGCCATGATCAGCGGGCTTGGCGCCATCTGTTCCAGCAGTTCCGGCTTCAGGACACCGGCAGCAGACAGGCCGAGGAACACATCGGCACCGCCGATGCTTTCGGCAAGCACCCGCTTGTCGCTTTCCTGGGCATAGACCTCTTTCCAGGGGTCCATCAACTCGTTACGGCCCTTGTAGACCAGGCCCTCGATGTCATGAACCCAGATATTTTCGCGTTTCGCGCCGAGTGCGACCAAGAGGTTAAGGCAGGCCAGAGCAGCAGCGCCTGCGCCTGACGCGACGATCTTCACGTCGCCAATGGTTTTACCGGCCAGTTCCAGGCCATTCAGAATGGCGGCGGCGACGATGATCGCGGTGCCGTGCTGGTCATCGTGAAACACCGGAATATTCATCCGGTCACGCAATTGCTGCTCAATCTCGAAGCATTCCGGCGCCTTGATATCTTCAAGGTTAATACCGCCAAAGGTCGGCTCCAGCGATGCGACGGTGGAGACCATGGCATCGACGGTCATGGCGTCGACCTCGATGTCGAACACATCAATGCCGGCGAATTTCTTGAACAGGACGGCTTTGCCTTCCATGACAGGCTTGGAGGCAAGCGGACCGATATTGCCGAGGCCGAGGACGGCGGTGCCGTTGGAAATCACCGCGACGAGATTGGCGCGGGCCGTGTAATCGTCAGCGGCTTGTGGATTGTCGCGAATGGCAAGGCAGGGAGCCGCAACACCGGGAGAATAGGCAAGTGCCAGATCGCGCTGGTTGCCCAGCGGCTTGGTTGCCTGAATCTCCAATTTGCCGGGGCGGGGATGCAAATGGTAGAACAGAGCCTGTTCGTCCAGATCGCCAGAGGCGGGCGAATTCGTCTTGGTCTTGTCGTCGGTCATGCTTCTTGCCGCTTCATCGTTCATCTCTTCCCCCCTCATACAACAAATCGTTCCACGGACCAGAACATATTTCTGGGGGGCATGGCAATTGCAGCTCATCGCTGTATCGAGCCCGTGTCATCATCCTGAAACACGAGTCTGATTTTGAGAGCATGCCAAAGCTGATCGTAAAGGACCATTCCCGTGAGCGACGAAACCGAAACGCGGCATGTGAGAACCCTCTTCATTTCGGATGTGCATCTCGGCTCAAAGGCCGCAAAAACTGATTTCTTGCTGGATTTTCTGCGTGTTTACGATGCCGACACGATCGTTCTGGTTGGCGATATCGTCGACGGCTGGCGGTTGAAACGCAGCTGGTACTGGCCGCAGGGCTGTAATGATGTGGTGCAGAAATTGCTGCGCAAGGCGCGCAAGGGGACAAGAATTGTCTATATCCCCGGAAATCACGACGAGTTCCTCCGGGGTTTTCCCGGAACCCATTTCGGTGGAATCGAAGTGCTGGACCAGATGATTCACGAGACGGCGGATAACAAGCGCTATCTTGTTCTACACGGCGACCAGTTCGATGTCGTGGTGCGCAACGCGCGCCTGCTCGCCTATATGGGCGACTGGGCTTATGACATGGCGATTGCCATCAACGTGGTTCTGGCAGCCGTCCGCCGCCGGATGGGCATGCCTTACTGGTCCTTTTCCGCCTGGGCCAAGCTACAGGTCAAACATGCGGTCAATTTTATCGGCGAATTCCAGAAAGTCGTTGCCGACGAAGCGCGCCGCAACGACGTGCATGGTGTCATCTGCGGCCATATCCACCATGCTGTCATGGAGGATGTCGGTGGTATCCATTACATCAATACCGGCGATTGGGTGGAAAGCTGTACCGCGGTGGCCGAACATTACGATGGACATTTCGAGCTGATCGAATGGGGCACGCGCTATAACGCCGCTGCGCAACCGCGCCTGCTTGGTCCGCCGGAGCCGATTCGCATCTTTCCGGTGGAAAACCCCGCTGGAACAGAAACGCAGGCGGCGCGCTGCAACGCCTAAAGTGGTTATAGATGACAAAAGCCTGTGGACCGAAGTGTTGCCCATGGGTTGATCGACACTTTTCACGCAAAGATCAGTGGAATTGTCGCGAGGGAACGATATATAGTCGCCAGCATCAAGCCGATGGCGGCTTGCCCACTCTCTGAGTGATGGCTTTGAAAGTGTATTCGTTTTGAGTTCCGGTCAGATGGACAATGCCACGGTCGATGCCGAACAGCTGGAAGGGGAGGCCGGGCAGCGGCTTCGCCTGAGCGGTCCGTGGCGAAATACCACGGTCGATACCGTGATTCCAAAACTGCTGGAAATGCGTGAGACGCTGAATGGCCATGTCGAGATCGACATTACCGGCATTTCAAGTCTCGATACATCGGGCGCATGGATTATCCGCCGCATTGAACTGGCCGCCGCCAAGCAAGGCGATGTGCAGATTGTCGGTGGCAGCGACGCGATGCGGGAACTGATTTCCGCGCTGCCCGAACAGCCGCCTTTGCCAGAAAAGGTCGTGGATCACCGTCCCTTCTTCCAGCGGGTTTTAGAGCCGGTTGGCAAAATGAGCGTCAGCCTGTTCGAAGACGTCTTGGCTATGAGCTATGTGCTCGGCTCGGCGGTGCGTGGCACGCAATCCAAGGAAAGACGTGGCGGGCGGGCGTCCATTGCTTCCATCGTCAATCAGTTGGACCATATGGGTCTGCGGGCGGTGCCGATCATCCTGCTGATGTCCTTCCTGATTGGAGCAATTATCGCCCAGCAGGGTGCCTTCCAGCTTCGCTATTTCGGCGCCGAAGTCTTTGTGGTCGACCTGGTCGGCATTCTGCAATTGCGCGAGATCGGCGTGCTCTTGACCGCTATCATGATCGCTGGCCGTTCGGGCAGCGCCATCACCGCTGAAATCGGCTCGATGAAGATGCGCGAGGAAGTGGATGCGTTGAAGGTTATCGGCCTCAATCCGATCGGCGTCCTGGTCCTGCCACGTATCGTCGCGCTGGTCATCGCGCTGCCACTTCTGACTGTTATCGCCAATTTCGCAGCGCTCTATGGCGCAGCGGTTGTCTCCCTGGCCTATTCCGGAATCACTTTTCAGGTCTTTGTGACCCGCCTGCACGATGCTGTGGATTATGCGACCTTTGCCGCTGGTTTGATCAAAGCACCATTCATGGCTGTCGTGATCGGTATTGTTGCAGCGGTTGAGGGTATGAAGGTTGGCGGCAGTGCCGAGTCGCTCGGCCAGCACGTCACGGCCTCGGTGGTGAAGTCGATCTTCGTCGTCATCCTCATGGATGGGATGTTTGCCGTATTCTACGCAGCGATCAATTTCTAAGGGGCCGCCGTGGAACATCAAGACCTGAACAATCAAGACAGAGACAATCACCCGACACAAGAGGTGCCGCCGCTCAAGGAAGGGCGCGAAGCGGTGCTGTCCGTGCGTGGTCTGACTGTCGGATTCGGTGACAAGCTGGTGCTGGACAATCTCGATCTCGATGTCTATCGCGGCGAAATTCTCGGTTTTGTCGGCGCTTCGGGTGCAGGCAAATCAGTGCTGATGCGCACGGTTCTCCGGCTTTTGCCGCGTCAGGCCGGCCAGATCCACATTCTGGGCGCAGACTACGATTCGGTCAGCGCTGCCGAACGTTCCAATCTCGATACACGCCTCGGTGTGCTGTTCCAGCATGGTGCCTTGTTTTCCGCCCTGACGGTCAAGGAAAACATCCAATTGCCGATGCGGGAATATCTGAAGCTTCCGCAAGTGCTGATGGATGAACTGGCCTATCTGAAAATCCAGATGGTCGGCCTTTCTGCGGATGCCGGGGACAAATACCCCTCGGAATTGTCCGGCGGCATGATCAAGCGGGCGGCTTTGGCGCGTGCGCTGGCGCTTGACCCGGACCTGGTGTTTCTCGATGAACCGACCTCCGGCCTCGACCCGATTGGCGCTGCCGAGTTCGATGATTTGATTGCCCGTCTGCGCGATACGCTGGGGCTGACCGTCTATATGGTGACCCATGACCTCGACAGCCTGTTTTCCGTCTGCGATCGCATCGCTGTGCTCGGACAGAAACGAGTCTTGGTTGAAGGACCGTTAACGGATATGCTCGCCTGCGACGATGACTGGGTCAAATCCTATTTCCGGGGCAAACGGGCGCGCTCCATTCCCAAACATCAGGAAATGCGCGGCACCCGCGCGATTGCCGGCACGATTGATTGAGATCCTATGGAAACCAAAGCAAATTACACCATCGTCGGCTTGTTCACGCTTCTTGTGATCCTTGCGGCATTTGGTTTTGTCTACTGGATGGCTGAATATGGCCGTGGTGGTCCCATGTCACCGCTGACCATCCGCATTCCTGGCTCTGCCAATGGTTTGAGTGTCGGCTCGCCGGTGCGTTTCAACGGCATCCAGATCGGCTCGGTCGTTTCCTTGAGCATCGACCGTGACGATCCGGCATTTTCCATCGCTGAGACGCAGGTGCAGCAGGATGCGCCCATTCGCTCCAATACCAAGGCAGCACTTGAGGTTCAGGGCCTGACCGGTGCGGCCTATGTCGAAATGTCGGGTGGCGTTGGTGGCGACGATTTGCTGAAGAAAGCCCAGGAAACCGGCAAGACGGCGGTGCTGGTCGCCGATCAGTCCAGCCTGACCAATCTTCTGGCGACGGCTGACAAGATCATGAAGCGCGCGGATGACGCTATCGCCAATGTTCAGGGCTTCGTCGCCGATGCGCGCGGGCCGTTGACGAATACGATGCGCAACGCTGAAACCTTTTCCAAGGCTCTGGCCGACAATGCCGATGGCATCGACACCTTCCTGAAGAGTGTCAGCGCTCTCTCCGATACGATCACAGGTCTCTCCGGACGGCTTGATTCAACGCTTGCCGCAGCCGAAGACCTGCTGAAGGCAGTGGACCGCAACAAGGTCAACCAGATCCTGACCAATGCCGAAACCTTTACCGGCAAGATTGCCGATGCCTCCGACAAGGTCGGCGTCGCCGTCGATAATTTTTCGGCGACAGCAAAGACCTTCAACGATTTTGGTGTGAAGGCTGAAGGAACGCTTGGACAGGTCAACGCGCTGATCGCCGCGATCGATACGCAGAAGGTCTCTCGTGTCGTGGATGATGTCTCGGTGGCTGTCACCGACGCCCGCAGTGCGGCTGCCAATGTTCAGTCGGTGACCGAGACCTTCAAGGATCGTAAACCGGATATCGACCAGGCAATCAGTGACTTTACCCAGCTTTCCAACCGGTTGAACAATGCCTCGACCAGGGTCGATGGCATTCTGGCCAAGGTCGACGCGCTGCTGGGCTCCGACGATACCAATTCGCTTTCGGCGGAGGCCAAACGCACCCTCCAGTCCATTCGCGCCGTGGCGGATAATCTCAATCAGAAGATCGGCCCGATTGCCGACAATCTGTCGAAATTCTCGTCTTCCGGCCTGAAGGACATTCAGACGCTGGTCAACGATACGCGCAGCACCGTGAAGAACCTGGATGACACGATCAGCAATTTTGATCGTGATCCGCAACGGCTGATCTTCGGTGGCGACAACGTCAAGCAATATGATGGGCGGACAAGACGGTGACAGGTTTTTCCGTGAAAAAGGGACAGATGATGGGGTATTCTTTAGCGGTTCTGCGTCCAATGGCGGTGTTGCGCGCCGCTTGTACCCTGTCCATTCTCGGCGTGATGCTGGCGGGCTGCGGCACAACGCCGAACGACACATACGATCTGGCCAGTATCCGTGCCGCCACAACGACCCAATCGGCCCAGAAGCGGCAGGTTCTGGTTGCCGATCCGACCGCGTTGAAAGTGCTCGACAGCGACATGATCGTGGTGCGGGTTTCCGGCACGGAAATGCAATATCTGGCCAAGTCGCAATGGAGCGACAAGCTGCCGCGCATGGTGCAGTCAAAACTGGTCGAGGCTTTCGAAAATACCGGTAAGCTCGGCGGTGTCGGCAAGCCGGGACAGGGCCTGGCAATCGATTATCAATTGCTCTCCGACATCAGGACGTTCGAAGTCGAGGCTGGCGGTATTCGCCGGGCCAATGTCGAGATTTCCGTCAAGCTGCTCAATGACCGCAATGGCAGTGTGATTTCCCAGAAGGTATTTTCCGCCAGCGTTCCCGCCCGTGGCGGTGACAATCAGGCGCTCGTCAACGCGCTGTCGCAGGCTTTCGCCAAGGTCAGCGGCGATATCGTCAACTGGACGCTGACGACGATCTGATCCCTGGAGGCAACGCCGTCACATGACGGCGTTGCTGCCGACCGGAATCTGGTCGAGAATCCGCCTGAGCGTGATCAGGCCACCTTCGGCGATGCTTCTATCCCGCCCTTCGCTAAAACCAGCGCGGATATGGTGAAACACCCGGGATGAACGGGCCGGTTTGAACTCGTCTTCATCATCGATCAATACGCCCTGGTCCAGCGCGGCCTGCTTGAATGTGCCAGACAGCCATGGTTCCGGCAGTTTCAGCCAGAAATACGGCAGGTGTGGATGCGAGCGGAATTCGTAGCCTTCGAACAACTGACGGACGATCTGTTCTCGAGCCGAAAGCTCTTCCAGCACGCGCCCGCGAATATCATCCGCAGCCCCCGACAGAACCAGACGTGCCGACAGCTCCGCCAGCAGGAAGGGCAGGCCGCCGCAGACCATTTTCTGGGTGACGCGGACCCGCTGGCTCATATGGTCAGGGCAGGCGACCCAGCCGCCGCGCACTCCAGCTGCGACGGATTTAGACAGGCTGTTGAGCAGAAATGTCCGGTCTGGTGCCAGTTGGGCCAGCAAGGGAATGCCATCGCCGACCAGCGCCCCATAAATGTAATCCTCGATCAGCCAGACATTATAACGGCGGGCGATGTCTACGATCTCCAGCCGCCGTGACAGGGGCAGACAGGACAGCGTCGGGTTCTGGCCTGACGACATGATGAAGGCTGCCTTTGGGTGCTCGCGTGCGCAGACCCGTTCAAAGTCCTCCGGCATGATGCCGTCATGGTCGGAATCCACCAGTGAAATCTGGCGACCCATCAGCGAGGCGCTGCGGGCAATCTGTGAATAGGTCAGGTGTTCACAAACGATCCGGTCACCGGTGCCGCTAATGGCGGCGATCACCGCATTCACTCCGGCATGTACACCCATCTGCGGCACGATATTGGCGGCCTCCGGGCTCCAGTCGCCATTCGACAGCCAACGGCGACCTGCCTCCAGCCAATCCGGCAGCAGTGTTCGGGTGTAGCTGGCGATCTCGTCCGGTTGATCGCGGGCAATGTCGGTCATCAAACGGCCGATAATGTCAGCCTGGCCGACATCGATGGCAGCGGTGGTGTCAAAGCGCAGCTTGCCCGGCGGCGGCGACAGGGTTCGCGTGCCGCCATAGGTGAGGGTAACCGGGTCGCGATGAATATCGGTTTCGCTCTCAGCCAGGCTTGACTGGACGTAAGTGCCGCGCCCGACCTCACCAGTCACCAGCCCACGTTCCCGCAACAATGCATAGGCTCGGGTAATTGTCCCGATTGTTACCTTCAAATCAAAGGCAAGATCCCGCTGCGGCGGCAGCTTTGCGCCGGATGACAACCTGCCGGTCTTGATATCCGCCTCTGCCCGATCCGCAATCCTGATATAAAGCGGACCCTCTGCCGTCGAGAGGTCGGGGAGCCAATGTGTTACCATGACAATTATCCTTATTGTCACCTTCAATAGGACAATTGTATCTATAAATGCACAGATAACAAGCGACACAATTGAAGATTACGAGATTTTAGGATCATGGTGATGGTGACAATAGATACAATTGTCTTGCGGGATACAGATGCTGCAGGCAGTGCCCAGTCAAGCAATCATCACGGCAGTGTTTTACGCGGTCCCGTATGGCGGCTTTTGAAACATATCGGGACGGTGTGGGCACGGCTGAAGCGGTGGCAGGTGACGCGACGGACCCGAAAGGACCTTACGGATCTGGATGCGTGTCTGTTACGCGATATCGGCATATCACGTGACGAAGCCCGACTGGAAATGCGCAAGTCTATTTACCTGCACTGGACGGCTGAACTTTTACCGCCGCATCATCATGCACCGATCAAGTTCCCGATGCTGTAATCAAACCGATCATCGAGCACGATCGTCAGAATTTATAACCGATCATCACGCCCGCCCGGGTCATGCCATCATTCGGATCGCAGAGATCGGCATTGGAAGCGTGCTCGATCTGCCCCATGACGCTCCAGGTCTTGTTGATCCGGTAGCCGAGCGCTGCATATTCACGAAATAGCACGCGGCAGCCGAGATCCGGGCCGTTGCGGTGCTGCTCGTCAATGGCGCCATCATGGATCACGCCGCCAAAGCCTGCTTCGATAAAGGTTTTGGAGGAGAAAATGTCGGTCGTCCAACTAAAGCCCGCATAGATCTGATTGTTGAGGCTGTCGCCACCGATTTCGCCACCGACATGGACCCTTGGCCGGGCAAGGCTGTCAAGGAAGCCAGAGGCAGAGTCGCGGGAGAATGGGTCGAACAACATAGTGACTTCACCGGCGCCGCCATGTTCATGGCCCTGGATTGAGGTGACGGCCCCGAAACGCAATTCGTCGAAAATATTATCGCCAGCAAATGCGGATTGGGTGGTAATGGTAAACAGTAAAAGGCCAGCCAAGGCCGAAGCTCTTATCGAAGACAGCGCAATCATTGTTATTCAAATTCCTCGTTCGAATCCCGATGATTCGCCGAGGCTCAATCTGCCAATTTTTCCAAGAAAACGCAGTGCCAAAATCGCCACGCTGGACATTTATCGCCGCGTGGACGAGGCGCTGTAGCGCGTTTCATCGAAACATTAACGGCAGGCTGACGATCCGTTTGCCCAGCGCTTGACGTCGGCAGAAATACGGCCGGACAGGGGCTCGTTCATGACAGGGCCGAAGGCCTGAAGCCTGGCGGGCGTGCCTTGCGCCATGACCACCAGCAGGGGACGGATATCGCCGCTGCCCTTGCGCACCAAGAGAATGCGCGGCTGTCCTGAATAGGAGGTCAGTTCGGCATCCATGCGATAGGCTTTGAAAGCCGGATCTCCGGACTTGAACCAACAGGATGAGGCGCTGACCATCACCCGCTCCATCACGTCAAGGGCGCTTTGTGGCTTCACGGCAGCAGGCGGTGTCGGCTTGCAAGCACCCAGCATGGCGAGACCCGCAAGGGCGATCATAAAAAGTGGCTTGCGCATGAGTGAATCCGAGTCCGATTTGTAATTCAGGTCAACAACCGGTCTCAGGCTGCAGCGACGACGTCGAGAGCGGATGCAAACAGACCACGCCCATCATTGCCGCCATGGGCGGCTTCGATCAGGTTTTCCGGATGCGGCATCATGCCCAGCACATTGCCCTTGGCGTTGATAACACCGGCAATATTGTTGAGCGAGCCGTTCGGATTGGTGCCTTCAGCATAGCGAAACACCACCTGGCCATTGCCTTCGATGGATTGCAGCGTGTCGGCGTCAGCAAAATAATTGCCGTCGTGATGGGCCACCGGGCAGCGGATGATCTGGCCCTTGCCATAGGCGCGGGTGAAATCCGTTTCGTCATTGGCGATTTCCAGCTTCACTTCGCGGCACACGAATTTCAACGACGCATTGCGCATCAGCGCGCCCGGCAACATGCCGGCCTCCAGCAGAATCTGGAAACCGTTGCAGACGCCGAGAACCTTGACACCCTGATCCGCCTTGGCCTTGATGGCCTGCATGACGGGCATGCGCGCGGCAATGGCGCCGCAGCGTAGATAGTCCCCATAGGAAAAGCCACCGGGAATGACAATCAGGTCGACATCCGGGATTTCTGTTTCCGTCTGCCAGATGGTGACGGGTGCAGTGCCGGAAATCTTGGTCAGAGCCGCGATCATATCGCGGTCACGGTTCAGGCCGGGCAGTTGAACAACGGCGGATTTCATGGCGTCGGCTCCCACTTGACTGTCTGTTCCAGACACTGCCGTGTTGATGTTTCAACCAGACGGCCTCTGGATCTTTTGTGATGTCATTTGCCTTGGAACGATCGGCTTCCGTTCTTCCCAAGGCAAATTCTAAAGCATCATGCGTCTTATTAACCGCATTCCGGCTTTGTCGTCCCCGTCACCGGGAACAGTCCGCTCAATCGATCGAGATCGCGTAATTTTCGATCACGGTATTGGCCAGCAGCTTTTCGCACATGGCTTTCAATTCTGCTTCTGCCGCAGCCTTGTCGGCGGTATCGAGCGACAGGTCGAAAACCTTGCCCTGGCGGACATGGTTGACGCCCTCGAAGCCAAGCGCGCCGAGCGCTCCTTCGATAGCCTTGCCTTGGGGGTCCAGAACGCCGTTTTTCAATGTAACGGTGACGCGAGCCTTAATCACGAGTGTGTCTCCAGAACTACTTGACCAGAACCGGGCCGGTGCCGCGAACGGGTTCGTTTTCATTGATGATGCCGAGACGGCGCGCCACTTCCTGATAGGCTTCCAGCAACCCGCCCATATCGTGGCGGAAGCGGTCCTTGTCCAGTTTCTCGTGGGTTTCGACGTCCCAGAGACGGCAGCTGTCAGGCGAAATCTCATCGGCCAGCACGATACGCATCATGTCACCTTCATAAAGGCGGCCGCATTCGATCTTGAAATCGACCAGCTGAATGCCGATGCCGAGGAAAAGCCCCGAGAGGAAGTCATTGACGCGAATGGCCAGCGCCATGATATCGTCCAGCTCAGCCGGATTGGCCCAGCCAAACGCGGTGATATGCTCTTCCGAGACGATCGGATCTTCCAGCGCGTCGGACTTATAATAGAATTCGATGATGGAGCGTGGGAGAACCACGCCTTCCTCGATGCCGAGACGCTTGGACAGGGAACCGGCGGCGACATTGCGCACGACGATTTCCAGCGGGATGATTTCCACTTCCTTGATCAACTGCTCACGCATGTTGAGGCGGCGGATGAAGTGGGTGGGAATGCCGATCTTGTTCAGATGCGTGTAGACATATTCGCAGATGCGATTGTTCAACACGCCTTTGCCGTCGATAACATCATGCTTTTTCTTGTTGAAGGCTGTTGCATCATCCTTGAAAAACTGGATCAGCGTGCCCGGCTCAGGACCCTCGTACAGGATCTTGGCCTTGCCTTCGTAAATACGGCGGCGACGGTTCATGACGGTTTGTCTCTATTGTTGGCGTCGCACAAGGGACGCTCTGTGTCACTGGTTGAGGCGGTCCATAAAGGAAAACGCGGCTTTTCACAATCCGGCTCTTGCCCCTTCCTTGTTTTTCTGGTCGCGCCCGGTTCGGGCGCATCCATACAGGCTTCTGCTCCCTACCGTTCAATCCCCAATGCAGACACTACCGACCATGGAGAATCGCGATCTATCACAGCAGCCCAGGATATTATCTTTAGCACAGCGGTGCCGAACCACGAAATCCATGGCCAGAGAAAGCCATGGATAAGTCAGTCCTCGGCGGAAAGCTTGCTGAGAAACTGGGCAAAAACCATGGTGCCTTCCGGCCAGGGACCATGACCGGATTCGGCATTGAGGTGGCCAGCCTCGCCCGCATCAACGAGAAGCGCGCCCCAGGCCTTTGCAATATCCTCGGCGTGATCATAGGTGCCGAACGGATCGTTGCGGCTCGCGACCATCAACGTGGGAAAGGGCAGGGGCATGCGGGGATAAGGCCCGAAGGTCATCAGGTGGCGGGGCCGAATTGCTGAATTGGCCACGTCCGGCGGCGCCACCAGAAAGGCGCCAGCCACCTTGCGCTGAAAATGCGGCACGGCATGCACGATCGTCGGCACACCCAGCGAGTGGCCCACCAGCACGACTGGTTTTTCGGCGCGGTTGACCTCTTCTACCAGCCGCTTCACCCAATCTTCCCGGACAGGCTTTGCCCATTCGGCCTGCTCAACGCGGCGGGCGGTGGACAATTTGCCCTCCCAACGGCTTTGCCAATGGTCCGGCCCGGAATTGGTATAGCCGGGGACGATCAAAATTTCTGCTTGCGATGCCTTCATGCCGCTTATCTGCGATCCGTAGCGCCTTGCGTCAAGAGTGTGAGCGCGGCAACGACAAAAGAAAATGGTTTGTCTTGCCTACCAATATTGACGCCAGCCCGCTGACGGGATTACCTTGCCCGGCATATTCTGGGAGGAATTCATGTCAATATTTGCTTTGCGGAGTGCCGTGGTTACGGCTCTGCTGTTTCCGTCATTGATGTATGCATCTGGCGCCTATGCCGCCGGCACATGCGGCGATATCCGCAACACCGGCGGGCATCCGCCCGAATTGACCATAGCTGAGGCAAAATCCGTCCCTGGTAATGCGGAGATGCCGCGCAGCCATTGCCTGGTCCAGGGGGAGTTGGCGGCTCACCAGGGCATTGACGGCAGAGCCTATGCCATCCACTTCGAAATGCGGCTTCCGGATGACTGGAATGGCCGTTTCGTGCACCAGTTCAACGGAGGCAATGACGGCAAGGTCCTGGCTGCCACTGGCCCGCTGCTTGGCGGCAACAAGGCGGACAATGCGCTCAGCCGTGGTTACGCGGTGGTTTCCAGCGATGCTGGTCATGACGAGGCGGCATTTTCCGACAAGGGGCTTGCCGGTTCAGCCGCCTTTGGCTTCGACCCGGTCGCTCGCCAGGATTATGGCTATGGTGCCGTCGCCAAGCTCAACCCCTTGGCCATGCGGCTGGTGGAGCAGTATTACGGACAAAAGATTGCCTTTCGCTACGGCATCGGTGGCTCGAATGGTGGCCGCCACGCGCTGATGGCCGCCACGCGACTGCCGGAGCAATTCGATGGTCTGCTGGTCGGCTATCCCGGCTTCAATCTGCCGAAAGCTGCCCTTCAGCATGCTTGGGACGTGCAGGCCTGGGCCAAGGTTGATCAGGATATCGCCAAAGCCTTTTCTCCCGCCGATATGGCGGTTCTGGCCAAGGGCATCCTTTCCGCCTGTGATGCCTTGGACGGTCGGGTCGATGGCGTTGTCGGCAATGCGGATGCCTGCCAGAGCCGTTTCAATATCAAAACCCTGGCCTGCAAGACTGAGAAGCAGCCTGATTGCCTTAGCCAGGACCAGATCACCGCCCTTCGCACCAGTCACGCAGGCCCGAGAAACAGCAAGGGCCATGCGCTGTACAGCAATTGGGATTGGGACCCGGGCATGGGGTCGGCCAATTGGCGTCTTTGGAAATTGCAAAGCCCTGTTGCAGCCTGGGGCGGCAAACCAATCATTGCTGTGATGGGCGCGGGTTCGCTGGCTCAGATCTTCACCACGCCGCCCGTGCCTGTCAACGGAACGCCAGAGGACCTGCAAAAGTTTTTGCTCGACTTCGATTTCGACCGGGATGCGCCGAAGATTTTTGCAAAATCAGGACCGTTCACGGAATCTGCCGCAGATTTCATGATTCCGCCTGATAGCGCCAATCCGCGTTTGAAGGCATTTAAAGATGCGGGCCATAAGATGATTGTTTTTCATGGCAATGCCGATCCGGTATTTTCAGTGCTCGATACGGTCAAATGGTATCGCAAACTCGACAGCAATAACGGTCGCAAGGCGGGGGATTTCGTCAAATTCTACCGTATTCCTGGCATGCCACATGGGGCGGGTGGCCCCTCATATGACGATTTTGATTTCTTCACACCGCTTGTCGCCTGGGTAGAAAAGGGCGCGGCACCCGGTCCGGTATCCGCAGGGATCACCAAGGACAACAAGGATGGCGCAGCACTGACGCCGGGGCGCTATCTTTACTGCCCCTATCCCCTGGTTGCGCATTACGATAAAGCCGCTGCTGGCTCGGATTCCCCCCACTTCAAATGCCGCTAAGACAAATGAGCAGCATCTGACCGGGGAGCCAGTTTGCCCTTTTTCGGGCCGGTGGTGGTTTTGTTATGAAGGCATCGCGCATTTTCACATGCGCGATGCCTTTATGCTTTTAAATCATGCAGTCGCCCGTTCTTGTCGAGATTTTACGCGACTGACATTACACGTATGCGTAGATTTTCATGGTCTGGCTTATGTCGTCTGTTGCGAAAAAAACAATCAATAGGTGATTCTTTTTAAAATAAACCAATAGATGGAATCTTTAATCCGTAACCCAGTTTGTTTTTGTGGTTGTATTTCCGATTTTTAGTTTGATTTCTGTCTGTACCGGAGAAATCGGCTTGAATATCATTTGCCAGTGGATTTTTAGTGAGCAGCAGGCGATAATTGTAAATATTATTTAAGGTCGACGGGTGCAAAAATACTTCTTCTCCGCAGAGGGGCGTAAAAAGGCAACCGTTTTTTGGGTTAACATCTCTTGGTTTTACTCTTCAACATTCCAACGCTGATGATCTGCCTGCTGGTCGGATGGACCTTGAATTCTGTCCTGATGAGCATCAGCTGGTTTTTCGACCGCAAATCCAACCATTTGGGTCTTTGGAGTATCGGTTTTTGGTGTGTTTCAATCGGTACATGCTTGCAGGCTTTGCGCGGTATCGTTCCTGAATCTCTCGGTATCGGCGTTGGTGGAGCACTGGTGCTTCTGGGCTCCGGACTGGTGTGGGTTGGGTTTCGGATCTTCGATGGATTTTCCCGTTCCCATTGGTTTGTGGTCGCAATAACTGCGATTTGGCTCCTCTGCTATTTTGGAGTGAATGTTTTTTCCGCCAATCCGGACTACAGAATTGTCCTCTACACGATTTTGACCGTTATGCAGATCGGCGCTTTGGTCGCCTCGATTGGGTCCGGCTGGAAGAGCGACCGTTTTCCAGTCCGCCTCGTCATTATCTTCATGCTGCTGTCCTATGGCTTTGTCATGTTGCTACGCATTCCTCTGGTGATGATTTGGCCGGTCACCGAGGTTGGTGGCGTAGCCCAAACAGCATGGGTGTCGGTCGTTACCTTTATTTTATACGTCAATAGCCTTGGGCTGGGGATCGGCATTTTTGCGCTCAGCAGCCATCGAAGCCTCATGCAGTATAAGCATGCCTCCGAGATCGACATGCTGACCGGCGTTCTCAATCGCCGCGCTTTCTATGAGCGCGCCCAGTCACAAATGCTCAAGAGCGCTGGTGTGCTGGCGCTGATCGATCTTGATCATTTCAAGTATATCAATGATGCGCATGGACATGCAGGAGGGGATGCAGCCTTGTGTGCCTTCGGGAAAACGATGATCGAGCAACTTGATGCGAACATGGTGTTTGGCCGGCTCGGTGGGGAAGAATTCGCTTTGTTCATGCCGCAAATGACAGGTGATGAAGCGCTGGCCTTTTGCGATGGGCTGCGGCAATCCGTTGCCCGGCTCACCACACCCTGGCGTGATGCGATGATCACCATGACCATCAGTATCGGCATGCATGAGGTGGCCAAAGCCGGGGCGGATCTTGACGCGGTGTCTCTTCGGGCGGATGCAGCACTTTACCGGGCTAAGGACCAGGGACGGGATCGTTGTATTTTGAGCGCTGCGGAGGACGTCGTGGCGCAGAAACCGGAGGAGGGGATGGCGGCCGTCATCGCGCTTATCGGTGCTAAACCAGCGGCGGTACCTGAACTATCGTGATGCGTCGAAAAGTGCTGGTAAGGGGAATGCCAAGCGCCATCTTTGAGGGCGCTTGGCAAATTCTTGTTAATCAGAGGTCCGATGTGTCAACCGGATCTGAAAATCAGGGTTATGCGTTGGCCGCAGCCTGGGCTTCGGCGTCGATTTCGCTCGCACGGCGATAGGCGTCACGATCGGTCATCCGGGCAATGTAATCGGTAAACACCGGACGTGCTGGCACGCTGTTGACCCGCAGTGAGAACGACAGATGCGATGCGAGATAGAGATCGGCAGCGCTAAAGCTTTCGCCAGCGATATACGGGCTTGCGGAAATTGCCGAAGCAACCACATCCATCATCGTATCGATACTGCCGTAGCCAACCATGCCACGGCGCTCATCGGGGACCGCGAAGCCACAAGCCTGGCCGATGACGGCGGCTTCCACTGGACCGGCAGTGAAGAACAGCCAGCGATAATAGCTGCCGCGATTGGCAAGGGAAGGTGCAAGGCCCGCCTCAGGAAAGGCATCGGCCAGATAGGCCAGAATGGCTGGCGTTTCCGTCACGACGGTTTTTCCGTGACGGATGGCCGGGACCTTGCCGAGCGGATTGATGGCGGTGTAGTCCGCCGCCTTCATCACTGGACCATAGGCGACCAGTTCCGTCTGATAGGGTTGGCCGATCTCCTCCAGCATCCAGCGAACGATGCGCCCTCTGGACATGGGATTGGTGTATAAAACGACTTGCTCGGTCATGGTGCTCTCTTCCCCAAAAAATCATAGAATACGAAGGCGCAAAGATGCTCACGCATCTTCGCCTGACAAGAATTTCGAATATCTCAAATCTGTGAAGGTTTGAGATATTCGACAATAAAATACGGAAAATCATTCTCTATGGCTCTCCGTATCAATGCGAAAACCCGGCGCGATGGCCGGGTTTTGCAAAACGTGTGACGGATCAGGCAGCCATTGCAGCCCGAAGGTTTTCATCCACCTTGTCGAGGAAGGCGGTGGTCGACAGCCACGGCTGGTCGGGACCGATCAGCAGCGCCAGATCCTTGGTCATGTAGCCAGCTTCGACCGTGTCGACGCAAACCTTTTCAAGGGTGAGGGCGAACTTGGCCAGTTCGGCATTGTCATCCAGCTTGGCGCGGTGCGCGAGGCCACGGGTCCAGGCAAAGATCGACGCGATAGAATTGGTCGAGGTTTCCTGGCCCTTCTGGTGCTGGCGATAGTGACGGGTCACGGTGCCGTGGGCGGCTTCGGCTTCCACCGTGCGGCCATCTGGCGACAGCAGAACCGAGGTCATCAGGCCGAGCGAGCCGAAGCCCTGGGCAACCGTGTCAGACTGCACGTCGCCGTCATAGTTCTTGCAGGCCCAGATATAGCCGCCGGACCATTTCAGCGCAGAGGCAACCATGTCGTCGATCAGGCGATGCTCGTAGGTAATGCCGGCGGCGTCGAACTGGGCCTTGAATTCGGCCTGGTAGACTTCCTCGAAAATATCCTTGAAGCGGCCGTCATAGGCCTTCAAAATGGTGTTCTTGGTGGACAGGTAGACTGGCCATTTGCGCATCAGGCCGTAGTTCATCGAAGCGCGGGCGAAATCGCGGATCGAATCATCCAGGTTGTACATGGCCATGGCTACACCGGCGGACGGTGCATCGAACACGTCCTTCTCGATGACCTGGCCGTCTTCGCCAACGAACTTGATGGTCAGCTTGCCCTTGCCGGGGAATTTGAAATCGGTTGCCTTATACTGGTCGCCGAAGGCATGACGGCCAACAACGATCGGCTGGGTCCAGCCGGGGACGAGACGGGGTACGTTCTTGCAGATGATTGGCTCGCGGAAAATAACGCCGCCGAGGATGTTGCGGATCGTGCCGTTCGGGCTTTTCCACATTTCCTTCAGGTTGAATTCCTTCACGCGGGCTTCGTCTGGCGTGATGGTGGCGCATTTGATGCCGACGCCGTGCTTTTTGATCGCGTGGGCGGAATCGATCGTCACCTGGTCATTGGTTGCATCGCGGTTTTCTACCGAGAGGTCGTAGTATTCAATCTCGAGATCGAGATAGGGAAGGATCAGCTTTTCCTTGATGAACTGCCAGATGATACGGGTCATTTCATCGCCGTCGAGATCGACGACCGGGTTGGCAACCTTGATCTTTTGCATAAGTCTTCCTCATCGATAGGGCGGCTTTAATTCGACCGCGTCTCTGTCCATATGACCGGAGTTGCCTATAGCATTCTCGCAAGCCAAGGCAAACAGGAAGCCGCGTGTGGACTTCATTTTAGCTTGAGCGCGCTTTGCCTTCCGCCTCTTGCATTTTGGGCTGTTTATGCCCATGCAGGCGTAAATTTGCAGGGTTGAATGAATTATTGCAGGAAAGGCGCCATGGCAGGCACGAACAGCGAGCGCGAGCTTATCGCCGAGGGACCAGCGATTATTCTGGTGGAACCGCAATTGGGCGAGAATATCGGCATGGTGGCCCGTGCCATGGCGAATTTCGGGCTGGCGGAGCTGCGTCTGGTCAATCCGCGTGATGGCTGGCCCTCGGAAAAAGCCCGGTCCGCCGCATCCAAAGCCGATCATGTCATTGATGGCGCCAAGCTTTACGATACGCTCGAGGAAGCACTGGCCGATCTGAATTTCGTCTATGCGACCACGGCGCGCCAACGGGACAATTTCAAGCCCGTGGCCTCGCCGGTGACGGCGGCCTCAACTTTGCGAACTCGGTTTCTGGCCGGTGAAAAAACCGGAATTCTTTTTGGGCGTGAAAAATCCGGTCTGAAGAATGAAGATGTGGCTCTGGCCGATGAAATCGTCACCTTTCCGGTCAATCCCGCTTTCGCGTCGCTGAACATCGCTCAGGCTGTGCTGCTGATGTCTTATGAGTGGATGAAATCCACCATGGAGGACGTTACCCAGACGCCGTTTCAGGGTGTCGATCAAATGCCTGCCAGCAAGGAGGAAGTCATCGGCCTGTTCGAGCATATGGAGGATGCGCTCGATGCCAGGGGATATTTCCGCCCGATCCATAAAAAAGCACGAATGATCGACAATCTGCGCGCCGTGCTGACGCGACGTGGTTTCACCTCACCGGAAATCAATGTCATGCGTGGCGTGGTCTCGTCACTCGACCGCTTCTCCCGCCGCAATCCGCGCGGCGCTGGAGCGCCTTTGGAGGGTGATGAAGTGGACGGTATTGAGAGGGACGAAGCTGATGGTAGCGGGCATGAACGAGACCAGGACTAAACTCAAACCGATCCTGGTCTTTGATTCCGGTATTGGCGGCTTGACCGTTCTGCGTGAAGCCCGGGTGCTGATGCCGGAGCGCGGCTTTATCTATATCGCCGACGACGCTGGTTTTCCCTATGGCAATTGGGAGGAGGAGCCGCTCAAAGCGCGGATCGTCTCGTTGTTTGCCAATCTTCTGGCACAGTATGATCCCGAGGCGGTGATCGTCGCCTGTAGCACGGCCTTCACGCTGGCCGGTGCCGCGTTGCGCGAAGCCTTTCCCGGCATGCGCTTCATCGGCACCGTACCCGCCATTAAACCAGCCGCAGAGCGCAGCCGTTCCGGGCTTATTTCCGTGCTGGCCACGCCTGGCACCGTCAAGCGCGCCTATACGCGCGATCTGATCCAGTCCTTTGCCAGCCAGTGCGAGGTAAACCTCGTCGGCTCTCAACATCTGGCCCGGCTGGCTGAAGCCTATATTCGCGGTGAACCGGTGGAAGAGGCGGCGCTGAATGCCGAGATCGCGCCGTGTTTCATCGAAAAACAAGGTGCGAAGACCGATATCGTCGTGCTCGCCTGTACCCATTATCCGTTTCTTGCCAATGTCTTCCGCAAGCTGGCTCCCTGGCCGGTGGATTGGCTTGACCCTGCGGAAGCCATCGCCCGTCAGGCACGGCGTCTGGTGCCTGTTGTGGACGAGGGCGCGCATTCGGACGACTATGATTTCGCGGTCTTCACGTCGGGCCAGCCGGTCTTTTCCACTCATCGGCTGATGCAGGGTTTTGGTCTGCGCGTGGCAGCGGGCTGACGTTTGTGACGGAAATAGCCAGAAGATAAATTATCGCGTTCGCGCGTTTAGGCTCTCAGTGAGCTGTTCGACCAGGCAGGCAAGCTGCTGCAGACATTCGTCCCAGGCCAGCCGAACTCCCTCTTGCGATACCGTATCCGGAATACCGGATTGAACGATTGACAGGTCCGTTCCTCTTACTGCCGGTTTCATCTGAATCACGGTCTCGACCCGCGCAGTCCAGAATGGGTCATCCATTCTTTCTGTGTAGCGGATGCGCTCGTTGAGGACCAATTCGTCGAATTCGGCGATCATCACATAACTTAAATCTGACGCGGTGCTGCTAAAACGAATCTTGTAACCGCCACCTTCGCGTCCATCGAAATGAAGCGGTTGGCAGGTAAAGTCCTTCCTCTGCATCCATTGTACAACAGCCTGCTCGTCAAGAAACGCTTTATAGACGCGACTGATCGGAGCCTGGATGAGTTTATCAACGCGAATGGAAAATGCCATTCCGAGACCTTTCGCGCCCAAAGGGCTATAGGTGTTCGTAAAAACAGTAGATATTCAAGGTTTTTTCATCGTTTTAGAAGCGGATGCACTTTAAACCGCACCCGTCCTGTATTGAGGCGATCTTTATAGGACGCAATGCGGGGGTCAACTATCTAAAGATTTCACACTATGTTTTTTTGTTATTTCGCGTCATACGAAATGTGATGCCGCGACTAAGTCGCTAAAGTAGAATTGGTTGGAAGTGGATTTTAATGCTCCAGATAAAAAATATCGAGCATTCAACGTGTTATTGTGGATTTGATAAAATCGGACCTGCTTGAAGAATACCATTATCTGGGAAACACACAGCCCTACAAAAATACGGGAAGCGCTGTGACATGGTGGGAAAAAACACCAAAAATGCTGCATCGTCTTCAAATAATCATCGTCAACATGATCTTTACGGGGCTCGTCAGCGGTTATTTTTCTTGATAAATGTCAGTTATTCACGACAAGCCCTGTGTGTATCTCTTCGGAGATTGGCTTTTGATGGCGACTTGAATTTTTGTCCGGCTCACTCGTCGGCTTGCATCAAGGTCCCCTCATGCTCGCAGATTCTTGCCTTGCCGATGCTTAGCTCCCTGAGGCGTCTACATTTTCAGGCCTCGGTATGTTCTGCCTTTCTGCATGATCTGCCTTTTTCGGCAAAGCGGGCGACCGCATTTTCCCAACCATGTCTCATCCATTGAAATTGTTGCGAGCCATTTGGAATGCGGCGGCGACTTGTGCTACAGATTTTATCCCGCCGCCATCCATGCGGCTCCTAAGAGATTTGAAACAGCTTGTTTGCCGAAATCGTCATTGTTGTCCTGCTCACCATCTTGAACGGCGTATTGGCAATGTCCGAACTGGCGGTCGTCTCCGCCCGTCCGGCGCGTCTGAGGGTTCTGGCCGAAGCCGGTCATCGCGGTTCTGCCGTTGCCATCCGGTTGGCTGAAAATCCCGGTCGGTTTTTGTCGACCGTGCAGATCGGTATTACCCTTGTCGGCGTTTTGTCCGGCGCGTTTTCGGGAGCTACTCTCGGCGCCCGATTGACCCAGTGGCTTTTGCTGCAAGGGATGTCAGAGGCCCTGGCCAGCACGCTCGGCGTCGGCTGCGTCGTGGTCGGCATTACCTATCTGTCGTTGATTGTCGGAGAGCTTGTGCCCAAGCAGATTGCGCTGCGAAACCCTGAAATGGTCGCCTCGCGTATGGCGGGTGCCATGCTGATCCTGTCCAAGGTTTCGCTGCCGCTGGTCTGGCTGCTGGATGGCTCGGGACGGGCTGTCCTGTCGCTGCTCGGCCAGAAGGGTGCATCCTCTGGCACGGTCACGGATGAGGAAATCAAGACGGTTCTGGCCGAAGCACAAAGTGCTGGTGTCATCGAATCGGAAGAATCACAGATGATTTCCGGCGTCATGCGCCTGGCGGATCGCACGGCGCGTGGCCTGATGACACCGCGCCGCGATGTCGAACTGATCAGCGTCGATGACACGATTGAGGAAATTCGCGAGACATTGCGTAAAAGCCAGCATTCCCGGCTGCCGGTGCGCAACGGCAATTCCGACGAAATCGTCGGGGTCATGCTGGTGAAAAACTTCTACGATGCCTTGGCCAATGGCGGCACGGTCGACATTCGCTCGATTATCAGCGATGTGCCGATCGTATCCGATCTGGCCGGTGCCATCGATATCATCCAGTCGATCCGCAAGACGGTTCTGCATATGGTGCTGGTCTATGACGAATACGGCCATTTCGAAGGCATTATCACGTCAGGCGATATTCTGGAGGCGATTACCGGTGCCTACCAGGAAGAGGGCGAGGAAGAGCCGGCTCTGCTGATGCGTGAGGACGGTTCCTATCTGGTGGCTGGCTGGACACCGATCGACGAGTTCATCGAGCATATCCGTGTGCCCGTGGATGACGACCCGGATTTTACCACCGTCGCAGGCTATGTGCTGGATGAGCTGAAACGCATTCCGGCGCTGGGCGAAAGCTTCGTCAAGAATGGCTGGAAATTCGAAGTCGTTGACCTGGATGGCCGGCGCATCGACAAGCTGCTGGTCTCGCCGGTCCTGGCAGACGATCCGGATTGATTTAAGCCGCGATTGCCTGTGGGTTTCGACGAGAAGACGCAGGCATCTTCTTTTACTTTCTGTTAGGAAATACGGATTGAACAGCGTGGCCGCATTGCGGTGCAGGAACGCGTCATCATTCCATCGTGAGGGAATATATAAGGTGCAGGTCGGGATCGATATGGGAACAGTGGCGGGTGGCCAACCTGCCAGGCTCGATATCGAGGAGCTGCTGGCAACCCGTCTTCTTGTTCAGGGTAATTCCGGCTCCGGCAAATCGCATTTGCTGCGGCGCCTGCTGGAGCAATCCGCTCAATGGGTTCAGCAGGTCATCATCGATCCCGAAGGGGATTTCGTGACGCTCTCGGAAAAATACGGCCATCTGGTCGTAGATGGGGAACGCAGCGACGCCGAATTGATCGGGATTGCCAACCGCATCCGCCAGCATCGCGTTTCCTGCGTGCTGACGCTGGAAGGGTTGGATATCGAGCAGCAGATGCGCGCAGCCGGTGTGTTCCTGAACGGCCTGTTTGATGCCGAGCGCGAGTATTGGTATCCGGTGCTGGTCGTAGTCGATGAGGCGCAGATGTTTGCCCCCTCGGTCGGCGGGGATGTCTCGGAAGATGCCCGCAAACTGTCGCTGGGCGCGATGACCAATTTGATGTGCCGTGGCCGAAAGCGCGGCCTGGCGGGTGTGATCGCTACGCAGCGTCTGGCAAAGCTTGCCAAGAATGTCGCGGCTGAAGCCTCCAACTTCCTGATGGGCCGCACCTTTCTCGATATTGATATGGCGCGTGCCGCCGATCTTCTCGGTATGGATCGCCGCCAGGCGGAAATGTTCCGCGACCTGAAGCGCGGTAATTTCGTCGCCCTTGGCCCGGCGCTATCACGCCGTCCCTTGCCGATCGTGATCGGAGATGTGGAGACATCAGCGCGCTCCTCCAGTCCGAAACTGATGCCTTTGCCCGATGCGCCGCAGGATGTGGAAGATCTAATCTTCACCCCGGATCCTGAAGAGTTTACCCGTCCGCTCGTTCGCCGTGCGCCGCCAGCCCCGCGTCCGACCACCGATATTCTGGCCGAGCTGGCCCGTGCAACGCCGGTGAGCGTCGAGGATGTCGCCCCACAGAGATCGTCACAGCCGGAAATCACCGCCGAGGAACGCGAGGAGCGGATGGCGGCGGTGCTGGCTGAAATTCTCGATGATCCACAGGCGGCCTATCGCACCGATTCCGTTCTCTATCAGGAATTCCTGGTTCGAGCCCGTATGCGCCGGGTCGGCGGTCCACCGATGGCGATGGGCGAATTTCGTCGTCGCGTCGCCGTGGCACGGGCTGATGTCGATGAAGAAACCGCGTCCTCTGACAGCTGGCAGGAGGCGCTGTCTTTATCAACGCGGGTTTCGGATGACTTGCAGGGCGTTTTCCTGCTGATCGCCAAGGCGGCCATCCGGTCCGAGCCTTGCCCTTCCGATTTGCGGATTGCCCGAGCCTATGGCACCCATTCCGCCCGCCGTGCCCGTCGGTTGCTTGGCTATTTCGAGGAGCAGGGGATGGTCGTGGTGCATACGGATTTTTCCGGAAAGCGCATCGTTGCCTTCCCTGACCTGGAATCAGAAACCAAACCGGGTGATCCGAATGCAGCCGATATGCCGGATAGCCGCACTGCTGCGGAATAGAGTTTAGCCACGGTTTTAAACCTGGAGCCTTGCTGACTGGCCAAGTTGTGCCGCAATGGCTGCCCATGATGGTTTGATGACCAAGTTTCCCCTAGCCCTCCGACGGAGGCATGTCCTGAGCCTTGCTTCTTTGAGTTTCCTGGGTCTCGCGACATCAGGGCAAGCCGCATCCCTGGCGCCCGGTGAAGTGCCGCTTTGGCCGGGTCGGGCGCCGGGCGGTGGGGGGCCTCGGCTTGGCAGGCGGACCATTCACAAGGCAGCATTGCTGCGGATCGCCACGCCAACCCTGCGAATGGTCCGTCCTCAAATCCCAAATGGCACAGCCGTGCTGATTGCACCCGGCGGCGGCTATCATTTCGTTGAGGAGCGTAAGGAGGGCGAAGCCGCCGCGCAGTGGCTGGCCGCCCGTGGCGTTACCGCTTTCATTCTCACCTACCGTCTTCCGGGCGAAGGCTGGTTCGTCGGCCCGCGTGCGCCATTGCAGGATGCCCAGCGGGCCTTGCGGCTGATCCGTGCACAGGGTGACACATTGGGCCTTGATACTCAGAAAATTGGCAGTATGGGATTTTCCGCCGGTGGGCATTTGATGGGCATGCTATCAACCCGCTTTGCTGAGCCGGTGTATTCGCCTGTGGATAATGCCGATACGCTGTCGGCAAGGCCGGATTTCACCATGCTGGCCTATCCGGTGATTACCCTGAAGGCCCCTTATAATCATACCTGGACCCGGGTCGAGATGGTCGGCAAGCATCCAAGCGATGCCGATGTTGCGGCCTGGTCGGTGGAAACCCATGTCAACTCCACTTGCCCGCCGGTCTTTCTGGCCCATGCCAAGGACGATCCGGTTGCCAATATCGAGCATTCCAGACTGATGCAGGCGGCTTGCCGCAAAGCTGGTGTTTCCGCCGATCTGGTCGAGCTTGAGCAGGGTGGCCACGGCTTTGCCATGGGCGAAGGGAGCATGGGGAAAACGCCCAGGCCGCCGGTGCTCTGGACACCGGCGCTTGAGGCATGGATGCAGGGCCGCAATCTGGTTTGATCCAGCATCGTACCGAAAAGTGGAGACCGGTTTTCGGATAATACGATGCGAAAATAAGATCATCGTACCGAAAAGTGGAACTCGGTTTTCGGCACGATGTTATAGGGCGTCAGTCTGCCCGCTCTTCCCAGACCTTTGTCAGCTCCACAATGGTTTTCACGGCGACTTCCATGTCCTGAACGCTTATCCATTCGAGTGGCGAGTGGTAAGCATGGCCACCAGTATAGATATTGGGGCAGGGCAGGCCCATGAAGGACAGGCGCGAGCCATCGGTTCCGCCGCGAATGCTGTGCAGCACGGGGGTGAGGCCAACGCGGCGCACCGCTTCCTCAAGATTGTCCATCACCATCGGAACTTGGTCGAGCACCACTTTCATATTGCGATATTGCTGCTTGACCTCGAATCTGTAGGTCGATCCGGGGTAGTCGCGCATCACATCGCGGGTAATCTCTTCCAGTCGCGCTTCTTTCTGAGCTAAGCCTTCATCGACAAAATCGCGGATGATGAATTTCAGATGAGCTTCATCCATGGAACCGCTGATGTCGGTGGGGTGAATGAAGCCCTGGCGGCCCTCGGTGGTTTCGGGGGTCTGGTCCTTCGGCAGCCGGGCAATGATAGCGCTGGCGATCTTGATGGCGTTTTCCATCCGGCCCTTGGCCGTGCCGGGATGGATGGCAACACCGGTTATGGTGATATCCACGCCGTCTGCCGAAAATGTCTCGTTCTCGATCTCGCCGATCGTGCTGCCATCCATGGTGTAGCCAAAGGCTGCGCCCAGCTTTTTCAGATCCACCTTGTCGGCACCTCGGCCAATCTCTTCGTCGGTGGTGAAGAGGATTTTGATGGCGCCATGCCGGATGTGCGGATTGTCGATCAGGAACTGCGCCGCCGCCATGATTTCGGCAATACCCGCCTTGTCGTCGGCACCCAGCAGTGTGGTGCCATCGGTGGTGACAATGTCATGGCCGATTTGCGTGGTGAGCTGCGGATTGTCACTGACCCGGATGATCTGATTGGCGTCGCCGGACAGAACGATATCTCCGCCCTGATAGTTTTTCAGCAGCTGCGGCTTCACATTCGTGCCGGTGAAATCCGGTGCCGTATCCATATGCGAGCAGAAGCAGATCACCGGAACCGGCTTGTCGACATTGGCGGGAATGGTCGCATAGACATTGCCGTGCTCATCCAGATGGGCGTCGGAAAGGCCCATGGCCAGCAATTCACTCACCAGCACATGGCCGAGGTCCTTCTGTTTTTCCGTGGAGGGCTGGCTGGTTGATTCGGGGTCTGATTGTGTGTCGATGACGACATAGCGCAGGAAACGGTCGAGAATTGTATCGGGCATGCGGGCGGTCCATCACGGTTTGTGGCTATGGTTGGTGGCCACGGTTTGGGGCGGGGGCGGCTTTGCCTATCCGCAGGATATGCGATGCCGACCCGCGGCATCTGCAATTTTACAGTATTCAATTTGCGACATTCTTGGCGCAAAAGAGATCTTGTAAATGTAAGCGTTTCACAAGACGAAGGTTTGCTCAACCCATTTGTAACGTCTCCGTATTTTTATCTTTCACCATTGGCAACGGCCAATACTCAAGCAAACACTGTCAGAAATGACCCTGTCGACGGACGGTTCCGTGACATGACATCCGTCTCTTTATTGTCGCGCAAGACTAAGAGAGTGTCATGATATTTGCTTTTTCCTATGCATCCTAAGGGAGTATTTTGATTTAATGTTGCGGCGCAGAAAAATAGCTGTGCTTTGATAGGGACTCGTGGAATTGAACGGAATTTGAAAATTTCAATATTTTAAATTATCATGACATCTATCAAGTTTAGCATTCAAATAATTGTAATTTATATGTAAAATATCCTGAGTTTTTGCCCGTCGATAAAAAGGGATTTTGAAATAATAACGGAAAAGTGATTGATGTTTTTGCTGCACGGCAACAGAAATCACATTTTCGTCCTCGAAATAAATTACTCTCGGTTGTGCAGGCGGGGAATGGTTAAAGGGATCGATTTGGTCCAGCCCTGCACGATAACCAGCCGGATTGCTGTTTCAAATCCGCGTGGCTCACGACACGGATGCAATGCATCCCGGCTTTAATATCTAGCCAGCTATTTATCAGGAGGATTTTTGCAATGAGTGATTTTTTGAAGCGCGTTTCGAGTTTCCGGGAAGAAGTATTTCCAACCCATTCGGGTCTCTATCGCAAACTGGCCCGTGAAGGGCAGCAGCCCCAGGCCTTGATGATTTCCTGCGCCGATAGCCGGGTCATGCCGGAAGTGATTACCCAGTCCGGCCCTGGCGAATTGTTCGTATGCCGCAACGCGGGCAATATCGTTCCACCGTTCTCGACCATGAATGGCGGCGTTTCCTCGGCCATCGAATATGCTGTCGTGGCGCTTGGCGTGCGCGACATCGTCGTGTGCGGCCATTCCGATTGCGGTGCCATGAAGGGTCTGTGCAATCACGAACTGCTGGCGCCAATGCCCAATGTGGCCGCCTGGTTGCGCCATAGCCAGGCAGCCTATTCCATCGTCTGCGAGGCCTATCCTGACGATCTGCCGCACAAGGACAAGGTGCGGGCCGTGGCGATGGAAAATGTGGTCATTCAGCTCGATCACCTGAAGACCCACCCCTCGGTCGCCGCCAAACTTGCCACCAATGACATTACTCTGCATGGCTGGTTCTTCGACATCGAGACCGGCGAGGTGCAGGTTTATGATGGCGCGGAGAAACGCTTCCTGGTGATCGAAGGTGAAAAGCCGCTGCCGGTTGCGGTTTCCGGGCGTGCCACGCCGCATATCATGGCCGATCCTTTCGTAGCGGTGGCGGCGGAGTGAGGCGATGGAAAAAACCAGTTCAGCTCTGACACGGGACATCGCTTCGTCCATCGTTGTCTTTCTCGTCGCCATTCCGCTGTGCCTCGGCATTGCCATCGCATCCGGCGTACCGGTGGCGATGGGCCTCGTCTCCGGCATTGTCGGCGGCATTGTTATCGGCGTCATCGCCGGTTCCCCCTTGCAGGTCTCTGGCCCGGCGGCAGGGCTTGCGGTGATCGTCTTCGGCTTTGTTGAAGAATATGGGCTTGTTCTTCTGGGGCCGGTGCTTATCGTCGCCGGATTTTTGCAGGTCCTGGCCGGCTATCTCAAGCTCGGCTCGTGGTTTCGCGCCATTTCGCCTGCCGTCGTGCATGGTATGCTGGCGGGAATCGGTATCCTGATCGTCCTTGGCCAGGTCCATGTGCTGATGGACGCCAAGCCTGCTGCCGGTGGCGTTGAAAATGTCGCCGCCATGGATGAGACCATCGGCAAGGTGATCAGCGGCGGCATGAGCAATCACAGCATAGCGCTCATTATCGGCCTGATCTCTTTGCTGGCCATGGTTGGCTGGGAAAAATTGCGGCCAGCCCGGCTGCGGCTGGTGCCGGGGGCATTGATCGGCGTAGCCGCCGGAACCTTGCTGGCGGTCGGCCTCGACCTGCCGATTGCCCGGGTTCAGGTTCCAGCCACCCTGCTGGAAGGCATTCGCTTGCCAACGATGGAAAGCTTTGCCGGGCTTGCCCAGCCGGGGGTGATCGCCACCGTGCTGATCATCGCCGTCATCGCCAGCGCCGAAACCCTGCTATCGGCTGCCGCCGTTGACAGGATGCATGATGGCGAACGCACCCGTTTCAACAAGGAACTGGTGGCGCAGGGCGTCGGCAATAGCCTGTGCGGCCTACTGGGTGCTCTGCCGGTAACCGGCGTTATCGTTCGCTCCTCTGCCAATATCCAGGCAGGCGCTGCAACGCGCCGCTCTACTATTTTCCATGGAATCTGGATTCTGGCTCTGGTGGCGCTTCTGCCACAATTGCTGGGCGTCGTGCCTTTGACCGCTCTGGCTGCAGTGCTTTTGGTAACCGGCTGGCGACTGGTGAGCTTGCAGCATGTGCGTCACCTGTTCGATCACCACGGCTGGGTGCCAGTCGCGGTCTGGGCCACGACGGTCAGTCTTGTCGTCGTCCAGGATCTTCTGGTGGGGGTTGCGGTCGGCCTGTTTCTCTCGATTATGGAAATCATTCCGTTCCTGCGCCGTAAACTGCATATCGACCATCATGAGAATGATGATTCGATCCAGTTGAAGCTGAACGGTGTTGGGACCTGCCGGGACGTTCCGGCATTGCTGGCCACACTGGAATCGCTTCCAGACGGAAAGAAAGTGCTGATTACGCCCGCAGGGCTGCATTATGTCGATCACACCTATGCCGAAACCCTGACGGAATGGGTGACGCGCGAAAGACGGGCAGGGCGACCGCTCGAGGTGAGCGCTTCCAGTCAGCTTGCCCCGAAAGTTGCCTCCATGGTGGATCGGCTCTGCGTCAAGCCTGCATAGGTAAAGTCACGTCGGACACAGAAAAGGGGCGGCTCATGAAGCCGCCCCTTCTTTTATATTGGCTGTTGGCTGGAGAGAAAATTACTCTTCGATAACATCCTTTTTCTCGTCCTTGCGGGTCGCCCACAGAGATCCAACAATACCAGCTGCCAGGATTGCCAGCGTGATGGTTAGCGACAGCAGCGGTGGGATCTTGGCGATACCCAGCATGTCGGCAAGAAAGATTTTCGAGCCGATGAAGATCAGCACGACTGACAGCGCGTATTTCAGGTAAGCGAAGCGGTGGATAAGGGCGGATAGCGCGAAGTAGAGGGCGCGCAGGCCGAGGATGGCGAAGATATTCGAGGTGTAGACGATATAGGGATCAGTGGTGATCGCAAAAATCGCCGGGATCGAATCGACCGCAAACACCAGGTCGACGAATTCCACCATGATCAGCGCCAGAAGCAGCGGCGTGATATAGGTTTTCAGCTTGCCAGTCGTTTCGTCCTGCTTGCGCACCACGAAACTGTCGCCTTCCAACTTGTCGGTGACAGGCAGGTAGCGCCGCGCCAGCTTCAAGGCCGGGTTGTTGGCGACATCATATTGGCTGTCGGCCGATAGCAGCATTTTGACACCGGTAAACACCAGGAAGGCCGCAAAGAAATACAGAACCCAGTGATAGCTTTCGACAATCGCCGCACCTGCCGCAATCATGATGCCGCGCAGCACGATCACGCCGAGAATACCGTAGAGCAGCACCCGGTGCTGATAGGCGCGAGGGATGGCGAAATAGCCGAAGATCATGGCGATGACGAAGATATTGTCCATCGCCAGGCTTTTTTCGATGACAAAGCCCGTCAGATATTCAAGTCCGGCTTGCGGACCCGATTGCCACCATATCCAGCCGCCGAACAACACGCCCAGAGTGATGTAGAAGGCCGAGAAAGCAAAGCTTTCGGCCATGCCGATCTCCTTGCTGTTCTTATGCAGAACACCAAGATCGAGAACCAGAAGAAATAGAACGATTGCAAGGAAGAAAAGCCACATCCATGTTGGCTTGCCCATAAAATCGACCCAAAGAAAATCCATCGAGGGTTTCCTTTGCCGGAGGGTTTTTGTTGCAGTTCCGACATCACGGGTATCCGGCACTCGCGTCAGAGGGGCCCGGAACTGCTGATACAACGGTAAATGAGGCGGGCCTGCCACGAGTTCAAGGCCGGTGCTTGACATTTGTGACGGCTCTGCGTAGAGACCCGTCCAACGCCGGGTGGAAACGCCCGGTGTTTTTACGACATGTCCCGTGGAGGCTCCGCTTTTTTAGGTGTGAGCCGCCTGTCAGGAAAGCCGAAAGGCGATCCAGAGGAGGGCGTGTTTCCCAAAATGGGTTCTAAAAGGCCCAATAACAACAAGAGGAAATACGATGAGCAAGCGCGCATCTTCCAAGTATAAAATCGACCGCCGCATGGGCGAAAATATCTGGGGCCGCCCGAAGTCCCCGGTCAACCGTCGCGAATATGGCCCCGGCCAGCACGGTCAGCGCCGCAAGGGCAAGCTTTCCGACTTCGGTGTGCAGCTGCGCGCCAAGCAGAAGCTGAAGGGCTACTACGGAGACCTGCGTGAAAAGCAGTTCCGCGCCACCTACGACGAAGCCAACCGTCGTAAGGGCGATACTTCCGAGAACCTGATCGGCCTCTTGGAATCGCGTCTGGACGCCATCGTCTACCGCGCCAAGTTCGTGCCGACTGTGTTTGCTGCTCGCCAGTTCGTCAACCACGGCCACGTTTCGGTCAATGGCGTCAAGGTCAATATCGGTTCCTACCGCTGCAAGGCTGGTGACGTTATTGAAGTGCGTCAGAAGTCCAAGCAGTTGGCCATCGTTCTGGAAGCCACGCAGCTTGCCGAACGTGACGTTCCCGATTACATCGAAGTTGATCACAACAAGATGGTTGCGACCTTCGTTCGCGTTCCCGGCCTGTCGGACGTTCCTTACGCCGTCATCATGGAACCGCAGCTGGTCGTCGAATTCTACTCGCGTTGATTTCGATCTGAAATTCGAGAAAGCCGCCTTTACGGGCGGCTTTTTCTGTTTGCAGCGCAGCAAAATTTGATAATGATGCCTGTTGGCTTCTGCACGAAAAACGTGACGGTCATGCATCTGCCGGGATGAGTACCAGCCCGGCATGGGGAACCCAGATGGATTTGCAGGCAATTGTTGACGACATTGTCGGTGAGATGCAGCCTCGACTCGGGGAAGGCAAGGTTGCCGATTATATTCCCGAGCTTGCGACGATCGACCCGAAGCAATTCGGCATTGCCATCACTACCGTCGACGGCCAGACCTTCACCGCAGGCGATGCAGCGGTGCCATTTTCCATCCAGAGCATTTCCAAGGTGTTCATGCTGACGCTGGCGCTTGGCAAAACGGGTGAGGGCGTCTGGAAGCGGGTCGGGCGAGAGCCCTCCGGCTCATCCTTCAACTCCATCGTTCAGCTGGAGCATGAGCATGGTATTCCGCGCAACCCCTTCATCAATGCGGGCGCCATCGTTGTGACGGATATGGTGCTGGCCGGGCATAAGCCGCGCGAAGCCATCGGTGAATTCCTGCGCTTCATGCAATTCCTGGCCGATGACGACAGTATCACCATCGACCGGAAGGTGGCGCAGTCTGAGCAGACGACTGGCTACCGTAATTTCGCACTGGCCAATTTCATGAGCGGTTTTGGTAATCTGCACCACGCGGTGGAGATGGTTCTGGGTGTTTATTTCCATCAATGCGCGCTGGCGATGAGCTGTGTGCAACTCTCCCATGCGGGTCTGTATCTTGCCAACCGGGGTACAAATCCGCTTAGTGGCTTTTCCGTGGTCTCGCCAAAGCGGGCGCGGCGCATTAACGCCTTGATGCTGACCTGCGGCCATTATGATGGCTCGGGGGATTTTGCCTATCATGTCGGTCTGCCCGGCAAGAGCGGCGTGGGCGGCGGCATCCTGGCGATAGCGCCGGGCAAGGCCTCTATTGCAGTGTGGTCTCCGGGATTGAACAAAGTCGGCAATTCGGCGCTTGGATCGGAAGCGCTCGAACTGCTGGCTACCCGGACCGGCTGGTCGGTTTTTGGAAATTGATGTGAGAACGGTTTTTGCTTTCCCGTGAGGGCGATACCGGAAGAATGCAGGGTCGATAGGCATAAAGTTCGGCGCGCATTCATGCCGTGACTATGATATAGCGGGCAAAAGGCCTGCAGGAGTGGGACAAGTCTTGAACGTGATCTCAGATATGAAAATCAATGCGGCGCCGCTATGCATCGTGGCTGATGGCTATGGCCTGTCGCCGGGCGTCAATCAGGCAATCAGGACGCTGCTCAGCGAGGGCAAGGTGCGTGGCACCGGCTGCATGACCGTGTTTGCCGATTGGCGCGACGAGGCATCTCTGTTGCTGCCAGTGATCGACAGATGTGGCGGCGCCATCGGCCTGCACCTGACGCTGACCAATTTCCTGCCTTTGAGCGGTGTGCAGCCCATGTGCTCCTTCCGCCGTCGCCTGACCCAGTCCTTCATGGGCGGTGTCGACAAGGGCAAGCTGCAACGCGAGCTGGATGCGCAGCTCAACGCTTTTATTGATGTGATTGGCCGCGTGCCTGATTATATCGACGGTCATCAACACATTCATTTTCTGCCCGTCGTGCGGGAATGGCTGGTGGCGCGGCGTGATCTGCTGATCAGCCCGCGCGGCAACAGTCCCTGGCTGCGTGGTGAGCCGGATGCACGGCTGGCGACCAGCCTTGCCCAGCGCGCCAAGATCAGCCTGGTGCAGCGCATGGCCCGCGGTTTCAACACGGAAATGCAGGCTGCGGGCTATGCAATCAAGGGACCGCTGACCGGTTTTTACGAGCGCGGCAAGCCGAACGGCTTTGCCGATGCGCTTCGCTATTTTCGCAGCCATGCGCCGCACGATGCGGTTGTCATGTGTCATCCCGGCCATTCGGATGCGATCCTGCGTGCGCGTGACCGGCTGATGATGGCCCGCGAGGTTGAATTTGCCGAGCTGATGCGCCAGTAAGGGAAGATCCGTCCGACAGGCGTAACTTTCACGGATCGACCGTATTAGACAAATCAGCGGACAGGGGCGCATCCGAATATGAACCTTGCATTGGCGGAACGTAGAGAGGCCGATGAGGTCGACGACGCGCAGGAGAGCGTTCGCCATCCTCTGTTTGATGCCGCACCGCAATCGGTCTCCTTCAACAAGCTGCGCAAGCGATTGCTGCGCCACGTGCGTCAGGCAATCGACGATTTCGGCATGTTGAACGGCCAGAAGCGCTGGCTAATCGGCCTTTCCGGCGGCAAGGACAGCTATGGCCTCCTGGCGCTGCTGATGGACCTGAAATGGCGCGGCCTGTTGCCCGTTGAATTGATCGCCTGCAATCTCGATCAGGGTCAGCCTAATTTTCCCAAGCATGTCCTGCCGGATTATCTTAAATCCATCGGCATGCTGCATCGCATCGAATATCGAGACACTTATTCCATCGTCAAGGAAAAGGTCCCGGCAGGCGGCACCTATTGTTCGCTCTGCTCACGACTGCGGCGCGGTAATCTCTACCGTATCGCCCGTGAAGAAGGCTGTGATGCGCTGGTGCTCGGCCATCACCGCGAAGACATTCTCGAAACCTTCTTCATGAATTTTTTCCATGGTGGCCGGTTGGCGGCCATGCCAGCCAAGCTGTTGAATGATGAGGGCGATCTGTTTGTGCTGCGACCGCTGGCCTATGCGGCGGAAGACGATCTCGCCAAATTCGCCGCTGCCATGCAGTTTCCAATCATTCCCTGCGATCTCTGTGGCTCGCAGGACGGTTTGCAGCGCAACGCTATGAAGGACATGCTGGCCGGGATCGAAGCCAAGATGCCGGGCCGCAAGGATGCGATGCTGCGGGCGTTGTCGCATGTGAACCCCTCGCATCTGCTTGATCCCGCACTTTTCGATTTTTCCGGGCTGACTGTCACGAAGCCGTCATAAGGCGGGCGCATCGAGATTTTTGACATTTCACCAGCTTAAGAGAGTCTCCCTCGTGTTTCATGACCATGATATCGACGCCGTCCTGCAGATCGTCAAGGACGCCGCCGCCAGCCAGATCGTGCCTCGTTTTCGCCGTTTGGGTGTTTCCGATATTTCCGAGAAGAAATCCTCTATCGATCTTGTCACCGAGGCCGATCTTCTGTCGGAAAAGCAGATGACGGACGCTTTCCTCGCCCGTTGGCCCGGCGCCCTGATCGTCGGAGAGGAGGCTTGCGAAACAAATCTAGGCGTGATCGACGCGTTGAGGGATGCCGAACTGGCATTCGTCATTGATCCGGTCGACGGAACGTTCAATTTCCAGGCAGGTCTGCCTTTGCATGCCACCAATCTTGCCGTCGTGGTGCGTGGTGAGACCGTGGCGGGAATTATCCACGAATCGGTGCTTGGCGATACGCTGGTGGCCGCTCGCGGTGCCGGTGCGCAGTTCCTGCGCGCCAATGGTGAGCGCGTGCCGGTCAAGGTCGCTGCCCCATGCGATCTCTCGGCCATGGTTGGAACGATTTCGATCAATGAATTGTCGGGCGAGGAAAAGCGCCGCATTGCCGGTAATCTCACAAAGACGAAGATGGCGTTTGCCTTCAATTGCTCGGCCTATGAATATTGGCTGGTTGCCACCGGCAAGGTCCATTTCATCGGCCATTATAAATTGATGCCCTGGGACCATCTGGCGGGCGTGCTGATCCATCAGGAAGCGGGCGGTGTGACGGCCCGGTTTGATGGCAGCCCCTACCTTCCCGGCGACATCACCGGTGGCATCCTGACGGCACCGGATCGCGAGAGCTGGGAGATGATTCTACGCGAAGTGATCCAGGCGCGATAAGACTGACAACTCTAAAAGGAACAGACATGGCCGATATCGACATTGCAGCCCTTGCCAATCTTCTGCAGGAAGCGGCAGTCAAGGAAATCCTGCCGCGTTTTCGCAATCTGGGCGAAGGCGATGTACGGATGAAAACCGAGGCCATCGATCTGGTCACCGAGGCCGATGAAGCCGCCGAGCGGTTGATCCGTGCTGGTATCGAGGAGATTATGCCCGATGCGGTGTTCATCGGCGAGGAAGCGGTTGCCGCTGACCCGGCTCTGCTCGACAAGCTGGCGGATGCCGAGCTCGCCGTGATTGTCGATCCGATTGACGGCACGTTCAATTTTGCTGCCGGCCTGCCGCTGTTCGGGGTCATGCTCAGCGTCGTGCGCCAGGGCGAAACGGTTGCGGGCCTGATTTACGACCCGATGGGCAATGATTGGGCAATCGTTGAAAAGGGCAGCGGTGCTTGGCTCTGCAAACCCGACGGCAACCAGGAAAAGATGGAGGTGCGCCCGGCACCCGATCTCGCCCAGATGATCGGCATTGCCAATGTCGGCTTTTTCGAGCTGGAGGCGCGCCGCAAGCTGCTCGTCAATCTGGCCGAGGTGCGGCTGTTCACCAGCTATCGCTGTGCCGCCCACGAATACCGTATTCTCTGCCAGGGCCATATGCATTTTGCCATGTATAACAAGCTGATGCCCTGGGATCATCTGGCCGGAACGCTGATGGCTCAGGAATCGGGAGCCTATGCAGCTAGGTTCGACGGCTCCGCCTATCTGCCGCATCACACCAGCGGCGGCCTGCTGATTGCCCCTGACAAAGAGAGCTGGACAGAATTGCGCGAAAAGATTTTCAACGTTTGAAAACTTCGATTACCCAATAAAAAAGCCACGGCAGGTGATCTGCCGTGGCTTTTTTGTTCGGATATCCGATTGTCAGACTTTGGGGTTATGCGGCTGGAACAGCTTGCCCTTTTCGGCAATCAAAACGAAAACCAGCCCTATAACGCCGAGGAAGAAGTAGCCTGCCACCAGCGGGCGGGATGTTCCGTCGAAGGCTTGACCAACGATAGCGCCGAGAACCGAGCCGCCGATGGTGGAAATGAAGCCGAGCACCGAGGAGGCCGTTCCGGCGACATGGCCGAGCGGTTCGATGGCAAGCGTCTGAAAATTGCCGCCGATCCAGCCGAACTGGAACATTGAGACAGCAAAGAATGCCATGAACACGACGAAGGGCAGTGGTGTCGGCCCGAAGGTTTCAGCCATCAACCATAGAGCATTGATGGTGATGAAACCAAGAAGTGAGCCATGAGACAGGCGCCGCATGCCAATCCGACCCACCAGCTTCGAGTTGACGTAGGACGACAGCGCCATGAAAATCGCTACGGCAGCAAAAGCGAAGGGGAACCAGACGCCCAGACCATAAATGCCCATGTAGATCTGTTGGGCAGAGTTGATGAAGCCGAACAGCGCCCCGAAGATGAAGGTGCTTGCCAAGGTGTAGAACAAGGCGATGCGATTGGTCAGGACGATCTTGAAGCCCTCGAAGATCACCTTGGGGGTGAATTCCCGGCGGTTTTCCGGGGTCAATGTTTCCGGCAGTCGCATGTGCATCCACATGCTGGTGAGAATGCCGCCGACGGCAATGAACAGGAAGATCAGGTGCCAGTTGCCAAAGAACATGATGATCTGACCGGTTCCAGGCGCGATAACCGGGATTATCATGAACACCATCATGATCAGCGACATGACTTCCGCCATCTGGCGGCCACCGTAGACATCGCGCACGATGGAAATGGTGATGACCCGGGTTCCAGCCGACCCGGCACCCTGGATGAAGCGCAGGATCAGCAATCCGGCAAAGCTTGGCACAATGGTGATGGCCAGCGCCGCCAGAACATAGACGATGAGACCGATCAACATCGGCGTGCGCCGCCCGAACCGGTCCGACAGCGGGCCATAGACCAATTGCGCGCAGCCAAAACCGATCAGGTAGGACGTCACGACATATTGCCGGTGATTTTCATTGACGACATTGAGGGCTTCGCCGATCTGCTGCAAGGCAGGAAGCATGATGTCGATCGCCAGCGCGTTCATTGCCATCAATGCGGCACAGAGAAAGACGAATTCCAGCTTGCTCATGCCTTGCAAGGCAGCTGGAGCGGAACGAAGGGGAGCTGTCATGGAAAACATGTCCTAGAAAATCAAAAGGCGTCGCAAGGCGCGACGCCTTTATCAGATACTGCATTAATCCCTCAATCGGAATCGATTATGAGAGCCTTGCTGTCGTTAGGCTATTAGCCAAACTCTGTGTGCGTCAAATTTGCCGCACTGCAATATGCATAGGGGGTGGGAAAGGTACAAGCCCGGAATACCACCGGGCTTTGTCCGTTCTGCATCAGGCTGCGCCGCGGACCGTAATGCCCTTTTCCTCAAGATGGGATTGCAACTCACCAGCCTGGAACATTTCCCGGACGATATCGCATCCGCCGATGAATTCGCCCTTCACATAGAGCTGCGGAATGGTCGGCCAGTTCGAATAGGTCTTGATGCCTTCACGAATTTCCTGGTCGGCGAGCACATTGATGCCCTTATAGTCGATGCCGAGATAATCGAGCATCTGCACGACCTGGCCCGAAAATCCGCATTGCGGAAACTGGGGCGTGCCCTTCATGAAAAGCACGACGTCATTGCTTTTGACAGCATTATCAATGAATTCGTTTACACCGCTCATGGATTTATCCTTTCACATGCGGGTCAAGGCCGCAGTATTCCATTGCCTATATAGGCGCAATTTGCCGAAATTTCAAAAGTCAAAACGGCGGTTAACCGTTATCAGCCCCGGTTGCGGGTCACACGCCGGGCCTGACGGGCGGCTTTGTTGCGGTTATTTGCCCGTGTCGGCTCGACCTTCTTGTCGGCAGCAGGAGCATTCAACCGTTGCAGGCGGGCCTGCTTGTATTTCTTTCGGTCGGACATTTCAGCTTTCACCGATTTGATCAGTGAGGAGAAAAACGAGGTGATCGGGTTGCTCATGATGATGTGATACCGTCAGGCTTCGGGGATGGAGGTTTGCAGGGCGAGCGCATGCAGCACCCCGCCCATATTGCCTTTCAGGGCATCGTAGACCATCTGGTGCTGCTGCACCCGCGACTTGCCGCGAAAGGCTTCTGCCACGACTTCAGCGGCATAGTGGTCGCCATCGCCTGCCAGATCGCGGATAACGACCTTGGCGCCGGGAATACCCACTTTGATCATGTCTTCGATATCGCCGGGCTTCATAGCCATGGTTCTGCTCCCATTCTGATCTTTTTGCGCGCCTGATCTTTACTGCGCGGCGGCCAAGCTTTCGGCCTTGCCATCCATGAATTCAGGGAACCACGATTCATGCGTGTTGCGCAATTCCTCAACGGTGATTGTACACATACCGTCGATGACGAGCGCATCGCCGCCAACCTTGCCGAGGCGGCGGAACGGTACGCCCGCGCCTTCGGCATTGGCGCAGATGAAATTAGCGAGATCGGCTGGAACCGTCACCACATAGCGGGCCTGGTCTTCACCAAACAGCAGGGCATGGGCCGGACCGCGGCTTTCCGACAGGTCAATGGTAAGGCCCTTGGCCGAGGCCATTGCCATCTCGGCCAGAGCAATCCCCAGGCCACCGGAGGAAATGTCATGGCACGCAGTTACCTGACCATTGCGGATCGCCGAGCGGATGAAATCGCCATTGCGGCGCTCGGCATGTAGGTCCACTTCAGGCGCCGGGCCATCGGTGCGGCCAAGAAGGTCGCGCAGATAGATCGAGCTGCCGAGATGGGAGCCATCGGTGCCGATCAGCAGGACATGATCGCCATCCTGGGCGCCGCCGATTTTCGCCATCCGGCTCCAATCGGGCAGCAGGCCAACGCCGGCAATGGTCGGGGTCGGCAGGATCGCGACGCCATTGGTCTCGTTATACAGCGAGACATTGCCCGAGACGATTGGGAAATCCAGTGCTCGGCAGGCTTCGCCAATGCCCTTGATGGCTTCCACGAGTTGTCCCATGATTTCAGGCTTTTCGGGATTGCCGAAATTGAGATTGTCGGTGGCGGCCAGCGGCTCGGCGCCGGTAGCGGTAATGTTGCGCCAGCATTCAGCCACGGCCTGTTTACCGCCTTCGAACGGATCGGCTTCGACATAACGCGGCGTGACATCCGAGGAGAAGGCCAGTGCCTTGGTCGGATGATTTTCCACCCGCACTACGCCCGCGTCGCCGCCGGGAAGTTGAAGCGAATTGCCCTGGATCAGCGTGTCATATTGTTCATAGACCCAGCGGCGGCTGGACTGGTTGGCCGAACCGACCAGCGACAGAATGGCGGCACGGTAATCGGCTGGTTCTTCCACCAGATTGGCGGGCAGGGGGCCGCGCTTGTCTGATTCGCGCCAGGGACGGTCATATTCGGGTGCCTGGTCGCCGAGATCCTTGATCGGCAGATTGGCGACTTCCTCGCCTTGATGCAGGATGCGGAAGCGCAGGTCGTCGGTTGTCTTGCCGACAATGGCGAAATCCAGACCCCATTTTACGAAGATCGCTTTGGCGACCTCTTCCTTGGAGGGCTCCAGCACCATCAGCATGCGCTCCTGGCTTTCCGAGAGCATCATTTCATAGGCTGTCATGTTTTCTTCGCGCACCGGCACGGTGTCGAGGTCAAGCTCGATGCCGAGATCGCCCTTGGCGCCCATTTCCACTGCCGAACAGGTGAGACCGGCGGCGCCCATGTCCTGGATGGCGATGACCGCGCCGGTTTTCATCAGCTCAAGGCAGGCTTCCAGCAGGCATTTTTCGGTGAAGGGGTCGCCGACCTGTACGGTCGGGCGTTTTTCCTCGATGGATTCGTCAAATTCCGCCGACGCCATGGTCGCGCCGCCGACGCCGTCGCGGCCGGTTTTGGCGCCGAGATAGACGACCGGCAAACCAACGCCCTTGGCTTCCGACAGGAAGATCGCATCCGATTTGGCAAGACCGGCGGCAAAGGCGTTGACCAGGATATTGCCGTTATAGCGCTCGTCGAATTCCACTTCGCCGCCCACCGTCGGCACGCCGAAGGAGTTGCCGTAGCCACCGACGCCGGAGACGACGCCCGCCACCAGATGCCGGGTTTTCGGATGATCCGGCGCGCCGAAGCGCAGCGCGTTCATGGCCGCAATCGGACGCGCACCCATGGTGAAAACGTCGCGCAGAATGCCGCCGACACCGGTCGCAGCGCCTTGATAAGGCTCGATATAAGAAGGGTGGTTATGGCTTTCCATCTTGAAGACCACGCAATCGCCATCATCGATATCGACCACGCCTGCATTTTCGCCGGGGCCTTGAATGACGCGCGCGCCAGTTGTGGGCAGGGTGCGCAACCAGCGCTTCGAGGACTTGTAGGAACAATGCTCGTTCCACATGGCCGAGAAAATACCAAGCTCGGTAAATGTCGGCTCCCGTCCGATCAATTGCAGAATCCGGTCATATTCCTCCGGCTTCAGGCCGTGGGAGGCAACCAGTTCCGGGGTGATCGGGATGGAATTCGGGATCGTCATGGCTCTCTCTTGCACTGGGAGTGAGAATTTTGCCGCCCTTTTATAACAGGCAATTCGTTCGCGCGACTGGAAAATGCGGCGGCGGCGGGTAAAATACGGCCTTTCCAAGGTTTGCGTGTTGATGGCTGGTCTTTGGCCGGATCTGCGCAAATTCCAGGGCTGGTGAAAGCGTGGTTTATGGCATCTCAGACAATCTGTTTGGGGATAGACCATTTCTTTTCACATTTTCGCCCCGGCCTGCGGTAAACTTATGCGCGATGTAAGCGAGGCGGATGAGCCTGTGCTACAGCATGCGAAACGTCTGCCCGCTTTGCCGGGCCGGTTGGAATTCTAGACAGGTGCCTTTGTGATCGATCCTTATGTCATGCTGGGTTTGGAGCGCGATGCCGATGAGGCGGCGGTCAAGGCGGCGTATCGCAAGAAAGCCAAGAGCGCCCATCCGGATGCTGGCGGTGATCAGGACGAGTTTGGCCGGATCACCACATCCTACGATCTTCTGAAGGACCCGGTCCGCCGTAAGGTCTATGACGATACCGGCTACGATCCGCAACTGGCCGATGTCGCCGACCTGAAGGGCCTGATGGTGCTGGAATCGCTGATTAACGACATGATTCTTGACGAGCGCGAACCCGGCAGTTTCGATCCGGTCGCGGGCCTGCGCCGTAAACTGACCGACGATATCCTCAAGGCCCGGTTCCATATTCTGGAACTGGAACGTCACCGCACCCGTATCCGCAAGCATGTGGATCGTATTGGCCGGCGGCCTGAAACCGATGTGCTCGGCTCGATGTTGCGCGCCCGTACCCAGTCGATTGCCGAAGCGATCAAGAATGCCGAAACCCAGATCGACGCCATTGAGCGCGCCTATTCCATGCTGGAAGGCTATTCCTACGAGCTGGAACCGCTGGTGGAAACGCTGTCCGATCCTGTCCCGGAGCTGCCGAAGGCGGCCGAATAGCATCGGCCCGAAAAGTGTGGAGCGGTTTTCGGGTAAGCCGATGCTTGGGGAAGCTATCGGCCCGAAAAGTGTGGAGCGGTTTTCGGGTAAGCCGATGCTTGGGGAAGCTATCGGCCCGAAAAGTGTGGAGCGGTTTTCGGATAAGCCGATGCTTGGGGAAGTCGTCGGCTTGAAAAGTGTGAAGCTGCTTATGGCGCGCGCCATCATTCCAAAAAATAATCCAAGCAAAAACGCATTGCTGTTGTTTTTTTGCCAAGTTGATTCGTCGTGGCTTGGCTGCCTCAAAAACATACATCGAATTTCTCCCTGGACCAAAACTGGGTCATTTTGGAGCGTCGCGGATTTAGGTTGTTAACGCGCCCTTAAGTCCTGTCGAGAGAAGCCGATAAGGAAATGTCAACCCGTTCCGCTTCCTCAATGGAATTCAATTTTCCGCTTTCTCATTGAAAAACATTTCGTTTTTTTTAAATTATTGAGCGTTTTACCGAGGGCTTGCTGGTCGGCGTTTAAATATGACGGTCGCGAAAACGAAATTTGTCGCGAGGCACCATTGCGGCACAGTTTCAATTTTCGTAATTTACGACGTCAGGATAAATTTTTCTCTGCGGCGTGGAACCAATTGAGATGTCGGACATTTCTGTTGCGGTTTTAGACGGTTCAACGGCGTGCCAATCCGATGAGCGCGTATTTTTTACCTGGATGCGCGGCAGACGGATTTCGATTTGGACCTATTTTAAGCTGGCTATCATGCGGGTAAAAAATTTGTCGAAGGCGTGGGCCTTTGGCGAGAGGCGGTCAAGGGAATGTCGGGTGGCTGGGAATCATCGGCGTTTTTTTTCCACGGAGATCGTATTATGGGGCTTTACGATATTAACCGGCTACTGAATGTGAATGACGACACCTTGGGCGGGCGACTTGCAACTGCGCGGGACTGCGCGGGTATGGATATCGCCGATTTGGCCTCGATTGCGGGCGTGCCGGTTGCGAAATTGCGCTCATGGGAGGCGGATCGCAGTGAAGCCGATGCCAGAAGTCTTGGTTTGGTTGCCGATAGTCTTGGCGTTTGCCGCCAATGGTTGATGACCGGCAACGGGCGAGGGCCAGACGAAGAGGACAATGGAGGCGATGCCGAGGATGACATGCTTTTGGTCATGCGCCGCGAGCTTGATCGTTTGACCCATATGTATCAGGAAACCGGCAGTATGATCGAAATCCTGCATCGCAGGATTGGCGATTTGGAGCAACGGTCCAGCCGGTAATGGGTGCTTTACAACGCTGATTACCGCGGCTTTGAATGACAGTCGGGCAATGTCGGTCCGAATACCGTTTCAAATGCCTCTTTGAGATGAATATCGACATCGGCCATCGTCACAGGCAGGCCGAGATCGACCAGGCTGGTAACGCCATAGGCAGAGATGCCGCAGGGCACGATGCCACTGAAATGAGACAGGTCTGGCTCGACATTTAACGACAAGCCGTGAAAGCTGACCCAGCGCCGTAGACGAATGCCGAGAGCGGCGATCTTGTCTTCAGTCACGCTACCGTCCGGTAGAGGTGCCTTATCTGGCCGGCGAACCCAGACCCCGACCCGATCTTCCCGCCGCTCGCCGCGAATATTCATCATATCCAGCGTGTTGATGATGACATCTTCCAAGGCAGCGACATAGGCCCGTACATCCTGACGGCGACGCTTCAAATCCAGCATGACATAAACGACCCGCTGGCCCGGCCCGTGATAAGTATACTCGCCACCGCGACCGGTGGAGAAAACCGGAAAGCGCTGCGTGTCGATTAAATCCTTCGGATCGGCACTGGTGCCCGCCGTGTAGATCGGCGGGTGCTCCAGCAGCCAGATCAGTTCGTCGGCGGTGCCATCAGCAATGGCCGCCACTTCCTCCTCCATCACGCGCAACGCATCCTCATAGCCAACAAGTCCGTCGCTGACCCGCCACCGGATCGGCGGATTGCCAGGGCTGGCAAGCATGGACTTGTCGAGATCGGAACGAAGCATGAGAAGCTATCCTTAAGCGCGCAACTGGCCTTCGCCGTTGCATGGGTTGGTTTATACCGCCGCGCACAATATGTGGGATGGCGGCGGTATAACACTTTACGTTTGTTGCATAATTTTCTCTATGCCGATTTCGGCCAAAAGAATTATGCAATGGTGAAACGGCAACGGAGTTGAGCGGACGCACACGCTGGCCGTTCGATTGTTGCATGAATCAGATAGGGTCGAGGATAAGATGTCCGCGCATCCTCGTTTTGACCTTATCAGCAAGGGGAACATGATCGGCAATCTCCCGTGACCTAATCTTATGAGGTTTATTCCGGCAGCGCACCGCATTTCACCCTGCATTTGGCCCGGCAGGAGTGAGTTTTCAACAGGCATATCAATGCCGTGGAGCGATTTCATAAAAATGTTGCAAGCCGCCCTTGTGTACCCCCGGCGCATTTGCTAGATGCAGCCCGTCGGCGCAAGTCGGCACTCTACCACGATGCGGTCGTGGCGGAATTGGTAGACGCGCAGCGTTGAGGTCGCTGTGGGGCAACCCGTGGAAGTTCGAGTCTTCTCGACCGCACCAAGAACCCGGCTTTAGGCCGGGTTTTTCTTTTTTTATTACAATTAGTTAGGTTTCCAATGTGTCCAGCGTTTTAGATGCCATTGGACACTTCAGAGCCAACCAATTTGTTTTCCAACTTTTGATAGAACTGTCCTTGCAAGGTGCCTGCGCTCAACGCGACGGGCATAGACCTCGCTGGTTTTGGCCTCCGAATGGCCGAGAATGGCCATGATTTCGTATTGGCTGAATCTGAATAGCCCCGAGTTTCGTAGACACCCTCGGGTTACGTTTTCTGCTGTTTCTCGAACTCGACAGGCGACAGCATCCCGTTCCTTAGGTGCTTGTGTTTCGGGTTGTAGAACATTTCGATGTAATCGAACCCGTCCTGACGGGCTTCGTCACGTGAGCGATAGAGCCTGCGGCGTATGCGTTCACGCCTCAGAAGGTTGAAGAAGCTTTCTACGACTGCGTTGTGGTGGCAGTTTCCACGACGGCTCATGGAGTGAACCAGATTGTGATGCTTCAAGAATGAGGCCTAGTCCATGCTGGTGAACTGCGAGCCCTGGACGCCCTTCTAAGAGTCAAGCCGCAATTTGGCTTTGGTTGATTTCCCTGTGCCGCCGCATGATGATGGCGAAGACTTCGCGGGCAATGTAGCGTTTGAGGCAACGAATAGCCTCGAGCTTCGAATTTCCGGCTGCGATCCGTCGGGCGACGTAGTCCTGCGTGCGTGCCTCCAATCGAAGCCTCCCGATGGCGATGATGTGGATGGCGCTGTTTGCTGCGCGATCCCCACCCCTGTTCAACCTGTGCCGGACCGTTTTCCCGGAAGAAGCGGGGACTGGGCTAACGCCGCACAATGCGGCGAAGCTCGCCTCGGACTTCAACCGGTCAGAGTTATCGCCCGCCGTGAGCAGCAACTGCGCCGCACTGTTCACGCCGATTGCGGTTTGAGCAAGGAGTTCAGGAGCGAGATCCTTGACGATAGCCTCAATCATGTCGTCGAGGTCGGCGATCTCGTCATGGAGTTCGAGATAACGCCGCGCCAGAGACTTGAGAGAGATGCGGTAGGCTTCCTCGACCTGGCGATACGCAGTGAGGTCAGGTCTACCGGCTGCGAGCGTACGGATCAATTGCATCCGCGTCATGCTGCGTAGCGGATCGCGGATTTTGTCCGGTGCGCAGACGATGGTCATCTGGATCATCTGCAGGGCAATGCGGCGCGCCTGAATAGCGGTTTTGCGGCAAACCCTTAGGACGCGTAAACTTTCTACCATGCCGTCCCTGCTGCGTGGCGTTACGGTGTGCCGTCTCGCAAAGGCTGCGTGGGCCGCACTTTCTGCGTCGAAGTCGTCATTCTTGCCGCGCCGGCGGCGGTCGAGTTTGTCAGGTGCGGTGACCTCCAGAATCTCGACACCTGCGGTTTGCATGTAGCGCAGCAACCCCGCGCCGTAGCTGCCAGAGCATTCGATCCCGACCCGCTGGAGTTCCCCGAATGATCGCATCCAAGCCAGCATCAAGCGATAGCCGTGTCGGGTTGTCGGGAAGCTCTCGGTACCGAGAACGCGGTCGCGATGATCAACGACTGCCGCGACATGCAAGTCCTTGTGTGTATCGACGCCACCAATGACGTGAGTTTCTGCTCGGTGTTCAGCCATCTAATTGTCCTCTCCTGCGGCATGAGAATTATTTGCCTGAAGGATGCGGGGACAGGACAGTCATGGGACCTGAGGGTCATGCCCTTCTTGGGTCACCGTAGCACCTTCGAGGCAAGACCTCACCGCAGGGCGTTCCCGGATGATCGACAGGTCCGCGGAAAGACACATATTGGGTCGATCGGAATGAGGGTCAGATCATACCGGGAAGCCATGCGGCACCAGCCCAGAGGATGGTCAAACGGTGTTTGAGTCAAACCACCTGAAAACTGGTATCAATCATATGACTATCCGAATGGACCACAACCTGACCCTTTGGCTTGCGTCGCCAAACCGCCATGAGCAAGGCCTGCAGCACGACATCAGTGGTTTGCCGGCTCTGCATTGACGAGCCAATCACCCGGCGGAAATAGAGATCGATGACGACAGCAAGGTAGGCGAAGCCCTCGCAGGTCCGGATATATTGCCGGGACGACGCTTGTAACCGATTTCAGCCTTGATCCCAGCAAGCCGTGTCATACCAAGTCTCGAAGATGCTCACGCATCCTCGACTTGAACAAATTGAAAATATCTCAAATCCGTCAGAGGCTTGAGATATTTTCAAAAGGAATACGAAGAGCCATTTTCGATGACTCCTCGTATCAGACGCGCGACGCGGTTCGGGCAGCACATCTCGCCTTGGTCGAGAAGGTCGTCATGGAGCTTGCGATAGCCATAGACCTTGCCGCTCTCTTCCCAAGCCTGAAACAGGAGATCGGTCTGTCGTTTGTCCTCGCTGGCCCGTTTGCTCAACGGGCCCTTCAGCCAGGCGTAGAACCCGCTCGGGCGCACATGGAGAAGCCGACAGATCGTCCGGACCGAAAATCGCAGGCGATGCAGGGCTATGAACGCGTACTTCACTTTGCATCGCTGGAATTATGCGGCCGCTTTTTTAAGAATGTCGCGCTCCTCGGTGACGCGAGCCAGTTCCTTCTTCAGCCGCCTGATCTCGTCGGCCTCGTCGCTGGTCTTGCCGTTCGATGTGCCGAACTTCTTCTTCCACTCGTATAGCGAATGCTGGCTGACCCCGAGCCGTTGCGAAACCTCCGTCACCGGGTAGCCACGCTCGGTGATCTGACGCACCGCGTCGCGCTTGAACTCTTCCGTGAAATTGCCTTTGCCCATGTAGGCATCATGCCTCATGATTTAGGAGAGAAGGCCTCTACAAATCTAGGGGCTATTCAGTCGCCATTCCGCCGTAAGTTCGCAACAGCCGTCAAACCCGGTATTCCAATGCTTCTGAATTATGTCGAGCGTTCATTATTGAATTACCGGAAATCTCGGGCTTTAGGGAATGGGTTCGGCATAGTATTGAGCTCTGAATTTGTATCCTTATGCCGAGTTCGGCATAAGGACACAAATATGTCTCGAGGCTTTGGTGGTGACCTTTCACGGCTGTCGCCGCCTCCCGGTGAACCATGCGCAAACTCGTCCCCTCTGCCTGTCGGCAGCTTGAACTCCATGTCCCTGTCGGCAAGGCTGGAAAGGTCTGGCGTCAGGTCGAACAATTGCTGCGCGATAAGATGGACAACCTCTCCTTCTCGTTGAATTCGGCCATTGATCGCCATCATCGATGACCCAAGAACGACACGCCGCCGCTTTTCAAAGAGTTTGGGCCAGACGACGATGTTTGCAGGTCCAGTCTCATCCTCAATGGTGATGAACATCACCCCCTTGGCAGAGCCCGGCTTTTGCCGGACCAGCACCAAGCCTGCCGTCATGACCCAGCGGCGGTCGCGTGCGGCCATCGCCTCCTCGCAGGTGATAATGTTGCGTTTCGCCAGATCGGTACGCAGGAAGGCGATCGGATGATCTCGAAGCGTGAGCCCGATATGCCCGTAATCCTCAACCACGTTATGGCCTTCAGTCATTTGCCGGAGGTCAACCTCTGGCTCACTTTGCTCGGCGATAGTCTTCATCTCACGTTCGGCGGCAGCCGCAAACAGGGGCAGAGGCTCGTCGCGCAAAGCCTTGATCGCCCAGAGCACGTCGCGCCGTTCAAGCTTCAAGGAAGGCTGGAATGCGTCAGCGTGGGCCAGTTCGACTAGTGATGCCGCCGGCACGCCTGATCGCCGCCACATGTCATCGACAGAATCGAACGGACCATTCATCCGGGCCGCCACGATTCGAGCGACATCCGCAACGACCAACCCTTTCACCATCCGCATGCCCAATCGAACCGCATGCCGCTGCGTGGTGCCAATCCTTTCCAAAGTGCAATCCCAGCGTGATCGATTGACGCAGACAGGACGAACCTCAACGCCATGGGCGCGGGCATCGCCGACAATCTGCGCGGGTGCGTAAAAGCCCATCGGCTGGCTGTTCAGCAGGGCAGCACAAAAGACATCCGGGAAATGGCATTTCACATAGTTCGAGGCATAGGCGATCAACGCGAACGATGCGGCATGCGATTCCGGAAAGCCGTAGGACCCGAAGCCCTCGAGTTGGCTGAAGGTCTTCTCGGCAAATTCAGGAGTGTAACCATTCTTGACCATGCCTGAGACCAGCTTTTCCTTGAACCGGCTCACGCCGCCCGTGAACTTGAAAGTCGCCATGCTCTTTCGCAACTGATCGGCTTCGCCACCGGTAAAACCGGCGCAGACCATGGCGACTCGCATCGCCGATTCCTGAAACAGTGGCACGCCCAGCGTTTTGCCGAGGACGGCTTCCAGTTCCGGCGTCGGATAGTCGACGTCTTCTTTTTTCTCCCGCCGGCGCAGATAAGGATGCACCATATCCCCTTGGATCGGCCCAGGACGCACGATCGCCACCTGCACGACGAGGTCGTAAAATGTCTTGGGCTTCAGACGTGGCAGCATCGCCATCTGCGCTCTGGATTCGATCTGAAACGTCCCCAGCGTGTCGGCCTTGCAGATCATCGCGTAGGTCGCCTCATCCTCTTGGCGGATCTTTGCCAGATCCAGATCATCGCCCTTGTGCTCGCGGATCAGATCGAACGCCTTCGACATGCAAGTCAGCATGCCGAGCGCCAACACGTCGACCTTCATGAACTTCAGCGCCTCGACGTCATCCTTGTCCCACTCAATGATCTGTCGATCCTCCATGGTGGCTGGCTCAATGGGAACGAGATCGTCGAGACGATCATGAGTGAGCACGAAGCCACCCGGATGCTGTCCCAGATGACGGGGAGCACCCATTAACTGTTGTGCCAATTGTAGAGTAAGGGTCAGCCTGCGATCGTCTGGATTGAGGTTCAGCTCGCGCACATTCCGATCGCTAATTTCCTGCGACCAGGACCACATGCCCGATGAAAGTGCTTTGATCAGATCTTCCGGCAAGCCTAGCGCCTTTCCGACGTCTCGGATGGCTCCCTTTGCCCGATACCGGTTCACCGTCGCGCAGAGCGCTGCTTTATCCTTGCCGTAGGTTTTATAGATCCACTGGATCACCTCTTCACGTCGCTCGTGCTCGAAATCGACGTCAATGTCCGGAGGCTCATCGCGCTCCTGGCTGACGAAGCGTTCAAACAGGAGATTGTTGGTTTCCGGGTCGATAGACGTCACGCCAAGGATATAGCAGACAGCCGAGTTCGCGGCGGACCCACGGCCCTGGCAGAGGATGCCTTGCGACCTTGCAAACCGAACGATCGAAAACACCGTCAAAAAATACGGCGCATATTTCATCTTATGAATGAGGTCGAGTTCGTGGCGGATGATCTGCAAAGTCTTCGGGGGCAGTCCCTGCGGATAGCGATCAGGTACACATTGCCAGACGTAGTGCTCCAGGGACTCCTGAGCTGTCTTCCCAGGCACGATAGCCTCTTCCGGATACTGGTACGTCAATTCCTCAAGGGAGAATTTGCACCGATCAACAATTTCCATGGTTCGCCGCAATGCTTGCCTGTAGCGCGGAAACAGACGTTCCATTTCTTCCGGAGGCTTAAGATAGCGATCGGCATGACGCTCGCGCTCGAAGCCGACTGTATCGATCGTCGTGTTGTTACGAATACAGGTGACGATGTCCTGAAGTTGCCGCCGTCCCGGTTCATGAAACAGGACATCGTTGGTGACGACGGTCTTCACCTTGAAGCGGGCCGCCATGTTCGAAAGCTCGTGCAGCCGCAGTTGATCGTTCGGACGACGGCGCAGACACAGCGAGAGATAGGCCAGGTCCCCGAACACCTCCGCCATCTTTCGCAATTGGACCGCACACGTGTCATCGGCGAGATCGGGCACCAATATGCCGAGCAGGCCTTCGCCATATTGGGCGATGTCATCAAGCGTCAGGATGCAATTGTTCTTGCCACCTCTGCCCTTGCCCAGCGTAATCAACCGGGTCAGCCGCGAATAGGCCGCGCGTTCCGTCGGGTAAACCAGGACCGACATGCCATCCTGCAGATCCAGCCGGCAACCGACGACCAGACGCACACCTGTAGCGCGGGACGCTTCGAGTGCCCGAACGATACCGGCGAGCGAGTTGCGGTCGACAACACCAATGGCATCGATGCCGAGGCTCTTTGCGGTCTCAAACAGCTCTATCGCACTGCTGGCACCGCGCAGGAAGGAGAAATGGGTGGTGACCTGAAGCTCGGCATATCTCATGCAAAGATCCCCTGGACGAACCATTTGTGCGAGCCGGTCTCGCCATCCACACCGTCTCCTGCCCGGAACACCCAGAGACGCACGCCAGCTTCATCCTCGATGATGAAATAATCCCGCACCGCTGCCCATTCGGATGTACGCTGCCACCACTCACCAAATATCCGCTCGGGCCCATCGGCGCGCTTCACTTTTCGCCGCTTGCCCCGCCATGTGACGGAAACGGGTGGATGGTCGGGCATCAGCGCGATGACCTCGACCAGCTCTGGATGCGCAAGCAAGCGCACCGGTCGCGGCCAATGATGCGACCATGATATCGTGACATCTTCCGCCACGGCCGCGATACGCTGAACGCTACGCTCCGGAACATCCGAGGCGACGGGTGCGAAGCGATACACCCTTTGTCCACGATTGCCGAAGAGGTCGATGAGCGGCGTGATATCCGCGCTCTCTTCCTCAACGAGACCAGACGATCTCTGTGTCTCCTCAAGAGGTTCCGCCATGATCGCCACCAGGGTCAGTTTTTCGATGCCAAAGCCCGGGTCAATCTTTTCCGTCCGGTCCCTGAACAACTTCGTCAACCAGGCCACATCGCGTGCCGCCTTCGCGGTGCCCACCCGTAGAGCCTGGGTGGTGTTATCCACCCTATGGACGATAAGATCGAGCCTGCGGCCCCCCAGGCCTTGTCTGTGAAGTTCGTTGCAGAGCTCCCCAACCAGTCGACCGACATATTTGTTGATCGTTTCGGCAGCCCCGATCGGTTCCTGGAACGCGCGGCTGACCTCAATTCGTTCCGGGCTGCGAATAGGGTCGATCGGTTCGTTGAGGCGGCCGAAAATCTGATCGAGGCGGCGCGCGATGTCTGGACCGAAACGCAGTGTCAGCGGCGCGCGCGGTGTCGCAGAAAGCTCACCGATGGTTCGAAAGCCAAGGGTCCTCAGGTCATTTACGATTTTTTTTGGCAGCCTCAGCAAGGACACTGGTAAGCGCTGGACGGCGCGAGCGGTTTCGCTGCGGGGCACGATCATCACTTCCTGGCTGATGGCCCGTGCACAGGCATGCGCGGCACCCCAGGTATCCGCGATGGCAATACGCACCGTCAGTCCCCTGCCGCGAAAACGATTGGCGATGCCGGTCAACATCGCAAGCTCTCCGCCCTGTAGATGATCGGCACCCTCGGTATCCATGACGATACCATTTGGAGCATCGATGGCGACGATCGGCGAATATTGAGCGAGTACCCATAATGTGATGCGTTCAAGAGCCAAAGCGTCGGCCACCGGATCGGCATCGATCATCAGAAGCCCCTGGAACAGGGCCTGGGCCTTTGCGGCCTGCATTCCCACACGCACGCCCGCCTTTTTAGCTGCCGCATCTACCGCTGACACCCATCGTTTTGAGCCGGTCCTGGCGATCATGGCGATCGCTTGCTCAACCGGAATGGTGGGATCGGCGCGACGAATGCGATCCGTCGGCAGATCTGGAAGATAGATCGATACGACCCTGGTCATCACACGCTCCAACGATAAACTCAGCACACTCGCCTGCACGCGATCTCATCAGTTCCAGCAACCAGGTTGCCCGCCCCACACCGGGCACGGGCAATTCCTGCGATGGCAACACGCTGACCCTCCAACGGGTGGTCGATGCGGTCGGTTGGCCATAATCATTGGCTTCTGTCTGTCGTCGCCATCTGCGAACAACGAGCGCCAACGTACCCTTCTTTTCGGCAGCAAGTTGAAGGCGTCTGCTTGCCAGCATCGGTAGCCGGACCAGTTCGCCAACAACGGCGCCAAGGCCGCCATAAGACAGCGCCTCCTCCATGGACGCGAGGACGTCCTTTTCCGTGTCTCCCTCTACAAAAATGACGCGATTTGCATCGAGACCGACCTGGGCCAGTGCCGGAAAGAACAGATCCGGCCGTGTCAGGCACCAGACGATCTTTCCTTTCGTTCTCGCTGCAATCCCGGCTGCAAACAGGGCAGCGGCGGCTCCATCGACCGTGTCGGCGCCACCGCCCGCAAACTCATGCAGTGCGCCGCGAGCAAGACCACCTCCCGGCAGCGTGGCATCGATCTCGTCCAGGTCGAACGGCAAAGACCCAGACTGCTTCGAAAAGCCTCCTTCAAGAGAAGCAATCCGATCACGAAGATCGGCTATGGCGTGCTCGCGCGTAGCCGTCATTGTTCACGTAAATCCTCTCGGTCCGTGGTGCCCATTAGAACGGTATCATGCCGTTTTGACTGCTAATGTTCTTTGTTTGTTCTAACGTTGAAAAAGAGTCAAGCGGATATAAAATGGGAACATTTTTCCGTTCTTTAGCAGAACAAAAGATTCACAAGTTGAATCAGCGGACTAGATGGTGATCCAGCCAAGTGATGCTGTTGAGAAAATTGTTTCGTCAGAGCACGGCCAACATAGGAACACTCTGTGGAAAAGGGGACGCTACAGCAAAAGAGTGAAGTCGATTATTCGAAAGGAGATTGGATTTGTCGACAACCGTACGTCGGACGCGGTGGCCGGCAGGCAGTCGTGGCGATCGAATGCTCTGGGACCAAACCTTGGACCGCCGGAGCGAACTCAAGACTGGATAAAACTTGGAGGCAAGGTCACGGAAGACGAACTGTCAGCTTCAATGGTTCTTCATATTAGGCCGTAGACTCATAACGATCTGATCCAAATTCTTGCTGCTGCCAATTTGACAGCGGCGAGAAAGTTCAATGGGTCTTTGTCGTAACGGGTTGCGATGCCTCTGAACTGTTTGAGTTTGCTGAAGAAACGCTCAACGAGATTGCGCTGTCGGTAAACCCATTGGCTGAAAGGGAAGCTTCCCTTCCGATTGCTCTTGGCAGGAATATTGGCCCATGCCTGCCTTTGCTTTGCAAATGCTCTGATCGCGTTGGTATCGTAGGCCTTGTCCGCCAGCAGGATCGCACCCTTGGAGATTGTCTGTAACAATGGTTCTGCCATGCGACCATCATGGGTTTGACCGGCTGTGAGTGCGAGACGGATCGGTCGGCCATCGGCATCGACAACGGCGTGGATTTTGGTGGTCAAGCCGCCACGGGAACGTCCCATGCAGCCATCGTGTTGATCCCCCTTTTTCCCGTGGCCGCATGTTGATGAACACGGACACAGGAGCTGTCGATCATAACGATATCGCCGTCGAAAGCCTTGGAAATCTCGCCCAGAACATGATCCCAGACACCCGCCTTTCGCCATCGCACGAACCGGTTGTAGCAGGTTGTATATGGACCATATCGATCAGGAACGTCTGCCCAGGGTGAACCTGTCCGAAACCGCCACAAGATGCCGTTGATCACCCGCCGGTCGTCAACCCGTGGCACCCCACGCGGCTTGTTGGGCAACAAGGGCTGGATGACAGTCCATTCGAAATCGGTGAGATCAAACCGGCGACGGGTCATGAGAGGCCTCCAAATCAAGGCCTCAGTGAATCAAAATCAGGCCGATTTGCAAACCCGGTTTATGAGTGTGCGGCCTAGTCCGTCAGACGCAGTTCGTCGCCGCGGATCTGGATGCTGTCTAGCGTCGAGAGAAAACTCATACCAAGCAGGCTGCCGTCCATTCGGCCCGGCTGGGTGATCAGGGCGCGGACATTTTCCCGGATCACGGGGCCGATGGCCACCTGCCGCAGGCGCAAGGGCGAGGCTAGCGCTTCGCCATTGGCGGTGCTGACGGTGACGCTATAGGTCAAGTCGTTGATCTTGATGCCGATGCTGGCAGCATCTTCGGCGCGTAGCACCACGGCGCTGGCGCCGGTATCAATCATCATGGGGATATCGACACCGTTAATGCTGACATTTGCCGAAAAATGTCCGGAGGAGCCTCTTTGCAACACGAGTTGGCTCTGGCCATCGCCGGTTGTGGTCACCACCGCACGGCCCGGCACCAGTCCTGCCAGCACCCGGTCGGCGACGGAAGCCGCATCGTTACGGTAGATATAGCCGGTGACGAGGATCAGCGCGATGAGCACCCAGGCAGCGGCAAATCGCAGGTTCTGGCCCAGGTTCTGGCGGCTGGCGACAATGCCTGCGGAAAGCATCAGCGCAAAGGGCAGAAGGGTGACAACACGGGCGAAGTCGTCATTATCCATGCCGAAGCTCTGGCCGCTATCGCGGTTGATGATCAAAACCGCGGTGCCTGCGAGCAGGATGCCGATGACAATGCCAAACCCACCGAGCTTCATGGTCTAATCCTGTTCTACCGGTGGAGACCCTCGCAAGCTCAGCATGATTTCCGTCCGTTGCTGCTCGCTATAGCGCGACCAATTGGCGATATGGTTCAGGCTGCGCCCGCAGCCCAGGCAGAAGGCACTGGTCTCGTCCAGAGTGCAGACGCCAATGCAAGGCGAGGTGGCGCAGGGCGAAGAGGCTTGAGCGTTTGTCATGCTGATGTCCTACAAGGCCATGGCGATGCTGGCCAGCGCGGTGATTTCACAAATCTGTTGGGTAGCGCCTATGGTATCACCAGTCTGGCCGCCTAGCCTGTGCGAGACCAGCCGATTGGCCGCGAAGGCCGCCGCGCCACTTGCGACAAGCATGACCACCAGCGGATGAAAAGAGGTAACTGGCGCGATGGTGACAACCGCGACGGCCAAGCCGAGGAACAGGGCCGCATATAGGCTATTATCATCCGGTTTTCCAAGCGATGCCGCGACACCATCGGGTTTTGCCGGGGGCAGGGCGTGCCAATGCCAAACCATCAGCGCCCGGCTGACGGCGGCAATGCCGATCATCACCAGCGCAACATGGATAGGAGAGAGACTATTGACCAGCGAGGCCAGCGCCGCGACCCGCAGGCCAATGCTAAAAACCAGTGCCAAGACGCCAAAGGTGCCGACCCGGCTGTCTTTCATGATGTCCAGCGCTTTTTCGCGGTTGGCACCCCCGAGGCCATCGGCTGTGTCGGCAAAGCCGTCCTCATGCAAAGCGCCGGTCAGCAGAACCTGCAAACCAATTGCGGCAAAAGCGGCGATCAGACTGCTGGCGCCGAGGCCCAGCATTAGGGCCAGCAACAGGCCAGCGGGGGCAGCAATGACCGCACCGGCCAGAGGAAAGGCGCGGGGCGTGCGGCTCATTTCGCCGGAATGGTTTTGGAAAAAATGCGAAGCGATCGGCAGGCGGCTGAGGAAGCCGAGCGAACGGGCGAGATCGTCGACAAATGCAGTCAGGGTCATCAACGTCGTCCACTCTTTATATCTGAGGATTTGTGCGAGTTTCCTGGAGGGAAACTGTGCCGAATCCGGCTCTTTTCATGGTTTAATATATAGTTTGCCTATTGCTATTTGCCAGTCGCCGCGAAGGCTGGACGATTGGTTCCGTTGTTAGCGTTTTCCGCAAAATCGTTTTCTCGTAATGTTTGCGAAAACCGGTAGGTCAGGGTTTTTTCGTTCATTGATAAAATTTTGTGCGAATCGATTCCGATTTCGGAATTTATGCATTAAGAAAGGCGCCAAATCCGCCTGACTAAAAGACAAGAAAGCCTGCCTGATGAGTGTAACCGGCCTGCCGTTTGACGATTTCCGAGTGCTGCTGCGCGATTTGCCAGGGCCTGACAGCCATGCGCTTGTGGCGGCCCGCGACCGCGACCGTCAATTGACCAAGCCGCCGGGCTCGCTTGGACGGCTGGAAGAAATCGCCATGTGGCTTGCCGCCTGGAGTGGCCGTGCGCCGGCGGTGAACCGTCCACTGGTGGCGATCTTTGCCGGCAATCACGGCGTGGCCCGGCATGGGATTACCCCGTTTCCGTCCTCCGTCACCCAGCAGATGGTGGAGAATTTCGCAGCCGGTGGAGCGGCGATCAACCAGATTTGCGTTGCCCACGATCTCGGCCTGAAGATTTTCGATCTGGCGCTGGATTATCCGACTGGCGATATTACCGTCGAGCCGGCTTTGTCGGAGCGTGATTGTGCGGCCACTATGGCCTTCGGCATGGAAGCGATCGCCGGTGGCACGGATCTGCTGTGCCTCGGCGAAATGGGGATTGGCAATACGACCATTGCCGCAGCAATCAATCTGGCGCTTTACGGCGGTTCTGCCGAGGACTGGGTCGGGCCTGGCACCGGCTCGCAAGGTGAGATGCTGGAGCGCAAGATCGCTGTGGTCAAACAGGCGGTCGAGTTTCACCGCGATCACCTTTCCGATCCGCTGGAAGTGATGCGCCGTCTGGGAGGACGCGAAATCGCCGCCATGGCAGGCGCCATTCTTGCGGCACGAATGGAGCGCATTCCGGTGCTGATCGACGGTTATGTGGCAACGGCTGCCGCTGCCCTGCTGAAAGCTGCCAATCCCTCGGCGCTCGACCATTGCCTGATCGGCCATGTCTCGGCGGAGCCGGGGCATTTGAAGGCCATCGACAAGCTGGGCAAGACGCCGCTTCTGGCGCTTGGCATGCGGCTGGGCGAGGGGACCGGTGCAGCCCTTGCAGCTGGCATCGTCAAGGCGGCTGCGGCCTGCCATACGGGGATGGCGACCTTCGAACAGGCCGGCGTGACCAATGCCGGCACCCATTGAGGCATCTTCTGTTGAAAAGCCTGGTATTGGGACGGCCTCAGACATGAGTTTAGAAGACGATAAACCCGCCCCCTTTGAGAAAAAGACCGGGTTTGCCCATCTTTTTGCTGCCACTCGCTATTCCATGCAGGGCGCGCGCCGCTTGTGGCGCGAGGCCGCGTTTCGCCATGAAGTGCTGGCGTTCGCAACCGGCCTGCTGCTCCTCGCGCTGCGGGGTGCAGCACCCGTCTATTACCTCGGCTTTTTACTGTTGATGCTGGTGCTTTTTTCCGTCGAGGCTCTAAATACCGCCATCGAAGACGTGATCGACCGGATTTCACCGGAATTTTCGATCGTCGCTCGCAATGCGAAGGACTTAGGATCATTTGCGGTGTTCTGCCTGTTGGTTGCCAATGGGCTCTATATCAGCTGGGTGATGTTTTTCGCTGGCTGAGCCGCTCTACTGAAACAAGGATGAATGAATGAAACGCCTGCTGCGCCTGATACTGATCATGGCAATCGCCGCTATCGTGCTCTTTGGCTCGCGCTGGTATACCTATGTCACCAATACGGAAACCCCGTATCAGGAAGTCGGTATCGACATTAACAGCCGTTTGCCGGACCCCTTCAACAAATGGGGTTGCGCTAAGCTGCAAGCCAATTTCAGCACCATGCTGCCGCCCTATGGCTGCCAAAACCCCACCGACCCGAAGCAATGGCGCTAGGGTCTGCCCGGTTTAAGTGGAACTGATCTGATTTAACGCTCACTATTCTTTAATTTTTAGCGCTTCCGGGAAACTGGGAGCGCTTTTTTATGGGCATATTTCGACGCTGTTGTGAAAGGCAGATCCTCACCACATGTTCCCAATAATTTCAGGGTAAATCGCGTTTGTGGTCGGCAGTCGATGGTTACAACGCATGTGTATCATTCCGTGACTTTTGCAGGCCGCAGCAAAAGCGTACCGATCGGTATTCAACAAGCAACATTGAGCCATGATGGCGTTGCAATTTGATCAGGTGGAAATCATCAATGACTGGCATGTCATGGGGATGACGGCGATCTTCCTTACCAACCTTATCTTGGGCAAAGAGCACTCTTTTGCTGAGAAAGATCGGGTTTATGTCACATGTTTTTCGGCATGGCTTCGTTGTGCGCTGAAAGCCTGTAGCGATATGGCCAAACAACATCCCCTCAATCTGCCTGGAGTCGCGACGCCGAACTGGCCTAGCGAGAGACTTGGGTTGCCCCGGCATTGGATCGGATTGAACGATAGGGTCCGGGTCTGCAATCCAGATTTGGGCAGCATTTGATGGGTTTTTGCCTTTCCCTCGCGTTTTGGGGAGGGGAGCAGTGTTTGTAGGGCCGGTGTTTGGAGGAAGACAGGCCTGATCGAACGGCTCGGTCAATTGATTGAGCCGAAGCGCGCGGTAGGAGGCCGCGCGCTCTATCTACCAGAGGAGGAGGATGCCTTGAAGCAGGGAAAGAGGACGTGTGCCGTCGCCAGTCTGGCGACGGAGAGAGGGCTCGAATACAGTATTCATGCAGCAAAACTGTTCTGTGCATTGTGTTTGATCGTGCTGTTTGGAATTGCTGTCCCAGTGGCGGCCCAGCCTGCTTTGGTTGCCGATGTGTCCTCATCTGGCCTGGGGAACCTTCCCGATCCGGTTTACGAAGGCCCTTTGGCGTCCGTTGGAAAATCTCTGCATGATAACGGAATTGACCTCAGGTTGGACTATTTCAACATTTACCAGAGTTCCCCGACATATGGATTCAGCTCGACTGCCTATGGTGGGTTAATCTTTGACGCGACTGGTCATCTGTCGCCTGATTTTCGACTAAGGCTCACGGAAACGTTTAATTTTCCGGCCCACAATGTCGGTGGTTACGCGAATGTCTTCGTTGGGCCTGTTCGCGACAAGTCAGACACGGATCTTACCCGCTTAACATTCCAGGCGGATTTTTTCGATGATCGTCTCCTGATCGAGGCTGGTCGTATGGGGCTTGTTGAAAATTTCCTGACCAGAGGCTTCTGCGACGGTCCCGCCTGTGTGAACTCCACACAAGGGGCAACCCTCCATCTCCCTGAGGCGGGGCTTGCCGTTTGGGGCGCGCGGGCGGCATATAAAATGACGCCCAACACAACGGCGGGCTTCGGTATCGTTGAAAACAATACTGACAATTGGCTAGACGGCGATGGTTGGGATTGGGAAAAGGGCAGTACCGATGGGTATATTGCGGTTGCCAACATTATTCATGCAGAGAGTTTCATGGATACCCCTCGTCCTCTAAAATTCGAGATTGGTGCCTATCGTCGCTCGGCCGCCTATAATGATGCACTCTATGATGATGGGCCTGGAAACCCAACATTCAGCTCCGCTTCGCCGACTGTCATCACCCATAAAAATGGCACGAACGGTCTTTATGGACAGGTCCGAAAAGTCCTGTGGAGCGATCCTAACGGTGGTCCGGTTCCGAAGAATCTGGCGTTCTATGGTGGTGTTTTCCACACGTTGGGTGACGGCCAGGCCTATCCCTGGGAAGCCTATGCTGGCCTTGAATATTCGGGCTTCCTGCCAGAAAATCCGCTCACCACGATAGGTGCGTCGATCCATTATATCGCCCTCAGCGAGGAACGTGCGCAATATGAAACAAACGCCCGGCGGGTCATGGCAGGGCTTGATCAGCGCCAGTCGAAGGACACGTTCATGTTTGATGTGCATGCAAGAACGGGACTGTTCAACAGGGGCGTTCTCAACGCTGGTGCCGCGTATATCGTCAATCCGAACACAATCGTTCCGACCGATTTCTCGTCAAAACAACAGAAGGACGGCTTCTTCTTTTATGTAGCGCTGGCGTTCGACCTCGGCGGCAGCCTGGGACTTTCGCCCCGCATAGGGCCTTAAAGCGCCCTCACAATTGTGTAAGAGCGCTTTCAACCCTCGACATGACAAGCACCATCAGTCCTCATCGGGCTGATGGGCATCGACCCCCATGGCTTCGATCTCGTTGATGACATGACGAACGCCGGGAACACTGAGCGCCAAACGCGCCGCCATCCGCAGTTCTTCATTGGTGTCGACCATGCCACTTAAGGTCGCCGTATGGCCATCGACGCTGATTTCGATGTTATCGAGCTCCATGTCGTCGACTGACTCGAACCGTTCGGCAATGCGGCTCTCAATGTCATCGCTGTCTTCACGACCGATGGTGGCGGGGCTCAAACCGTCCTTCAATGGCTTTTCTTCACCATCGGCCTCGACGGTATCGATTCGGTAGCCACGATTAGTATCACGGTCAAAATTGCCAGCGGTTTCTCCGTAAGCACGATTTTCCGGCGCGTCCGAGGCCGCTGCCGGTGTGTCGGAATAAGGCCATCCATCGTTGATGTCGCGCTCTTCCAAGTCCCGCAATTCGTCTTCGGTGGATGCAGCGTTTCCATGCTTGGCATAAATCATAACACGTTCTCCTGGTGTTTTCTTTCGGATAAACGTTTCAGGATTGATTTGGTTCATATCCCCGGTTGGCCGGGGATTCCAGGCCATCCGGGTGTCAGACACCGCATGTGACGATCATGTTTGCGACGATATTGCCTTCTGCCATTTCTTCAGCAACCGATCGCGTTTCAGGCGGGAGAGCCGCTGGATCCAGAACAGGCCGTCGAGCTGGTCTATTTCATGCTGCATGCAGATGGCGGCAAAGTCCTGAAGCTCCTCCTCGTGAACCGTGCCGTCCAGCGATTGGTAACGAAGGGTGATCTGGCGCGGTCGTGTCACGGTCTCGGTCATGCCCGGCATGCAGACACTCCCTTCATCATGCTCCAGAGTGTTTTGAGAAAAGGAGAGGATTTCAGGATTGACGTAATCACGCCGTCCACCCAATTCGGGCAGATCGAGGATGACCAGGCGCACCAACTCGCCCACATGGGCGGCGGTAATACCGACGCCGGGTGCGGCGCGCATGGCATTGTATAATGCATCGGCAAAACTGATCAGTTTATCGTCAAACGCCGTCACGGCCTGGCAAGGCTTCGCCAGCAGTGGATGAGGGTAGCGCAGGATTTTCAGGGCCATGACAGAATTATAGGTGGCTCAATCGGAGCCAGCCGCCTCGCGCAGTTTTCGACGGTCGGGCACGATGACATGGCGGTTGTTCTCGATGACGATAATGCCCTCCTTGCGCAGTTTGGTCATCTGCCGGCTGACGGTTTCAATGGTCAGGCCGAGGAAGTCGGCGATATCGGCGCGCGAAAGCGGCAGGTCGAAGCTTTTGCTGAACGCCTGCATCGGGTCGATATGGGTGGCAATCAGATGGAGAAAACTGGCCACCTTTTCCTGCGCGGTTTTACGACCGAGCGTCAGCATCCATTCGCGGGCTTCATCCAGCTCCTTCAGGGATTGTTCGTGCAGCTTGCGCTCGAAATCAGGAGCATCGGCGACCAGCCGGTCGATGACAGCACGGGGAAAAGCGCAGATTTCCGCGTCGGTCGCGGCTTCCGCCGTCAAACTGCTTTCCTTCAGGAAGGGGCGCCCCATGAAATCCGGGGCAAATTGCAGGCCAACGATCTGTTGGCGGCCATCTGCCATCATTTTCGACAGCTTGACCACGCCCTTGACGATATTGCTATAGCTGGAGATCTGCTCTCCCTGGCCGATCACTTCCCCGCCCGCTTCGATATGGCGCTTTGTCGAGATACGGTTGAGCTCGATCAATTGAAGAATCGAAAGTGACGCGCATACTCCGCCATGCCTGGCTTCGCATTCACTGCAAACCGCAGGCGTTTCCGCGCCGCCGGTGCTGCTTTTTAGACTATGCATGTCCATTGTCTGCCCCATACATGTGAAGTCGCGCGTACACGTAGCGTAGCGCGTCCTTGTGACGCCCAGGTTCGGTCGAACAGTTCGTCATTGTGCAATTGCGCGCCGTAGGGCGCCGACAAAAGTTCAAAAACGACACAGGCCACGCAGAAACGGTGATGCAGCAGACACGCATCCAAAGCCGCCGAATTTTCCGTCGCGCTCCCATGAGGAGTTTCTACCTGAACGAGACTATCAAGAAATTGATCGAAGTCAAAGTCCGTTCCATTGAAACCGATTATTTGTTCAATTCAACCGCCACTCGATAAGGCCTCAGTTCATGCCCGCCAAAGCGCTTCTTCCGAAATATGCCGCCGCCGTTCCGCGCTACACGAGTTATCCGACGGCGCCGCATTTTCATGCCGGTGTTGACTGCGGCAATTATGCGCATTGGCTATCGCTGCTGGGGCAGGGGCAGACGATCTCTCTTTATATTCATATCCCCTATTGCGACAGGCTCTGCTGGTTTTGCGCCTGTCATACCAAACATACACTAAAGTATGAGCCGATAACCGCTTATCTTGCCGCGCTTTTCAGCGAGATCGAAAATAACGCCAGGCTCGTTGGCCGCGAAGCAGTGGTGACGGCTGTGCATCTTGGCGGCGGCTCTCCCACCATGCTGCGCCCACAGGATATGGTGGCGCTGATTAGCCGGCTCCGGGCAAATTTTACCTTTGCCGATCATGCGGAAATCAGCGTTGAAATGGACCCGAACGATCTCGACGATGCCCGCTACGACGCGCTTGCATCCATTGGTTTGACGCGGGCAAGTCTCGGTGTTCAGGATTTCGATCCCGTGGTTCAGAAGGCGATCAACCGTCTCCAGACCTTCGAACAGACTAAATCAGTGGTTGAACAAGTGCGTAAGCGCGGTGCCACCTCAGTCAATTGCGATATTCTCTATGGTCTTCCCTATCAGACCCTCGACAGTCTGGAGAAAACTGTCCTCGACATCGTGTCGTTGAAGCCGGATCGGATCGCGTTATTCGGCTATGCCCATGTGCCCTGGATGAAAAAGCATCAGACGCTGATTCCCGAGAATGCCTTGCCCGATATTGTGATGCGTTATGAACAGATGGTGCGGGCCTCTGCCATGCTGGTTGCGGCTGGCTATGATGCCATCGGCATCGACCATTTTGCATTGCCTGAGGATAGTCTGGCTATCGCGGCACGGCAAAAACGGCTGCGGCGTAATTTCCAGGGTTACACGACGGATGGGGCCGATGCCTTGATCGGACTTGGCGCATCTTCGATCAGCCAACTGCCGCAAGGCTATGTACAGAACATGCCCGCGACTGGAGAATATCAGCGTCTTGTCAGCGAAAACGGTCTTGCCGCGACAAGAGGTATTGCTCTGAGCAGCGACGATCGGGTGCGTGCCGCCGTCATCGAAAAGATCATGTGCGAGTTCGGCTTTTCCTTTGCAGAGATCCGGCAGGCTTTCCCAGATGTCGCCGAGGGTGTGATCGCAGAAGCCAAGATATTCACGGCCTCCAACGGTGACGATCTCTGCCGGATCGACCGGGAATATTTTACTCTGACGCCAACCGGACGGCTCTTTGCCCGCAGTGTTGCGGCCACGTTCGATTGCTACTTTTCCAGCGGTAAGGCCCGTCATTCCATTGCGGTTTGACGAATAGGTCTGCATTTTTGCTGCGAGCGCACAAAACAGGCCATTGGCTTTTGTCCGAGTTTTGCCTATGTGGGACGCTGAATTTGAAATTCTGAAGGATAATTGGCGTGACCGCTACATTTGACAAAGTTGCCGACATTATTGCTGAGACCAGCGAGATCGATCGGGAAACCATCACTCCTGAGAGCCACACGATCGATGATCTGGGAATCGACAGCCTCGATTTCCTCGACATCGTTTTTGCGATCGACAAGGAATTCGGCATCAAGATTCCGCTCGAACAGTGGACCCAGGATGTCAACGAAGGCAAGGTTTCCACGGAAGAATATTTCGTGCTGAAGAACCTCTGCTCCAAGATCGACGAACTCAGGGCCGCCAAGGCTTGATCTGCTTAGGATTGTCACCGCCATTGCCGGGGGATCTGTGAATGCTGCTGGAATATTTCCAGATGATCGACAAGGTCGAGACGGTGGATCTGTCTGCCCTGACCTTGAAGGCGCAATCGGTGGTGCCGGAAAATAGCCCCGTGTTCGAGGGGCATTTTCCGGGCATGCCTCTGGTGCCCGGCGTTCTGTTGATCGAAACCATGGCGCAGGCGTCCGGTCTGCTGGTTCTGGCGGTGACGAAGTTTGCCTCTATGCCGTTCCTGATGTCGGTGGATGGTGCCAAGATGCGCAGCTTTGTCGAGCCGAACGCGGTTCTGGATATCGAGGCGCATCTGGAGCACGAAGGGTCCGGCTTTGCCGTCACCAAGGCGAAGATCACCTCTGCCGGCAAGAAAGTCGCGGATTGCCAGTTGAAGCTGCGCACCATGTCTTTTGACGAAGTGCCGTTGGGCGATATCGTCCGCAACCGCGCCGAGCAGATCGGCCTGATGGCGGCGATTGCTGCTGCGCAATAGAGTTTATCAGGGAAACTTGGAAACCGGTTTTCCTGAAAAGACAAACTTAAACAAAGAGAGTGAGAATCTGTCCGTTTCAATATGAACCTGGCGGATTCTAAGTGAGATCTTTAAAGTTTCGTCAATAAGGCCGCCGCTTTTGTGCGCGGCCTTATTGCGTAAAGCCGTCTGTCGGAGTAGGGCATGGCGGCCCTTGCAGGCCTTGGAGCTTTCCGGCTCGGGCCTGGGAATGGACGGTATGTCGCAGTGCTGGCGCGGATCGCCCGGCATTGCTGAAGAGGTTATAGACATGCATAAGACGCCCAACGATGTGGTGATCACCGGCATTGGCATTGTCAGCTGCCACGGAACCGGCAAGGAGCCGCATCTTGCGCTTCTGTCTGCGGGAACGGCAGCCGTGCCACCGGTCGAGGTGGAAAAATTTGCGCCTTACCCCATTCATCCGATGCCGCAGATCGATTGGTCGACCCAGATCGCCAAGCGTGGCGACCAGCGGCAGATGGAAAACTGGCAGAGGCTTGGCGTCTATGCCGCCGGTCTGGCGCTCGACGATGCCGGGCTGAAGGACGACGTGCAGGCCTGCGCCACGATGGACATGATCGTGGCAGCCGGTGGCGGTGAGCGCGACATCAATGTCGATACGCTGATCGTCAATGAAGGCCTGAAGCGCAACGACCGTGCCCAGCTGGTCAATGAAAAGCTGACGACCGAGCTGCGCCCGACCCTGTTTCTGGCCCAGCTCTCCAACCTGATGGCTGGTAATATTTCCATCGTCCACAAGGTCACCGGGTCCTCGCGCACCTTTATGGGCGAAGAGGCCGCTGGGATTTCCGCTATTGAGACCGCATTTGCGCGCATCCGCGCCGGTCAATCCACCCATTCGCTAGTGGGTGGCGCGTTCGTGGCTGACCGCGATGATATTTTTCTGCTGGTGGAGGGCATTCAGGCCCATACGACCGGCCCCTGGAAGCCACTTTGGCAGCGCCAGAGCGGCGAGGGCGGCGGCATGATTCTCGGCACCGTCGGCGCTTTTTTGGTTCTGGAGCAGCGTGCTTACGCTGAGGCGCGCGGCGCGCATATCTATGCTGTGCTTGATGCCATCGAGGGTGACCGTGGCCAGCGTGCCGATGGCGGGTTGGAAAAGCGTTTGAACCGCATGGCGGGTTCGGTCGGAAAGGATATTGGCGCAGATGCGCTGGTCCTGTCGGGTGCGAGTGGCATGCATGAAATTTCCGCCCGGGAAAAGACGGCGCTGGAAAAAGCCTTTCCAGGTGCGGCCATTCGCGGCTTCGGTGGGGTAACCGGCCACGGGCTCGAAGCGCAGTTTCCTCTGGGCCTGGCGCTGGCGGCGCTGGCGCTCGATGGAGAAACCATTGTCCCGGCTTTCGATCCCACCGGCGAAGCGGCGATGACCAAATCGGCGCGCCAGGCCGTTGTCACCACGGTCGGTTACGTGCGTGGCGAAGGCATGGCCCATCTGTCGGCTGAGGCGTGAGGAGAGAGATATGACACAATCCGGTTTCGAATCCCGTTTCAAGGATCATCTCGGTCGTCCGATTATCGCCGTCACCGGCATGGGCGTCATCACCTCACTCGGTCAGGGGCTTGCCGACAATTGGGCAAAGCTGACCGGTGGCGTGTCCGGCATCCACAAGATCACCCGGTTTCCGACCGAAGGGCTGAATACCCGCATCAGCGGCACTGTGGACTTCATCGATATTCCGGCCATCAATGCCGTTGAACGTTCCTATGCCATGGCGCGGGAAACCACCATCGAGGCGCTGGCTCAGGCTGGTCTGTCCGGCGATTTCGAAGGTCCGCTGTTTCTGGCCGCCCCGCCGGTCGAGCCGGAATGGGACGATCGTTTTGCGCTTGCTGAACGCGCACCTGTGGAAAGCGCCGAAGGCCATGCTTATCAACGGCTGCTGGCCGCCATGCGTGCCGAGGCCGATCCGGTGTTTCTGGAAGCCGTGCAGTTCGGCTCGATTTCCGAGCGTCTCGCCGACCGGTTCGGCACGCGCGGCCTGCCGGTGACGCTGTCAACGGCCTGCGCTTCGGGCGCCACAGCCATCCAGCTTGGCGTCGAGGCCATTCGTCAGGGCCGCACGGACCGGGCGCTGACCGTGGCAACCGATGGATCGGTCGGTGCCGAGGCCCTGATCCGCTTCGCGCTGCTCTCGGCGCTGTCTACCCAGAATGATCCGCCGGAAAAGGCGTCCAAGCCCTTCAGCAAGGATCGTGACGGGTTCGTCATCGCCGAAGGTGCGGCAACGCTGGTGCTGGAATCGCTCGAAGCCGCCATTGCCCGTGGCGCCAAGGTGCTTGGCATCATGAAGGGCTGTGGCGAAAAGGCCGACCATTTCCACCGCACCCGTTCCTCACCGGACGGCGGCCCGGCCATTGCCACCATCCGCGCAGCCCTTGAAGATGCCGGTCTTTCCGATGACGGCATCGGCTATATCAATGCGCATGGCACATCGACGCCGGAAAACGACAAGATGGAATATGGCGCCATGCTGTCGGTGTTTGGTGAGCGGTTGAAGGACCAGATTCCCGTGTCGTCCAACAAGTCGATGATTGGCCATACGCTGACGGCAGCCGGTGCGGTCGAAGCGGTATTTTCGATCCAGACCATGCTGACCGGAACGCTGCCGCCGACCATCAACTATACCAATCCCGATCCGAGTGTGGAGCTGGACGTGGTGCCGAACGTCAAGCGCGACGCACAGGTTTCGGCTGTGCTATCCAACAGTTTCGGTTTCGGCGGGCAGAATGCCAGCCTTGTCATGACCCTTGAACCTGCCTGATAAGGCTTCACCCGGCCCGGCCACGACCGGGACAGGAAAGACAATAAAATAAGCCCTCGGGCGAAGGAAGATAGCCATGCGCGCATTGCAATTGATCGAAGACCGTAAGCTTGAAATCACCGATCTGCCGGAACCGGATGCGCCCGGTCCCGGGGAAGTAACGCTGCGGGTCAAGGCGGTGGCGCTGAACCATATCGATGTCTGGGGCTGGCGCGGCATGGCCTTTGCCAAGCGCAAAATGCCTCTGGTGATCGGGGCGGAAGCCTCCGGCGTGGTCGAGGCCATCGGTCCCGGCGTCGGCAATATCCTGCCCGGCCAGCTGGCGGCGGTCTATGGTGCGCGTACCTGCGGCCTCTGCAAGCCCTGCCGTGAAGGCCGCGACAATCTCTGCGAACATGTCGGTGGTGTGTATGGTTTCCACCTTGATGGCTTTGCACAGGAAAAGATCAATATTCCGGCCCGTCTGCTGGTTCCGGCCCCTCCAGGCGTCGATGCCATTGCCGCAGCGCTTGCGCCGGTCACCTTCGGCACCGTTGAACACATGCTATTCGACAATGCCAAGCTGGAGCCGGGCGAAACCATTCTCGTCCATGCCGGCGGCTCCGGCATTGGTTCGGCTGCCATTCAACTGGCCAAGAAGATCGGCTGCACGGTGATCACCACCGTCGGCTCTGACGACAAGATCGAGCGGGCGCGGGCGCTGGGTGCCGATCACGTCATCAACTACCGCACGGACCGGTTTGAAGGCGTGGTGCGCAAGCTGACCAAGAAAAAGGGCGTTGACGTTGTGTTCGAACATGTCGGCAAGGATACCTGGGCTGGCTCCATGCTGTGCATGAAGCGCGGCGGACGTCTCGTGACCTGTGGCTCGACATCAGGCGTTTCGACCGACCTGAACCTGATGATGCTGTTCCAGCAGCAATTGAAGCTGCTCGGCTCGTTTGGCTGCCGGATGGAAAACATGGCCAATGCCATGCAGAAAATGGCCCGTGGCCTTGTTCATCCTGTTATCGATACGCAGGTGACGTTCGAAGATATCGACGTGGCGCTGACCCGGATGGAAAGCCGCCAGATCTTTGGCAAAATCATCCTGAAAATGGATTGATCATGCTCCGTCGGGTTCTGACAAAGGTCGTGCTGGGTCTGCGGAGATTTCCGCAATGGCTGGTGGCCAAGTTCATCCTGGTCTTGCTGACGCTGCTGAAACTGTTTCCTGCCGATACAGCCTTGAACGGTGCGGATCGGCTGGTACGGTTTATCGGTCCGAAGCTGAAGCGCCACCGGTTGATGCTGACCAATCTGCGCAATGCCTTTCCGGAAAAATCCGAGGCGGAAATCGAGACCATCGCGCTGGCCGCCTGGGGACATATGGGGCGGCAGATCGCCGAATATGTGTTTCTGGACGAGTTGTTCGATTTCGACCCGGAAAAGCTGGGAGAGGGCCGCGTCGAGGTTTCCGGCATTCCGATCTTTATGGACTTGCTGGAAAATCCGCGCCCATTCATCGTTTTTACCGGCCATACCGGCAATTTCGAAATGCTGCCGGTGGCGGGCGCTGCCTTCGGTCTTTACGTGACGGTGCTGTTTCGCCCGCCCAATAATCCCTATATCGCCGAGATGGTGTTCGATTTCCGTCGGGCGCGGATGGGCAATCTCGTGCCCTCCCATGCCGGTTCGTCCTTTCATCTGGCGCGCCAGCTGGAAGCAGGCAATGGGGTTGGCGTGCTGGTCGACCAGAAGTTCAAGAAGGGCCAGCCCACGACGTTCTTTGGCAGCGAAGTGCGCACCAATCCGCTATTGGCCAAGCTGGTGCGACAGTTCGGCTGCGATATCTATCCGGCCCGCTGTATCCGTCTGCCCGGCAATCGCTACCGGTTGGAAATCGAACCGAAGGTTGACATCCCGAAGGATGGTCAAGGCCGGGTCGATGTGCAGGCGACCGCGCAAATGCTGAACGACAAAGTGGAGAGCTGGGTGCGCGAATATCCGGAGCAGTGGCTTTGGTATCACGACCGCTGGAACATCAAGAAAACACTTTGAAGTCCGCTCTGGCCTTCTCAGCTTGGGACAACTCAGCTCTCGTTTGTTCGGTTTGATCCGGCGTCGAAACGTTGGCCTGGGCAACCGCTTTCCAGAAGGCAGTGTTGATGGCTTCGAACTTTGTTGATTGCCAATGGAAATAATCATCGACAAAAAGCTGTGACAGCCAGACATTGCCACGGCGGCGGGGCAATTCCCAGCCCAGCAATTCTTCTTCCTGTGCCTTCTTGAACATCCGCTTCAGGTTGGTGATCGAGATCAGATAGGTCTCTCCAAGCGCGGCAAGGCTGATTGGTCCAAGCCGATAGAGCCCATCAGCATCGGGCAGGTCCGGGATCTGGCTGATCATGCCATGCAGCACCATGCCACCCATGTCCGAATTGAGAAAGGGAGCAATCGTTTCACGCGGTATGCGCCAATCGGGGTCAACCACCAAAGCCTGGGCGATCATCGGCTGGGCAATCCTGAAAATAAGCGGATTGGCATCGGCCAGCGCGCGGCGGCCTCCGTCGTCCAGCCGGTCAAGGCAATCCAGATGCCCCAGAAACCAGGAGACCATCGCCTTCTCGGTTGCCGCCGTTGGCACCAGGATGCGCATTCGCCGATCGGTTGGGTTTTCTATTTCCTCGATAAATTTATAAGCGGAAAGTTCGGCCAGAAATGAGGCCGCGGTATTGCGGCTTGCCGCGCCCAATTGCATGGCCGCATCCATGAAGCGGGAGGCCGTCAGGCCTGAAAGCGGATCTTCCGGGGTTCGCTGCAAGGCAAGCGCATACATGGAATGCGACATCAACCATTTGCGGTGACAGGCCTTGAGGCGTGACAGGCGCGGTGTTTTAAGATGTATCCCAATCAGGTGCCGGGCAATTTCTCGCTCGATTTCCGGAAACAGCGGATGCGCTGCTATCGCCTCACGGCTCAGAAGGGATGGAGATGATATTTGTGAACGCGGAGATGACAACATCTGTGTTGAACCCGACAATGACGAAAGAGCAATACATGTTTTGTGACGGCTGTCTTCGTGAACGCTCTATGGTAACAAGAATAGCGGCAAGCCAATCAACTTGCGGTTAATCTTCATCCAAGATCATCGGGTTTCCTTGTATTTTCATTGTGATCCCGATGCAACGGCTTGCCCAAAACATACGTGCTTTGTCCCACAAAATATACGGGAATAAAAATTATCGTTTAACAAAAGGTCTCTGATATTCTGCTGCTTATATCATAGATGGTACGGTTCCTCGAATGCGTGAATATCTGGAAATAGTGTCAATCAGATTTGATTGGCATTCACGGGAGAAATTTGACGCTCGCTGTCGATTATACCAGATGAGGCATACGGCCGATATCCGTCTTTTTGGTTTGCTGTCCGCAATAGAGCCGCACGGCCCAGGTTCTTTTGAGGAAACTGGAACGCTCTATTTTTCATCTCAGCAGGTCGTTTTGGGCCGTTGCAGTCCACCGATGGCCGGGGTAAACCTTGAGCCATGAGCGACACAGTCCAAAGACCCGAAACGCTGCGCATTGCCGTGGCTCAGTTCAACCCGACCGTGGGCGATGTGGTGGGCAATCTCAGCCTTGCCCGGGCCGCCCGCGCGAAGGCAGCCGCGCTGGGGGCCGATCTTCTGTTGCTGTCCGAGCTGTTCATTTCCGGCTATCCGCCGGAAGATCTGGTGCTGAAACCCGCCTTCCTTCAAGCCTGTAAGGCAGCGGTGGAGGAACTGGCCGCCGATACCGCCGATGGCGGACCGGGCGTTATCATCGGCTTTCCGCGTCAGGGCGATAAAGGCCGGCACAATTCGGTGGCGATTATTGATGGTGGCAAGATTCTCGGTCTGCGTGACAAGATCGACCTGCCCAATTACGGCGAATTCGATGAGAAGCGGGTGTTTGTCGAAGGCGACATGCCGGGACCGGTGAACTTCCGTGGCGTGCGGCTGGGCGTGCCGATCTGCGAAGAAATCTGGAACGATCTCGGCGTTTGCGAGACACTGGCCGAAAGCGGTGCGGAAATTCTGCTGGTTCCCAATGGATCGCCCTATTACCATGGCAAGCTTCAGGTGCGCTATCAGGTCGTGCTGCGCCAGGTGATCGAAAGCGGCTTGCCGCTGGTTTTCGCCAATCAGGTGGGCGGGCAAGACGAACTGGTGTTCGATGGTGCCAGCTTCTGCTTCAATGCGGATAAGACGCTGGCTTTTCAGATGCCGCAGTTCGAGGAAAGCATTGTGCTGACCACCTGGACGCGGGACGCCGATGGCTGGAGTTGCGCGGCAGGCAAAGTCTCTGATATCCCCGAGGGTGAGGAGGCGGATTACCGCGCCTGCATGTTGGGTTTCCGCGATTATGTGAACAAGAACGGCTTCAAGAGTGTGGTGCTCGGCCTGTCCGGTGGCATCGATTCGGCGATTTGTGCAGCAATGGCAGTCGATGCGCTGGGGCATGAGCGGGTGCGCACCATCATGCTGCCCTATCGCTACACATCCGAGGAAAGCTTCAAGGATGCCGCCGATTGCGCCAAGGCGCTTGGCTGCCATTATGACATCGTGCCGATTTCAGAGCCGGTAGAGGGCTTTCTGTCCAGTCTTGCCGATATGTTCGAGGGAACGGAAAGCGGCATTACCGAGGAAAACCTGCAAAGCCGCACCCGTGGCACCATCCTGATGGCGGTGTCCAACAAGTTCGGCTCGATGGTGGTAACGACCGGCAATAAATCGGAAATGTCGGTGGGCTATGCGACGCTCTACGGCGACATGAACGGCGGCTTCAATCCGATCAAGGACCTCTACAAGATGCAGGTCTATGCGCTTTCGGCCTGGCGCAACGGCCATGTGCCAGTTGGTGCGCTCGGCCCGGCAGGCGAGGTCATTCCGGCCAACATCATCTCCAAGGCCCCATCTGCCGAACTGCGCCCCGACCAGAAAGACCAGGACAGCCTGCCGCCCTATCCGGTGCTGGATGACATTCTGGAATGCCTGGTGGAAAAGGAAATGTCAGTGGATGAGATTTTGGCGCGCGGCCATGACATCACCACCGTGCACCGCGTCGAACATTTGCTCTATCTGGCTGAATATAAGCGCCGCCAATCGGCTCCGGGTGTAAAAATCACCAAGAAGAATTTTGGCCGCGACCGTCGTTATCCGATTACCAATCGGTTCCGGGATCGCTAGCGGCTATGCGCAGCTCTGTCGAGATTTACAATATTGAGACCCGCCAGAGCCGCATTGTCTGGCAGACGGAACGTTTGGTGGAAGCGCCGAACTGGTCGCGGGATGGCGCCTCCCTGATCCTGAATGATGACGGGCTGATGTATCGTCTTCCTCTGGTCGGGCAGTCGGTGCCGGAAAAGATCGACACCGGCTTTGCCACACGTTGCAACAATGATCATGGGCTTTCGCCCGATGGCCAATGGCTGGCAATCTGCGACAAGGTGGAGCATGGCAAAACCTGCCTCTACATCCTGCCAGCCGCAGGCGGAACACCTGTCCAGATCACCGAAAACCTGCCTTCCTACTGGCATGGCTGGTCGCCGGATGGCGGAAGGGTGTGTTATTGCGGCATCCGCGACCAGGTCTTCGATATTTATACGATTTCGGTTGACGGCAGCGATGAGCGGCGCCTAACCCATGGCGAAGGCCGCAATGATGGGCCGGACTGGTCAGCGGATGGAGAGTGGATTTATTTCAACTCCAGCCGCAGCGGCGCGATGCAGATCTGGCGTATTCGCCCGGATGGAAGCGACGTGCAGCGCCTGACCGATGACGGGCAGGGTGACTGGTTTCCCCATCCATGCCCAAATAACCGCAAGGTGGTGTTCATTTCCTATGACGGCGATGTCTTCGACCACCCGCGCGATCTCCATGTCCGTATGCGCCTGATGGATATGGACGGCGGAAATGTCGAAACCCTGTTCGAGCTGTTTGGCGGGCAGGGGACGATCAATGTGCCTAGCTGGTCGCCGGACGGCCAGGAATTTGCCTATGTGCGGTATTTCCCGGCGGCCGCCTAAGCATCGCCGCAGTCTGACAGTACCAGCCCTTTGTCAGGTGCCCGCATGTTTGCGGGAGAATCGGGAATGCGGTGAAATTCCGCAACGTGCCCAACGCTGTGAGGTGGATGATTGTTGCTTTTACCACTGGTGAGAACCGGGAAGGTGCGGCAATCAAAGGAAGCCCAGTCAGAAGACCGGCCTGACACGATAGACGACGCTTGCGCGGACGGCAGGTGCGTTTTGCTTGATCGCGATTCGCAAGGGATCGCGTAGGGCGCATTGTTGGGGACCAAACGATGCAGGACTTAGTGAACGATGCTCTGGTATCTGCCGGAGCTTTTTCTGCCGAAGAACGCGCCGCCGTCTACCGGGCCATCATGACCCGTCGCGACGTGCGCGATGAATTCTTAGCCGACCCAATCGACGATGACACCCTCTGGCGGATCCTCACCGCCGCCCACCACGCCCCCTCCGTCGGTTTCATGCAGCCCTGGAATTTCATCCTGGTGCGCGATGCCGCACGGCGGCATGCCGTTTGGCAGGCTTTTTCCAAGGCCAATGACGAGGCGGCAGCGCTGTTCGAAGGCGAAAAGGCCACGCTTTACCGCAATCTGAAGCTGGAAGGGATTCTCAAAGCCCCACTCGGCATCTGCGTTACCTGCGACCCAGACCGCGCAGGCCCCGTGGTGCTGGGGCGAACCCATAACCCCCGCATGGACAGCTACTCCACCGTCTGCGCCATCCAAAACCTCTGGCTCGCCGCCCGCGCGGAAGGCATCGGCGTCGGCTGGGTCAGTATTTTCCACGATACCGATTTGCGCGCTATTCTCAATATTCCAGAGCGGATTGAGATTGTTGGGTGGCTGTGTCTTGGCCACATTGCCGAGCTTTATGATGAGCCGGAATTGCAGGTGAAGGGGTGGCGCAAGCGGCTTGCGTTGGAAGATTTGGTGTTTGAGGAGGGCTGGAAGGGTGATGCGTGAGAAGGGAGTGGGAATCCGGCGCTTGATTGGATGCTGAAATCATTGTTGCGAATATCGAGCAAAAAACTTGGATATTTCCGATTGAGTTTGCAAAGGAGTTTCTAAAGTAATTTTGTTCATTTTATTCAATCGTAAATTATAGGCCATTTGCGAAAGCGTTTTAGCTTTTAGAATTAACCAACATGAGTTCTGATCAGATTGTCAACAGCAGTGGGCAGTGATCAGAAACCTCTGGTTCTGTTACGACCGAAAATTCCAAAACTTCGACATACTCATTGACCAGCATGTAGTCGGCGAATTTTCCGGGTTTTAAATAATGTGATGTGCGAGTGCCATTGAACCCTCTGGTCGTTACCAAATCCGTCAGTCCAAGCTTTCCTAGTATCTCGAATGTTTCGCTTGAAGGTTCTACATTGAAGTCACCACATACGATCAGCGCATCACCTGGTACGGAGACATAGGTTGCTAGTTCCTTCATCCGATGCGCCTGCTGCGTTCTCTCTGGTGTGTCGATTTTTCCTTTGAGATCGCGAAGTCCATGCATGTGCGCTACGCATATTGAGCGATCTAGTTGGAAATCATAAACACGAATGGCATGAGCAGTTCTTGATCTTGGGTGCTCGCCATATCCGTGCGGAGAAAAACCCTTATGGACAAAGCCTTGAACTTGTGCCGTGATTGGCAAGGATTTGTGGACAAAGGTTGCCAGTCCCCATTGAGATTGCACGGTGTGCTCTTCATCCCAAAGAACTCCTTGGGCTGCCGGGCAGAATATTGCTGTATGATCAGGGAGGACCCCCGCAACGTCACGAAAAAAGTTCGCACGTTGTGGCAGGATGTGGTCTCCATCCCTATAGGTTAACCAGTCATTTTGTGCTTCAGGGCTGTGGACCACCTCTTGCAGGCACAAAATATCGGGAGATTCCGATTTAATATAAGAAGTCAAATGCTTATGTAGTTTGCCGCCCCAGCCGTTGAGACACATTATCTTCATTCATGTATACTCCTTGGCGTTATCCGCTATGTTAAGCGTTGACACAGGCAGTCTCAAATCCTCCGAATAAAGCGGCAGTTCTGTATTCGATTTTCTCAACACTTAAAAAGCCTTCTGCGCCAATCAAAACACAGAAGGCCATCACATCAAACCGGACGCACCAGAATATGCTTCTTCTTACCCAATGACAGCTTGATAACCCCATCCGCCGTCACTTCACCAGCCCCAATGCTCATGCGCTCATCTGACACGCTCTGATCATTGATCTTCACAGCTCCACCCTGCACATGGCGGCGGGCTTCGCCGTTGGAGGCGGCGAGGCCGGCTTTGACGATCAGGGCCAGAAGGCCGATACCTGCTTCAAGTTCGCCTGTTGCGACCTCGATGGAGGGCAGATTATCGGCCAGTGCGCCTTCTTCAAAGGTTTTGCGGGCGGTTTCAGCTGCTTCCTCGGCGGCGGTGCGGCCATGCAGGATGGCGGTGATTTCGGTGGCGAGGATTTTCTTGACCTCGTTGATTTCCGAACCGCCCAGCGCAGACAGCTTGGCAATCTCATCCATTGGCAGCGTTGTGTAGAGCTTCAGGAAGCGGCTGACGTCAGCATCTTCGGTGTTGCGCCAATATTGCCAGAAATCATAGGCCGAGAGCAGGTCGGCATTCAGCCACACAGCGCCCGTGGCCGATTTGCCCATCTTGGCACCAGAGGATGTCGTCAACAGCGGCGAGGTCAGCGCGTAGAGCTGTGGTGTGCCCATGCGGTGGCCAAGGTCAATACCGTTGATGATATTGCCCCATTGGTCAGAGCCACCCATTTGCAGGCGGCAGCCGTAGCGCTTGTTCAGCTCGACATAATCGTAGGCCTGGAGAATCATGTAGTTGAATTCCAGGAAGGACAGTGACTGTTCGCGGTCGAGGCGGGTCTTGACGCTCTCGAACGACAACATACGGTTGACCGAGAAATGACGGCCCACATCGCGCAGAAATTCGAGATAGTTCAGCCCACGCAACCATTCGGCGTTGTTCAGCATCAATGCGCCGCCCTTGGGGCCTTTGTCGTAATCAAGGTAATGCGAAAAGCAGCGCTTGATCGAGGCAATATTGTCCTCGATCTTGTCCACGGTCATCAATTGGCGGGCTTCTTCCTTGAAGGACGGATCGCCCACCATGCCCGTGCCGCCACCCATCAGAGAAATCGGCTGATGGCCGGTTGCCTGAAACCAGTGCAACATCATGATCTGAATGAGCGAACCCGCATGCAGGGAGGAGGCGGTTGGATCATAGCCGATATAGGCCGTCACGGTTTCCTTCGACAACAGATCATCGAGGCCGGTTTCATCGGAAATTTGATGAATAAACCCGCGCTCATGCATTGTACGGAGGAAATCGGACTTGAACTTGGACATGATCGTCACGCCTTCTGGTATCGGACTTTGGTCTTGTGAATTTGGAATTCGAGGCGGCTTTATCATTGTTTTTTGAAAAGTGCATCAATTTCAGCCATCAATACCGCTCTTTCTGATCGCCGGGAAAAGGAACATCGAGTCGTGACCAAAACGCTGCAAGCAATCGGCCTGATGAGTGGCACCTCCATGGACGGCATCGATGTTGCCCTGGTCACTACAGATGGCGAGGCGGTGGTGGAGCGTGGGCCGTTTCTGGCGGTGGCTTATGACGATGCGTTTCGCCAGCGACTGAAGCAGGGGCTGGAGGATGCCAAGGTGATCACCGACCGCCGCCAGCGCCCGGCAAGCTTGGCCGCGCTGGAGAGGGAGTTGACGCTGCGTCATGCGGAGGCGGTCAAAAACTTTCTCGCCGCAAACAGGCTTCGCGCCCGTGATATCGATGTCATCGGCTTTCATGGCCAGACGGTGTTGCACAGGCCGGATCAGGCTTTGACGGTGCAGCTTGGCGATGGCGCGTTGCTGGCCCGCGAAACCGGTATTGATGTCGTCTACGATATGCGCGCCAGTGATATGGTGCATGGCGGGCAGGGCGCCCCGCTGGTGCCTGCCTATCATGCTGCGCTGGCTGGCGGATTGGGGGCGGAACGCCTTCCGGCCTGCTTCGTCAATATCGGCGGCATTTCCAACCTGACCTATATCGGTGCTGACGGCGAAATCGCCGCCTTTGACAGTGGCCCCGGCAATACCTTGATCGACCAATGGGTTGAGGCCCATACCGGCCTTGCTTTTGATGCCGGGGGCGGGATTGCCGCCAAGGGCCGGGTGGTGAAGCCCTTGGCGGATCGTTATCTTGGCCACGGGTTTTTCACCTCCAATCTGCGCCGCTCACTGGATCGCAATGACTTCACTCCGCCCAAAGCTGGGGATATCAGCCTTGAAGATGGTGCGCGCACGCTGGCGCATGTGGCTGCGGCGTCGATTTTCGCCTCGGCCCGGCATTTGCCGCAGGAGCCGAAAACCTATGTGATCTGCGGCGGTGGTCGGTTGAATGCGGTTATCATGGCTGATTTGAACGACATGGCGGCGCGGGAAGGAGCTGTGATCGTCAATGCCGATGATCTGGCGCTCAATGGCGATGCCATGGAGGCGGAGGCCTGGGCCTATCTGGCGGTGCGCTCGCTGAAGGGGCTGCCCCTGACATTTCCCGGCACCACTGGCGTGCGTCAGGCGGTATCGGGCGGTGTCCACCAGATCCCGCTGGTCTGCGAGACAGAGCGGCTTTTGCTGACCCCATGGCGGGCGGGCGATGAGACATTGCTGGCCGACCTTCATTCAACCCCGGAAACCTGCCGTTTTGTCAGCACGGGAGCGCCATGGAGCCAGTCCTACTCGGCGGAACGTATCGATGGCTGGATGGATGACTATGAGGCAAATGGTGTTGGTAAGCTCAAGCTGATTGCCCGGGACGATGGCCGCTTCATCGGGCGCGCTGGTTTCTCATGGTCGAAGGACAGCGGGCAGTACGAACTGGGCTATTCCATCTGCCATGATGAATGGGGCAAAGGCTTTGCAACGGAAATCGCTACAGGCTTGAAGCGCTGGTTCTTTGAGCAAGGCATCGGGAATGCCTTCACCGCCTTCGCCCATGTCGACAACGCGGCCTCGCTGGCCGTGCTGCGCAAGATCGGCCTTACGGAGACGGAGCAGCGCGACTACAAAGGTCGGCCATTTCAGTTTTTTGAATGCGTGGCGACTGAGTAACCGAAGGCATGTGACCGCTGAAAAACACCCGTCCTCAACATGAACAAGAGGATCAGATTGCGTTCATCTTGTTTCGCTTAATCTCCAGTCATCGTTTCCAGTGAAACGCATCAGGAGATAGAAGATGAAGAAATTTTTGGTCGCATGTCTGATCGGTCTGGGAAGCATCACAGCAACGGCAGCGCCGTCTCTGGCCGATGATGTCAGGGTTATGGTGTATGATCGCGGTCATAATCCTGATCGCTACTACAGCCGCGACGATCGCCGTCCCCACCATCGCAATTTCGAGCGGCGTCATCACGCCTACCGCGATAACTGCCGGACAAAGAAGGTCAAGTTCCGTCATCATGGGCGTTGGGTCTACAAGACAACCACGGTTTGCCGTTAAGCCCATCAGCTTGAATTAGGATAGAAAAAAAGCCGGATCAGAAATGATCCGGCTTTATAATGTCAGCTATTCAGCTGGAATATGGCTCCCCGGGCCGGATTCGAACCGGCGACCTGTCGATTAACAGTCGAATGCTCTACCGCTGAGCTACCAGGGAATGTACCGTTTGAAGCGGTGTGAACCGCGTCCGTTGGTGTGAGTGGGCTTCTACTCAGGCTTTGATGGTTTGCCAAGTCCCTTTTTGAAAAAAAAGTGCCTCTTGTTTTGTTTTCCCCTCTTTCCCATCTGATGTCTGTGGGAAAACTGGCCTCAAGCGGCCTTGAAGGACGACCGTGACGGAAAAGAAAACCAAGACCTATCATATGGATACCGAGAAGGGGCGCCTGCATCTGGGGCGTTTCAACCTGCCAATCCCGCAGTCTCGCGGCGGGCGGATCACGGTTGGCAGTCTTCTGGTGGTTGGCGGCTGCCTGGGCTTTCTGCCCGTGCTTGGCTTCTGGATGGTGCCGCTTGGTGTCTTGGTCCTCTCCCATGATGTTGCGCCGGTCCGGCGGTTTCGCCGAAGGGCCGGGCTAAAATTTGCCAGGGCTCAAAAAAATGGCTGGAAGCTGGGGCGCAAACGACGGCCCCATATGCAGCGGTGAGGGTTCAGAGCCCGTTTGTTCAGGCGAAATAACGTCGCTTCGGTTCCACGGCCTGGGTGCCTTGTACGGCGGGAATCGTTTGCAGGACGCGCTTGGCAGGCAGGATGGCAATCACTTCCGTCCCTTCGCGCAGTTTTGATTTCAGCTTGAATTCGCCACCATGCTTGGCGAGGATGGCCTGAACGATGGGAAGGCCGAGGCCTGTCCCCTGTTCGGCGCTCTTGATGGCGATGGAGCCCTGGCCGAAGGCTGAGAGCACCACGGGGATTTCCTCTTCGGCGATGCCAGGGCCATTGTCCTTGATGGAGACATATTGCCCGCCGCCGACGGTCCAGCCGACCTTGACGAAGATTTCTCCGCCCGGCGGCGTGAATTTCACCGCATTCGACAAAAGGTTCAGCACCACTTGCCGAAGCGCCTTTTCATCGGCCCAAAGGGAAGGCAGGTTGACCTCATATTGCTGGGATATCTTGATATCCTTGGCCTTGGCGCGCAATTGCACCATGCCGACGCAGTCCTCGGCGACTTCAAGCAATGAGATCGATTCTTCCGAAAGATCGTATTTGCCGGCCTCGATTCGCGACAGATCGAGTATTTCGTTGATCAGATTGAGCAGGTGCTGGCCGGACCTGTGAATGTCGCCGGAATATTCCCGGTAAAGCGGATTGTTGAGTGGCCCCAGCACTTCCTGGGCCATGACCTCGGAAAAGCCGAGAATGGCATTTAATGGTGTGCGCAATTCATGCGACATTGAGGCGAGAAAGCGCGATTTCGCCATATTGGCTTCTTCCGCCCGGCGGCGGGCTTCATCCGACATGGATTTGGCCACTTCCAACTCGGCGATCAGGTCGTCCTTCTCGCTCTGGAAGGAGATCAGCTTGAGGTTGGAAACGTAGAGCCTGCCGGTGATATAGATGAAGAACAGCACGGAGACGGTAAAGGCCAGGGCCAGCGTTGCGTCGTCGACACGCTGAGAAACAAACGCCTGTGCGGAAAGCGCAATGATCGGTGGGGTAAACGCATAGAGTACGGCCTGACGCAGCAGAATATTGGTCATGGCCGTGGTGCAGAGCACGACCAGCAGTACGGAGCCTTTCAGCAGCAGGTCGCTTGTCGGGCCGCAGGCGTCGCAGGTCTGGAAGGTAAAGGCGGCCCAGCAGCAGCCCATGGCCAGATGCCCGCCCAGCAGAACATGGCGCCAATGTTCCTGATGATGGGAGACCGGAATGCGCTTGGCAGCCTTGCGAATGAGCAGAATGTTCAGGGCATGAATGCTCAGCGTCAGCAGTGCCCAGAGGATATAGATCGGGCTTCCCGACAGGTAGGCCGTCAGGCCCGCGGTCAATATCGTGATGAAAGGTGTGATGGCCGCGCCTTGCAGGCTGGCCTGGGTATGCATGGACAGCAGGTCTTTTTCGAAAGCCGGTGTGCCGCCATGGGTGGAATGCAAGCGTTCTCTGGTCATGCGTAAGGCTTTTGCCGTCGCCTTGTTGCGGTGGCTACGCGATAGGTCGACAATATTCTTGTCGGTCGAGTTTGAGACGCCGTTACCCATGATATGGTTGCATTTTTTCCGCGGTCCGTCTCAGACTAGCCATGAAGTCTTAAGAGTTACTTTCTGGAAAGGTTTTATTTGCCATTCTCGGATACCGGCTGTTATTGAAAAGGGCCAGATTGTGACACGCATGCATCGGATCATCGCTGCCGCCTTCGTCTGCCTGGTCATCGGCACAATGATTGCCGCCGCCTTCTGGCCCCGCAAAATGCCGTCCTTCGATGGCCCTTTCGTGATTGCCGATGGTGAAACATTGGTGACCAATGGTCAACGCCTGCAACTCAAAGGCCTGGATTCACCCGAAATTGGTCAGCGGTGCCGGGGCGAGGATGGTGTTGTTCAGCTTTGCGGTGCGCAGGCCCGATTTGGTCTCGCCCAGCGCATGGCTCAGGCTGGCGTCCTCTGCCAGGGGTCGGAGCGCATCGACAACGACCGTATTCTGGTGACCTGCAATGTCATGGGCCGCGATGTCGGCGCCGACATGGTTCGCTCCGGTCTCGTTTTGAATGCGGGCGGCTATGAGAATGAGGAAAAACAGGCCCAGGCCGACAAAGCGGGGCTTTGGGCAGGCACTTTCGACCGGCCTGAAGAATGGCGAAAGCTGCATCCTCGCAATGATATTATCCGCAGGCAGGACGAAAATTGAGCGTGAACGTGCCTTTTGACCTAGACGGACTGCGTGCCGCTATTCACGCCTGCCGGATCTGCCGGGATTGTCCGACGCAGGCAACGGCGCTGCCGCATGAGCCAAGGCCCGTCGCCGTCCTGTCTTCTGCCGCCCGCATTCTGATTGCCGGGCAGGCGCCGGGTAAGCGGGTGCATGAAACCGGACTGCCTTTCAACGATGCCTCGGGCGATCGGCTGCGGCAATGGTTGGGCGTGGACCGGGAGGCGTTTTACGATAGCCGCAACTTTGCCATCCTGCCGATGGGCTTTTGCTTTCCGGGATATGATGCCAGCGGTCACGATCTGCCGCCTCGGCGCGAATGCGCCCCGCATTGGCGCGATGCCGCCATGGCTGTCATGCCTCAGGTGGAACTGGTGCTTGCCATCGGCCAATATGCGCAACGTTGGCATATGGGCGACCTGCGAAAACCAACCTTGCATGCCACGGTGCAAAGCTGGCGCGAATCGTTTTTTACCAACCGGCCAGGGCCGAAGATTTTGCCGCTGCCTCATCCCAGTTGGCGAAACAGCGGTTGGCTGCGCCGCAATCCGTGGTTTGAGGCAGAATTGCTACCTATCTTGAAAAAGCAAGTGGATCACTGGCTACGGTGAAAGCATTTTGCTTTCGTTCGCTCCAAATTGCGCTATACCGAAAAAAAATTTCAATGGTGTCGCTCATGGATCGTCTGGACCGTAAAATTCTGCGTATTTTGCAGGAGGATTCCACTCTTGCCGTTGCCGACCTCGCCAAGAAGGTCGGTCTCTCCACCACGCCCTGTTGGCGGCGTATCCAGAAGATGGAAGAGGATGGCGTGATCAAGCGCCGCGTGGCGCTGCTCGATCCGGTCAAGGTCAATACCAAGGTTACGGTCTTCGTTTCGGTGCGCACCAATACCCATTCGATTGAATGGTTGAAGCGCTTTTCCGAAGTGGTGGCGGAATTTCCCGAAGTGGTCGAATTCTATCGCATGAGCGGCGATGTGGATTACCTGCTGCGGGTCGTGGTGCCTGACATCGGCGCCTATGACGCCTTCTACAAGCGGCTGATCGCCAAAATCGAGATCCGCGACGTTTCCTCGGCCTTCGCCATGGAGCAGATCAAATACACGACTGAATTGCCGCTCGATTACATGATGCTCGATAATAATAAATCGGGTGAGGAATAAGGGTTGGGGAGCCTGATAGACAGACAGGCTCCCTAATCTCATTATTTTTCCAGCCGGGCCAGCAGGGATGACGTATCCCAGCGATTGCCGCCAAGCTTCTGCACGTCACCGTAGAACTGGTCGACCAGGGCTGTAAGCGGCAGGGTGGCGCCATTGGTCTTGGCTTCGTTCAGCACAATGCCCAGATCCTTGCGCATCCAATCGACGGCAAAGCCAAAATCATATTTGCCGACGGCCATGGTCTTGTGGCGGTTTTCCATCTGCCAGGAACCGGCAGCCCCCTTGGAAATCACCTCGATGACCTTTTCGATATCGAGACCGGCCCGCTTGCCGAAATGCACGCCTTCAGCCAAGCCCTGAACGATACCGGCAATGCAGATCTGGTTGATCATTTTGGTCAACTGACCGGAACCCGCTGGTCCCATCAGGCCGATCATCCGTGCATAGGCTTCGATCACCGGGCGGGCCTGTTCGAACACCGGCTCGTCTCCACCGCACATCACGGTCAATACACCATTTTCCGCTCCAGCCTGACCGCCGGACACCGGCGCATCGATGAAGCCAAAGCCTTTGGCCTTTGCAGCCTGATAAAGTTCCCGAGCCACGTCCGCTGAGGCCGTGGTGTTGTCGATCAAGATCGCACCGGGTTTCATGCCCGCGAAAACACCATCGACGCCAATGGTGACGGCACGCAGGTCATCGTCATTGCCGACGCAGGTGAAGACGAAAGCGGCATCCTTCGCGGCCTCTGCCGGTGTCAGGCCAAGCGCCCCGCCATGCTGGGCTACCCAGCTTTCGGCCTTGGCCGTGGTGCGGTTATAGACCGTCACATCATGGCCGCCCTTCGCCTTCAGGTGTCCGGCCATGGGATAACCCATGACGCCCAATCCGATGAATGCCACCTTGGCCATGTCTTAAGTCTCCTTTGCTTATTGCGCGCCGCCAGAGGTATCGCAGCCCGCAACGCAGGAAAAGTTATTTTTGGGCCAAGCGGCCATGATGGGGTGGTGCCGGATCAGTGTTTCAATTCGCGGGCAAGGCGTTGCAGGGACCCGATGACACTGGCTGCCATGCCAGGCGCACTGATATTGTGTTCACCATCCTCAACGACAATCAACCGACTGCCCGGCCAAGCCTGATGCAGATCATAGGCCGTCTTCAGCGGGCTACCGAAATCGAGGCGGCCATGAATCAATATGGCAGGAATGCCGTCCAACAGTTTGATTCCGTGAAGAATGGCTCCGTCAGCGAGCCAGGCACGATGCGACCAGTAGTGGGTGACAAGCCGGGCAAAACACAGCCGAAACCGGGCATCCGACCATCTGGTATGCGGGACATAGCCTGGCTTTACGGCAAGATGGGCGGATTCCCATGCGCACCAGGCACTTGCGGCCTTTTCATGAATCTCTTTGTCAGGATTGATCAGCAGTTGGTGATAGGCGGTAGTGAGATCGCCGTCTCGCTGATCCCTTGAAAGATGGTCGAGAAAGCGGGTATGCTCTGCCGGAAAAAACTGTCCGACGCCGCGTGTGATCCATTCGATTTCGGCAGCACTTGTCGTGACGACCATGGTCAGCAGCAGGCCGAGAACCTGCTTCCGGTGCGCTTGGGCATAGGCGAGCGCCAGCGTTGATCCCCAGGAGCCGCCCATCACCAGCCAGCGCTCAATGTCGAGATAGAGGCGCAACGCTTCGATATCCTCAAGCAGATGCGGCAGCGTGTTGGTACTGAGATCGACCACCGGATCGCCCGCAAAGGGGAGACTGCGACCGCAATGGCGCTGGTCGAACTGGATGATGTGATAGTGCTCGGGATTGAAGAACCGGCGCGTGGTTTCAGAGAGGCCGGAGCCGGGGCCGCCATGCAGAATGACGGCCGGAATGCCCTGACGGTTGCCGCTGCATTCGAAATAGATCCGGTGGCCGTCTGTGACCGGCAGGTGGCCGGTTCGGTAGGGCAGCAAGGGCGGATGAAGATCTGGTCCGGTCATCTCGCCCTCGCGGCTTTTATGTCAGTTCAAGGTTTTTAACTGCGCGATCACCAGATGGCCGGGCGAAGGCTCACCATCTTGCATCCGCACATTTATGTCGGTGACTTCTACGACCTCGAAGCCAGTGGCGGCCAACCGCTCGCGGATATAGGTCTGCGCATGGACGAAACGCTGATGCGGGCCGACCTTGTAGGGCACATCCTCACCCATGGTTTCCGAGGAGAAGATGAAATAGCCGCCCAGCATCAGATTTTCCGACACGCCGAAAAACAGCGGCTCAAGCGCGCCAAGATAGGGCAGGACATCGGTAGCGGTGATCACGTCGAACAGGTCTTCATCATTGTCCTCAAGGAAATCCTCGACTTCGGCAACGTAAAGCGTGTCGTAAAGGTCTTTCTCATGGGCGATCTCGACCATGTTTTCCGAAAGATCGATGCCGGTGATATCGTCCACCATGTCACGCAGGGTGCCGCCCGTCAGGCCGGTGCCGCAGCCGAGATCCAGCAGGCGCTTGAATGGGCCAAGCTTCAGTTCCTGCAAGCGCTGGCGCACGATGACCGGCACGGCGTAGCCGAGCTGATCAACGAGAATATCCTCGAAATCCTCGGCATGCTGGTCAAACAGCGTTTCCACATAGGCATCGGAGGCACGCGGCGGCGTTTCACCGCGGCCAAGCGAGGCGAGGCGGACGGCTGCGCCGCCATGGTCTTCCGGGTCGATTTCCAGAACCTCGTGATAGGCCTTCACCGCAGCGTCGATATCGCCAGCCTTCTCAAGCGCCAATGCCCGGTTATAAGCCTCGGACAGCTTCTCTTCATCGATTTTCGCCATTGCGTCGCCCTCAGATCACGCCGCCGCGCACCGGATCGGGCGTCAGGCTCTGGCGTAAATTTCAATCCATCCGCATGATCTCGGCCCGGCATTGAAAGTCAATGGTCGGTGCCGAGAACAGGCGATTGGCGTGAGGGTCTACCGGCTCATGGCGCGTTTGGCAACATCGCCAGCTTTCCCTCCGAGGCCGACTGTCAATGCAGGATGAATTCGCCTTTCAGCGCTCGCCATTCATTGGCGGCAATCAGTTTGCGATGCACATAGCGTACCGAATGAAGCGGTCCATCCAGCTTTTCCTGCCAGAATTTCAGAAAGCCGCGCATTTCCGGAAAATCCGGGGCCAGATCGTAATTCTGCCAGATGAAGGTTTGCAGCAGGTTTTGGTGATCGGGCATGCGGTAGAGAATTTGCGCTGTGGTCATGCCATAGCCTTTCAGCATCATTTCCATATCGGAAGTCATGCCAGATTTATGTGTGTCGTCATTCCTGATGTCAGTGTTCATGGCAACCTCGTTTCGTTCCCATTCTGATCCCGGCGGCACAGGTTAAACCTGCCCGTCGCGCATCGGTTCGTCCGATAGGATGATGGTTCCATGCGAGGCTTAATTGAGGCTTAACAAAACTGTCATAGATGACATTTCAAAATAAAAATCATATGGTTAGCAGCGTATCGCCTTGAGTGCTGCCAGGTTTTGTCAGCGCTTGAGATGGCGCGTCAGCCGTGTCTCGATGGCGGCCCAGCCATGGCGCAGGATTTCGACAATGGCGAGATAGAAGATCGCCGCCCAAAGATAGGTCTGGTAGTCGAAGGTGCGCGAGAAGGCGTAGCGGGTCTCGCCCATCATATCGAGAACGGTGATGATCGACAGAATGGCCGAACCCTTGACCATCAGGATGATTTCATTGCCGTAAGGCCGGAGCGCAACAATCAGCGCTTGCGGCAGGATGATTTTCCAGAACGTGACGGTGCGCGGCAGACCCAGCGAAGCAGCACCTTCATGCTGGCCGCGTCCAACGCTGCGGATCGCGCCCCGCAGGATCTCTGCCTGATAGGCGGCCGTGTTCAGCGACAGTGCCAGCAACCCGCAATACCAGGCATCGCGGAAGAACCACCAGAGACCGACGGCCTCGAATTCCGTCCGGAACCCACCGAGGCCGTAATACACGAGAAACACCTGCGCCAGCAGCGGCGTACCGCGAAAGACATAGACATAGGCATAGGTCGCGGCGTTGGCCAGACGGTTTTTCGACATCCGGCCAAAGGCGATTGGGATAGAGAGGACCGCGCCTGCGGCAATCGAGATGACGACGATGCTGAGCGTCGTCCCAAGGCCCGAAATAAAACGCGGACCGTATTTGACGAATTTATCCTGGTCCCAATTACCGATCATCATCGCCAGCAGGCCAAGGCCAAGCAAAGCCCAGACCAGCAGCAAAGATCCGCCCAATACCCGGCCAGGGGTAACGCGATGCTCATGTCTTGGAGGTGCTGGGCGGGGCGGGATCAGTTCGAGGCTGTGGCTCATCGGTTCGCCCCCGACTGTTTCGTCCAGTTTTCGATATAGCCGACGGCGATGGAGGAGAGGATTGCCAATACCAGATAAAGCGCACAGGCAATCGTATAGAACAGGAAGGCTTCCTTGGTAACACGGGCGGCAATACCGGTCTGGCGGATAATGTCGGAAAGGCCGATGACAGAGACCAGCGCGGTATCCTTCAAAAGGTTCATCCACAGATTGACGATGCCGGGCAGGGCGATGCGGATCAATTGCGGCACGATCACCAACAGCATGGTCTTGGTGCGCGACATGCCGATGGCAAAGCCTGCCTCATACTGGCCGGAGGGAATGGCGCGGAAAGCTGATTGCAACACCTCGGCGCAATAGGACGAAAACACCAGAGCCAGCGCGATCATACCGGCGAAAAAGGCGTTGATTTCAATCCGTTCCTCAAAGCCCATGGAGGCGAGGACGGACTGAATGAGGATCTGCGAGCCGTAATAGACGATGAACAGCGTCAGGAGTTCGGGCAGGCCGCGAAAGATCGTCGTGTAGATTGCGGCTGCCTGGCGCAACATGCGCTCGCTGCTTTGGGTGGCAAGGGCAATCAGGAAGCCAATGACCAATCCGAAGGGCAGGGTTGCCGCAGCCAGTGTGACGGTGACCTTGAAGCCGAAGCCGATTTCATCGCCCCAGCCCGCATCGCCGCAGGCCAGAAGTGTCCCGGATGCAAACCAGGTGAAGATCCCGGCGCTGCCGCAAAAGGGATCGAAAATCTGCGAAACGAGCGCCCAGAAGGCGTCGAGCGCGGAAGCGAGTCCGCCCATTTAGCCAATTCCCCTTGCGGTCTTTGCCGCATGTTTTTGCTTTGTCTGTTATGCGTGATCCGGGTAGCCCCGGATCACGCCGTCTTAAACCGATTTATTTGTCGCCGTAAACGTCAAAATCGAAATATTTGGCATTGATCTTCTGGTAGGTGCCATTGGCGCGAATGGCGGCGATGGCCTTGGTAAAGCGGTCAGCCAGAGCGGTTTCGCCCTTGCGAACGGCAATGCCTGCACCCTCGCCATTGATAACCGGATCGATCGGCAGTGGCGTCAGGATCTTGCAGCAGGTGCCTGCATCGCTCTTGACCCATTGCGTCAGCACCACGACATCATCGATGACAGCATCGATACGGCCGTTGGTGATGTCCAGCTTATATTCGTCGGCTGTCGGGTAAAGCTTCAGCTGCGAATCAGGCATATGCTTTTCGGCATAATTGGCATGGGAGGTGGAGGTTTGCGCACCGATGGTCTTGCCTTTCAGGTCTTCGACGCTCTTGGCAGGCGAATCCTTCGGCACGGCGATGGCTGGAGGGGTGTTGTAGTATTTCTTTGAGAAATCCACTTTTTCCAGACGCTCTGGGGTGATCGACATCGAGGCGACGATGGCGTCGAATTTCTTGGCCTGCAAGGCCGGGATGATACCGTCCCAATCATTGGTCTTGAAGGTGCAGGTCACCTTCATTTCTTCGCAAAGCGCCTTGGCGATATCGATGTCGAAGCCGGTCAGCGAGCCGTCGGCTTCCAGGCTGTTGAAGGGCGGATAGGCACCTTCCGTGCCGATAACGAGCTTTTCTTCAGCCAAGGCGCCACCGGCAAACAATGACAGGGCGGTAAGGGAGGCGGCGGCCAGAAAACGGGTCGAGATACGCATGAGATCCTCTCTGTTGGTTGCCATGCGGGATGGGAATGTCCCGCTGGCGCAGGCACCGGCCATTTCTTTGAATTTTCGCCGGAACGTTTCGCCAGTTTTTCCGTTTTTGCGGAAATTGCAACTGCTAATGCTCGCCACCCCCTGCCTGATGTCGTGAACATGTCATTCACCCTTCGTTCATTCCAACCCAGCCATCTTCCTGCCTAGAATCCGGCGTGTAAAAGCGCGTCGTTAAAGAATCGAATTCAAGAACAACGAGGCAAAATGCCTCAACTGCGAGGAAAACCCATGGCAGTACAATCCAGGATAACGGCATCGGTGCTTATTGCACTTGCAAATCTCGTTGCCGCACCATCCTTTGCCGCCTCTTATACTTCCGACAATCTCGCACCAAGCCAGGATATTGCCGGCCGGATGCGGGCGATGTCGGCTGGCACGACACTTGACGGTCACGGCATCGTGCTGATGGCCCAGGCCGAGCCTCCGCCGGAAGAGCTGCCGAAGCAGAAAAAGAAGGGGCCGCCGGAAGAGGGAAAGCCCGGCGAAGAGCGCCCGCCTGAGGCACCGAGACCGCCGAAGGAAGACAAGCGCCCTGAGGCGCCACCCGCCCGTAGTGAAGCAGCCCCGCCTGCCCGTGTAGAAGCACCTGCCCGGGAAGAAGCGCCTGCTCAGCAGTCCAGGCCAAAGCCTCCGGCTGGAATGGAAGCGCCTTCCGCCGAGCCGCCACAGCAGAAAAAACATGAAAAGCCGATGGAGCCAGCGTTAGAGCCACAAAAGGCTCCCCCGCCACCGAAAATGGAGCCGCCGAAAATGGCGGAGCCTCCAGCTGAACCGCAAGAAAAGCCGGTGAAGCCGAAGAAGAACGAAGCTCAGCCGCCTATGCCTCCTGCCGGTGAGCCGAAAGGTGCGCCGATGCGGCCTGTTGGTGATCGTACGATTGCACGGCAACCGGGTACGCCCCAGCCTGGAATGCCTAAGGGCGAGGTGCAGCCCGTGAAACCGGAAGACCAGAGACCGGCTGGCAAGAAGCCCGTTCCAAACCCTGCTGCTCAAAATCCTGCTGAACAAGATCCGGCTGGAAAAGTCCCGGAAGGTCAGAAGCGTCCAAATCCGCAAGCGGAAGGTCAAGCCCCAGCAGGCCAACCGCAAAGGCCGCAAGCTCCGCGGCCAGCCGAACCGGAACCCCAAGCCAAGCCCGAACCTAAAACGGCGCCTGAATCCCAAGTAAAGCCTACTGCGCCTAACGCGCCCGCAGAGCCCCCGGCTGGGAAGCCGCCAGCGCCTCCGGTAGCTGAGCCGCCGTTGCCGGGCGGGCCAAAGCCGCCTGCCGAGGCACCGGGCGCACCGAAGGCACCGCAGCCGCCCGTTCAGCCTGCCGCACCACGCGCCGATGCTCCCATGCCACCACCGCCCGGTCCCGGAAATGACGAGGCGGGAAAGCCTCGCCCGGCTCTGTTGCCGCCAATGAACGCCACACAGTCTCGCGAGCAGGGCGGTCTTCCTGGTCAGGGTGGAAAGGGCGGGGCTCCTGGTCAGGGTGGTCAAGCCGGACAGAATGGCCAGCCGGGCCAACCCGGTCGTCCGGGAGCGCCTGGCGATGCCGTGAGCGATCAGCAATTGCGCCCGCAATTGCCGCCGCAGGAACAGGCACCGTTTACGCCGAAAGAATTGCAACGGTTGCGGGCTTTGGCCGACAAGCCGTCGCAGACCGATGAAACCATCATCCTGCCGGTGGATCGCGGTGCGCCCGTGCTCGACAGCGATAAGGACAATAATTGGCGTCGCGGCATGTCCGAAGATCAGTTGCGCCGTCTGCGTCAGCAGGCCGATGACCAGGATCGCTATGCAATTCCTGAAAGCGATGCCCAGGCCCAGCAGGACTATTACGGCAACCGTCCGCGCCCGGGGATCCGCATTGAATCCATCGATCAATATCAGGGCCGCCGTCTGCGCGATCAGCCGCAATTCACCTATCCCGACGATGTCATCGTCGAACGCAGCTTCGACGATGACCGCGAGGTGATGGATTATGGTGGCCAGATCGTCATCCGCAGCGACGACAACCGCCGTTTTGCTCAATATGGCCGCCCGCCGGTCTATGAACAGGTGGATCACCAGCGTGTTCGCATCACTGTCTTCAAGGAAAACGGGGATCGAATCGTCAGCCTGCGCAATCGCTATGGCCAGTTGATCCAGCGGTCGCGAATCGATGCCAATGGCCAGGAATATGTGCTATTCTACTCGCCAGATCTCTATGGTGCCGACGACGACCGCCGGGTTGTCTACCGTGATCCGGGTGCGGACCTGCCGCCCATGCGCCTGCGTGTGCCGCTCAATGACTATATTATTGACGTCGGCAGTTCGCCCGACCGCGATTATTACAAGTTCATGGAGCAGCCGCCGGTAGAGCCCGTCGAGCGTGTCTATACCATCGACGAGGTTCGCAACTCCGCCCGTATCCGCGATAAGATGCGCCGCATCGACCTCGATACCGTGACGTTTGCGACTGGTAGCGCCGATATTTCCATGAACCAGGCCGGTACCTTGAAGAAGGTCGCGGATGCCATCGTGCGGGTGTTGAAGGACGATCCGGGCGAAACCTTCTTGATCGAGGGCCATACCGATGCCGTCGGGTCTGCTGAGTCAAACCTGGTGCTTTCGGATCGCAGAGCCGAATCGGTCGCCAATGTCCTCACCCAGGTTTACGGCATTCCGCCAGAAAACATGATCACCCAGGGCTATGGCGAGCAGTTCCTTAAGGTGATGACCTATGGGCCGGAACAGCAGAACCGGCGCGTCACCGTCCGCCGTGTCACGCCGCTGGTGCGGCCGGTGCAGGCGGCCCGCTGATAAAGCTGAGATATCTGACATGCCGCCGGATTGATCCGGCGGCATTTTTAATTGCACAGACCTGTAGCCGAGGCGATGAAATCGGCAATCGCTATCGTGTCGTCGAGATCGAAGACCGGCAGGTCTGTGTCGGGGATCTGATGATCGGCAGCGATGGCGATGATATGCGGATCATCAGGGGCAAGCGGCGCGCCGTTCTTTGCGTCCAGACGCCGCGCCTCGATTTTCGGGATTGCCTCGCGTTTATAGCCTTCGATCAGCACCAGATCGCAGGGAGATAGCCGAGACAAAATTTCATCGAGGCTTGGCTCCGGGCTTCCCCGCAGTTCATGCATGATGGCAAAGCGCGTGCCGGAGACGATAGCGACTTCCGCCGCACCGGCCTGACGGTGCCGGTAGCTATCGGCGCCGGGCTTATCGATGTCAAAATCATGATGGGCGTGTTTGATCGTAGAAATCCTGAAGCCACGCTGCGTAAGTTCGGCAACCAGCCGCTCGGTCAGCCCCGTCTTGCCGGAATTCTTCCAGCCGGAAATGCCGAATACCTTGTGAGGGACGCGATCATTGGATGTCATGAGACAGGGCCTTTAGATAGATTTCCGCTCGGGCCAGATCATCCGGGCTGTTGACGTTGAAAAATGGATCGAGTGGACCATGCGCCGTATCAATCGCCTGAAACTCGACCTCTATACACACCTGTTTCCCAAGGAAGAGCATAAGTTTGCGATTATCTGGCGCACTCAGCCAGTCCTCGATTGTTTCTTTCAACGCGACCGGCCAGAGACCGACGACCGGATGAACCCGTCCGAGTGAACGCGCCAGCACGATGGTTTTTTCGTCCGCTGTCACGGACAGTAGACGCTGCACCAGATCTGCCGGAAGGAAGGGCGTATCGATGGGCGCGACCAGCACATGGCTGGAGGATGAGACCTGCCGTACAAACTCCATGGCGGTGGCAATGCCCGCCAACGGCCCGGCGTAACCGGTGATCCCATCATCGATCAGTGGCAGGCGGGTGTTGAGGGTCGGATCGTTGCTGTTGACGGCGAGGTTGCCGACCTGTGGTGACAGCCGGTTGGCCACATGGTCCAGCAGGGTAAGGCCTGCCAGCATAGTGGTTGCCTTATCCGCGCCCATGCGGCGCGACAGTCCACCAGCCAGAATGACGCCGGGAAGGTCGGTTGGTGTTGCAGGTGGTGCCATGGCGCGCTCTTGGCTCAAGCTGCCAGCGCGCTGGCATCGCGGATTTTCCGCAGCCGTTCACGGTGGAACGTATAAAGACCCGATCCGACCACAACGGCCATGCCCAGCAGCATCCAGGGGTCTGGCCATTCATGAAACACCAAAATGCCAAGGCCGATGGCCCAGAGTAGGCCCGAATAGCGGAAGGGCGCGATGAAGGAAATGTCTGCGGTACGCATGGCGAGAATGATGCATTGATAGCCAATGAACATCAAGATAGCGGCACAGATCAGCACCCCAAAAGACGGGAGGGATAGCGGCTGCCAGCCACCCTGGAACGGAATGAGCGCGGCGCCAGCCAGCGCGTTGCCAGCGGCAGTCATCAGGGTGATGACGATGGAAGGCGTTGCCCTGTCGATCCGTGTGGTCACCAGATCACGGGTGGCGGCGAAAAACACGCTGCCCAGCACGTAGATCGCCGACAGGGTAAAGCCTTCCGGACCGGGCCGGATGATGATCATCACTCCGATAAAGCCAGCGATAATGGCAAGCCAGCGTCGCCAGCCGACCGGCTCTCGCAGAAACACCGCAGCACCAAGCGTGACGGCCAGCGGCAGCGATTGCAGGATAGATGCAGCATTGGCAAGCGGGATGGCAGACAGTGCCGTGAGATAGGTGATCGAGGCCAGAATCTCACACAGCACGCGGGTCATGATCAGCGGATTGCCGAGCAGTTTGGGGGAGATCACGGCGCGGGACTGACGAGCGATGAAATAGACCAGAAGCGTGGTCAGCGCCCCGCGCACCAGCATGACCTGCCCGACGCTCATCACTTCGGTCAGCGATTTCGACAGGGCGTCGTTGATGGTGAAGCCGGCCATGGCCGCAGCCATGAACATCGCGCCCTTCATATTTCGGGTCAGCACCATCGCGTAAAAGCTTTCCAAACAGTCCGCCCGGACAGATCGCCCGGGCTTGGATGCGGTGTTCTATCCAGAAAACCAATAGATGCAAAGGTTTGAAAATACCTGTTAACCGCCGGTGACGCTCATATGGCGCGATACGGCGGGGCGACGGGTGGTGCGGTCGATGATGAAATCATGGCCCTTGGGCTTGCGCAGGATCGCCTCGTCGATTGCCGCAGCCAGCAGCGCGTCATCCTCGCTGGCCCGCAAGGCGGCCCGAAGATCGGCCGCATCGTTCTGCCCGAGACACATATAGAGCGTGCCGGTGCAGGTAAGGCGAACGCGGTTGCAGCTCTCGCAGAAATTATGGGTGAGGGGGGTGATCAGCCCCAGCCTTCCGCCAGTTTCCTCGACGCGGAGATAACGGGCAGGGCCGCCGGTCTGATAATCGAGATCTTGAAGGGTGAAATGTTCTGCCAATCCTTGCCGAACCTCGGAAAGCGGCAAATAGCGGTCGGTGCGGTCTTCGTCGATCTCGCCCATCGGCATGGTTTCAATCAGCGTCAGATCCATGCCCCGGCCATGGGCAAAGCGCATCAGATCGGGAAGTTCATCCTCGTTGAAACCTTTGAGCGCAACCGCATTGATCTTGATGTGAATGCCAGCCGCCTGGGCCGCATCGATACCTTTCATGACCTGGGAGAGATCGCCCCAGCGGGTGATGGTGCGGAATTTCTGCGCGTCCAGCGTATCCAGCGAGACATTGATGCGGCGCACTCCCGCGTCGGCCAGTTCGGCTGCGTGGCGGGCGAGCTGCGACCCATTGGTGGTCAGCGTCAGTTCCTCAAGCGCGCCGCTTTGCAAGTGACGTGACAGGCTGCGGACCAGGAACATGATGTTCTTGCGCACCAGCGGCTCACCACCGGTCAGGCGTAGCTTGCGCACGCCCTTGGCGATGAAGGCACTACAGAGCCGGTCCAGTTCCTCCAGTGTCAGCAGGTCCTTTTTCGGCAAAAAGGTCATGTTTTCCGCCATGCAATAGGTGCAGCGGAAATCGCACCGATCTGTCACCGATACCCGCAGATAGGTCACGGCCCGACCGAAGGGATCGATCATTTTGTCTGGTATCTGCGCTGGCTGTAGACCGGTATGGGCCTGCAAGGTCTGATTTTCCTGCAAGTTTGGCGCCGGCTGGTGCAGGCGGGGGGCATAATCCAAGCGAACCTCCATGATTGCTTACTAATCTGGTGCGCGCATTGCGATCCGTCAAGCAAGGCAACAGGCTGGACGACTGGAATAAGTTGGATCGGACTGAATCGGGTGATACAGCATCAGACCGAAAAGTGCGAAGCGGTTTTCGGATCATCTGATGCGAATGAAAAAACGATCAGACCGAAAAGTGCGAAGCGGTTTCCTCCGACTGTGTTGCAGGCGGTACTTTACAATATGACAGGGAGAATGTGGTGAGCGAAGTTTGGCCGAAGGAAATCAGGGTGTCACCGGATCGGCGGCTTTTGACGCTGGTTTTCGATAATGGGGAAAGCATCAGTTTGGCGGCGGAGATGCTCCGGGTGCTTTCGCCGTCCGCAGAGGTGCAGGGCCATGGGCCGGGGCAGAAGATCACCGTGCCCGGCAAGCGCAATGTGACGATTGCCAAGCTTATTCCAACCGGCAATTATGCGGTGCGGATCGGTTTTGACGACGGCCATGATACCGGCATCTTTACCTGGGCCTATCTGCGCGAGCTTGGCCAGACTGGTGAGACGAAGTTTGCGGATTATCTGCGCGATCTGGAGGCAAAGGGGCTGTCGCGCGATAAGCTTTAGGCGCTTTTATACCAGGTCTTATCCCTTGTAGATCAGCCAGCCCTTGGCGAAATCCTTGCGCATGCCGGGCTCAAACGGCCTGCTGCAATTGCGACCGGCATTCTTTGCGCAGTAAAGGGCGATATCGCTGCGGCTATAAAGTTCGCCGGGGTCCTGGCAATTGGCGGCCAGGGCAAAGCCGATTGAGACCGTGACCGGACCGTAATTGACACCGGTGCGGGAGTTGCGAAACAGAGTATTTTCCAGATTGGTGCGGATGCGTTCGCACAGCCCGAACACTTCGGTATCCGGCATGCCCTCAACGATGATGGCGAATTCCTCGCCACCCGCCCGTGCCACGAAGGCATCACGCGGTGCATTGGCGCGGATGACACCGGCAACAGTTGCCAGAATCTTGTCTCCGACCGGATGGCCGAAGGTGTCGTTGATCTTCTTGAAATGGTCGATATCGATCAGCATGAGCGACGTTGTCGTCAGTGTTGAGGGATAGTTGAACAGTCCGGCCATCCGTTCATCGAAGGCGCGGCGATTGGCAAGCCGGGTCAGAGAATCGGTATTGGCGATCCGCTTGTATTCGTCCAGCTCACGCCGTACGGCATCCATTTCAACGGATTTTTGTGTAAAGCTTTCAGCGGTCTTTTCGCCATGGGCCAGCGTATCGTCTGTTGCCCGCGTCAAAAGGGCGATGGCATTGCGCAGCAGCTCGACGCTGCCGGTGCTCTTGGCATTGATGCGCGAGCAGGTCTCATCCAGCAGCTTGTTATAGGTCTCCAGCGAACTTTGCTCCTGCTTCATCAGGCGCAGCAGATTGTCCAGTTCCGAAACCAGCCTTGAATGGGCATTTTCAATAATGCGGTTGGAATTATGGCCGAAAAATTCCTCGGCGATCTTGTCCAGGTCTTCCTGGGTGGCACGGCTTCCCAGCGCGGTCACCCTGCGGGTCAGGACCGGGTTGGAGCCGATATAGGCCTCGTAGAACAGCTCGTAATTTCGCGGCAACGGCGAAATGCCCATCGAGCGCATCGCAAAGGAGATCTGCATTGCGATGTCGAGCCCTTGCGGTCGCGCCATTGTTGCGGTGTTCATTCTGTTAACCCCATCCGATAATCCCCACTCAGGATTAGGGCTGAATGGTGAGCAAATATTTAAAGCAATAAGTAAAGGATGCCGGTAATTGTAAAATTTCTATTTATTATATGAAAATCCACAGTAAACTATCGTAGTCCACGTGCAAAGCCAAATGTTGCCTTTGCACGTGGATTAAACGATCAGAGGTTGAATTCCTGGAAGAAATCATTGCCCTTGTCGTCAGTGACGATGAAGGCCGGGAAGTTTTCAACCTCGATCTTCCAGACGGCTTCCATGCCCAGTTCCGGATATTCCAGCACGTCCACATGGCGGATGCAGTCCTGGGCAAGCCGGGCTGCCGGGCCACCGATGGAGCCGAGATAGAAGCCGCCATGGGTCTTGCAGGCTTCACGCACGGCGCGGGAGCGATTGCCCTTGGCCAGCATGACCATCGAGCCGCCAAACGACTGGAACTGGTCCACATAGCTATCCATGCGGCCAGCCGTGGTCGGCCCGAAGGAACCGGAGGCAAAGCCTTCCGGCGTCTTGGCCGGGCCGGCATAATAGACCGGGTGGTTTTTCATGTAATCCGGCATTCCCTCGCCGTTCTCCAGCCGTTCGCGGATCTTGGAATGAGCCAGATCGCGGGCGACGATGATCGTGCCGGTCAGCGACAGCCGGGTCTTGACGGGATGCTTGCTCAACTCGGCCAGGATGGCGCTCATTGGCTGGTTGAGGTCGATGCTGACCGTGGAGGAGGAGAGGGCGGCCTCATCGATGTCAGGCATATATTTCGACGGATCGGTTTCCAGCTGTTCGATGAAGATCCCGTCGCGGGTAATCTTGCCCATCGCCTGGCGGTCGGCGGAACAGGAGACGCCAAGGCCAATCGGCAGCGAAGCGCCATGGCGCGGCAGGCGGATGACCCGCACGTCATGACAGAAATATTTGCCGCCGAACTGGGCGCCGACGCCAAGCGACTGCGTCAGCTTGTGGATTTCCTGCTCCATCTCGATGTCGCGGAAGGCGTGGCCGCTTTCGGAGCCGTCTGTGGGCAGGCCATCGAGGTAACGGGCCGAAGCGAGCTTGACCGTTTTCAGGTTCATTTCCGCCGAAAGCCCGCCGATGACGATCGCCAGATGATAGGGGGGACAGGCTGCCGTGCCAAGCGACAGGATTTTGTCCTTCAAGAAATCGATCATCCGGTCATGGGTCAGTAGCGAAGGCGTGCCCTGATAAAGGAAGGTCTTGTTGGCTGAACCACCGCCCTTGGCCATGAACAGGAATTTATAGGCATCCTCGCCCTCTTCATAGAGATCGATCTGGGCGGGCAGGTTGGTCTTGGTGTTCTTTTCCTCGAACATTTTCAAGGGCGCCAGCTGCGAATAGCGCAGGTTACGCTTTTCATAGGCATCGCGCACGCCATGGGCCAAGGCTTCATAATCGCCACCATCCGTCCAGACGCGGCGGCCCTTCTTGCCCATGACGATGGCGGTGCCGGTATCCTGACACATCGGCAACACACCACCGGCGGCGATATTGGCGTTTTTCAACAGGTCATAGGCCACGAAACGGTCATTGTCGGTGGCTTCCGGGTCCTGGAGAATGGAGGCCAATTGCTTAAGATGGCCGGGGCGCAGCAGGTGGTTGATATCGGAAAGCGCCGTTTCCGCCAGAAGCCGCAGGCCTTCCGGATCAACGGTCAGGATTTCCTGGCCCTTGAAGGTTTCGACCGAGACGTAATCGGCGGTCAGTTTGCGGTAGGGAGTCGTGTCTTCGCCAAGGGGAAAGAGATCGTCAGCCATCGAAGGAGCCTTTTTGCCAAACGGATTTTCGGCATTTGGTCTAGTTCGGCGACAAGCGCTTTGCAAATGATTCTAAAGTGGAGAGTGCGATGCAACATTTAACGTGAGAGAATAGATTTTCTATTCGTTTATTATGCTGTTATCGCGGGCGCGCGAACGCGGCTCGGCGATAGGCTTGTGAGGTTAAATGGATCAGCGGCTTCTCGACCAAATTGCCGACACCTTGAATGATAGCGCATTGAATTACACTGTGTTCTTGAAGCTGTTCGAGATGCCTTTGGATGGCCCGCTCGAAAAACACCTTATTATAAAAGCGTTGTTGGGTCCTAAGGCGACGCTCGACGACATCAAGGAAATTGACAAAGCGTTGGTGTGGCCCATCTTGAACGATCTATTGTTCTTCAGGGGTAATGAGGCTTCCGGTCCTGATGCGCTTGTATTGAAATCGCAACATCTGGTCGCCCTTGTGAATGAACTGAAAAGTCAGGTCAGTGATCTCATCGATGCAGCGCAGACAATTGACTTGTTTCAGTTGCAGGATGGCCACCCGGCATATCCCGTCTTCTGGGATTTTGCATTTCTGTTTTTATCGGCATCAAACGCATCGATCCTGATCGGCTCAAGCTCTGACTGATGCTGCCGATTCGATAGCAAAGACAACACTGAGCTTGCGCCTTAAACTGGGTCTACCCCGGAAATAGAGTGCCCTCAGATGTTGAAATCTGAGGGCACCGAGGATCTGATTAGATTCAAAGGCGGCGGTGACGGTTTACTTCGGCCCGATCATCAATTCCGGCCGGACATACTGATCGAATTCCTCATTGGTCAGATAGCCGCCGCCGACGGCTTCCTCACGCAATGTCGTGCCGTTCTTGTGAGCGGTTTTGGCGATCTTGGCGCAGGCGTCGTAGCCAAGCTTGCTGTTCAGCGCCGTCACCAGCATCAGCGAGTTTTCGACGCCCTTCCTGATATTGTCTTCGCGCGCTTCGATGCCGACGACGCAATTGTCGGTGAAGGAGACGGCGGCGTCGCCGAGCAGCTGCACCGATTGCAGGAAGTTATAGGCCATCATCGGATTATAGACATTCAGCTCGAAATGGCCCTGGCTGCCTGCAAAGGTCAGGGCGGCATTGTTGCCGAAGATATGGGCGCAGACCTGGGTCATGGCTTCCGACTGGGTCGGATTGACCTTGCCGGGCATGATAGAAGAGCCGGGTTCGTTTTCCGGCAGGGCCAGTTCGCCCAGACCGGCGCGCGGGCCGGAGCCGAGGAAGCGGATGTCATTGGCGATCTTGAAGCAGGCCGCCGCCGCCGCATTGATCGCTCCATGCGCAAATACCATGGCGTCATGGGCTGCCAGCGCCTCGAATTTGTTGGGTGCCGTGACGAAGGGCAAGCCGGTGATTGCGGCAATTTCTTCGGCGACCTTTTCGGCAAAGCCGATGGGGGCGTTCAGCCCGGTGCCGACGGCGGTGCCGCCTTGCGCCAGCTCATAAAGGCCGGGAAGCGTCAGCTCGATCCGCTTGATGGAGGAGGCGACCTGTGCGGCATAGCCGGAAAATTCTTGGCCAAGTGTCAGTGGCGTCGCGTCCTGGGTATGGGTGCGGCCGATCTTGATGATATGGTCAAAAGCCTTGGCCTTGGCATCCAGTGCCGCATGCAGATGCTTCAAGCCGGGAATCAGATGATGCACGACATATTCGGCCGAGGCGATGTGCATGGCGGTCGGATAGGTGTCGTTGGACGACTGGCTCATATTGACATGGTCGTTGGGGTGAACGGGCTTTTTCGAACCCATCACTCCGCCCAGCATTTCAATCGCCCTGTTGGAAATCACCTCATTGGCATTCATGTTCGATTGCGTGCCGGAGCCGGTCTGCCAGACTACCAGCGGGAAATGATCGTTGAGCTTGCCGTCGATCACCTCCTGTGCCGCCTTGATGATTGCTTCACCGAGCGTCGAGTCCAGCCCGCCGAGCGCCATATTGGCGCGGGCCGCCGCCTGCTTGACGATACCCAGCGCCCGCACTACCGGCAGGGGCTGCTTTTCCCAGCCGATCTTGAAATTGCCCAGGGAACGCTGCGCCTGCGCGCCCCAATATCGATCGCTGGCAACCTCGATAGGGCCAAATGTATCAGTTTCGGTACGGGTTGCAGTCATGATGTGTCTCCAACTGAAGGGTCTGAATACGCAATCGCTCCGTTGACCGGCTCGATGACGGTCGCCGTAAAACATGACGCTTTGATACATGTTTTCACGCCCGCGTCAAAGCATCCCGGTTACAGGCCAGGTCGGTTGTGCAATCGCGGTAATGTCATCAAAGTTTGGTGGAAGAAAGGATCTGCGGTTACTGAATTTTAACCAATTCCCGGCTTAACCTTGACGTCGTGTTAACCATGGCGGCGCGCTGATCGGTCACTTAAAGTTGACCCTCTGTTTTTCAAGCATTTTAGCATGGTTAACTTTCCAAAGCCGATGCAATCGGCTAGGGAACCGGCTAATATTCGGGGACCGACTTCGAATCCCGACCTTGACCTTTCTGAATGGGGAAAGCAGTTGCAGAAACCTTCACTGAACCGGGCGCTGATTGCAGTCCTCCTGACCACGTCCACGGTTGTGGCCGCCCTGCCGCAGACGGCGAGCGCCACGACCCTGATGGATCTGCTGCGCGGCAGGTCGGAGGAGCGCCGCCAGCCAGCGCCGGCGGAAATCATTCCCCAGGCCCAATTGCGCGATCCAGAGCCGATCCAGAAGGTCGCCGCACCTCGCTATTATGCCTATAAGGCCGAGAACAAGCGTGCGATCTCCATCAAGGCACCGGACATGCCGATCCCGGTTTTTGGTGAAGACCATGCCCTGGCCGTCGCCCATCTCGCCATGTCGCAGGTCAAGGTTGAAGCGACGCCCGACGTGGCGCAGGCTGTGGAAAACTATTATAACAACAAGGGCGCGCTGATCTGGGCCAGCGATACCGCCATAACCGACAAGGCGAAATCGGCGGTTGCCGCCCTGGCAACAGCCGACACTGCCGGGCTTGAGCCAGCCGATTATGCGGTGAAAGTGCCTGATGGTCTCGATACCATGCCCGAAGACGCCCGCCGCCAGGCGCTGATGGCCTTCGAACTCAACCTGTCGGCCAAGATCCTGACCTATGTTCAGGACACGGTGCGTGGCAGGCTCGATCCGAACCGCATTTCAGGCTATCACGATTTCAAGCGCAAGACCGTCAATCTCGATCCGGTGCTGGATCTGGTGCATTCAAGCCCGGATATCGCTGCCTATCTGCATGGCCGCGATCCAGCCAGCCCGCAATTCCAGGCGCTGAAGGCTGAGCTTGCCAAGTTGGTGGCAGAGGCCAATCAGCAGCAGAGCAAGCCCGTCAAGATCAATCTGACCGGCGTTTTGAAGCCCGGCGGCAGCAATCCTGAGCTTGCCAATATCGTCGAAGGCATCAAGACCTATGGCAGCGATGCGCTGAAGACTGAGCATGCGCTGACGCTGACCGACTACACGGGCACGCCGGATTACACACCGGAACTGGTGGCGCTGGTCGAGAGCTACCAGAAAGAACGCGGACTGAAGCCGGATGGCGTCATTGGCCAGGCAACGGTCCGCACCATGGTCGGACATTCCAATGCCGAGAAAATCGAAAAGCTCGTGGTTGCCATGGAGCAATTGCGCTGGTTGCCCGCCGATCTGGGGCCGCGCTATGTGTTCATCAACCAGCCGGCTTTCGAGGCCTATTATTTCAACGACCGCCAGCAGCAGATTGCCATGAAGGTTGTTGTCGGTGCGCCCCAGCACCAGACTTTCTTCTTCCAGAACATGATTCAAACGGTGGAATTCAACCCTTATTGGGGCGTTCCGCGGTCGATCATCGTCAACGAAATGCTGCCCAAGCTGCGCCAGGACCCGAGCTATCTCGACCGTCTCGGCTATGAAGTCAGCTACAAGGGCCGCAAGGTGGCTTCTTCGCAGGTCGACTGGTACACGACAAGCGATGTCGATGTTCGCCAGCCGCCAAGCAGCGACAATGCGCTGGGCGACCTGAAGATCCTGTTCCCCAATGCCCATGCCATCTACATGCATGACACACCGGCCAAGAGCTTCTTCAAGCGCGATATGCGCGCGCTCAGCCACGGCTGTGTGCGTCTGGCTGAGCCGCGCGTCATGGCCGCAGCCGTGATGGGTACGACAGTTGAAGACATCGATGCACAGATTGCCTCCGGCCAGAACCGCGCCGTGCAGGTGCCGCAGAAGTTCCCTGTTTATGTCGCCTATTTCACCGCCTGGCCGGATAAGGATGGGGTCGTCCGCTATTACGACGACGTCTATGGCCGCGATGAAGCGACCCGCAAGGCCTTCGATGTGACGTCGACCTCTCGCGGTGTGCAGAGTTGAGATTTAAGTAAGGCATAATAAGCAAAAGGCCCGGTTGATCCGGGCCTTTTGTGTTTTGGGATTTCAATTGGCCTTGTTGAGGAGCCTGTCTACCAGTTCCAAGGTCAATTCATTGAAATGTGTAATGATCACATCGGGATCAAGGTCGGCAACCGGTACGTCCGAATAGCCGAAAGGCACGGCAATGGAGGGGATACCGGCATTGCGCGCCACCAGAATGTCGTTGCGGCTGTCGCCGACCATGATAGCCCGGCGCGGGTCGCCGCCAGCCTTGGCGATGGTGCCGAGCAGATGGCCAGCATCTGGCTTGCGCACATCGAATGTATCGCCGCCGGTAATGGCCGTGAACCGCGCCGTCAGGTTTAAACCTTCGAGCAGTGGCCGGGCGAGGCCTTCCATCTTGTTGGTGCAGACCGCCAGCCGATGGCCTGCCGTGTCGAGCCGCTCCAGAGCGTCCAGCAGGCCGGGATAGGGCTGGCTTTTTCCGGGCATATGGTCTTTGTAATGCTCAATGAAGCGCTCAAGCAGGGGCTGGAACGCATCCTCGGAAATCGGCCTGCCGCGCAGGCTGAAAGCCCGCTCGATCATCACCCGCGCGCCGTGTCCGACCAGATGGTTGAGGTCATCGGCCTCCAGCGGCGCGAGATCGGCAGCAGCGATGGTATGGTTGAGGCTGGCTACGAGGTCCTCTGCTGTATCGATCAGAGTTCCATCCAGGTCGAAGACGACTGTGGCGGGGGCGGCGTTGAATGCTGGGGACACGGGCTGACTTTCCATGGATTGCACTTTAAAACCTTGGGTTTCGGCGGTCAGGGCTAAGGTTTTTCAAGGCGGAATGCAAGATTGGAAGGCGTCGAAAGGGGCTTTCGTTTGGCTTGCGACCCGTGTAAACAGCGAGAACTTTCTGCGGAATGCTTGGCAAACCAGCAAGGTTTGCTTCATTGACCGGCAGTTTCGAAAGGCCTTGGCCGAGTGTTGCAAGAGGAGTTGCGGGCAGCATGGACGTTCGTCAAATGAAGATCAAAGCCGCAGAACTGGCTTTGTCTTATGTCGAAAATGGGATGCGGCTCGGCATCGGCACCGGTTCGACCGCTGAGGAGTTCGTACGGTTGCTGGCTGAAAAAGTCGCCGACGGCTTCAAGGTTCAAGGCGTACCAACGTCGGAGCGCACCGCAAGGCTTTGCCTGGAACTGGGCGTGCCGCTGATGTCGCTCGATGAATTGCCGGAACTGGACCTGACCATCGATGGCGCCGATGAGCTTGATCGTCACCTGACCCTGATCAAGGGCGGCGGCGGAGCGCTGCTGCGCGAAAAGATCGTTGCCGCCGCCTCAGCGCGGGTGATCGTCATTGCCGACGAAACAAAGCTGGTGGAGACGCTGGGCGCTTATCCTTTGCCCATCGAGATCAATGGATTCGGCGGCATCGCAACCCGGATCTCCATCGAAAAGGCCGCCGCCAAACTGGGCCTGTCGGGGTCGATTGGCCTGCGCATGTCTGGCGACGATCTGTTTATGACGGATGGCGGGCATTATATTCTCGATGCTTCTTTTGGCCGCATTCCTGATGCAGTGGCCCTTTCTCAGGCATTGCATGCTATACCCGGGGTGGTGGAGCACGGTCTGTTCATCGGCATGGCATCGCTGGCCGTCGTGGCTGGCTCTGATGGTGCGCGGGTGATCGAGCCTGTGGCGTGATTGACGCGGCGTGATAGCCGGATGGTCATGGTCTGGCGCATGTTTACGCTGAGGCCATGGGTATCGATAATACCAATATGACAATTCAGCGCTGCCGTTGGAGGCGAGTGCTGGGGACACAAACAGGAGCATGAGTTTTATGAGCAAATATCAGGGTCTCGGTCGCCTTAATTTCGGGCACATGGTTGCCGGTGCGGTTATCGCAGCTTCGCTTCTGGCTGGTCCGGCTGCTCGCGCGCAGGATGTGACGGATGCGCAGATCGATACCGCCCGTCAGGCCATCACGGCGCTGGGCGTTACCAATGTATTTGACAATATTCTGCCGAATGTCGCCGCTCGGTTGAAGGCACAGCTCATCCAGGCTTATCCTAACCTTGAAGACCAGATCGACAAGACGGTTGACCAGCAGGCCATCGCGCTGGCTGCACGCCGTGGCGATCTCGAAAAGGAAGCGGCAACGGTTTATGCCAAGTCCTTTACTCAGGAAGAGTTGAAGCAGATTGCGGCCTTCTTCGCCAGCCCGGCTGGCAAGAAGCTGATCAAGGACCAGCCGGTCGCCAATCGTGAGCTCGGCAAGTCTGCCGATATCTGGGCTGCCGGTGTGGCGCGTGACCTGGAAAAGAACACCAATGATGCGCTGGTCAAGGTTGCCGGTGCACAGTTGAAGGCGCAGATGCCTGCTTCGGAACCGGCGCCTGCACCTGCGGCTCCAGCACCTGCCCCCAAGCCTTGATCTGATAACGCCGATTAAAGAAAAGCCCGGACCTAGGTTCCGGGCTTTATCGTCAGGCCCGTCGGGAATGATCCGGCGGCATTCCGTTGTCGTTGTTCCTATCCATTCCCATATAGGGGATGGATGATCTTATGATTTTTGGCCAGCATTCATCCTTTTTTGCCAGTCCGGCCGATCTACTGAAATTTTCGAGGGACGCTTTGGCCGTCCGTCTTGCGGGAGTTTTCCATGTCATCATTCGATTATGATCTGTTCGTCATCGGCGGCGGCTCCGGCGGTGTGCGCAGCGCCCGGCTTGCGGCATCCATGGGCAAGCGGGTGGCGATTGCCGAAGAATACCGGTTTGGCGGCACCTGCGTCATCAGGGGGTGCGTGCCTAAAAAGCTGTTCGTCTACGCATCGCAGTTTCACGAGCATTTCGAGGATGCGGCTGGATTTGGCTGGACAGTGGGCGAAAGCCGATTCGACTGGAAAAAGCTGATCGCCGCAAAGGATCAGGAAATCGAGCGTCTGGAAGGCCTGTACAGAAAGGGCCTCAACAGCGCCGGTGCGGAACTGATTGAAAGCCGGGCGGAACTGACCGGCCCCAATCGCGTCCGTCTGCTGGCGACCGGACGCGAAGTTACCGCAGAGCGGATCATCATTGCGGTCGGCGGTTCGGCCAATGCGCATACCTCCTTGCCGGGGCATGAACTGTGCATAACCTCCAATGAGGCTTTCCATCTGGAGGCGCTGCCCCGCTCGATCGTGATTGCTGGCGGTGGTTATATCGCTGTGGAATTCGCCAATATCTTCCACGGTCTCGGCGTCGATACGACGTTGATCTATCGTGGCAAGGAAATCCTGTCGCGCTTCGACCAGGATATCCGTCGTGGCCTGCACCAGGCCATGGAGGCCAAGGGCATTCGTATTCTCTGCACGGATGTGATGGAGGAAGTCGAGAAGATGGCCGCAGGTGGCCTTTCCGTCCGCACCCGCAACAACGGGGTGATTTCGGCTGAAACGGTCATGCTGGCTTTGGGCCGCGATCCCTATACCAAGGGCCTTGGTCTCGAGACGGCGGGCGTTGCTGTCAATGAGCGCGGCGCCATCATCGTCGATCAATATTCACGCACCAACGTGCCGGGCATTTTTGCATTGGGTGACGTGACAGACCGAGTGCAGCTGACACCGGTGGCGATCCATGAGGCCATGTGTTTCATTGAGACGGAATACAAAGACAATCCGACCTCGCCGGATCACGACCTGATTGCCACGGCGGTCTTTTCGCAGCCGGAAATCGGCACGGTCGGCATGACCGAGGAAGAGGCGGCCCGCACGTTCCCGGAGGTCGAGATCTACAAGGCCGAATTCCGGCCGATGAAGGCGACGCTATCGGGCCGCACCGAAAAAGTGATCATGAAGCTGGTCGTCAATGCGGCTGACCGAAAAGTGGTTGGCGCGCATATTCTTGGCCATGACGCTGGTGAAATGGCGCAATTGCTTGGAATTACCCTCAAGGCCGGCTGCACCAAGGACGATTTTGATCGCACCATGGCGGTGCATCCGACCGCGTCCGAAGAACTGGTCACCATGTATAACCCGAGCTATCGGATCAGGAACGGCGAGCGGGTTTAAAAACCACCGGTCCCCTTCAATATACAGGGAGGCAGGTTACTGCTTCCCTGTTGTCCAAAATCCTTCCAGAGTGGTTTTCACCTATGGAAGGCCAATTTGACAGCAAGGTATTGCTTTTCAAGCTTCCATTAAGCGTTTATAAGCCGCCAATCCGAGCGGCCCGCAGGCATGGCCGCGTTTTGTTTAGGTGAAGACGATGGCGCAGAATTGGACCCCGACAAGCTGGAGGCAGAAGCCGATCAAGCAGGCTCCGGCCTATCCGGACCAGGCCGCATTGGCCGCAGCAGAGAAAAAGCTGGCGACCTATCCGCCGTTGGTCTTTGCTGGTGAAGCGCGCCGGTTGAAAAAGGCACTTGCCAATGTGGCTGATGGCAATGGCTTCCTGCTTCAGGGCGGCGATTGTGCCGAAAGCTTTGCGGAACACGGCGCCGACACGATCCGCGACTTCTTCCGCGCTTTCCTGCAGATGGCCGTCGTACTGACGTTTGGCGCCCAGCTTCCGGTCGTCAAGGTCGGCCGCATCGCTGGCCAGTTCGCCAAGCCGCGCTCGTCGGATTTCGAGCGTCAGGGCGATGTCGAATTGCCGAGCTATCGCGGCGATATCATCAATGGCATCGATTTCACCGAAGAGTCCCGTGTTCCCGATCCGCATCGTCAGTTGATGGCCTATCGCCAGTCAGCCGCGACGCTGAACCTGCTGCGCGCTTTCGCCATGGGTGGCTATGCCAATCTCGAAAACGTTCATCAATGGATGCTGGGCTTCGTCAAGGACAGCCCGCAGGCCGAGCGTTACCGCAAGCTGGCCGACCGGATTTCCGAGACCATGGATTTCATGAAGGCGGTCGGCATCACGGCGGAAACCAATGCCAGCCTGCGCGAAACCGATTTCTTCACCAGCCATGAAGCTCTGCTTCTCGGCTATGAAGAGGCACTGACCCGCGTCGATTCGACATCTGGCGATCATTACGCCACATCAGGCCACATGATCTGGATCGGCGACCGTACCCGTCAGGCAGATCACGCCCATATCGAATATTGCCGCGGCATCAAGAACCCGCTGGGTCTCAAATGCGGCCCGTCGCTTCAGGCTGACGATCTTCTCAACCTGATCGACATTCTCAATCCGCAGAATGAAGCGGGTCGTCTGACGCTGATCTGCCGTTTTGGCCACGACAAGGTTGCCGATCATCTGCCGCGCCTGATCCGCGCGGTAGAACGGGAAGGGCGCAAGGTCGTATGGTCCTGCGATCCGATGCATGGCAATACCATCACGCTCAACCACTACAAGACCCGGCCTTTTGATCGTGTCCTGTCGGAAGTGGAAAGCTTCTTCCAGATCCACCGGGCCGAAGGCTCGCATCCTGGTGGTATCCATATCGAGATGACCGGCAACGATGTCACCGAATGCACCGGCGGCGCACGTGCCGTTTCTGCTGAGGATTTGCAGGATCGATACCATACCCATTGCGACCCGCGTCTCAATGCGGACCAGGCGTTGGAACTGGCCTTCCTTCTGGCCGAGCGCATGAAGGGCGGACGCGACGAGAAGCGGCTGAGATCCGTCGGGGCCTGATCGTTTCGGCTCACATCAAAAACCCGTCATAGCAAATGAACTGCCCCCGGAAGTTGGACATCAACCTTTCCGGGGGCAGTTCATGGGGGGACGGGTTTTTTATTGACCGAAGAGAGCGGCACAGTCACCGTTGTGATCAACGGCAAAAGCTTAGCCGTCAGGATAGCTGGGTTTCGCCGATCTGGCAGAGAATGTGTTCTCTCTCGAAGGCGATATGGCGTCGCAGCCCTTCAAAGAAGCCACGCAGCATATAGCCCACGGCCTCCATGTTGACTTCGCCACCGCTGCCGAGTTTGAGCAGGGCATCTGTCAGTTCCTCGGCAAAACACTCATCTTCGCAATGCTCGAAGCGCAACCGGTTCAGCGTCTCATGCATGCCGACGCTGCTGCGTGTCGATGTTTCGAGCCAGGGAAACAGGATGCTTTCCTCATAGTGATGGACGCCCTTGATGAGCGGGGTTAGCGCCTTGGCCGCGTAGATGCATTTCTGCCGGTTGATAGTGTTCGGCAGAGAATCGGCGATCTCTTCCAGTTCGGCGCACAGCGCCATTTGCTCCCCATGGGCATGATTCAGCCATTCCAGACTGGTCTCACATGGCGGCAAAGCAAGGGGCCGAGCGTCTCTGGCCTTCGGAAAACCCGTCTTGTCCAAATTGCTCTGCATTCCGCATCTCCTTCTATTGCCGGCCCGGCACATGCGTAGGGCGTTATTGACAAGCGCGAAGGCGTGAGCCACATCTTCGCCCTGCATGAATGCCGAATATCTCAAATGCATCAAAGGCTTGAGATGTCCGGAAATGAAATGCCAGGGCCATTTCCAAAGAGCCATGGTTGTCGTTCACAGCGCCGGGCTCTGAACATGGCAATGCGGCATCGTGCAAGGGCAAGAAAAATCCCGCCTTGAAGACCGTTTCCCGATCAGGATGCGTAACACGCACTGAAAGGGTCACTTAGGAAACGCCAGAGACCCTTTCAGACCCTCCGGTGTTTCGCCGCAACTGCCGGTTCGCAATGTCTCCGCATCGGATGTCCGATGCCTGCGACACAATGCCATTGCCGTCCTTCATATATCGCCATCTTTGCATGGACTGCCTTGATTTGAATCAAGGTTGCAGAGGCTGCGGAATGTCAAACAGAGACTCGACGCAGAAGTCTATCCATCCGGCAGGCGGCATGGCGCGGCGAGCAATACTGCTTTTCCTCGAAATGCAAAACGCTCTATCTCGCTGTTTTTACGTACTTTTGCTGGAAATACTCTGGCGCTGTCAGAAAAACGTCCCGGCAACGGAATGGCTTTTTTCATGGAGCGACTGCGCAAACCACAAATCAGGGCGGAACCCTTCCCTTAGGGAAGGGCCGTGCCGACACAAAGCCGTTGGGGGATGCCAACAATGAATTATACTTTCGAAACCATGGTTTTGGCCATTCTGGCCTTTGCCGCGCTGCTCGGGGCGGGTTTCGCCTATGACAGCCTGTTTGCTGCCCATATGTGGGTGGCCTTTTTCGTGCTCCTGGGTGGCACGGTCGTCATGCTGCGCCATATCCGGTTTGCACCGGCAGCAGCTGGCCTCTCCAGCCGGGCTGCGGCGCAACCCAAGTCTGAATATTTTGACGAAGTCATTCGCTATGGCGTCATCGCCACGGTGTTCTGGGGTGTGATCGGCTTTCTTGTCGGGCTGGTCATCGCGCTGCAACTCGCCTTTCCCGATCTGAATTTCGGCCCCTGGCTGAATTTCGGGCGGCTGCGGCCATTGCACACGTCTGCGGTGATTTTCGCCTTTGGCGGCAATGCACTGATCATTACATCGTTTTATGTGGTGCAGCGCACGTGTCGCAGCCGGTTGTTTGGCGGCACGCTCGGCTGGTTTGTGTTCTGGGGCTATAATTTCTTCATCGTCATGGCTGCCACCGGTTACCTGCTCGGGATCACCCAGGGCCGTGAATATGCGGAACCGGAATGGTATGTCGATATCTGGCTGACGATCGTCTGGGTCGCCTATCTCGTCGCCTTCCTGGGCACGATCCTGACCCGCAAGGAGCCGCATATCTATGTGGCCAACTGGTTCTACCTGGCCTTCATTGTCACCATTGCCATGCTGCATATCGTCAACAACCTGGCGATCCCGGTCTCCTTCCTCGGCGTCAAGAGCTACTCGGCTTTTTCAGGGGTACAGGATGCGCTGACGCAATGGTGGTACGGGCATAATGCCGTCGGCTTCTTCCTGACGGCGGGCTTTCTGGGCATGATGTACTATTTCGTGCCCAAGCAGGCCGGTCGCCCGGTCTATTCCTACCGGCTGTCGATCATCCACTTCTGGGCGCTGATCTTCATGTATATCTGGGCCGGTCCGCATCACCTGCATTATACCGCGTTGCCCGATTGGGCGCAGACGCTGGGCATGGTGTTCTCGATCATGCTGTGGATGCCATCCTGGGGCGGGATGATCAACGGATTGATGACGCTTTCGGGTGCCTGGGACAAGATCCGTACCGATCCGATCATCCGGATGATGGTCATGGCCATCGCCTTCTACGGCATGTCGACCTTCGAAGGCCCGATGATGTCGATCAAGACGGTCAATTCGCTTAGCCACTATACCGAATGGACCATCGGTCACGTTCACTCTGGCGCTCTCGGCTGGGTCGGCATGATCACCTTCGGCGCGATCTACTACCTGACGCCTAAGCTCTGGCACCGTGATCGCCTCTATTCGATGCGGATGGTCAATTGGCACTTCTGGCTCGCCACGCTCGGCATCGTCGTCTATGCCGCCGTGCTCTGGGTGGCCGGTATCCAGCAGGGTCTGATGTGGCGCGAATACGATGCGCAGGGCTTCCTGGTCTATTCCTTCGCGGAAACCGTCAAGGCCATGTTCCCCTACTATGTCATGCGCGCCGTCGGCGGCGGGCTCTATCTCGCCGGCAGCCTGGTCATGGCCTGGAACATCACCATGACCATTCTCGGCCACCAGCGCAACGAGGCGCCTCTTGCAGGTTCGGCCATGGCGCCTGTCCTGCAACCGGCGGAGTAAGGAGGGCACCATGTCCATTCTCGATAAACACAAGATCATCGAAAAAAATGCCAGCCTCCTGCTTTTGGGTTCGCTGCTGGTGGTTGCGGTGGGCGGTATCGTCGAAATCGCGCCGCTGTTCTACCTGCAAAACACCATCGAAAAGGTGGAGGGCATGCGGCCCTACTCGCCGCTCGAGCTGGCCGGTCGCGACATCTACATCCGCGAAGGCTGTTACCTCTGCCACAGCCAGATGATCCGTCCGTTCCGTGACGAAGTGGAACGCTACGGTCATTACTCCCTGGCGGCGGAATCGATGTACGACCATCCGTTCCAATGGGGTTCCAAGCGCACCGGGCCGGATCTGGCCCGGGTCGGGGATCGCTACTCGAATGACTGGCATGTCCAGCACTTGAGCGATCCACGCTCGGTCGTGCCGGAATCGATCATGCCGAAATATGCGTTCCTGAAAGAGACGCCGCTGAAGATCACCAATGTCTCCATGGATCTGAAGGTCAATAGCGAAGTCGGCGTGCCCTATACCCAGGACATGATCGACAATGCCAAGGCCGATCTGGCCGCCCAGGCGGACCCGAATGCCGATACCACGGCATTGCTGGCCCGCTATCCCAAGGCGAAAGTCGGCGATTTCGACGGCAACCCGGCGGTCCTGTCCGAAATGGACGCGCTGATCGCTTATCTGCAAATGATCGGCACTTTGGTGGACTTCACCAAATATGACGACGCAACCGGTTACCGTTGAGGAGGGCGTCATGGAAGGAACCGAAATCTATACGGCCATGCGCCATTTCGCCGACAGCTGGGGCATGCTCGCCATGCTGCTGTTCTTTGCGGGCGCCATTCTCTTCGTCTTTCGTCCGGGCGCCAAAGAGCGGGCGAAAGATGCTGCCTCTATCCCCTTGCGGGAGGACTGATCATGTCTGACAAACACATTGACGAAATCAGTGGTGTCGAAACCACTGGCCATGAATGGGACGGCATCCGCGAGCTGAATAATCCGATGCCGCGCTGGTGGGTCTATACCTTCTACGCCACCATCGTCTGGGCGATTGGCTATACGGTGGTCTATCCGGCCTGGCCGATGCTCTCCACCAATACCAAGGGTCTGTTCGGCTATACCAACCGTGCAGCTGTCACCGCCGAGCTTGCAGAGGCCAAGGCGGCGCAATCGGTGTTCACCGACAAGATCGCGGCCCTGCCGATCAAGGATATCCTGGCCGACAAGGATCTGACCGAATTCGCCACCGCTGGCGGTGCTGCGGCCTTCAAGGTCAATTGCACCCCCTGTCATGGGTCTGGTGCGGCTGGCGGCCCCGGCTATCCAAACCTGAACGATGATGACTGGCTGTGGGGCGGCAGTGTCGATGCCATCTACACCACTCTGCAACACGGTATTCGCTACACGAGCGATCCGGAAACCCGGACGTCGGAAATGCCGGCCTTCGCCGATATCCTGAAGCCCGAGGAAATTCGCCAGGTTTCTGCTTATGTCGTCAGTCTGACGGGCAAGCCATCCAACGACGCATTGGTTGCGCCCGGAAAGCAAGTGTTCATGGACAATTGTGTTGCCTGCCACGGTGAAAAGGCCGAGGGCAATCGCGATCTCGGTGCGCCCAATCTCGGTGATGCCATTTGGCTGAAGGTCAAAGGCGAGCAGGAGATCATCCAGCAGGTGGCTCATCCCAAGCATGGCATGATGCCGGGATGGTCAGCGCGTCTAGGCGATACGACGGTCAAGGAACTGACTGTCTATGTCCACTCACTCGGCGGCGGAGAGTGATAAAAAGCCGCCGGGGCTCAATAGTTCCGGCGGCTCTCCTTTGGTCTTGCATGAAGACTGGTTTGGCGATGGCAGGCTAGGTACAGCATCATCCCAATTGCAGCTTTGTGCCCGATATTAGAGACTGTCCGACCAGACAGCCAGTTCATAGCCATCCAGGTCTCGGAAGTGAAATCGCCGACCGCCTGGAAAGGAAAAGATCGGGCGGGCGATCGTGCCGCCGGCGCTTTCCACGCTGCTCAATGCCTTTTCCAGATCATCGGCAAACAGGATGACGAGCGGCCCGCCGGTCGCTGAGACCGGGGCGGTCGTGGTAAATCCACCTTTCAGTCGACCATCGTTGAATTCGGCATAATCCGGTCCGTAATCGGTAAAGGACCAACGAAAGGCCGTGGCGTAAAATTGTTTTGAAGCCGAAATGTCGCGCACGTTGAATTCGATATAATCAATTTGATCGTTCCGTTGCGTCATGCTCGACCATCTCCCCTTGGATTGTATTTGCCTGCTGCAGAATCCCTTAAACGGATTGCGGACTAAGGTGAAAATTATGCGGTAGTATAAAAGCGCTAAAGTGTATATCAATGCGCCCACAGGATGTATTGAGTGTCTTTTGCTCGCAATGATGCGTAATCATAAGGCGTTGCACAATTTTTAACTGCATTATTCATAATTTCTTACCAAAAAAGAGCAATCTTAGCGCCAGGCTCGTAAAAACACAATTATTGCGCCTCGTTTTAAGAATGAGATTGTCTTGTTTTCAGAAACCGCGGATCAAAAAGCATCTTTATTGTCGTCTGCCCACAAGGCGCGGGCGTCGATGGCATTGCGTGGCAGTGGAACGGCTGCAGTTTACAATGTGATGGCGGGGCTATCCGCGTCCATGTTGCTTCTGGCCGAGGGGAATGACGTAAGCGTCGTTACCGGCTGGATGATAGCGTTGGCTATTGCCACGGTATTCCGGTTCCTGTTGTCGCGCCATCTGCAGCATCGTCAATATGCCTCTGCCAATCCGGATGACGTACTTCGGCTAATGTGCATCACGGCATGTTTGCAAGGGATCGTCTGGGCTCTTCTGCCGACAGCGGTGGTCAATATGGACTTGCTGGGCCGCAATGCGCCTATCCTGGTGGTTATCGGCGGTCTGGTGGCGACAGCCATGTTCCGCCAGGCCGGCACCAGTCAGGTCGCCTTCAGCTACTGCATTCCGATGATTTTAGCGATATCGTGGAATTTTGCAATTCATGGTGGCATAATTGCGACCATCTCCACGTTTAATTTTATCGTATTGGCCATATTCATGTCGCATCTGCTGTTAAGGGCGGACAGGACATTTATAGAAAGCGAAATGGCGAAGTTGCGCAGCCAGGCTGCAACACAGTCGCTAATCATCGCTAACAAGGATATTCAGCATAAGAATTTGCGGTTGGAGGTTCTGGCTAACGGCGATCCCGTGACGGGGCTGTTCAACAGAATCTACTTCAATGGACGGCTCGCGGGGGAAATTGCTGCTGCCAAAGTCGGAAACCGGGACATTGGCCTGTTATTGGTCAATGTCGATCGGTTCAAACTGCTCAACGATGCTTTTGGTCATCGCGGTGGAGACCAGTTTCTGGCAATCCTGGGGCAGAGGTTGAAAAATGCCGCGGGCGGTGATGCCGTGACAGCCCGGATCAGCGGCGACGAGTTTGCGATCCTGTTGCGGAAAGGCGATGTGCGCCAGGATTGCCGTGCGCTTGCCGAGACCGTTATCGCCTCGTCCATGGTTCCGATTGCCGTCCATGGCACCCAGGTCAGTCCTGGTCTGAGCGCTGGAATTGCGTTTTTCCCCGACCATGCGGAGGATGGCGACGGTCTGTTTACCTGCGCCAGCATGGCGCTGTCGGATGCCAAGCAGGATGGTCGCAGGCAATTGCGGGAATTCGATCATCAGATCAAACAGCGCATTGATCGCCAACGGCGTATTGAGCAGGATCTGCCAACGGCCCTTCGTGATCGTTCGCTCGAGACCTGGTTTCAGCCGCAGGTCGATCTTGTCACGGGCAGGGTCGTTGGCTTCGAGGCGCTGGTCCGCTGGTTCCATCCGGAGTTCGGAGGGATCGCTCCGCCTGAAATCGTCAACGCCGCCCAGTCCATGCAGATGTGTGAGGCGCTGACTGGGTTCGTGACAGAAAATATCTGCCAGCTGCTCAACAGGCTGAAAGAGCTTGGTATGCCGGAGATCGCTGTCGCCTTGAACGTTTCGCCGCGCGAATTTGCGCTCTATGACGTATCTGTCATGCTCGACCGTATTACCACTGCCTATGGCGTCAGTCGCAATCTTCTGGAAGTGGAGATTACCGAGGAAACCATTCTGGATCCGGCGGTTGCCGGTGAACAACTGACCCGGCTTGAAAACAGCGGGTATAAGCTGACGGTGGATGATTTCGGTATGGGATACTCGTCCTTGGCCTATTTGATCAGCCTGAAGATCACCCGGCTGAAGATTGATCGTAGTTTCGTCACTGGTATGAGCGATTCCCCAAAGAACAAGGCACTGGTTGTTGCCCTGGTCGGTCTCGGCCGCGCTCTGGGCGTCGATATCGTGGCGGAGGGCGTGGAAACGGTAGCGGATGCCAGGACCTTGACCGAAATCGGCTGCACAATAGGCCAGGGCTATTATTTCTCCCGGCCCATGCCTGCCGATATGCTGCCCAAATGGCTCGACCTTAAAAAAAAGCAAATGGGTGAGAAAAAATCACGACGCGCCGTGGCCTGATGAAAGGCGTCCACAGGAAATACCCCCCTGGTTTTCCCGAGAATGCAAACGGATAAAAACTTTAGTGAAATTGTTGCTTTTTTGTTCTGATTTTCGTCTGGCACACTTCACTTTGACTGCGGTCTTATCCATATTCGGACCATGGCCAGATCTCCGAAAAAATCTCCCTCCCGTAACAATGACACCCCATCGCAGGATGAGGCAGGTACGCCTTATTCCGGTGGATTTGAAGAGGCGCCGCAGGCTGCTTTCGAAGGAGCGCCCTTGAGCGGAAGTGTCGCGGACTGGGTGAAGCAGCTGGAAGCCGAAGCGGAGGCCGGGGGCATCGAAAGCCAACGGGAACTCGCGTCCAAGGCTGGAAAGCACCGCAAGAAGATTGAGATCGAAGCGCGCAGACATGCCGAAAAGATAGCGCTTGAGAAAAGCACGGGTAGCAAGACCGGGGCCGACCCCGTAAAGGCCGGTCGCACTGCAAAGGCCAAGAGCGAAGACGGCGGCAGCGCCATGCGCACCTCCCGAGGCGTATCCATCGGCGCATCTTCCGATCCGGCCACGCGCGCTGCTGCCGGTCTCAACCCGGTGTCCGGCATGGATACGTCGCTGGAAGAGGCGCAGAGCCTTGCCCCAGGTGCCGTGACGGCAACAGTGGAAGCACTGTCGGCGCTGATTGAAAGCGGCAATCCGCTGTTCAAGGGCGGCAAGATCTGGGCGCCGCATCGCCCGGCCAGGCCGGAAAAGTCCGAGGGGGGAATCCCGATCCGCATGGTGTCGGATTACGAACCGGCGGGTGATCAGCCAACGGCGATCAAGGATCTAGTGGAAGGCATCGATGCCGGGGAGCGCAGTCAGGTTCTGCTCGGCGTGACCGGCTCCGGCAAGACCTTTACCATGGCCAAGGTGATCGAGGCGACCCAGCGGCCAGCGGTGATTCTGGCGCCGAACAAGACGCTGGCGGCCCAGCTCTATTCGGAATTCAAACATTTCTTCCCCGACAATGCGGTGGAATATTTCGTTTCCTACTACGATTACTATCAGCCGGAAGCCTATGTGCCGCGTTCAGATACGTTTATCGAGAAGGAAAGCTCGATCAACGAACAGATTGACCGTATGCGCCACGCCGCCACCCGCGCTATCCTGGAACGGGACGATTGTATTATCGTCGCCTCGGTGTCCTGCATCTACGGTATCGGCTCGGTCGAAACCTATACGGCGATGACCTTCCAGATGTCGGTCGGCGACCGGATTGACCAGCGGCAATTGCTAGCCGACCTCGTGGCGCAGCAATACAAGCGGCAGGACATCAATTTCGTGCGCGGCTCTTTCCGGGTGCGTGGCGATACGATTGAAATCTTCCCAGCCCACTTGGAGGATGCCGCCTGGCGCATTTCGATGTTCGGCGATGAAATCGATGCGATCACCGAATTCGATCCGCTGACCGGCCACAAGACCGGCGATATGAAGTCGGTGAAGATCTATGCCAATTCGCACTATGTCACGCCGCGCCCGACGCTGAACGGGGCGATCAAAGCAATCAAGGAGGAGTTGAAGCAGCGGCTGGCCGAGCTGGAAAAGGGCGGACGTCTGCTGGAGGCGCAAAGGCTGGAGCAGCGCACCCGCTACGATATCGAAATGATGGAAGCGACTGGCTCCTGCACGGGCATCGAAAACTACTCCCGCTACCTGACGGGCCGTGCGCCCGGTGAGCCGCCGCCGACCCTGTTCGAATATATTCCCGATAACGCCTTGCTGTTCATCGATGAAAGCCATGTCTCCGTCAGCCAGATTGGCGGCATGTATCGCGGCGACTTCAGGCGAAAGGCGACGCTGGCCGAATATGGCTTCCGGCTGCCGTCCTGCATGGACAACCGGCCATTGCGATTTGAGGAATGGGACGCCATGCGTCCGCCGACCGTTGCTGTTTCGGCCACGCCCGGCAGTTGGGAGCTGGAACAGTCGGGCGGCGTGTTTGCCGAACAGGTCATTCGCCCGACGGGCCTGATCGATCCGCCGGTCGAAGTGCGCTCCGCCAAGTCCCAGGTTGATGACGTCTTGGGCGAGATCAAGGAAACCTCGCTAAAGGGCTATCGCACGCTGGTAACGGTGCTGACCAAGCGCATGGCAGAGGACCTGACGGAATATCTGCACGAGCAGGGTGTGCGGGTGCGCTATATGCATTCGGATATCGACACGCTGGAACGCATCGAAATCCTGCGTGATCTCAGGCTCGGCGCCTTTGACGTGCTGGTTGGTATCAACCTGTTGCGCGAGGGTCTGGACATTCCCGAATGTGGCTTCGTCGCCATTCTCGATGCCGACAAGGAAGGCTTCCTGCGTTCCGAGACTTCGCTGATCCAGACGATTGGCCGCGCGGCGCGTAATGTCGATGGTAAGGTCATTCTCTACGCCGACCAGATCACTGGCTCCATGCGGCGCGCCATGGACGAAACGTCGCGCCGCCGGGAAAAGCAGGTGGCCTACAATCTCGAACACGGCATCACGCCGGAATCGGTCAAGGCGAAGATTTCCGACATTCTCGATTCGGTCTACGAGCGCGACCATGTCCGCGCCGACATTTCCGGGGCGAGCGGCAAGGGCTTTGCCGCCGGTGGTCATCTGGTCGGCAACAATCTCCAGGCCCATCTTTCGGCGCTGGAAAAACAGATGCGTGATGCCGCCGCCGACCTCGATTTCGAAACTGCCGCTCGTTTGCGCGACGAAATCAAGCGTTTGAAGGAGGTCGAGCTGGCCAGCATGGGTGATCCCGGCGAAAAGGCCGAGGCCCGGGCGCAAGAACAAGCCGTGTCCGGCCAGTCCGCTGGCGTTGCAGCAGACGATTCCCGTCAGGAATCCACTGACAACGGCTCCTATTTCGCCAAACCATCCCTGGATGATATGGGCCCCGGCACGGACACGGCCAAGCCGCTGTTTCGCAAGAACAGCCTGGATGAAATGACGGTCGGTCGGACGGAAAAGCCTGTTCCCGGCAAGCTTCCTGACAAGCCCAGCTCGAAAAGCGGCGATGTTAAAACGGACGATCCCCGTCCGATTATCCGCGCCAAATCCGGGGCCGGTTCCTACGAAGATGCTGGAGATCAGAAACGCAAGACACGCACCAAGGGAAAGACCGGTAAGCCGGGGCGGTAGGTTGGGCTCGGCTTGTTCGTCCGAAAATGCGTAAAAACAAATGGATAGAGAGTTTCACTGTTTCTGCGAGACACTGAAATTCTCGGAATTTTGTTAGAAAACGTAAAAATCGTTGACACATCTCCAGATGGATGAAAACACGACCCAACCGAAAAACGCCCCCCTTTTTCGGTTGGGTATCCTATAGCATCGTTTAAAAACCGAAACCGGTTCGATGCTATAGGATCTTGCTTACGCAACAGCCGTTTTCGCAACTCCGTCCCAAAGCCTTGTCAGGCTCTCCCATTCCAAGTCTCGAAGATGCTGCTGCATTCCCACCTTCAGAATGGTGCAAACGCTCAGATGAATCATCGACTTGAGTAAAGGAAGACGAACGATCACCGATCAATGATCGTTCGTATAAAACCTAATGACCCTATGCAATTGGTCAACACGCGGCTAGCGCCACACCCTCGCCGCGTGGGTCATGGGCGCCTGTCAGGCTGCCATCCGGGGCGATGGTGATGGCACCTGCCTGACCCGCGATTGGACTTTGCGGCTCAATGGGTGCCAGCTGATGACCGAGATCGGCCAGGGTATCGAGCACCGCCTGGCCGCAGTCTGCCTCAATTTTCAAACTGTCGCGGCTGTCGGAAAACGTCTTGCCCAGGAGAAATCGTGGTCCGGCCAGCGCCTGGGCGGGAGGCTGCGCATAATCGATCAGCCGTGTCAGCAGCATGGCCAGGGTCTGCGGCTGGCCGTCTGCACCTTGGGTGCCGTAGATCAGCGCCGGTTTGCCGTCGCGCAGGGCAAGTCCGGGGTTGAGGGTATAGAAGGGTCTTTTACCCGATTGCAGGCAATTGGGGCTTTGCGGATCGAGGGAGAAAGCCGCTCCCCGGTTTTGCCAGAGAATGCCGGTATCGCCGACGACAACGCCGCTGCCCCAATCGAAATAGGTGCTTTGCAGCGTGCTGACGCTTTGGCCCGCAGCGTCAGTCGCGCCGAAAAACACCGTGTCCCCGGTTCGGTAGGGATGCGGCCAGGCGAGCGCGCGGTCCAGATTTATGGCTCTGGCGGCCTGCTGCAATTGTTCTGGCGATAGCCATTGTTGCACAGATTGATCGGCAAAATCCGGATCGGCGATCCGGTCGCGAGTCAGGAAAGCCTGCTTCACCGCCTCGACGACCAGATGCAGATGCTGGGCGCTGTCCGGAGCGAGGGCGGAAAGGTCGAAATGCTGGAGAATGCCCATGATCGCAAGAGTGGAGATCCCTTGCGTCGGCGGCGGTGGCGCGAGAAGCTCCAGTCCGCGATAGGATAGACGCACCGGTTCCACCTGCCGCGTGCGTGTTGCTGCCAGATCGGCAAGAGTGATTGGCGACCCGACTGCCCGAAGCCCCTCGGCGATGCGCTGGGCGAGGGGGCCTTGGTAAAAACTGCGCGCGCCATGGCTGGCAATATCCTCCAGGGAGCGGGCCAGCTCTGGCTGGCGAAAGATCTCTCCCGGGGCAAAGGGTCGTCCATTGTTGAAGAACAGGTTGATGAAGCCTGGCCAGTCGGCAAGCATGTCCTTACGCATATCGAGCCAGAAGCCTTGCGAGAGGCTGACCGGAAACCCGTGTTGCGCATGATGAATGGCATCCTGCAACAGATCGCCAAACGCCTGTTTGCCACCCCAATACTCAGTGGAATAGCGGTGAACGGCCTCCCAGGCATCGACGGTGGCAGCGGTGGTGAGGGTTGAAAGCGGGCCGCGCAGTGGAATACTGTCACTGGTAAAATCCGGCAGTTCCAACGCTGCTTGACCGATTCCCAGGAAACAGGTCTGGCGGCCCTGCCGGTCGGCTAGAATCCAGACCGAGTCGCCGCCCAGGCCGCAGAAATGCGGGTAGACGACGGCAATGGTGCTGGCCATGGCGATGGCCGCTTCCGCTGCCGTGCCGCCGCGCTCCAGAACAGCCAATCCGGCAGCGCTTGCCAGCGGATGGGGGCTGGTGACCATTCCAGTGTCAGGGCCGGAAGCAGCGTATGTCGTTGGGGAAATGATATGAGATGAAGAGGGCATGGATACGTTCCGGCAAGAGGCGGGGAATAATCAAGTCCAAGCCTGACACGGAACACCAAATTACCGCAATCCTGACTTTGCTTTAAACCTCGTGTCCGGCCAGGAAATACGGCATGATCCGGCCCGCATTCCGCCTGTTTGATTGCCCGTCTGTTTGAAAGTCGATCTTTCCATGAGCGCCACCCTCGTCGTTTTCAATGCCCGCAATGGTCTCGGTGAGCCGGTCGATATCGTTATTGCCGGGTCTACAATTGCCGCTATCGGCGCGGCGGTGGGTGAGGGTGTTTCAACGGAAAAGCCGCGGATCGACGCGCGCGGCGGTCTGGTCCTGCCGGGCCTGGTCGATGGTCATGTGCATCTGGATAAGACGCTGATCGGCATGCCGTTCATTGCCCATATTCCCGGAGGCTCGGTCGCAGAGCGAATCCGGGCAGAAAAGGCGCTCCGTCGCTCGCTGCCCTTGCCGGTCGAGGTGCGTGGCGGCAAGCTGCTGGAGAAGATGGCCACCTATGGCACCGTTACCTGCCGTAGCCATGCCGATATCGATACGGAAGTCGGATTGGCCGGGCTGGAAGCTATCCTGTCCCTCAAGCAAAGCCATGGTCATCTGGTCGATATTCAGACGGTGGCGTTTCCGCAGTCCGGCGTCTTGGCCGATCCCGGCACTGCCGATCTGCTGGAGCAGGCGGTCAAGGCAGGGGCGGACCTGATCGGCGGTCTCGACCCGGCTGGAATAGACGATGACATTACCGGCCACCTCAACGCAATTTTTGCCATCGCCGGTCGTTACGGCGTCGGGGTGGATCTGCATCTTCACGATCCGGGTCCGCTCGGGGCTTTCGAAATCCGCCAGATCGCCAAACGGGCTTTGGCGCATGGTCTTCATGGCAAATGCGCCGTCAGCCATGCCTATTGCCTGGGCGCGCTGGATGATATGGATTTCGGGCGCACGGCGGAAGCGCTGGCGCGCGCCGATGTGGCGATCATGACCACCGGTCCTGGCGATACCAGCATGCCGCCGATCAAGCGGCTGAAGGCTGCGGGCGTGCGGGTGTTTTCCGGAAATGACAATATCCGCGATGCCTGGTCGCCGCTCGGCAATGGCGATCTCCTGGAGCGGGCCAGCATTCTCTGCGACCGGCAGAATTTTCGCGCCGATGCCGATCTTGAACATGCCTTCGCGCTGGTCAGTACCCTCCCGGCTGAGGTTTTGGGGCGCAGCAGTGCGGCCCTCGGCAAAGGGAGCCCAGCCGATTTTATCATCCTGCCAGTCGCCTCGATTGCCGAAGCCGTGGCGGCGCGCCCGATGGAGCGCATGGTGTTCAAGGCGGGTGTGCTGATTGCCAGCAACGGTAATCTCGTCGCCTTGTGACGGTCGCTCATCCATGGGATATCGTTTGCGGATAGAAAGAGATTTCATGCGGCAGAGACGGTGGCTGGATGATTGTCAGCCAAAGAGGGGAATGAAAACGCATGGCGATTGATTTCGTGTTGCGCCGCGCCAGGCTGCCGATGTCGGCGCAGCCGCTGGACATCGCCTTCGAGGCGGGGCGGATTGTTGCGCTGGAGGCGGAATTCCGTTGCGATGCGCCGCAGGAGGATGCGGCAGGCCGGTTGGTCTGTGCCGGGTTGATCGAAACCCACCTGCATCTCGACAAGGCAGGGATCATCGGGCGCTGTCGGGTGTGTAGCGGAACACTGGCGGAAGCAGTATCAGAGACCTCGAAAGCCAAGCAGGCCTTTACCGAGGAAGATGTCTATGCCCGCGCCGCCGATGTCGTGGAACGAGCCATCGTACATGGCACGACCCGGATCAGGACCTTCGTGGAGATCGATCCGCGCGCCGGTTTCCGGTCGTTTTCGGCGATCCGCAAACTGAAGGTCGATTACGCCCATCTGGTCGATATTGAAATCTGCGCCTTTGCCCAGGAAGGGTTGACCAATGAGCCGGAAACGGAGCGGATGCTGGAAATCGCCTTGTCGCAAGGGGCGGATCTGATTGGTGGCTGCCCTTACACGGACCCTCGGCCAGCCGAGCATATTTCCAGGATCTTCACGCTGGCCCAGCGCTTCGATGTGCCTGTTGATTTCCATCTCGATTTCGATCTCGATCCTTCAGGGTCCAACCTGCCGACGGTCATTGCCCAGACGCTGGCGCGGGGTTACCAAGGCAAGGTGTCCGTCGGCCATGTCACCAAGCTTTCCGCAATTTCTCCCGACGAAGTGGAGCGGGTGGCAAAGCAATTGGCCGAAGCGGGTATTACGGTGACGGTTCTGCCCGCTACCGATCTGTTTCTGACCGGCCGGGATATCGATCATCTTTGCCCAAGGGGAGTTGCTCCGGCACATCTTCTGGCCCGCCAGGGGGTGAATGTCACCATCTCGACCAATAATGTCCTCAACCCGTTTACGCCGTTTGGCGATGTTTCGCTGATGCGCATGGCCAACCTCTACGCCAATGTTGCCCAACTGGCGACGCCTGCGGATCTGAACCAGGTCTTCGAGATGATCACCCGTTTCCCGGCCCGGCTGATGGGGCTGGATGAACAGCTGAAGGTCGGGGCTGCGGCTGATCTCGTCCTGTTTGATGCCGTCTCCGGTGCCGAGGCCGTGGCAACGATTGCGCCTGCGATGGCGGGCTGGAAAAGCGGCATCAAGACCTTCGAACGCAAGCCGCCGCAGCTTTATCGGTAACGTCAAAATATCAGCGCATGGTCATCTCTCCGTCATGTTTTCATGCTGATGTCCGCGCGACTTTTTATCGAGATTTTTCTTTCTATTTCAGGAGTTTGCATGCGTTTGTTGTTCCTGCCAGCTGTGGTTGCCGCCATGACCGTTTCTTCCCTGAGCCTTGCCGCCGCGCCCGCCGCCTGGCCGGATACGCCCGTTTCGCGTTTGCAGGCGCTCGCCGTATTGCAAACGCTGAATGCCGACCTGTTGAGCCATGACAGTGCCACGCTGACGCTGGACCGCTGGTGCAGCATTCATAAGCTGGCGGATGGAGCAAAAATCACTGCCGAACGGGTAAAGGATATCGACAAGCCCGCCACGGTCGAAATTCGCGCCGCCCTCAAAGTCGCGGATGGTGACAAGGTCGGCTATCGCCGGGTGCGGCTGAAATGCGGTGACCGTATCCTGTCTGAAGCCGACAACTGGTATGTACCGGCCCGGCTGACGGATGACATGAACAAAGTGCTCGACACGACGGACGGTGCGTTTGGCCGTGTGGTGCAGCCTTTGCATTTCCAACGGCACACGATATCCGCCGAGCTGTTGTGGAAGCCGCTGCCGGACGGATGGGAGATGGGCAGTGCGGTGCCACCGGCCAGCGGCAACCCCTTGTCGGTGCCCGAATATGTTCTTCAGCACAAGGCATTGCTGAGTGTGCCGGATGGAACGCCGATCAGCATGGTGGTGGAAACCTATCGCCGCGACCTGCTTGATTTTACGCCACCGAAGCTCGATACCAACTAACATAACCGCTCCACAGTGAGTTTTTTAAAATGCCCAACACAAATGCCCGTCTCGTCGATCATCTGGTGCTTCCGGTGGAAACGCTGGAGGCGGCGCGAAGCCGCCTGACTGCTCTTGGTTTTACGGTCGCGCCGGATGGGCGCCATCCGTTCGGCACGGTCAATGCCTGTGTATTCCTGGCCGATGGGATCTATCTGGAGCCGCTGGCAACCGGCGACCATGAGGCTGTGGACGCCGCCATTGCCAAGGGCAATGTCTTTGTCGGGCGTGATCGTGCCTTCAGGCAGGTGTACAGCCAAGGTCTGTCGGCAATTGTCACCGCATCGCAGGACGCCACGGCGGATCATGCGGCCTTTGTCGCGGCCGGTATGACAGGTGGCGACATGCTGGAATTCTCAAGGCCCATGCGGCTGCCGGATGGGAGCGAGACTGTTGCGCGCTTTCACCTTGCCTTTTCAGCGCGGGAGGTTGAGCCTTTCTTTCTGTTTGCCTGCGAGCGGGTTAATCCGCTGCCCGCTGACAGGCAAGCGCTCGAAATCCATGCCAATGGCGTCATCGGTTTGACGCGAGTGTTTTTCTATGCACCGAAGCCAGTGCTTTATGCCAGTTGGTTACAAACCATATTGGGCGTAGCAGCCAGAGAAACCACCAATGGATTGGCCTTCGACGCCGCCAATCTGTCGATGGAAATCATTTCCGGCGAGACGAAGAACAAGGCCCTGGTGGCGGAGGCCCTGGTGTTTACGGTTGCCGATCTTGAGGTGACAGCGGCGGTTCTGGCTGCTAATGGCGTTGCCCATGAGAGACTAGCGGGCGGCATTACCGTCCCGGCCGCGCCCGGACAGGGCGTTGCCTTTCTGTTTGAGGAGAATACGCCATGACCGCTTCTGCCCTGCCGAATGCAACCGTCACCATTGGCGAAGGCGCCAAGACGGTCTCCTTCTCCAACAGTGCGAAAATTTCGCTGATCTGTGGTCCCTGCCAGATGGAAAGCCGCGAGCACGCTTTCATGATGGCGGGCGGGATCAAGGAAATCTGCGACAAACTCGGCATTGGCCTCGTCTATAAATCCTCTTTTGACAAGGCCAACCGCACCTCGCTGAAGGCCGGGCGCGGTATTGGCATCGAGCAGGGACTGGCGATCTTCTCCGACCTAAAAAAGGAATTCGGTTTTCCTGTCCTGACCGACATTCACAGCGAAGACCAGTGCGCCGAGGTGGCTGAAGTGGTTGATGTGTTGCAGATCCCGGCCTTCCTGTGCCGCCAGACCGATCTTCTGGTGGCCGCTGCAAAAACGGGCCGGGCGATCAATGTCAAGAAGGGCCAGTTTCTAGCGCCTTGGGACATGAAGAACGTGATGGAAAAGATCACGCTGTCCGGCAACCCCAATGTCATGCTTTGCGAGCGTGGCGCTTCCTTCGGCTATAACACGCTGGTCTCCGACATGCGCTCGCTGCCGATCATGGCAGGCATGGGTGCGCCGGTGATCTTCGATGCCACGCACTCGGTACAGCAGCCGGGCGGGCAGGGCGGCTCGACCGGTGGCCAGCGCGAATTCGTGGAAACACTGGCACGCGCCGCCGTGGCGGTTGGGGTCGCGGGTCTCTTCATCGAGTCGCATCAGGACCCTGACAATGCGCCGTCTGACGGTCCCAATATGGTCTACCTGAAGGACCTTGAGCGCTTGCTGGAAAAGCTACTTGCGTTCGACGCCGTCACCAAGGCGGCCTAAAGGCCGAGACCATGTCATTGTAATTTTCAATTCACCGGCTAAGACAGGGCGACCAAAGCCTTGTCCAGCCTTTACAGCAGGGAGTGACCATGACCGCTATTACCGACATTATTGCCCGCGAGATTCTCGACAGCCGCGGCAACCCGACCGTCGAAGTCGATGTCTATCTGGAAGATGGCAGCATGGGCCGCGCTGCGGTTCCGTCGGGCGCATCCACCGGCGCCCATGAAGCCGTTGAGCTGCGCGATGGCGGCAAGCGTTATCTGGGCAAGGGCGTCGAAAAGGCCGTTGAAGCCGTCAACAGCGAAATCTATGACGCCATCGGCGGCCATGATGCTGAAAACCAGATCCAGATCGACACGATCATGCGCGAGCTGGACGGCACGCCGAACAAATCGCGTCTCGGCGCCAACGCCATTCTCGGCGTGTCGCTGGCCGTTGCCAAGGCAGCTGCAGAAGCCTCCGGCCTGCCGCTCTATCGCTATGTCGGTGGTCCGAACGCCCGCATCCTGCCTGTGCCAATGATGAACATCATCAATGGCGGCGCCCATGCTGACAATCCAATCGACTTCCAGGAATTCATGATCATGCCTGTCGGTGCGGAGAATATCCGTGACGCCGTGCGCATGGGCTCGGAAGTGTTCCATACGCTGAAGAAGGAACTCTCGGCTCAGGGATTCAACACCAATGTCGGTGATGAAGGCGGCTTCGCACCTGGCTTGAAGAGTGCACCGGAAGCACTTGATTTCATCATGAAATCGATTGAGAAGGCTGGTTACCGTCCGGGCGAAGACATGTATCTGGCGCTCGACTGCGCTTCGACCGAATTCTTCAAGGACGGCAAGTATGTTATGGAAGGCGAAGGCCGCACGCTGGAGCCGGAAGCCATGGCTGACTATCTGGCTGAGCTGGCTGCCAAATACCCGATCATCTCCATCGAAGACGGTATGGCCGAAGACGATTGGGACGGCTGGAAATATCTGACCGACAAGATCGGTGCGACGACCCAGCTGGTTGGCGACGATCTGTTCGTCACCAATTCCGCCCGCCTGCGCGACGGTATTCGCATGGGTGTCGCCAATTCGATCCTCGTCAAGGTCAACCAGATTGGTTCGCTGTCGGAAACCCTGGATGCGGTTGAGACCGCGCACAAGGCTGCCTATACCGCCGTCATGTCGCATCGTTCGGGTGAAACCGAAGACTCGATCATTGCCGACCTGTCGGTTGCCACCAATTGCGGACAGATCAAGACCGGCTCGCTGTCGCGCTCCGACCGGCTTGCCAAGTACAACCAGCTGATCCGTATCGAGGAACTGCTGGGACCGCAGGCCGCTTATGCCGGTACGTCCATTTTGAAGGCCTGATCCGGCGAGCGGAGCTGGTTGTTCCGCAACGATTTTTCTCTCAAGCCCGCGCCGTGCAAACGGTGCGGGCTTTTTGCATTGAGCAGAGGCTGAACTTTTTCGCAACAAGGTCAATACTCGGTTAAGCAAATGGCTCTAATGTCGATGCAAAGATGTTGTGCGTTGCAAGGCCAAATCGAGAATGTGGACACGTCACCATAAGAACCGTAAATTTGGACGCCTGGTCCTTCCCGCCGTTACCATCGCCTTTATCGGCTATTTCGGCTATCACAGCATTCATGGCGATTACGGGTTGAAGGCCGGCGAGCATTTCGATGTCGTCCGGGCTGAGCGGAGCAAGGAACTGGCCGCGCTCATTCACGACCGCAAGAAGCTGGAAACTCAGGTAAAACTGCTCAGCGACGGCTCGCTTGAGCGCGATATGATCGATGAAAAAGCTCGCTATCAGCTGAACATGTCCCGTCCTGATGAGATCGTCATTTTCAATCGCTAGTGTGAATCATTCCATTCGCGACAATGCCCGTCATATTTAGGGGATTGTTGATTAACTGAAATCCAGTTAATCGCAAAAAAATATTAAATATCTGGTGTTTATACGGAATGGAAGGCATGCATTTAATGCATTGCGGCCTGTCCCATTCTTGCATATGGTGTGTGCCAATCAAAAACCCTTACACAACTCAGGGAGGGATGAATGGCACCGCGCAAAAACGCGACTGCTTCAGGCCGCAAACCGGCAGCAAAGCCTGCAAAAGGCGATTTCGCTGTGGGGACGATTGAAGAATTCGACCGCGAAAAGGAGCTGAAAGCCTATCGCGAAATGCTTCTGATCCGCCGCTTCGAGGAAAAGGCCGGTCAGCTTTACGGCATGGGCTTCATCGGCGGTTTCTGTCACCTCTACATCGGCCAGGAAGCTGTCGTTGTCGGCATGCAGATGGCGCTGAAGCTCGGCGACCAGGTCATTACCGGCTATCGTGACCACGGCCATATGCTGGCTTGCGGCATGAGCGCACGCGGTGTGATGGCCGAATTGACCGGACGTCGCGGCGGCTTGTCCAAGGGCAAGGGCGGCTCCATGCACATGTTCTCCAAGGAGAAGCATTTCTACGGTGGTCACGGCATCGTCGGCGCCCAGGTGTCGCTCGGCACGGGTCTGGCCTTCGCCAACAAGTATCGTGGCAATGACAATGTCTCTCTCGCCTATTTCGGCGATGGCGCGGCCAACCAGGGCCAGGTCTATGAGAGCTTCAACATGGCGCGCCTGTGGAACCTGCCGGTGATCTATGTGATCGAGAACAATCGGTATGCCATGGGAACGTCCGTTGCCCGCGCCTCGGCTCAGACGGATTTCTCCCAGCGCGGCGTGTCCTTCAACATCCCCGGTTTCAAGGTGGATGGCATGGATGTGCGCGCCGTCAAGGCGGCTGCCGTGCAGGCTGTCGAGCATTGCCGCGCCGGCAAGGGCCCGGTCATCCTGGAAATGGAAACCTATCGCTACCGCGGTCACTCCATGTCCGACCCGGCCAAATACCGCTCCAAGGACGAAGTGCAGAAAATGCGCTCCGAGCATGACCCGATCGAACAGGTCCGGCTGCGTCTCCTGGAAAAGGGTTGGGCCAACGAAGAAGATCTCAAGCTGATCGACAAGGACGTACGCGACATCGTCGCCGACAGCGCCGATTTCGCCCAAGCCGATCCGGAGCCGGATGCATCCGAGCTCTACACCGACATCCTGTTGTAAGCGAGAGGGAGGGTTAGCCCATGCCAGTCAATATTCTCATGCCCGCCCTGTCTCCGACAATGGAGGAAGGCACGCTGTCCAAATGGCTGAAAGCTGAAGGCGATAGCGTAAAATCCGGCGATGTGATCGCCGAAATCGAAACCGACAAGGCAACCATGGAAGTGGAAGCCGTGGATGAAGGCGTCATCGGCAAGCTGCTGATTGAAGCCGGAACCCAGAATGTCAAGGTCAACACGCCGATTGCCGTGCTGTTGCAGGATGGCGAAAGCGCCTCTGACGTTTCCGCCCCCAAGGCTGAAAGCGCAGCGGCACCCGCTGCCCCTGCCGTGCCGCAGGAAGAAAAGCCGACCGAGACCGGTTCGGCTTCCGCGCCTGTTCCGGCTCAGCCGATTTCAAGCGCTGCCAGCGATCCGTCGATTCCGGCCGGTACGGAAATGGTGTCGATGACCGTGCGTGAAGCATTGCGCGAAGCCATGGCCGAAGAAATGCGCGCCAATGATGATGTATTCATTATCGGCGAGGAAGTTGCGGAATACCAGGGTGCCTACAAGATCACCCAGGGCCTGCTTGCCGAGTTCGGCGACCGCCGCGTGGTCGATACGCCAATCACCGAGCATGGTTTTGCCGGTGTGGCCGTGGGTGCCGCCATGGCGGGCCTGCGTCCGATCGTCGAGTTCATGACCTTCAACTTCGCCATGCAGGCGATTGACCAGATCATCAACTCGGCTGCCAAGACGCTCTACATGTCCGGCGGTCAGATGGGCGCGCCCATCGTGTTCCGTGGTCCAAACGGCGCTGCGGCCCGCGTTGGCGCCCAGCACAGCCAGGATTATGCTGCTTGGTATAGCCAGATACCCGGCCTGAAGGTCATCTCGCCCTACACCGCAGCCGATGCCAAGGGCCTGCTGAAAGCGGCGATCCGCGATCCGAACCCCGTGGTCTTCCTCGAAAACGAAATTCTCTACGGTCACAGCTTCGATGTGCCGAAGCTGGATGATTTCGTTCTGCCCATCGGCAAGGCACGCATTCACAAGACCGGCAAGGATGTCACCATCGTGTCCTGGAGCATTGGCATGACCTATGCGACCAAGGCGGTGGAAGAGCTGACCAAGCTTGGCATCGATGTCGAACTGATCGACCTGCGTACCATCCGTCCGATGGATCTGCCGACGGTAATCGAATCGGTCAAGAAGACCGGTCGCCTGGTCGTGGTGGAAGAAGGTTATCCGCAGTCGTCCGTCGGCGATTTCGTGGCCAACCGCATTCAGCGCGAAGCCTTCGATTATCTCGATGCACCTGTTCTGACCGTGGCTGGCAAGGACGTGCCGATGCCTTACGCGGCCAACCTTGAAAAGCTCGCTCTGCCGAATGTCGGCGAAGTGGTCCAGGCCGTTAAATCCGTCTGCTACAAATAAGGGGAGGCGAGGCATATGCCGATCAATATCACCATGCCGGCCCTCTCTCCCACGATGGAAGAGGGCAATCTGGCCAAGTGGCTGGTCAAGGAAGGCGATACCGTCAAGTCCGGCGACGTGATCGCCGAGATTGAAACCGACAAGGCAACCATGGAAGTGGAAGCGGTCGATGAGGGCGTCGTTGCCAAAATCGTCGTTGCCGCTGGCACCGAAGGCGTCAAGGTCAATGCGCTGATCGCCATTCTCGCCGCTGAAGGCGAGGATGTCTCGGCTGCTGCGGCTGGCGGCGGTGTAGCCGCTCCAGCAAAAGCTGACGCACCCAAGGCCGAAGCTCCAAAGGCCGAAACTCCTGCTGCCAAGGCAGATGCTCCTGCGGCTGCCCCTCAGGCCGCTGCTCCGGCAGCCGCATCCGGTGACCGCGTATTCTCGTCGCCGCTCGCCCGTCGTCTCGCCAAGGAAGCCGGTCTTGATCTCAAGGCCATTTCTGGCACCGGTCCGAAGGGCCGGGTGGTAAAAAGCGACGTCGAAAAGGCCGTCAGCACCGGTGGTGCCAAGCCTGCTGCCGCTCCGGCGGCGTCTGGCGCGGCACCTGCTCCGGCGCTGGCCAAGGGCATGTCTGACGATGCCGTGCTCAAGCTGTTTGCCGAAGGTTCCTACGAGCTTGTGCCGCATGACGGCATGCGCAAGACCATCGCCAAGCGTTTGCAGGAGAGCAAGCAGACCATTCCGCATTTCTACGTTTCCGTGGATTGCGAATTGGATGCATTGCTGGCCCTTCGCGCCCAGCTCAACACCGCCGCTCCCGAAAAGGATGGCAAGCCGGTCTACAAGCTCTCGGTCAACGATATGGTCATCAAGGCCATGGCGCTGGCGTTGCGTGACGTGCCGGATGCCAATGTTTCGTGGACCGACACCAACATGGTCAAGCACAAGCATGCCGATGTCGGCGTGGCTGTGTCGATCCCCGGCGGCCTGATCACCCCGATCATCCGCCAGGCCGAGTTGAAGAGCCTGTCCGCCATTTCCAACGAAATGAAGGATCTGGGCGCACGCGCCAAGAGCCGCAAGCTGAAGCCTGAGGAATATCAGGGCGGCACAACAGCGGTCTCCAACATGGGCATGATGGGCGTCAAGAACTTTGCCGCCGTGGTCAACCCGCCGCATGCCACCATTCTGGCAGTCGGCGCTGGTGAAGAGCGTGTTGTCGTGAAAAAGGGCGAAATGAAGATCGCCAATGTCATGACCGTCACGCTGTCCACCGACCACCGCGCGGTCGATGGCGCGCTCGGAGCCGAACTGCTTGGAGCCTTCAAGCGCTACATCGAAAACCCGATGGGCATGCTGGTCTGATGAAATTGGGGAAGGGTGGCTTTATTCACCTTTCCCCTCTCGTTTCTGCAAGGTGGGCCACGAATGAAAACCGTTCTCGCATACGGCGATAGTTTGACCTGGGGGTACGACCCGGTTGCCCTTGGTCGTCACGCCCATGAGGACCGCTGGACCAGCGTGTTGCAAAAGGCGCTTGGTCATGGCGTCAGGGTTATTGCCGAGGGTTTGAACGGGCGCACGACGGCCTATGACGATCATCTGGCGGATTGTGACCGCAATGGCGTGAGGCTGTTGCCAAGCATACTCGAAACCCACAAGCCGCTGGATCTGGTGATCCTGATGCTGGGCACCAATGATTTGAAACGCGGCATTCAGGGAACGGCGATTGGGGCGACGTCGGGCATCAAGCGGTTGGTCAAGCTGGTCCATCAGCATGACTGGGGTTTCGATTTCGATGGCCCGGATGTGCTGATTGTTTCGCCGCCGCCGATCCGCGAAACCGCCAATGTGATGTTCGGGGCGATGTTCAATCATTCCATCGAGGAAGGTGGAATGCTGGCCAGCATGTACCGCGATGCGGCGGATGAACTGGGTTGTGGCTTTTTTGATGCCGGTTCGGTGGCCAAGACCACGACGATGGATGGCATTCATCTCGATGCTGACAATACCCGCGCCATAGGGCGCGGTCTGGAGCCTGTGGTGCGGATGATGCTGGGCCTGTGAAGGGAAAGCATGGACGGTAATACGGGTTGATTGGAATCAAGGAACGACCATGCGGCGGGTTTAAAATGATCTTGCAACCTTAAAGGGGGAAAGATCATGTCCAACACTCCGCATGAACTGGCAGAGGAATTTCCGGAATTTGTGACTTTGATGCGGCATTTGAAGGAAACGGACGGCCATTTCGTCCGGTTGTTCGATGCCTATCACGAGATCAACCGGCAAGTTCATCGCGCTGAAACAAATATAGAGCCGCTCGACGACTTCCATATGGAAGACCTCAGGAAGAAGCGGATGCGGCTCAAGGACGAAATCTACGGGATGCTGGTTCGTCACGAACCGGAGGCCGAGACACCGGCATTATAAAGCCGGTTGCGCTTCCAGTCCCGTCACGGGTTGGGCCGAGAGGCACAACCCCAAGGAAACCGAGGAGTGGAAGCGCCCATGTCGAATGCTTATGACGTCATCATCATCGGGTCCGGCCCTGGCGGCTATGTGACTGCGATCCGTGCCGCCCAGCTTGGCCTGAAAATCGCGATTGTCGAGCGCGAGCATCTTGGCGGCATCTGCCTCAACTGGGGCTGTATCCCCACCAAGGCGCTACTGCGGTCGGCGGAAATTCTCGATCATGCCAATCACGCCAAGAGCTACGGCCTGACGCTGAACGGCACGATGACCGCCGATGTGAAAGACGTTGTTGCCCGCTCACGCGGCGTATCGGCCCGCCTTAACGGCGGCGTTGCCTATCTGATGAAGAAGAACAAGATCGATGTGATCTGGGGTGAGGCCAAGCTCACCAAGCCAAACGAGATCGTCGTCGGCGCATCGTCCAAGCCTGCCGTGCAGCCGCAAAATCCGGTTCCGAAGGGCGTGTTGGGTGAGGGCACCTATACTGCCAAGCATATCATCGTCGCCACCGGCGCGCGTCCCCGCGCTCTGCCGGGTATTGAGCCAGATGGCAAGCTGATCTGGACGTATTTCGAAGCGATGAAGCCGGATTTCATGCCGAAATCCATCGTCGTTATGGGCTCAGGCGCCATCGGCATCGAGTTTGCGTCCTTCTATCGCTCGATGGGTGTCGATGTCACTGTGGTCGAGCTGATGGCCAATATTATGCCGGTCGAGGACGTGGAAATCTCCACCATCGCCCGCAAGGCGCTGGAAAAGCGCGGTCTGAAGATCATCACCGAGGCCAAGGTTTCCAAGGTCGAAAAGGGTGCCAATTCCATCACCGCTCATGTCGAGACCAAGGATGGCAAGGTACAGCAGATCACGGCTGACCGGCTGATCTCGGCTGTCGGCGTGCAGGGCAATATCGAAAATCTCGGTCTGGAGGCTTTGGGCGTCAAGACGGATCGAGGCTGCATCGTCATCGACGGCTATGGCAAGACCAATGTGCCGGGCCTCTATGCCATCGGCGATGTCGCCGGTCCGCCAATGCTGGCTCATAAGGCCGAGCATGAAGGCGTGGTCTGCATCGAGAAGATTGCCGGTCTGCCGCATGTCCATCCCATGAACAAGTCTCTGATCCCTGGCTGCACCTATTGCAATCCGCAGGTCGCCTCAGTCGGTCTCACCGAAGCCAAGGCAAAAGAACAGGGCCGCGAGATTCGTGTTGGTCGCTACAATTTCAACGCCAATGGCAAGGCCATCGCGCTGGGCGAAGACAATGGCATGATCAAAACGATCTTCGACAAGAAGACCGGCGAATTGATCGGCGCGCATATGGTCGGCGCGGAAGTGACCGAGTTGATCCAGGGCTTCGTGGTCGCCATGAACCTGGAGACGACAGAAGAAGAGCTGATGCACACCATCTTCCCGCATCCGACACTGTCGGAAATGATGAAGGAAAGCGTGCTTGATGCCTATGGCAAGGTGCTGAACGCCTGACGCGGCGGACAGTGACATTGCGAGACATTGCCCGGCTCGCTATATAGGGGCGGGCAACTGAGGATAGACGATGGAAAATGTGGGCTGGTTGACGGCGATCTTCGTGGGTGGTCTGGCCGGATGGCTGGCAGGCAAGTTGATGGACATGCGCTTCGGCATTTTCATGAACATCGTCATCGGCATTATCGGCTCTGTCATTGCCAATGCCATCTTCCGTCGCTTTGACATTTTCGTCGCCAGCGACTGGGTGGGCTATCTGATCACCAGCTTTATCGGCGCCTGCATTCTGCTGTTCGTCGCCAAGCTGGTGCGGAAATAGAGACTTTTAAAACCGCTCATCGGCGGCAAAGGAAACACGATGGTTACCATCCTCGATAGAACCAAGCCGGACGACAAGCGCATCCGCCACCCGGAAAAGGCTCACAAGCCGGATACGGAAGTGTTGCGCAAGCCGGAATGGATCAGGGTGAAAGCTCCGACCTCCAAGGGCTATCAGGAAACCCGCGAACTGGTGCGTTCCCACAAGCTGGTCACCGTCTGTGAAGAAGCCGGCTGCCCGAATATCGGCGAGTGCTGGGAAAAGAAGCACGCCACCTTCATGATCATGGGTGAGATCTGTACCCGCGCCTGCGCCTTCTGCAATGTGGCGACCGGCAAGCCGAATGCGCTTGACCGTGAAGAACCTGCCAATGTGGCCAAGGCCGTGCGCCAAATGGGCCTGTCGCATGTGGTCATCACGTCCGTGGACCGAGATGACCTGGCTGATGGTGGTGCCGAGCATTTCGAACAGGTGAGCTGGGCCATCCGCGAGGCTTCGCCCGCCACGACCATCGAAATCCTGACGCCGGACTTTTTGAAAAAGCCCGGTGCGCTGGAGCGTGTCGTTGCCGCCAAGCCCGACGTGTTCAACCACAATATGGAAACCGTTCCGGGCAATTACCTCACCGTGCGTCCGGGTGCCCGTTATTTCCACTCTGTCCGGTTGTTGCAGCGGGTCAAGGAACTCGATCCGACAATGTTCACCAAGTCAGGCATCATGGTCGGGCTTGGCGAAGAGCGTAATGAAGTGCTGCAATTGATGGATGACCTGCGCACTGCGGATGTGGATTTTCTGACCATCGGCCAATATCTCCAGCCGACCCGTAAGCACCACAAGGTGGAACGCTTCGTGACGCCGGAAGAATTCAAGTCCTATGAGGATATTGCCTATACCAAGGGCTTCCTGATGGTCGCCTCCAGCCCGCTCACCCGCTCCTCTCACCATGCCGGCGACGATTTTGCCCGGTTGAAGGCCAACCGCGAAAAGAAGCTGCTGGCGGCAGCGGAGTAGATTTCCGCTACATGATGCTTGCCGAGATTGGAGCCCGTCGCCTATAAGCGTCGGGCTTTAAAGTTTGCAGGTGATGCATGGCACTATATATCGACAAGCTTGACGATGCGGCAGCACTGTTGAACTCGGCCAAGCGCATCTGCGTGGTCGGCTGCTCCGGCAGCGGCAAGAGTACACTATCGCAAATTCTGTGCGAGCGGCTGGGCCTCGACTACATCTCCATGGATCGCGACGTCTTCTGGCTACCCGGCTGGAAGCTGAGGCCAAGGCCGGAAGCGCTTGAGTTGATGCATCAGTTCGTGGCCGGTGAGCGGTGGATTATCGACGGCAACAGCCCCGGCAGCCTGCCAGCCAGGCTGGCGCGCGCCGACATGGTGATCTGGATGCGTCCGCCGCGCCACCTATCGATCTACGGTGTTCTGTCGCGTTGGCTGAAACATCGCGGAACGGTCAGGCCAGAGATGGCGCCGGGATGTCCTGAAAAGATCGATTGGCCATTTCTTCAATATGTCTGGAATTTCGAGGCGCACGAAGTGCCGCAGTTTCAGGCGCAGTTTGAAAATGCGCGGGCCGATCTTCCGGTCGTCGTCCTTAGGTCGCACCGGCAGACCAATGAGTTTTTAGCGGCTTTAGGCGGGTGCCAGCGGAGGTAGACATGGTGCGTTACGTGGAGATGTCCGCCGCCGCCGGTCTTCTTGGCCGCAGTAACAGGATCATGGTTGTTGGTTGTTCGGGAGGTGGTAAGACCACCTTGTCGCAGAAACTCGCGTCTCGCTTTGGGCTCGACTATCAGTCGATCGATCGGGATGTCCGTTGGCTTCCCGGCTGGCAGCAAAGAGATAAGCACGCTCAGCGAGACATTATTGCTGAACTGGTCTCACATGAACGTTGGGTAATGGACGGAAGTAGTCCCTCGACGTTCGATTTGCGATTACCTCGAACAGACCTGGTGATCTGGGTAAAAATGTCTCGGCTGGCCTGCCTAAGAGGCATCGCTGGGCGGGTGTTACGCAATTATGGAAAAGTGCGCGTTGCCATGGCCGAAGGCTGCAAGGAGCCGTTGCCTGATCGGGAATTCCTTTCTTACATCTGGAATTTCGAGCGCAAGCACGCACCGATCTTCATCCGCAATTTCGACCTTCATGGCCCCGACGTTCCGGTTCTGGTGCTGAAATCCCGCCGAGAGGTCGCGCGTTTTCTCGACCTCGTCGGCGTTTCGGGGTAGGGCGCTTCCTCCGCTTTACGCGGCAAAAGCCGCCGCCGGTTGCCTGCGGCTGGAAAGCACCAGCAGCGTCACGGCGGAAACGGCGGAGGCTCCCATGATATACCATGCCACGGAAGCGGCGCTGCCAGACGTGGCCACCAGCCAGGCGGTAATGATCGGGGTCATCGCGCTGCCCAGCACGCCAGCCAGCATGTAGCAGATCGACAGGCCGGTATAGCGTACGCCGGTCTCGAACAGTTCTGACAGAAAGGTGGCAATCGGTCCGAAGTTGGCGGCAAAGGCACTCATCATCAGCAGGAATCCGAGAAGCACGCCCGGCAATCCGCCGTGGTCCATCAGCCAGAACATTGGGAAAGCAAACAGGATTTCAGCAAAAATCCCGGCCAGAATAACGTTTCGGCGACCGATCCGGTCCGAAAGTGCACCAAATACCGGCAGAAGCACAACGCAGACCGCGCAGGCGATCAGGATCATCGCCAAGATCTGCTGTTTGGGAAAATGCAGCGTCTGCGTGCCATAGGACAGGCCGAATACCGCAATGAGATTGAAAGACGAGCCGATGGACAGGGTGGCAAAGCCGCCAAGCAGAACCTTTGCCCAATGCCGCCGCATGAGATCGGCGAGTGGCATTCGTTGCGTCTCTGCCCTTTGCCTGTGGCGGGCGAATGCTGGTGTTTCGCTCACCGACATGCGCACATAGAAGCCGATGGCGACGAGCACGATGCTGATTAGAAACGCCACCCGCCAACCCCAGAGCAGGAAGCTCTGATCCGAGAGGACCGAGGATAACACCAGGAAGGCGGAATTGGCCAGAAACGTACCAGCGGGAACACCGATCTGTACCCAAGACCCGTAAAGCCCGCGCTTGTTTTGCGGAGCATGTTCCACCGCCAGAAGCACGGCCCCGCCCCATTCGCCGCCCAGCGCCAGCCCCTGCAAAAGCCGCAGCACGACGAGGAGGATAGGCGCCCATACTCCGAGTGTTTCATAGCCGGGCAGCAGGCCGATGGCGAATGTGGCAAGACCCATCAGGCTCAGCGACAACATCAATGTCGATTTTCGTCCCATCCTGTCGCCGAAATGGCCGAAAAGGGCTGCGCCCACCATACGCGACAGATAGGCGGAGGCGAAGGTGCTGAACGCCAGCAGCGTACCCACCAGCGGATCGACGCTGGGAAAGAAAACCTTGTTGAACACCAGAGCCGAAGCGGTGGCGAAAATGAACAGATCATACCACTCGATTGTGGTGCCGATCACGCTGGCCAGCATGACCCTGCGTAGTTCTTTGCCCTGGAGAGGTTTAGGGGTGGCTATATTGTCGTTGGTCGAGGGAGCGGCCATAGGCGGTTCCTTGCTAAAATAATTCGATTCTAAAACAGCTTAGTGACATCGTGACTTTCAATAACGGAAGGCTAGCACCTCCGGAGAGACCTTGCCACCAACCGGAAATTTCGGCCTCAATTCGTCGTGAGTTTTTATCAGGATGGCAGATCCCACTGCGGTTTTGAGGAATTTCCTTGTAAATTTCTCAAACCACAGGAGCGACTTCTTGATCTTGCCGTTGCGCAGGATTAAGTGCGGCTTATGCCGAAGTTTGAAACCCGCCGTATTGTCCAGCACTCAGCCGATCGCATGTATGAGCTCGTCGCCGATGTCGAGCGCTATCCCGAATTCGTGCCGCTTTGTGAGGAGCTTGCCGTGCAATCGCGCAAGGAGCGCGATGGCAAGACTTTGCTGATCGCCAATATGACCGTGGGCTACAAGACGATCCGCGAGACCTTCGTTTCGCAAGTCCTGCTGAAGCCGGACGAGCGGGCCATTGATGTCAAATATCTGGAAGGCCCGTTCAAATATCTCGACAATCGCTGGCGTTTTGAAGACCTCGGCGACGGCACTTGCGCGGTGAATTTCTACATCGATTACGAGTTCAAAAGCATGATTCTCGGCGCCCTGATGGGCTCGATGTTCGACCGGGCGTTTCGGATGTTTTCCGAGGCGTTCGAGACCAGGGCCAATAAGGTTTATGGGACCGCCTGAGTGCCCGAACCTATCGGTCGTTTCTCGATGTAATGTCCGTAAAGCGTGGTGATGACGGATAGGCTAATCATCATCAGGAAAGCGCTGGACATCGTTTCCCATAATATACTGAGGACGATGGGGCCGTCGCGGAGCAGATATGTTGTCAACAGAACAGGAACGGCGATGACATACAGCATCACAGCGACACCGAGGCAGGCGAGATTTTCCGCCCGGGTGGCATCCCAAGCCTCTCTTATTGTCATCGATGTGCCAAGTGCCGCGCTGGGCAGAAGCGTCGAGAGACGCATTGCCATGGTGATAAGCCCGAAAGTCGCGACAAATGACAGAAAAATGAAAGCAACGTCCAGGAATCTGATGTCGCTTGCAATAAGATTGAACAGGACGATGGGGATGGCGACCATTATCACTAACAGGCCAATCAACAGGCCTTTCAAGAAGTAGGATGCGATGCGGGCACCATGAAATCGCGGCATAAGCCGTGGATATTCATCAATCAGGATAAAGCGATGCCAGGCGACCGCGATCCAAAGATAACTTACGAAGCCGAACAACTCAGAAACGACAAGCATAGCCCGCAAAATTACGTCGTTCTCAGAGGCTACGAAGCCCGTATAAAAAATAGTCAGGGCCTTAAGCGATAAGGCTATTGCAATAAATGGTGCCGTAATCCTTACCGCGGCGAACCAATTGTTAAATGTAAGCTTTAATGCGTGTTTGAAAATTTTCCAAAACTTCATCCAAATTCACCTGTTAAATCGGGTGACGCAAATAAAAACGTTAATTCAATGGGAACATACCATACGGCAGCACCGTACCTGTTTTACTCTTCACCGCTGGAGATAGAGTAGCGCGATGCGCAATCAAGTCTAATGCTGCTGGATATCCTGGAGTAAGGCGAGCGCGGTTCTTATGGTCGCCAGGCGGATCGCTTCGCGCCCATGGTTTTCATAGTGCATTTCCCGATGGCAGGCTGCGCCTGTTCGCGACAGTGCTGCGATATGCACCAGCCCCACCGGCTTTTCGTCACTCCCACCGCCCGGCCCGGCGATACCGGTCACCGCAACCGAAATGGAGGCGCTGGAGCGGTAGAGGGCACCGTGGGCCATGGCCAGCGCCGTTTCGCGCGACACGGCACCATAGGTTTCCAGCGTCAGCGATGGCACGCCCAGCATGTCCATCTTCGCCTGGTTGGAATAGGTGACGTAGCCGCGATCCACCACGGCGGATGATCCGGCAATTTCGGTTAGCAGGCCAGCGATCAGCCCGCCGGTGCAGGATTCGGCGGTGGCGATGGTCAGGCCGCGTCTGGTGAAGTCTTCAATGATGGTCCGGGCGGCCTTTTCCAGATCGTCGGGAAATAGGCTCATTGCGGCTTTCCCTGAAAAACCACAGTTGCAGTGGCAATGGCCGCAATGCCTTCGCCCCGGCCGACAAAGCCGATTTTCTCGTTGGTCGTGGCTTTGACCGAGCAGCGGTCCAGCGCAATGCCGAGAATCTCCGAGAGTTTTTCGCGCATGATCTGGCGATGTGGGCCGATTTTCGGTGCTTCAGCGATCAGCGAAATATCCGCGTTCATGATTGTGCCGCCCGCTTTGCGCACGATGTTTGCGGCATGCTCCAGGAAGATCCGGGAAGCGGCACCGCGCCATTGTGGGTCTGACGGCGGGAAGTGGTCGCCGATATCGCCAGCCCCGCAGGTGGCCAGCAGCGCATCGGTTAGCGCATGCAGGGCGACGTCGGCATCGGAATGGCCGCTCAAGGCCTGGTCATGGGCAATGAAAATGCCGCAGAGCGTCACACCGTCACCCGGCACCAATTGGTGGACGTCATAGCCATTGCCGGTGCGCACATCGGGCAAAGCGTTATGGGAGAGGCGGGCGTCAGCCATTTCAAGATCCCGTTTCACGGTCAGTTTCATGTTGTCAGGCGAGCCTTCCACCAGATGGACAGTCAGTCCCGCCCATTCGGCGATGGCGGCGTCATCGGTAAAATCGTCACGCCCGGCGCTTGCGGCGTCTTCATGGGCAGTCGTTATCTTCGCATAGACGAAGCTCTGCGGTGTCTGGGCTGCAAAAAGCCCGCCGCGCGCCACGGTATCGACGACTCGGGCATTCTCATCGCCACGCTTGAGCGTATCGGCCACCGGCATCGCGGGCAAGACGGCATCGGCACCATCGTCAAGCCGGGCGATAATCCGTTGCAGCATCGGCTGATCGAAAAACGGGCGGACCGCGTCATGGATCAGCACATAATCCGGCTTCTGATTCTGTAAGGCTTTCAACCCAGCCAGAACCGACTGCTGCCGGGTTTTGCCGCCGTGGGTGATGATCAGCGAGGCAGCGAGCTGCGGATAGGGGGCGAGAGCCTTGGCCAGCAAAGCCTCGTCATCGGGATGAATGACGACGATCAGGCGCGCTTGCGGGAGAAGATCTGCGAAGCCATGCAGGCTATGGATGATAACAGGCTTGCCACCAATCGTCCGATATTGCTTCGGCCCCTCGCTGGAGGCGCCAGCGCGCTCTCCCCGGCCTGCCGCGACCAATATCACCGCTGTTGACCTTGCCCCGTCCGCTTGAATATGCACCATGTCATTCCAGTGTTTGAAACAGATTTCCGCCTGTCTATCGGTGCGGTTAAAAGTTTTCCAGCATTTGCCCGAAAAATTGTCGGTATCGCTTGGAAAGAGCTTGGCAATGATCTTTTTTATGTCTAAAAATCGGGCAAATTAGTATCTTGCCCGAAAGATAGACATTTGCAGCAGCCGGATCTCCAGACAGGGTTTAGCATTGCCTCGGTTGCCATTCGCAACCGCGTCGTGCTTGCGCCGATGTCCGGCGTCACTGACCTGCCGTTTCGGCAATTGGCGTTTCGCTATGGGGCAGGATTGGTGGTGACGGAAATGGTTGCCAGCCGCGAACTTGTGTTCAACGCGGCGGAAAGCTGGTCGCGGCTGAAGGGGGCAGGCCTCACGCCACACATGGTGCAATTGGCCGGGCGCGATCCGCATTGGATGGCGGAAGCTGCGAAAATTGCCGAGGCCAATGGCGCCGATATTATCGATATCAATATGGGCTGTCCCGCCAAGAAAGTCATCGGTGGCTACGCCGGATCGGCGCTGATGCGCGAGCCGGAGATTGCGCTGGCGATGATCGAGGCGACGGTCAAGGCCGTTTCCGTCCCCGTCACCGTGAAGATGCGGCTCGGCTGGGATTCCGATTCGATCAACGCGCCGGACCTGTCGCGCCGCGCGCAGGATGCCGGTGTGCAGGCGATCACGGTGCATGGCCGCACCCGCATGCAGTTTTACGAAGGCCGGGCCGATTGGGATGCGATTGCCGCCGTGCGTGAGGCGATTTCCATTCCGCTGATTGCCAATGGCGATATCGATACCCTCGGGGACGCGCAGGAGATCCTGCGCCGGTCTGGCGCCGATGCGCTGATGCTGGGGCGCGCCTGCCAGGGCCGTCCCTGGCATGCGGGCGTGCTGGCTGGCCATGCGCCGCCAAGCGCGGATGAAATTCCGGCGATTGCCGTCGCCCATTACCGCGCCATGCTGGATCATTACGGCGCGCATGTCGGCGTTCGCCATGCGCGCAAACATGTAGGCTGGTATCTGGAGCGGCATGGTGTGCAGCTTGATCCTGCCGAAAAGACTGCGCTGATGACATCGAAAGATCCCGACCATGTCGCCGACCGCCTGTTTGCGGCGCTGGCTGGCGCGGCACCAAGACCGCTTGAGGAGGCCGCATGAGCAGTGATACGAAACCCGGCGATGGCTCGGGAGCTGGCCCAGCCGCTGGAAATGTATTGGCGATGGCCGTGCTCAACGCCATCCAGAACCCGGTGGTCATGGTCAATGGCGAGGGACATATCGTTTTTGCCAATTGGGAGGCCGAGGCGTTTTTCGGCGCCAGCGCCAGCCATCTCGCCCGTCACAAGATTTCCACCTTCATTCCGTTCGGCAGCCCGCTGCTGGAATTGATCGATCAGGTGCGGGAGCGGCGGGCACCGGTCAATGAATACCGTGTCGATCTCAGTTCCCCACGGCTTGGCCAGGACAAGCTGGTCGATCTCTATGTCGCACCGGTCACTGTAGAGCCGGGTGCTGTTGTCGTGGTGTTTCAGGAACGCTCGATGGCCGATAAGATTGATCGCCAGCTCACCCACCGCGCCGCCGCCCGCTCCGTTACCGGTCTTGCCTCGATGCTTGCCCATGAAATCAAGAACCCGCTATCAGGCATTCGTGGTGCGGCGCAATTGCTGGAAAGCTCCGTGCCTCCAGAGGACCGCAGCCTGACCCGGCTGATCTGCGATGAGACCGACCGGATCGTCTCGCTGGTCGACCGTATGGAAATCTTTTCCGACGAGCGTCCCGTGGACCGCACCTCGATCAATATCCATTCGGTGCTGGACCATGTGAAGGCCATCGCCCAGGCGGGCTTTGCCCGGCACTTGAAGATCACCGAGAGCTACGATCCATCGCTGCCGCCGGTGTTTGCCAACCGGGATCAATTGGTGCAGGTGTTTTTGAACCTGATCAAGAATGCTGCCGAGGCGGTCGGCGACCGGGCCGATGGCGAAATTCAGCTGACCACGGCCTATCGCCCTGGCATAAGGCTGTCGGTTGCCGGATCGCGGGAAAAGATCTCGCTGCCGCTGGAATTCTGCGTCGCCGATAACGGCCCGGGCGTGCCTTCCGACCTTCTGCCGCATCTGTTTGATCCCTTCATTACCACCAAGACCAACGGGTCCGGCCTGGGCCTTGCGCTGGTGGCCAAGATCATTGGCGGCCATGGCGGCATTGTTGAATGCGACAGTCAGGGCAACCGGACACTATTCCGCGTGTTGATGCCGGTTTCCAAGGAAACGGTTGATGAAGACACTCCCTTTGCGAAATCCGTGGGAAGATCAAGATGACAGCCACTATCCTTGTTGCCGATGACGATGCTGCGATCCGCACCGTTTTGAACCAGGCGCTGAGCCGCGCCGGTTACGATGTCCGCATCACGTCAAATGCCGCGACCCTGTGGCGCTGGATTTCAGCCGGCGAGGGCGATCTGGTCGTTACCGACGTGGTTATGCCCGACGAAAACGCCTTCGACCTTCTGCCGCGCATCAAGAAGGCCCGGCCCGACCTGCCGGTTTTGGTGATGAGTGCCCAAAACACCTTCATGACCGCCATCCGCGCTTCGGAAAAGGGCGCTTACGATTACCTGCCCAAGCCCTTCGACCTGACCGAACTGATCGCCATTATCGGCCGGGCGCTGGCCGAGCCAAAGAAAAAGCCGGCACGGCTGGGCGATGACATGCAGGACGGCATGCCGCTGGTTGGCCGTTCCGCCGCCATGCAGGAAATCTACCGGGTTCTGGCCCGGTTGATGCAGACCGATCTGACGCTGATGATTACGGGCGAATCCGGCACGGGCAAGGAATTGGTCGCCAAGGCGCTGCATGACTACGGCAAGCGCCGCAACGGTCCCTTCGTGGCGATCAATATGGCGGCCATTCCGCGTGATTTGATCGAATCGGAACTGTTCGGCCATGAAAAGGGTGCGTTTACTGGCGCACAGAACCGCTCCACCGGACGTTTCGAGCAGGCCGAGGGCGGCACTTTGTTTCTGGATGAGATCGGCGACATGCCGATGGATGCCCAGACGAGGCTCCTGCGTGTTCTACAGCAGGGTGAATATACCACGGTCGGCGGGCGCACGCCGATCCGCACCGATGTGCGCATCGTCGCCGCCACCAACAAGGACTTGAAGCAGTCGATCAATCAGGGTCTGTTTCGCGAAGACCTCTACTATCGCCTGAACGTCGTGCCGCTGCGCCTGCCGCCATTGCGTGACCGGGCCGAGGATATTGCCGATCTGGTGCGCCATTTCATCCAGCAGGGCGAGAAGGAAGGTCTGGACGCCAAGCGATTCGAGCAGGAAGCGCTCGAAGTGATGAAATCCTATGCCTGGCCCGGCAATGTTCGTGAGCTGGAGAACCTGGTGCGCCGGTTGATGGCGCTTTATCCACAGGATGTTATCACCCGCGAAATCATTGAGCAGGAACTGCGTTCCGACATTACCGACAGCCCGCTGACCAAGGGTGGATCGGGCGGCGGTCATATGACCATTGCCCAGGCGGTCGAAGAAAATATGCGCAGCTACTTTGCTTCCTTTGGCGACAACCTGCCGCCGCCCGGCCTTTACGACCGGGTTTTGACCGAAATGGAATATCCGCTGATCCTGGCGGCCTTGACCGCCACCCGTGGAAACCAGATCAAGGCCGCCGACCTTTTGGGTTTGAACCGAAATACGCTACGCAAGAAAATCCGCGAATTGGGTGTTTCGGTTTACAGAAGCTCGCGTAGTGCTTGACATTCGCCTGACAAGCGTTGCAATTTCGCCACAATGCGTTGCTCAATAGCAACGGTGGAGAGCTTTAACGGTAAGGCTTCGTTTCGTGATCCTGCGTCTTCGGTCGTGGGACACGGTTCTTTTTGCATCCGGTATCGTCAGGGTGCAGCAGAGACTTAGTTCGCCGACAAGGCATCTCATCTTTCCGTTTGCGGAGACGAGACTGGATGAAAACGCGGCGGCCTGCGGGGCAGACCGAAGAGGAAGCAGCATTGACGCTGCTACAGGAGCGCAAGTCCTCCTTTGCCTTGCCGGGCCTTATTCTGGCCGGGGGCGCGTTGGCCTGCGCCATGTTCACCCTGCCGGTCCTGCTTGGCCTCACCCCGATTGCGCCGACCTCGAATGTGCTGATCGGCTCTGTCGTCATCAATACGCTTTTCGTTCTTGGCCTGCTGTTTCTGATCGGTCGGGAAGTCAGCCGTCTCGTCAAGGCGCGGCGCCGGGGGCGGGCGGCGGCCAGGCTGCATGTGCGCATCGTCGTGCTGTTTTCGATCGTGGCGATTACACCGGCGATCCTGGTGGCGATTTTCGCCAGTATTACCCTCAATGTCGGGTTGGATCGATGGTTTTCGATCCGGACCCAAGCCATCATCAATTCATCGATGAATGTGGCCCAGGCTTATATGCTGGAAAATGCCAGCTATTTGCAGGGCCAGACGATTTCCATGGCGACGGATCTGGAGCGAAATCGGCCACTGTTCTTCCTCGACCGCACCGGATTTATCGAGTTGATGACCCGCCAGGCCAAGGGGCGCGGACTGCTGGGTGCCTTTCTGGTTCGCAAGGACGGCACGCCCATCCTTCAGGCGGATATTTCGACTGAAAAGCCGCTGCCAGCCATTCCGCAGGATGCGTTGGACAAGGCCGCGGCTGGCCAGCCGACGCTGATCCCACCAGGTGTCACCAATCTGGTCGGCGGGATCATCAAGATGGATTCGCTGAGCGGCGCCTATCTCTACACGATCCGTGCCGTTGATCCGAAGGTCATGCGGGCAATGCGTGAGATGGAGGACAATACCGCCGAATATAAATCGATGGAGGCGGGACGCACCACGTTGCAAATCGCCTTTGCCGTTCTCTATCTCGGCTTCGCATTGATCGTGCTTCTGGCTGCTATCTGGACCGCGATTGCCGTTGCTGACCGCATCGTTCGGCCGATCCGGCTGCTGATTGGCGCTGCGGATAATGTCGCGTCAGGCAATATGAATGTCGTGGTGCCGGTCAGGGTGGCCGATGGCGATGTGGGCAGCCTGTCGCGTACCTTCAACAAGATGATTTCCCAGATCCGCACCCAGCGCGATGAAATTCTGGAAGCCAAGGATGAGGTCGATGACCGTCGCCGCTTCATCGAAGCGGTGCTGTCGGGCGTGACAGCGGCGGTGATTGGCGTCGAGGACGATGGCCGGATCACCATCGTCAATCCTTCGGCAGAACTGTTTCTGGCGCGCGACGCCGAAGAATTGCTGGGCGAGAAGCTGGAAACAGTCGCGCCGGAGATCAACACGGTGTTTGCCGAAGCCGGGCTTCGCCATCGTGGTGATTTCCGCAAGCAGATCAATCTGGTGCGCAGTGGCAAGGAGCGCACCTTGTCTGTACAGGTCACACGCGAGGAAACCCGCAACGCCACCGAATCCTACGTGATCACGCTGGATGACATCACGGATCTGGTGATTGCCCAGCGCTCGACCGCCTGGGCCGATGTGGCGCGCCGTATCGCCCATGAGATCAAGAACCCGCTGACCCCGATTCAGCTCTCGGCAGAGCGATTGAAGCGCCGTTTCGGCAAGCAGATCGCTAGCGAGGACCGTCAGGTCTTTGACCAGTGCACCGATACGATCGTGCGTCAGGTCGAGGATATCGGCCGGATGGTGGATGAGTTCTCGTCCTTTGCCCGGATGCCGAAGCCGACCAAGCAACCGGCCGATCTGCGCGACGTTTTGAAGGACGCAATCTTCCTGCGGGAAATGGGTCATAGCGATTGTGAATTCATCCGCGACGTTGGCGAGCTTCCGCTTGAAGGTTCGTTCGATGCCCGGATGTTGGCCCAGGCCTTCGGCAATCTGATCAAGAATGCGGTGGAAGCAATCGAGGCTGTGCCCTCTGATGCTGAAAAACTGCCGGGCCGGGTGTGGATCAGGGCGGCGACGGACGAGGGACGTGACGGTTTCGTGGTGGATATCATCGACAATGGCAAGGGACTGCCTATCGATAATCGCCATCGCATTCTGGAACCCTATATGACGATGCGGGAGAAGGGCACGGGCCTCGGCCTCGCCATTGTCAAGAAAATCATTGAAGAGCATGGCGGTCAGCTTGAATTGCATGATGCACCGGCAGAATTCGACGGTGGGCGTGGCGCGATGATCCGCGTCGTGTTGCCGCGACAAGCCGGGGCAGCCTCTGCCGCCACTGAAGAACATGATAAGGAAGCAGCTTATGGCCTCTGACATCCTGGTGGTTGACGACGAGGAAGACATTCGCGAGATCGTCTCCGGCATCTTGAGCGACGAAGGGCACGAAACCCGCACGGCGCATGATGCCGACAGCGCGCTTGCGGCGATTTCCGACCGGGCGCCTCGACTGATCTTTCTCGATATCTGGATGCATGGCAGCCGGTTGGACGGGCTGGCATTGCTGGACGAAATCAAGGCCCGGCATCCCGACCTGCCGGTTGTGATGATTTCGGGGCATGGCAATGTCGAAACGGCGGTGTCGGCCATCAAGCGCGGCGCTTTTGACTTTATCGAAAAGCCGTTCAAGGCCGACCGTTTGATCCTGATTGCCGAGCGGGCGCTGGAAAATTCCAAGCTGAAACGCGAAGTAACCGAACTGAAACGGCGCACCGGCGATGCCAACGAGTTGATCGGCAGTTCGGTGGCGGTATCGCAACTGCGCCAGACCATCGAGAAGGTCGCACCGACCAATAGCCGGATCATGATCGTCGGCCCGTCCGGCAGCGGCAAGGAACTGGTGGCGCGGATGATCCACAAGCGCTCGGCCCGTGCCGCCGGACCGTTCGTGACATTGAATGCCGCAGCCATCACCCCCGACCGCATGGAAGTGGCGCTGTTCGGGACCGAAGGTGGCCCCGGCCAGTCTCGCCGGATTGGCGCGCTGGAAGAGGCGCATCGCGGGATACTCTATCTGGATGAAGTCGGCGAAATGCCGCGCGAGACCCAGAACAAGATCCTGCGGGTGCTGGTCGATCAGCAATTCGAGCGCGTCGGCGGTTCCAAGCGGGTCAAGGTCGATGTGCGGATCATTTCCTCCAGCGCCTATAATCTCGAAAGCCTGATTGCTGAGGGCCGGTTCCGTGAGGATCTGTTTCATCGCCTGGCGGTGGTGCCAGTGCGGGTGCCGCCGCTGGCGGAGCGGCGCGAAGATATTCCCTTCCTCGTTGATATGCTGATGCGCCATATCGCCGAACAGGCCGGTATTCGCCAGCGCAAGATCGGTGAGGACGCGATGGCGGTGTTGCAGGCCCATGACTGGCCGGGCAATATCCGCCAATTGCGCAATAATATCGAGCGGCTGTTGATCCTGACCCAGAACGATGGGGCGGATGTGCCAATCAACGCGGAAATGCTGCCGACGGATCTTGGCGAAATGCTGCCGAAAGTCTCCGGTCGCAGCGATTACCAGATCATGACCTTGCCGCTGCGCGAAGCCCGCGAAATGTTCGAACGCGATTATCTGATCGCCCAGATCAACCGCTTTGGCGGCAATATCTCACGAACGGCGGAATTTGTTGGCATGGAGCGATCGGCGCTGCACCGGAAGTTGAAGTCGCTGGGCGTCTGAGCTGGTTTGGGCGTTGGCTGGCAAGAGAATCCATTGCAATTCGACAATGAATTTGCTTGGGGTTTCCCGATTGCGGAACCACTTCCGATTTGATACCAAACAAGACTGACGGGCATTTGGGGAAGCCTGTCCAAAAAAATTAGAAAATTGCAACCGGCACCCCCGACCGGCAAGATAGAAAGAAGCGGCGCCATGGCGGAACGTTCTCAGAATTTGCAGGACCTATTTCTCAATACGGTTCGCAAGCAGAAGATTTCCCTCACTATTTTCCTGATCAACGGTGTGAAGCTGACCGGCGTCGTCACCTCGTTTGATAATTTCTGCGTGCTGCTGCGTCGCGATGGGCATTCCCAGCTCGTCTACAAGCACGCCATTTCGACCATCATGCCGGGTCAGCCCATGCAGATGTTCGAAAGCGAAGAAGCTGCTTCTTAAATTTCGCCATTGCGTTTCATAGCATCGTGTCGGCTCGAATTTTCGGCACGGTGCTATAGTGGGAACAGAATGGGTTGCGCTCCGTTGACGAGGCGGAGACAATCCATTTTTCTGCGTTTAACAACAGGACAACGGCTATAGCCAATCGAGACACCACATCCGATAGCATCATTCCCGAACAGGAAATGCACCGCGACGACATGCGCGCCGTGGTTCTTGTTCCTGTGTTGAAGCAGGCCCGTTCCAGTGAAAAGGCCTCGACTGAGCTTGGTCCGACCACGACCCGCAGCCACGAGAGCCGGTTGGAAGAGGCCATGGGGCTTGCGCGCGCCATCGACCTGACAATCGTGCAAGGCCTGATCGTTGCCGTCAACCAGCCGCGTCCGGCGACCCTGATCGGCAGCGGCAAGATCGAGGAAATCAAGGCGCTGCTCGATAGCCATGATGCCGGTCTTGTCATTGTCGATCATCCGCTGACGCCGGTGCAGCAGCGCAATCTGGAAAAACAGTGGAACGCCAAGGTCATCGACCGCACGGGTCTGATCCTGGAAATCTTCGGCCGCCGCGCCTCCACCAAGGAAGGCACGTTGCAGGTCGATCTCGCCCATCTGAATTACCAGAAGGGCCGTCTGGTGCGCAGCTGGACCCACTTGGAGCGTCAGCGCGGCGGTGCAGGTTTCATGGGCGGCCCCGGTGAAACCCAGATCGAGGCCGACCGGCGGATGTTGCAGGACCGCATCGTGCGGCTGGAACGCGAACTGGAACAGGTGGTTCGCACCCGCCAATTGCACCGCGCCAAGCGTCGCAAGGTGCCGCATCCGATTGTCGCGCTTGTTGGCTATACCAATGCCGGAAAATCGACACTGTTTAATCGGATCACCGGGGCAGGCGTGCTCGCCGAGGATATGCTGTTTGCCACGCTGGACCCGACGCTGCGCCGCATGAAGCTGCCGCAGGGCCGCACCGTAATTCTCTCGGATACGGTTGGCTTTATCTCGGATCTGCCGACCCATCTGGTCGCAGCCTTTCGCGCTACGCTTGAAGAAGTGCTGGAAGCGGACTTGATCCTGCATGTGCGTGACATGGCCGACCCGGATAACGGTGCGCAGGCAGGCGACGTTTTGCGGATTCTCTCCGACCTTGGCATCGATGAAAAAGAGCGTGACGAACGCATCATCGAAGTCTGGAACAAGATCGATCGGCTGGAGCCGGAAGCGCATCAGGCTATCGCGGAAAAGGCAACTGGCCGGAAAAACGTGATGGCTGTTTCCGCCGTCACGGGCGAAGGGGTCGATGCCCTGATGGCCGAAATCGCAGAGCGGCTTTCCGGCGTGGTGACGGAAACCACGGTGATTTTGCCGCCCGACAAGCTCTCCCTGATCTCCTGGGTCTATGAGAACACCATGGTGGACAGCCGCGAGGACCGGGACGATGGTTCTGTTTCCCTCGATTTACGCCTGTCAGAGCAACAGGCCAGTGCGTTGGAGCGCAAGCTTGGCCTGATCCAGCCGGTTCGCAGCGAGGATTGGGACTGAATAGCCCAGCTTAACTCTGGACCTATTCTCCAATCAGGCTTTTCAGATCAGCGTCCCCCGCATAGCGATCAAAGATCGTCATGGCGCGGTCGCGGATGGGTGCGGGTATGATTTTTGCCCGATACGGGAGACTTTTGTCGGCCATTATGGTGTTGGTAGCTTTCTCATCGGTCAGTGCCTGGGCAATGGCCGTCGCGTCAGCCTGATGACTGCCAATGAAATCGGCAATTTTCTCGGCCAGAGGGTACGCCTCTCCGAGGATATCCTTTTCATAGGAAATCCAGAGCGGCTTCACCTGTCCACTCGCTTCGCATTTCTGCCAACTGGCGACAAATTGCGCGTACCAGACGGCTTGCGCGTCTACCAGCAGATCCAGGCGTTTCTCAAAGGGTAGATCCTGGTAGCAGGCCGGCAGTCCATCCTCAAAGAAGTGTTGACCCATGCTGTTCTGCAAGCCTCTTGCTTGCATCAGCGCGTCATCCGTGCAGATCAGGGAAACGAAGAAGTTGCTGATGGTAACGATGGGCCTGATGCCATAGAGCGCCATTTGTCGGGCAGCATAGGGCGTACAAAGCACCGGATGCTCTGCCACATATCCGACACCGTCCAGCCCGTTGCGCTGCAAGGCCAGTTCTTCCAACTCTTTTGAGCTGAGATTGGCTCCAAACAGGGAGGCTGAATAATCCGAATAGGCCATGGTGACGAGATTGGCTGAGCGCAACCCGAGCGTCTTGCGCAGAGCATGTCCGACAATGTCTGCCGATCCTGGTGTGCCAGCCACAAGCAGGTTGAGATTTTTCGCCCGATGAGCGGTCAATCGCGCCTCAAGTACTGTCTCGGCAAACCGACCAAGGCAAAGTTTGAGGTTTTCTGCCGCGTCGTTATCGATATCGGGCAAGAAGAACGGGTGAACATGCGACAACGCCACCGTTGCCTCCTGGAGATCCTGTGGCGCGAGTTGAGCAAGGAATTCCGTTCCCATCCAGCATGCCGTCTGCGCATCCGGGATACAGGAAAGAATCTGCATGAAATGGGCAATGTCTGCGGGCTGCGGTGCCTGTCCGGGTGGCTTGGTCTTGACATGTACGTTCATGATGCGAGCTCCACAAGCGACTGGCCAGCTCCGAGGCAAGCGTTGTCGATATAATATTTATTGAAAATAATTATAAATGATAACTTGTGCGAGAATGGAGTGCTGCGATCACGTGCGCAATCGCATCCACCGATACGATTGCGCTTTTGAGAAAATCCCAAAAGTATTTAAAATCAGAATCGTCGCGTGTGGTCCGCGATTGGAATTTGGCTAGCCATCAGTTTTGCCGCTGCGTTCCAACTGCTTTGCCGCCTGCCAGAGCTGCTCCATCCGCTCAAGGCTGGCGTCTTCCAGCGTTGATTTTTCGGTGGCCAATGATTTTTCGATATAGCCGAAGCGCCGTCTGAATTTCACATTCGTTCCCCGCAGGGCTTGCTCGGGATCGCTGCCGGTGTGTCGACCGATATTGACCAGAGCGAAGATCAAATCCCCCAACTCGTCCTTTATCTTTTCTGGCTGCCCGGCTTGGAGTGCTTCGCGCAGTTCAGCGATCTCCTCCTCGATCTTGTCGAGAATGGGTTCTGCCTCAGCCCAATCGAACCCAACCTTTGCAGCCTGTTCCTGAAGTTTGACGGCTTCCGTCAGGGCCGGAAACGTTCTCTGCACTGAGCCGAGATGACCGTCTTTAAACACCTCGGCTACACCGCGCGCTGCACGGCGTTCGGCTCTTTCCTGCTTTTCCTGTTTTTTAATCGCTTCCCATTGCAGCTTGACGGCGTCAGGCGTGTCGGCCTCTGAGCGGGCAAACACATGCGGATGACGGCGGATCATTTTGGAGGTTACCGCCTCAACCACGTCGCCAAAGGAAAACAGTCCGGCCTCCTCAGCAATTCGCGCATGAAACACCACTTGCAGCAGAAGATCGCCCAGTTCTTCACAGAGATCGTCCGGATCGTTGCGCTCGATGGCGTCGGCCACTTCATAGGCTTCTTCCAGCGTATAAGGCTTGATCGTCTCGAATGTCTGGACAATGTCCCAAGGGCAGCCGGTTTGCGGATCGCGAAGCGCCGCCATGATTTCGATCAGCCGGGCGATATCCTGTGAAGGCTGCATAGTTTTTCCTTATTCAAGAAGATCAGTTTAGCGGAATGTCGTTGCCGCTCTTGGCTGATTGGTATTGGCCGGATAGATTGCCATAGAGGCCACGGATCTTCTGGGCCTGGGTCAGCAATTCACCCCTGATTGCGTCGTCTTCTACTTCAATCATGTCGTTGATGGCAAAACTGTGCCAGAAGGCGTTCTGCTTGCGATAGCCGCCGGGCTCCAGTCCGAACACTTCCTTCAGAATTTTCAGGTCGTGGGGAATAGCGAAGGCATCGCGGCTATCTTCATGGCTGAAGAAATAGTAGAAATTGTCGAAACCGGCCCAGGTGATTGCCGACATGCACATGGTGCAGGGTTCATGGGTGGAGAGAAAAATCAGCTCTGATGTCGGTGGGCGCTCGCCCAGTTCGTAAAAGCGCTTTAACGTATGGACTTCGCCATGCCAGAGCGGATTTTCCAGCTCGTTATTGGTTTCCGCCAGCACCAGCGACAGGTCCGATTTGCGCAGGATTGCCGCGCCGAAAATCTTGTTGCCGTCGGCCACGCCTTTTTCCGTCAGCGGGATGATGTTCTGCTCGATCACGTCAAGCAATCTGGCGGTAAGATTTTGATCGGTCATGATGGGCAGCGCTCCTTGAAACTCGTCTTTGTCGTTTCGGCAAAACCGGTGGACACTTTTGCCGGACAAACTCGCAGCGCATTTAGCGGCAAGCGACGGCCAAGGGAAAGCCTTACTCTGCGTATTGATTGAAAATTGCCGGGGTGGGTTGGTTTTGCTCTTATCTTCAAATGCGTTAGGATAGAAATATCGATGCTGTCGGGAAGGCAGATTCGTGTTTCTTCATAACAGCGTTGTTTTCCCGGATAATGGCGAGATAACAAGGAATGGGTCTTTGAGCATCGAGTCTGACAAGCTGGCGGTTTTTCCGGCGTTTTTTCGCGTTTCCGGCGCGAAATTGGCTGTGTTTGGCGATGGCGACGAGGCCTTTGCCAAGGCTCGGCTGATTGCCAATACATCAGCGACGATCGTTGCCTTTACCCAGGAGCCGGAGCCTGCTTATGTAGCCTTTCTGAAGCGTAAATCCATTGAGATCAATCCGGCACCGTTTTCTCCTGATCTGCTGGTGGGGATGAAATTGGTTTTTGCCGCGACCGGTGATGGCGCGGCGGATCGGATGATTGTTGATGCGGCTCGGCTGCAAAAAATTCCCGCCAATGCCGTCGATCAGCCGGATTATTGTGATTTTTACACGCCAGCTCTTGTCAATCGCGCCCCGATTGCGGTGGCGATTGGTACAGAAGGCGTCGGGCCAGTGCTGGCCCAGATGATCCGCGCCGGAATCGACCGGCAATTGCCGAGGTCGCTGGGCAAGCTGGGGCGGTTGGCCAATAGCTATCGTCATGCCGTTGACAGGCTGGTGCCGCGCGGTGTGGCGCGCCGTTTGTTCTGGCGTTCTTTCTTTCAAGGCGATGTGGCCGATGCCATGGAAGGTGGCGATGTGAAGGTCGCACGCCGTCGGGCGACAAAGCTGCTGAAGACGGCGGCCAACACCGTGCCGGAAGGTCGGATCTTTCTGGTTGGGGCCGGGCCGGGGGCGGAAGACCTGCTGACATTGCGCGCCCATCGGCTGATGATGGAAGCCGATGCGATTGTTTACGATGCGCTGGTGCCGCAGGCCGTGGTCGATATGGGCCGGCGCGATGCGGACCGGATTCCGGTTGGTAAGCGCAAGGGCTGTCATTCCAAGTCGCAGAGCGAGATCAATGATCTCCTCGTGTCGCTCGGTCAGGCTGGAAAACGCGTCGTGCGGCTGAAATCCGGCGATCCCTTGATCTTCGGTCGGGCCGGTGAAGAAATGGCGGCGTTGCGCGATGCCGGTATCGCCTATGAGATCGTGCCCGGCGTCACCTCGGCGTTGGCGGCAGCAGCGGATTTCGAATTGCCCTTGACCTTGCGTGGCGTCTCGTCCTCGCTGGTCTTTACCACCGGTCATGACCTGACCGGCGATGTTCTGCCCGATTGGGCGCGGCTGGCGCTATCAGGCGCAACCGTTGCCGTCTATATGGGGCGCACGGTTGCTGCCTCCGTGGCTGAACGGCTGATTGCCGGTGGTCTGGCGCAGGACACCACGGTTGCCGTGGTGGAAAATGCCGGGCGCGGTGACCGCAGGCTGCTGCATGGCACGCTGAGGGAATTGCCGGGTCTGGAAGGCATGACGGAATTGACCGGACCGGTGATGGTGATTATCGGCGATGCGGTGGCGGGTGCGAATTTCGAGCGGTCGATGCCATTGGCGCAGGCGCGTCTTGCCCTGGCTAAGGCCGATCAACAGCAGATGACGAGGGTTTGACAATGGCAGAGAAAGTCTTGACCGCCAACCGCTTGAGCGACGGCATCGCCGTCTGGCTCGATGCCTCCGGCCAGTGGGTGGAAGACCTGCAATCGTCGCTGGTTGCTCGTCATGCCGAGGCTGTTGCGGCGCTGGAAGCCAGCGGCAAACGTGACTTTACCAATAATCTCGTTGTTGACGTCGCCGTGGTCGATGTTGAAGAGCGGGATGGAAAGCTCTGGCCGCTGCGCCTGCGTGAGCGTATTCGCGCCGCAGGCCCGACCATTCCCTATGCGGATGGGCATGGGCATGCAGATCCTGATTTTGTTGCCGTCTAAGGCTGAGGAAAGATATGTATCGTTACGATGAATTCGACCACGCCTTTGTTGCAGCCCGCGTGGACCAGTTTCGCGATCAGGTAGGTCGCCGCTTGTCCGGCGAACTGGCGGAAGATGCGTTCAAGCCGCTTCGGCTGATGAACGGCGTTTATCTTCAATTGCACGCCTATATGCTGCGCGTCGCCATTCCCTATGGCACGTTGAACGCCAAGCAGATGCGCATGCTGGCCCATGTGGCGCGCAAATATGACCGTGGCTATGGTCATTTCACCACGCGGCAGAATATCCAGTATAATTGGCCAAAACTGTCGGATACGCCCGATATTCTGCAAGAACTGGCCAGTGTTGAGATGCACGCCATCCAGACCTCAGGCAACTGTATCCGCAATGTTACCGCCGACCATTTTGCCGGTGCGGCCCAGGACGAAGTCGCCGATCCGCGCCCTTATGCTGAAATCCTGCGGCAATGGTCTTCGGTCCACCCGGAATTTTCCTTCCTGCCGCGCAAGTTCAAGATTGCCGTGACTGGGGCCGAGCGCGACCGCGCTGCCATTCAGGTGCATGATATCGGCTTGCATGTGAAGAAAGACGCGAGTGGAAATCTTGGCTTTGCCGTCTATGTCGGTGGCGGTCAGGGCAGAACGCCGATGATTGCCAAGAAGATCAAGGATTTCCTGCCTGAAGAAGACATGCTGTCCTATATCACCGCCATTGTCCGGGTTTATAACCTGCATGGTCGCCGCGACAACAAATACAAGGCGCGGATCAAGATCCTCGTGCATGAAACAGGCACGGAAGAATTGACCCGCCAGATCGATGCGGAATTCGCAAACCTGAAGGACAGTGTGCTGAAGCTGCCCGATGCCGATATTCGCGCCATCGAGAGCTATTTTGCCCTGCCTGATCTGGTTGAGCGCCCGGAAGGCTGGGAAGTTCTGGCAAAGGCCAAAAAGGCGGATGACGGTTTTGCCACCTGGCTTGCGCAGAATGTACAGCCGCATAAGCATCCCGATTACGGCATGGTGACAATTTCGCTGAAGCCGATTGGTGGCATTCCCGGTGATGCCAGCGATGCCCAGATGGATCTGGTGGCGGATCTTGCCGAGCGCTACGGCTTTGACGAAATCCGCGTCAGCCATGAGCAGAACCTGATCCTGCCGCATGTGGCGATGGCCGATCTGCCAGCGCTGTATCAGGCGCTATCAGGCGCTAATCTTGCCACCGCCAATGCGGGCCTGATCACTGACATTATTGCCTGTCCCGGGCTGGACTATTGCGCGCTGGCCAATGCGCGCGCCATTCCTGTCGCCCAGGCGATTTCCACTCGCTTTGGCTCCCAGGCGCGCCAGGCTGAGATTGGTGAGCTGAAAATCAAGATTTCCGGCTGCATCAATGCCTGCGGCCATCATCATGTCGGCCATATCGGTCTCTTGGGTGTGGAAAAGAAGGGTGCGGAGCTTTACCAGATCACGCTTGGCGGATCGGGGGATGAAAATTCGTCCATCGGTGAAATCATCGGTCGCGGCTTTGAGCCGGAAAAGGTGACGGATGCGGTGGAGACCGTGGTCGATACCTATCTGGCGCTGCGGCTCGATCCGAAGGAAACCTTCCTTGAGGCTTATCGCCGCGTCGGGCCAAAGCCCTTCAAGGAAGCCCTGTATGGCGGCGCATCCGCCGAAGCCGCCTGAGGAGCGCGATCATGACCCGTATCTGGACCGAAACCGGTTTCGCCGCACAGGACATCTGGCTGGAGGAGACCGAAGAGGTGAAAGCGGCTGAGGGCCAGAAGGCGCTTCTGCCGCTGGATGCCTTTATCGCTGCGGCCGAAGACAGCAATGCCGTCGATCTCGGCGTGGTCATCGCGCCAGCCGATGACGTGACGAAGTTGAAACCCTATCTCGACCGCATCGCCATCATTGCCGTGAAGTTTCCGGCCTATAACGATGGCCGTGGCTTCAGCCATGCTTCGCTGCTGCGCGACAGACTTGGTTATCAGGGCGAATTGCGGGCGGTGGGCGACGTGCTGATCGATCAGGTGCCGTTGATGCTGCGCACCGGCTTCGATAGCTTTGCTGTGACCAATGCGGTGGCGCTGAAACGGCTGGAAGAGGGGCGTCTGCCGGGGATTGCCAATCACTATCAGCCAACTGCCCAGCCAGCCGCTGAGGTTGGTGGTTATAGCTGGCGCCGCCGGTCTGCGTCTTGAGGAGCTGAGTACTCATAAGGAACGATAATAATGGCCTTGCTGCGCGTCTCGCCTCACTGTCGGTTGCACGCTTTCCGCCTCCCGGAAAGCGTGCGCTGCTGCGGTTTATGATCGCATCTACGTGTGGCCTCTGGTCATGCGTGGGATTTTACAGTAATTGGCCCGCCAAGGCGGATAATGCATGACCGAACACGCCCTGATCCGCGGCAGTTCGACGTGAGATTTGAAGGACCCGAACGCTGATGAATGCTCCTGCAAAGACCGACAATGCCGAACTAATCGTCCCGGAAGGCGTCTATGCCGAAACGGTGCTGAGCGTGACGCATTATACCGACCACCTGTTCCGCTTCCGGATGACCCGGCCTGCCGGTTTTCGCTTCCGTTCGGGCGAGTTCGCGATGATCGGCCTGATGGTGGAGGGTAAGCCGCTCTACCGCGCCTATTCCATCGCCAGCCCGTCCTGGGACGAGGAACTGGAATTTTTCTCCATCAAGGTGCCGAACGGCCCGCTCACCCAGCATTTGCAGCGGATTCAGCCGGGCGACCGGGTGTTGATGCGCAAGAAGCCGACCGGTACCCTGGTGCTGGACGCGCTGACGCCCGGCAAGCGGCTTTATATGTTCTCGACCGGCACCGGCATTGCGCCGTTCGCCAGCCTGATCCGTGACCCGGAAACCTATGAGAAATTCGAGGAAGTCATCCTCACGCATACCTGCCGCGATGTCGCCGAGCTGAAATATGGGTTCGACCTGATTTCCGAAATCAAGGCCGATGAAATGCTGAGCGAAATCGTCGGCGACAAGCTGAAACATTACGCCACCGCCACCCGCGAAGACTATCCCTTCATGGGCCGGATCACCGACCTGATCGAAAACGGCAAGCTGTTTACCGACCTCGGCGTCCCGGCGCTGGACCCAGCCATTGACCGTGGAATGATCTGCGGCTCGACGGCGATGTTGAAGGACACCAAGGCGCTGCTGGAAAAGGCGGGGCTGACAGAAGGTGCGAACAACAAGCCAGCCGAATTCGTCATCGAGCGGGCATTCGTCGGCTGATTTTCGGCGCTGTATTGTCGATACCAAGTTTCGTGCGACAGTGTTTCTGCCGCACGAACGGATTACGGTGGGCAGCGCTGTTGCATAATTTTCCGGTTCGCCCTTGGGAGAGATATCATGTCCGCAGAGAAAGTTGCTGTTGTTACGGCTGGTGGAAGCGGCATGGGAGCAGAATGCGCCAGACGTCTTGCTGCCGATGGCTACAAGGTCGCCATCCTGTCATCTTCCGGCAAGGGCGAGGCACTGGCAGGGGAACTTGGTGGTATTGGCGTAACCGGGTCCAATCAATCCAGTGACGACCTGGTGCGTCTGATCGATACCACCATGGACACCTGGGGTCGGATCGATGTGCTGGTCAACAGCGCCGGTCACGGCCCGCGCGCCCAGATCATTGAGATCACCGACGAGCAATGGCATATGGGCATGGACGTTTATCTGATGAACGTCGTTCGTCCTGTCCGTCTCGTTACATCGATCATGCAGACGCAAAAATCGGGCGCCATCATCAATATTTCTACCGCCTGGGCGTTTGAACCCTCGTCGATGTTTCCGACCTCGGCGGTATTTCGCGCCGGTCTTGCCGCCTATACGAAGATTTTTGCGGATACCTATGCCGCTGACAATATTCGCATGAACAATGTTCTGCCGGGCTGGATTGACAGCCTGCCCGCGACCGAAGAGCGCCAGGATGCTGTTCCGATGAAGCGATATGGCACAAGTGCTGAGATTGCCGCGACCGTCGCCTTCCTGGCATCCGAAGGTGCGGGCTATATCACCGGCCAAAATCTCAAAGTGGATGGTGGACTGACCCGGTCGGTATAACCGCGGGAGGCGCAAGACGTGCTCCCTGATGATGGGTAGGGTTGTCGATTTGAAGGCTTGCGATTAACTCTTCATTAACCATAACGCGAACTATTCCCCCTAACGCCTTAACCATAATCGCATTTTCGCCATTTTATCCCCATTTCTATTGTGGCACAGTCCTGTGTCACTTCGGGGGACTAAAATTTGACATTTATTCTTTGCAATGGCCGTCTTGCGGTCCTGATTGGTGTGTCGGTGCGATGACGGTAAAAATGGTTTTGCAGCGGCGTTCAGTTTCCGGATGTTTGCGGATGGCATGGGTTGTTCTGGCGGGCGTGGCGGTGACGTCCTGTGGCGCCAACCATGATGTCAGCAAGGTCAGCACGACCAAGAAACGCAGCAAGGAATATTTTGCCGAATCCGCCTATGGCGTGAAGGCCAGCCCGCGTGTGGTGGAAAACGGCCCTGTGCCAAAAGGCGGCGGTCGCCGTCTGGTCGGAAACCCTTACGTGGTCGCTGGCAAGGTTTATAAGCCGCGCGAAAACCCCAATTACGAAGCCTCCGGGCTTGCTTCCTGGTATGGCTCGGCTTTCCATGGTCGCTACACCGCCAATGGCGAAGTCTATGACCAATACGGCATTTCCGCCGCCCACCCGACCATGCCGCTGCCCAGCTATGCTCGCGTTACCAATCTCGATACCGGCAGTTCGGTCATTGTCCGCGTCAACGACCGTGGCCCGTTTCACGCCAATCGCCTGATCGACCTTTCCGACAAGGCAGCAGAACTTCTTGACGTCAAGGGTCATGGCACGGCCCATGTGAAGGTCAAATATGTCGGCCCAGCCGATATGACCGGCCATGACATGCCCTATCTGATGGCGTCTTATGTCCGCAAGGGCCAGCGCGTTCCCGGCGTCGATCCCTTCGGTGGAGGCCAGATCGCCAGTGGTGTGATGGTGGCGTCGAATGCGCCGCAGCAGAATTTCTTCGGCCGTTTCGCAGGCCCGGCCAGCGCTTCTGCACCGCAGCCCAAAACTGCAAAACCGGTTATTGCGCCGGCGTCTGCCACGGCTTACGGCAGCAACTCCTATCCGTCTTCCGCCAGTGCCAATGCACCGCGCCCGGTCCAGCATCAGCCGGTCGCCGTATCGCGGCCAGAACCGACCCGCATTGAGCCGACCCGTGAATGGCAGGCTCCGGCCATTGCCTCCGCTGAGCCGATGCCGCAGCCGCGCAATGCTGCCAGCACCGGCGTTGCTCGCCGGGAGATGGCGCCTGTGGCCGCACCGCAGCCGGTTCGAGCCACTGCGACCCGTCAAAAGCCCGTGGCTGCACCGTCCAATGGCGGCCTGCCGCCCGGCTGGCATGTTGGCCCGGCTCCGGTAACAGCCAATGCCTATTCCAATCCCAATGAAGGTTGATCCCAACTGGCGCTGGTGAGGCTTGTTCGAGCCTTGCTCTAGCCGCTTTCAAGGGTAGACGCCTTCCTCCATAAAACCTATCCATTATAGATGCCGGTCGCGATTCTCGCCGTCCAGCATATTATTGTTGGTGAAGGATGGCGATGCATATCGGCTTGCCGGTCACAAAGCGCTTCTGGGCGTATGGTGGATCATACTATAGAAAGATGCTTGTGCTGCTTGCAGCACTTTTCTACGGCGTAAGTTTTCAGACCAGCACGTTTGCGCAAGGAGCGGCAGCCGACACGGCAACGCCCGCCGTCTACGCCACCGAGGCCAAGCAGGTCCTGCTGATCGAGGCCGAAACCGGCAGTGTGCTGTTTGAAAAGAACAGCGATCAGCCCTTCACCTCGGCCTCTCTCTCCAAGATGATGGTTGCGGAAGTGGTGCTCGATGCGCTGAAATCCGGTCGCCTGACGCTGTCCCAGGAGTTTCCCGTTTCCGAATTTGCCTGGCGCACCGGTGGCGCGCCGTCACGCACGGCGACGATGTTTGCTGCCGTGCGCTCGCGCGTGCCGGTGGAGGCGTTGCTGAAGGGCGTCATGGTGCAGATGGCCAATGATGCCTGCTTGATCCTTGCCGAAGGCATGGCCGGATCGGAGCAGGGTTTCGTCAAGCTGATGAATGAACGGGCGGCAGCGCTTGGCCTGAAGGACAGCCATTTTGCCAATGCAACCGGCCTTCCCGATCCCGGTAATAAAGTCAGCCTGCGCGACATGATCACGCTGGCGCAGGCGCTCAAGTCCAATTACCCGGATTTCTATGCGCTCTACGCCCAGCCGGATTTCGAGTGGAACAAGATTTTCCAGCGCAATCGCAATCCGCTTCTTGGCCAGTCACCCGGTGTGGATGGCCTGGCGGCAGGCTTTGCCGAAGGGGAAGGCTATTCCATCGTCGCCTCCGCGCAGCAGAATGGCGTGCGGCTCTATCTCGGCCTGGCGGGCAGCGAAAGTGACAAGTCTCGGCAGGAGGATGCGGCAAAGGCGCTGGCCTGGGGCTTTTCCGCCTTTGAGAAGCGCCGCCTGTTTGAGGCGGGGCAAGTGATCGGCGAGGCCAGCGTTTATGGTGGGGAACCGGCACAGGTACCGCTGGTCTCGCCGCAGCCGGTTGATGTCTATCTGCCGGTTGGCGCAAGCGATAAGCTGGAAGCCAAGGTGATCTATCCCTGGCCATTGCGCCCCGGCGTTGCCCAGGGCCAGCAGGTCGGGCATTTGAAGGTCATGCTCGGCGATAAGCTGCTGCGTGACATGCCGCTTCAGGCCGCATCGCCGTCAACGCTGGGATCACTGGTCAAACGCACCCGTGACGCACTGGTGGAACTGCTGTTTTCCTGGGTTTGAGCCGACAGAGGTTTCCCAGGGCGCAAGCTTGCGTTACACAGCGGTTCTAGAGCAACGGACCGAAACGTGGGAACCGGTTTTCCGTCCGGAAATGCGTAAAAACAAAAGTTTAGAGCGTTTCGGTGTTTCCATGAAACACCGAAACGCTCTAAACAGGAAAGAAAGCGGATCAGTGTCGGTTGGCAGCGGATTATTCGTAACATTCGAAGGCGGCGAGGGCGCGGGCAAGTCCACCCAGATCAGGCTTCTGGCAAACGCGCTGGAGGCACTCGGCTTTGCCGTCGTCATCAGCCGAGAACCGGGTGGCTCACCCTGCGCCGAGGCCTTGCGACATGTGCTGCTGTCGGGTGCCGCCGAGCCGTTCGGGGTGGAAATGGAAGCCATCCTGTTTGCCGCCGCCCGCAATGACCATGTCGAAGCCCGGCTGCGCCCCGCGCTGCTGCGGGGCGATGTGGTGCTTTGCGACCGCTTCATGGATTCCTCGCGGGTCTATCAGGGCGCGACCGGCAATCTCTCTTCTGCCTTCATCGAGCGGCTGCAAGCCATTGCCGTGGACGGCGTGGTGCCGGACCTGACGATCATCCTCGATCTGCCGGCAAATATCGGATTGGCGCGGGCGAAAAACCGGGCTGGGGCCTTGGGAGAAGATGCGCCTGATCGTTTCGAGAAAGAGGAAATCGCCATTCACGAACGCCGCCGCGAGGCTTTTCAAGCTATTGCGCGGGCCGAGCCTGCGCGTTGCAGAGTGGTGGATGCGCGAGCCGGGATCGAGCAGATCGCGGAGGAGATTTTTGCTGCCGTGAAGCCGATTCTGCCTCCAAACCACGGAAGGCACTAGGATGGAAAAGCCCGGTCTTCTCGATGGCGCCATTGCGCCTTTTGCCAATGACAGGCTGTTTGGCCATGGCGCGGCGGAACAGTTTCTGGCCAGTTCCTACCAATCCGGCAAGCTGCATCATGCGATCCTGATCGAAGGGCCGGAAGGGATCGGCAAGGCAACGCTGGCCTTCCGCTTTGCCCATCATGTCCTGTCGCATCCCGACCCCGCCAGCGCGCCCTTTGTCCTCGCAGACCCGGACCCCAACTCGCTGGTCGGACGCCAAATTGCGTCCGGTGCCTCGCATAACCTCCTGCATATCGCCCGACCGGTGGATGAGAAGACCGGTAGGGTAAAAGCCTCGATTACGGTGGAGGAAATCCGCAAGGCCGGGCATTTCTTTTCCCAGACCTCAGGCGGTGGCAATTGGCGCATCGTTATTCTCGATCCCGCCGACGACATGAACCGCAATGCGGCTAATGCGATTTTGAAAGTGCTGGAGGAGCCACCGAAACGGTCGCTATTCCTGGTTCTGTCGCATGCGCCGGGCAAGCTTTTGCCCACCATCCGCTCACGCTGCATGCCGCTGAAATTACAAACGCTTGGCGTGGACGATCTGGCCAGCGCGCTGGCGCATCTGGATGTTTCGCCTCCTGTGGAGCAGATGGCGGCGCTTTCCGATCTCTCCAAGGGCAGCGTGTCGCAGGCGTTGAAACTGATTAATTACGGCGGCATGGAAATCATCGCTGCCTTTAATGCGACCCTGGCGAGCGAGGGCCCGGCGGCAAGACGGCAGATGCATAAGCTGGCCGATGCGCTGTCAGCCAAAGACAGCGATGTGATCTATCATTTCTTCACCGAGCACCTGTCCGAATTCCTGATGGACAATGCGCGTGAAGTCGCCATGGCCGGTGATCTTGCCCGGGCCGAACGGCTATCGCGGCTTTCCAGTGCCATCGTCGAAAAGCTTGGCGTGGCCGGGGCCTATAACCTCGACCGGAAGCAGACGCTGTTGGAAATTCTTGGTGAGGTCGCGGCTGTATAAGCTTGATCGGGTTCTATAGCGCGATCAGCTTTGCCGCGACGATCACCAGAATAAGCGCCAAGATCATTCTCACCGCTTTTTCCGGCAGGCGTGGTGCCGCATAACTTCCCATGACGATTCCGGGAATGGATCCGATCAGCAGCGAGCCCAGCAGCACCCAGTTGACATCGCCGATTACCCAATAGCCGATACCCCCGATCAGCGTCAGCGGAATGGCGTGAGCAATATCAGAGCCAACGATATCGTTGATGGCGGCACGTGGGTAGAGAAACAGCAGCACGGTGACGCCGATGGCCCCAGCGCCAACCGAAGTCAGCGTAACGACTGCACCCAACACCAGACCAAGAACGACAGTGCCGATTGCAATGGCGCGCGGGCTCGGGCTGCGATGGGCTTGAAGCCAGTTGATTTCATAGCGCATCAGCAGATCGCGAAACAGCAGGATGAGTGCAGTGATCATCAGCATGATGCCGAGGCTGGTGGTCAGGAGGTCGGTGGAATGGGCGCTTTTCCTGTCAACACCGCTCATCAGCCAGAGCGTCACCGACGTGGCCGGAATGCTGCCCAGCGCCAGCAGGCCGACCAGCCGCCAGCGGATATGTCCGTGGCGATGATGCACGGCCGCACCCGCCATCTTGGTGATTGCCGCATAGAGAAGGTCGGTTCCCACGGCGGTTGCCGGATGAATGCCAAACAGCAGCACCATCAACGGCGTCATCAGCGATGCGCCGCCGACGCCGGTAATACCAACCAGAGCTCCCACGAAAAAGCCTGAAAGCGAAACCATTGGATCGAATGAAAAACCGGTCAGAACGTCGCCTCCTCGGATTCGGACAGGGCCGATGAAAGCGATCTAGCGAAAGGAATGCACGCCGGTCAAGGCGAAGACCTCATGCGCAAAGCGCTTGGCCGAGAAACTTGTTGTTTCGCAACGCGGCGACATGCGCTAAGAGCGGCGGACATTCCTGATCGATAAAGCGGACTGCAAGGGCCGACCCATGAAAGATACGTTCTACATCACCACCGCCATTTCCTATCCGAACGGCAAACCGCATATCGGCCATGCCTATGAACTGATCGCCACGGATGCGATGGCGCGCTTCCAGCGGCTGGATGGTAAGGACGTGTTCTTCCTGACCGGCACCGACGAGCATGGCCAGAAAATGCAGCAGACCGCCCGCAACGAAGGCATTGCGCCAGAGGAGCTGGCAAAGCGCAATTCTGACGAATTCCGCGCCATGGGCAAGCTGCTCAATGCCTCCAACGACGATTTCATCCGCACCACGGAAGCCCGCCACCACGCCGCCAGCCAGGAAATCTGGAAGCGGATGGAGAAAAACGGCGACATCTACAAGGACAGCTATGCGGGCTGGTACTCGGTGCGCGACGAGGCCTATTACGCCGAAGACGAAACCGAAGTGCGCGCCGATGGCGTTCGCTATGGGCCACAGGGAACGCCGGTGGAATGGGTGGAGGAGGAGAGCTATTTCTTCCGTCTTTCAGCCTATGAAGACAAGCTGCTGAAGCTCTATGAGGATCAACCGGATTTCATTGGCCCCAACGAGCGCCGCAATGAGGTGCTGTCCTTCGTCAAGTCCGGTCTCAAGGACCTGTCGATGTCGCGCACCACCTTTGACTGGGGTATCAAGGTACCCGGCGATGACAAGCATGTCATGTATGTCTGGGTTGATGCGCTGACCAATTACATTACAGCCACCGGCTATCTGACGGATGAAAGCGGTCCGCGCGCCAAATACTGGCCGGCAGATGCCCATATTATCGGTAAGGATATCATTCGATTCCACGCCGTCTACTGGCCGGCTTTCCTGCTGTCGGCGGGTGTTGCGTTGCCGAAGCGAATTTTCGCCCACGGATTCGTCCTGAACAAGGGCGAGAAGATGTCAAAATCGCTTGGGAATGTGGTTGACCCCTTTGACCTGTTGCAGCAGTTCGGTCTTGATAATGTCCGTTATTTCCTGTGCCGCGAAATCTCTTTTGGGCAGGATGGCAATTGTAATGCTGAGCTTATTGCTCCGCGCATCAATGCCGATCTCGCCAACGGCATCGGCAATCTTGCCAGCCGTTCGCTGTCGATGATCGCCAAGAACCTCGACGGCAAGGTGCCGCAGCCCGGCCCGCTGACCGAGGCCGACGAGGCTATTCTCGCCACGGCGGATGAAGCGATTGCCATCTGCCGTGAGGAAATGTCCCGCCAGCAGATCCATAAGGCCGTGGGCGCGATCATGAACATCGTCAACGAAGCCGACCGCTATTTCGCTGCCCAGGCACCTTGGGTGCTGCGCAAGACGGATGTGCCGCGCATGGAAACGGTGCTGTATGTGACGGCGGAAGTGGTGCGGCAGATCGCCATCCTGTTCCAGCCGATCATGCCCGATAGTGCTGCGAAGCTGCTTGATCTCGTGGCCATTGCACCGGATGATCGGGTGTTCGCCAAACTGGGCAAGGCCGGTCGCTTGACGCCCGGAACGGAGCTTCCTGCCGTCTCACCGGTCTTCCCGCGCTACGTTGCCCCTGACGCAGACAAGGTTGCAGACAAAGCAGCAGACAGGGCCTGAGTGATGTTGATCGATACCCATTGCCATCTGGATTTCGCCGATTTCGAGGAAGAGCGAGACGCGCTGGTGAAGCGCGCCCATGACGCAGGCGTCAAGCAGATGGTGACGATCTCCACCCGCGTCGCCAAGCTTCCGGCGCTTTTGGCGCTGACCGAGCGCTACCCTTCGGTATTCTGCTCGGTCGGCACCCATCCAAACAATGCCAATGAAGAGCTGGATATTGGCGCCGACGATCTGGTGCGACTGGCCGAGACGCATGAAAAAGTCGTTGCCATCGGCGAATGCGGCCTGGATTACTTCTACGATACCCAGACGCCTGAAGACCAGAAAACCGGCTTCCTGCGTCATATCGAGGCGTCGCGCCGCACGCAATTGCCGCTGGTGATCCATAGCCGCAGCGCCGATGACGACATGGCGCAGATCCTGCGCGAGGAGACGGCCAAGGGTGCGTTTCCCTTCATTCTGCATTGCTTTTCGGCTGGCGAGGCTTTGGCGAAAACCGGTGTCGAGCTGGGTGGCTATATTTCCTTTTCCGGCATCCTGACCTTTCCAAAGTCACAGGAATTGCGCGATATCGCCAAGGATCTGCCGATGGACCGGCTGCTGGTGGAGACCGACGCGCCTTACCTTGCGCCAAAGCGCTGGCGTGGAAAACGCAACGAACCATCCTATGTCGTCAATACGGCGGAGGTGCTGGCCGAGGTCAAGGGTGTCAGCTACGCGGACATCGCCGCGATCACCACGGATAATGCATTGCGACTGTTTTCAAAAATGCCAAGGCTTTGAGTGACCGATGACCTATCTCCGCCGCTTCACCATTCTGGGATGCTCATCGTCGCCGGGCGTGCCGCGGATCAATGGTGACTGGGGAGATTGCGATCCGTCTAACCCGAAAAACCGGCGCACACGCGCGTCTTTCCTGATCGAGCAGATCGGCCCGGATGGCGGCAAGACCGTGGTTCTCGTCGATACCGGCCCGGATTTTCGTGAACAGATGATCCGTGCGGGTGTTCAATCGCTGGACGCCGTCGTCTACAGCCACGCCCATGCCGACCATCTGCATGGCATCGATGACCTGCGCGGCTATTCCTTGATGCAGCGCGGACGCATTCCGATCTATGCCGAGCCGGAAACCATGCGCCGGATAGAGGCAGGGTTCGGCTATTGCCTGAAGACGCCTGATGGTAGCAATTATCCACCCATCGTGCGCCCGCATCTCATCGATGACATGGACCGTCCAGTCGAGATTGATGGCGCAGGCGGGCGCATCGCGCTCCTGCCGCTGGAACAACAGCATGGCGACATTATTTCACTCGGCTTTCGCATCGGCGATGTCGCCTATTGCAGCGATGTCAGCGATTTTCCGGAAAAAACCGTGCCACGCCTGGCCGGGCTGGATGTGCTTGTTATCGATGCCTTGCAATATAGAGAGCATCCAAGCCATCTGTCGCTGTCGCAATCGCTGGCGTGGATCGACCGGCTTGCCCCGAAGCGGGCGATATTGACCCATATGCATATTCCGCTCGATTACGACACCGTCCTGCGCGAAACGCCTGACCATGTCGAGCCGGCCTATGACCAGATGCAATTCGAGGTCACGCTTTCAGCCTGATTTCTCGAAAACATGGCGCGGGCCAGGATAGACGATGTTGAACAAGCCCTTTCAATCTCCCAGCACAGCCAGCTTTCTCAACAATCTGAAAGCATCCCGACTTCAGGCACTGCTACGGCGGGGCGAACTGGGGCTTGTGGTGCTGGCCGCCATTATCGGCATACTCGCTGGTCTGCTGGTGTCGCTGGTCAGTTTCTTAAGCGCCAGTCTGCATTTTCTGATCTTTGGCGTGGAAGGCACGTTGAGCGGCAGCGGCATTACCGGACCTATTGTGCTGGGCGGCCCTATAATCGGCGGTGTCATCCTCGGTATTATTGTCTTCATCCTGTCCAAAACCCGTAAAAAGCCGATGGTCGACCCCATCGAGGCCAATGCGCTGCATGGCGGACGGTTGTCGCTGACTGACAGCATCATCGTTTGCGTGCAGAATATCATTTCCAACGGTTTCGGGGCCTCAGTGGGGCTCGAGGCCGGTTACACCCAGATCGCCTCCGGCTTTGCCTCCAAGCTTGGTGTCAAGCTGAAGCTGCGGCGCGGTGACTTGCGGCTGCTGGTCGGCTGCGGGGCGGCTGGCGCCATTGCTGCGGCCTTCGATGCGCCGTTGACCGGCGCTTTCTACGCGGTCGAACTGATCATCGGCTCCTATACGGTCGTGACGCTCGCCCCGGTGATCGTCTCGGCGCTGGTGGCAAAAATCGTTACCAGCCAGATCGGCGGGCAGGGCCTGTCCATCGATATCGGTGCGGTTGGTAACATCACCCCAATCGATTACCTGCCCGCCGTCATGCTCGGCATCGTCTGCGCAGGCGTTGGCATCGTCCTCATGCAGGCGGTATCCTTCATCGAAGAAACCGCGCGCAAGAGCTTCATCTCCCAGCCCTTCAGGCCAATGATCGGCGGGATCATCATCGGCCTTCTGGCGCTGGTCTCCCCGCAGGTTCTGGCCGGTGGCCACGGTGCGCTGCATATCAACCTCAATACCCAGAGCAGCCTTTATGCGCTGGTGCTGCTGTTCGTCCTGAAATCCATTGCCAGCGCCGTCTCCATCGGCTCCGGCTTTCGTGGCGGCCTGTTTTTCGCCTCGCTGTTCATGGGTGCGCTGCTCGGCAAGATCTTTGCCTTTGGTGCCATGCTGTTTCCAGTTCTGACGCTGACGCCGGTGATTTATGCCGTGGTCGGCATGAGCGCCTTTGCCGCCGCCGTCATTGGTGGACCGCTGACCATGACCTTTCTGGCCTTGGAACTGACCGGCGACTTTCCAATCACCGCGCTGGTGCTTGCTTCAGTCATCACCACCTCGCTGGTGGTGCGGGTGTCCTTCGGCTATTCCTTCGCCACCTGGCGTTTTCACTTGCGCGGCGAAACCATTCGCAGCGCCCAGGATGTCGGCTGGATACGTGACCTGACGGTGGCCAAGATGATGCGCGCCGATGTCCGCACCGCCAAGCTCTCCATGGGGCTTGAGGAATTCTGCAAGCAATTTCCATTGGGCTCGACCCAGCGAGTGATCATGGTCAATGACGACGGCCGCTATGCCGGTATCGTGCTTCTGCCGGAAATCTATGCCGATCCAATGGACCGCGAGGATGAGAGCCGCAGCCTGGAAACCTATCTGCGCTATACCAAGGATGTGCTTTTGCCGACCATGAACGTCAAGCAGGCTGCCGCCATCTTTGATTCCACCCAGAGCGAAGCGCTGGCCGTGATGAACGACCGCGTCCAGAACCGTCCAATCGGCTTGCTGACCGAAAGCCACACGCTTCGCCGCTATAGTGAAGAACTGGACCTGCGACGCCGGGAGGTTGCAGGCGAGTTTTAACCCCTTCGGGGGCCAAGATGATGTGATGTATCTTCTAGGAAAGTGGTGAGCGCGCAGGGATTCGAACCCTGGACCTACTGATTAAAAGTCAGTTGCTCTACCGGCTGAGCTACGCGCTCCCGAAGCGGAGCAACTGCCCCTCTGGAAGTGCGCGGACCATATGCAGGGCGGTGTTTTCGGTCAACCCAAAAAAACAGCTTTTTTCACATTTTCACCAGAGGTTTTTTGGCTTTGGCAAAAAGGTGATTGGCACGTCATTGCCATCGGGGCTACCACACCGATTAAAATAGATACCGGGCGGTGAGGACATCGTGACGATTGCTGAAATTCCATTTCTGACGGCGCTTGTGGCCGGGACCCTGTCCTTTCTCTCGCCCTGTGTTTTGCCGCTGGTGCCGCCTTACCTCTGCTATATGGCGGGGGTCAGCGTCGAGCAGTTTCGCGGCGAGGCAGTGGCGGTCGACCGGCGGGCGCGCTCGGCGGTGATTTTTTCGGCCCTATGTTTCACCCTGGGCTTTGCCACAGTCTTTGTGGCGCTCGGGGCAGGTGCTTCCTCCATCGGTATGATGTTGCGTCAGCATCTCGATCTGCTGTCGAAGATCGGCGGCTTGATCATCATCATCATGGGGCTGAATTTTTTGGGGTTGTTTCGCATCGGCCTGCTGGCCCGCGAAATGCGCTTTTCAGGTGGCGGCAAGCCCGCGACCCTGACAGGGGCCTATGTGATGGGGCTGGCCTTTGCCTTCGGTTGGACGCCCTGCATCGGCCCTGTATTGGGTGCTATTCTCGCGGTCGCCGCAGCCCGTGACACAGTTGGGCAGGGGGCTGTGCTACTGGCGGTCTATTCGCTGGGGCTTGCCATTCCGTTCTGGATCGCCGCTGGCTTTTCAGGGGCTTTCATGCGGTTTCTTACCCGGTTTCGCCGCCATCTCGGCCTGGTGGAAAAGCTCATGGGCCTGCTTCTGGTCGCAACCGGGCTTGCCTTCATCTTTGGTTTTGTGTCCGATCTGGCGATCTGGTTTCAGCAGAGCTTTCCGATCCTGTCACGGATCGGATAAACGGGAATTGGCCAAATCACGGTTCAGAATCGCGACTTGATCTTGTCTCGGATCATTTGCGGAAATGCGCCGAAACCACGGCCCGGTGCAACGCCCTCCCGCATGGCAAAATGGCGCAGCGGCGACAGGTTTGAAAGAAGGTGAATACCGGCGGCGCGCACCATTTGCACCGGCAGGAAGGACGACAGCAGCGAGCGGTTCAGAAGATCGACGCTGGCCGTGCGGCTCCAGACATCTACCTTGCGGCGGCGGTCGAATCGGTCGCCAAGCGTTGCGCCGAGTGGCTTTTGCGGCTCATGCCCGACAAGATCTTCAAGGGCCATGATGTCGCGCAGGCTGAGATTGAGGCCTTGCGCGCCGATGGGCGGGAAGGCATGCGCCGCCTCACCGATGAAAACGGCGCGGCCTTTGCCGTAGCGGTTGGCGCTCATGCCCGAAAGCGGCCAGGCCTGGGCCGGTGCTTCGACCGTGACTTGCCCCAGTAGGGACTGCATGCGTGCTTCGACCAGAGCGCTGAGATCGTTGAGCGGCAAGGATGTCAGCCGCTCCGCTTCCGCAGGCTCGACCACCCAGACCAGGCTGGAACGATTGCCTTTGAGCGGCACCTGAGTGAAGGGCCCGGTTTCCGTATGAAATTCGGTCGAGACATTGTTGTGGGGCAGGGTGTGGGTAAAATTCAGCACCACAGCGGTCTGCGGATAGGACCAGGTCCGCACCGCCACATCCGCCGCGCCGCGCGTCATAGAGTGCCGGCCATCGGCACCGACCACCAGATCGCATTCGATAACGGTGTTATCGGCAAGGGTTACGCGAGCAGTGTCGGTCGTAAAATCAATCGAGGCGGCTTGTTGATACAAAATGGTAAGATTGGGTTCTCGCGCCAGGGCAGCGTCGAACACATCGAGAAGATCGCTGTTTGCAAAATTATAGCCGAAGGCGGCCAGCCCGATTTCAGAACTGCGAAAGGCAACAGGCGGCGCGCGCAGCAGCCGGTGGGTGCCATCGATGATCTGCATGGTCGAAAGCGCTTCGCCTTGGGATTTGAGGTCTTCCCAAAGGCCGAGACGATCAAGAAAGCGGATCGATTGATCCATCAGTGCCGTGGTGCGGCGATCTTTCGGGCGGATATCCCCGGCAACCAACGTTACCTTGCGCCCGCGCCGTGCCAGCGTCAGCGCCGCGACCGACCCAGCCAGACCCGCGCCAATTACCGTGACATCGACCGTTTCCATCGTCTGCTCCTTCATGCATTCATCTGCAAAATAGGGTGTCTGACGCTGAAAATCCATGGGCTTGTGTGTCGCAACCGAATGACGATATGTCGCGGCATAGCGCTGGAAAACGGGTAAAGCCTGGATGAAAGGTTGCATTTGGGGCAGATTCAGAGAATATCCCCCAACCAATCAAAGGGGTTTCTACCGGCGGATTATGAAGATTTTCAACTATAAGCGCGTACCCTATGCAGAGATGCGCGCGTTTTCCGTGCATATTCTGACAGCCTCCGGCTCGTTCCTGGCCTTTCTGGGGGTCGTGGCCGCCGCAGAGCATCGTTTTGTCGATATGTTCTGGTGGCTTGGCCTGGCGCTGGCCGTGGACGGCATTGATGGGCCGATTGCCCGCAAGGTCAAGGTCAAGGAGGTCCTGCCCAATTGGTCTGGCGATACGCTCGATAACATTATCGATTATGTCACCTATGTCCTGCTTCCTGCGTTTGCGCTTTATCAGAGCGGTATGATCGGCCAGCCCTGGTCCTTCGTCGCTGCCGGAATGATCGTGGTGTCCAGCGCTATCTACTATGCCGATATGGGCATGAAGACCGACGAATATTTCTTCTCCGGCTTTCCGGTGGTGTGGAATATGATCGTTTTCACCCTGTTCGTCATCGATGCATCGGCGACGACAGCGATGATCGTGGTCGGCATTTCCGTGGCGCTCACCTTCCTGCCGATCAGCTTCCTGCATCCCGTCCGGGTCAAGCGGCTGAGACCGCTTAATCTGGCGGTGTTCTTCCTGTGGTGCGGGCTGGGGGGCGCGGCGTTGCTGATGCACTTCCAAACGCCGTCTTTCCTGGTCATCCCCTTCATTATCAGCGGCATTTACCTCTATGTGATTGGTGGAATTCTCCAGGCTTTTCCGTCGCTTGGCCGTAGTTGAAAACAATGCCCTGCCTTAAAAACGGGCAAGACCCAAAAAATAACCTTTCCGGTAGTTGTAAGCGGCAATAAAACCGGTATCAATACATTCAGCAATCTGTTCTTCACGCTAGTCTATGGCGTGAAGGTGTTGAAATGGTTTAGGTATCCGTTTCGTCTCCTTGTTGTGGATGTTCGTCCCGACCGAGGCGGAGCAAGGGGGTCGAGTGTCGCATAGCAAAGAAGTAGCGCCATCTCCGCTGCTTTCGGTTCGCAGCCTGACGAAGCGATTCGGCACATTTGCCGCCTGCGATGGCATCGATCTCGACATTCTTCCCGGCGAAATCCATGCCCTGCTGGGTGAAAACGGTGCGGGCAAATCCACATTGGTCAAAATGCTGTTTGGTGTGTTGACGCCAAGCGCTGGCGAGATCCATTGGGATCACCAAGGTGCCGTCGAGGTCGCTTCTCCAGCGGAGGCCCGCCGCCTTGGCATCGGTATGGTCTTCCAGCATTTTTCGCTGTTTGAAGCGCTAACCGTGGCTGAGAACATCGCCTTGTCCCTGGATAGCTCGGTGTCGATTGGCGAAATCTCCGAACAGGCGCGGACGTTATCGTTGTCTTACGGTTTGCCGCTCGATCCTTCGGCCCATGTCGCGGATCTGTCGGTGGGCGAGCGTCAGCGGATCGAAATCGTCCGGGCATTGTTGCAAAATCCGAAACTGATCATTCTCGATGAGCCGACCTCGGTGCTGACCCCGCAGGAGGCCGATAAGCTGTTTGAAACGCTTGAAAAGCTGCGGGCCGAAGGGCGTTCGGTGCTCTATATCAGCCACCGGTTGGAAGAGGTGCAGCGCATTTGCGATCGTGCCACGGTTCTGCGCCACGGCAAGGTGACAGGCACCTGCGATCCACGCCAGGAAACCCCGTCCACGCTGGCACGAATGATGGTGGGCGCGGATGTCATTGGTGTGACGCCGGATATCGCGGCTCCTGTTGGTGCGGACCTGCTCACCATCAGCAATCTCAGCGTCGATGCACGCACGCCGTTTTCCATGGCGCTGAAGGATGTGTCGCTGAATGTGCGTGCCGGTGAAATCCTGGGATTGGCGGGCGTGGCTGGCAATGGCCAGAGCGAATTGTTCGATGTGCTGTCGGGCGAATATACTGTGCGTGACCATCAGGCCATCCAGCTCTGCGGCCAGCCGGTCGGGCGCTTTGGTATCAACCGGCGTCGATTGATCGGCGCGGGTTTCGTGCCGGAAGAGCGCCATGGTCATGCGGCCGTTACCGGGCTTTCGCTGTCGGACAATCTGCTGTTGGCGCGGCATGGCTCGGATCGTGGTCGCTATGTTTTCGGCCTGTTCGGGTTGATCCGCCACAGTGCCATCAAGTCGTCCACCCGGCAGATTTGCGAGGCGATGGATGTGCGCAAGAGTGGCGAGGACCCTTCCGCCGGATCGCTTTCGGGCGGCAACCTGCAAAAATTCATTGTCGGGCGTGAGCTGGACCGCAAACCGGCGGTGCTGGTCGTCAACCAGCCAACCTGGGGTGTGGATGCGGGTGCGGCCAGCCGTATTCGCCAGGCTCTGATCGATCTTGCGGCGCAAGGCTCGGCTGTGGTGATCATCAGCCAGGATCTGGACGAGATTTTCGAAGTCTCGACGTCGATTGCGGCGATTTCGGAAGGCAGGCTGTCGAAAGTCTATCCAAGCGGCGTGATGAACCGCGAGAAGATCGGGTTGCTTATGGGCGGCTTGCATGGTCTGGAGAGCGCCGATGCGCATTGAACTGGAAAAACGCACCCGCGCGTCCGGACTGTTTACGCTGATTTCGCCCCTTCTGGCGCTGGCTTTGACCCTGTTCTTTGGCGGGTTGATGTTTGCAGCGCTGGGCAAGGACCCGTTCTTTGCGCTTTACAGCTTCTTCATCGCGCCGCTCACCGAGGTCTGGTCGCTGCATGAACTGGCGATCAAGGCGGCGCCGCTGATCCTGATCGCCGTGGGCCTTTCGGTCTGTTATCGCTCCAACAACTGGAATATTGGCGCGGAAGGCCAGTTCACGGTTGGGGCGATTTGTGGATCGATCATTCCGGTGATCTTTTACGAATGGCAATCGCCGTTGCTTTTGCCGCTGATGATGGTAATGGGCATGGTTGGCGGTGCGCTTTACGCCGCCATCCCGGCACTGCTGAAAACCCGCTTCAACACCAATGAAATTCTCACCAGCCTGATGCTGGTCTATATCGCTCAGTTCATTCTGGATTATCTGGTGCGCGGCCCCTGGCGCGACCCGCAAGGCTTCAATTTTCCCCAGACCCGCGAATTCGTCACGGAAGGCATTCTGCCTGCCATCTGGGAAGAATCAGGACGCGCCCATTGGGGCTTTGTCTTTGCCCTGGTTGCGGCTGTCGGCGTCTGGTTGATGATGCGTTACACGCTGAAGGGCTTTGAAATCGTCGTTCTTGGCCAATCGGAGCGGGCAGGGCGGTTTGCCGGGTTTTCCTCCAGGGGCATGGTGTGGTTTTCCATGCTGTTTTCCGGCGCGCTGGCCGGTCTTGCCGGGATTTCGGAGGTTTCTGGGTCGATCAATCACTTGCAGCCGTCGATTTCGCCGGGCTACGGTTTTACGGCGATCATTGTCGCCTTCTTGGGCAGGCTCAATCCGCTCGGTATCATTATTGCCGGTTTGGTTCTGGCGCTGACCTATCTGGGCGGCGAGGGCGCGCAGCTGGCGATCGGCGTTTCGGACAAGGTGGCGCGGGTGTTTCAGGGGCTGTTGCTGTTTTTCGTGCTCTCCTGTGACCCGTTGATTTATTATAAAATCCGGCTGGTGTTCTCCAAAACCCGCTCGTCCGTGGCAGAGGGTGCGAAATGATCCTCGAAGCCATTCTCCTGACGGTTATCACTGCCTCGACGCCGCTGGTTATCGCCGCTCTTGGCGAGCTTGTCACCGAGCGCGCTGGTGTGCTCAATCTTGGCGTCGAAGGCATGATGGTCATGGGCGCGGTCGCCGCCTTCGCATGCGCCTATTCCACCGGGTCACCGCTTCTGGGCGTGGTGGCGGGCATTGTCGCCGGGGCAGTATTTTCGCTGCTATTTGGATTTCTGACGCTGACGCTGGTCACCAACCAGGTGGCGACTGGCCTCGCGCTGACCATACTGGGGCTTGGCGTGTCCGGTCAGTTGGGCGAGAGCTTCGTCGGCAAGCCCGGCGTCAAGCTTCAGGCCATCGAATTTCCGCTGCTGTCGGATATTCCCGTCATCGGCTCTCTGCTGTTTCGGCAGGATCTGATCTTCTATCTGGCGATTGTCCTCGTTATCGGCGTCCACTGGTTTCTGTTCAAAAGCCGGGCCGGGCTGATGCTGCGTGCGGTGGGCGATAGTCCCGCGTCTGCGCATACATTGGGGCTGAAAGTCATCCGCACCCGCTATCTTGCGGTGATGTTCGGCGGTGCCTGTTCCGGTCTGGCCGGGGCGCAATTGTCGCTGGTCTATACGCCGCAATGGGTGGAAAACATGTCGGCCGGGCGCGGCTGGATCGCGCTGGCGCTGGTGGTGTTTGCGTCCTGGCGGCCGGGGCGGGTGCTGGCGGGTGGCTATCTGTTCGGGGCCGTCACCATCGGCCAGCTGCATGCGCAGGCTTTCGGCATCGGATTGCCATCGCAATTTTTATCAGCACTTCCTTATGCTGCAACCATTGTCGTTTTGATCGCGATTTCGCATAATCGGCGCACAACGCTGATCAATACACCTGCTTCTCTGGGAAAGCCTTTCGTTCCGGATCGCTGACCCATCATCTTCACTCTCATGCAATCAGGGGAAACTATGAAAAAACTCGCACTCGCATTTGCGGCCTCCGTCGCCACGATGCTTTCCGTTGCCGGTAGCACCAGCGCCGCCGACAAGACCAAGATCTGCTTCGTTTACGTTGGCAGCAAGACCGATGGCGGTTGGACGCAGGCTCATGAGCTGGGCCGTCAGGAATTGCAGAAGCATTTTGGCGACAAGATCGACACGCCTTTCCTTGAAAACGTGCCGGAAGGCCCAGATGCCGAACGCGCTATCGAGCGTCTGGCCCGCGAAGACTGCAAACTGATCTTCACCACCTCCTTCGGTTTCATGGATGCCACCGTCAAGGTCGCCAAGAAATTCCCGAAGGTGAAATTCGAGCACGCAACCGGCTTCAAATCGGCTGAAAATGTTGCGACCTACAATTCGCGCTTTTACGAAGGCCGCTATATTTCCGGCGTGATTGCCGGCAAAATGTCGAAGAAGGGTGAGGCCGGTTACATCGCCTCCTTCCCGATCCCTGAAGTTGTCATGGGCATCAACGCCTTTGAGCAGGGTGCCAAATCCGTCAATCCGAATTTCAAGATGAAGGTCATCTGGGTCAATACCTGGTTCGACCCCGGCAAGGAAGCCGATGCCGCCAAGGCGCTGCTGGACCAGGGCGTCGACATCCTGACCCAGCACACCGACACCACCGCCCCGATGCAGATCGCTCAGGAGCGCGGCATCAAGGCGTTCGGCCAGGCCTCCGACATGATCGCTGCCGGCCCAACCTCCCAGCTCACCGCTATCAAGGACACCTGGGGCGCTTATTACATCAAGCGCACCCAGGCCCTGCTGGACGGCAAATGGACATCCGAACAGAGCTTTGACGGCCTGAAGGACGGCATCCTGACCATGGCGCCCTACACCAACATGCCTGACGATGTGAAGAAGCTGGCCGAAGACACCGAAGCCAAGATCAAGTCTGGCGAACTGCATCCCTTCACCGGTCCTGTGAACAAGCAGGACGGCACGGCTTGGCTGAAGGCTGGCGAAAAGGCTGATGACAAGACGCTGCTCGGCATGAACTTCTACGTCGAAGGCGTGGACGACAAGCTGCCGAAGTGATCTTGGCCTGACGGTCCGATCCAGTTAAATTGAGCCGCTCGGTCAAGGCCGGGCGGCTTTTTTGCGAACAAGGATATCAAGACATGCAGCTTCATGGCGTGACGGAGCGGTTGGATGTGAAGGATTGCGATCTGTCTGGGTCGGAATTTCTGGATGCCAATCTATCGGGCTGCCATTTTCAGCAGGTCAACGTCTCCGGTGCCCGCTTCGCCGACGGCGATTTGTCCGGCTGGCAGATCGATAAAGCCAATCTCTCGGGTCTGCGGGTCAATGATGTGAACCTGTCTGGCGCGCAAATTCAGAACGCCAATCTCTCCGGTCTGCAAATCGTCGGCTGCCGGATGATTGGAGCCACCATCGATGGGATCTCTATTGAAGAGCTGCTGGCGGCCTATCGTTCCATCCATCCGTCGACCGGTAGCGAAGACGGCTGATATTTCTCCATTTGTAGTTTTCATTCAAGCTGGTAAACAGCGTTCGCCGGTCGTCTTGCCGTGCATGCTGGACCCTATATTGGCTGGAGATACCTGATGAGCCGCACCTGTCTTGCCGTCATTCTCGCCGCAGGCGATAGCACGCGGATGAAATCCGGGATGTCCAAGGTGCTGCATCCGGTGGCGGGCCTGCCGATGATTGCTCATGTGATGCAGACGATTGCCGCCAGCGATATTACCGATGTGGCGCTGGTCGTCGGGCGCGATGCCGATAAGGTGACAAAAGCCGCCAGCATCGAAGGCCTGTCCGTCACCCCCTTCGAGCAAACCGAGCGGCTTGGCACCGGTCATGCCGTTTTGACAGCGCGCGAGGCGCTGGCCCAAGGCTATGATGATATTCTGGTGGCCTATGGCGATGCGCCGCTGATTACGCCAGGTCCGCTGCTGGCGGCGCGTGCGGCTTTGGCTGACGGCAATGACATCGCGGTGATCGGGTTTCATACCGAAAAGCCAACCGGCTATGGCCGTCTTCTGGTCGAGGATGGTGAATTGGTTGCCATCCGCGAAGAAAAGGATGCCAGCGACGAAGAGCGCAAGGTGACCTGGTGCAATAGTGGCCTGATGGCCATCAATGGCGCGAAGGCGTTGGACCTTCTGGGGCGGATCGGCAATGCCAATGCCAAGGGTGAATATTACCTGACCGATCTGGTCGAAATCATCAGGTCTTTGGGCGGCAAGGCGGTTGCCGTCGATGCGCCGGAAGCCGAGCTTGCCGGCTGCAACAATCGCGCCGAACTGGCGGTGATTGAAAAGCTCTGGCAGGAGCGCCGGCGTCACGAGATTATGCTATCTGGCGTCTCGATGATCGCCCCGGAAACCGTGTTTCTGGCCTATGATACGGTGTTGGGCCAGGATGTGCTGATCGAGCCGAATGTGGTGTTCGGGCCCGGCGTGACTGTGGAAAGCGGCGCTGTGATCCATGCCTTCTCGCATCTGGAAGGTGCGCATGTGGCGTCTGGTGCGACCGTCGGCCCGTTTGCGCGGCTGCGGCCCGGCGCCAATTTGGGCGAGGGCTCCAAGGTCGGCAATTTCTGTGAGGTGAAAAAGGCTGAGATTGGCGCTGGCGCCAAGATCAATCATCTCACCTATATCGGCGATGCCTTTATTGGCGCGGAAACCAACATCGGGGCAGGCACCATCACCTGCAATTACGATGGGGTGAACAAGCACGTGACCCGGATTGGCGCCCATGCCTTTATCGGCTCCAACAGCGCCCTGGTTGCCCCAGTGACGATTGGCGATGGCGCGCTGATCGCCTCAGGCAGCGTGATTACGGATGATGTACCCGCCGACGCGCTGGCGCTTGGCCGGGCGCGCCAGGAAATCAAACCGGAGCGGGCAAAAGTTATTCGGGAGCGGAATCTTGCCTTCAAAGCATTCTCAGGAAAAGTGTGAAGCGGTTTTCCGCCCGGAAATGCGTAAAACAAAAGACATAGAGCGTTGTAGCGATTCAACGAAGCGCGGAAATGCTCTAAGGCCATGAAAAAATCCGGTTCCTGATCACGGATATTTTCGTAACGTCACGATATCCAAATTGACCATCCCTGGAATTGAGAAATCCTCCGGAATTGGTAGGACTGGCCTCGCGTGAGCGCGAGAAGGAGAATTGCATGTGCGGTATTGTCGGAATTGTCGGTGACCGGCCAGTTTCGGAACGCTTGGTAGACGCCCTGAAGCGGCTGGAATATCGAGGGTATGATTCGGCAGGTGTCGCGACGCTCGATCATGGTGTGATGGATCGCCGCCGCGCCGAGGGCAAGCTGTTCAATCTGGAAACCAAATTGGCGCAGCAGCCGCTTCCAGGCACGATCGGCATTGCCCATACCCGCTGGGCGACGCATGGCGTGCCAAATGAGGCCAATGCTCATCCGCATTTCGTCGAAGGTGTCGCGGTCGTTCACAACGGCATCATTGAAAATTTCTCTGAGCTGCGCGACGAGCTTGTTGCCGATGGTGCGAGTTTCACCAGCCAGACAGATACGGAAGTCGTCGCCCAGCTTCTTGCCCGTCTCCGCCGTCAGGGATTGGATCATAAGGCTGCGATGCTGGCGATGCTGAACCGGATTACCGGCGCCTATGCACTGGTGGTGATGTTTGCCGATGATCCGACCCAGCTTTTCGCCGCTCGTTTCGGCCCGCCGCTGGCGATTGGCCATGGCAAAGGCGAAATGTTCCTGGGCTCCGACGCCATTGCCCTGTCGCCTTTCACCAACCAGATCACCTATCTGGTCGATGGGGATTTCGCTGTGATCGGCCATCGCACCGCCCAGATCATGGATTTCGCTGGCAAGCCGGTCAAGCGTATCAAGCAGACCTCCCAGGGCAGCGCCTATCTGGTCGATAAGGGCAATCATCGCCATTTCATGGAGAAGGAAATCTATGAACAGCCGGAGGTGATCTCTCACGCGCTGGCGCATTATGTCGATCTGGCCGGCCATACGGTGAAAAGCGACGTGATCGGCCTGGATTTTGCCCGGCTGCGGGGGCTGGCGATTTCGGCCTGCGGGACGGCCTATCTGGCAGGCCTGATCGGTAAATACTGGTTTGAGCGCTATGCGCGCCTGCCTGTTGAAATCGACGTCGCATCTGAATTTCGCTACCGGGAGATGCCGCTGTCGCCGGATCAGGCGGCGCTGTTCATTTCGCAATCGGGCGAAACCGCCGATACGCTGGCCTCGCTGCGCTATTGCAAGGAAGCGGGGCTGAAAATCGGCGCGGTCGTCAATGTGCAGGAATCGACCATTGCCCGCGAGGCCGATGCTGTCTTTCCAATTTTGGCCGGGCCGGAGATCGGCGTTGCCTCCACCAAGGCCTTCACCTGCCAGCTCGCCGTCATGGCGTCGCTGGCGATTGCCGCCGGTAAGGCGCGGGGCCTGATCGGCAACCAAGAAGAAAAAGAGATGGTGCGGCATCTATCCGAACTGCCGCGCATCATGAGCCGGGTGGTCAACCTGATCCAGCCGCAGATGGAAAGCCTGTCGCGGGACCTGTCGAAATTCAAGGACGTGCTCTATCTCGGTCGCGGCACCAGCTATCCTCTGGCCTTGGAAGGGGCGCTGAAGCTCAAGGAAATTTCCTATATCCATGCCGAGGGCTATGCTGCCGGTGAACTGAAGCATGGTCCGATTGCGCTGATCGATGAAAACATGCCTGTTATCGTCATCGCTCCGCATGACCGGTTCTTTGAAAAGACCGTCTCGAACATGCAGGAGGTGGCGGCGCGCGGCGGCAGGATTATTTTCATCACTGATGAGAAGGGCGCTGCATCCTCCAGGCTGGAAACCATGGCGACCATCGTTCTGCCCGATGTCGCGGAAATCATTGCGCCCATGGTGTTTTCATTGCCGATCCAGTTGCTCGCCTATCATACGGCGGTGTTTATGGGGACGGATGTCGATCAGCCGCGCAATCTGGCGAAATCCGTCACGGTTGAGTGATCGATTTTTTTGCGGTGCACCTTGTCTTGGCGGGCAAGGTGCCGCACAGTTTGGCCATACTGCTTCGCTGTGCGTCTATGCGGCGAAGCAGGCCATTTCATGAAAAATCGGATCATATGTCGGATAAACCAGAACGAATTTCTTTTGCCAGCCGGCTAAGGACCAATTTCCTGACCGGCATGATTATCTGTGCGCCTTTGGCAATCACCGTCTGGCTGACCTTCACCTTCATCGATTGGGCCGACAGCTGGGTGACGCCCTATATTCCGCAGCGCTACAATCCGGAATATTACTTCAATATCGCCATTCCCGGCACCGGCCTGGTGATTGCGGTGGTCGGCATCACCATGATCGGCTTTCTGGGGCGCAATCTCGTCGGGCGCTCCATCGTCAATTTCGGGGAGTCGATCCTCAACCGAATGCCGCTGGTTCGCACCCTTTACAAAAGCCTGAAGCAGATTTTTGAAACGGTGCTGAAGGAACAATCCAGCTCCTTCAAAAAGGTCGGGCTGATCGAGTTCCCCGCTCCCGGCACCTGGGCCATGGTGTTTGTCGCCACCGAAGTGACCGGCGAAATCGCTGCCCGGCTGAATGAGGAGGGCGAGGAGATGATCGCTGTCTTCATGCCACCCACCCCGGTGCCAACGGCAGGTTTTCTGATGTTTGTGCCGCGCAGCCGCCTGAAACTGCTGGACATGACGCCGGAAGAGGGCGCCAAGCTGCTGATTTCCGGTGGATTGGTCATGCCGGAATGGAAACCGGCAACTGGCGCGATTGCCGTGGCACCGGTGGCGGATGTCGCAGGTGGAAAAGCGGGAGCGTAGGCCCTCGGCGAAATGCTCGTTTGCCCGCACATGCCTGTCACGATCCTGTCACGGGAAGCTTCTAATGGCCCTGATGGGGGAGCAGTGATGCGGCACACAAATGCCGCCTCACCATCAAAGGCTGAGGGCTGCCCCGATTGATGCAAAGGATCGGGACGATGATATTTTCACGCAAGGCAATGCTTCTGGCCGCAACATTCGTGGTTTCTTCGGCGGGAATGACTCTGGCGGAAGGAACGGTCAGCGCCAACGGGGTAACGATCGCCAACAAGGGTCTGGTCGCCATTGGCCGCATCCCAGCCAATGCGCGCGACAAGTTCAAGGAAACCTTCGGTTCCGGCTCCGGCATGGCAATGGATCTGACCCAGTGGAAAAAACAGGGCGAGAGCTATTCCGGTTCACTCTGGCTCCTGCCGGATCGTGGATACAATGTCGAAGGCACGACGGATTATAATACCCGGATCAACAGAATTGATTTCACCCTCGCGCCGACACCAGCTGGGACCACTGCGCCGGCTGACCAGCAGCAGAAGGGTGTTGACGCAAAGCTTGCCGATACGATCCTGCTGACGGACGGCGAGGGCAAGAGCCTGACCGGTCTTGATCCTGAATCCGGCATTCGCGCCGCGACCAAGACATTGCCAGCCTTGCCGCAAGCGACCACGGGCAAGATCTCGCTCGATCCGGAAGCCGTCGTTCTGTTGAAGGACGGCTCGATGATGATCAGCGACGAATATGGTCCCTATATCTATCACTTCTCGGCTGCGGGCAAATTGCTCTCAGCCACCCAGCCGCCAAAGGCTCTGCTGCCGATGCGCAAGGGTGAGCTGAACTTCTCGTCCAACAATGTTGGCGAAGGCGGCAAGAAGCCAGACCCGAAAGACCCAGATAGCGGTCGCCAGAACAACCAGGGCCTGGAAGGCATGTCGCTGACACCGGATGGTAAGTTCCTGATTGCGCTGCTGCAATCGGCAACCCGCCAGGATGGCGGTGATAGCAGCTCCACCCGCATGAATACCCGCGCTCTGGTTTATGATGCCGCCGATATGGATCATCTGAAGCTGGTGCATGAATATGTCGTGCCGCTGCCGACCTTCGATAACAAGGGCAAGGTTGCGGTTGCCGCCCAGAGCGAAATTCTGGCGCTGTCGGACAAGACGTTCCTGATGCTGGCGCGTGACAGCAATAATGGCCAGAGCATGAAGGGCGATACATCGGTTTACCGCAAGATCGATCTGGTTGATCTGTCTGCTGCCACCGACATTGCCAATGGCGAGTTTGACGATGCAAAACCGGTTGCCCCGAAGGGCGTGGTGGATGCGTCCGTCAAGGTTGCGGCGGTCACGCCCTTTATCGACATGAACGACGACAAGGATCTCGCCCGTTTCGGCCTGCACAATGGCGCGCCGAACGACAAGAATAATCTCTCTGAAAAGTGGGAAGCCATGTCGGTCGCCCCGGCGCTCGATCCGTCGGCCCCAGACGATTATTTCCTGTTCGTCGCCAATGACAACGACTTCCTGACCCAGGATGGCTATCAGGTCGGTGCTGCCTACAAGGCTGAAGGCGGCGCTGAGGTTGATACCATGTTCCAGGTGTTCCGCGTGACCTTGCCGGGCATGACTGCCAAGTAATTATCGATCAAGGCTACTCGCTAATAAACGCCGTGCATCCGAAGGGATGCACGGCGTTTCCGTTTATGCTTACGCCTGTCTGGCGTTCAGCCAAGCCTTGAATGCTTCGACCTCGTCGGTCTGGATGGCGCCGACGCCTGCATTTGCTAGTACGGTCCAGACACCGTCCGCATCGACCAGGGCGCGGGTGTCGTTGAAGTCAAGGCAATGCGAGACGTCGAGCGTGTTGATCCAGACGCGGATGTTTTGGCGCTCCAACTCGGCCCGTGCATGGGCGATATCGGCGATATCCGTGAATTTTACTTCGATCATCGGCGCCTTGAGGCTCTCGATGCGGCGCAGGTCTTCGGTAAACCGGCCCTGACGTACGGGAAACATCGGCATATGCGGAATCTTCCCGAACCAGTCGGCATCGACAATATTGAAATGGTCCGCGTCGAGATCGATGTCGGTCTTGACCAGAACCTGATCGGCAATGTTCATCCGCAGCACCGTTTCCATCACTTGCGGCAGATCACGGGTGAATTTCGTGTCGATATTGACGGTAATACGACCACGGACTTCCTCGAGAATTTCCTCAAGTGTCGGAACGCATTCCTCCGTTATATCAGCCTCCGGGCCGCCCGCGCCGCTGCGCAGCTTTGCTTGACGGATGACATTGAACGGCAATTCACTGACCGTGCCGCTGCCGGTCGTTGTTCTGTCCAAGGTCGCATCGTGAATAACCACGAGATGACCATCGGCGCTGGCCTGGGTGTCGATTTCGACCATATCCACCCCCTGGGCAATCGCTTCCCGGATCGAGGCCAGCGAGTTTTCCGCCGTGCTCTTCCACAGGCCACGATGGGCGATGGTCAGAATGGTGGGATTGGTGCGCGACGCCATTTCGGCAATCGAGCAGGGACGGGTGGCCAGTGATTGGTGCGCAAGCGTGAACGTCTGGACAGGCATGGGTTGGACTTTCGGCTGTTACGGTTTGGGAAAAATCAGATCTTGCCCATGCCTGCCGCCATCAGGTCGTCGCGCAGGATGCGACCGGCGATGATGAAGACGATGAGGGCTGGCAAAAGCAGGATGAAGGAAACGATGGCGGCCAGCGGCAGCTGCATCGAATAGGGGTCGAGATACATGTAAAGCTTGATCGGCAGGGTCTGGACCACAGGCGCGCCGACGATGAAGGATTTGTCGAATTCCTCGAAACTGCCGATGAACGACATCAACCCGCCCGCCAGCAACCCGGGTACGGCCAGCGGCAGGATGATATGCGCGACAATGCCAACTGTTCCGGCACCGAGCGAGCGGGCCGCATGGATCAATTCGTCAGGAATGGTCTCAAGCGTTGCGGTCATCAGCCGGATCATTAACGGCAGTGTGCCGACGATCTGGACGATGATGACGCCAGCCACCGAATAGGCAAGGCCCAGTGCCAGGAACACCTGGCCGATGCCGACCGCGACCACCAGGCCGGGAATGATGACCGGCGCGAGAATGAAGATCTCCACCAGCCGTTTCAGCCGGAAGGGAAAACGGGCCATGGCCCAGGCCGTCGGCAAGGCAATGATTGCCGTTGCGAACGTGACCGTGAAGGCGATGGCAAGGCTGGTGGCCATGGCCTGGATCAGGCCTTGATCGCTGAGCACGCTCGTCCAGCGGCTGGCCGTATAGACTTGCGGCAGCACATGCGGCGGCTGCCAGCCATCGGCAATGCTCCAGACAAACATCAGGGCAAGCGGCAGGGCGATGGCCAGGGCAAGTGTGGCGAACAGGCCGATGGAAACCAGCAGGCGGTCTTCGGGGCGGAACATGCGGCGCTTTGCTGTGGCAGGCGGGGCGAGCTCAAGAACAGCCATCACGCATTTCCCCGCGCATTGCCAGCGCCGATCCGGCTGGTCAGGGCATAATAGGTCAGGAGAACGACGACCGCGAACAGGCTGAGCACCATGCCCATCGCATAGACCTGCTCGAACCGTCCCTGTTTGAACTCCTGCACCATCAGGACAGAGAGTGGCCGCGCCGTCGGTGGGCCGACGATATCGGGAATGGCATAGGAGCCCATCGAGCCGATGAAGGTCAGGAGAATGGCGGCGGTAATGCCCGGCATGGCAAGCGGCACGTCCACAGTCAAGAATGTCCGAAGCCGGGATGCTCCAAGCGTGCGGGCGGCAAAGCGGATATCCTCGGGAATGGCGGCAAAGGCGCTGGTGATGATCAGAGTCATGAATGGGATCTGCTTCCAGGAACTGGCCATGATGACACCAGCGCCTAGATCGTCACGGACCAGTTTTGGCAGGGTAAAGCCGAGTGGTGCCAGCAGGCGGTCAAAAAAGCCGCCACGCTCGAAGACGACGATGATCATCAGACCGACGATGATACTCGGAACGGCCATCGGCAGCTTGTAAAGCCCGCCGAACAGTTTGCGCCCAAGAAAGCTTTTGCGCAGCAGAAGCGCCAGCGGCACAGACAGCGCCAGCGAGACGAAAACCGGCATGACGCCGTAATAGATTGAGGTGGACAAGCCGCGCAGCATGGAGGGCCGGGTGAAGATCCGCTGATACCAGCTTAGCGTAAAGCTGCCATCTTCCAGCCGGAAGCTGCCGACCAGCGCCGATAACAGCGGCAGGCCGAAGAAGAACAGCAGGTAGCCGACCCCCGGCAGGAGCAATAGCAAGAGTTGGATTGAGCGGCGGCGAAGCAGCAATGGCATCAGGCGGCCTCCATCGACGGCTGGTCTTCGAGCAGATGCACGGCATCGTGGAAAGTCAGCGGGACCCGGCTGCCGGCTTCTATCGGTGTGCCGCCACCCGACTGGCTGATCTTGATCCCGACAGCACCGATATCGGCGGTGTAGAGGATATTGGCACCCATGAATGAAACAGAGGTGACGGTTGCCGATCCGCTCTCGTCGCGCTCGATGCCGATATTTTCCGGGCGGACCGAAATCTGCATAGGACCGACGGCGGGACGGTCCAGCACCACGTTCTGGCCCCAGGGCAGCAATGCATCCATGCCGGAGGCCTTGACGGAGAGGAGATTGGTCTGGCCGAGGAAGCTGGCGGTAAAGGCCGCTTTCGGCGCCCGGTACAGCTCCAGCGGCGTGCCGATTTCGACAACCTGACCGCCATTCATCACCACGATCCGGTCGGACATCGCCATGGCCTCGGCCTGGTCGTGGGTGACGTAAAGGCTTGTCGCGCCGATGCGGCGATGCAGTTCGACCAGCTCGTGGCGAAGGCTGTCACGCAGCTTGGCATCGAGATTGGAGAGCGGCTCGTCAAACAGCAAAAGTCTGGGCTGCATGACGATCGCGCGGGCCAGCGCCACGCGCTGCTGCTGACCGCCGGACAATTGCCGGGGCATGCGATCCACCAGGGCGCTGAGATTGCAGATCTCCAGCACATGAGCGATGCGCCGCGCCCGCTCGTCTTTCGGCACATTCTTCATCTTCAGGCCGAAGCCGAGGTTCTTGGCGACCGACATATGCGGAAACAGCGCATAAGATTGGAACACCATGGCGATATCGCGCGCTTCGGGCGCAAGTCCATCAATCCGCTTGCCCGCCAGCCGGATTTCGCCGCCGGACGCCTCGCTGATGCCCATCAGAATGCGCAGCAGCGTCGATTTTCCGCAGCCGGAGGGACCGAGAATGGTGACGAATTCGCCCTTTTCGACGGCAAGTGAAACCGGATGGAGGACGCGAGCTGACCCGAAATCCTTGGTGATATTGTTGATGTCGAGCTCACTCATGTCTTTGCCCCTGTTCGTCGTGTATCAGGCTTTTCCAGCATTACTGGTTCAGGACTTTTTCATCGAGCGCTTCGGCAAGGGCGGTCGACATGTCCCAGAAGGCAGGCACCGACAGACGAGGGTAGACACTTTTCGGCAGGACATGATCCTGTAGAGCAGCCGGGATCAGATCGTTGGTGATATCGGTGCGCGGTGAGCGCGATGCCTTGGTTTCCAGCTTGAAGGTCTGGAATTCCTTGCTCATCGCCATATCGATCAGCAGCAGGGCAGCGGCGACATGCTTGGCATTGGCGGGGACGAACATCGCGTCACCGGAGCCGACCTGTCCCTTTTCCAGCAGCGTCAGGCGGAAGGTTTCGGGCAATTGCTTGTTGCCGAGAAAGCTCATCACCTGATCTTCCCAGACCGTCCCCATATAGAGCTGCTGGTTGTTGATCAGGTTCAGCGTATCGGCATTGCCATTGGTCAGTTCCGCAGCCTTCAGCAGGCGACGGTAATAGTCCCAGACAGGCGTCAGGCATTCGGATGACATTGCCCAGTCCTCGGCCTGCTGGCGGGTCTGGCTGTAGTCGGTCAGGGTCTTGCGGCAATCGCCGGTCAGGTAATTGAGCGCGACGGAGTAGATGAAACCACCGCCCGATCCGCCCTTGGCGGGCAAGGTGACGCCGAGGCGCTTCGGATGGCTCTCGGCCCAGGCCAGAAGTTCATCGAAACTCTTGGGAACGTCGGCAGGCTTGACGAAGGCACTATCGTAGCCGATCGCAGTCTGGTTGAGATGGACGAGCGGATAAGCCCCGCCATGTTGGCGTCCGAACAATGTTTGAGCCAGAATCGGATCATAGGTCGCCATGTTGGGCAGAAGGGTCGTCAGCGGGATCTTTCCGACCACACCCTTGGATGACAACAACGGATAGCTGCCGCCGCCGTCAAAAAAGGCATCGACCGGTGCGTCGTGCCCCGATGCCTGGACGGCGATCAATTGCTGGTCAGCCTGATCGCCGTTGACGTCGCTATAGATGACCTTAATGCCGTATTTGGCCTCGAACATGCTGGTCAGTTTCTTCCATGTCTCTCCGAAACCACCGGCGTAATTATACATTGTCACCGTTCCCTCGGCTTTGGCGGCGGGAACGACGATGTCGTAGAAATTCTCTCTTGTGACATTGGAGAGATCGAAATCCAGGTTTTTCATATTGGTTTCGGCGCTCAAACACGGAGCGACGGAAGCGGCGAGCGTCAGGGCCGCGATGGCCAGGAATTTCATCTGCATTGGAGGTCTCCATCAGAGCTGGATCAATTGCAGGGTTAATAATACACTTTGGGTGTAATATTTGTGACAAGTCTGGAAATTTGTGCTCGCGGTCGAGTTGCGATTGCCTGACCGCGAGACGCCGGATAGATATTCAACCATGACGACCCAAGCCAAACAGCCCTCTCGCTTTGACAGAAACCCGCTTGCCAGCGAGAACGAACGCCTGATTCTGGACATCGTTCGCCGTCACGGACCAATTGCCCGATCAGTCATCACCGCCCATACCAACCTGACCCAGCAATCGGTGCATCGGTTGATCGAGGGGCTGATCGAGCGCGGTTTGCTGCGCACCGGCGCGCCGCTGAAGGGTACGCGAGGCCAGCCAAGCCCGACCATCGAGCTTGCGGTGGAATCTGTGGCGTCGCTGGGCATATCGATCAACACCGATTCGGCGATTATCTGCCTCGCGGATTTCAGCTGCGGTGTCACTGCCCAGAAGAAACTCAATCTCCTGCCGCTTAGCCGCGAGGCAACCCTTGCTGCCTTGTCACGGACCTTGGACGAGATGCTTGAGGCTCATAATCTGCCGCGCGAACGGCTGCTTGGGCTGGGATTTGCCATGTCGGGCTTTTCTGTTGCGGATGACCGGATATTCAATGCGCCGGAGCCCTTGCAGGACTGGTCGTTGATGGATCTTCGCCCGGTCCTTGAACAGACGTTTCAGCTTCCCGTCTGGCAGGAGAACAACGCGACCACGGGCGCTATCGGCGAAAGCTTGCAAGGTGTGGGGCGATGGTGCCAGACCTTTGCCTATCTGTCGTTCAACTATGGCTTCGGTGGCGGGCTGATCCTCAACGGCCAGCCGTTCTACGGATTCCATGGCAATGCCGCCGAATTATCCGGGATTTACGACCCGACCGAGGCACCTCGACGTCCAGCATTGCAATATTTGCTTCGGAGCCTTCAAGACCACGGCATCGAGATTGATTCCGTCGATACTCTTTACCGGACATTCGACCCAGGTTGGCCAGGTGTGGAGGCTTGGCTGGAGGCAACCATGCCACAGGTCGAACGGCTGGTGGCGGTTTTGATCGCTGTGATAGATCCGCAGACCATCGTTTTCGGCGGTCAATTGCCGCCAGCGCTGGGCGCGATGATGATCGAAAGATGCCCGATGCCCTCGCAGCGGGTTCACCGTTACGGCGTCGGGCCAAAAGAGGCCCGACTGGTGCTCAGCGAAGTGAAGGGAGATGCCGCAGTCATCGGTGCGGCGCTTCTGCCACTCAAGATGCGGTATTTTATTTAAACCAAAGCAGGTTCAAGCCTCCGCAAATTGCGGCGCTGCCCAGTTGGGGAATGGGTCGCGCATATCGCGCCAGACACCGGGGGTGAAGCGATCCGCAGGCACCAGACAGGCGTCCAGCCGAGCGCGGATTTCGGCCTCATCCATGGGGTCAGCACCGATAAACACAAGTTCCTGGCGTCGATCACCCCAGATCGGGTCGAGATAGGGTTTCATGGCATTGAGGAAACCCTTGTCCTGCGGCCATTGCTGCTTGGGTACGGAGGCCCACCACAGGCCCATGCGCCCGGTGCGCACCAGCGGTCCGGCCTGGCTCAGTTCTCCGACATGATGGGGCCGGGTTGCCAGCCAGAAAAACCCCTTGGCGCGGATCACGCCCGGCCAGTCGCTATCAATGAAATCCTGGAATTTCAGCGGATCGAATGGGCGGCGGGCGCGGTAGACAAAGCTTCGAATGCCATATTCTTCTGTCTCAGGCACATGGTCCTTGAAGCCGTGCAATTCCTTGAACCACAGCGGATGGGTCTCCGCCCGGCCAAGATCGAACCGCCCGGTGCCCAGCACGTCCTTCGGTTCGATCTGGCCAAAATCGGTCTCGATAATCCGCGCATCCGGGTTGAGGCCGACAATGATCTTGCGGGCAGCATCCAGCCGGGCAGGGCCGGCAGTTTCGGCCTTGTTGAGCACCACGACATCGGCAAACTCGATCTGCTCGACCAGAAGGTCAACGAGCGTGCGGTTATCGTCTTCACCTGCGGTTTCGCCCCGGTCGGAGAGGAAATCGCTGGAACTGTAATCGCGCAACAGGTTGGCGGCATCGACCACCGTAACCATCGTATCCAGCCGGGCGATGTCGGAGAGGCTGTTGCCGTCTTCGTCACGAAATTCGAACGTGCTGGCAATCGGCAGCGGTTCGGCAATGCCGGTCGCCTCGATCAGCAGATAGTCGAACCGGCCGGAATCAGCCAATTGCCGCACTTCCGTCAGCAGGTCTTCGCGCAGCGTGCAGCAGATGCAGCCATTGCTCATTTCCACCAATTGCTCGTCGGTGCGCGATAGATTGGCACCGCCATCACGCACCAGGGCGGCATCGATATTCACCTCGCTCATGTCATTGACGATGACCGCGACCTTCAGCCCGGCCCGGTTGCCAAGAATATGATTGAGAACCGTGGTTTTACCGGCACCGAGAAAGCCGGACAGCACAGTCACGGGAAGCTTGTTGTCCATCTTCAACTCCTTAATGTAATAACATTACATTGATGGTTCTGAAAAAGGCGAGCAGAGGCGCTCGCCTTTTGGTTGTTGCGTCTGTCAGCCCTTCAGGCAGGTGGTCATGGCGGTTGCGAGATCCGTCATCAGGGCGGGATAGAGGTCAGGGCCATCAGCTATTCCCGTGCCAAGCGGGTCAAGCGTGCCGGTACGGGCATTGCTGCCTTCAGACACCACCTTGATCAGTTTCGGCGCAAATTGCGGCTCGGCAAAAATGCAAGCCGCGTCCAGCGATTTGACCTTGGCGTGAATGGCGGCCACACGTTCAGCGCCGGGAGCCTTTTCCGGGCTGACGGTGACGGAGCCGGCAACCGTAACATGGTAGCGGTGCTCGAAATATTGATAGGCGTCATGGAAGACGATGAAAGGCTTGTCCTTGACCGGGGCCAGCATGGTGGCAATCTGCTTGTCCATGGCATCGACCTGCGCCTGGAACTGAACAAGATTTTCGGCATAAAGCGGAGCATTGGCCTTGTCCGCGCTGCTCAAGGCTTCGGCGATGGTTGCGGCCATCGCCTTGGCATTGTCAGGGTCGAGCCAGATATGCATGTCATTGATGCCATGCTCGTCTTCATGGTCATGCCCGTGGCCTTTGTCGTGGTCATGTCCATGCCCGGCTTCGTGCGCATCGCCATCGTCATGGGCCTCGAAAGGACCACCCTCGCGCAGGGGCAGCAGTTCCACGCCCTTGGCCTCGGCCAGCGCCACCACTTTGGCCTTGCCTGCCAGCGCATCCAGCGGCTTGTCGAGAAAGGTTTCCAGCCCCGGCCCGACCCAGAATATCAGGTCGGCCTGTTGCAGTGCCTTGGCCTTGGAAGGCTTCAAGCTGTAATCATGCGGGGAACCGGCACCTTCGACCAGAAGATGCGGCGTGCCAGCTCCTTTCATGATCGCGGCGACGATGGAATTGACCGGTTTGATCGAAGCAACCACATCAGGGGCGGCGACGGCTATGCCGGGCGCGAGCAGAAGCATGGGGATAAGGCTGAGCAGGGGCATTGTCTTCACAGGCAAGGCGGTCTCCAATTTATATATGCGAAAGCAAGGACAGTTCCTTGTATGGGACATGTAATGTTATTACATTGATTGCGTAACGCTATAACGTGTGTCATAGCCGGTTGCAACACTCAATCTGTGGAGTTTCGGTATCCGTGTTGAAGGTGCTGGGTGAAAAGCCATTGGTGACATTGCGCAATGCCGGCATCAGGCGCGGCGGGCGCTGGCTGGTGCGCGGTGTCGAGCTTTCGATCCGCAAAGGGGAGCTTGTCACCCTGATCGGCCCAAACGGATCGGGCAAATCGACAACAGCGAAAATGGCGCTAGGCGTGCTGAAGCCCGACGAGGGTGAGGTGTTGCGTGAGCGGGCGTTTACGGTTGGTTATGTGCCGCAAAAACTGAGCATCGACTGGACCATGCCGCTCACTGTAGACCGGCTGATGACCCTGACCGTCAAGCTTTCGAGGGCGGAGATCGAGGCTGCTTTGGAGGCCGTCGGCATTTCCCATCTGCTGCGCGCCGAAGTTCAGCATTTGTCCGGTGGCGAATTCCAGCGGGCGCTGCTGGCGCGTGCTCTGGCCCGCAAGCCGGACCTGCTGGTGCTGGATGAGCCGGTGCAGGGTGTGGATTTTGCCGGTGAAATCGCCCTTTACGAATTGATCGCCGATATCAGGCGCAAGACCGGTTGCGGCGTGCTGTTGATTTCACACGATCTGCATATGGTGATGGCCGAGACTGATATCGTTGTGTGCCTGAATGGCCATGTCTGCTGCCGTGGCACGCCGGATGTCGTTAGCCAAAGCCCGGAATATCAGCGGCTGTTCGGGGCTGCTGCGGCGCGCACGCTTGCCGTCTACAATCATCGCCATGATCATACGCATCTGCCGGATGGCCGGGTCCAGCATCTGGATGGATCGGTGACTGATCACTGCCATCCTGATGACGGCCATCATCATGGCATGGGTGAGAAGGGCCATCATCATGGCCGGAGTGAGGAGCACCATAATCATCATCACGATGACGCGCTTGAGGTTGAAGAGAACCATCACGATCATCATCACCACGGCGAGGGGCCATCGGTGACTTCGGGAAGGGGTGACCGTCATGATGGATGATTTCTTCGTTCGGGCTCTGCTGGCAGGAGTCGGGCTGGCGCTCACGGTTGGGCCGCTTGGCTGCTTCGTGATCTGGCGGCGCATGGCTTATTTCGGCGATACGATGGCACATTCCTCGTTGCTCGGCGTGGCGCTGTCGCTGCTGTTTTCCGTCAATCTGACGCTCAGCGTGTTTCTGGTCGCGGCAATTGTCTCGCTGCTGCTGTTGCTGTTGCAGAACCGGCGCGGGCTTTCCGCCGATGCGCTGCTGGGTATTCTCAGCCACGCGACGCTGGCCATCGGCCTTGTTTTGGTTGCCTTCATGACCTGGGTGCGGGTCGATTTGATGGCCTATCTATTCGGGGATATTCTGGCCGTGACGCCGCAGGATATCGCCACCGTCTGGATTGGCGGGCTCGGCGTCATCCTGTGCCTTTGCCTGTTGTGGAGGCCCTTGCTGGCGGCCACCGTCAATGAGGATGTCGCTGAGGCGGAAGGCTTGAAACCAGCGCGGGCCAGGCTGATCTTCATGCTGCTGATGGCCGTGGTGATTGCTATCGCCATGAAAGTCGTCGGTATTCTGTTGATTACGGCGTTGCTGATCATTCCGGCTGCAACCGCCCGGCGGTTTTCCATGACACCGGAAATCATGGCGGTTCTGGCGTCGGTCATCGGTGCGGTTGCCGTGGTTGGCGGCCTGTTCGGGTCACTGACCTATGATACGCCCTCTGGCCCCTCTATCGTGGTGGCCGCCCTTGTCCTGTTTATTCTCAGCTTGCTGCCGATACGCCGTTTTTCAACGGCTGCCGTGAAGAAAGGATGATCGTCCGATGTCCACACCGCAATTGACCCGCAATCAGAGCCTGGTGTTTCAGGCGCTTGAAAAAGCAGATGGCCCGCTTTCGGCCTATACGATCCTTGACAAGCTACGCGACAGCGGTTTTCGCGCCCCGCTACAGGTTTACCGGGCGCTGGAAAAACTGCTGGAATTCGGCCTTGTCCATCGGCTGGAGAGCCTCAACGCTTTCGTTGTCTGCTCCCACCTCCAGCATGATTGCTGCGACCATGGAACCGTGGCCTTTGCGATCTGTAGCAAATGCGGGCAGGTCAAGGAGTTTCACGATCACTCCATCGACCATCGACTGGGCGATTGGTCGAAGGGCCAGGGTTTCAAGGCCGAGAAAACCACAATCGAAATTCGCGGTATCTGCGCGGAGTGCCTCGTCTGAAATTACTGTTTCAGAGCGGTTTCAGTTCCCTGGCGAAGCATTGCCAGTTGGCGATGTAGTTTTGCGCGGAGCGCTTGAGGCCTTCCACGGCCTTGTCATCGAGAGTGCGTATGGCGCGGGCCGGTGAGCCGACAATCAGGGAGTTGTCGGGAAATTCCTTGCCCTCGGTAATCAGCGCATTGGCACCGATAAGGCAGTTATTGCCGATCCTGGCGCCGTTCAGAACAGTAGCGCCCATGCCCACCAGCGTGTTGTTGCCCAGAATGCAGCCGTGAATGATGGCATTGTGGCCAATTGTGCATCCTTGGCCGATGGTTGCCGGAAAGCCCATATCGGTGTGAATGGTGACGTTTTCCTGCACATTGGAGCCTGCGCCGATGGTGATTGGCTCATTGTCGCCCCGCAGCACCGCACCAAACCAGATGCCAACATCCTCACCGATGACCACATTACCGATGACCTGCGCATTGGGTGCGACCCAGTAACGGTCGGCGGAAGGCAGATGCGGTTTTAGATCCCCGAGGGTGTAAAGCGGCATGATGGCAGGTCCTTTTATCGATCTGCCACCGATCTTTCGGGATAAGCCCAAGAAAAGCAAGAGCTTTGAACCTGATGGGAAATGGCGATACATGCCGCGCCATGGCAATGAGATCCGGGCCGGGCGTGCGTGTCCGGCCCTGTCACGACGGATATGTCAGCGGACGTAGAGCACGAAGCTGCCATCGGATGCTTCGTCGGCGTAAATCACATTCTTGAGCTCTACATTCTGTGACAGCAATTGCCTGCGCAGAACCGGGTTTTCGCGAATGGCGGCCTGGACGTCACGCGCTTGCGGGCTGCTAGGCGTCAGAGACCCGAGAAAGTCCTGAAATGTGTCGTGCTTTTCGATCTCATCCGGTGTGCTGATCATGATGCGGGGATTGTGAGCTCTTGCCAGCGCCCTGTCAGCAGCAGACATGGCTGCATGGCTGGCTCCAGTCATCGCTGCGGTTGCGAGAACGGCGGCAAGAGAAATTTTGGCAAAACGAGACTTGGCAGTGCGAGAGTTGGCAATGCAAGACATGGGTTCACTCCTCCAGGAACAAAACCGGCGAGAAAAACTCGTTAGCCGGTGAAGGAGATCCTCGCGCTTAATCCGATCAAATCCAATTCACCAGCGAGTGAGATTGGATTAATTCTTGGTCATGTTCGCCGAGGCAGCGGACATGTGATCTGCTCAAACTTGCTCGTTCGGGGCCTATGGTTTTACCGCAGCCGTAGCTTTACCGGTACCCGACGGGAATGCGGGTGCAGATGCAGGTGAATACTTGCTTCCGGCTGAGAATAGCGCCATGCACGCGCACCGTGGCAGAGGAGCAGGTTCATCAGATCCCGCGTCTTGGCACGCGGCTTGTTGATGCCATCGGCCAGCCTTATCGCCGCCTCATGCAGCGGGTTGAGGCCGGCGCGCGGGTTGAAGCGAAACGCCGGATCACCGCCAACTGCGTGTTCGGCTGCCTGGTCCACGACCTGGCCGGTGTTCAGGTGGTTTTCATTGCTTGCCATGATTACATCCTCGTACGCATTACATTTCGAGGTGAACTGACCGGACCTTGCGCAAACACCTGCGCAGGCCACGGTAAGACAGAGTGACTACTGCATTGCGGCCCAGCAGCTGACGCCTGCCTTTTTCAGGCGATTGCAGGCATTGATCGCAGATTTCTGATCATCGAAGCCGACGAACCGGGCACGATAAACCTGGGATGCTCCCTCGCCATAGGCCATGGCGAAAGGTCGCGCACCCTTGAGTGAAATACCGCTCTTGGCACGGGCGCTTTTCAGCAGGTCCATCGCCGCTTCCTGGCTACCCGAAACACCGATCTGGACGGTCCAGCCAGAAGGTGCCGCAGCTGGGGCCTGGGTGGAGAACGTGACTGTATGGTCGACATCGGCTGGCGGCTTGGGTCCAGATGACTTGGAATGGCGCGATGCACTTTTGCGGGTCTGCGGCATGGGAGCCGCTTCTGTTTCCAGGGCCTGGCTTGCCTCCGCTTGCTTGGCAAGAGCGGCAACCGCATCATTGGCGCCTCCGCCACCGGCATAAGCTGTTTCGCTCAGGCTTCCCGTATCATAGCGTCCGCCCGGCACGGGTACGCCGGATTGAGGCAATTGCGGTGCAACGGCGGTTTCGCGGGCGACAGGTGCCATCGGCTCCGGTACGGTGCTTTGGCGGGCAATAAGCGGGCTTGCGCCACCACGACGGGATGCTTCCGGCAGATAGGTTGCCATCAGTTTCCGCATCTGGTTGTCGCGTGCGGCGCCGGAGGCACCACCCAACACCACGCCAACCACGGATTTGCCGTCGATCTGCAAGGAGGTGACGAGGTTGAAGCCGGAGGCATTGGTAAAGCCGGTTTTGATTCCGTCGACGCCGCGCACCGAGCCGATGAGGCGATTGTGATTGCCGATCACCTGGCGGCCATAGGTGAAGCTGCGGGTGGAAAAGTAAGCGTAATATTGCGGAAAATGCTGTCTTAGCGCCATGCCCAGCCGCGCTTGGTCGCGGGCCGTGGTCATCTGGCCGGAGTTTGGCAGGCCATTCGCATTGCGATAGGTGGTGCGGGACATGCCAAGTGCGCGCGCCTTGGATGTCATCATCTGGGCAAACCGAGCCTCGGAGCCGCCGAGATATTCGCCGAACGCTGTTGCCGCGTCATTGGCGGAGCGGGTGACGAGGGCCTGAATGCCTTGCTCTACGGTAAAGCTGCCGCCGGGCCTAAGGCCAAGCTTGGATGGCGGTTCGGAGGCAGCATGGGCTGACACGGGAACAGAGGAGTTCAACCGGATCCGGCCTTTTTCCAGCGCTTCGAAAACCAGATACAGGGTCATCATCTTGGTGAGCGATGCCGGATAGCGCAGGCTGTCAGCATCGGTGGCGCGCAAAACCTTGCCGTTATTCACATCCACGACGATGTCGGCATAGCGCGATGCAGCGGCGGCCTCAGAAGCCGGAGCCACCAACGTGGCGCAGACCAGAGCCACGGTGAGAGAGACACGCATGACAGGCCGAACAATCATGTTTCGACCAAGGAGGCTAGCAACTCGCATATTCACCACTGCACTCTTTCCTGAATTCCAGCCCTGATCACGCATAGGGTCGGGGCGACATGCCCGATCTGGTGCTATGCGTATAAATTCCTGCTTTGGCCGCCCCCCAGCGACATATTTCCTGACGCTAACACCACAGCGTTACCAAGTGGTTTATGATGAACAACAGGTTGCCGGTCGCGGCTGCATTTTTCTAAAATTTTGCCGATTTCCATAAAAAATCTGGACCAAGCTCTGATCTACTCACTCGACACCGTGAGGCGGGAGGCGACGAATGCTTCGACAGCGGTATCGATTTGCCGCCAGTCGGCCAATTTCTGGCGCGAAAACCGGTAAAGCACGCTGAGATCGTGACCGGCGTTGAGATCGCGCTGGCAGGTATCGACGGCTGGTCCGTCCTGTTGCAGCCCGGCTTGATCGGGTGAAAGGCAACGGATGGCGAAGTCCGGGCGACCCGGCCGTGGTGCAGTATAGAGAATTTCACCGTCATAGCCGCTGCCTGCCCGAAAGCGGTGGCCAGTCAGGCCAAAGGGGCCTGGCTGAGGCGCTCCTTCGAACAATTGCTTGTAGATAGGCTCAATCCGGCCGGACATGTCGCGTGACATGGTGCTCTGGGAAATCTGAAGGAAGATCAACTTGTTCGATTGGCTGACATCATCGAACCGCAGCCGGTCTGCCTGGCTATAGCCGCGCATTTCCGGCCAAGTCAGGGCCAGATCCACACGGGCGAGAGCGCCATCGTGGCGCTGACGTTGGAACCTTATGGTGTTGTCTTCAATGCGCAGATGATCAAGGCCAATGGTGATCGCCCGCGGTGTCGTGCTCGCGCTGCGCCGGTCACTTGTCAGTGCGCGGCCAATCCAGTCGCTGCCCAGAAACAGCGCCAGGGAAAAGACGAGGAGAAGGCCGAGAACCGCAAAACAAACGGTCAGCACCCTGGGAGAGATCAGGGGCTTCTCGATGTTGGCTGCGGGTGACTTGACGGCATGGTCCATGCTTCGACTGGCCTTTTCTTGGCTGCGCAACCCTTCCACGTCATCATGGGTGAGGCACTGGCCAACAACCTGAAAGACGGGACCCGAGTCGCGCCTGGAAGCATGGCCAGCGCATGGTTAATGGCGCGTTAATGGCGCAGTTCTGTCCGTCTGCAATATCCAAAAAAGTGAGCCGGTTCCGTGGCAGCGGAACCGGCTCTTGGCCTTGGTCGGACGGAGATGCGGGGACGACCGGGGCCAATATCTGCCAGATGTCGTGGATGCGGTCGCGTCCTCGCTTTGGCGGTCAGTTTTTCGGAAGGGCGGCAACCGTTGCAGCACGACCATCCTGGATCTTCATCCATTGCCCCGGATTGTCGGAGGACTGGCGTTTCAGGAAGGTATATTCCGTATCCGACCACAGCAGCACCTTGTTGCGCATGTTGTCGAGGATGAAATCACCCCGATCTGTGCGGACGGTCAGCACGGCATGGCCGTCGCCATTGGGTTGAAGTACCACGGTTATCAGCAGGTTGGATTCAGCTACGCCTTTGGCAATCAACTGACGGCGCTTGAGCAGCGCGTAATCTTCACAGTCGCCGGCAATGGTTGGGTATTCCCACCATTCCTCGACACCGTAAAGCTCCATATCGGTTTCTGGCTTGATGGTGGTGTTGACGGTGTAGTTCACCTCAAGAATGTCCTGCCAGATCGCGGGCGTCAGTTGTTGCGGACCTCTATCGCTGCCGGAGGGTCGGCATTCGCTGGCATAACGCTGGCAGAACTCGTAATGGCCGATCGGCTGGCTGGCTTTGCCGTTGATTTTCATCGAAGGCTGGCCGGCAAAAGCCGCTTGTGCGCTGGCGAATGCCACGATAGCGGCGATGATGGCGAAACCTGTTGTTGTCTTCTTGTTCGTCATTGGGTGTCTCCCCGTTATGGGAGTACAATGACAGTGATACTTTGCTGTCTGGCAAAATTGGAACGTAGGAATAAGTACAAAGGAGAGGAAAATAAGTATAAAATTATAATAAAATTTTAGGCAATTTACTACTGTTTTCTATGGGAATTGGCAGGGTCAGATGCTGAAAATGCCTATATCGGCATTTTAAATAGGATGCCTATCCATCTGGAAAATATGAAAAAAATGCAGAAATACACGCCAATAACATTGTGACGTGTTGTGCCGAAAGAATGCATCATTGTTCCACGAGTTTAGGCGGACGTTGATGTCGAATGGTCTCAAAAGGGGATTTGCGCCCACAAGGCCGCAGGAAATACTCAAATTACTCCAAAAATGCATGGGTTTTGGTGAATGATGGATGAACGGGATTGGGATCAGGCATCCTGTCGAAAAATGCACAGTGGCGTTCGATACGGGAAATCTGCAAGGCAGCCGAAAACCGAGGGCGGAACCCTCTGAACACATGCTTGAGACGATCAGCGGAAAGTGAACCCGGTTTTGCGAAAAGATGGATCTGACCGGTCCTACAGAAACTCTGTCAGGGCCTCGCGGGATTGCAGGGTGGTGAACTCGATGGCAACGCCTTCAAGGAAGTGGCGCACGACGCGGCCACGCATGCTGCCCAGGCGTACCGCAGTGCCGAGGGGTGGGCGAATATCGATATCGATCGCCGCACCTGAAAGGGACAGGTCCATGATCCGGCAATTGTATTTGCGACCGTCATCAAAGACCAGTTCGGTGCGCGGCTGCTTTGGTGTCAGCCGGTCATGACGGCGGTCTTCCGGCAGTCCCAGTTCATGCTTGTTGGCAATCCAGGTCAATTGAGCTGCAAGCTTTTCGCGTTTGCGCTCCGTTGCCACGATGCTGATGACAAAGCCATCATCGGTGGTCTTGATCACGGTGCCCTCGATGCGGCCGATATGGTCGATATAGGCAATGATCCTTTCGCCCGGCACTGGGCGGGCAGCGCAGATCACCCTGACATCGCCCGGCGACATATCCACCGTCAGGCAGACATATTCATCCTCGCTCGGCACCATCAGCCGACCCTCAAGACTCACGGAGACGCGCTGAAACGCCCGCTGAACCGGGGGCCGTGCTGAGCCGCTATTGGGAGCTTGATGATAGGAATGCATGCCACGATTCTTCAACGCTTTGAGTCGCCTGAAATATTAGGCGCTATGCGTTAACAGAGTGTTTTGCTCTTCACCAATCTGTCCACTGATCTTCAGGGGCTCTATCCAAATATAGTTCAGAGAAAAACGGACCCGGTCTTCCCGAAAATCCAACGAAAACAAAGGAAGCGATAGCCTGCCAGGCTCAGGTTGAACCAGGCAGGCTATCGGCTTTTGGGTGTTATTCTTCAATGCGCAGGGAGATGGTTTTCTTGCCGTAAACCGGCTTGACCTTATGGCCTTCAACCTCGATAGCGCCGAATTTTCCAGCAATCCTGGCGGCGGTGATCAGCTTGATGGTCTGTCCGGCTTTCCATTGACCCTCAGGTTTGACCACCAGTTTTCCACCGTCAATAAACAGTGTCTTGCTGACGACAAGGCTTGGGGCTTTGGTGGATTTGCTCGATGTGATGTCCAATGTCGCATCGTTGCGCAGCGTCAGTGTGCCGGTCACGGTCAGAGGCGCGGAGGCAATGTCCACCGTGCCGCCAGCAAGATAAACGTCGCCCTTGCCCAAGGCGGTTGATGATTGCGCAACTAGGCGACCATCCTCGATCACCGTGCCGCCGGTCCAGCTGTTCTTGGCAGACAGTGTCAGCGTGCCGCTGCCCTGCTTGGTCAGCTTGCCTTTGCCGGAAATCGGGTTTTTCCAGGTGTCGTCGGCATTGAAGCCGCCTTTGGCAGCGTCCATCACAAGGGTAACATCGCCGTCGAAGGCGCCGTACCCATCGGCGGCCCGGAACAGGTCGAGGCGGCCCCAGCCTTCGGGATCACTGATGATTGGATAGCCGGAGGCCAGTTCCGTGGTTTTCAAAACGACCCGGCGCTGGTCGGCGCTTAGATAGGGTAGGCGGGTTTCCAGCAGCACTTCGGCACCCTTGGGCACGCTGGGCGCCAAGGATGGATCGCCGATCTGCTTGTAGCCATAGGTCAGGCGTGGTTCGAAAAATTGCTTGTTCCAGGCATAATCGGCATAGGCATCCGTCGATTTCGGCAGGGCATGGGCCGCCGCCAGCAGTGCCTGGCCGTCTTTCGCACCGGTTTGCTTCATCAGCCAGGTCTGGCTCTGCTGATAGGCTTCACTGCGCAGCGGTGTATAGTCCGGGCGGTTGAGATTATAGGCGACGATGGCGGTGGCCAACACCCGCCCACCCAGCACGTCGAAGGTCTGGTGCATGCCAGCGCGAATGCGGTTTTCGCCGAGCATGGCGGCGCGGGTCAACATTTCCTGGTAGCGCTGCGGCACCAGATAGGCCATCACCAGTGCATCGCGCCAGCCTTCGGCGGTATGGCCGGAGGGGAAGCCGCCGTCGGAGGCCGGTTTGTTGCTCTTGGCCAGCTCCAGTTGCGGTACGATCCGCACCTTGTCGCTGGCGCGGTAGGGGCGGGCATATTTGTAATAGCGCTTGGCAGGCTCGGTCGAGCCATCGGCGCTTCCTGCCTCGATCAGGTCGACAGCCTTGCCGAGATCGGTATTGTCCTTGGAGCCGACACCGCGATTATTGCCCTTGTCATCATATTTGACGGTGGTCGCGTCAGCGGGCATGCCGGTGATCGTCGTTGTCTGCCGCACGCCCTGACGCCAGGCGTCGGCGAGGGGGCCAAGGCCATCTGTAATGCTGACATTCTTGCCGCGCCGGTCGTCCAGATAGGCGGCCAGATCGCGTTCCGGCGTATGTTCGCCAGTGACCTTGATGGAATAGGCAATATTCTGTTCATGCAATTGCGGGAGCTTCTTGACCCCATCGGTCGGGCTGCCGGGAATGCCGCTCCAGTCCGATTTGGCAATCGCCGGGCAACCATCCTTGGCCGCGGCCTCCTGATCGGCATCGACGAAGGGCGTGCGAGGCGTCCAAAGATCCAGGAAACCGGAGAGAACCCGCACACCGGCATTGGTTTGTGGTGTCGCATGGCAGGCGTCGCCGCGCTGGTTGGTTGCGCCGGTATCCACATAGGCCATGACGCCTGCCGGTGGCGGCGCGCTGTCGGCATGGCCGACCCCGGCTGGAACGGGCGGTAGGGTGAGGCCATCGGCGAAGGCTGGCGTCAGCGCTGTTGCAAGTGAAAGGACAGCCGCGAATGCGGCGATTGAAGAGAGTTTTTTCATGGATGGCCTTTCTCTTGGGGCTTTGGAAACCCTGCGATAACGAGAGCTTGCTGCTGATCTGCTGCGTTTTCCGGGCTTTCGCAGCGGCGGATGTTATTCGTCAGGGTGGTAGATTAATAGCTGTGAAATTCCCATGTCAATCTTGGGCGTAGTGGAATGAAACCGTCTTGCTGGCGATTGCTTAAGGTCTGTGTGCAACAGTTTTCTGACAGCGGCGATCTCCTGCATTTCCTTTTGCTGATCTCTCGCTATATGCTGATGCTCACGGGTCACAAGGAATAGAGATGCATGGACGACAGGCCGAAGGGGCAATGGGACCGCGAGCCTGAAGATGGGGACGATCCGCTGGACGAGGGCCTCGGCCCGGAGACCGGTGGACACGAACCGGTGTTCAATATGCCGGGCGGCATTCTTCTGGCGCTGCTGCTGCTGGTGATGATCTATGCCCTGACCGGCTGGATTCTGTCTGATGAAATCTCCAATTGGATCATGGTGGAATTCGGCTTTTCGCCGGTGCGCTATGTCTATGATTTTTCCAACCAGGATCTGGCATGGCTGTGGACACCGTTCACCTATTCGTTGCTGCATGGCAGTATCGAGCATCTCGGCTTCAACGGCCTATGGCTCGCTGCCTTCGGCACGCCGGTCTGGCGTCGCATAGGCGCAGTGCGTTTCTGGCTGTTCTGGCTGGCGACGTCAGCCGCTGGCGCTCTTGCACATGTCTGCCTGAACTGGGGTGATGCAAGCCTGTTGATCGGCGCTTCCGGCGTCATTTCCGGCCTGATGGGGGCTGCCTGCCGGTTTGCTTTCGGCCAAGGCCGCTCCGGCCTGCGCCTGCGCGAACAGGATGCCTTTCCACCCCGGTTGAGCGTGCTGGCCAGCCTGTCTGAGCGCACAGTCCTTGTCTTCATTATCATGTTCCTGGCCGGCAACGTGATCATCGCATTCGGGATTCCGCTGGTTGGTGATCCGGGCGCGGCCATCGCGTGGGACGCGCATCTGGGTGGTTTCGCCCTAGGTTTTCTGGGGTTTACGCTGTTTGACCGCCGCCCAATCGGGCAAAAAATGGCAGACGATTAAAAAAAGCTGTGTCGATGCATCCAATTGGTTGCGTTCTCTAGCAAATACAGGCAGCATTCCTGATCAGGGGGCGTCGATCCAGGAGGAGGAGAGGCACCCAATCCTGCATGCCCGGAGATTTGCCAGGAGGAGGCGCATATGTCTGTGACAGTAAGGAATATTCTCAGCGAAAAAGGTCGTGATGTCATTACGGTCGGTCCGACGGTCAGTCTGGCCGAGGCCGCCAAGGTGTTGCATCATAACAAGATCGGTGCGGTGGTGGTTGTCGGCATGGAAAGCCGGATCGTCGGGATTTTCACCGAGCGCGATCTGGCGTCAGCCATCGGCAAAGGTGGGGTTGAGGCTCTGTCCTTGCCGGTATCCAAAGCCATGACCGCCAATGTGTTTCGCTGTAGCGAAGAGACCACCGTCAACCAATTGATGGAAATGATGAGCAGCAAACGCTTCCGTCACGTCCCGGTGGAAGACGGCGGCAAACTGATCGGCATCGTTTCGATCGGTGACGTGGTCAAGCAACGTATCCGCGAGGTGGAGCTGGAGGCCGAGCACATCAAGGCCTATATCGCCGGATAATGCCGGTGTCGCGCCTGGTTTTAGGTGCGGACATCACGCGATAAATCGCCAGTTTTCCGCTTGAATTTTTGGTCTGCCTGGTTTGTCCGGGCAGGCTTTTTTTATCTGCGTGGAGAGAATGTCCCCCACAGCTTTGGATCGAAAACCGATTTCCGCGTTTCAGTCCGATACTTTATCGCATCACAGCTTCCTGCATCCGGCGGATTTCAGCGATACGGGCGGTGGTTTCTTCGTATCCGCGCGCAATGCATTCACCAGCACGGTGAAATTCCGACAGGCCGATATCGTTGACACGCGGATGCAGTGCCAGATCGGGCGGATCGCCTGCCAAACGGGCGCGGGAAATCCGGTCCTGGATGATGTTGAAGGATTGCACCATCACGCCGGTCAGCCCCAGCCGATTCGGCTGCTTTACCGCACCGGTATCCGGGCCAATTGGGCCGACCTTGTGCTTGACCACCGCGGAGCGACCATAAAGATCGTAGTGAAGATTGACCGCAACCACTAGCGGTTGCTCATAGGAGCGGCAGACCGATACCGGGACGGGATTGACCAGCGCACCGTCGACCAGCGTCCGGTTGTTGCAACGCACCGGCTCGAAAATACCGGGCAAGGCGTAGGAAGCGCGAAGCGCAGTGACCAGATTGCCGCCATCGATCCAGACTTCGTGGCCGCTCGTCAGTTCGGAAGCAACCGCGACAAAGGGCTGCGGCAGATCTTCGATGGTCAGGCCTTCCAGATGTTCCTGCATGCGTTTCGTCAGGCGCATGCCGCCCAACAGGCCGCCGCCGCCAATGGTCAGGTCGAGAAGGGCCGCGATGCGACGGACGGTCAGGGATCTCGCAAATTGCTCCAGCTCGTCCAGCTTTCCTGCCAAATAGCAGCCGCCAACCAAGGCGCCGATAGACGTTCCAGCGACCATGCCGACTTCGATGCCAGCCTCATCCAGGGCGCGCAAAACGCCGATATGCGACCAGCCACGGGCTGCACCTCCACCAAGGGCAAGCGCAATTTTTGGCTTGACGACCGGTGGTGGCAATTCGGCGACGGTGCTTCCGCCTGATGGGGTTCCAGGCTTTGCGGACCGACCCGCTCCTTGACCTCTTAAATTCCAGTTCAGCATTTCAGAACACCCTTTCGACCGAACAGTCCCCAACTGCATTGCCTGAAGCCGCCGTTGGCTCAGGCCAGAAACCATGCAGTGGTGCATCATGCCCGATGCACGGCGCTGCCATGTAGAGCAATGCCCCTGTACAGCAATGCTTGACGCCCCTGCCGCGTAATTCCTCAAATCGAGCCTGATCCAAGGAGAGAATTATGCGGCAAATTCAAAGTGCTAAAGCATAGCGCGCTTCATATGACGCAGTATGCTGTGGCGACGTTTTAACGCCCACCCGCATTTTCATGTCCACCAACTCTGTTTTGAGAGCATGCAGCAGATTTATTCTGCCTTCAAATGCGGTATTTCCGGGGTAGTCTGCGCCGCTATGTTTACCAAAGCGTTTCTGTAAAGACTTTTTGATGTTTAAAATAGCAAATGTCTACTTTTGGTCCTTGCTGGCATAAACCTGCGCAGGATCGAAATGTCTGTGATCGTCGGTAATCACCATTTTCGCCTCGCCATCGGCAAGCTGAACGGAGCGGTAAAAACAGGATCTGCGACCAGTATGGCAAGTGGCGTCGTGGCCGGCAACCTCGACCTTGAGCCAGATGGCATCCTGATCGCAATCGACGCGAATTTCCTTGACGCTCTGCATGTTGCCGGAGCTTTCACCTTTTTTCCAGAGGCTTTTGCGTGACCGGCTGTAATAATGGGCAAGGCCGGTTTCGATGGTCAGTGCCAGGGCCTCGGCATTCATATGGGCAACCATCAGCAATTCGCCATCGCGGTTATCGGTCACAACGGCTGTCAACAAGCCATGGGCGTCAAATTTCGGTGTCAGCACGCCAGCGCCTTCCAGAATGGTCTTGTCCGTCGAAGGGGCTGCAAAGCTGATCATGCCGTCTATCCAATACAAAGGCAAAAAATAACGCACCGCGGTAAGGCGGTACGTTATTGTATTACATCAAAATTGTCAGGCTGCAAGCATGGAGGCGATCAGCGGTTTTGCACCATGGTCATGAACCGCACCTGCTGAGCGACATCGGTCTTGAACTCACCGGTAAAGGTGGTGGTCAGCGTCGTGGAGCCGGATTTCTGAATGCCACGCATTGCCATGCACATATGTTCTGCATCAACCATGACGGCAACGCCGCGTGGCTGAAGATATTGAACGAGAGAATCGGCAATCTGTGCCGTCATGGTTTCCTGGGTTTGCAGGCGGCGGGCGAAAAGATCGACGACGCGGGCAATCTTCGACAGGCCCAGCACCCGGCCATTCGGCAGATAGGCGACATGCGCCTTGCCGATCACTGGCAGCATATGATGCTCGCAATGGGAGAAAAACGGGATATCACGCACCAGCACGATGTCGTTATAGCCGCCAACCTCTTCGAATGTCGTGCCGAGGATGTCCTCGACATTGACATTGTAGCCGCCAAAAAGTTCGCCATAGGCTTTGGCCACGCGCTTTGGTGTGTCGAGCAAGCCTTCACGGCTCGGATCGTCGCCAGCCCAGCGCAGCAATGTGCGCACGGCGTCTTCGGCTTCCTCGCGGCTGGGGCGGGACATTTCAGGCGACATTTTTTTCACTGTGGCATCCATGCCATTACTCTCCCGGTCACTCATACTGGCAGAAGCCCTTTTCGACGATCCAGGCTTTAATTGCGTAATTCGAGCCATAATGGCAAGTCCAATCCTCGTGGGCGTGTTTCAAAGTTTTCGCCTTGATGTTTCTACACCGACATACGATGTGATATATAGAGAACTCGCACAGTCACGACATACGCCAAAACGCGACACAGTGTTGCGCAAAAATGGATAATCCAACAGGTCGGGTTTTGCGTATGGGCAGGCTTTTGGAGCAAAGTTTGGCGATGGATGATATTTACAATAGCAAGATCTTGGAATTTGCCGGCAATATCATCCGCGTCGGCGCGTTGAACAATGCCGATGCCGTGGCTGAAAAGCACTCCCGCTTGTGTGGTTCACGTCTCAAGGCTTTTGTAACCGTGGACGGTGATAAAGTCACTGATTTTTCGCAGGAGTTGCGGGCCTGCGCGCTGGGGCAGGCCTCTGCATCGATCATGGCGCGCCATGTGGTGGGTGCCAGCTTTACCGAGATCCGCAAGGCCCGCGCCGATATGCTTGATATGTTGAAGGAAGGCGGCGAGGGGCCGCAGGGCCGGTTTGAGGACATGCGCTACCTGATGCCCGTCAAGGATTACAAGGCCCGCCATGCCTCGACCATGCTGATTCTGGAGGCGCTTTGCGACTGTCTCGACCAGGTCGAGGCCCGCCAATCGGCATTGGCTGGCTAGGATTATCTCGCCGATGTGCCAGCACTGCGAAAACCTCGACGACGATGAGGACAAAATGCCGCGCTACAGGGGCCGAAATTATCAGGGACCCTTTCGCAAGACACCGGACAGGTTGTTGGGAATGGGGCTGATCCGGCTTTACCAGCTGACGCTCTCCAGCGTGGTTGGCAGTCATTGCCGCCATTCCCCGACTTGTTCGGAATATGGCTACGAGGCCATCGCCCGCCATGGACTGTGGAGTGGCGGCTGGCTCACCCTGTTTCGGGTTGGGCGATGCGGCCCGGGTGGCACCTGGGGCGTGGATGATGTGCCGCACACCCTTGGAGGCCGCTTTCGTCCCTGGCAGATCTGGTCGCTGTGGCGGGTTGGACGCAAACGGCGGTTACGGCAGGTTTCATGACAGTACCGGAAGAATATCGTCAGGCGTCTCGTGATTTCGAGGCCATTCTGGTTGAGGTGCGGGATCAAGCCATGCTGGGCACGACGCACCGGGCCTATACGACATTGGAGGCCGTACTCCTTGTCTTTCGCCGTCGTCTGACTGTGGCGCAAGGGCTGGCCTTTGCGGATCTACTGTCTGTTGGTGCAAGGGCACTGTTCGTCAGCCATTGGGATTGTCATGAAATCGTTTTGCCCTTTAAATCGCCCCAGGAGATGATGGCGGAAGTCATGGCGCTTCGCCACAATCACAATCTCTCGACGCCAGGCGCCATAGAAGATGTGGTCTCGGTCTTGCGGCGTCACATGGATGAAGCAGGCCTCAAGGCCTTTCTGGAAAGCGTTTCGCCTGAGGCGCTCAGGTTTTGGCGCTTCGATCTCCCTGCGGAATAAGCTTTACTGAAAAGCCGAATTTCAGTATTCAGCCGCTTCAATCCCGGCCAATTGCGCCGGTCATTTTTACCACCCGCATTGGTTGGCGGGACTGGATCAGGAGCCTTTAAAACATGTCCGACACCGTTTCCCTTACATTTCCCGATGGTTCTGTGCGCAGCTTCGCGGCTGGCGCGACCGGTCGTGATGTTGCCGAATCGATTTCCAAGTCTCTGGCCAAGAAGGCCGTGGCCATTGCGCTCGATGGCGTTGTGCGCGACCTTGCCGACCCGGTTGTTGATGGAAAAATCGAGATCGTTACCCGCGCCGATCCGCGTGCGCTGGAACTGATCCGTCATGACACCGCCCATGTTCTCGCCGAAGCCGTGCAGGAAATGTGGCCGGGTACGCAGGTGACCATCGGCCCGGTGATCGAAAACGGTTTCTACTACGACTTTGCCAAAAACGAGCCGTTCACGCCGGAAGATCTGCCGAAGATCGAAAAAAAGATGAAGGAAATCATCCAGCGCAATCAGCCCTTCCGCAAGGAAGTCTGGTCGCGTGAAAAGGCGCGTGAAGTGTTTGCCGCCAAGGGTGAGTCCTACAAGGTCGAGCTGATCGATGCGATTCCTGAAGATCAGGATATCAAGATCTATTATCAGGGCGACTGGTTCGATCCTTGCCGTGGACCGCATATGGCCTCCACCGGCCAAATCGGCACGGCCTTCAAGCTGATGAAGGTGGCCGGTGCCTATTGGCGCGGCGACAGCAACAATCCGATGCTGACACGTATCTACGGAACGGCCTTTGCCGAGCAGGAACAGCTCGACAATTATCTGCATATCCTGGCCGAAGCCGAAAAGCGTGATCACCGCAAGCTGGGCCGCGAAATGGATCTGTTCCATTTCCAGGAAGAAGGCCCGGGCGTGGTGTTCTGGCATGGCAAGGGCTGGAAAATGTTCCAGTCGCTGACCGCCTATATGCGCCGCCGGTTGGCCAATACCTATCAGGAAGTCAACGCGCCGCAGGTGCTGGATAAATCGCTCTGGGAAACCTCCGGTCACTGGGGTTGGTATCAGGAAAACATGTTTGCGGTGAAATCCGCCCATGCCTTTACCAATCCGAACGACCCGGAGGCCGACCAGCGCGTGTTTGCGTTGAAGCCCATGAACTGCCCCGGTCATGTGCAGATTTTCAAGCATGGATTGAAGTCTTACCGTGAACTCCCGGTCCGTCTTGCGGAATTCGGTCTCGTGCATCGCTACGAAGCTTCTGGCGCTTTGCATGGCTTGATGCGTGTGCGCGGCTTCACGCAGGACGACGCGCATGTGTTCTGCACGGAAGAGCAGATGGCGGCGGAATGCCTGCGGATCAACGATCTGATCCTGTCGGTCTATGAGGATTTCGGCTTCAAGGAAGTCGTGGTCAAATTGTCGACCCGCCCTGAAAAGCGTGTCGGTTCTGACGAGCTTTGGGATCGCGCCGAAAGCGTGATGACCGAAGTGTTGAAGGCCATCGAAGAGCAGTCCGGTGGGCGCATCAAGACCGGTATTCTGCCAGGCGAGGGCGCGTTCTACGGCCCTAAATTCGAATATACGCTGAAGGACGCGATTGGCCGCGAATGGCAATGCGGCACGACGCAGGTGGACTTCAATCTGCCGGAACGCTTCGGCGCCTTCTATATCGACCAGCATTCGGAAAAGACCCAGCCGGTGATGATCCATCGCGCCATATGCGGCTCGATGGAGCGGTTCCTTGGTATTTTGATCGAGAATTTCGCCGGTCACATGCCGCTGTGGTTTGCGCCCTTGCAGGTGGTGGTTGCGACCATTACCTCCGAGGCTGACGATTATGGCCGCGACGTGGCTGAACAGCTGCGCGATGCCGGTCTCGAAGTGGAAACCGATTTCCGCAACGAGAAAATCAACTACAAGGTTCGTGAGCACTCGGTCGGCAAAGTGCCTGTCATCATCGTTTGCGGCAAGCGCGAGGCGGAAGAGCGTACGGTCAATATCCGTCGCCTCGGCAGCCAGGACCAGGTGTCGATGACGCTGGATGAGGCCATCGCCAGCCTGGTCGATGAGGCGACGCCGCCGGATGTAAAGCGCAAGCGGGCAGCCAGGAAACTGGCTTAAGGGTCTGTTTAAAGCAAGGGGCGGGTTGCCGCCCCTTGCAAGTCCCGTCAATGACTGGGCGTATATGGCAGCGATGAATGCTGTATATTGATTTTCAGGTTGCCATCTGCGGTTTTGATAAAGCCCATCGTGTAATCGGCTTTGGTCACTGAGCCGTCCTTGGCGGTGAAGTAGTAATTGCCCATAGAGATCGCTGTTTTGCAGTCGTAAATGATGGCGTGGTTTTCAAACCGCACATTCGTGTAGGGCGTCAGCGCAAATCCATGGTCTTCCGCCAGTCTCCCGGTAACGAAATAGGATAGCGCGTCTTCGGGCGTATCGCGAAACTCAACCACGGAAGCCTTGGTTGGCTTAAACAGGACCGTTCCCTCCTGATAGCCATAGGTGTCGGCTATGAATTTTTTTGCAACCGTTCTTGCGTCTTCGGCTGCGCCAATTTCGACCAATCCTTTGCCCCATCTCTCCTCTGCCTGCAGGACCTCAGTTTCGCTGATTGCGGCTGGGCAATTTTCGGCCCGGCTGGTCGTTGATGACATTAAAACCGATGTCATTACAAAAGTTAAATATATAAATTTCTGTATCATATAATAATCCGCTATTTGTACTTTGAAATTACATCGGTAACGATCGGTTGTTTTTATGCGGAATAATATATGGGAAAAATGCCGAGCTTTGAAACTCAAAAAATGTTTTTAAATATCTTGTTTATGAGTTAGTTGCTTGGAGTTTTTCGACAAAAAAGGAATGGCTGTGTCAATCATTTGATCTTCAAAAGTCAATCAATTGAAAAGAAAGAGAATTTTCTGTAAGTCTTCCAACAACAACGACAACGACATTGTAACCATCATTCCCACGCCAATCCCATGCAGGACCATCACCTTGCTCAATGCCATTGCCCATGCCGAACTGATTGCCGTCTTGACGGCTGTGACCGGGGACGAGCCTCGGGTCATGACGGTACGCGGTGGCGATGCCTTGCCGTCCGGTCCGTTCGAGCTTGGCCATCGCAGCTTGCAAGGCGGTTTGCGGGAATGGATCGAGGATCAGACCGGGCATCCGGTCGGTTATCTGGAACAGCTCTACACCTTTGCCGACCGGGATCGCGACACGGATATAGGCGGTGGGAGGACGATTTCGATCAGCTATCTAGGTCTGGTCCGCGAGCAGGCAGCGCCCGGCGCCGGACGACCCGGCTGGCATGGCTGGTACGAATATTTCCCCTGGGAAGACCGCCGCAACGGCCCACCGGAAAGTTTGGCCCGCATTCTCGATGCCCTTCAGGCGTGGGCGGTGGCTGATACCAGCCGGCGTGAACATCGCCAGCGCAGGCTCGATTTTTCCTTCGGCTTGAACGGCATGGATTGGAACGAGGATCTGGTTTTGCAGCGTTATGAGCTGATGTATGAGGCCGGTCTGGTGCAGGAAGCCGGGGCTGCTGAAGCCTCGGGCCGGGTGATGGTTGGCGATCATCGCCGCATTCTGGCGACCGGCATTGCGCGCCTGCGCGCCAAGATCAAATACCGGCCAGTCGTGTTCGAGCTGATGCCGGAAAGCTTTACGCTCTCGCAACTCCAACGCTGTGTCGAGGCGCTGGCTGGCCTCACGCTTCACAAGCCGAATTTCCGCCGCCAGATTGACCAGCAAGAGCTGATCGAGGAGACCGGCGACATGGCAAGCGAGACGGGCGGACGCCCGGCCAAACTTTTCCGCTATCGTCATGCCGTGTTGGAAGCGCGCGCCTTGTCTGGCTCGAAGCTGCCGCTGTCTAGGTCATAAATCACTGATATTAAAAGATTTAATGAGGTGCAGTCATCCGTGTGGATGTGCATCAGGGGGCGTTTTGTCGTTTTCATAAAAATAATTGTCGCGTGATTGACATAAACTCCAATCGAGAATAACTCTTGGCTTGAGGATATACTCAAAATGAGTAGAAAAGGGAAAGCCGATGAATACCGCCCCGTCACTGTCAACACTCTATGATCGGGTCTCCCGGGTTATTCCGAGGGCCGAGTGGATGTCGTTCGAGGATGACATCGCAGCGATCCTGGAGCTGAAGAAGCGCCGCAATGCCGTGATCCTTGCCCACAACTACCAGACGCCGGAGATTTTCCATGGCGTTGCCGACATTGTTGGCGATAGTCTGGCCCTAGCCCGCAAGGCCATGGAGGTTGATGCGGATGTGATCGTGCTGGCTGGCGTGCATTTCATGGCCGAGACCGCCAAGCTGCTCAACCCGACAAAAACCGTGTTGATTCCGGATATGGCAGCGGGCTGTTCGCTGGCTGATTCGATCACGCCTGAGGATATTGCCCTGTTGCGTGCCGCCCATCCCGGCGTGCCTGTGATCACCTATGTCAATACATCTGCGGCGGTGAAGGCGGCCTCCGATATCTGCTGCACCTCCGGCAATGCCAAGGCGGTGGTCGAAAGCCTTGGCGTGCCGAAAGTGTTGATGATCCCGGACGAATATCTGGCTCGTAACGTGGCGCGCGAAACCAATGTCGAAATCATCGCCTGGCACGGCCATTGCGAAGTCCATGAATTGTTCACCGCAGGCGATATTGCCGAGCTGCGCGAGGCCAATCCCGGCGTCGTCGTGCTAGCCCATCCCGAATGTCCGCCGGATGTGGTTGCAGCGGCAGATTTTGCCGGATCGACGGCGGTAATGTCGGATTATGTCGCCAATCATAAACCGGCCCGTGTCGTGCTGCTGACGGAATGCTCGATGAGCGACAATGTCGCCGTCCATCATCCCGACGTGGATTTCGTGCGACCCTGCAATCTCTGCCCGCATATGAAGCGGATTACGCTGGCCAATATCCGCCAGGCACTGGAGGAAAACCGGCAGGAAGTGACCGTCGATCCCGCCATCGCCGATGCCGCACGCCGGGCGGTGGAAAGGATGCTGGCGGTATGAGCAGGCTGGATACTACAGAAGATCGGATCGTGGTGATCGGCAGCGGTTTGGCCGGTCTGGTCACGGCGCTTTGCCTTGCGCCGCAGCCTGTCACCATTGTCACCCGCGCTGCTCTCGGTGCGGAAACCTCCAGCGCCTGGGCGCAAGGCGGCATTGCCGCCAGCATGGGGGGTGATGACAGCGCGGCGCTGCATGCGGCGGATACGCTTGCGGCAGGTGATGGACTTTGTGATCCTGATATCGTTGAGATGATCACATTCGCGGCCCCTGCGGCGATTGCCATGCTCGAACGGTTCGGCGTCCGTTTCGACCGGAATGCCGAGGGCGAGTTGGCGCTGGGCTTGGAGGCCGCCCATGGCCGCCGTCGCATCGTTCATGCCGGGGGTGACGGGTCCGGCGCGGAAATCATGCGCAGTCTGACGGCAGCGGTGCTGGCGACGCCATCGATTTCGGTGATGAGTGGACTTCAGGTGCGCCGCCTTTTGGATGATGACGTCGGGATCACCGGAGTTCTCTGCGCCTCGGCGTCAGGACCGGTGCAGATTGCCGCTTCGCGGGTGGTGCTGGCTACTGGCGGCCTCGGCGGGCTGTATGATTCCACCACCAATCCCTCCGGCAATTACGGACAGGGCATCATGCTCGCCGCCCGTGCCGGTGCGGTTCTGTCGGATATGGAATTCGTGCAATTTCACCCGACGGCGCTGGATGTTCCCCTTTATCCGCAGCCGTTGGTCAGCGAAGCCGTGCGCGGCGAAGGCGCTGTGCTGGTCAATGAGCGCGGCGAGCGCTTCATGACCTCCACCCCCGGAGCCGAACTTGCACCGCGTGACGTTGTGGCGCGGGTAATCAGCGCAGAGCGGGCCAGGGGGGGCACGGTTGCCCTCGATGCCCGAAAGGCACTTGGCCCCGGTTTTTCCAGCCGGTTTCCGGCCATCGACGCACTTTGCCGGGCGGCTGGTATCGATCCGTCATCGCAACCAATCCCGGTGCGCCCCGCCGCGCATTATCATATGGGCGGTGTGGAGACCGATTGTTTTGGTAGAACCTCGGTTGCCGGTCTCTGGGCTGCAGGCGAGGTGGCGTGCACCGGGCTGCATGGCGCCAACCGTCTGGCCAGCAACTCGCTGCTGGAAGCGGCGGTGATGGGGATGCGGGTCGCAGAGGATGTCGCGGGCGTGGCACACCGTCAGACTACGCCTTCCAGGCCGCAAGCCGTCCCGCCAGCCGACGATATTGCCTCGGTCCGGGCAATCGTCTCGGCCAAGCTTGGCGTCTTGCGCGATGAGCGCGGCTTGCAGGCGGCAATAGCGGATCTTCTGCCACTCGTTGAAGCAGGCGGTTCGGCCAGCGATCCGGCTGTGGTGGCGCTGCTGGTCGCCGTGTTTGCCCTGGCGCGACGCCATTGCGCTGGCGCCCATGCCAGGACCGATTTTCCACAGTCCTGTCCAGATCCTATGCGCCAGCGCATGACGCTGGATGATGCCCTTTCCCTTGCCCACGACACCGTTTCCCCTGCCTTGCAGCCCTTTGCCCGGAGCGCCTGACATGTTTTCTCATTCCCTGCCGCGCGTCATCGTCGAGCCGCTGGTGCGCAATGCCCTCTCGGAGGATCTGGGACTGGCCGGTGATATCACCTCCATGGCGGTCATCCCGGCGGACCACCGTTCGACGGTGCAGATTGCCAGCCGCCGGGACGGGGTGATTGCCGGGCTCGATGCCAGTGCCATCGCCTTCGAACTGGTCGATCCCGGTCTTGTCATGACCTGCCATGTCAGCGACGGTACCGCGGTCAAGGCGGGTGATGTTCTGGCAACAATTTCCGGCTCCTCCCGCAGCCTTTTGACCGGCGAGCGGGTGGCCCTGAACTTTCTCGGTCATCTCTCCGGCATTGCCACGGTAACGAGCCAGATTGTCGCTGCCGTTTCCGGCACCAAAGCGGCTGTCGCCTGTACCCGCAAAACCACGCCGGGCCTGCGGGCTCTGGAGAAATATGCGGTGCGGTTGGGTGGTGGCATGAACCATCGCTTTGCGCTCTACGATGCCGTGCTGATCAAGGACAATCACATTGCCATTGCCGGAAGCGTCACTCAGGCCATCCTGCGGGCGCGGGTCGGTGTCGGCCACATGGTCAAGATCGAGGTGGAAGTCGATACGCTGGAGCAATTGCACGAAGCGATGGAGATCGGTGTCGATGCAGTGCTTCTGGACAATATGACGCCTGAACAATTAGGCGGGGCGGTGGAGATTGTCGCAGGCCGCTCCATCACCGAGGCATCCGGCGGCATCACTCCGCAAACGGCAAGGGCAGTGGCGCAAAGCGGCGTCGATCTCTTGTCGGTCGGCTGGATCACCCATAGCGCGCCGGTGCTGGATATCGGCCTGGATTTTGTCGAGGCCGAGTGAAGACACTCAGTTGGTGTCGTATCCAGCCTGTTGCTGAACATTCTGCTGGCTATCTTTCAGCAGTAGTTCGACATCGGCGTTTACCCCGGCCTTGACCTGAAATTCCTTCTGGTAGATCCGGTCTTTATTGCGGGCGATCGCGGTGTAATTGCCTTCGGAGAGAACCAGAACCGGATAGGCGCTGACGCTTTCCGCCACGGCATCGCCGGAGGAGGTCAGGATCGACCAGGCGGTATCGGCAATCGCTTCGCCACCCGGTTCCGAGACCAGCTTGAAATTCATCTGGGCTGCGCGGTGCTGGAGCGTCGCCTCGGTGATCTTTCCGGCTTCGACCTTGATATCGGCGCGCACCAGCGCATTGACTTCGCCATATTGCGAGACGACGTGATAGGTGCCGGAATTGAGGCTGACGAGTGTGTTGGGCTCGATATTGTCCATGATCAGGCCGCGATCATTGTCCTCGGGACCATCGCCTGCGTAGATTTTGAATTTCAGTTTGGTGGGCTTGATCCGGGTGTCTGGGCCGGAAACGGCATTCAAGACCATGCCGCCAGCATCCAGCACCATGACCTGCTTTTGCACTTCGCCGTCGGTAGGCACATCGAGCTTGCGGGTAACGCCCGCCCGACCAAAGGACACATTGACGAAATAATCCCCAGGCGCCAATTGCAGTTCCGCCGAGCCGCCCTGGCTGCTGGCGACCATCGGCAATTTGCCATCGCTCCCGGCAATCGGGCTATAGACCCGCCATTCCAGGCCTTGCTGCAAGGGCTGGCCGTCATTGTCGAGCTTTGCTTCAAACCGGATAAGCTTGGAATGGGACTGAGGGGCAGGGGCAATCGGCGTGGAAAACGCACTCAGCTTCGGCATTTTCACCGTGCTGTCCAATTGCTTGAACGATTTGAATGCATCCTCGGCCATGCCGGGTCCGGCGCTTGCCGCCAGCAGCGAGGCCGCGAGGATCAGGGGAAGACGGCAGGAAAAAGATATCATATGAATGCCCGACCGATTCAACCGCGATGATTGGCGTGTTGATCGGCTGGTACTACAATCCGACCGCCAAGGCAAATTCAAGGCTTGCAATTTCCTGAATTTTCTACTCCAGTTTTCCAGTATTCGGGCTCTGAATTCCGACGCTTTCGCAGGGCGGGCTTTCACGACCACTGATCTGACTTTCTTCAAGGCTCCGCCGATCTTCAAGGAAAAGACGTTAACATGTACGAACATATCACCCTTCTCGATTATTTGGCCACCCGTCGTTCCGTTCCGGCTTTTCAGATGTGCGAGCCCGGTCCCTCCAGACTAGAACTTGAATCTATCCTAAAGCTTTCGGTGCGCGTGCCCGACCACGGCAAGATCGCTCCCTGGCGCTTCATCGTCTATCGCGGCGACAAGCGGGTTGAAATCGGCGAGGCGCTGCTGGCCATGGCATTGGAGAAAAAGCCGGAGCTGGATGAGGAGATGATCAAGGTCGAGCGCGCTCGCTTCACGCGCGCCCCTGTGGTGATCGGCGTGATCAGCACGGCGGGACCGCATCCCAAGGTGCCGGAATGGGAGCAGGTCATGTCGGCGGGTGCGGTTTGCCTCAATCTGTTGATGGCGGCCAACGCCCATGGCTATGTGGCCAATTGGCTTTCCGAATGGTTTGCCTTCGATGAAAAGGCGTTTCCTTTGCTGGGCATCAAGCCGGGCGAGAAGGTCGCGGGCTTTATTCACATGGGGTCCACGACATTTCCGATTGTCGAGCGTCCGCGTCCGAGCATAGATGACGTGGTGAGCTGGATGGGAGACACGGATTGATGTTTTACGAAACCAAGACCAATGCCCATGGCATGGCGCACGACCCTTTCAAGGCCGTGGTCTCACCACGGCCTATCGGCTGGATCGGATCGAAAGGCCGGGATGGATCGTTCAACCTGGCGCCCTATTCGTTTTTCAACGCCATTTCCGACAAGCCGAAAATGGTGATGTTTTCCTCCTTCGGGCGCAAGGACAGCCTGCGCAATGTAGAGGAAACCGGCTGCTTCACGGCCAACTTCGTCAGCAGCGACTTAGGCGAGGCCATGAACCGGTCTTCGGCACCAGCAGCTTATGGCACGAGCGAATTCGAGCTTGCCGGGCTGACCCCCGTCATGGCCCAGCTGGTGGACGCGCCTTATGTGGACGAAGCTTATGCCGTGCTGGAATGCAAGGTTACCGAGGTGATTTCGCCAAAGACGCTTTCGGGCGAACCCAGCGAGAATTTCGTGGTGTTCGGTGAAGTCGTCGGCATTCATCTGGCTGACAGTGCCATGCGCGATGGCCGATTCGATGTAACGCTGGTGCAACCCCTGTCACGGCTGGGCTATCTGGACTATGCGGCCGTGACCGAAGTGTTCCAGATGGTACGACCGTCAAAGGCCTGATTTTCCCGGCAAGGCGGCGCAGATCGCTGCCACCGCCTTGCCGCTATCGCCGATGAGAGCGGTAAAGCCGCGCTTTAACAGATCAGTTGCTGCGTCAGGATCTTCGAGGCTGCATGGGCGGACGAAGGTAGGCAGATTGGCGCTGGCTGCGGCCAGTTGCACGAGGCTGCGGGAGGTTTCCAGAACCGGCTGGGCATGGCGCGGTGTCTCGGCTTTGATAGCAGTGATGACCGCTTTTTCATCCAGGCCAAGACCGATCAGCCGGGCCGAACTGGCGGCGATGGCGGATGCCTGGAAAAAGCCGGAAGGGTCGCCGCCGAGAAGGGCAATGAAGGGTGTGCTGCCATCGGCAAGCCCGGCTCTCGCTTCCTCGACCCGCAAGAGCGCATCCAGCCGCTGGCTATCGGCGGCTGTTGCGACATCCGTCAGCATCAACCCATCCGGCTCCAGCGCCATCAGCCGGGCGAGAAGGGCCGCGAAGTCATCATGGTCCAGCCGGGCGGAAAGATGAAACAGCACGGGCAGGGTGGGTGAGGGTTTTTTTTGTCGCCAGCTGGCATATACTGCGGCTGGATCGGTGCTGCCAAAAACCAGTGCGTCCGGGGAGGCTGGCGACGACTCTTGTTTTGTCTCGATCAGCAATAGCACCTGGCAAGGTTTCTCCTTGAAGAAAAGCAAACGCTGATCCTTCCGATCCTCATGGTTAAACGACATGGTGAACCAATCTTAAACTTTTCTCGCATATCATAATGGCAATGGGTCGGGTTTAGTTTTGATTGGGGTTGTCAGTGCTTGTAAAGGCTTTCTTTCGCTGGTCTGAAACCGCAAAGGCGTGCGACCGGGCGAAGGCCGCCAATGCGCTGGGCCGGGCCTATCTGCATTCCCCGATGACCGAAGACGACCGGCGCTCCACCTACGTCGCCATAACCTATCTTCTGGACGATCCCTCACCCAAAGTGCGGCTGGCGCTGGCCGAGGCGCTGGCCTGTTCGGCTGAGGCGCCGCGCGCCATCCTGATCTCCTTATGTGAAGACCAGCCGGAGATCGCCTCTCGGGTCATTCTCTGCTCGCCCGTGCTGCAAGACCGTGACCTGGTTGATCTGGCCGGTCGAGGCAGCAGCATGACGCGGGCCTTCATTGCCGCGCGTCCACAGCTTTCCTGCGCCGTTGCCGCCGCCCTCAGCGAGATTGGCGACCTGCCGGAATGCCTGGTGCTGCTCGATAACCCCACCGCCGCCATTTCGCCTTTCAGCCTACTGCGACTGACTGAGCGCCACGGCTCCCACGATTCGATGAGGGGTGTCTTGCTGGAGCGTCTGGACTTGCCGGGCCGGGCGAGGCACCTGCTGGTTTCACAAGCCAGTCAGGCGCTTGCGGCCTCCGGCCTACTGCGATTTTCCCTTGGGGAAAGCAAGCTCACTCGGCTGAACCGTGAAATCGGCGTCAGTGCAGCCGCAGTGATTGCCGGTGAGGTCAGCTTCGATGAAATTCCCGATCTGGTCGAGCAGATGCGCATCAATGGTCAATTGACGCCCGCCTTGCTGATCGAACTTCTGTGCCGAGGCAAGGTGGATTTCTTCGCCAGTGCCATCGAATCGCTGAGTGGTTTACAGGAGCGCCGGGTGCGCTCGATCCTGGCCACGGGCCGTATGCATGCGGTGCGGGCGCTGCTTCTTTCAGCCGGTCTTGACCACACAATCGCACCGCTGTTCGTTGAAGCCGTGCTGCTTTGGCGTCATGCCGTGCAGACGGCGACCCATGGTGAGATCGGCAGCATTTGCCAGCCGCTTCTTGCCAAGGGGAGCAAGCTGGCGTCTAGCGAGGCAGCGCGGCAATTGCTGGATCTGGTGGAAACCATGCTTCATCAGGATGAGCGCCGACAGGCCCGCCAATATGCCGCACATCTTGTGGTCGATGCAGCCTGATTTCTTCCGGGATGAGGTCGTGCCGGGTTATTTGGTCAGCTTTTTCGCGGCCCAGGCATAGGTATCGGTGACCACATGCACCGGGGTGGTGAACACCATCTTGATATCCTCCTTGCCGGGCAGAACCTGTTTTACACTGTTAATGGCACGATCCGCGAGAGACCGCTTTTCAGCCTCTGGCACTGGATCGGTTGGCGTTGCTGGGACCGCTGTCACGGTCGTCTGGGGAGGTGTCACCGTCTGTTGCTGGCAAAAGGCAACGACGCTGGGGAAATTCACATTGGAATATTGCCCCAGCACATTTTCCGAATCGCGATTGCACAATTCCACCGAAACCCAGCGCTGCTCGGCGGTGGCGATATACTGGCATTGGCTGACGCTGTCATTGCATCCCAGAATGGTCATGATCACAAGTGAGGCTTGCATCGGATCGTCCTTCCAGTCAGTAAAGTTATCAGTAACGCAACAAGATTGGCGCAACCAAGACCAATCGGCCCTCGGACAAAAAATTATAACATATAATCGTTTTTGTCCGGTTTGGTGCCTTTCAGGATCGACAGATGTCCGTGAACAATCCTCTTTTGGCAATCACCATTGAACCGCCCCGCCAGCCCGACGTGATCCGGTTGCTGGATCTCTCCGATGCTTATATGGCTGCACTCTATCCAGCGGAAAGCAACCATCTTCTGGAAGTTTCGTCACTGGAAAAGCCTGATGTCCATTTTTTCGTGGCGCGCCATGAAGGGCAGGTGGTCGGCTGCGCCGCCATTGTCGAGGCTGGTGATGGCACGGCGGAGATCAAGCGGATGTTTGTCGACCCGCAATCAAGAGGCCTGTCCCTCGGCAAAAAGCTGATGGCAGCCTTGGAGGAGCAGGCAAAAAAGCTTGGCCTTGAGGCGCTGCGCCTTGAGACAGGCATCAGCCAGCCGGAAGCGATTGGTCTCTATCGCAAAGCCGGTTTTGAGGAAATCCCGCCCTTCGGCTCTTACCGTCCCGATCCGCTCAGCATGTTCATGGAAAAACGGCTGGAAAATCCTGTCGCTTGATCGGCCTTCGTCGTTGAAGGGTTAAATATCCAGGTTTTCCGCAAAGGCGGCCCGTTCCTGAATGAAACGGAAGCGGGCTTCCGGTTTTGTCCCCATCAAGGCGTCCACCGCATCACGGGTGCCTTCGAAATCGACGTCGTCGATCTCGACTTTCAGCAGCATCCGCTTGGCCGGGTCCATGGTGGTTTCCTTCAACTGGGCTGGCATCATTTCGCCGAGACCTTTGAACCGGCCGATTTCGACTTTTTTGCCTTTGAAGGTGGTTTCCATCAGTTCGGCACGGTGAGCATCATCGCGGGCATAGACCGTCTTTGCACCCTGGCGGATCACGTAGAGCGGCGGCACGGCCAGATAGAGATGATTGCCCCGGATCAGTTCCGGCATTTCCTGATAGAAAAAGGTGATCAGCAGCGAAGCGATATGGGCGCCGTCCACGTCGGCATCGGTCATGATGACGATGCGCTCATAGCGCAGGTCTTCATCACGATATTTCGTGCGGGTGCCACAGCCGAGCGCCTGGATCAGGTCGGCAATCTGCTGGTTGGCCATCAGCTTTTCACGGCTGGCGCTCCCGACATTGAGGATCTTGCCGCGCAAGGGCAGAATGGCCTGGTTGGAGCGGTTACGGGCCTGCTTGGCCGAGCCGCCAGCCGAATCGCCTTCGACGATGAACAGTTCCGCGCCCTCGGCGGTGTTCTGGGCGCAATCCGCCAGCTTGCCGGGCAGGCGCAGCTTGCGCACCGCGGTCTTTCGGTTGACTTCCTTTTCCTTGCGCCGCCGCAGCCGTTCCTCGGCCCGCTCGATCACCCAGTCCAGCAGCTTGGCGGCTTCATTCGGATTGTCAGCCAGATAATGGTCGAAAGGATCGCGCAGGGCGTTTTCGACCAGACGCTGCGCCTCGACCGTCGCCAGCTTGTCCTTGGTCTGACCGACAAATTCCGGTTCGCGGATGAAAACCGACAGCATGCCGACCGCCGAAATCATCACGTCATCGGTGCTGATTTGCTGGGCACGCTTGTTCTGGGTCAGTTCAGCATAATTCTTCAAGCCCTTGGTCAACGCAATGCGCAAACCGGCCTCATGCGTGCCGCCTTCGGGCGTCGGGATGGTGTTGCAATAGGAATGAACCTGCGGATCGCCGCCATACCAGGTGATCGCCCATTCCATCGCGCCATGGCCGCCGGTTTTTTCGGTCTTGCCGGCAAAAATTTCGCGGGTGACGGTAAATTCCTTGCCGAGCGTCGCGGCCAGATAATCCTTCAACCCGCCGGGGAAGTGAAACACCGCCTTATCCGGAATGTCGCCGCCGGTGGTCAGGATTGCCGGATCGCAGGACCAGCGGATTTCCACGCCACCGAACAGATAGGCCTTGGAGCGGGCCATGCGGAAAATCCGGCCCGGATCGAATTTCGCGTGATCACCGAAGATCTGCGGATCGGGGTGAAAGCGCACCCGCGTACCACGCCGGTTATGGACATCGCCCAATTCTTCCAACCCGCCCAGCGGCACGCCGCGCGAAAACCGCTGGCGATAGAGCTTGCGATTGCGGGCCACTTCCACTTCCAGCAGATCAGACAGCGCATTGACGACGGATACGCCGACCCCGTGCAAGCCGCCTGAGGTCTCATAGGCCTTGCCGTCGAATTTGCCGCCCGCATGCAGCTTGGTCATGATCACTTCAAGGGTGGATTTGCCCGGCACCTGCGGATGCAACTCGACGGGAATGCCGCGACCATTGTCGGAAACCGTCAGAAAGCCTTCGGCATCCAGATGGACATCGATGAAATTGGCATGGCCGGCCACCGCCTCGTCCATCGAATTGTCGATCACCTCGGCAAAGAGATGGTGCAGGGCCTTTTCGTCCGTGCCGCCGATATACATGCCGGGACGCATCCGCACCGGCTCCAGCCCTTCCAGAACACGGATGGAGGACGCGCCATAATCGTCGGGATTGCCAGTGGAGGCGGGCGTGGCTGAGCCGAAAGCCACTGCCTTGGCCGGGGTTTCCGGCTGGGCGGCGGGAACAGTCGTGGCACTAGCCGCCGCCACATCGGCAGCACCTTTCTGCGTCTTCGCCGCCTTGGGGGGCGTCGACGGCAGGGCGGCAAAAAGGTCGTTGTTATCGTCCATGATCTTGTCTGTCATTTGCTTGTGGTCTTCAGCGGAGCGTCGTGAAGAATTCTGTCTTGCGATAGGGCATACGCTCGTCCGTCCCTGGCGCTTTCGGCGCAGTTTCCGGTTTGTTCCTGATTAGCGCATATTCTCGGCAACAATCAACCGATTGCGTTCAAGTACGCCCATTCCTTTATTGCCTGTTGCGGCAAGGACGCGGGAGAATTATGTAGCACTTGGTCAAACCATGTCCATTCAGCCTGTTTTCAAGGAAAACTTTTGCGTTTCTCGTGACGGCGTGGCAAGGCTGCGCCGTTAAGGAGACCTGATCCCGATGCGGATGTCCACAGTTCATTTGTTCGCCCCCGTGGTTCTGGCCGCTCTCTGCTCGGTCGCCAGCTCTTTGCCTGCAACGAGTGCGCCTGCCTTTAGCCTCAAACCGTTCAAGGACGAGCTGTTTTCCGGCCAGACCGTGCTGGAAAGCCGCGACAAGGGTGATTTCCAGACCATCGACTATCAGGAAATGCGCGACATCAATGGCCGCGACGAAATTCCAGAGCGCCGGGTGAAGTCCGCCTACGTCTCGCTTGGTGTGCGTCACCAGCAAAAGGACGAGACGCTGGATCTCGGTGATGCCGGCAAGCTGGACGTAACGAGGACCGGACCTGCTGATGGCGCGGCATTCACGGTGATCTTCATTCACGGCCGGGGCGGGGACCGCCGCCTTGGAGCCGATGACTACAAATTCGGCGGCAATTTCAACCGGCTGAAAAATCTCGCCAGCGACAATGGTGGAACCTATTACGCCCCCTCCGTTCGGTCCTTCGACCAATCGGGGGTAACGCAGGTTGCGGCCCTGATCGATTATGCCTCCGCCCATTCCGGTGGGCGTCCGGTGGTATTGTCCTGCGCGTCCATGGGCAGTTTCATCTGTTGGGGCCTGACCCGTGACGAACGAATCGTTGCCAAACTGTCCGGCATGGCCATTCTCGGCGGAGCCAGCGATCCGGATTTCACTGCCAGTGCGGCCTTCAAACGCAAGCTGCCGATGTGGTTTACCCATGGCAGCCGTGATAGCGTCTATGCCGCCGGCGACCAGATCGCGCTTTACGAGCGCCTGCACCGCACCGGCTATCCAACCCGATTCACGTTGTTTCTGACCGGTTCTCACGGGACGCCGGTGCGCATGACCGACTGGCGCGCCGTACTGAACTGGCTGATCCGCTAGAAACTACTGTTTTGGTCTGTCATTTGGGGAAAGCAGGGTTTCAATTTTCCCTGGCAAATTCCAGATTGAGCTGCGTTGACCCGCTCACGCAGACACGGTTGCGCCCGCTGCGCTTTGCCTCGTAAAGGGCCGCGTCGGCGCGGTTCAGCAGGTCTTCCAACGAAACCGTTGCCGTGGGGCCTTCCGCTACACCCAGACTTGCTGTTGTCACCTGGCCTCTGCCTTTGCCCAAATGCGGGATGTTCATGCACTCGATGGCCCGGCGGATGGCCTCTGCTATCGCACAGGCAGCATCAACATCCGTATTCGGAAGCAAAACGAGCATTTCCTCGCCGCCGTAGCGGAAGGCAAAGCCTTTTTCACCGGCATTGTCGCGAATGCACTGGCTGACAGTGCGTAGACATTCATCACCTTCCAGATGGCCATGCACATCGTTGTAAAGCTTGAAATCATCGATATCGAGCATGATGGCGCAAACATGTGTTGCCGGCACTTTGCCTTTCCACATGTCGGTCGCGACCTGCACCAGCGAGCGACGGTTTAGCAGGCCACTCAACTCGTCACGGGCGGCGTTATGTTCCAATTGCTGTTGCAGCAGGCCAGCGCGCAGCCTGTTGAGGAAATTCAATCGATCGGTATGTTCGAGAAAATAGGCACTGAGCGCCAGGAAAATTGCGATCGTAATGTAGAAACTGATCAGCCCACTATAGGTGATGTCATCGAAAGAGCCGTTCAACTTTGCGGTTTTCAGCAGCACGGCGCACATCAGCGTCAGGCCGATTACCACGATATGAAACCGTGGCCGTAGCGCAATGACGAAGAACAGGAATGCCGCGACATTGCCGTTCTGGTAAACGAACATGTACGGACTATTGCTGTAGATTGCGACCGACATCGGCAGGAGAATGCTGAATGTGCCTATTGCCAGCGACAGAAGTTCGTAATTCAGGGCGGTGCGCCAGCGTCTGACGGCAAGCACGCTGATAATTGCAAAGGGCGTGAATATCCCAAAGCGCACGATCATCAGTTTGTCGAACACGTCGGCCATCATCGTCGCGTCACCGATGAAAACGGCATCGTAGATAAGCGTGCCGACCACTGCCCAGAATGGTGTCAACTTGATCCGATTGGCGACATATTCCTGAAGAAATTCCGCTTCTACGGCAGGGCTGAACCGCAACGCCGGGAAGCCGCGGGCAATTTGCCGGTCGATGGCTTCAAGGGATACGGTGGCCATTGCGGCTCTCCGGTTGGCTAAGGGGAAACAAGCTTTCCGCATACGCCGAAACGTGGCTTTGGAGAAGCGTCGGCGTTAAGAAATATCAAAACAATTTAAAAGTCTTGCGAAGAACGAATCGGTTAAACAGCCCGCCCAGGATTTGGTTCAAGAGTTTGGCAGCATCGGATTGAAACAGAGAGACTCGAAGCTTTTCTTGTTTTCATTTGTCTTTTCGGAAAATCAGTCTCCCATTTTTCCTAGAAAAATCTCTGTTTTAATCCCTAAAATCACAGGGTTAAGTTGCCATCCTGCATGAATTAACGGCATGTTGCATTGCAACTTGCCTTTTTTGCCGCCACGTCCTTTTATAGGGTGTCTATAGCCTGTCGCGTTCAACTGGAATCAGTTGAACGATAACGGACATGCGGAAAATAAAACAAAGCGCGACATCGTTGAATTCAATGGAATACGCCGCGCTTTAATGTGGAAGATTATTGTTTATGATTTCCCTGGTGTCGGTTGAGGCGCGAAAAAGCGGTTTCCGGCGGATCAGGGTCATGGAATCAGGGTGGGTTGGATCGATATGACACCAGATGTACGTCCGCTTGTTGCGGGCAATTGGAAGATGAACGGAACCCGCGACGCGCTTGATCAGATCAAGGCGATGGCCGAAGGCGTGAAAGGACCGCTCAGCGAGAAAGTGGACAGTCTGATTTGCCCGCCGGCCACGCTGCTTTACGTGGCAACCGCGCTCTGCGACGACAGTCCGCTGCTTATTGGTGCGCAGGATTGCCATCAGAATGCGTCTGGTGCCCATACCGGTGACATTTCGGCGGAAATGGTCGCCGATTGCTTTGGAACCCATGTCATTGTCGGTCATTCCGAACGCCGCACCGATCACGCAGAAACCGATCATCTGGTGCGCGCCAAAGCGGTTGCGGCTCATGCGGCGGAACTGACGGCCATCATCTGCATTGGCGAGACCGCCGATCAGCGCAAAGCAGGGCAGACGCTGGATATCCTCAAGCGTCAGCTCGCCGGTTCTGTGCCGGACGAAGCGCTCGCCGAAGATACGGTTATTGCCTATGAGCCTGTCTGGGCGATCGGCACCGGCGTGACGCCAACCATTGCTGACGTGACCGAGGCACACGCTTTTATGCGGGCCGAGTTGACGCGTCGGTTGGGCAATGAGGGTGCTAAAATGCGAATCCTCTATGGCGGTTCCGTCAAGCCTTCTAATGCACGGGAACTGATGGGCGTTGCCAATGTTGATGGTGCCCTGATTGGCGGCGCAAGCTTGAAAGCCGCTGATTTCCTTGCCATATACGGTGTCTATTCGGATTTGACAGCCTGATCTTTGTTGAAAAGGGCTTTCTTTGCGGCGGCTCCTCGTGTAGAGAGCCGCCGAATGTTGTTTTGACTTGGCCCTACGTGGGCAGGATGGATCGTCCATGCAGACCGTACTGATCGTCATTCACCTCATAATCGTGATTTCGCTTGTCGGCGTCGTGCTGATCCAGCGGTCCGAAGGCGGCGGGCTTGGGATCGGCGGCGGCTCAGGCTTCATGTCGGCACGCGGCGCGGCCAATGCCTTGACCCGGACAACGGCTATCCTGGCGACGCTGTTTTTCATCACCTCGCTTGGACTTGGCATCTTGTCGCGGTTCGAGGCAAAGCCGACCGATATTCTCAATCGTATTCCGGCTGGCCAGCAGGCACCTTCCGGCAATATTCTTGACCAGCTGCCTGGCGCACCGGCGACAGCTCCTGCCAATGGCGGCGCGCAGGCACCAGCCAATGGCGCTGCGACAACGCCCGCACCGGCCCAGCCCGGCGCTGTTCCGACCGGCAACTGATCGGTCTGGTTCGTCTTCGCTCCGGCGGACTTAAACAGTCCGCCGGTTTTTCTTTGTGTGTATTGTCGCCGGTGTAAAAATAACGCTGGCGGAATCAGAATCGAAACGGTATCCGGTGAAGCCCATGGCGCGATATGTATTCATCACAGGCGGCGTGGTTTCCTCTCTTGGTAAGGGAATAGCGGCTGCGGCACTCGGGGCTTTGTTACAGGCACGTGGTTATCGCGTGCGGCTGCGCAAATTGGACCCCTATCTCAACGTTGACCCGGGCACCATGAGCCCGACTCAGCACGGTGAAGTCTTCGTCACCGACGACGGCGCCGAGACGGATCTCGATCTCGGACATTACGAACGCTTCACGGGGCGCTCGGCCACCAAGACCGATAACATCACCACCGGACGGATCTACAAGAACATTATCGACAAGGAACGGCGCGGCGATTATCTCGGCGCAACGGTTCAGGTCATTCCGCATGTCACCAACGAGATCAAGGACTTCATCGTTGAGGGCAATAGCGACTATGATTTTGTGATCTGCGAAATTGGCGGCACGGTGGGCGACATCGAGGCCATGCCTTTCGTGGAAGCCATTCGCCAGCTGGGCAACGAGCTGCCACGCGGCGCGGCGATTTATGTGCATTTGACGCTGATGCCTTACATTCCGGCGGCTGGCGAGTTGAAGACCAAGCCGACCCAGCATTCCGTCAAGGAATTGCAGGCTCTTGGCATTCATCCGGACATTCTGCTGGTGCGTGCGGATCGTGAGATTCCTGAACCGGAACGCCGCAAGCTGTCGCTGTTTTGCAATGTCCGCCCATCGGCGGTCATTCAGGCGCTGGATGTTGCCAATATCTATGACGTGCCCATGGCCTACCACAAGGAAGGGCTGGACAATGAAGTCCTGGCCGCCTTTGGCATCGAACCGGCCCCCAAGCCACGTCTCGATGCCTGGGAAGAGGTTTCCAACCGCATCCGCACCCCGGAAGGCGAGGTTACCATTGCCATCGTTGGCAAATATACCGGCCTCAAGGATGCTTATAAGTCGCTGATCGAAGCGCTTCACCATGGCGGCATTGCCAACCGGGTGAAGGTCAAGCTCGAGTGGATTGAATCCGAGGTCTTCGAGAAGGAAGACCCGGCGCCTTACCTCGAAAAGGTCCATGGCATTCTTGTGCCCGGCGGCTTTGGCGAGCGCGGGTCGGAAGGCAAGATCCTGGCCGCGCAGTTTGCCCGTGAGCGCAAGGTTCCTTATTTCGGCATCTGCTTTGGTATGCAGATGGCTGTGGTGGAAGCCGCTCGCCATCTGGCAGGTATCGAACAGGCCTCTTCGACTGAATTTGGTCAGACATCGGAGCCGGTCGTCGGCCTGATGACCGAATGGATGAAGGGCAATGAGCTTGAGAAGCGTTCTGCTGCCGGCAATCTTGGCGGCACCATGCGTCTTGGAGCCTATAAGGCTGCGCTGAAGAAAGATTCGCGGATTGCCGACATTTATGGCTCTACCGAGATTTCCGAGCGTCACCGCCATCGCTACGAAGTGAATGTGGACTACAAGCAACGGCTGGAAGACTGCGGTCTGGTCTTTGCAGGCATGTCACCTGACGGCCTTCTGCCGGAAACGGTGGAATATCCCGATCACCCATGGTTCGTCGGCGTGCAGTATCACCCGGAACTCAAGTCCCGCCCCTTGGACCCACATCCATTGTTCAAGAGCTTCGTGGAAGCGGCTTTGGAGCAAAGCCGGCTCGTTTGAGGCCGTCAGACCATCAAGACAATGCAGACAAAACCCGCCCGCAAGGCGGGTTTTGCTTTTGGACGGCGGAAAAGATAAAATCGGCTCGGAACACTGTCTTTGCTCCATCGCAAAACCCTATTCTACATTCAAACATTGACAGCTAAATGCGTATCGAATTTCCGCGATGAGTGCGAAAGCTGATCTGGATGCCCATACGTTTACTTTTCCAAGTTTTACTGTCTCTGTTAATGCTGCTCTCCCTGGGAAGTGCGCATGCTCAGCCGTGGCAGACTATTGATCCGGCGTTGGCTGGATGGAATGTCGACAGGCTGAAAGCCGCTCAAGATTATTCCACTCGGTTGAAACCGACAGCCGTTATGGTGGTTCAGGATGGAAAGGCTATTGCGCGTTGGGGTGACGTTTCGCGCAAAGTGAACGTGGCGTCGATCCGGAAGAGCGTGTTGAGTGCGCTCTACGGAATTGCCGTATCCGAGGGCCGCATAAACCTCGAGAATACGCTTGAGAATCTGAAGATTGATGACAAGCCTCCCAGCCTTACCGCAACAGAAAAACAAGCGACTATCCGTGACTTGCTTATGGCAAGGTCAGGGGTTTATCATCCTGCAGCCTCCGAAACCGACGAGATGCGGAGCAAACGGCCAGAACGTGGAAGCCATGCACCGGGCTCGTTCTGGTGGTACAACAACTGGGATTTCAATGCCCTCGGCACGATCTATCGCCAGCAGACAGGCGAGGATATTTTCCAGAGCTTTGCACAGCGCATCGCTGCGCCGCTCGGCATGGAGGATTTCTCGGTGCGTGACGGCCATTATGTAAAGGTTGCTCAATCAGAGCATCCTGCTTTCCCGGTCAGTCTCAGCGCCAGGGATGCCGCTCGTTTTGGTCAGCTTTATCTGGATGGCGGAAGATGGAACGGCAGGCAGGTCATTCCCGGATCATGGGTGAAGGATTCCACAAAGCCTTACTCCCAAACCGATCGGGGAAGTATGGGTTATGGTTATCTCTGGTGGACATTGAACCCTGCCGTATTCGGAGAAGGAGCGGCTCTGGCATCCGGCTATGGCGGTCAAGCTATTGCAATCATCCCTCAAAAGCATTTGGTCGTCGTGCAGGTTGTCGACGCTTCACTAAATCCCAAAGGCATTCGAACAAGCCATTTCGTGGCCATGCTGCAAATCCTCGCGACGGCTGCTCCTTTGGGCATTGAACCAGGATCTGAAAAATGAGCAATGGACCTTCATTTCTTGGCTTTCCTGAACGGCTTTCCGGCGGGCGTAAACCCGAAATCGTGATTGTCGGAGCTGGTCACGGTAGCACCTATGCCAGACAGGATAGCGGAGGTCACGGCTTGGCTCCGGATGCTATCCGCGTTGCCAGCCAGGAAGATGCGGGGTTGATCGACCATTGGGATTTCGATCTTGGTGGCCCGCTTTTCGCTAACAAACCGGCTTGCTGCATTGATGTTGGTAATATTTCGACAATCATGCACGATAATATTGGTAACCGAACCAGAATCGAGGCAAAAACACGGGAGATCCTGGCGTCTTCGGCTGTTCCAGTCGTGTTGGGCGGGGATGATTCCATCCCGATTCCCTTTGTCTCAGGCTTTTCGCAGCACGGTCCTGTCTGGGTGCTGCAAATTGATGCCCATATTGATTGGCGCGACGACATAGATGGCGAACGCTATGGCTATTCGAGCCCGATGCGCCGGATCAGTGAAATGCCTCATGTCGCCGGTATCGTGCAGGTCGGCATGCGCGGCGTCGGCAGCGCAGCTATTACCGAAGTTGAGGCGGCGCAGCAGTATGGCAGTCGCATAATAACCTCTCGCACATTTCACGCTCAGGGTATCGATGCTGTACTCCAGCACATCCCGGAGGGCGCGCAAACCATCATCACTCTCGATTGCGACGGCCTTGATCCCTCGATCATGCCAGGTGTGGCGGCTCGGACGCCTGGCGGCCTCACATATACCCAGGTCATCGACCTGATCGCGGGTGTAGGCAAGCGGGGCAGAATTGCCGGGTTCGATCTTGTCGAACTCTATCCTCCCGCTGACATTGATAACCTCTCCGCTTTGACCGCAGCACGTCTTGTCGTCAATGTCATTGGCGCTATCGTTCGGCAGGGATGACATTCGAGCCTGCCGCTAAATTATTTGAGCGTTACAAATACAAAACCCCGGAGTTGCCCCCGGGGTTTTGTTCATATTCAGGCATTCAATCGTTCTCAGCTAAACCGGCCTGCCGCATGCGCGAGCATGGTATAAACCTTGCCGGTGTCGGACGTCAGGTAGGACTGGGTGATCGACTTGTCGCGGTCGGTACGGGCCACGTCGGACAGCAGCTTTTCGAAATCGGCGATATAGCGGTCGACGGCAGTGCGGAATTCCGGTTCGCGGTCGTATTTACGCTTGATTTCATCAAAGGTCTGCTGGCCCTTCAGCGTGTAGAGGCGACGGGTGAAGACGTCGCGCTCGCCGCGCTGGTAGCGGCGCCACAAATCGACCGAGGCATCGTGATCGATGGCCCGGGCAATATCGACCGAAAGTGAATTCAGCGATTCGACCATATGGCGCGGGTTGCGGCTGTCATTGCTGCGCGGAGCTTCCCCAGCTGGGCGAGTGGCGCGGGCAGGCGAGGTGATCGTCTGTTCCTCACGCGAAGCGCCGCGCAATAGGTCGCTGATCCAGCCGCCGGAGCCTTCGCCCGCAGCGGGTGCTGGCTGTTCACTTTGCAGGCTGCCACGCAGGCCAAGCGGGCTGGCGGCAGGGCGTGGAGCTTGCTGGACTGGTGCCGCCGAAATTGCCGGGCGGGCAGGCGCGGAGACCGGAGCCGGTGCGGGCTGTGAAACCGGTGCATGGGCCTGAACAGTCGGTGCTGGGCGAGCCGGTTGCGGCTGAACAGCAGCAGGGGCAGGCGCGGCAGCGCGAGGCGCTGGCGTGGAAATTTCCAGCTGCTGGGCGCTACGACCCACCAGTTGTGAAATATCCTGCAAGGCCTTGATCTGCTCGGCAACAGCACGCCGCATGGCACCGGCACTTTCCTTGGCTTCTTCCGGCAGGTCGAAGGCGCCGCGCTTCAGTTCGGTACGGGTCAGGTCAAGTTCCTGTCGGATTTCCTGGGCCGAACGACGGATCTCGTCGGTGGCGCCGGAGAAGCGGCCAAGGGCATCCTCGACGGCCGACCGCACGGCTTCGCGCATCTGGTTGGCCGTACCATCCGATTTCTGACCGGCCTCTGCCAGAATACGGTCGACATCGGCGAGCGACGACGACAGGCCACCGCGCAAGCGGTTTGCCAGCTCACTGGAGCGTTTTTCTGCATCACCCAAGGTGCGCTCGATGGCGCGGGTGGCATCTTCGCCAGCCGAGAGCAGCGAATCGCGCATGGAGCCAGCCGCGGACTTGGCTTTCTGTTCGGTCTCTCCGAGGATCTGGCCAATATCCGCAAAGGAGGTTTCAATCCCCTGACGCAGGTTTCCGGCCACCTGGCTGGAGCGCTGCTCAGCCTGACTGAAGGCGCCATCGACCATTCCGGCCAGCGACTTCATGGTATTCTCGATCTCTTCCGACCGCTTGACGATGCCGATGGAAAGATCGCGCAGGGCCTGCTGACGCTCTTCCAATGTACCGGCAAGGTTGGACTGCGCCGCGCCGAGCAATTCGGATGCCTGACCGAGCACTTTTGCATGATCGCCGAACCGACCGACAATGCCCGTCACCTGAGACAGGGCCTGGTTGGAGACATTCGACAGCCGTTCCAGATTGCTTTCCAGCAAGCGGCCAGACGTCGCCAAGACATCGGCGGCCTTGTGGGTGGTCGCGGCCAGCCGGTCAGTCGTTGCGCCAAACTGACGGTCGGCATTGGCCATGGACTGGGCGGCCTGTTCGACGACGGCATGCAGCGTCTGGTTGGTTTCGCTGATGCGGTCGATCATTTCGCCAGCGCTGGATGTCAGGCTGTTTTCCGCAGCATTCATCTGGCGAGCGGCTTCGGCGGCACGGGCTGCCAGAGCATCGGCCAGCTTGGCATTTTCCTGGCGCAGGCTGTGGGCGCTCTGGTCGGCGGCCTGGGCGATCCGTTCGACGGCATCGCGGCCAACCTGGGCATATTGCTCGACGGTCGGCTTGGCTTTTTCCTCGATCAGGCGCGCCAATTCCGACGTGCGGCCTGACAGCATTGAATTCAGCTCGCGGGTGCGCTCATCCAGCGTGGTGCGGATTGCATTGCCACGGGCATCCAGCGCCTTGTCGACGCTGTCGAGGGCGTCGGTCATGTCGCCGGTCGTTGCCGACAGCGCGGCGCGGATCGCCGTAGCACGTTCTTCCAGGGCCTTTTCGGCATCGGTCAACGTGCCAGCGATGGCGCCTGCCTTGGCGGTAATGGTGGCTTCGGCTGCCGAAACCTTGCTGACGATGGCATCACCAGCGTCCGAGAAGCTTTGGGCGATCTGCGCGCCCTGGCCAGCGAGCCGGTTCTGGGTGTCGGAGATCCGGCGTGTAAGATCTTCGGCCTGTTCGCGCACCGAACGGGTGAATTCCTCGTTGCGGGCATTCATGGTCTCCGAGAATTCCTGGCCGGTCCGGCCCAGCAATTCGGCGGATTTCTGCGCCTCACTGTCGATCTCACGAGTGGCGCCGATAACGGCTTCGCGCAAGGAAGAGGCGAGACCTGCGGCCTTGCCCTCGATGGTGTTGTTCACGTTCTGCAAGCCGATATTCAGGGCGCGGTCCATGGTCGACAGACGCTCATCGATAACAGACGTGCGGCTGTCGAAAGTATCCGAGACGCGCTGCGTGGCATCGCCGAGTGTCTGCTCGATCCGCTGGGTCGCATCCATGGTGACGCGCTCCAGGTCGGAAACCTTTTCGGAGAGTTTGGCGGCAACATTGTCACCGGCATTGCTGACCTTGAGATCAACGCCTTCGAGGCTGCCCTGAATACGCTGTTCGAGACTGCCAAGGCTGGTCTCGATCCGGGTGCCTGTCTCGGACAACCGGTTGGCGACGCCGTCCAGCGAGCCTTCGACCCGTGTGGAGAATTCTTCCGCCGTGCGGCTGATTTCGCGGGCCGCCTGACCGAACTCTCCGGCAATGGCGCCAGCCGAACCGCGCAGCCTGTCCTGAAGATCACGGCTTGAAGCGTCGATGGTGGAGCGCAGATTGTCCTGCTGTTCTTCCAGCGACATTTCCAGCATGCCGGCGCTGGCGGCGATCGACGCGCCGATGGCCATGCCCTGTTCGTTGAGGGTTTCTTCCAATCCGCTCCGCGCATTCTGCAGGGCACTGGTGATGGCATTGCCACGCTCGTCCAGCGTCTGGCGCAGTCGATTGTGATTGTCTTCGAAGGTGGTTTCCAGCCGTGAAACACTGCCGGTAATGTCACTCTCGATCCTTGAGACGCCAGACCCCAATACCTGTTCAACCCGGTCGGTCGAGCGGCCAAACACCTGTTCGACGCGGTCGGTGGATTGGCCAAGGGTTTCGGTCAAGCGGCTGGAATGGGCTTCCAGTGACTGTTCAAGGCGGCCCTGGTTTTCTTCGTAGGCGGCACGGATATCATCAGCCTTGTTGCCGAAGGCGAGCGCCATGCGCAGATCGGCTTCCGTAGCGGTATCCATGACCTGGTTGATACGGCTGTCGAGCATTTCGGCCAGACGACCATGATTAGCTTCATAGGCTTCACGAATTTGGTCAGCCTTGGCGCCAAGTGCTTGCTGGACACGGCTATCGGCAAAGCCGACGGTTTCGATCAGCTGGCCAAGCTTGGCGTCAATGGTTCCAGCCAGTCTCGCTTCGCTATCTTCATAGACAGAGCGGATCGAATCAACCTTGCTGCCCAGTGCAAACTCGATGCGCATATCGGCTTCGGCAGCCACATCGCTGAGTTGCTCGACCTTGCTATCCAGGGTCTGCGTAAGGCGGGCCTGGCCCTCCTCATAGACGGCGCGGAGCTGGTCAGCCTTGGAGCCGAAGGCTTGCTCGATACGGCTGTCGGCAGTGCCGAGTGTCTCGGTCAGAGCGCCGAGCTTGGCATCGATCGTGCCGGAAAGCCGTGTTTCGCTCTCCTCGTAGACGGCGCGGATCGTGTCCATGCGATTGCCGAGCGCCAGTTCAATGCGCATGTCGGCATCGGAGGCAGCGTCGCTGATCTGTTCGATCTTGCTGTCGAGCGTGCGGGCAAGGCGAGCCTCGCTTTGCTCATAGGCGGAGAGAACCTGATCGGCCTTGGTGCCGAATGCCTGTTCGATGCGGACGTCTGCATTGCCGAGCGTCTCGGTCAGCGCGCCAAGCTTGGCGTCGATTGTGCCGGAAAGCCGTGTTTCGCTCTCCTCGTAAACGGCACGGATCGTATCCATACGGTTGCCAAGCGCCAGTTCGATGCGCATGTCGGCATCGGAGGCGGCATCGCTGATCTGTTCGATCTTGCTGTCGAGCGTGCGGGCGAGACGGGCTTCGCTTTGTTCATAGGCCGAGAGAACCTGATCGGCCTTGGTGCCAAACGCTTGTTCAATACGGCTGTCGGCATTGCCGAGCGTCTCGGTCAAGGCGCCAAGCTTGGCATCGATGGTGGTGGCCAAACGGCTTTCGCTGTCTTCGTAGACGGCGCGGATCGTGTCCATGCGGTTGCCGAGCGCCAATTCAATGCGCATGTCTGCTTCGCTCGCCGCATCGGTGATCTGGTCGACCTTGCCGTCGAGCGTCCGGGTAAGGCGCGCTTCGCTTTCTTCATAGGCCGCACGGATCGCATCGGCCTTGTTGCCGAAAGCAGCCTCGACACGGCTATCGACGGCGAGGGCCGTCTGTTCAAGCTGCTCGACCTTGGCATCGAGAACCGATGTCAACCGCTCATGGTTCGTCTCATAGGCGGCGCGAATCGCATCGGCCTTGTCGCTAAGAGCGGCCTCAATGCGGGCGTCGGCACCGTCGGCAGCCTCTATGATCGTCTGTGCCTTGCGGTCCAGCGTGTTGGCCAGACGGCTTTCGGAGGAGGTGACAGCTTCGACAATCCCGGAAGAGGCATTTTGCAGCAGATCGGAAATGCGATCATGGCTGCCGGTGAGCTGGTTGATCACGGCTTCCGAACGGCTGCCCAGCGTTTCGTCAAAACGGGTCTGACTGGTATTGAGGGCCTCGGTCAAGGCTGTGCCACGCTCGGCCATGATCTGGTCGATACGGCTCTGGGCGTTGGAAATTGTTTCGTCCAGTTCACGACGGCGGCGCTCAAGGGCGTCCGCCAATTCCCGCGAATGGCTGGAAAGGGCTTCGTTCAACGCTTCCTGATTGCCGCCAAGGGTTGCGGCCAGCGCGAAGGATTGATCGGTCATGGTATTGCCGAGACGGTCGATTGACGTCGTCAGCATCCCGTCAATGGCTTCCGAGCCGCCCGCCATGGTTTCGTTGATGCGCAGCAGGCTTTCGTTCAGCTTGCTGTCGAGCGTGCCGGCACGCTGGTCGAAAGCGGTAGCGAATTCGGTCATCCGGTCATCGAACGTGGCGTTGATCTGACCAATGGTCGCCTGCATCCGGTCTTCAAACAGGCCGGAGCGGATGTCTATATCGACAAGCGCGTCTTCGGCATTGGTTTGCAGACTCTGGCGGAAGGTAACAGACTTTTCTTCAAGAGAGGCGTTGAGGCGAGACAGCGCAGTATCCAGGCTACCGCTGATCGTCGCTTCGCCCTGGGTGAAGCTCTGGGCGATTTCTCGGGTACGGGCGACCAGCGTTTCGTTCAACTGGCGGGCGCGGTCATTTAACGCAGCATTGAGCTTTTCGGTATTGGCATCCAGCGTCGAGGCGCGGGTCTCGAACTGGCGCAGAATTTCTTCGCCATGGGTAGACATCGAGCCGGTGAGGGCCTGCAAACGGGTGTCGAATTCGCTCGACAGCGAGAATCCGGCGGCGCCCAGCGTCTGGACCATTTCGTCGGTCTTGGCGGTCAGCAGTGATCCAAGCGTCGTGGCGGCGGTGTTGGATTTCTCCATGATCGTTGCCGCGCGCATATCGATCATCGAGGCAAAAGCCTCGCCCGAAGTCGCCAGTCGAATACCGATTTCTTCTGTCGCCAGCGACAGATCTTCCTTCAACTGGTCATGGGCACCAACGATGGAGGAGCGGATGCGGTCGGCATGGTTGACGATGGCATCGCGTTCCGCCGACAATTCCTGCACCAGGCTGCGGACCCGAAGCTCGTTATCGGTATAGCTGCGTTCCAGCGCGGTCACCTCTGAATGAACCAGGGTTTCCAGTTCGGTGGCGCGGGCGATGGTGCGCTCGATGCCCTCGTTCATCGCCGAGACTTCACGGCGCACAGCCTGGCCGACCGACATGATGCGCTCGGAGGCGACGGTTTCCGGCTCGGACAGGCGCAAGGCAACTTCCGCCATGGAGCGGGCGGCATTGCGCATGTCCTGCGCCCGCGACATCATGATAGCAAAGGAAAAGAATACGAAGATCGGCAGGATAGTGCCGACGAGAATGGCGATAATGCCAGGATTGGCAAAAATGGCGGCCGCGCCGCCGCTCCAGATCTGCGAGCCATAGAGCAATTGCGACAGAGCAAGGCCACCAGCGCCCCAGAGTAGCGAAACGATAGTGGCATTGCGTAGCGCGCCGCCCATCGAGCCGCCATCAAGCGATTTCAAGACAGCGGATGAACTGCGGCGGGAGGCATCGTTGGCAGGCGCAAGGGAAGGGGATCTCGGCGCGGGATCGGTGGGTGTCGCGGAAGCGGGTTTTGGGGCCTTGGCGGCTTTTGCCTGGGCGGCGGCCCGCATCCGTTCTTTTTCATGGGCTGTCGTATCCGCTTGCGGCGCGGAGGTCCGTGGTGCAGGCTTGGTCTGTCTCGGTGTGTCGGACACTGTTGCCTCCGCCGCTACAGGCGCGGGGCCACGCACTGGCGTATCGTCTTCTTCCTCGAAGTCGATCCTCAGGGCTGCCTCGAGGGCCTGGAAAGCGCTATCGTCAATCGACTCGCTTGTCTTTTTGGTCGCCATAGGTACGCCTCGCTTACGCCTACTCAGGCCGCATTGCCCGACCGGATTGCTTATAAGGCCCGGCAAACGCGGCTAACACCTTAATCATCCAGTCCCCGCACCCATTTGGCCGGTTTCCCCGGCCATCCGGACTGAATTTCGGCAGATCTCCACGGATTTGCGCATAATGCCCTGGGCTGCAATGGTCATCCATAGCACTACAGGGACTAGCAGCAAAGCCTTGAGGTAATCTGCCTTTCTACCCGTTCCGTAGTGACACATTCCCGATACTGTTACAATTAACGGCACGGCTTATCCCAAAGAGATATCAGGCTTATTAACACAATTTAAAGGATCTCAGGTCGGGAAAACACATAATCTGACGGCCTTTAACGGAAATTAACCATAAGTAGAAATATCCGGAGACGTCTGGCCCGAATTTAACCCCAATCCCACGATTGACAACCATCCTGAATATGAGAACCGTATCATAACAAAAAGGATCTAAAGGGTCATGGCTGCCGTCAACATCGCTTTCGAAGCTCCAGAAGTACAATCCGGACTGAGCCCGTCCAAGGCAAGGCCGATCGATCTGGTCCATCTTGCCACGCAAACCATGGGCGACAAGGCCTTGGAAATCGAGGTTTTGCAGATGTTTGCAAAGCAGGCGCGCAGCTGTCTGCAGGGTCTCGCCAATGCGTCCGCTGATCCGGTTGCCATCGCTCATCGCCTGAAGGGGGCGGCCAGCGCCGTCGGTGCCTTCAAGGTGGCAGAAGCTGCTGCCGAAGTCGAAGGCAAAGGCCCTGATGCCGCCCGGATTGCGGCGATTACCGCAACTGTGGTTGAAGCCGAGCATTTCATTTTGAAGCTTTGCCGTATCTGAAACGGTAGCGCCGTATCCACGCCAGTCGAGGCTTGAACGTTGCTATGCCCCGGTTGACTGGTATGCGGATTTGTCAGAAAACTGCGCGCCTGACGGCTGCGCCGGCCGCTGATATCAGCGGCCTTGTTCATCCGGCCAGATTATCGTCTTTGTCTTCATCACCGCGATGTGCTGACCGTTGCGCGCGGTGTGCTCTTCAAGCCCCGGATAGATCCCATGACCCAGTTGACCATTGTTGCCTTTGATGGCACCCGCTTTGACCTTGATGCCGCCGATGGCTCGACCGTGATGGAAAATGCCGTGCGCAATTCTGTTCCCGGTATTGATGCCGAATGCGGCGGCGCCTGCGCCTGCGCCACCTGTCATGTCTATGTCGATGAGGCCTGGGTGGAGAAGACCGGCGGTCCGGCGCCAATGGAAGAGGACATGCTGGATTTCGCAACTGATGTGCGACCCAATTCCAGACTTTCCTGTCAAATCAAGATCGCCCCGGCGCTGGCCGGTCTTGTTGTCCATGTGCCGGAGCGCCAAGGCTAATCCACGCAGTCGTTTTTCTGCTGTGAAAAGCGCGCGCATCTCGCAGGACTGTATCGAAGACGCTGGCTCTATCAGTCGTGATGGGCTTGCTTCTTCGTGTAGCGATATTTCAGCAGCCTCATGATCCGGTCGTTGAAATTAACCGCTTCGATCCGGTCGAACCGCAACTGGTCGGCGTCATGTTCCTGCGTTACCTGATCCGTCAACACTGAGACCTCTTCCTGAAGCTCTTCGCAGGAGGCGGCGCTGGGCATAGCTTTTAACTTTTGATCGAGGTCGCGGGCGTGCTGCACGGCGATTTCGGCATGGCGGGATTCGTGGCGATTGATATCGGCCGATAATGTATCCCAGATCAATCCCAGTTGCGGATTGGCCGAGCCGCGGTTTTTCCAGCGCGGCACAATCACCTTGATCGACACCGTCACCTTGATATTGCCAATGGCACAGCGGCCCTGATGACGCACATAGTCCATGGTGCCGCCAAAACGGATGCGGGTGGCGCCCGGGTGCCGGGTTCCGGTGCTGACCGTGTGCGGGCCTTTGCGCTCCAGTTCATGGTCGAGATCAGTGGCTGTCCGCCCGCCAATCGGGAAATAGACAGTCGATTTGCGGACAATGGTTTCTGCCTGCGCCATGCCTGTCGTGCCGATAACTGAGAGAACCATGCCGGAGACAATCACGCGGGAGACGAGCGTGGCACAAACCAGTGTGCCTTTTCTTTTGGCCATTGAACGTATCCACGACATTGAACTTGGTCCCGGTTTGGGGCATACAGCGCCGACATCGACCTGATGTGCCAGCCATTCTGAACAACCCTTGTTTTTCAAGGTGATCTTCACTGCGAATTTCAGCCGTTTCAAGGAAAGGCCGCATAAATCCCCAAACCCGATCGGATTTAAGGAAATATGCAGCTGGCATAAAGTGTTACGGCCAGTCTTGTTGCCTTGTATATGGCGCACTGCGCCGTATCGGCAACGGTCTTTTCTGCAAGGCGTGGGGAAACAGCGTGAAGATCTCAACTCAGCAATGGCACCTGGCGCATGGCCGCAGCCTGACGCTCGGGTCTCAGGCCCGCCTGATGGCGATCGTCAATGTCACACCGGATTCGTTTTCGGATGGCGGCGCCCATTCCAGCCGTGATGAGGCCCTGCGCTTTGCGCTGCAATGTCTCGAGGATGGCGCTGATATCCTCGATATCGGTGGCGAATCGACGCGGCCGGGGGCCGATTCCGTCTCAGCGGCCCAGGAACAGGACCGCATTCTGCCTGTCATCGAAGCATTGGCGCGCGACACCGATGCGCTGATCTCGGTCGATACCTATCGGGCTGAGACGGCGCGGCTGGCGCTGGCCGCCGGTGCCCATATTGTCAACGATGTGCATGGCTTGCAGCGCGAGCCGGAGATTGCCGATGTGGCTGCGGCAGCCAGGGCAGGGCTCTGCATCATGCATACCGGACGAGGCCGCGACGTGCTGGCCGATCCGATTGCCGATCAACGGCTGTTTTTCGAAAGCTCACTTGCTATCGCCCGTAAGGCAGCTGTAGCAGCTGAGACAATTGTGCTCGATCCCGGATTCGGTTTTGCCAAGGAAACCGTGGAGGCCAATATCGGCCTGATGGCGCGCTGTCATGAATTGCGGGATCTGGGCTATCCGCTGTTGGTGGGGACATCGCGCAAGCGCTTCCTCGGCACATTGATCGGGCGCGACGCCCCGGGGCGTGATGCGGCAACGGCAGCAAGCTCGGTTCTGCTAAGATTACAGGGGGCTGCCATATTCAGAGTACATGATGTAAGGACAAATCGCGATGCCCTGGCAGTGGCGGATGCAATGCTAACCATGGCCCCCGATGACGGGCCCGCCGCGCAGACGCGGCTGCGGGAAGGACGGATCGATGGCTGATACCTATACAATCACACTGAAGAATTGCGGGTTCTTCGCCCGCCACGGCCTGCATGAGCAGGAGAAATTTCTAGGCCAGCGATTTTTCATTGATGCCGAACTGGAGCTGCGGTTTTCCTCGGCTCTGGAAACCGATGAACTGGCCGGAACGGTGGATTATGGCGTAGCCTTCAACCTCATCGAAGAAATCGTCACTGGTAAGCGGCGCTATCTGATCGAGGCTTTGGCGCTGGATATCGCCAAATCGCTCTGTGACCGGTTCGAACAGATTCTGCGGGCGAAAATCACTGTGCGCAAACCGAGCGCGCCGATTACCGGCATGCTGGATTATGTCGAGGTTTCCGTTGACCATCATCGATAAGCGCGCCCCGGCGATCGCAGCGCTCGGGCTGGGTGGCAATATCGGCGATCCCGCGCATGCCATGGCAGCGGCACTGAAAGCCCTGGATGAGCGCCCGGATTGCACGGTGCTGGCCGTATCGCGGCTTTATGGTACGCCGCCCTGGGGAAAGCTGGATCAGGCGGATTTTTTCAATAGCTGCGCGCTGGTGCGCACCACATTGCCGCCATCCGCGCTGCTTTCGGTCTGTCTGGAGCTTGAGCGGGTGATGAAACGCGAGCGTCGGGAGCGTTGGGGGCCGCGCACGCTTGATATCGATATTCTGCTCTACGGTGACCAAACTATCGAGGAGGATCACCTGTCGATCCCGCATCCGCGCATGGTGCAGCGGGCTTTCGTCCTTCAGCCTCTCTGTGATATCGGCAGCGACCTTGTGGTAGAGGGCAGGTCGGTGGCCGACTGGCTAGGGCAGGCGGATGCCCATGATATCGTCGTCGCCGATACCGATCCGCTCTGGTGGAAAAGGGGCTGAATGCAAAAACCCGGCAATCTTTCGATGCCGGGTTTGAAAACTGTTGCCGCGATAGCAATGTCATACCGGCAAAGCCGATTTACTTCTTGATCGAGCCCACCGCGACCTGGTCAACCTGGCGATTGAGCCGCAAACCGATGACCGGAATCATCCGGTCTTCGACCTTGACGGAAATGGTCACGTTCATGGCCTTGTCATCTTCGATGCTGGCGACCATCGCGCCGTTCAATTTGGCACGGTTGATGCCCATGACCACCTTATCGCCATTCACCTGACCGGAGATGATGTCGAGGCCCTTGCCTTCGGCGCCGTCGAGGAACTGGCCGCTATAGGCGCCGCCCTTCATTGAGATCACCGCATTCATCGGCTGGGAAAACACGCCGACCCGGCACGTTCCGCCCAGCTTGATACCAGCCTCGGCGCCTTCGACAGGCTCACCTGTCAAGTTGCAGTTGAATTTGGTGCCTTTATACTTTCCAGCGACGATTTCGCCCGGTCCGCTCCAGACACCGGAAACGGATTCGAAGAACTGGCGATCCTTCTGGGCGGCATCAGCGACGCCTGCCGGAAGGGCAATGGCGCAAGCAACGGCAAAACTGCCGAGTAGCAAAGAGAAACGGTGCGGCATCGGCTTTCCTTGGCGTAATCGACGAACACTTGGTTGCTGATTTATAATGCCATGATGGTTAATATTTCCTTAGTTGCCGCGGTCTCGATGCGGTTTGCAGCCTTTATCCCACAAGAGATGTCTTGAAGAAGGGTTTTCTGAATTTGTAAGCTTTACAATGCCTTGTCGCTGGGATTGATGGCTGGTTTCAGCGCTGGCATAAAGTCTCCAATGCCTGGACGTCTTAACGCTTTGAACTCCAGGGGTCGGCAGAGGTCCATGGCGGCAATACCGATTCTCGCCGTCATCAGCCCGTTGATCACCCCTTCGCCAAGCCGTGCCGATAGCCGTGAGGCAAGGCCGTGACCCAGAACTTGTTGGGCAAGGCCGTCACCAATGGCAATCGATCCGGTCACGGCCAGATGCGCAAAGACATCGCGCAGCAGCCGTAACATGCCGATGGAGCCGGGGCGGCCACCGTAAAGTTCGGCCATGGCGCGTACCAGACGCACCACTTCAAACAGCACATAGGCAAGATCGACGAGCGCGCGCGGGCTGACGGCGGTAACCACCGACACCCGTTTTGAGGCATTGATAATCAGGCTTCGCGCCTTGGCATCCAGAGGCGCCAGCAATTCCCGCTCGGCCAAGGCAATCAGATGCGGGGCATCGATAATGTCGTTTTCGGCAGCTTTCAGCACGTTCCGCCCCCGCGCGGTTTCTGCCCGGTGCTGGGTCAGATCCTCGACGTCCTTGACCAGTTTACGCGCCTCGCTGGCTGTACCCTGCAAGGACAGTGCGCTGGCACGCTGTTTGATGGTCTGCACGGCATTCAGCCGGTAAATGCCAGCCAGCTCCCGGATCACCACCACTGCCAGCGCCAATTGGCCGATGCCCAGCAGGGTCAGTGCGGTATAGCCAAGCCAATCGGCGCGGGTAAAAAGATCACGGATCAGATCGTCGATCCAGAGACCGATGGCAAAGGAAGCGAGCGCGCCAAATGCTGCACCGGCCAGCTTGCCGAAGGAGAACCGGCGCTTGGCGGGCCTTGCAATCGGTACAATGGCTTCGTCTTCGCTCAAGCCTGCCAAAAACGGGTCTTCAGCATCGGGCGTGATCGTCACATTGGCATCGAAGCTTTTCGGCGCACGTCTTTGCGGCTCTGGCGCCTCGACAAAAGGCGGGCGGGCAGGGGAGGAGGATGGCTCATCAAGCGAAAAGGCCGCAGGCCTGCGTGGCAGTGGGCGTTGGTCTTCTGGTGTCTTGCTCATGCCAGACGGTCTCCGAGGAGAAATTGCAGGGCGCGGTCGAGCCTTATATGCGGAATGGACAGCTTGATGCCGCCGCCTGTCTCGTCCAGTTCCGGCGGGCGAAACCTTATAATGTTGAGATCCGGCCCGGTGTCTTTTCCGGATTTTGTCGTTTGAAACAGGCTTTCGATATTATCCGGCAGGTCGCCGGGAAAGACCGCTGTCTTGCGATTGCCGTCGAAGCGATCACCACCAATGGTTTCACCCTGCATCGGGGTGCCGACCACCACCGGCAGCAGATGGCCATCCTGCTTGACGGTTGCCTCGCGCGTTGCCCGCACCGAAGCCAGGGCAACGACCTCAATACCTGCGCCCGCCATGCCGATGGAAGTGATCGCCCCATCCACCAGCCGTCTGGTGACGGCCTGCAATTGCTCATGGCTTTCGTGGTGCAAATGATCGGCCTTGGTGGCGGCCACCAGAACCTTGTCGATCCGCCGTCCAAGCAGGCCCCGCAGCCAGCTGGAACTGCCGGGGCGAAAACAGGTCAGCACATCAGCCAGTGCCCGCTCCAGATCCTGCACCGCTTCCGGACCGCGATTGATGGCTTGAAGCGCATCCACAAGAACTATCTGTCGGTCTAGGCGGGCGAAATGTTCACGGAAGAACGGTTTGACCACCACGCTTTTATAGGATTCGTAGCGACGCTCCATCATGGCGCGCAGCGAACCCCTGACGATCTTAGTGTCGGGCTTCAACGCCAGCGGCGCGAAGGTCAGCGCTGGCGACCCGTCAAGATCGCCCGGCATCAGGAATCGGCCGGGCGGTAGCGTCGAAAGTGACCGCTCGTCGGCCTTGCAGGCTTTCAGATAATCGGCAAAAGCCTCCGCCAATTGGCGGGCGGTGGTTTCGTCGGCGGGCGCATCCGGATCGACCCGGCTTGCCAATCCCAGCCAACGCGCCGACAATTCCTTGCGGATTCCTGTCTGGGCCAATTCTACCGTATTGCGGCTGAAGGTTTCATAATCCTGTTGGAGAAGCGGCAGATCGAGTAACCATTCGCCCGGATAATCGACGATATCAATGGCGAGCTTGCCGGAGGAAAACATCCGGCCCCAACTGCTGGCGCTCTGATATTCCACCACCAGTCGCAGTTCCGAAATGGCTCGGGTAGAGCCCGGCCAGACCCGATCGCGGACCAGCGCGCGAATATGGTCTTCGTATTGAAAGCGCGGCACGGCATCATCCGGCTGCGGCTCCAAGGTGACGCGGGAAATACGGCCTGATTGCAGCGGCTCGAACAAGGGCAGGCGGCCGCCATTCAGCAGATTATGGACCAGCGAGGAGATGAACACGGTTTTGCCAGCCCGCGACAGGCCCGTGACCCCGAGACGGATCGTTGGATACAGCAGGTTCGAGGCCCGGTCGGCAAGATTGTCAAGCGCGATGCGGGTCTCGTCGGTAAAGCTGGTCATGGATGGCGGCACTGGGCAATGGTCCTGTTGTTTGCCTGCATATAGGGTGTGCGCCAGCGGATTGAAGGCCCAGCGCATGAAGGCTCAAGCCTAATACTATTGCGTCATGACCGCTTGCGCGCCTTTGCTACGTGCGCCTTTGCCACATCCGCTTTTGGTAGCCGACCCCTCAGGGCTGAAGAAAATCCACCAGCTGCCATCGGCTTGGGGTGTCTGCTGCGTCGATAATCGCCAGCCCGCCCGCCGGGTAGCCTTGCGGGATGGTGCTGGCCAAAGCCTGTTCGCCGATCAGCACATGCAGACATTCCTCGATTGCCGGATTATGGCCGATCAGCATGATCGACCCCTGCGGGGAAGAGGAGTGCAGGATTTCCAGATAGGTCTCGGCGCCACCGTTATAAAGCGCATCGACATAGCGGATTTCCACATCCTCTGCGCACATGCTGCGGCGCACGGCATCCGCCGTCTGACGGCATCTGACAGCGGTCGAACAGATCACCAGATCGGGGCGGTAACCTTTGTCGGCAGCCATGCCGGTTATCATCTCGGCATGAGCGTAACCCGTATTGCTCAAGGGCCTGTCGAAATCCTTTTGCCCGGCCCCAGGCCAATCGGCGGCGGCATGCCGCATGAGATAGACCCGGAAAGGTTTGGAGACGGTGACGGTCATGCAGATGGTGTCCGTTGGATCGAAGCCTTACCTATCCCGCCAGTTCATGCGGCGTCAACAGGATGGGTTGTAGCGGCCGGAAGAGGTATGTGACCAGGCTGGAGGCGCTGGGTGTAAACCTTTGTCAAGGGGTTCTGCGACAAATAAGCCACACGAAGGAAAAACGATGAAAAAATAGTCCTTTAGCTGATTTTTGTAACAGATTTAAAAATCAAGGAAAGCCTTGAGTAAGGCTTGAATGCGACCTTTTCAAAGTATATACGTCCGCCATTGAGATGTTCTTCAGGAGAATCGCGTTGAGTGAGAAGATCAATCTTAGCGACTATGTGCTCTCGGACGACGACGAGTTCATGAACGCGAACCAGCGAGCTTATTTTCGCGCCAAGTTGATCGCTTGGAAAAACGACATCCTGCGGGAGGCAAGGGAAACCCTCGGCCATCTCGCGGAAGAGAGTGCCAATCACCCTGACCTTGCAGACCGGGCATCTTCGGAAACCGACCGCGCAATCGAGCTTCGAGCGCGTGACCGGCAGCGCAAGCTGATCTCCAAGATCGATGCTGCGTTGCAACGGATCGACGATGGCACCTATGGCTATTGCGAGGAAACCGGTGAGCCAATTGGCTTGAAGCGCCTCGACGCCCGCCCGATCGCGACCCTGTCGATCGAAGCGCAGGAACGCCACGAGCGACGCGAAAAAGTCTATCGGGACGAATAGACCCAAAACAGTCAGCGCAGTGTTCAGAGGCAAAAGCACGCAGTGATTTTGCGTGCGTCTTCTGTGCAGAGAAGCACGACTAAGCGCAACCGTAGCGTCGCCGGCAAGACGCCGGCCCTGAAACCCGTAACACCCGCCTATGCGGTTGTTTGTTAGAACGGCATCTTTCGTTTCGGTAGACTGTTGAATATTTTCCAGATCGTAGCCGTATTGAGAAAAAGCCATACCTGAGCTTGACCGAACGCCGATGCCCTCCATGAGGCATACGGCAAAGGAATAGATTCTGATTGAATCGTCCCTAACGCGCCGTGCGTTTTATAAAGCGCGCAAAGGGCGCTGTGACAAACTGGATCTGCTGCATAATTTCCTCCTTCAATCGATTCTGCCTTAAGGAATCGTCCGGTAGAATATCATTCGCATCAACGCAGCTAGACGATGGGCGTTGTTGTGTTGGAGCCTGTGAGGCGTTGCCCTTAGACGCGGTTTCTTTCAGAGAAATTGGGTTCCCTTTTCCCTAAGACAAACTCTAATTCTTGCGCGGAGCGCCCATTTCGCCGAAAATCCGGGCGATTTCGTCCTGCAAATTGCCTTCCTTCGGTGCGGGGTCGGATGTCACCGTGGCTTGAGGATTGGCACCGGGCGGCGTTCTGATCGGCGCAATGGCGCGGGCAACCGGTGGCTCGACGGTCGGTTTCGGACGCGCAGCCGGTTGGGTCAGGATTTCGCCGTCGAGAATCTTTTCAAATTCACTTTTCAGAGTGTCGAGGTCCGGTTCTGAAGCTCCCTGCGGGGTTTTCTCGGCAGCAGGTTCAGGTGACAGGTCGATCTCCTCGGGTGGGGTAGGGCTCCTGTAGCGATCTGCGGAAAAGGGTTCGACGCGTGTCTTCAATACCCGTTCGCGCGCAGCATCCAGCAACAGGCTGGCCTCCTGCGGGGATGTCGTCGCGGGTGCAACCCCAGGCTCGGAGACCGGCATCGACATGTTGGCGGGCTTGGTTGCCACCATGGGCGGCTCAACGTACGGTGCGGTGTCAGCCGGAGCCTCATTCCGAGCCGTGCTGGTTGGCGGGTTAACTGACGGCGCTGTTGGAGGTGGCGGCGACGAGACGGCGTTGACCGGCTCGGCGGTGATGGTCTCGGATGACCGTGGCTCGGCTCTGACACTCGGCGCCACGGGAGTTTCGGGGGGCATCGCCGCAGTCACAGGTTCTGGGGCCGCTTGTCGGCTCTCAGCCTGCGCTACCGCCTGGGTTTGCGCAACTGGGGCCTTTGTTGGTTGAACCTGCTGTGGCGGAACCTGGGGTGCGGCGGGTTGCGGCGGGCGTTCAACGCTCTGTGGACGCTGAATAGTGTCTTCAGGTGCGGGCTTTAGCGCGGCGGGGGCCTGCACAGATTTTTGCCCAGCGGGCTGCGGTGCAGGCATTGCCTGGACGGCTGTGGATAGGGTCTCCTGAGTCGGAGCCGCCGCAACCGGTCTCGCAACTGGCTTCTGAGGCTGTGTAGAGACTGGTTGTGGGCGCGGCTCCTGCCGTGTCGGTTGGGTTTCCAGTCGTGAGGGCGGTGTCTGCAACGCGGCTTGCGTCGCCGGTTCGGTTTGCCTGGCTTGGCGGGAGGCAAGAGCAGCCAATTCCTGAGCCTTGAGGAGCTCCTGGTTTCTGGCAAGTGCCTCATTGGCAGCTAGCTCCCCGGCCAGATAGGCCTTAGGCTCGCCAATGCCGCTTTCGACCACGATATCGGTCGGGCCGCCGATCAGAATGAGATGCTCGATATTGTCGCGGCGAATCAGCACCAGCCGGCGACGGGCATCCACGGCGGCGGCATCGAGCACCTGCAAGCGTGGTTGGCGATTGCGCCCACCGCGCACGAAGGGCGATGGCGCCCGGTTTTTCAGGATCCACAATATCACCACCAGAACGGCGAGGGCGAGAAACACCCCGCCAGCGGCAATCAGGAAGCGGCTGCCATAGGCGTTGAGAATATCGTCCATCATGGTGGCTGTCTCCGTCCGAGTATCGGTAGTCATTCAACGCAATTTTCGACTTTGCCCTTGAAAAACGAGGCAAAGCCTATACCGGCTCTATATGGCGCATCGCACCATGGCCAAGCAAGCTCCGGCATTTATTCCCTGCCTATTTATTGCGATTGCCCACGAAGTGAAGGGGTAAGGTGCGGAAGATCTGTGCCAGATTGCGCCTGAGAGTGTGGGATTGGCTGTGAATGGTCGGCAATGGTGGCCTTGCTGCGCTTTTTGCTGCTCATTCAAGTTGGTAAAGATGTTGCTAACCGTGATTCCCGGCAATGGCGACGGGACAGGCCGTGCGAGACCGGCTATCGTGGTGGCAATGCTGCCGGATGACAAAGCACCGGATGGATAAGGTGCCGGGTGACAAGGCGCCGGATAACAAGGCAAATGAACGCCGAGATGAGGACCGAATGACAAACCAGCAGCAGACAGACGAAAGCGTAGGCCCGCTGGTGGATCGCAGGCCGAGTAGCGGGGCCGCGTTTCGCATCGTCATCCTGGCCTTTGTTCTGCTGGCTGCCGCCGCTGCCTTCGTGGTCTTCAAGAACTCGCTGGACAACCAGATCGTGCTGGGTGTGCTCGGCGTCCTGGCCATTGTCGGTATTTTTTTCCTTGTCTCTGCGATCATCGGTTTTATCGAAGTCATGCCGCAGACGCCATCGGACGGTCTTGGCCGCGCCTTCCTCGACAGCCAGAGTGAGGGAACGCTGGTCACCGATCCGCGTGGGCACATTATCTATGCCAATGCCGCCTATGGCCGGATGACCGGCGCGCGCCGGGCAACGGACGTGCAGACGCTGGAAGCGCTGCTATCGCGCCACCGCGAGGCTGGTGAAGCGCTTTACCGGCTGATCAACGGCTTGCGCGAGGACCGGGACGGGCAGGAGGAGTTTCGTCTGCTGAAACCGCTCGGACCGTTTTCCGACAATGGTTCCGGCGCGCATTGGTACCGGTTGCGGGCTCGCCGGCTGGTGGAGAAGGGGCCGCATAAAGGCCTTCAGATCTGGCAGATTGCCGACATTACCGCCGACCGTGACGACCAGGAGCGGTTTTTCAAGGAATTGCAGAACGCTATCGATTACCTCGATCATGCACCGGCCGGCTTCTTTTCGGCTGGCCGCAAGGGCGAGATCTTCTATCTGAACGCCACCCTTTCGGAATGGCTGGGCATCGATCTCACGCAGTTTTCGCCAGGCGCCATCTACCTCAAGGACCTTGTTGCGGGTGAGGGCATGGCGCTGATCCAGTCGGTACAGGCCGAACCCGGCCTGTCGAAGACAGCGACGCTCGATCTCGACCTGCGCCGGGCCGATGGCCGCAGTTTTCCCGCCCGCCTTGTCCATAGGGTTCGTTCGGCCCGCGATGGCGCGCCGGGGGAGAGCCGGACGATCGTGCTGGCCCGTCAGGAAGTCATTGCTGGGGACCGTTCGGATTCTTCGGCATCCATGCGCTTTACCCGGTTTTTCAACAATACGCCGATGGCAATTGCCTCGGTGGACGGGCAGGGGCGCATCCTGCGCACCAATGCGCCGTTCCTGAAATTCTTTTCGGATGTCGTTTCCCGGGACGATATCGACCGCAAGATCCAGCTGGATGCCGTCCTGCATGACAACGAGCGTCCGGTGTTCGCCGAGGCGCTGTCGCAGGCGCGCGACCGGCAGGTGGACATTGCACCAATCGATTCGCGCCATCCCCTGGATGACATGCGCCATTTCCGGTTCTACGTGAACGCGGTTATCGATCAGAGCGACGAAGCTCCGGAAGAGGCGGCCATCGTTTATGCGGTTGACGTCACCGACCAGAAGGCCCTGGAAACCCAGATGGCCCAAACGCAGAAGATGAATGCCGTTGGCACGCTGGCCGGAGGCATCGCCCACGACTTCAACAATGTTCTGACGGCCATTCTTCTGTCTTCCGACCATCTCCTGCTCCAGGCGCGGCCTTCGGATTCGAGCTTTGCCGACCTGATGGAAATCAAGCGCAATGCCAATCGCGCTGCCGTTCTGGTGCGCCAATTGTTGGCCTTTTCGCGCAAGCAGACCATGCGCCCGACAGTGCTGAACCTGACCGATGTGATCGGCGATCTACGTATGCTGGTCGACCGGTTGATCTCAGGCACCAATGTCAAGCTTCATGTGGATTACGGACGGGATCTCTGGCCGGTCAAGGCGGATCTCTCTCAATTCGAACAGGTGCTGATCAATCTCTGCGTCAACGCCCGCGATGCCATGCCGCAAGGTGGCAATATCACCATCAGCACCCGCAATGTGACAGGTGTCGAAGCGGCCGCCTATAATCACCGCGGCCTGCCGCATGAGGATTTTGTGCTGATCGAAGTGGCCGACAGGGGCACCGGCATCGCCCCTGAGATCCTCGACAAGATTTTCGAGCCCTTCTTTACCACCAAGGATGTCGGCAAGGGGACCGGGCTGGGACTTGCCATGGTCTATGGCATCGTCAAACAGTCAGGCGGCTATATCTACCTGGAATCCGAGGTTGGTGAAGGCACGACATTCCGGATTTTCCTGCCGCGCCATATTGTCGAGCCTGTTGTCATCGATGCGACCCTTGCACCGGGCGCGCAAGCCCAGCAGGGCAATGGCCGGGTTCTGGCAGCGTCCGAATCCGAGAATTCCAAGGAGCCAGACGACCTGACAGGTAAATCCGCCGTCGTTCTGCTGGTGGAGGACGAGGACGCCGTGCGGCGCGGCGGCAAGCGCATGTTGGAAACAAGGGGCTATACGGTCCATGAGGCCTGTTCCGGCGTCGAAGCGCTGGAAATCATGGAGGAACTGGAAGGCAAGGTCGATATTGTCGTCTCCGACGTGGTGATGCCGGAAATGGACGGCCCGTCGCTGTTGAAGGAATTGCGCAAGACCTATCCGGATATGAAATTCATCTTCGTTTCTGGTTATGCCGAGGATGCTTTTGCGCGAAACCTGCCTGCCGATGCCAAATTCGGATTCCTGCCGAAGCCCTTCTCCCTCAAGCAATTGGCCATCGCCGTTCGCGAAATGCTGGATGCATGAACGGACTGTAGATTGAGAGACAGCGAGAGCCATCATGCGCTTTATAAGGCGTATGATGGCTTGCGGGAGGAGATTTAAGCGGCACCTTCGATGCGCTGATTTTGTTTCAAATAAAAACTTTTATTTTGGATAGTTATATTCGCGATTGCCACGCGGAGCACCCCGAAATTGCCTTGAATCGATTTCTATAGAAGGAGCCATTGCCCCTGGCTTCGACATCTTTTTGGATTTGCGAATCGATCACGACATATGTGCCAAGGCTTGAAGAAAAGGTCGTTATTTTATGACGTATATGCGTGCGTGTGCATTTGCCAATCGCGAGATGAGACTGGAAAACCGCTCTCGCTTTTCGGCGATTTTTCCCTTGGCATTGTCTCTCGGTCTTTCCGGTTGCGGCTCGGTTCCATTGACGCAATCGGGCTCTCTCAAATCCTATGAAAAGCTAGGGCCGGTCGAGGGCAAGATCGCTAAGTCACGGGTGTTTTTGGATCAACAATCGCTGCTGACAGCCCGCTCGATCGCCATTTCACCGACGAAACTATCACCGCAGGCGCGCTCGAAGCTCCATGAATCAGGCAGTGACCGGCTGGTTTCCAACGCGCTGGATCGGGCATTGTGCATCGATCTGAGCGACAGGTTTCTTGTGGTTCGCCCCGGAGAACCAGCCGATTTGACCGTGCAAGCGGAGATTACCGACATCGTTCCGACCGGCAAGATTGCCGCTGGTGTTTCCAAGGTGACAACGCTTGGAACATCCGCCGTCCTGCCGGTCGGTATTCCCCGTCTTCCCATCGGTCTTGGCGGCCTTGCGGTGGAAGCCGAAGCGCTTACCCCGCAGGGAACACAAGTCGCGGCAATCGTCTGGTCCAGGGGTGCAAACTCGATAACCAATGGCCCCCGCGTTTCCGAAGTCGGCGATGCCTATGGTCTGGCCTCGTCCTTTGCTGGTGAGTTTTCGCAGATGCTGCAAAAAGGCCAGAAACCCTCCGGCATCAACCTATCCTTGCCATCAGGGCAAAAGCTGAAATCGGGACTGGGCGGCGCGCCCAAGAATGCCGCCTGCGAAGCCTTCGGGCGGGCACCGGGCATTGGCGGAATGGTTGGAACAATGGTCGGCGCGCCACCATCCTGGTCGGACAAAGCCGGTAAGCAGTAAGGAGACTATCGAGCCTGGAAGCTGATTTTCAGCCTCCAGGTTTCGGTCCAAGCCGTCAGCTTTTGGATGGGCTTTTGTGGCGCAATCCATCCATCAGCAATCCGATCAGCCGATGCGAACGGTCGCGCCATTCCGGGGTGTCGGGCATGGAATAGATGCTGGAGAGGGCGTGCAGCACGTCAGCCTCGCCGATATCGTCGCGAATGAGCTGCTGCTCCTGCGCCTTTGCCATCAGCCGGGCGACCGCATCGCGGATCAGGCCGGAGCCCTCCGCAAACAGGGTGGAATTGGAATTCATAATAATTTTCAAGCTATTGGCCATACCACGTTTGGTGGCGATATAGCCAACGAAACGGCGCATCCATTCCTCCAGCGCCATATCGGCGGGAAGTGTTGTCGCAAGCTCCGTCGCCGCGTCTGCCAGGCTTGACAATTCGCGCCGGTAAACTGCCTCAACGAGATGTTCGCGTGTCTGAAAATGGCGGTAAAGCGTGCCAATACCGACGCCAGCCTGCCGTGCGATATCCTCAAGCGAGGTTTCCACGCCTTTTTCAGCAAAGGCGAGGGCTGCCACCTCGACCAATTTCTCCCGGTTTCGCAAGGCATCCGCACGCATTTTAGGTACCTTCGGCGAAGATGTGTTCGAGGCAGCCGATGCCAAAATTCTGCTCCGGGACATTTGGGGCTTGACGAAAGACGACAAACCTCTAGTTTAAACGGAGGCGCCTCCGATTAGGAGGGCCTTCCAAGTCATAGTCCAGAAGAGGGGAGGATGTCATGTTAAAAATAGTGCGCATCTCCCGTCCTTCAAGTCGGCATAGTTTCTGACAGCCGAGGCTGTCCACAATCGCCTTTGAAATATTTCGCCCGAGACGGCAAGCGCCATGCGTTTAAGCAAACGCATGGCGCCTATTCACTCTTTTAAGCGACAGCACGGAGCTTATCATGCCAGCAACACTTCATCTCAGCTTGACCATCAACGGCACGCTTCACGAATGTGACGTTGAACCGCGCGTGACTTTGCTTGACGCGCTTCGCGAGCATCTGTCGATGACCGGCACCAAAAAGGGCTGCGACCAGGGGCAGTGCGGCGCCTGCACCTGCCATGTCGATGGCAGGCGGGTCCTGTCCTGCATGATGCTGGCAGCCCAGGCGGAAGGCCATGCGATCACCACGATAGAAGGCATTTCGGCACCAAATGGCGATTTGCACCCGGTTCAAACCGCTTTTCTGGAACAGGATGCCTTTCAATGCGGTTATTGTACACCCGGCCAGATCATGTCGGCGGTGGCGTGCATCCGCGAGGGGCATGCGGGATCGGATGCGGAAATCCGCGAATATATGTCTGGAAACCTCTGTCGCTGCGGGGCCTATAACAGCATCGTGGCGGCGGTGCGTGACGCGGCGGAGGCTGCATGATGAAGAGCTTTTCCTATAGCCGGGCCTCGTCCATACAAGCAGCCCGTGAGGCAACGCACCAACCAGATACAGCGCTGCTGGCCGGTGGTACGAGCCTGCTCGACCTTGCCAAATCCGGTGTTGCCGAACCGGATAATGTCCTGGATATCAGTCATCTGGCCGGGCTTGGCACCATTACCGTCAATGAAACTGGCGCCGTTATTGGCACCTTGGCCAGAATGTCCACCGTGGCCAACCATCCTGTCATAAAGGCGCGGTTCCCAGCTGTTGCGCAATCGCTGTCTCTGGCGGCGTCGGCCCAGTTGCGCAATATGGCGACGGTTGGTGGCAATCTCATGCAGCGCACCCGCTGTTCCTACTTTCGTGATCCAGGCACATTTGCAGCCTGCAACAAGCGCGCACCGGGTTCCGGCTGTTCAGCCATCGGCGGGGTGACCCGTAACCACGCAGTGCTTGGCACCAGTGATCTGTGTATTGCCAGCTACCCCGGCGATCTTGCCGTGGCGCTGACCGCCTTTGATGCCACGGTGGATGTGGGCGAGCGGCAGATCGCCATCGACGATTTCTTTTTGCCCTATGGCGATGCGCCGCATCTCGAAACCCTGTTGAAGCCAGGGGAGATGATCCTCTCCATCACCATTCCGGCATCCGCCGCGGCTGAAAATTCTACCTATCTGAAGATCCGCGACCGCCAGTCCTACGAATTCGCCGCAGCCAGTGCGGCCGTTGGCCTGGAACTGGAAGAGGATGGCCGCACGATCCGGGATATTCGCATTGCGCTTGGTGGCGTGGCCAGCAAACCATGGCGGGTCCGCGCCGTGGAGCAGGCGCTGATCGGCAAGCTGCTTGAGCCGCAAACCGTCGAGCAAGCCAGCCGGCTTTCGATGGAAGGTGCGGTGTCGCAGGGCGATAATCATTACAAGATCCAACTGGCGCCGCGCGTGATCGCCCGCGCCGTCCTCACTCTGGGAGGTCTCGCATGACGATAGTGACAGCACGCAAGCACGGCGATGCCGCAGACGGCGCGGTCGGTGGCCGTCTTTCGCGGTTCGAAGGACAGAGAAAGATCACTGGGGCTGCGACCTATGCGCTGGAATACCCAGTGGAGAACGCCGCCCATGCGGTTCTGGTTCAGAGCACGATTGCGTCCGGTCGGGTGGTATCGATTGATACAACAGCAGCCAAGGCTGCACCGGGCGTGCTGATGGTGTTGACACCGCAGGACGACCTCGGCCTGATCACCGCGTCTGATTGGTACGGAAATCGGCCGGATAACCAGCCTTATTATCCCCTGTCGAATACGGTAAGCTTCAATGGCCAATCGATTGCAGCCGTCATCGCCGAAAGCCGGGAGCAGGCAGCCGAAGCAGCGAAGCTGGTTCGTGTTGTCTATGAAGAAACTACGGCAACCAATGGACTGGACGATCCAAATGCTGGTCCTGGCAAGCTGATGGATAATCTGAATGTTTCCTGGGGTGATGCCGAGGCGGCGTTGGCTGCCTCTGCTGTGCGCATCGAAGCGGAATATCGGACACCGCGCGAATACCATGTCGCCATGGAGCCGCATGGCCTGACCGCTCAGTGGGACGAGGACCGGTTGACGCTTTGGGAGCCGAGCCAATGGACCCACGGCATGGCACGCAGCTACGCCGAATGGTTCGGCCTGCCGCTGGAGAATGTCCGTATCGTCTCACCGTTTATTGGCGGCGGTTTCGGCTCCAAGGGCGGGGCGCTGGCCTATGGTGCTGTGGCAGCGGCAGCGGCGAGAAAGCTGGACCGTCCCGTCAAACTGGCCGTGACCCGGCCCCAGAATTTCACCAGTTACGGTGGACGTGCCGCGACGCGCCAGACCATTGCCCTGGGTGCAACGCAAGACGGGATTTTGCAGGCAATCCTTCATCGCGGCGCCAGTGAGACTTCCATCTACATGGATTATCCAGAGCAGACCGGCGCTGCGACACCGATCCTCTACAAGGTGGAGAATTTCAGTTCCGAGCATCGCGTCGTGCCAGTCAATACCGTCACGCCAGGCGCTTTGCGGGGGCCAGGCAAAAACCCGAGCGCCTTTGGCATTGAATGTGCCATGGACGAACTGGCCGCTGCTATCGGTATGGACCCCCTGGAAATTCGCCTGAAAAACTATGCCGACCGCGATTATCAATCGGGCAAGCCGTGGTCGACGCGTCAATTGCGCGAAGCCCTCACCCAGGGTGCCGAGGCTTTTGGCTGGTCACGACGCAGCGCGCAGCCCCGGACCATGCGCGACGGGCGACATCTGATCGGCTGGGGTATCGGCTGCGGCACCTTTCCAGTGATCCGCGCGCCGAGCGAAGCGATGATCCGCATTCTGGCGAATGGGCGGGTTGAGGTGGTCAGTGGTGCCATAGACATGGGGCAGGGTACCTATACGATCCTTGCCCAGACCGCTTCAGAAGCGCTGGGCGTGCCGGTCGAGCAGATCGATGTTGTACTCGGCGATTCCAGGCTTCCAGGATCGGCGATTGCCGGCGGATCAATGCTGGCCGGGTCGATCACCGGTGCTGTCCACAAGGCAGCGATGGCGGCCCGTGACGAAATCCTGGCGCTTGCCCTTAACGACACCAATTCGCCATTCCGCGAGACCGGCGCCAATATTCTGACATTGAGCGATGGCCGGATTGCTATGTCACGCGGCGAGGGGCCTTCGATCACCCTGCCCGAGCTGATGACAGCCCTGAACCGCGATGAGATTGAAGTGCGGCGCAATACCCTGCCCGACGATGCCCAAAGCGCCGCCGACCACAAGGGCGCCTGGACCAGCATGGCAAGAGTGCAAGGCCCGACCATGGGCGACACGTCCATGCATAGCTGGTGCGCTCACTTCGTCGAAGTTCGCGTCGACGAGGATTTTGGCACTGTTCGGGTCTCGCGCATGGTTTCCGCCTTCGATTGTGGACGGCTTTACAATCCGAAAATGGTGGAAAGCCAGTGGCGCGGTGGCATCATCATGGGTATCGGCCAGGCTTTGCTGGAGGAGGGGCTGGTGGACAGCCGCAATGGGCGGGTCGTCAACAATAATATGGCGGATTATCTCGTGCCGACCAATGCCGACATTCCCGATATCCAGGTGATTTCAGTGGGTATACCCGACTACCAGGCCTCTACGCTTGGCGGCAAAGGAGTTGGCGAAGTCGGAATTGTCGGTGTCGCGCCAGCCATCGCCAATGCTGTCTTCCATGCCACCGGCAAGCGTGTCCGCGATCTGCCGATTACTCTGGAAAAGCTCATCTGATGAAGACTTCCCGTAAATATCGTCGGCGCTGTCTGCGCAGACGATATGGCGAAGGGAAAGAAAGTGGTGCCTGAATGAACAACACATCCCCAACGGCCTTCAGGTCCTTGGTTCCCGAAAGGGCATTTTCCACCGATAGTGCCGTCGATATATTGCGGTTCGCGGTTGACTGTCTCGACGGCGGGGCAGGCGTCGCACTCGCCACTCTAATAGAGATCCGGGGTGGCTCAGCCCGCGCACTCGGCGCGCATATGGCGATCCGGGACGATGGCCGTTATTGCGGTTTCGTCTCTGGCGGCTGCATCGAGGCAGCGGTAGCGAGCGAAGCGGTGGACGCTATTGGCGAAGACAGAGATCGCCACGTCCTGTTTGGCGAAGGTTCGCCGTTTTTCGATATAGTGCTGCCTTGTGGCGGCGGCATCACCATCGCCATCCACGTTCTTCGCCACAGCGCGCCGATCCGCACCGTGCTTGAGAGCCTTGAAAGCCGGCTTCCAGCCGGTCTGCGCTACGAACCGTCGAAACAGGCCTTAACAGCAATCGAGACGCCGAAACGCGCCGGTTGGGAAAGCGAAAGTTTCGTCACGGCCTACCGCCCAAAGACGCGGATTTTTCTGTCTGGCCGGTCTATCGAAGTCGATACGACAGCCAGGATCGCCGAGGCTGCTGGCTATGATGTGTATCGTCACGATAACGCCAACCTTGAACCCGATGCCAGCCGGATTGATGCAGATACGGCAGTGGCACTTCTGCACCACGATATCGATTTGGAAATACCGGTTCTTCAGGCAGCGCTTGGTGCCGAGCCTTTCTATCTCGGTGCCTTGGGCAGCGCCAGAACCCATGCAAGGCGGATGGAACGGCTGCGAGACCTCGGATACAGTGACACCGACATAGCCCGCATCAAATCTCCCATTGGCATCTTCAACAGAGCCCGAGATGCCCAGTCCTTGGCATTGTCCGTACTGGCCGATCTCGCAGCCACACGAGTTGCCCGGTTCGGGTAAATCTCACTCTTTGGATGGCAAATAGTTCCATAATCTATCTTATCTAACTTTTGTATGTAGTCGGGGTAGATTCCACTTTCAAATGCAACGAAGGTCTACGAAAGGTTACGATCGATAACGTGGAATGCTTGGTGGCACTGCTACGCTGTAAGGTCATGAAGATCGGTCGTTATCGCCGCGCCTATTGTGAACTCTGAGAACCGAACATCCAATCCCCCTCGTTCCGGCGTACACGCAGTCAAGCCGACGAGATAACGAGAAGCCTCTGGAAACGGAGCAAGGCGCAGTAGCGGCCACACCCTGCCATCTGACGATGCCTGAATGCGCATCGCGCCTTCCTTTAGTGTAATCCGAATATAGAAATCCTCGAGGTCTTTGAATGGCTGGGACACTGACCAGTCAGATTTACTATCCGTGATGACCGTACTCAGGAAGCGTTCTCCATCGGTGAACTCCACACCCGTCTTGACCCATCGATTTTCGTCAATGCGCACCATAAGGCCCGCCTGGTCATAGAGTGACCGGAACTCCCCCTGGACGCGGACACACGCCGTGAAACCATCTTCAACGGGAGTACCGAGGAAATGCCCGCTGTCGCGCGTAAATCCGTAATGGGTCTTACGCCAGAAATCAGTGTTCGCATCCGTCGTCAGAGTAAGGCCAGTTTTAGTGGCCTGCCATACCGCCGGTTGATTGAGCCAACTGGCCTCTTTGAGATTAACGTCCACGAGTTGTCCTCCTTAAATTGACCTTCACCCTCCGGAAACCGTTGTGCTGAAAGTAAGCAACCGGCTCAACAACAGGCCCGGCTCAATAACAAGCATGGACCCAGCACAGCACAAACGCCCCCTAGACATCACCCACATGCATCAGCATCCTTGCCGCAATGTGGCGCTCCGAAGGATAGCCGAAGGCGTTGTTGATGTAGGTGCGCCCGTCCTTGACGGTACGGCGGTTGAGGTGGCTGTGACCGTAGATATGCAGGTGCGAGCCCAGAGCCGCGATCCTGTCTTCCAACCGGCTGGAACCAAGGACGGGATAAAGGAAGCGGTATTTCTCCGGCATACGCTCCGGCATCAGGTCGATGCGTGGCAGGAAATGCGAGAAAGACAGGATCGATGAAAAACCTGATGTATCGGGCTCCGCATTGCCACTGTCAAAATACCGGCTGACCTCGTCATCGGAACCGCCTTCCCAATCACAGCGCCGGTAATCCATCCAGGCCTGTTTGAGGATGGAGCCGGGCGGGCCGAAGGAGTAATCGTACCAGCCAAACAGCGGGACGATCAGCGTGTTGCCGAGTGCCAGTGGCTCCATGCCGATATCCAGATCGGCGCAGGCAGCTCGCAGCCGCTGGAATTTGTCGAAGGATGAGCCCTGCCCTTCGGCATCAACCCAGAGATCGTGATTGCCCGGCACATACAGAACCTTGAAAAATCGCTGGGCCAGGAGTTCCATGACAGTCTGAAACAGCGCCATGCCGTTTGCTACGTCGCCGGCAACGATCAGTACGTCCTGCCGGTAGTCGCGCGTCGAGATCTGCCGGAGCCAGTCCATGTTCTCTTGATGGTCCGCATGAAAATCCGATCCGACAAAAATCCGCATATGCTCTCCAGCTCGATTTGCTGTTCGTTCTCATGTCATTTTGCCCATTTTGTGCCACCCATCATGCGTGACGGCGAAACCACCGGGGCTATTGGAATTGACGCTCAAACCATGCCAGCTATTACTGTTCGCCGTCTGTCGGCAACTTTAAATAAAACAACTATGTCAAATGCCCAACTTAGACTTGATGGCTCGAAAACACTCCCTGTAAATCTCAGGTATTTAATGAAAAAAGTCGGATCTAAGTCGTTTTTATTTTTTAGCGAATCGTAAGATTTGTTAGTCTGCGCTGGCGAATGAATCGCATTGATGACGGACATGTTTCCGGGGGGCAAATGATATGTCTATTGAACACTTTCTCAGCAATGATTGGCTCAACAATGATTGGGAAGCCTGGGCGCTAGAGCGCGCGCACAGGATTATGGTTCAGGAAGGCGCAAACCTTGTCAACGCGGCGCAGTGGCTCGATAAGAAACAGACGGTGAAAACATCGCAGCAATTGCGCGATGCCATCCAGCAGTCCTTGATCGAGGCCCTTGCCTTGCGGGCATCACAGAGCGCGATCTCATCCGTCCATCTGTCTGGCGTTGCTCTGAATAGTCCCCTGTCTAACATGGCAGAGCACTGAGCAGCTCAAACCGTTACGCCGCCTCGATATCACCCCGCGCCCAGCATTCCATGGTCTCGGCCATGAAGTCCTCAAACCTGCCTTCGGCGATTGACTGGCGGATACCCTGCATCAGTTCCTGATAATAGGATAGATTGTTCCAGGACAACAGCATACCGCCCAGCGCTTCGTTGGAGCGCACCAGATGGTGCAGATAGGCCCGTGAATAATCTCGTGCTGCCGGGCAGGACGATTGTTCGTCCAGGGGGCGTTTATCTTCGGCGTGGCGGGCGTTGCGGATATTGACCTTACCGCGCCGGGTGAAGGCGAGGCCATGGCGGCCAGAGCGGGTCGGCATGACGCAATCGAACATATCGATGCCACGCGCGACCGATTTCAACATATCGTCCGGCGTGCCGACGCCCATCAGGTAGCGCGGCTTTTCCGTCGGCAGCACAGGCAGAGTAATATCGAGCATGCTCAGCATCACCTCCTGAGGCTCGCCGACCGCCAGACCGCCGACGGCATAGCCTTTCAGGTCCAGTTGCTTCAGCCCTTCGGCGGAGCGAATGCGTAAGCCCGGTTGATCGCCGCCCTGCACGATGCCAAACATTGCCTTGCCGGGTTGTTCACCAAAGGCGACGCGGCAGCGCTCCGCCCAGCGCAACGACATTTCCATGGCGCGCTCGATTTCACGCGGCTCAGCGGGCAAGGCGACGCATTCGTCCAGCTGCATCTGGATGTCGCTGTCCAGCAGGCCCTGGATTTCGATGGACCTTTCCGGCGACATGTGATGCAGAGAACCGTCGATATGGCTCTTGAAGGTGACTCCCTGCTCATCCAGTTTGCGTAGGCCGGAGAGCGACATAACCTGAAACCCGCCGCTATCGGTCAGGATCGGCTGCGGCCAGCGGATCAGCTCGTGCAAGCCGCCAAGTCTGGCGACGCGCTCGGCGCCCGGACGCAGCATCAGGTGGTAGGTGTTGCCCAGAATGATATCGGCGCCCCCTTCCCGCACCTGATCGAGATACATGGCCTTGACCGTGCCGACCGTACCGACCGGCATAAAGGCCGGGGTGCGGATCGTGCCGCGCGGCATGGTAATTTCGCCTAGCCGGGCCTTGCCGCTGGTGGCTTTCAGGGTAAACGTGAACTGCTCGCTCATTGTTATTTGTCTTTCCGGAAGAGCAGGCTGGAATCGCCGTAGGAATAGAAACGGTAGCCGGTCTCGATCGCATGGGCATAGGCAGCCCGCATGGTTTCAAGTCCGGCAAACGCCGAAACCAGCATGAACAGCGTGGATTTCGGCAGGTGAAAATTGGTCATCAGCACATCCACCGCCTTGAAGCGATAGCCCGGCGTGATGAAAATGCCCGTCGCATCTGACCATGGCATAAGACGGCCATCCTCGCTGGCAGCGCTTTCCAGCAGTCGCAGCGACGTGGTGCCGACACTGACGATCCGCCCGCCCCGCGCTTTGACCGCGTTAAGAGCCGCCGCCGTCTCGGCCGAGACATGGCCGATTTCCTGATGCATTTTGTGGTCGTCGGTATCGTCGGCCTTGACGGGCAGGAAGGTCCCCGCCCCGACATGCAGCGTCACGAAATGGCGCTCGATCCCGGCTTTATCCAACGCCTCGAACAGGGAAGGCGTGAAGTGCAGACCGGCGGTTGGTGCGGCAACCGCCCCCTCTTCCCGCGCATAAATGGTCTGGTAATCGGTGCGATCCTGCCCGTCTTCCGGGCGTTTCGCGGCAATATAGGGAGGCAGCGGGATATGGCCGACACCCGCAATCGCCCGGTCCAGATCAGGACCGGAGGCGGCAAATTCCAGATCGATTTCGCCCGCCTCGCCTTTTTCTGCAACCGTCGCCAATAGGCCGTCAAAGTCGATCACATCGCCTTGCTTGATCCGCTTGCCGGGCCTTGCAAAAGCCTTCCAACGATTGGCGGCAACGCGCATATGCAACGTGCAGGACACCGGCGTGCGCTCGGCCCCTTCCCGGATGCGAACACCCTCCAGCTGGGCCGGAATAACTTTGGTGTCGTTGAAGACCAGCGCGTCGCCGGCCCTAAGGAAAGACGGCAGCTCGAAAACCCGGCGATCTTCCAGCATTGGCGCCCCATCCGGGCGCACAACCAGAAACCGCGCCTGATCACGCGGACTGGCCGGGCGCAGCGCGATATTCTCGTCTGGAAGGTCGAAATCGAACAGGTCTACACGCATGATATCGCAACAGGGTTTGGAACGCGAAAACCCGCCCCAGCGCCGAAGCACCGGAGCGGGCTGACAGAAAAGCCGAAATCAGGCGTCGGCGGCGACTTTCATCGAGATGATCGAATCCGGATCGGTGACTGGCTCGCCCTTCTTGACGGCGTCGATGACATCCATGCCTTCGATAACCTGGCCCCAGACGGAATATTGCTTGTTCAGCCAAGGCGCATCGGTGAAGCAGATGAAGAACTGCGAATTGGCGGAGTTCGGGCTTTGCGAACGGGCCATGGAGCAGGTGCCGCGCACATGTGACGTGGCCGAAAATTCAGCCTTCAAGTCCGGCTTGTCGGAGCCGCCCATGCCAGCACGGCCGGGATTGAAGCTTTCGCCACCCTTCTTGCCAAATTTCACGTCGCCGGTCTGGGCCATGAAATCGGGAATGACGCGGTGGAAGACGACGCCATCATAGGCGCCTTCGCGGGCCAGTTCCTTAATGCGGGCGACGTGGCCGGGGGCCAGGTCCGGGAAAAGGCTGATGACGACCTTGCCCTTGGTGGTTTCCATGATGACGGTGTTTTCCGGATCCTTGATCTCAGCCATGTTTTTCTCCTTGGTATTCCGGTTTTCGGGCATTTTGCCCGATTTTGAAATCCGTGCCCTTTCCGCAGTCCGAAAGGACCGGAGAAGGGAACGGATGAGGTGACTGCTGCTTCACGCGCTTAATTAAGTGGCGGCAACCTATTTCTTTCCGAGGGTGACCTTGATCATCCGGTCGGGATCGCTGACCTCGCCATTGCCACCCTGGCCGCGCTTGATCTTATCGACAAATTCCATGCCGGACACAACCTTGCCAACCACGGTATATTGGCCGTTCAGGAAGCTGCCGTCACCGAACATGATGAAAAACTGCGAATTGGCAGAGTTAGGGTCCTGGGAACGCGCCATGCCAACCGTGCCACGCACGAAAGGCGTCTTGGAAAATTCGGCTGGGATATTCGGCAGCTTGGAAGCGCCGGTGCCAGCACGGCTCTTGTCGAAGCCGGATTTCATATTGCCATATTGCACGTCGCCGGTCTGGGCCATGAAGCCCTCGATAACGCGGTGAAAGGCGACATTGTCATATTGACCCTGGCTTACCAGCGTCTTGATCTGCGCCACATGCTTGGGCGCGACCTCCGGCATCAGTTGCACGACGACAGGGCCGTCCTTCAGCTGAATGGTCATGATGTTATCGCCAGCACCGGCCTGGGCCATGGCGTTGGTGGCAAGGGTGGAAAGCGCGAGCAGGCCCGCGAAAGCAAGAGACATGAGTTTCATGAAGGCTCCGTAATTTCTCGGATCGGCTCAAGCCTTGAGCCGGGATTTCAATGCCCGCGACACCTGCGGGGGGACAAAGGCGCTGACATCACCGCCCATGGTGGCGATTTGCCGGACCAATGTGGCCGTTATGGGCCGCGACGCCGTACCGGCTGGCAGGAAGACCGTTTGCAGGTCTGGCGCCATCTGCCGGTTCATGCCCGCAAGCTGCATTTCGTAGTCGAGATCTGACCCATCGCGCAGGCCGCGGACCAAAAGCGTCGCCCCATGCTGGCGGGCGGCATCGACGGCCAGACCATCGAAAGCGACAACCGAAACATCCCCTGCCCGCTCAGGCACGGCCTCGCCAAGACTGCTCGCAATAAGCTCTGCGCGCTCCTCGAAGCTGAACATCGGCACTTTACCGGGATGAATGCCGATCCCGACGACAACCTTGGGGACGACATTCAACGCCTGAACCAGAACATCCAGGTGGCCATTGGTCATTGGGTCGAAAGAGCCCGGATAAAAGGCAATTGTCATCGGTCCGCCCTAATCTTTTATGCCCGCCTTTTGTCACGGACAGGCTGGAACCGCAAGCGCCTACCGCCCCGGTTTTCACGCCCGTTCCGTTCATATTTGTGGCCAGATCACCCCATGCCTGCCCCATGAATGCCTGATGAACGGCACATTCAGGCCCGCTTCAAGGCCGGGTGTTTATACAGGGATCATGTTCAACGACAAGGCCAAGAGAACAAACAATGCTTGCAGTTGTTTTGAGTATCGCAATTGTCAGCGCATTTGTTCTTGAAGCATTGGTAGCTTGGTTTGATGAACATGAAGACGATTGCTTCGCATTTCTGGCCGCTCAGATGAACGCCAGATGAACGGAGTGTTAAGGGCAGCTTCAGCACGGCTTTTGTAAAAAGAGTGCACTGCTCACAGGAACAAGACGCGGTTGCAGCCATTGTTGCTGCAACTGGCCCCGTCAAAACGAAGGACGAAACCCATGCTTGATAAAGTGACGATGATTAATCTGGTCTGGACTGCCATGATCGGCGCTATGCTGGCAACGAGCATTGGTTTTCACATGAACGAAGACCGCGCCCCTTCCAATTTCCGCACGTCGATTTCGCAGCCTTACCACAGCGCCAGCCGCTGATTGGAACCTTGGCGCAGGATGACCGTTGAGGCTGGACAAGTGACGATCAGACACAAAGGAAAACAAGATGTTCTTGCTTCTCTGCGTGCTCTCGGCTGCTATAAGCGCGATGTTTGTCTACTCTGTCGTTTCGACGATCTCTGCGCTACGCCGTGAGCAAGATGATTTGCGATCCCTGTTGAAATAATTGAATTCTATTCGGATCTATGAGAAACGCCTCGCCCTTCATTTGAAGGGCGAGGCGTTTCTTTTTGTGACATTCTTTTATGGCAGCAATAGGCCCTGAAACAATAGGTCTTGATCAGACGTGGACCGCCTGCCGCTGTTTCGCCAGCTCGGCCAGGTCTGCGGCCTTCAATTCTACCGACTCGCCGCAGCCACAGGCCGAGGTCTGGTTCGGATTGCGGAATGTAAAGCCGGAGCGCAAGGTTGTGGTTTCGAAATCGATTTCCGTACCCAGCAGATAGAGCACTGCGGCTGGCTCCAGCCAGACGGAGGCGCCGTCGCGGGCAATCAGGTCATCCCTCGGGTTCGGTTCTGTCACCAGGTCGATGGTATATTCCATCCCCGCACAGCCGCCCTTTTTAATGCCGACACGAATGCCCTTGGCATCCGAACCGGAATTCTCGACAATTTCCTTGACGCGGGCCGCTGCCGCATCGGTCATGGTCATCACCGCAAAGCCCATGGGCTTTCTCCTTTTCACATCCGGGTTCAAGGCCCGGTGTTTTTTAAAAGTGGGTTCGGTTTTCAAACCGGAACAGTGCCAGACAAAACCGGCATGTTGACAATGTAATAGGCGGCTCGTCTTTCAGCAAGCCGCCCTCACTCAATACCAGCCGATGGCGACCTGCGCCTCTTCAGACATCCGGTCCGGTGTCCATGGTGGATCGAAGGTCATTTCCACCTGCACGCCCGAAACGCCTTCCACAGAGCCGACTGCGTTTTCCACCCAACCTGGCATTTCGCCAGCCACCGGGCAGCCGGGCGCTGTCAGCGTCATCATGATCTTCACCATGCGGTCGTCTTCGATATCGACCTTGTAAATCAGGCCAAGCTCGAAAATATCCGCTGGAATTTCCGGGTCATAAACGGTTTTCAGTGCCGAGATGATATCGTCCGACAAGCGGGCGACTTCCTCCGGCGGAATGCTGGAATGAACGATACCTTCGCGCACATCCGGCTTCTCGTCATTTTTACTGGTATTCATGTCGCTGACGCTCATGGTTTCAATCCTCAGCCGAAGAAGGTCTTGGCATAGTCAAGCGCTTCCACCAGCGCATCGATTTCTTCACGGGTATTATATAGGCCAAAAGAGGCCCGGCAGGTAGAGGTCACACCGAAACGAGACAGCAATGGCTGCGCGCAGTGCGTGCCAGCCCGAACGGCTACACCGCGCCGGTCGATCAGCATCGATACGTCATGGGCGTGGATACCCTTGAGCTCGAAGGAGAAAATCGCACCCTTGCCCGGCGCATTGCCGAAAATCCGCAGCGAATTGATCGCCGTCAGCCGCTCATGGGCGTAGGCGGTCAAATCCGCTTCATGCGCGGCAATCGCCTCGCGGCCAAGACCTTCGATATAATCCAGCGCATGCCCAAGCCCGATGGCCTGAACGATTGGCGGCGTTCCTGCCTCGAACCGATGCGGCGGATCGTTATAGGTTACCATATCCTCGGTTACATCGACGATCATTTCCCCGCCGCCCATAAAGGGCTGCATGGCGCGTAACCGGTCCATCTTGCCGTAGAGCACGCCGATGCCGGATGGGCCGTAAAGCTTATGGCCGGTCATCACATACCAGTCGCAGTCGATATCTTGCACATCAACCGGCATATGCACCGCCGCCTGGCTACCATCGACCAGCACCGGAATGCCGCGCTCCCTGGCAATCCGGCAAATTTCCTTGACCGGAACCACGGTTCCGAGCGCATTGGACATATGGGTGACGGCAATCAGTTTGGTGCGATCGGTCAGCCGCTTTTCGAATTCCTCGATGTGGAACGCGCCATCGTCATCCACCGGCACCCAGACCAATTTTGCACCCTTGCGTTCCCTCAGGAAATGCCAGGGCACGATGTTGGAGTGATGCTCCATGATGGTCAGGAGGATTTCATCGCCCTCGCCGATCTCTTTCATGCCATGGCCATAGGCCACCGTATTGATGGCCTCGGTCGAGGATTTGGTAAAGATCACCTCGTCCACCGATCCGGCATTCAGAAAGCGCCGCACCTTTTCGCGGGCCGCTTCATAAGCATCGGTCGCGGCATTGGAGAGAAAATGCAGGCCGCGATGCACATTGGCATATTCGTTGGAATAGGCATGGCTGATGGCGTCGATCACCGCCTGGGGCTTTTGCGCAGACGCACCATTGTCCAGGTAGACCAGAGGTTTATCGCCATGCACCAGCCGCGACAGGATCGGGAAATCCTTTCGGACGGCTTCGATATCATAGGTCGATGGAAGTTTCGACATATTAAGCGTCATAGCTGATAAACTCCATGAGCGAGCCATCCGGATCGCGAAAATAGAGGCTTGTTCCCTCGCCCATAGCGCCAAAGCGACGAATGGGTCCCAGTTCGATGTCGATCCCCTGGGCCTCGAGATGGGCCTTGGCATCGCTGATCTTTCCACGCCAGCGGAAGCAAAGATCGCTGTTTCCCGGAGCGACAGGAATGCGGGCCACCGGCGTACCAATTGCGCCGGGGCCATGAACATTCAACTGCTGTGCGCCAAGCCGAAAAACATATCCGCCCGCTGCCGTCGCGACCGCTTCAGCCCCGATCACCTTCGTGTAGAAATCGCGCGCCCGTTCCCAATCGGAAACATGGATCACGGCGTGATCAAGGTTGACGGGAAGATCAGCCATGGGTCTCCAGCCAGTCGGCGATCACCCCTTCCAGGGCCTCTACCAGTTCCTCATCTTCCAGCTCTTCCACCAATTCGGCGACGAAAGCCTTGATCAGCAGCCCGCGGGCCACTTTTTGTGGGATGCCGCGCGCCATCAGATAATAGAGGTGGTTGTGGTCGATATCTGCAACCGTTGCACCATGGGCGCATTGCACGTCATCGGCAAAGATTTCCAGCTCTGGCTTGACCGAATATTCGGCGTCGTCAGACATCAGCAGCGTGTTGCACGCCATGCGCGCATCGGTCTTCTGGGCGTCGGGAGCAACCCGGATCTGGCCCTGGAACACGCCACGCGCCCGGTCGAATACAACATTGCGGATCACTTCCGTCGAGGTGGTGTTCGGCACGTCATGACCAAGTGTCATGGTCACGTCCGTATGGCTTTCGCCACCCAGAAGGTTGACAGCACGCAGGGTGAAATCGGAGCCTTCACCCGCCGTTCTGACATGGATTTCCTGGCGCACCAGCTTACCGCCGGCATTGATCACGAACAGCTTCAGCTTGGCATCGGTCCCCAGCACGACCTTGATTTGGCCTAGATGGGTATCGGCAAGACCCTGGGTCTGCACGATGATCCACGTCACCTCGGCACCCTCGCCTAAGTCCAGGTCACTGACGCTGGAGATCAAGCCAGCGGCTTCGTCGGAATTGCGGTGGCGCTCGATCACTGTTGCCTTTGAGCCCGTGCCGAAGCTCGCCACAAACCGCGCATGGCTCTGACCGCCACCCTGATGGGCCTGCAACTCGATCAGCCTGTCGACCTCGACATTGTCCTCGACGTTCAGCCGATAGCCATCGCGCACGAAACTGCCATTGATCCGGCCAATCGCATCGTCCTTGGAGAAGGCAACCAGATCGGTCGCCGCCGTTCCATCCAGCAGGCTTTCGCTATAGGCACGCACCGTCACACCGTCAGGTGCCGAAACATCACGGCTCATGCCCTGGCGCAGTTCAAAGATACGAGCCGCCTCCACCAGCGGCGCCACAGCCTTGGAAGGCGTTAGCGTTGCAGCGTCGGGAATGGCCCGCAGCAGGGTTTTCAGATCCGTATAATGCCAGGCTTCAACGCGACGGGTTGGCAGGCCAGCCCGCTTCAGGTCATCAAACAGGATATCCCGCGCGCCCAGCACCGTGCCGTCGCCCGGCAAATCGCCAAGTTGGGCCGTATAGGCTTCGACCAGAGCAGCCTCGGCCGCTGTCGACCGATTGGCAGCTTGAATGTTCATTGCAACACTCCTTTTTCGACCGGTCAGGCCGCTTCGCCGATGATATCTGCATAGCCATTGGCTTCCAGATCGAGCGCCAGGCTCTTGTCGCCGGTCTTGATGATCTGGCCCTTGTAGAGAACATGAACCGTATCCGGCACGATGTAATCCAGCAGGCGCTGATAGTGGGTGATGACGATGGTCGCACGATCCGGCGACTTCAACGCATTGACGCCATCGGCAACGATCTTCAGCGCATCAATATCGAGGCCACTATCGGTTTCATCCAGAATGCAAAGCTGCGGCGCCAACAGCGCCATTTGCAGGATTTCCGCGCGCTTCTTCTCACCACCGGAAAAGCCAACATTCAACGGACGCTTCAGCATGTCAGGATTGATCTTCAATTCGGCAGCTGCTTCCTTGACCCGGCGCATGAAGTCCGGCGTCGTCAGTTCCGCTTCGTCGCGCGCCTTGCGCTGCTCGTTCATTGCCACTTTCAAAAACTGCATGGTGGCAACGCCCGGAATTTCGACCGGGTATTGGAAGGCCAGGAAAATGCCCTTGGCAGCGCGTTCCGCGGGGTCAAGCTCCAGAATGCTCTCGCCATTATAGAGGATCTCGCCCTCGGTCACTTCATAGTCCGAGCGGCCCGACAGAATGTAGGACAGCGTCGATTTGCCCGACCCATTTGGTCCCATAATCGCCGCCACTTCGCCAGCCTTGACGGTCAGGTTGAGACCACGAATGATCTCCGTGCCATCTTCCGCGATCCGGGCGTGAAGGTTTCTGATTTCAAGCATTTTTCAATTCCCTCATATGGCGGGTTTCAAGGACCCGCATATTCAACCATACGTCGGCAAAGCATTTCCTGCTCTCAAGGCGCGAAGCTCTGCGTCACGACAATATTTCCGACGATATGCCGGTTAAATTCTTCCAGTTCTTCGGCAGGAACCCATAGTTCCTCATATTCTCGACCACCAACGACCCGCTTTTCGAATTTCGATACATAGGTGGAGTCGACTTCAAATTTCGTGACAAAGCCACGCCGGGAGCCAACATTGGTGTTCCAATCCCGCGCAATCTGCGCGGCATAATCTTCATTCGTCACCGGATAAAATATCGGCTGATCTGGCAGACGGGGTGGAAAAGTTTTCCAGCCACTCTCCTCAATCAGCTTCAATTCTTCCAGTCCGACCGGACGAAAAAGTACGATCGTCCGGCTCATCACCCCACGCTACCCTCAAGTGAAATCCCGATCAGCTTCTGCGCTTCAACCGCAAATTCCATCGGCAATTCCTGGATGACTTCGCGCACGAAACCATTGACGATCAGGGCGATGGCGGCTTCCTGGGGAATGCCGCGTTGCAGGCAGTAGAACAGCTGATCTTCCGAGATTTTCGAGGTTGTTGCCTCATGCTCGAACTGAGCCGAAGAGTTCTTCGCCTCGATATAGGGCACGGTATGCGCCCCGCATTTGTCGCCGATCAGCAGGCTGTCGCACTGGGTAAAGTTACGGGCATTTTCCGCCTTGCGATGCGCAGAAACTTGGCCGCGATAGGTATTGCTGGAAAAGCCCGCCGAAATGCCCTTGGAGATGATGCGGCTCGACGTGTTCTTGCCGAGATGGATCATCTTGGTGCCGCTATCGACCTGCTGATAACCGTTGGAAACGGCAATCGAGTAGAATTCGCCGCGGCTGTCATCGCCCCGCAGAATGCAGGACGGATATTTCCAGGTGATCGCCGATCCGGTTTCGACCTGCGTCCACGAAATTTTCGACCGCGCACCCCGGCAATCGCCACGCTTGGTGACGAAATTATAGATGCCGCCCTTGCCGTTCTTGTCGCCCGGATACCAGTTCTGGACGGTGGAATATTTAATCTCGGCATCGTCAAGCGCCACAAGCTCAACCACAGCAGCGTGCAGCTGGTTTTCATCGCGCTGCGGAGCTGTGCAGCCTTCCAGATAGGAGACGTAAGCGGCTTCTTCGGCAATGATCAGCGTGCGCTCAAACTGGCCGGTGTTTTTCTCGTTGATGCGGAAGTAGGTGGACAATTCCATCGGGCAACGAACGCCCTTGGGAATGAACACGAACGAGCCATCCGTAAACACAGCCGAATTCAGCGTTGCGTAATAATTGTCGGTAACCGGCACGACTGTGCCGAGATATTTCTTCACCAGATCAGGATATTCGCGCACGGCTTCTGAAATCGACATGAAGATCACGCCGGCTTTCATCAATTCAGCCTTGAACGTGGTGACGACCGAGACCGAATCGAACACCGCATCGACAGCGATTTTCGAGGTCTGGACACCTGCCAGAATTTCCTGCTCACGAAGCGGAATGCCCAGCTTTTCATAGACCTTCAAAAGCTCAGGATCGACATCGTCGATCGAGGTCGGGCCAGCCGTGCTTTTCGGCGCGGCATAGTAATAAATGTCGTTGAAGTCGATCTTCGGATAGTGGACGCGCGCCCACTCTGGCTCTTCCATCGTCAGCCAGCGCTGGTAAGCATCCAGACGCCATTGCAGCATCCAGTCCGGCTCGTTCTTCTTTGCGGAAATGAAACGGACGATGTCTTCCGACAAGCCCTTCGGGGCCTTGTCGACTTCGATCATAGTTTCAAAACCATACTTGTACTGATCGACGTCGATCTGGCGGACCTGATCGATCGTTTCTTGTACGGCAGCCATTAGCGTTCTCCAATCTCGCCGGGTCCAAGGTCCGGCAGCTTGTCAACGTTTCAGCGGGGGATCCGCTCTCATATAGGGAATGGAGATGAGTTTTCACCCCCAAACCTGGGTTTATTCCGCCTTTTCAGGCACTCTTTTAGCGTCTCATGCCGCGTGACCGGCAAGCTGGCGCCGCCCGGCAATCTTGCCGAATATCGAGACGACCCGCTCGATATCCTCAGCCGTGGTGGCGGGACCGAGCGACAGCCGCAAGCCGCCAATGCCGGCATCCAGCCCCATGGCGGTCAAAACATGGCTCTGTCCAACCTTGCCGGATGAACAGGCCGCTCCGGCAGACAGCGCCACCCCTTCCAGATCAAAGGCGATCTGCCCGGTTTCCGCTTTCAGACCCGGCAGCGTGAAGAAACTCGTATTGCCAATACGTGTCTCACCCGCGCCGTGGATCACCAGATCGGGTGCGATGCTGCGCATGCCTGTTTCCAAAGCATCTCGCAAGGCCGCAATCTGTAAATTGCGCTTTATCAAGTCTTTTGTAGCATGGTCCGCAGCAGCGCCGAAGCCCGCAATTGCGGCAGGGTTCTCCGTGCCGCCGCGATGGCCCTTTTCCTGCCCGCCACCGCGCACCAGCGGTTCCGGCATCAGCGCCTCGCCACGGGCCACCACGGCGCCAGCCCCTTTGGGGCCACCAAGCTTGTGGGCCGATAGAATCAGGAAATCTGCATCCAGGGCCGCAATATCAACCGGGATACGCCCGACCGCCTGGACCGCATCCACAAGCAGCAATCCGCCCCTGGCGTGAACCAGTTGCCCCACCGCTTCGATCGGCTGGATAACCCCGGTTTCATTATTTGCCAGCATGACGGCGACCAGCGGCATGCCCTGATCGGCAGGATGGTCGGCCAGCGCCCGTTCCAGGGCATCGAGATCGATCACGCCCTGCCGGGTCACCGGGATTTCGGTCACACAGTCAGGCGAAAACCGTCCGCCTTGCCGTACGGCAGGATGTTCGATGGCCGAGACATAGGCTCGTCCGACGGGCAGCAGTGAACGGCCCATTCTATAGCGTGGCGACAGGACAAAATTTGCCGCTTCCGTTGCCGTTGAGGTGAAAATGACATTGGCGGGCGCGGCTCCGACAAGTTCCGCCACCTGGCGGCGCGCCTTTTCAACCAGGGCGCGGGTAGCCCGCCCTTCGGCGTGAACAGAGGACGGATTGCCCGGCATGGCCAAAGCAGCCAGCATCGCATCGCGCGCTTCATTCAGAAGCGGTGCGGTGGCATTCCAGTCCATGTAGATGCGTTCAGCCATGTTTTCTCTGATATGTTCCGCTTTGTCGTGCCGCGATCTTGAGCCGGAAGGCGCAAAACCTGCGTATTGTCTTAGATCATGCCCTGTTTTCGGAGAAAATCATGCATCTGCCATAGAAGATGCATTTTTCTTGAAATTTTCACCCCGACTGTCCTATGACACATTCAATAACACAGCGACCCATAATTTCGAATGGTTCTAAACTGGGTTTTAGAAAAGCTGAGTGCCCCCGTCAAGTCATCTTCTGACGGGTAAGGGCGCGTAGGCAAAAAAACACGCCAAGACCGGAGTATCCATGCCCGAAGTCATTTTCAACGGACCCGCAGGACGTCTAGAGGGCCGCTACCAGCCCTCCAAGGAAAAGAGCGCCCCGATTGCGATCATCCTGCATCCGCATCCGCAATTTGGCGGCACGATGAACAACCAGATCGTCTATCAGTTGTTCTACATGTTCCAGAAGCGCGGTTTTACCACCTTGCGCTTCAACTTCCGCAGCATTGGCCGCAGCCAGGGTGAATTCGACCACGGCGCCGGCGAATTGTCCGATGCGGCCTCGGCGCTCGACTGGGTGCAGGGCCTGCATCCCGATTCGAAAAGCTGTTGGGTTGCCGGCTATTCCTTCGGCTCATGGATCGGCATGCAACTGTTGATGCGGCGCCCGGAAATCGAAGGTTTTATCTCGGTTGCGCCGCAGCCAAATACCTATGATTTCTCCTTCCTCGCCCCCTGCCCTTCGTCCGGTCTGATCATCCATGGCGACTCCGACAAGGTTGCTCCGGAAAAGGACGTTCAGGGCTTGGTGGACAAACTGAAGACCCAGAAGGGCATTCTGATCACCCAGAAGACCTTGCCCGGCGCCAATCACTTCTTCAACGGCCAGGTCGAAACGCTGATGGCTGAATGCGAAGATTATCTGGATCGCCGCCTGGAAGGCGAATTGGTACCGGAACCGGCTGCCAAGCGGCTGCGCTGATTAGCCCATATTTCTTTTTGCAAATAAAAACGCCGGTTGTTTCAACCGGCGTTTTTTATGGCATAGTCTGCCTGTCAAAATCGGCCTCCTGAAGCGCTGGGAATGAAAAGGGGATTGCCATGGATCTGCATTCAATGCTCACCTTTGCGCTGGCCTTTCTGGTGTTTGCCGCCAGTCCCGGTCCCGATAATGTGACGATCATGGCCCGCACTCTTTCCCATGGACCTGCGTCGGGCCTCGCCTATGGCCTTGGGACAGTTACCGGCATCTTGATTTATTTGACGCTTGCGTTTTTCGGCCTGTCCATGCTGGCGCAGGACATGGGCTGGCTGATGGAGCTTTTGCGCTACGGCGGTGCGGTCTATCTTATCTGGATGGGTGTCCGCCTCTGGATGGCAAAGCCGGTCCTGCCGCAGATGGTGCCGATGGAGCGCCGTGGGGCGCTGTTTCCCGTGTACCTGACAGGTTTCGCGCTCAATCTCGGCAATCCGAAAATGCCACTTTTCTATCTGGCCCTGCTGCCGAATTTCGTACCCGTATCCTTCAATGCGTCGGCGCTGATCGATATTATCGCGATCATTCTTGCGGTCGAGACCGTGGTGATCGGCGGCCATGTTTTTCTGGCGGGACGGGCCAGACGCCTCTTGAAAACACCCCGCAGCGTGGCGCTGATCAACCGCACGACCGGAGGTTTTCTGGGCGCTGCCGGGCTGGCTATCCTCGCATCTGGCCGCGGAAATTGAAGTTTCGTTAAGCTTTATGGCGCAGCGAAGGGCCTATTCCTTGACTTTGAGGCGTTTTCGGCCTATCCCGCGCTGGCGTTAACGCCTGTTCGCGGGCGATTCATCTTGAGTTCGCAAGAACGGAACGGAAAACATTTCCCTTTGACCACATTCGCTGACCTTGGCCTGAGCCAAAAAGTTCTTTCCGCTGTAACTGATGCCGGCTACACCGTGCCGACACCGATCCAGGCTGGCGCCATTCCGCCGGCCCTGATGCGCCGCGACATTTGCGGCATTGCCCAGACGGGCACAGGCAAGACGGCGTCCTTCGTACTGCCGATGCTGACATTGCTCGAAAAAGGTCGCGCCCGTGCCCGCATGCCGCGCACGCTGATTATGGAGCCGACGCGCGAACTTGCTGCCCAGGTGGCCGAGAATTTCGAAAAATACGGCAAGAATCACAAGCTCAACATTGCCCTGCTGATCGGCGGCGTTTCGTTCGATGAACAGGACCGCAAGCTGGAACGTGGCGCCGATGTGCTGATCTGCACGCCTGGCCGCCTGCTGGACCATTGCGAGCGCGGCAAGCTGCTGATGACCGGCGTGGAAATTCTCGTCATCGACGAAGCCGACCGCATGCTGGACATGGGCTTCATTCCCGATATCGAGCGTATCGCCAAGCTCATTCCCTTTACCCGTCAAACGCTGTTCTTCTCGGCCACGATGCCGCCGGAAATCCAGAAGCTGGCTGACAAGTTCCTGCAAAATCCGGAACGGATCGAGGTGGCTCCGCCATCTTCCACCGCTAAGACCGTGACGCAGCGGCTGGTGGCCTGCCAGAACAAGGATTATGAAAAGCGCTCTACCCTGCGCGACATCATCCGCGCCCAGGATGACCTGAAGAACGCCATCATCTTCTGCAATCGCAAGAAGGATGTGGCTGACCTGTTCCGTTCGCTGGAGCGGCATGGTTTCTCGGTCGGTGCCCTGCATGGCGACATGGACCAGCGCTCGCGCACAAATATGCTCGCTGGCTTCAAGGACAATCAGATTACCCTTCTGGTCGCTTCCGACGTTGCAGCCCGTGGCCTTGATATTCCCGATGTCAGCCATGTGTTCAATTTCGACGTGCCGATCCATGCGGAAGACTATGTCCATCGCATCGGCCGTACCGGTCGCGCTGGTCGCTCAGGCCGCGCCTTCACGCTGGTGACAAAGTCCGACGCGAAATATCTCGACGCGATTGAAAAACTGATCGGTGAAAAGCCTGAATGGCTGGACGGCGACGTCGCCTCTCTGCCGCCCATGGCTGAAGGTGATCGTGATGAGCGCCGTGGCCGTGGTGGCAAGGGTGCTCGTGACAAGAGCGGTAGTGACAGAAGCGGTAGTGAACGTGGCCGTGGCCGGGAACGCTCCAGAGACGGTGCGCGTGACGGTGATCGTGAGCATCGCAGCAGTCACAAGCCTGACACGACAGAAGAGCAGATTAGCACCGAAGCGGCTGTAGAAGTCGTCGCAACCAAGGTGGATAGCGTGAAGCAAGAGCGCAAGACAGACAGACGGCCTAGCCAGGGCAACCGCGATTATCGCAATAATCAGGCGCCCAACCCGGCCAATGACGACCAGCGCGAACGCCGCCGCCAGCATTACCGCGACCATGATGACGGCCCGACTCCTGTTGGCTTCGGCGATGATATTCCGGCTTTCATGCTGATCGTTGCCAGCGCAAAAGCCTGACATGCTGCCCGGATTAGATTTTCCGGGTGTCGGCGTCGGACTTGCCATCCTAAGAGATGGCAAGCTTCTGCTCTATAAGCGAATGCGTCCACCCGAAGCCGGTTTCTGGAACATTGTTGGCGGCAAGGTCGATGTGCTCGAGCCTGCTGAACAAGCGGCCAAACGTGAAGCCGAGGAAGAGACCGGGTTGGCTATCGGCTCCGTAGAATTTGTCAGCGTGAGCGAACAAATTATCGCAGCTGATCGTCAGCACTGGATCTCTCTTCTCTATAAGACCAGCGACATTTCCGGCGAAGCGAGCTTGACCGAACCCGATAAGCTTTCGGACTTCGGTTGGTTCGCCCTCGATGACTTGCCTCAGCCTTTATCGGCCTTCACCAAGGTCATTCTTCCTTTTCTTCGCTGACTTTTTCGGTGTTTCAGGCTTTTGAGCGCGAACTGCGGCCTCATAGGCAAGCCGCGCCCAGCGCGCCATTTCGTCGGGATCGTCGAACGCGTCTTCCGGCACAGACCAATAGGGCATGGCGACTGGCTTCTTGCCCGGTCGCTGATAGACCCATTGCCGGGCACCGGCGGCGGCAAACTCTGGTGCCGTCTGTATGTCTGCTTTCAGCATGATCTCGTCGAAGAGATACAGCGCGAAAATTACGCCGTGGTGATAGATACCCTTGCCACCAAACATCCGCCGGATACTAACCGGACCCAGTGATTGAAACATCTCTTCAATGTCGGCATTGTCCATGATTTGGGTCCATGATCTCGCCTATTCGACGGTGTGGAAACCTCTTTGCAGGTAAAGAAGCGTTGCAGCCTTTTCACCAAGCTTAAGCCCCACCACTTCGCCAAACAGAACTGTGTGCGTGGCGGTGATTTTCCTGTCGACGACCCGGCAATCATAGGCGGCGATGGCGCCGGTTAGCAGCGGTGCACCGGTAACCATCTGCTCCCAGGTACCAAGCGCGAAGCGCTCTTCGCTCGACAGCTTGCCGAAACCGGCGAAAGCTCCAGCCAGGTCCTGATGATGAGCGGCGAGCGTGTTCAGGGCAAAACAGTCGCTTTCGAAGAACGGCTTGTTGCTTTCATTCTGATTGTTGATGCAGGCCAGCACCATCGGCGGCTGATCGGAAACCGAGCAGGCGGCAGTGATGGTCGTGCCTCTGGCAACGCCTTGAAATTCGGTGGTGACGATCTGCACATGGCCTGCGTAGCGGCTCATCGCTTCACGATAGTCCAAAGGATCGATAGCCACGCCTGCACTCCTGCCAATTTGCCTGTTAAGAATGGCTATAGAACAAGATATGCAAAACTGTGAAGCAGTTTTACCAAACCATCACGCTCCGGCAGCATCTTGGCGCGGCGACCGAGACATTTTCATTCCCTTGCCGTTGCGATATCGCTAAGGTCACTGAAAATTCATAATGATCCGGATTGAAATGATATTACGCGTTTTTTCACTGCTTTTCGGCATGGGCTATGCATTCGTAGCGCCGGGTGCGTTTGCGCTTACCATCGGCCTGGTTGCCCCTCAGGGCGGGCCTTATGCTGTTCTTGGTCAGCAGATTCGAGCGGGGGCAGAAGCTGCGGTAAAGCAAAGCGGCGATACGCTGACGCTGATTGACGAGCCATGCGCCACGGGAACCGGCCCGGAGATTGCCGACAAGCTTGTGGCGGCAAAGGTCGATGCGGCGATCGGATTTCTGTGCAGTGAAAGCCTGGATGGTTTGCTGGCCAAGCTTGGCCCGGCCGGTATTCCGGCTGTGACGCTTTCGGTGCGCTGGCCCACCGTTATGGAAGATGCCTTGAAGAACCAATGGCCACTCTTTCGTCTGGCGCCCAGCACCAAAGCGGAAAGTGAAAAGCTGGTGGATGTGATCGTCAGCCAATGGGCCGGAACGGCCTTCGCGCTTCTCGATGATGGCACGATCCGCAGCCGTGAACTGGTGGAAGCCATCCGCGTGTCGCTGGAGCAGCGCGGCATGAAACCGGTTTTCACCGATACCTACCGCCCGACCCAGGAGCAACAGATTGCCCTGGTGCGGCGCTTGAAGAAGACGGGCGCGACCGATGTCTTCATCGGCGGTGACCGCAGCGATGTCTCAATCATCGCCCGCGATGCCAAGGCCGAGAATATTCCTCTGACGCTGATGGGTGGCGAGGCAATGAGGGCGGTGGACAGGCCCGTTCCGCTGCAAGATGGCGTACTGGCCGTGATAACGCCTGATTATGCCAGAATGCCGAGCGCACAGAAGGCGGTTGACGCGCTACGAACACAGGGCAGCGCTGCGGATGGCTATGCCCTGCCCGCTTTTGCCAGCATCCAGTTTCTGCATGCCGCGGCGGCATTGAACGAACCGTCGTTAGCTGAGGCCATCAGCAAGACCAAGGCTGAGACCGTCATCGGCTCGCTGTCCTTTACCGACGGCCACGAACTCAGCGACAATCCGTTTCAATTGCAGGAATGGCGTGACGGTAGTTTTCAGCCGCCGCGCCCGCTCAGCGAATAGCGTTACCTATTCGTAAGGCCAGACTGGCCGCGTAAACAACCCGCCGTCGACCCAGAGCGTCTGCCCGGTGACGAAGCCTGCCGCCTCACTGGCAAGATAGAGTACGGGGCCAGCAATATCCTGCGGTGTCCCCACCCGGCGCAGCGGCGTGACCTTGCCCCAGACTTCGCCATAATCAGGCGCTTCCTCATAGGTTCGTTCCGTGGCAATGGCACCAGGGGCAACGCAATTCACCCGGATACCATGCGGCCCCAATTCCACGGCGGCTACCTTGGTGAATTGCTCAACCCCGCCCTTGGAAGCGGTGTAATCAACCAGGTTCGGGAAGGCGAGCTTGTTGCAGCCCGAGCCGATATTGACGATGGCGCCACCGTTTCCAGCCGCCACCATCCGGCTTGCCGCCGCCTTGGTATTGAGAAATGTGCCGGTCAGATTGGTGCGGATCACCCGGTTCCAGTCTTTTTCAGAGAGATCGAGCAGGCTGGACCAGGTCTGCACACCGGCATTGTTGACGAGGACCGCCGGGCTTGTCTTGGCCCAGGTGCAGGCCTGATTGAAGAACTGCTCGACGGCGTCTCCGTCTCCGACATCGGCGGAAAGCGCCAGCACGTTGCGGCCCTGTTGCTCCATCAGGGATACCAGGCTTTTGGCCGGTGCATCGTCGCCGAGATAGCTGAAGGCCACCGTATCGCCCAGACCGGCAAAAGCCTGGACCAGTTGGCGCCCTATGCCCGTGCTGCCGCCGGTGATGATCACAAACCTGCCCATATTTCCTCCCATAGGTCATGTCCAAGCATTCATAGCCTCGCTGTCGCACCTGTCCAAGGCCGTATCGTGACCGCCCGCAAAGCGGCTGTAAAATCAACCGACTTTCGCAGTCCGGATCACAGGAAAGGTTGTCGCGCCAATGAGGGAATGCTATGAGCGGCACGACATCCGCTATATCGAAAGAATGAGATAAATGACACCTCCGCTGCTGATCGCCCCTTCGATCCTCGCCGCCAATTTTTCCCGGCTGGGGGCTGAAGTTGCCGATGTGGTGGAGGCGGGCGCCGACTGGATTCATCTTGATGTCATGGACGGCCATTTCGTGCCGAATATCTCTTTTGGCCCGGCGGTTATCAAGGCATTGCGGCCCCATACCAAAGCGGTATTCGACTGCCACCTGATGATTGCCCCTGCCGATCCGTTCCTTGCCGCCTTTGCCGATGCAGGATGTGATTACATCACTGTCCATGCTGAAGCCGGGCCGCATCTGCATCGCTCCCTGCAAACCATTCGCGCCCTCGGCAAGAAAGCTGGCGTGTCGATCAATCCGGCCACACCGGTTTCCACGCTGGAAAACGTCATTGACGATGTCGATCTGATCCTGATCATGAGTGTCAATCCCGGTTTTGGCGGGCAAAGCTTCATTCCGGCTGCGGCGGACAAGATCGCCCAGGCGCGGGCGCTGATTGGCGACAGGCCGATTGCGCTGGAAGTGGATGGCGGCATTACCGTGGAAACGGCGCCGATTGCCACAAAGGCCGGTGCCAATGTGCTGGTGGCAGGATCTGCCATCTACAAGGGCCAGGGTGTCGATGCCTATCGCGAAACGGTGACGGCATTGCGCCGTGCCGCTGAAGGAGGCCGGTCTTGAAACTCAATTGGCTTTCCGCAGCAATGGTTGCCGTGGGCAGCCTTGCCACTGCCCTGCCCGCTGCAGCAGGCGATATAGCCGCCGTTCGCCCCATCGGTTTTTCTGCCGACGGGTCTGTCTTTGCCTTCGAGGAATATGGCGTGCAGAGCGGCGTCAACACGCCCTACTCGAATATTTTTGCCATCGATCTCAACAACAATACTTTCCTGCCGGATACGCCGGTGCGCCTGCGCGGCGATGACGACAAGGCCAGCATGGCCGCGATCCGCAAGCAGAGCATGGATCAGGTGGCAAAAACCGTTCAGGACCGAGGCTTGCTGGACCATCCGGGCGAAGTGGTGGCCTTCAATCCCTTGAGCGAGATTGGCACCGATCCGCATGTTCTCAGCTACCGTGTTCACGCCTCCCAGCCAACGGTGGGTGAGCCAAATACACTGACGCTGGAAGAGCTGGACGAAGGCGCGCCTGCCGCCTGCAAGGACCAGGTACAGACCATCAAGGGCTTTCGCCTGAAGATGACGCAAATCAACGGTGCCAAGCAGGACAAGGTGGTCTATGAGGACGGCCATGTGCCCGCCAGCCGCCGCTGTCCGACCGGCTACAGGCTGGGTGGCGTCGTCACCTATCAGGTTCCCGGTGGCAATGTGGTGCAGATCGCCCTTGTGCTGGTCATGAACCCCTCTTCCGAAGGCTCCGACGGGCGCTGGCTCGCCGTGCCTATCAAGCCCTGACACCACCTTTCACGCCGTTGCCGTTGAGATCGGCTGCCATGTTTGCTATGGGGCGGCATAGGTTATTCATGCAAGAAAGATCAAGCCGATGATCCCGCGTTATTCCCGGCCAGAAATGGTCGCCATCTGGTCGCCCGAAACCAAATTCCGCATCTGGTTCGAGATCGAGGCCCATGCTTGCGACGCGCTGGCCGAGCTGGGTGTTATCCCGAAGGACGCCGCCAAAACCATCTGGGAAAAGGGCGGCGCTGCCGAGTTCAACGTGGCCCGCATCGACGAGATCGAAGCCGTCACCAAGCATGACGTGATTGCCTTCCTCACCCATCTGGCCGAATTCATCGGCCCCGACAGCCGGTTCGTGCATCAGGGCATGACCTCCTCGGATGTGCTGGACACCACCTTCAACATTCAGCTGGTCCGCGCCGCTGATCTGTTGCTGGCTGATATGGACCGGGTGCTGGCAGCCCTGAAAGCCCGCGCCTTTGAGCACAAGGATTCGGTACGCATTGGCCGCAGCCACGGCATCCACGCTGAACCCACCACTATGGGCCTGACCTTTGCTCGCTTCTATGCCGAAATGGAGCGCAACCGCGCCCGCCTCGTCAACGCCCGCGCTGAAATTGCCACGGGCGCCATCTCCGGCGCTGTCGGCACCTTCGCCAATATCGACCCCAGCGTCGAGGAACATGTCTGCGAAAAGCTCGGCCTCGTACCGGAGCCGGTCTCGACGCAGGTCATCCCGCGCGACCGTCATGCGATGTTCTTCGCCACTTTGGGCGTGATTGCCTCATCAATTGAAAACGTCGCCATCGAAATCCGCCACATGCAGCGCACCGAGGTGCTGGAAGCCGAAGAGTTCTTCTCTCCGGGCCAGAAAGGCTCATCGGCGATGCCGCACAAGCGCAACCCGGTGCTGACTGAAAACCTCACCGGCCTCGCCCGCCTCGTGCGCATGTCGGTTGTCCCCGCCATGGAAAACGTGGCGCTGTGGCACGAACGCGACATCAGCCATTCCAGCGTTGAGCGCGCCATCGGCCCCGACACCACGATCACGCTCGATTTCGCCCTGAACCGTTTGGCAGGCGTTGTCGAAAAGCTGGTGATTTACCCGGAAAACATGTTGAAAAACATGAACAAATTCCGCGGCCTCGTGATGAGCCAGCGCGTGTTGCTGGCGCTCACCCAAGCCGGCGTCTCCCGCGAAGACAGCTACCGCCTCGTACAGCGTAACGCCATGAAGGTCTGGGAACAGGGCAAGGACTTCCTGGAAGAACTGCTTGGAGATGCCGAGGTGCGGGCAGCGCTAAGCGAAGAGCAAATCCGTGAGAAGTTTGACCTTGGTTATCACACCAAGCATGTCGATACGATTTTCAAGCGGGTTTTTGGGTGAGATTTACCTTAACCGTGAAACGTTGCAAGCCGCCCGAAAGGGCGGCTTTATGCGTTATAGGTTCATCAGGATACACACGGTTGAAAATCGGGAGGAGAATTTCGGCATGAAATATCTATTGCGCATAGTGAGCGTTATTCTTCTCGTAATACTGGCTTTGATTGCTCTGATCGCCACGGTTTGGATCACCTTGGCTCTGTGGTATCGTATTCCGGGCCCCGATTTCGTTCGGGGCGCAGCCTCCAGCTTGTGGCTGATTTTTATCCTCGCCATCCTTTCCTTGGGTCGAAAATCGCCTCTTGCGTCAGTCGGGCTGTTTCTATTGAGCTTTGTCGTCGTCGGCATCTGGTGGCATTCGATCAAGCCGAGCCTTGATCGGGACTGGGCAACGGATGTGTCGAGGACTGTTACCGGGAGCGTTGAAAACAACATTGTGACGCTCCAGAATGTGCGCAACTTCAACTGGACAAGCGACACGGTTGCCGATGCCAAGTGGGAGACGCGGCAATATGATCTCAACAAGCTGAATGAAGCCGATATGGTCCTGTCCTATTGGGGCATGGATGCCATTGCCCATACGCTGATCAGTTTTGGATTTGAGGATGGTCAGCGCGTGGTGTTCTCGGTGGAAACGCGGCGAGAGAAGACCGAATCCTATTCATCGATTGCAGGCTTTTTTAAAACCTATGAGCTGGCTTTTCTCGCTGCCGATGAGCGGGATATTCTCTATCTTCGCACCAATATGCGCAAAGAAGACACCTATCTTTACCCGCTGGATATTCCCAAACAGGCGATGCGCGCCTTGTTTTTAAATTACGTGAATTCGGCAGATCAGCTTGCCAAACAGCCCAAATTCTACGACACAATCACCACCAATTGCACCACAGTGGTGTTTGATCTTGCCCGCCAGATTGAGCCAGGCATTCCAACGGATTACCGCGTTTTGCTGTCGGGCTACCTGCCCGGCTATCTGGCAGAGCATGGAGCATCAGTCTGGAAGCTGCCGGAGCCGGAATTGCGCGCCCGCGCCGCCATCAGCGCCAAAGCGCAGGCTGCGGGGAATTCACCGGCCGATTATTCCAACGTAATTAGGCAGTAAAATTGAGAAGGCAGGTCATTCGCGTGCTTTGCAATCAAAATGCGCGAGCACCAGCTCCTTTGCCTGTTCCCAGAGAATTGGTGATCCACCTTCAATGGCGGGGCCATAGCGCTCCATGACCTGCTGTTCCGAAACGCCGTTTTCGGCCCACGTCCCGCCATCGGTCAGCGTATTCAGAAGCAACGGCTGAAGGCGGTCCAGCGCTTTGGCAAAACGCGCATTGGGCGTTTTGCCTTCTTCAAACTCCAGCCAGAGGGCAAGCATCTCCTGCCCCTGAACATCGGGTAAAAGCCCAAAGATACGCTTGGCGGCGGAGAGTTCTTGCTCGGCCAAGGCTGCACGGTCTACCTGCTGATTGTGTATGGGGGCATCGCCTGCGTCGATTTCAACCACATCATGCAGTAACAGCAGTTTTACCACATGCAGAGGATCAACGCCCTCGGCGTGCTCGGAAAGCGTTAGGGCAAATAAGGCCAAGTGCCATGAATGTTCAGCGGAATTTTCACGCCGGGATTTGTTGATAAGCGGTGATTGGCGCACAATGGATTTGAGTTTGTCCAGCTCAATCAAGAAAGCAAGCTGTTGGCGAAGGACATCAAATTTTGTTTGCTGCATACATTACACTCTGCCGAGCAATGACCAAAAAGGGAAATAGCCCCGGCGCAAAACAAAATTTTGCGCCGGGGCTTCGGTCTAATCTTTACTCAGGCAATTTCCGCACAGCACCCAAGTCCGCAGACGTCGCAAACGCAGCATAGGCCTTCAGGGCTGTTGTCACCTTGCGCTTGCGGTGCTCCGCTGACTTCCAGCCAGCGGCGTCCTGTGAGACACGGCGGGCGGCGAGCTCGCCTTCGGACAGCATCAGCTCAATCGTGCGGTTCGGGATGTCGATGGCGATCGTGTCGCCGTTGCGCACCAGGCCGATGGTGCCGCCATTGGCGGCTTCTGGCGAGACGTGGCCGATGGACAGGCCCGATGTGCCGCCGGAGAAACGTCCGTCGGTGATCAAGGCGCAGGTCTTTCCGAGGCCCTTGGATTTCAGGTAGCTGGTCGGGTACAGCATTTCCTGCATGCCCGGGCCGCCCTTCGGTCCTTCATAGCGGATGACCACGACATCGCCTGCCACGACCTCATTGCTGAGAATGGCTTTTACCGCCGAATCCTGGCT